>NZ_BMNH01000001.1:0-9078 GCF_014646355.1 Nonomuraea cavernae
CCAGCGTTCGTCCTGAGCCAGGATCAAACTCTCCAAACAATGCCTGGAAAACAATCCTGGCCAACATCCACTCATGAATGTCAACCAAAGGAATCCGTCAAAAAAGACGGGGTTGTGCATCATGCACTGGCTTTTAACACACTGTTGAGTTCTCAAGAAACGGACGCGTACACCCTCACAAACCCGAAACCATTCAGGCCCGCTCAGAGGCGTTCACTTTCGCTTCACAATTTCGTTCTGTTGTGTTCGAATCCTCCCAGCCCCCCCAGACCCGTGTCAAATTGACCCGAACCAGTCTGACCAGCAGAAATCGAACACCACCCCGTTCCCAGGGCAACCCCTCTAACTTACCAGCCTTCAGAGCGATCCGCGAACCGATCTTCAAGCGGGGTGAGTCTGAGAGATTACCGACCAATGCTGCGCAACCATGCCGATATCACCTAAGTGAAGGAGGTTGGTTGCCGCACCGCGTCGACTCCCCAAGAGTAGCAGCGCCCCCGACCGCCCGAGACGCATTCACCACCGTTCATGGCCACAGAACGATCACAGGCGACCATAGACTCCCCACGTGAGCAGCAAAACACCGCCACTGGCGAAGACGGTCCCGACTGAGCGCACGCACCATGGCGACACCGTGGTCGACGAGTACGCGTGGCTCGCAGACAAGGACGATCCCGACACGATCGCCTATCTCGAAGCGGAGAACGCGTTCCTCAAGGAGGAGACCGCTCACCTGGCCGACCTGCAGGAGCAGGTGTTCCAGGAGATCAAGGGCCGCACCCAGGAGACCGACCTCTCGGTGCCGAGCCGCAAGGGCGCGTGGTGGTACTACACGCGCACCGAGGAGGGCAAGCAGTACGCCGTCTCCTGCCGGGTCCCCGCCGACGGCGACACACCGCCCGAGGTCAAGCCCGGCGAGCGCCTCGACCAGGAGGAGGTCGTGCTCGACGGCAACGAGCTGGCCGGCGACAGCCCCTTCTTCTCCATCGGCACCAGCACCATCGCCCCCGGCGGCACGATGCTGGCCTACTCCACCGACTACAAGGGCGCCGAGCGCTTCACGTTGAGGTTCAAGAACCTGGAGACCGGCGAACTGCTGGACGACCAGATCGAGGACGTCTTCTACGGCGGCTGCTGGTCGGCCGACGGTTCGACGTTCTTCTACACCCGCGTCGACGACGCCTGGCGCCCCTTCCAGGTCTACCGGCACACCCTCGGCACGCCTGAGGACGTCCTGGTCTACGAGGAGCCCGACGAGCGCTACTGGATCGGCATCGGGCTCACCCGGAGCGAGCGCTACCTCGTCCTCGGCGCCGGCAGCAAGATCACAAGTGAGGCCCGCGTCCTCGACGCCAACGACCCCACGGGTGAGTTCCGGGTCGTCCGGCCGCGGACGGTCGGCGTCGAATACAGCGTCGAGCACGCCGGAGACTTCTTCTACGTGCTCCACAACGAGCACGCCGAGAACTTCGAGCTGGCCACCGCCCCGCTCGACGCTCCCGGCGACTGGACGCCGCTGATCGCGCACAGCGAGGGCACCCGGCTGCTCGACATCGAGGCGTTCTCCGACCACGCCGTGATCCACTTCCGCCGCGACGGGCTGACCGGCATCCGAGTGCTCCCGTACGGGGACGAAGCCCCGCGCAACGGCTGGCGCGACCGGGTGGAGGCCGCCTATGCCGGGGCCGCGTACGAGATCGAGTTCCCCGAGCCGCTCTACGACGTCAGTCCGGCGGGCAACCCCGAGTTCAGCACCCGCAGGCTCCGGCTGGCCTACACCAGCATGATCACGCCGCCCAGCGTCTACGACTACGAACTCGCCACCCGCGAGCTGATCCTGCTCAAGCAGCGGCCGGTGCTCGGCGGCTACACCCCCGACGACTACGAACAGTTCCGCGACTGGGCCACGGCCGGCGACGGCACGCGGGTCCCGATCTCCATCGTCAAGCGCAAGGACACCAGCGCCCCCGCCCCCACCGTCCTGTACGGCTACGGCAGCTACGAGACCTCCATCGATCCGGGCTTCTCCGTGCCGAGGCTGTCACTGCTCGACCGCGGCTTCATCTTCGCCGTGGCCCACGTCCGGGGTGGTGGCGAGATGGGCAGGCGTTGGTACGAGGAAGGCAAGCTGACCAGGAAGCGCAACACGTTCACCGACTTCGTGGCCGCGGCCAGGCACCTCAAGCAGGCGCGCTGGAGCGATCGGGTGATCGCGAGAGGCGGCTCGGCGGGCGGCCTGCTGATGGGCGCGGTCGCCAACCTGGCGCCGGAGGAGTTCGCGGGCGTGGTGGCCGAGGTGCCGTTCGTCGACGCGCTCAACACGATCCTCGACCCGTCGCTGCCGCTGACCGTGATCGAGTGGGACGAGTGGGGCGACCCGCTGCACAACGCCGATGTGTACGCCTACATGAAGAGCTACACGCCGTACGAGAACGTGGACGGCCGGTCGTATCCGCCGATTCTGGCGATCACCAGCCTGAACGACACCCGGGTGCTCTACCACGAGCCCGCGAAATGGATCGCCAGGTTGCGGGCGACGGCGCAGGGAGGGCCGTTCCTGCTCAAGACCGAGATGGGGGCGGGCCACGGCGGGCGCAGCGGGCGGTACGACGCCTGGCGCGAGGAGGCCTTCGCCCTCGCCTGGATCATCGAGAGAGGCACCTCGTGACCTATCAGGCCGACGAGGGCCGCTACGAGCGCCAGCCGTACAACCGCAGTGGGAAAAGCGGGCTCAGGCTGCCGGCCGTGTCGCTGGGACTGTGGCACAACTTCGGCGACGACCGCCCGCTCTCCACCTCGCGCGCGATCCTGCGCCGGGCGTTCGATCTGGGCATCACGCACTTCGACCTGGCCAACAACTACGGCGTGCCGTACGGGTCGGCGGAATCCAACTTCGGGCGGGTGCTTCGGCAGGATTTCGCCGCGTACCGGGACGAGCTGGTCATCTCCAGCAAGGCCGGGTACGACATGTGGCCCGGGCCCTACGGAGAGTGGGGGTCGCGCAAGTACGTGCTGGCCAGCCTCGACCAGTCGCTGGCGCGGATGGGGCTGGAGTACGTCGACGTCTTCTACAGCCACCGTCCCGATCCGGACACGCCGCTGGAGGAGACGATGGGCGCGCTGGACCGGGCGGTGCGCTCGGGCAAGGCGTTGTACGCGGGCATCTCCAACTACTCGGCCGAGCAGACCGCGCAGGCGGCCCGGATCATGCGCGAGCTGGGCACGCCTCTGCTCGTCCACCAGCCGTCCTACTCGATGATCAACCGGTGGATCGAGGGCGGGCTGCTCGACGTGCTGGAGGAGGCGGGCATGGGCTGCGTCGTCTACTCGCCGCTCGCGCAGGGGTTGCTGACCGACCGCTACCTGGACGGGGTGCCCGCCGACTCCAGGGCCGCGACCAGCAGGTTTCTGAGCGCCGACCAGATCGACCGCGAGCTGGCCCGCGACCTCGACGAGATCGCCAGGAGCAGGGGGCAGACGCTGGCGCAGATGGCGCTGCTGTGGACCCTGCGGGACCCTCGGGTGACCAGCGTGCTGATCGGCGCGAGCACTGTGCGGCAGTTGGAGGACAACGTCGCCTGCCTGGACGGCCCCGCCTTCACCGAGGACGAGCTGGAGGCGATCGACAAGATCACCCGGCCGGCCTCGTGACCGTCACAGGGCCTCGTGCCGCTGGAGGTAGGTGAAGGAGGCCCAGCCGGGCAGCACCGGCAGCCAGAACGTGAGCAGCCGGAACAACAGGACGGCCGAGGTGGCCAGCTCCCTGGGCAGGCCGGCCACGGTCAGTCCGACGATGAGCGAGGCTTCGACGGCGCCCAGGCCGCCAGGCGTGGGCGCGGCCGAGCCGATGGCGTTGGCCGTGAGATAGACGACGGCGACGGCGGTGAAGTCGAGCTCGCCGCCGAAGGCCGCGACGCAGGCGTCGAGGCAGACCACGAACGCCAGGGTGATCATCAGTGTCCCGGCGGAGCCCTCGATCAGCTTGCGTGGCGACTGGAGCACGTCGAGGAGCCGGGGCAGCACGTTGGAGAACAGCCGCCGCATCCGCTCGGTGATGATCCGGCGCAGCCGCGGCACCCCCAGCAGGACGACGACCAGCACGGCCAGCGCCAGCAGGGCGAGGACGAGCTCACGCGACGGGCTGAACGAGGTGGCGGTGTTGGAGCCGGTGATGTAGGCGAACAGCAGCAGCAGCGCGATGTGGAAGACCATCATGATCAGCTGCGAGGCGCCCACGCTAGCCACCGCGAGCGCCGGGGAGATGCCGCGCTTCTGCAGGTAGCGGGTGTTGATGGCGACGCCGCCGACCGCGGCCGGCGCCACGAGCTTCACGAACGAGGCCGCGAACTGCACGAGCACGGTGCGCCACAGCGGCAGCGGCTCGGGCACGAACCCGCGCAGCATCAACGCGGCCGCCACGAAGCTGACGAACGAGGCGACGAGCGCCAGGCCCGACCAGCCCCAGTTGGCCGTGGAGATCACCTGGCCCAGGTTGACCTGGCTGAGCTGGGAGAGCAGGAAGTAGGCGGCCAGCGTGCTGGCGATGATGGTCACCAGGGTGCGCGGCCTGAAGCGTTCGAGGCGTACCTCCTCGACCGTGCTCTGGGGCTTGAGCGCGACGATCTGCTCGCGGATGGCGGCCAGCAGGCCCTTGTCCTTGGACAGGGCCGAGCGGGTCTCGCGGGTCAGCGCGATGCGCTGGAGCAGCGGCATCGCGTGGCCCAGCGCGTCGGGGCCCATGACGGCGGCGGCGGCGCGGACCGAGCGCTCGGGCCCGACGCGCAGCGCGAGGTAGGTCAGCAGCTGCGCGACGTCGAGCCGCAACAGCAGGTCGCCGGCGGCGATCTCGCCGCTGCGGGCGTCGGTCAGCACGACGCGGCCCGCCCCGTCGAGGTGGATGCCGTCGCCGGTGAGCCGCCGGTGTGCCAGCCGCTGGATCTGCAGCAGCGCCACCTGCTCCCAGATCTGCGCGAGGACGCCGTCGTCGATCTCGTCGTCGGGCACCTCGTCGAGCGTGCGCGTGTCGAGGTGCTCGTAGGCGAGCAGGGCGGCCTCGGTGCCGATCTCGCTGGTGCCGAGGAGCCGCGGCGTGCTGGCGCCCGCCGCCTGCGTGGCGTACGCCATCAGCGCCTCGCGCTCCAGCTCGGCGCGGAGCGACCTGATCGCCCGGCGCCTGGTCTCGGAGTTGAGCCGGATCCGGCGCCACAGCCGGTACGGCAGGCCGGCCACCTGACGGTCGCGGTCGAGCACGGTGACGTCGAGGCTGCTGCCGTCCCGGAGCCCCATGTGGTAGCGGCGGCTGCCCTGGTGGTCGTCGTCGATCCGGCGAGCCGAGACCGGGGCGAAGGAGAGCTTGCGGAGGGCGGCGACCACGGCGTTGCCGGGCGGCCGGGTGTTGGGGCTGCCGACGCCGTAGAGGGTGGCGTAGCCCATCGCCATGCCGACCAGGACGGTGACGACGGCGCCCGGCAGCGTGATCTGCCTGCCGGAGAACAGCGCGAAGATGTAGAGCGCGATCACGGTCCAGGTGAGCGCGCGCCAGGTGGGGCGGCGGGAGATGCGCACGGCGGTGGTGTAGGCGATCACGGAGGTGAGCAGCGTGTTGAGCGGCTCGATCGAGCGGCCGCCGGTGAGCAGCTGGCTCAGGTCCTCGGCGTTGCCCGCGAGGAGCCACTGGCCGAACAGGAAGGACCCGACCATGCCGATGATCGCGGCGATCAGGCCTTCCGCGACGCGCAGCCCGTCGCGGTGGAAGACGCGTTCGACGGCGAACGCCACGGGCACGGTCAGCACGGCCGCGCCGCCGAGGAACGTGGCCACGCGGCTGAGCAGGTCGGGGACGAGAGTGGTGCCCTCGGTGACGTCGGCCTCAAGGCCGTTGAGGGTCTGCTTGGCGATCAGGGCGAGCAGGACGACCGCGCCGAGCACGAGCAGCGTGGCGAGGAAGCGCAGCAGGTCGGAGGGGCGCCGGAGGCGTTGCGGCAGCAGCGGCTCCACCACGTAGACCTCGTGGTCTGGACGTGCCTCAGCCACGGCTGGACCCTCCTTCGAGAGGTCCTCCGCCTTCGAGCGTTCGCTGATTTCGGCCACCGACAGCGATTCTGCACCTTCCCGGCCCGACCGTACGATCTTTAGCCGTTAGTGTCCCTGATCGTCACCTCCGTCTGCACCGGACAACGACTCGGTCGGCAGTGACGTGCCCAGCCCCGAGGTTTCGATGCGTCCGGCTCTCGCACGCTTCGTCATCGCACGTCAGGCGGTAGACGAGGCGCGCGAGGCAGAGTACACGCCCCAGGTGTCCCATCCGTAACACGGCTCCCCGGGGCGGTTCCGGAGTGGGAAGTAAGCTCTGCGCTATGTCGGGTGAACTGAGGGTTTGGGGAGCTTGTCCGCTGGACTGCCCCGATGGCTGCTCGTGGATCGTGACCGTCGACGAGGGCCGGGCGGTGAAGATGCGCGGCAACCCGGACCACCCCTACACGCGTGGCTCCCTCTGCGTGAAGGTCAACCGCTATCTGGAGCACACCCGGGCGGACGACCGCATCCTGCACCCGCTGCGCCGTACGGGACCGAAGGGGTCGGGGCGCTTCGAGCGGATCAGCTGGGACGAGGCGCTGGAGGAGATCTCGGTACGGCTGCGCGGCATCATCCAGGAGCACGGCGGCGAGGCGGTCTGGCCCTACCAGGGCACCGGGTCGCTCGGCTTCGTCCAGGGCTGCGAGGGGGCGGCCGGGCGCCGGTTCTGGAACGTGCTGGGCGCCTCCAGGCACTGGCTGAACATCTGCTCCACCGCCGGCAACACCGGGCTGACCCTGACCAACGGCACGCCCGGCGGGATGGACCCCGAGGACTTCGCGCTGTCCAGGCTGATCCTGCTCTGGGGCACCAACACGCTGACCAGCGGCCACCACCTGTGGAAGTTCGTCCAGGACGCGCGGGCGGACGGCGCCCACGTGGTGGCGATCGACCCGATCCGCACGAGGACCGCCGACCAGGCCGACCAGCACCTGGCGATCAGGCCGGGCACGGACGCGGCGCTGGCGCTCGGGCTGCTCAACGTGGTGCTCGCGGAGGGCGCGCAGGACGAGGAGTTCCTGGCCGAGCACACGGAGGGCTGGGCGGCCTTCCGCGAGGAGATCCTGAGCCATCCGGTCGCGAAAGTGGCGGAGATCACCGGCATCCCGGCCGAGGACATCCACAGCCTGGGGATACGGCTCGCGCGCACCCGGCCCACGGCGATCCGCGCCACGATGGGGATCCAGCGTCACGCGGGCGGCGGCACCGCGATGCGCACCATCGCCGCGATCCCGGGCGTCACCGGCGACTGGCGGCACCCGGGCGGCGGTGTCTCCTACTCCACCAGCGGGCACCTGCGTCTCGGCGTCGACACCCGGGAGGACCTGCTGGCCGCGCCGGTGCGCACGCTGACCATGACCCGGCTGGCCTCCGAGCTCGGCTCGGTGAAGTGCCTGTGGGTGTACGGGGCCAACCCGGTCGGCTCCACCTCCGACACCAACGCGATCAGGCGTGAGCTCCGGCGCGACGACCTGTTCACCGTGGTGATGGAGCAGTTTCCCACCGACACGGTCGACTACGCCGACATCGTGCTGCCGGCGACCATGCAGACCGAGCACCTCGACCTGCACGCCGGGTACGGCCACCTGTACCTGCAGTGGAACGAGCCCGCCGTGGAGCCGCCGGGCGAGTGCCTGTCGACGACGGAGACGTTCCGGCGGCTGGCCAGGCACATGGGTCTGACCGAGCCCTCGTTGTACGACTCGGATCTGGAGCTGGCCGGGCAACTGCTGGCCGGCGACCACCCGTCGCTGGAGGGCATCACGCTGGACCGGCTGCGCAAGGAGGGCTGGGTACGGCTGAACCACCCCAAGCCGTTCCTTCCGTTCGCCGACGGCTTCCCGACGCCGTCGGGCCGGTTGCGCTTCCCGCCCGCGGGCGAGGCGTACGTGCCGCCCCTGTCGGTCCGTACGGCCGGCGGCTCGCCGTACGGGCTGACTCTGATCACGCCCGCGGCGCACACGTTCCTCAACACGGTGTTCGGCAACAATCCGGAGCTGCGGCGCCGGGCCAAGGAGCCGGTCGTGCTGGTCAACCCGGCCGACGCGGCCGAGCGCGGGCTGGTGAGCGGGCAGCGGGCGCGGGTGCACAACGACCGCGGCGAGTTCCTGGCCGACGTCGAGGTGAGCGACCGGGTGGCGCGGGGCGTGGTGGCCTCGCCCAAGGGGCGCTGGCCGAAGCACAGCCCCGGCGGCGCGAACGCGAACGCGGTCGTCGAGGAACGTGACGCCGACCTGGGCCGGGGCGCCGTCTACCACGACAACCTGGTCGAGGTCAGCCCTTGTGCCGGTCCATGAAGGTGACGATCCGGTCGAGCACCTCGGGGCCGTAGGAACTGCGGAACAGGTCCGTGGCGTGAAAGCGCTCGCCCTTGATGACGTGCATCTCGTTGGCGGGGGCCTTGGTGGCGGCGTCGTGGGCCGCCTGGAGGTCCTCGGCGCCGCCGTAGCCGTCGTGCTCGGTGCCGATCTGGAGCAGCGGCACGGTGATGTCGGCCGCGTCCTCGGGATCGATCGCGCCTGACAGGGCGACGATGCCCGCCGCCTTGTCACCCGTCCGTGCCGCGGCGGGGGCCGAGGCGGTGCCGCCGATGGAGCCACCGACGAAGAACAGCCGCTCGACGCCCTTCTTCCCGGCCAGCCGCTTGCCCATTCTGACGGCCATGTCCTCCGGTGTGACGCTGCTGTCGCGGGCGTAGAGCAGGACGCGGTAGCCGGCCTGGACCAGGCGGTCGGAGAGCGGGCGCCAGTTGCAGACGTTGCCGAGGCGCTCGTAGGTGATCACCACGCCGACCTCGCCCTTGCCCGTGATCACACCGGGCAGGTCGTCGCCGTGGGTGAAGATCTCGCCGTCGTCCTCGCTGAAGCAGCCGCTCACGTTGGGACCGGTGATCACAGGTGATGGGGTCGGGGTCGGGGTCGGGCTGGGGGTCCGCGTGGGTGACGGGGCCGGGCCGTCCGCGGTGGTGCCGGTGGTGGTGTTGACCGCGCCCCCGCAGGCGGT
>NZ_BMNH01000001.1:9160-78379 GCF_014646355.1 Nonomuraea cavernae
AGCGCGACCGCAGAATACCCTTGGAGGCACCATGACCTCAAGGACTTCGAGGACGACGACCTCGACGCTGGGATTCGCGATACTCGCCGTGCTGGCCCGCGGCGAACGCACCGGCTACGACATCGCCGCGGCCATGCGACGGCCCGTCTCCTACTTCTGGACGGCCGGTCACAGTCAGATCCACCCCGAGCTGCAGAAGCTGCTGGCCGGTGGGCTGGTCGTCTACGAGACCCGGCACGGGCCGGGCCCGCAGGACAAGAAGGTCTACCGTCTGACGCCCGAGGGCTCCGGGGCGCTGCGGGAATGGGTGACCACGCCGCCGCGCGAGCGGCCCGAGCGCGACGAGCTGGTGCTGAAGACGTACGCGTCGTGGCTGGCCGACCCGCCGCTGCTCAAGCGGCTGTTCGCCGACCAGCTTGCGCTTCACGAGGCGCGGCTGGCCGAGTACGAGCGCGAGGAGGGGCTGTTCGGCGAGCCGCCCAGGCCGGGCGATCCCAAATTCGGCAACTACGCGACGCTACGCTGCGGCCTCGGCTACGAACGGCACCGTGCCGAGTGGTGCAGATGGATGGTCGCTCAGCTCAGCGACAGCTTGTAACCCTCGTGGGAGGCGGCGAAGCCGAGCGAGTCGTAGAACCGGTGCGCGCCGGTGCGCGACTTGTCGGAGGTGAGCTGCACCATCGCGCAGCCGCGTGCCCGGGCCCGGTCGATGCCCCACTGGATCATCCGGCGGCCGAGACCCTCTCCCCTGCTGGAGGCGGCGACCCTGACCGCCTCGATCTGGCAGCGCTCGGCGCCGAGCCGCGACAGGCCGGCCAGGTAGGTGAGCTGCATGGTGCCCACGACCTCGCCGTCACGCTCGGCCACGATCAGCTCGTCGTGGGGGTCGGCGTCGATGCGGGCGAAGGCGCTCAGGTAACGCTCGTCGCCCGGGTCGCCCTCGCGTCGCGCGCCGAGCGGGTCGTCCGCCAGCATCGCGACGATCGCGGGCACATCCTCGGCCGTGGCCGGACGGAAGATCGGGTTTGAGGAGGTTCGCGACATGGCGTCCATCATGGCGTAATCCGTTTGACGGGGGCCGTGGGGGGCGCTTGGGTGGCGGGATGATCGAGATCCATGCCGTGACCATCGACTGCGCGGAGCCGTACGAGCTGGCTTCCTGGTGGAGCGGAGCGACCGGGCTGCCGCTCGGCGACGACGACGAGCCGGGCGACGACGAGGTCATGCTCCGCACCGAGCGCGGGCCGTTCCTGCTGTTCATCCGGGTCCCCGAGGGCAAGACGGTGAAGAACCGCGTCCACCTCGACGTCAACGGCACCGAGGGCCGCACCCGCGACCAGGAGGTCGAGCGACTCCTTGGGCTGGGCGCGACGGTGCTGTGGGACCATCGCCAGGCCGACGGCACCGGCTGGGTGACCATGCGGGACCCCGAGGGCAACGAGTTCTGCGTCTGCCGGAGCCAGGCGGAGCGGGGGTTGCCCGAATAACGTTCTGTCGGCGATGCTGACCGCATGAGCGAGCCGAGCGCGTCCGCGAGCATCGAGATCAACGCTTCGCCCGAGCGGGTCTATGCCCTGGTCACCGATCTGTCCGAGATCGGCAGCTGGAACGCCGAGTGCCTGCGCGCGCGGTGGATCGGCCCCGTCAAGGAGGCCAGGCCGGGAGCCAGGTTCGTCGGCGGCAACCGCAACGGGAACCGGCGCTGGTCCACCAGCTGCACGGTCACCGCCGCGGAGCCGGGTCGCACGTTCGCCTATCACGTGCGCGCGGCGGGGGTGCTCGACGTCGCCATCTGGCGCTTCGACATCACCCCGACCGAGACGGGCTGCCGGGTCGAGCAGAAGACCTGGGACACCCGGGGCAGGTTCATGAACATCGTCGGCGGCTGGGCCACCAACGTGCCCGACCGGGCGAGCCACAACACCGCGAACATGAACCGCACCCTGCAGGGGCTCAAGCGCGAGGCCGAGCGCGCCTGACGGCGTCACTCGCTCCCCGCGCGTCCCCGCATGGTGACGGTGAGGATGCCGGCGATGATGTACACCAGCAGGCCGTGCCAGAGCGACTGGAAGGCCGAGCCGAAGACTCCCTCGCCGTCGAGCACCAGCTGCACCGGGTAGTCCAGCACCGCGGTGATCCCGGCGGGCAGCAGCGCGAACTTCCACGGATGCCGCAGCGACCAGTGGCGGGCCTGCCGGGTCACCCGGTCGCCCTCGTTCGGCTTGGACACCGCGCCGATGGTGGCGATCAGCGCGAACAGGCTGATGCCGAGACCCAGCGCCCAGACCAGGTCGGCGGGGCCGGGCAGCAGCACGCCCATGCCCCAGCTGGCCGCGGTGATCGCGCCACCGCCGATGGCCGCGGTCCTCCAGGGAGCGCCGCGCAGCGCGGCGCCGGACAGGGAGACTTCGTCGCTTCGACTGAGTTCGTTCATATCCTCAGGGTGCCTTTTGGGTCCCCCGGTTCGCATCGGGGACGGACCCTGAGAATTCCCTTACCGGATCGCGCGGGGTCAGTGCGCGCCGGCCAGGTTGAGGCCGACGATTCCCACGACGATGAGGGCGATCGAGGCGATCCGCACGAACGACGCGTTGTCCCCCATGGCCAGCATGCCGACCACCGCCGTGCCCACCGCGCCGATGCCGGTCCACACCGCGTACGCGGTGCCGACGTCGAGGGATTTGAGCGCGTACGAGAGCAGACCGAAACTCAGCACGGCCGTGACGAAGAACGAGACCGACCACCACACCTGGGAGAACCCGTCGCTCAGCTTGAGCGACAGGGCCATGACGACCTCGAAGAGACCGGCGACGACAAGCAGGATCCAGGCCATGAGTGAAACCTCCGGCGAGCGAGACGACAGGTCGTGCGTCGTCTTGGCTTTCCGGGTACGGCGCGTCTCGTCCGGGAGCAGGGCTCTATCGAGGCAACGGCGGAGCGAGCCCGGTCATTCCCACCAGAGGGTGACCCAGCGGTCTTTCGGGACGGGCCACATGCCGAGGGAGAGCGCGGTCTCCGCCACCTCCGTCGCGAGCGACGGGTCGAGGCAGATGCGCTGGCAGGCGCTGGCCGCGAGCTCCTCGAGGGAGGAGAAGCGTTCGAGCGGCGCCTCCCGCTCCTCGACCTGCACGGCGTAGCCGAGCGCCGCCGCCAGCGCCACGCAGTCTTCGGCGATGGGCCTGACCGGGCGCTCGATGCCGTGGAAGTGCTGCCAGAGCGGCGCCATCCAGCTCATCGGATGGCGCTGCGGGAGCTCGATCACCACCCGGCCCCGGGTGCGGTCGTCGAGCGCGCGCAGGAAGGCGGCCAGGTCGGGCACGTTGTAGACGACGTGCGCGGCGATCGTCGCGTCGACCATGGGCACCTGGTCGGACACGTCGGGCCAGCGGCCCTCGACCGCCGTCAGGGCGACGCCCAGCTTGTCGGCCCGGGTGGCGAGCTCGGCCAGCATCGCGGGCGAGGTGTCGACGGCGTAGAGCTCGCCGAGGCGCTCGTGCAGCGGGAGCGAGGCGGCGCCGGTGCCCGCGCCCACGTCGAGCAGCGTGCCGCCTGGTGGCAGCGCCTCGGTGAGCCGGGCCATCGTGGGCCCGTCATCCGGGGCGGCGAGCGCCCAGTCGGTGCGCGTGGCGAAGCGGCCGGGCGAGTGGCCCCAGGGATCGACCGGGGCCTTGGCCATGATCTCCTCTGGAATGGCCCAGGATTCCAGCCGCTCTCGCCAGCGCGTGGCGAGTTCTTCGGCATCCATGAAGACGAGCATGCCACGCATATCGCTGGTTACTCGCGGGTAGCATTGCTAGTAAGGTTACTAGCCAGTAGATAACGCCCCCGGTTCAAGGAGATCAGCAGCCATGGGCCACTTCAAGAGCAACCTGCGTGACCTGGAGTTCAACCTCTTCGAGGTGTTCGGGCGCGGCGAGATCCTCGGCACCGGGCCGTACGCGGATGTGGACGAAGATGTCGCCCGTAGCCTCCTGAACGAGGTCAGCCGACTGGCCTCGGGCGTGTTCGCCGACTCGTTCGAGGAAGGCGACCGCCACCCGCCCGTCTTCGACCCGGAGACCGGCAGCGTCACCATGCCGGCCGGCTTCAAGAAGTCGTACAAGGCGCTCGTCGACGGCGGTTGGGCCCACCTGGACCTGCCGACCGACCTGGGCGGCCCCGGCATCCCCCGGAGCCTGGCCTGGGCCACCGCCGAGATGACCCTGGGTGCCAACCCCGCCCTGTACATGTACGCGGCCGGCCCCAGCTTCGCCTACACCCTGTGGAAGGTCGGCACCGACGACCAGAAGCGCTTCGCCGAGCTGGCCATCGAGCGCAACTGGGGCGCCACCATGGTGCTCACCGAGCCCGACGCCGGTTCCGACGTCGGCGCCGGCCGGGCCAAGGCGACCCAGCAGCCCGACGGCACCTGGCACATCGAGGGCGTCAAGCGCTTCATCACCAGCGCCGAGCACGACCTGACCGAGAACATCTTCCACCTCGTGCTGGCCCGCCCCGAAGGACACGGCCCCGGCACCAAGGGCCTGTCGATGTTCCTGGTGCCCAAGTTCCACGTGAACCTGGAGAACGGCGAGCTGGGCGAGCGCAACGGCGTCTACGTCACCAACGTCGAGAAGAAGATGGGCCTCAAGGTCTCCACGACCTGCGAGCTGACCTTCGGCGACAAGCACCCGGCGATCGGCTGGCTGGTCGGCGACGTGCACGAGGGCATCAAGCAGATGTTCATGGTCATCGAGCACGCCCGGATGATGGTCGGCACCAAGGCCATCGCCACGCTCTCCACCGGCTACCTCAACGCCCTGGAGTACGCCAAGGCCCGCCTGCAGGGCGCCGACCTGACCCAGATGTCCGACAAGACCGCGCCGCGGGTGCCCATCACCCGCCACCCCGACGTGCGCCGCGAGCTCATGCTGCAGAAGTCGTACGCCGAGGGCATGCGGGCCCTCGTCCTCTATACGGCCACCTTCCAGGACACCATCCAGCTCAACCCCGCCGACCAGCACGCGCAGGCCATGAACGACCTGCTGCTGCCGCTGGTCAAGGGCGTCGGCTCGGAGCGGTCGTACGAACTGCTGGCCCGGTCGCTGCAGACCCTAGGCGGCTCGGGTTACCTGCAGGAATACCCGATCGAGCAGTACATCCGCGACGCCAAGATCGACTCGCTCTACGAGGGCACCACCGCCATCCAGGGCCTCGACCTGTTCTTCCGCAAGATCCTGAGGAACCAGGGCGCCGCGCTCGGGTCGCTGCTGACCGAGATCGACGCGTTCGCCTCCTCCGAGGCGGGCAACGGCCGGCTCAAGGAGGAGCGCAAGCTGCTCGCCGAGGCCGTCGCCGACGTCAAGGCCATGGGCGACACGATGGCCGGGTGGGCGATCGGCTCGCTGGAGGCGCCGAAGGAGGTCTACAAGGTCGGCCTCAACACCACCCGCTTCCTGCTGGCACTGGGCGACCTGGTGATCGGCTGGCTGCTGCTGCGCCAGGCCGAGGTGGCCCTGGCCAAGCTGGTCGACGGCGAGGACGCCTTCTACCAGGGCAAGGTGGCCGCCGCCTCGTTCTTCGCGACGACCGTGCTGCCGCGCCTGGCCGCCGAGCGCCGCGTGGCCGCCGCCACCGGCCTGGACCTCATGGAGCTGCCGGAGGAAGCCTTCTGACCCTCCCTCCCGGAGGATCGCCGACGCCCGCTCCGGCTCCGGAGCGGGCGTTGCGCGTCTCCGGCCGAGATGTACGGCGGGCGGCCACTCTCCTGCCTCACCTGAGCGTGTGATCACCCATAGCCGGGTATGACCGTGGGCATACTCGCCGTTTGCCTTCGGAGGTCGTCATGGGTGTCGGGGTCAGTATCTTCTTCCTCACGCTCGGCGCCATCCTGAGATTCGCCATCGAGCCCGACGTGTTCGGAGACAGCGTCCACATGGACGTGATCGGTTTGATCTTCATGATCGTCGGCGGAGCGGGCATCGTGCTGAGCCTCGTGCTCGCCCCGCGGCGCGGGCACACCTCCGAGGACCGGCTGATGCACCGCGAGAACCGGCCGCCGGAGATCTGACCTACGCCTCGATCTGCACGGCGGCCCGGGCCGCCAGGATGGGCCTGATGTGGTCGGTGACGACCGCCAGGTGGCGAGGGTGGTCGCGGTAGACCAGGTAGTCGTCGACGGTGTCGAAGTCGGCGACGACCGCGAACTCGTGGTTGCCCTGGTTGACGCCGAGGTCGCCGCCGAACGTGTAGGCGCGGATCTGCGGGATGAGGCCGGGCAGCTCGCGCAGCTCGGCCGCGACCCTGGCCTTCTGCTCGTCGGTGGCGTCCTCGGACCAGGTGAAGAGCACGACGTGGCGGATCATGCGCTCACCCTATCGCCGCGCCCCACGAAGCCGCCCAGCCAGGTCGTCGCCACGGGCCCACCAGGGCCACACGCGCGGGCCCTTGTCACAGCCAGGGCCGGGCGCTGTCACGGCCAGGGCCGGGCGCTGTCACAGGCCAGGCCGGACGCGAGCGCGCCAGGGCGCCCGCGTCCGGGCCGTCATCTCGGGCGGATCCGGTCGCGGTCAGGCGGCCCGATCAGCTCCAGGCCAGCATCCGCAGCGGATCCTCCAGCATCGCGCCCACGTCGCGCAGGAACATCGAGCCCAGCTCGCCGTCGACGATCCGGTGGTCGAACGAGAGCGCCAGCGTCGTGACCTTGCGGACCGCCAGCTCGCCGTCGACCACCCACGGCATGTCCCGGACCTGGCCGAAGGCGAGGATGGCCGCCTCGCCCGGGTTGAGGAGGGGAGTGCCGGCGTCGACGCCGAACACGCCCACGTTGGTGATCGTGATCGTGCCCCCGGCCATCTCGGCGGGCTGGGTGCGGCCCGCCCTGGCCGTCTCGGCCAGCTCGCCCAGCCGCCTGGCCAGCTCGGGGAGCGACAGCTCGTGGGCGTTCTTGACGTTGGGCACCACGAGCCCGCGCGGGGTCGCGGCCGCGATGCCCAGATGCACGTAGTGCTTGACCACGATCTCCTGGGCCTCCTCGTCCCAGGAGGAGTTGATCATCGGGTGACGGCCGGCCGCCGTCAGCACCGCCTTGGCCACCAGGAGCAGCGGTGAGACCTTGACCTCGGCGAAGTCGGGCAGCGCGCGCAGCCGACGGACCGCGTCCATGGTCTCGGTGACGTCCACCTGGAGGAACTCGGTGACGTGCGGAGCGGTGAAGGCACTGGCCACCATGGCCTGCGCGGTCATCCTGCGCACGCCCTTGACGGGGATGCGTTCCTCACCCTGCCTGGCGGGCGCCGCCGCGGCCACCGGCCGGCTCGCGGCGTGGACGTCGTCTCGGGTGATGGAGCCCTCGGGGCCGGTGCCCGCGATGGTGGCGAGGTCGACGCCCAGATCCTTGGCCAGCTTGCGTACCGGCGGCTTGGCCAGCACGGCGCCACGACCGGCGGCCGGACCCGTCGCGCCGTTCTCGGCCACCGGCTGCGCCGGGCTCGCCACCTCGGCCCGGGCCGGGGTGGTGACCGGGGGCGCCTGCGCGGCCGGTCTGCGGGGGCGGCGTCGGGTGGCGCCGGTCTTGACGCCGTAGCCGACCAGGACCGCCTGGCGCTGTTCCTTGGGCGCCGGGCCGCCGTGGGTGCCCGGCTCCACCGCGCCCTCCAGGGGCGGATGCGGCACCATGTCGTCGGCCAGGGCCTCGATCCGGCCGGCCTGTCCCTCGGTCTGGCCTGGCCCCTCGGTCCGGCCCGTCTCGGCCCGGCCGCCCTCGCCGGTGCCGCCGGGCGCCTCCTCCGTCTCGACGGAGATGATGGCCACCCCCACGTCGACCGTCTGGCCCTCGTCGGCCAGCAACTCGGCCACCAGCCCGTCCCACGGGATGGGCAGCTCGACGATGGACTTGGCCGTCTCGATCTCGACCACGATCTGGTTGACCTTGACCGCTTCGCCCTGCTTGACATGCCAGCGGACGATCTCCGCCTCGGTCAGGCCTTCGCCCACGTCGGGGAGCTTGAAGTCACGTCGCATGAGACCAGGTCCCCCTCTCAGTAGCCGAAGGCACGGTCGACGGCGTCGAGCACTCTGTCCAGGTCGGGCAGGTAGTGCTCCTCGAGCTTCGACGGGGGGTACGGCGTGGAGAAGCCGCCGACCCGCAACACCGGAGCCTCCAGGCGGTAGAAGCACCGCTCGGTGATCCGCGCCGCCAGCTCGGCCCCGAACCCGTTGTTGACCGGCGCCTCGTGGACGACCACGACCCGGCCCGTACGGCTCGCGGACTCCATCACCAGCGGCTGGTCGAGCGGGTTGAGCGAGCGCAGGTCGATGACCTCCAGCGAGCGCCCGTCGTCCTCGGCGGCCGTCGCGGCCTCCAGGCAGGTCTTGACCATGGGCCCGTAGGCGATCAGCGTGGCGTCGGTGCCGGGCCGGACCACCCGGCCCTTGTCGAACGGGGTCCACCAGTCGCCGGTCGACGTGTCGATGTCGGCCTTCTCCCAGTAGCGGCGCTTGGGCTCGAAGAAGACGACCGGGTCGTCGCTGCGGATGGCCTGCTGGATCATCGAGTAGGCGTCGGCCGGGTTGGAGCAGGCCACGACGCGCAGCCCGGCGGTGTGGGTGAAGTAGGCCTCGGGCGACTCGCTGTGGTGCTCGACCGCGCCGATGCCGCCGCCGCACGGGATGCGTACGACCACCGGCAGCTTGATCGCGCCCAGCGAGCGCATCGGCATCTTGGCCAGCTGGGTGATGATCTGGTCGGCCGCGGGGAAGACGAAGCCGTCGAACTGGATCTCGCACACCGGCCGGTAGCCGCGCAGTGCCAGCCCGATCGCGGTGCCGATGATGCCCGACTCGGCCAGCGGGGTGTCGATGACGCGGTCTTCGCCGAAGTCCTTCTGCAGGCCGTCGGTGACCCGGAAGACGCCGCCCAGCTTGCCGACGTCCTCGCCCATGATGAGGACCTTGGGGTCGTCCTCCATGGCCTTGCGCATGCCCTCGTTGAGCGCCTTGGACAGGCTCATCACGGTCATGAGCCCTCCTTCGCCGACGTCACGACCAAAGTGCTGTGCTCACTGAACTCACTCCGGTCGCTCATGACTCGAAGCCCTCCAGGTAGGCGGCGAACTGGGCACGCTCCTCGTCGATCAGCGGGTGCGGCTCGGAGTAGACGTGGTCGAAGATGTCGAGCGGCCGGGGATCGGGCATGGCGAGGCAGCGCCTGCGCAGGTCGGCGCCGAGCTGGTCGGCCTCGGCGTCGATGGAGTCGAAGAACGCCTGGTCGGCGTGCTCGTTCTTGAACAGGTAGGCCTTGACCCGCTCGATCGGGTCCTTGAGCTTCCATGCCTCCAGCTCGCTGGCCACCCGGTAGCGCGTCGGGTCGTCGGTGGTGGTGTGGGCGCCCATCCGGTAGGTGTAGGCCTCGACGAGCGTGGGGCCCTGGCCCTCTCGGGCGTTCTTGAGCGCCTGCCGGGTGACGGCGAGGCAGGCGAACACGTCGTTGCCGTCGACCCGGACGCCGGGGAAGCCGAAGCCGGAGGCCCTGCGGTAGAGGGGGATGCGGGTCTGCCGCTCCAGGGGCTCGGAGATGGCCCACTGGTTGTTCTGGCAGAAGAACACGATCGGCGCGTTGAACACGCTGGCCCAGATGAACGCCTCGTTGACGTCACCCTGGGAGGTGGCGCCGTCGCCGAAGTAGGCGATGGTGGCCGCGGTCGCGTCGTCACGCTGGATGCCCATGGCGTAGCCGACCGCGTGCAGGGTCTGGCTGCCGATGACGATCGTGTAGAGGTGGAAGTTGTGCTCCTTGGGGTCCCAGCCGCCGTGGTTGACGCCGCGGAACAGGCCGAGGAGCTTGAGCGGGTCGACGTCGCGGCACCAGGCCACACCGTGCTCACGGTACGTGGGGAAGGCCATGTCGGCGTCGGTCAGGGCGCGGCCGGAGCCGATCTGGGCGGCCTCCTGACCGAGCAGCGAGGCCCAGATGCCAAGCTCACCCTGCCGCTGCAGGGCCACGGCCTCCAGGTCGACGCGCCTGACGAGTGCCAGGTCGCGGTAGAGGGACCTGACCTCTTCCGGCGTCAGGTCGATGTCGTAGTCGGGATGCTCGACCCGCTCTCCCTCCGGGGTGAGCAGTTGGACGAGCTCTGGGGGTGCTTGAGCACCACGAGAGGCGTCGGCTGTCACGTGCCACTCCTGTGCGTTCGGGGCCTGTCTCGGTGGGGTCGCCACCTGGGCCGGCCTGCTGAGCGTCTGACCAACTGGTGGTGGTTCGTACGCTTTGGGGACATGGTGGCAGACGTCACAGCCCTTCGCGCAAGCCCCATGCCCTCCCCGTTCCCGTTGTGCCGGTGGCCACACGCGCCGGTAGGCTGGGCTTTCCCATCACTGCCATAGCCAGGAGGAACGCAGTGGCGCGCGTCATCGTAGACGTCATGCTGAAGCCCGAGATTCTCGATCCGCAGGGTCAGGCGATCGCCCGAGCGCTGCCCCGGCTGGGCTTCTCCGGCGTCGCGGAGGTGCGCCAGGGCAAGCGGTTCGAGATCGAGCTCGACGGCCCCGCCGACGAGGCGGCCATTGCGGACGTCCGAAAGATGGCCGAGACTCTCCTGGCCAACACGGTGATCGAGGACTACAGCGTCCGGGTTGAGGGGTAGAACAGCACATTTGACACCGGATTTCCCCCTGACGGCTTAAAGCCAGATTTTGGCGTGCCACAATGCCACGGGCGTGCCAACACTAAATAACAACAACGTGATTTTGCGGTTAGCCCCGATTTCACGGGGAAACCTACTCCAGGTGACATTCCGGAGCCCGGAGGAGTCCGGTGGACATTGAGTTCTCGTTGGCACTGCCGCGGGATGCGATAGGCATCCCGATGGTCAGGCGAGTGCTGGGCGATGCGCTGCGTTCGCTCAACGTGAGCGAGACCTGCATCGCCGACATGCTGCTCGCGGTCTCCGAGGCGTGCTCCAACGCGGTGCGGCACGGAGGTCCCGCCAATCGCTACGAGGTGACGGCGTCGATCGGCTACGGCCGCTGCGACGTGCGCGTGGCCGACAGCGGGCGCGGCCTGCCGTCGATGCCGCCGCACTTCCCGCCTCCCGACACCGAGAACGGCCGCGGCCTGCTGATCATGCGGTCCGTCGTGGACGAGATCTCCTTCGGCGTCACGCCCGGCAACGGCACCACGGTCCACCTGCGCAAGCTGCTCTCCTGGGACGACGAGGCCACCGCCCGCCCCCGTCAGCTCGCCGCCGTCTGAAAGACCTCCGCCGGTCGCCTTCCGCCGCAGGCGGCCCGCCGGCCCGGGTGACCTGGCCCACCTGGCGAGGAACAACCCTCCGTACCCGATAACCTGGGAGCACCGCCCCGTCCACCCCGAAGCGACGGCGGCGCGTGCGTGCGCAATCCTCGAAGGGGACGACTGTCATGAGCGCTGCCCGTGTGGGCATAGTCACGTTTCCAGGAACTCTCGACGACCAGGACGCCGCCAGAGCCGTGCATCTCGTCGGCGCGGAGGCGGTTCCGCTGTGGCACGCCGACCACGACCTGAAGGGGGTCGACGCGGTGTTCCTGCCGGGCGGCTTCTCCTACGGCGACTACCTTCGCTGCGGTGCCATCTCCCGGTTCGCGCCGCTGATGGACGAGCTCATCCCGGCCGCCCGCGCGGGGCTGCCCGTGCTCGGCACCTGCAACGGGTTCCAGATCCTGTGCGAGGCACACCTGCTGCCTGGCGCGCTGACCCGCAACGCCTCGCTCCACTACGTATGCCGTGACCAGCGGCTCCGCATCGAGCAGGCCGACACCCCGTGGACCGGCGCGTTCGCGCCCGGCCAGGAGATCACGCTGCCGATCAAGCACGGCGAGGGCCGCTACGTGGCCTCCGCCGACACGCTCGCCGCGCTCGAGTCCGGCGGCCAGGTCGTCGTGCGCTACCTCGGCGACAACCCCAACGGCTCGCTCAACGACATCGCCGGCATCAGCAACGAGGCGGGCAACGTGGTCGGCCTCATGCCGCACCCGGAGCACGCGGTCGAGGAGCTGGTCGGCGCCCCGAGCACCGACGGCGTCGGCTTCTTCACCTCCATCCTCAAGAAGCTGGTGAACACGTGAGCGAGCGACACAGCATCGCGGCCGACAGCGTCCAGCGGGCCGCCGAGACGCCCGACGAGCAGATGCCGTTCGCCGAGCTGGGCATGAAGCAGGACGAGTACGACCGGGTCAAGGAGATCCTGGGCCGCCGTCCCACCGGCTCCGAGCTGGCCATCTACAGCGTCATGTGGTCCGAGCACTGCTCGTACAAGTCGTCGAAGGTGCATCTCAAGCAGTTCGCCACCAAGGCGCCCAAGTCTGAGGCGCTGCTCGTCGGCATGGGCGAGAACGCCGGAGTCGTCGACATCGGCGACGGCTGGGCCGCCACCTTCAAGATCGAGTCGCACAACCACCCGTCCTACGTGGAGCCGCACCAGGGCGCGGCCACCGGCGTCGGCGGCATCGTGCGCGACATCATGTCGATGGGCGCCCGCCCGATCGCGGTCATGGACTCCCTGCGGTTCGGCGGCGCCGACGCCGTCGACACCCGGCGGGTGCTGCCCGGCGTGGTCGAGGGCATCAGCCACTACGGCAACTGCCTGGGCCTGCCCAACATCGGCGGCGAGGTCGTCTTCGACCCCTGCTACATCGGCAACCCGCTGGTCAACGCGCTCTGCGTGGGCCTGCTGCGCAAGGACCAGATCAAGCTGGCCACCGCGCCCGGCCCGGGCAACCAGGTCGTGCTGTTCGGCGCCTCGACCGGCCCCGACGGCATCGGCGGCGCGAGCGTCCTGGCGAGCGCGACCTTCGAGGACGAGTCGCACGCCAAGCGGCCCGCCGTGCAGGTCGGCGACCCGTTCATGGAGAAGCTGCTGATCGAGTGCTGCCTGGAGCTCTACGCGGCCGACGTGGTCGTCGGCATCCAGGACCTCGGCGCGGCGGGCGTCTCGTGCGCCACCACCGAGCTGGCCGCCAAGGGCACCGGCGGCATGCGCGTCGACCTCAACCTGGTCCCGCTCCGCGATCCCTCGCTCAGGCCCGAGGAGATCCTGATGAGCGAGTCGCAGGAGCGGATGATGGCCGTCGTCCGGCCCGCCGACGTTCCCGCGTTCATGGCGATCTGCGAGAAGTGGGACGTCCCGGCCACCGTCATCGGCGAGGTCACCGACACCGGCCGGCTGGTGATGACCTGGGACGGCGAGACGATCGTCGACATCCCGCCGGGCACCGCGGCCGACGAGGGACCGGTCTACGAGCGGCCCTTCCACGAGCCCGCCGGGCAGGCCGCCCTCAACATCGACTCCCCCGACCGGCTCGACCGGCCCACCGACCTGCGGGCCACGCTGCTCCAGCTGCTCGGCTCGCCCAACCTGGCGTCCAAGGAGTGGGTGACCTCCCAGTACGACCGCTACGTCCGTTCCAACACCGTGCTGGCGCAGCCGGCCGATGCCGGGATGCTGCGCATCTCGGAGCGATGGAGCTCGGGGGGAGAGAGCGAGGCACGAGCCAACGAGCCCCGAAGCGGTCGCGACCATGAACACGAGGCCATCGACGGGGCGGAGCCGACGACCAGGGGCATCGCGCTGGCCACCGACGGCAACGGCCGCTACGCCAGGCTCGACCCCTACGCGGGTGCGCAGCTGGCGCTGGCCGAGGCCTACCGCAACGTCGCCGTGACCGGCGCCAAGCCGCTGGCCGTCACCAACTGCCTCAACTTCGGCTCGCCCGAGGACCCCGAGGTGATGTGGCAGTTCGCCGAGGCGGTGCGCGGCCTGGCCGACGCCTGCAAGATCCTGGGCGTGCCGGTCACCGGCGGCAACGTCTCCTTCTACAACCAGACCGGCACGACCGCCATCCACCCGACCCCGGTCGTGGGCGTGCTCGGCGTGATCGACGACGTGGCCAAGCGGGTCCGCACCGGCTTCGTCGCCGAGGGGCTGCGCGTCGCGCTGCTCGGCGAGACGCTTGAGGAGTTCGGCGGCTCGGAGTGGGCGCACGTCGCCCACGGGCACCTTGGTGGCCTGCCGCCCGTGGCCGACCTGGAGGCCGAGCAGGCTCTGGCCACCGTGCTCGTCGAGGCGGCCCGGCGGGGGCTGCTCGAAGGCTCTCATGACCTGTCCGACGGCGGTCTGGCGATCGCGCTGGCCGAGTCGTGCCTGGCGCGGGGCGTCGGCGCCACCGTGACGCTGGGCGAGGACCCGTTCGTCGAGCTGTTCAGCGAGTCGGCCGGGCGGGCGCTGGTCGCGGTCGCGCCGGAGCGGTTCGAGGAGTTCGCCGCGCTGTGCGGCGACCACGAGGTGCCCTGTCACGGGCTCGGCGTCACCGGCGGCACCTCGCTGGTCGTGGAGGGTGTGCTGGAGGTGCCCGTCTCGGAGCTGCGCGACCGGCACTCCGCCGCGCTGCCCGCGCTGTTCGGCTGAGGTTCACTCAACAGGAAGGGCCGGCACGGAACTCCGTGCCGGCCCTTCGTGTCGGTGTCAGCTCTTGAGGCAGACCACGTAAGCGGTGCCGTTCACGCTGGTGCCGTTGTGGCCGCCACCGCTCTGGATCGAGGCTTCGCCCGAGGGCCGGTCGTTGCCGCCGCCGTTGTCGTCCTTGGCCACGGTGACGGTCCACGAGCCGCTGCCGGGCGCACTGCCCATGACCTTGGCGTTCTTGAGCGTGCTGAACGAGAAGCCACCACCGCTGGCGATGTCTCCGGGGTTGCACCTGGCGGTGGCCGAGCCGAGCGAGGTGAGGCTCGCGGTCTTGGTGTAGCTGGTCAGCTTGGCCGAGCCGGAGTCACCCTTGGGCCCCTGAGGACCGGTGTCGCCCTTGGGACCCTGCGGGCCCGTCCTTGCCGTCCTTGCCGTCCTTGCCGTCCTTGCCGGGCAGGCCGGGCTTGCCGTCCTGACCGTCGGCGCCCTTGGGGCCCTGCGGGCCGGTCTCGCCCTTGGGGCCCTGGGGACCGGTGGGGCCGGTCTCACCCTTGGGGCCCTGGACGCCCTGCTTGCCCGGGATGCCCTGGCGGCCCTGCGGGCCCTGAGCCCCCGTGTCGCCCTTGGGGCCCTGCGGGCCGGTGTCGCCCTTGCTGCCCTCGACGACCGTGGTGGTGGACGATCCCCCGCCGATCAGCACCCGGATCTCGGTCGTCCGGCACTTGGTGGTCGGGTTGACGATGCGGGCGTACCGGGTCTTCTTGTGCACGCAGGCGTGCACCTCGCCCGCCGCGGACGCCTGACTCGTCGCCGAGGCGGTGGCGGCGCCACCGACGGTGAGGAGTGATGCCGCCAGTGCGCCAACGGCGGCGAGAGTGAGCGTGCGCCCCCCGCGAACCTTCATGATCAGTTTCCTTCCGGACACAGGTGTTGCTCAGGTTGAGCATGAGGTTCACGTTTCAAACGTTCCAGGGGAGTACAGAAACTACATAACGTGTTTATTACATCGCAAAGCGTTACTTCTGCTCCTGACGCTTCTTGACTGGTCAAAATGATCGACTACCCGTAAAAGGACGCATTGGCAGGCCCCGTACGGCATGGATAATCGGGACTGTCCGGGGGGCACCATCCGATGGAGGACGACCTTGGCGACCGACAGTCCCTACCTCGCACCCGCGACGCAGCCGGTGCGAGGGGTTGTCTGGGCCATCCACCTGATCCTGCCGTTAGCGGGGCTCTGGCTGCTGCTCGCCCAGCCGCAGCTGAACATCCGCTGGCAGCACAACCCCAGCCACTTCTGGATGATCATCACGGTGGCCGGCGTCAACGTGGTGCTCGGCACGCTGATCAGCGAGGCGTCCCGCAGGCGGCAGGACGCCCGGTTGTTCCTGGTGTCGATGGTGTTCCTGGCCAGCGCGGGCTTCTTCTTCCTGCACGGCCTGGCCACGCCGCGGGTCATCCTGCCCACCGGCTCGCTGGGGTTCGACCTCGGCCAGCAGGTCGGGCTCACCATCGCGGCCGGGTTCGCGTTCGCCTCGGCCCTGCCGCTGGGTGAGCGCCAGGCGCGGACCGTGCTCGCCCACCAGCATCTCGTGCGCGGCGTGCTGTTCGGCTTCATGATCCTGTGGGGGCTGGCCTCACTGATCGACGGGCTGACCCCGCTCAGCCGGCCGCCGCTGACCGCGCCGGTCCTCTGGCTGTCCTGGGGCGCGATCCCCGGCCTCGTCCTGTACGCCGCCGCCAGCGTGATGATGTTCAGGCTGCACCGGCGCCGGCCGTCGGCCATGCTGATCAGCCTGATCACCGCCTACGCCCTGCTCGCCGAGTCGATGGTCGCCGGGATGTCGCAGCTCAACTGGCATCTGTCCTGGTGGGAGTGGCACATCCTGCTGACGTTCGCCTTCGTGTTCGTGGCCTACAGCGCCTACCTGCAGTTCAGGCGCGAGGGCTCCAGCGCGGGGCTGTTCGACTCGGTGACGTTGGCGGCCACGCTGGCGCGCATCCAGCAGCAGTACGACAAGGCGCTGGAGGAGCTGGTCGAGCACGTCCGCCGGGGCGAGCCGCTGGCCGCCACCCGGCTGGCGGGGAAGTTCCGGCTCAACGAGGGCCAGGTCGCGGTCCTCGACCGGGCCGGTGAGGCGCTGGCCAACGAGCGCGAGCTGTCGGAGCGGCTGTCGGCCCTCGTCGCGGTGAGCGCCCGGACCCGCGTCGGCCTGCCCGAGACCCAGTTGCTCGCGGACGTCCTGGAACACGTGCGGCAGGCGTACGGAGACGTGCGGATCGGCCTGATCGCCGAGGGCAGGACCCACATCGGCTCCCGCGAGTACGACTTCACCGGCGACCAGCCGATCAGGCGCGACAACCTGCTGGCGTTCCCGCTGACCGTCAAGGGGCGGCTGGCGGGCGCGCTGGAGGTGCCGGTCGGGCGCACGGCTCAGGACGAGGCGCTGGCCGCGACCCTGGCCGGGCAGCTGTCGCTCTCGCTCGAGAACGCCCGCCTCTACCAGGAGCTCGACACGCTCTTCCGGCAGTACATGTCGCCCGACGTGGCCAACGCCCTGCTGGCCGACCCGGCCCAGGCGGCGCTGGGCGGCCGGCTGCAGGAGCTGACCGCGCTCTTCGCCGACCTCAAGGGGTTCACCACGTTCTCCGAGCAGGTCACGCCGGGCGAGATCGTGGAGATGCTCAACCGCTACCACACGGCCGCGGTGCCGTGCATCCTCGACAACGGCGGCACGATCGTGCAGTTCGTCGGTGACGCGCTGCTGGCCCTGTTCAACGCGCCGGCCGCGCAGGAGGACCACGCCAGGGCGGCCTGCCGGGCGGCGCTGGCCATGCAGCAGGCGGCCGCCGAGGTGGCGGAGGAGGTCGCCTGGAGCCGCGTGGACGACGTCGAGTGGCCGACGTTCCGGGTCGGGGTCAACACCGGGCCGGCCCTCGTGGGCAACATCGGCAGCCCCGAGCTGCGCGGTTTCAACGCCATGGGCGACTGCGTGAACGTGGCCGCCAGGCTGCAGGGGCTGGCCGAGCCGGGCACGGTGGTGATCGGCGAGACCACGCTCAAGCAGCTGGGCCGCGGTGCCACGGTGAGCCCGCTGGGCAGGCTGAGCCTCAAGGGCAAGGAAGAACGGGTGGCCGCGTATGTTCTGGCGACGTTGTCATAGAAGGTCAGGGATTCCGCGGCCATAATCAGCGCATGAATCCAGAGCCCGGCGAGTTCCTCTCCCTGCTGACCCCCGAGGAGATCGAGGCGTTCCGCGCCGTCGGGCGGCCCCGGCGCTGGGAGCGCGGGGCGACCGTGATGACCGAGGGCGACACCTCCGACTGGGTGCTCGTGCTGACCGAGGGCCGGGTCAAGGTGTCCTCCCACACCAGCAGCGGCACCGAGGTGGTGCTCGCCGTGCGCGGGCCCGGCGGGCTGCTGGGCGAAATGTCGGCAATCGACGGTTCACCGCGTTCGGCCACGGTCACCGCGCTGGAGCCGATCGCGGGCTTCGTGGTGCGCGACTTCACGGCCTTCCTGCAGACTCACGGGCACATCGCCGTACTCCTCATCCGGCTCGTGACGGGACGGCTGCGCGACGCGGACCGCAAGCGGATCGAGTACGGCGCGTTCGACACGACCGGCAGGGTGGCGACGCGGCTGCTGGAGCTGGCCGAGCGCTACGGCGAGCAGACCGCCAGCGGCGTGCGCGTGGCGCTGCCGCTCTCCCAGGACGAGCTGGCCGGATGGACCGGCGCCTCGCGCGAGGCGGTGAGCAAGGCGCTGCGCACGCTCCGCGACCGCGGGCTGATCGAGACCGGCAGGCGGCGCGTGGTGATCCACGATCTCGAAGGGCTGCGCAAGCGGGCCCGCTGACCCCGACCAAAACGGGCGTACGTTGTACGTCATAGTGGGGGGCATGCTCGAGGTCCCCCCCGATCACGCCGCCCGGATGAGCTACGCCTGGAAGGTCTGCTCGGTCACCAGCCTCGGGCTCATCCTCATCGGGGTCGCGGGCAGCACGCTGAACGTCGCCCTGCCCACGGTCGTGCGGCACTTCTCGGCCGACCCGTTCCAGTCGAACTGGATCCTGCTGTCGTTCCTGCTGGTCAACACCGCGAGCCTGGTGTTCTTCGGCCGGATCGCCGATCTGCTGGGCCGGCGGGAGGTCTACCTGCTGGGCTTCGCGCTGTTCACCGTGGCCTCGCTGCTCGCCGGGCTGTCGCCGAACGTGTGGTTCCTGGTCGCGATGCGGATGCTCCAGGCGGTAGGGGCGGCGATGATCCTGGCCAACGGCACAGTGATCATCACCGACGCGTTCCCGCCCGAGCGGCTCAGCCAGGGCATGGGGGTCTACATCGGCACCATGTCGGTCGCGCAGCTCACCGGCCCCACGCTCGGCGGCCTGATCGCGGAGACCGCGGGCTGGCAGTGGATCTTCTGGGTGAACGTGCCCGCCGGGCTGATCGCGCTCACCTGGGGCGCGATCACCCTGCGCAGGATGCCCAGGGGCCCGAAGCAACCGGTCGACGCGCTGGGCAACGCGCTGGTCTTCGCCGCGCTGTCGGCGGTGCTGCTGGCGCTGTCGGAGGCGGGCTCGCGCGGCCTGTCCAGCCCGATCGTGCCGGTCGGCGTCGCGGTGTTCGTGGTGCTGGCGCCGCTCATCGTGCTGGTCGAGCGCCGGGCCTCGCATCCGGTGCTCGACCCGCGGTTGTTCGGCGGGCGGATGCTGGCCTGCGCGAACCTGGCGTCGTTCTGCAACGCCATCGCCCGGGCCTCGCTGATCCTGGTGGTGGCCCTGTACTTCCAGGCGGCGCGTGGCGTGGACGCCTTCGCGGCCGGGCTGAGCGTGTTGCCGGTGCCGGTCGGCATGGCCCTGGCCTCGCCCGTCGCGGGCTCGGTCGGCCGCCGGGTCTCGCCGTACGCGCTGGCGATCGGGGGCTCGCTGATGAGCGCCGCAGGGCTCGGCACGCTGATGCTGACGACCGATCCCGCGACGCCGTACTGGATCATCGGCATCGGGCTCTTCGTGGCGGGCTGCGGCAGCGGCACGTTCCTCACCGGCAACACCACCCAGGTCATGGCGGCGCTGCCGGCCGGCAGCCTGGGCGTGGTGAACGGGTTCCGGCTGATGATCATGAACGTGGGCATCGTGCTCAGCGTCGGGCTCTCACTCAGCGTGCTGGCCGGATCGGTGGGGCCCGAGCTGGGAGCGCAGGTCTACGCGGCCACCCTGTCGGAGCTGTCCCCGGTGGCCGTGGACCTGCTGATGGACGGCTTCCGGCGGACGTACGGGGTGTTGTTCGGCGTCGCCCTCACCGGCGCGCTCATGGCCGCCCTGGCCCGCGCCCGCCGCGGTTAGCGCCCCACGACCCCGGCCGGGACAGGGGCGCCGAACCAGGTGCGCAGCGCCTCGCGCAACTCGTCCGCACCGCCGCCGGCCTGTGCCGCCCAGGCGACGTACCCGTCGGGCCTGATCAGCACCGCCTGCGCGGGAAGGGCCGCGCCGGTCGCGGCGATCACGTCCACTCGGCCGGCCCAGTCCTCCGCCGCCGCCACCAGGTCGGTCCGGCCCGCCAGATCCAGCAGGACCGGCCTGCCCGTCCGCAGGAGCTCGGCCACCCTGACCCGCCCGGCCTCGGTGCCCAGCACCAGATCCGGCATCCAGCCGCCGACGAGGGGGTGCCCGGGACCTGCCACCCCCATGTCGTAGCGGAGATCCGCCCCCGACAGCAGGTCGGACAGCCGCCGCGCGTTGGCCCTGTCGTCCAGCAGCTCACCGAGCACCTCGCGCAGCGCGGTGATGTTCGGCCCCGGCGACAGCAGGGCGGTCTGCGCCCTGCTGTGCATGATCACCCGCTCCCCCGCCGGACGCCGCTCGTTCTGGTAGCTGTCGAGCAACCCGTCGGGCGCCCAGCCCTTGACCGCCGCTGCGAGCTTCCAGCCCAGGTTGAGCACGTCCTGCAAACCCAGGTTCAGCCCCGGCCCTCCTACGCCCGACTGGACGTGCGCGGCGTCACCGACCAGGAACACCCGCCCCTGCCGGTAACGATCGGCCAGCCGGGAGTTGACGCCCCGCGTGACGGTCGCCGGCGACGGCGCCCGATCGGCCGGCGGCTCGCTCATCGGCACGTCCGCGCCGAGCACCCGGCGGACGGCGGCGCGCAGGTCCTCGATCGAGCTGTCCGTTCGAGCGCTCTCCCGGGGCCGGCCCCATTCCTGGACGCCGACCCGGTAGATCCCCGGCTGGAACATCCCGAAGGCGAAGACCCCGGTCTCGGTCCGCGTGAAGCTCGCCGACCGGAGCCGCCCGACCTTTCCCGGCACCTCCAGATCGCCGGTGCCCGGAACCGCCACGGGCGGATGGATGACGACCTGCCCCGAGCGCGCCACGAAGCCGTCGTCGGTGAATCCTGGAAAGCCGATGCCGCTCTGCTTGCGCACCGTGCTGTGCCCGCCGTCGGCGCCGACCAGGAAGGCGGCGCTCAGCCGGTAGCCGCCGTCCGGCCCGAGCGCCTCGATCGTCACGGCCTCGTCGTCCTGCTCGATCGCCGTCACCTCGTGTCCGCGCCGGATCTCCACGCCCAGCTCGCGGGCGCGCTCCTCCAGCGACTCCTCCATCCGCCACTGCGGGACGGGCAGCGTGTAGAGGGCGTTCTCCGCCCAGCCGGTCAGGTCCAGCGGCAGCGCCCCGAACTGGAAGGACGGCGCGGGCACCGGTGGGCCGGCGACGCCGCCGAACCGCTCGTACAGGCCCCGGTAGTCCAGCGCCTGCACCACGCGGCCGACCAGGCCATTGGCCTTGGGCCTCGAGGAGCGCTCCGGCAGCCGCTCCAGCACCACGGCCCGCACTCCCGCCAGGGCCAGCTCGCATCCCATCAGCAGCCCGCTGGGGCCACCGCCGACGATCACGACATCCATGGAGACTCCTCCGATTTTTTGGACTCATCGTTCCAACTAAGTCTTCTGTATTGTTGGACTCGTGAGTCCAGAAAGTCAACCGGCCGCCCGCCGGCGCGGCCGCCCGGCCAAGCGGCAGCTGATCGTCGACGCCGCCCGGCGGGTCTTCCTCCGCCACGGCTACACCGACACGAGCATCGAGATGATCGCCGCCGAGGCGGAGGCGTCGAAGCAGACGATCTACAACCACTTCGAGGGCAAGGAGCAGCTCTTCGCCGCCGTCGTCAGGGCGGTCCAGCAGAGCGTGATGACCGACTCCGAGACGCTGTTCGCGGCGCGGTTCACCGAGACGGGCGACGTCGAGCAGGACCTCCGCGCCGCCTTCAGACTGATGACGGAGCTGAACCTGAGTGGCGACGTGGCCGCCTTCCGCCGCCTGGTCACCATCGAGCAGCTCCGCCATCCCGAGCTGATGCGCGAATGGACCCAGCCCAGGCCCGCCTTCGAGAGCTTCGTCGCGGCGGAGATCCGGCGTCAGACCGCCTGCGGCGCCCTCGACGTGCCCGACTCCGCCCTGGCGGCCCGCCAGCTCATCACGCTGATCCTCAACGAGGCGATCAACCAGTCCAGGTACGGCCTGCGCATCCTGACCGAGGCCGAGATCGGCCGGATCGTGGACGACGGCGTGGACTTCTGGCTGCGCGCCTACCGGGCCGACGGGAGTCGCTAGCGGCGGGCGGCGAGCGCCTCGATGCCGCTGAGCAGCAGGTCGACGCCGAAGGTGTCGTAGAGACCGGTGTCACCGCCGCCGGACATGGGCCCGGCCATCTCCACGAGGTGCGGATATCTGTCGGCGGGCAGGGACTCCAGGGCCAGCCGCTTGACCCGGTGGATCTCGGCGACCTCCTCCGGGGTGCGCGACCGGTCGAAGTGCACGGGCGCGTCGGCGATGGAGATGGCGCCCTGCAGCAGGTACTTGGAGATCAGGCAGCTCTCCTCCCTGTTGAACCCCGCCGTACGGGCCAGCCCGAGCGCGTGGTCCCAGACCGCCAGGAAGTTGGGCACCTCGGTCTGGCCGACCTGCTCCAGCACGCCCTTGGCGCACGGATGGGCACGGAGGGTCCTGATCAGCCCCTCGGCCAGGTCGCGGAGCCGGCGCTGCCACGGCCGGTCGTCGGCGGGCTCCGGCACGAAGCCGGCGATCAGGTGGTCGGCCATGCCGATGAGCAGCTGCTCCTTGTTCTTGAAGTGCCAGTAGAGGGCCATCGGCGTCACCCCCAGATCGGCGGCCAGCCGCCTGATGGTCACCGCGTCGAGCCCTTCGGTGTCGCCGACCCGCAGAGCCCGCTCGACGATCGCCTGGGCCGTCAGTTTTCCCATCACGGTTGACAACTATACGGCGTACACGTTCAACTATACGGTGTACAAGTACGGCGTATAGGAGGAATGGTGGACCGGAGATGGTGGGCGCTCGGCGCGGTGGCACTCGGAACCTTCATGACGTATCTCGACAACAACGTGGGCAACGTCGCCCTGCCGACGATCCAGCGGGAGCTCGGGCTGACGATCTCCGGGCTGGAGTGGATCGTGAGCGCCTACATCCTGGTGTTCGCCGGGTTGATGCTGGCCGGCGGCAGGCTGGCCGACGTGCTCGGCACCAGGCGGGTGTTCGTCACCGGCCTGCTGATCTTCACCGCCGCCTCACTGGCCGCCGGGCTGGCGACCAGCGGCCCGGCGCTGATCGCCGCCCGCGCGGTGCAGGGCGTCGGCGCGGCCATGCTCACCCCGACGGCGCTCGCGCTGATCACCCAGCTCTTCCCCGACCCGGCCGAACGCGGCAGGGCCGTCGGCCTCTGGGGCGCGACCGGCGCCCTGTCCATGGCCCTGGGACCCGCGACCGGCGGCTTCATCAGCGAGAACCTGCACTGGGGCTGGATCTATCTGATCAACGTGCCGATCGGCGCCGTGACCCTCGGGCTGGCGCTGTGGGCGATCCAACCCGTCCACACCCGGATCCGGCGCGGCCTCGACCTGCCCGGCCTGGCCACCTCGACCGTGGCCCTGTTCGCCCTGACGTACGCGCTCATCGAGGGCGGGGTCGCCGGCTGGACCTCGCCCGAGATCCTGGCCGCCTTCGCGATCAGCCTGGCCGCCGCCCTGGCCTTCGTGCTCGTCGAGACACGGGCCGCCGAGCCGATGATCGACCTGACCCTCTTCAGGTCACGCGTCTTCACCGGTGGCACGATCACCAACGGCATCTGGTCGTTCGGCGTGTTCGGCATCTACTTCTTCAGCGCCCTCTGGCTGCAGAACGTGCTCGGCTTCTCCCCCACCGAGGCCGGCGGCGCGTTCGTGCCGATGGCCCTGGTCATGGCCGTGGTCGCGATCCTGTCGCAGCGGATCACCGCGCTGCTCGGCATCGCCAGGACGGTGGCGCTCGGGATGGCGCTGATGGCCGTCGCCATCTTCATGATCTCCGGCATCGGAGCCGACGGCGCCTACGGCGACGTGCTGCCCTGGTTCCTGATGTACGGCCTGGGCGGCGGCCTGCTGGTGCCGTTGACCGCGGCGATGCTGTCCGGGATGCCCGAGGGCCGGGCGGGAGTGGCCTCCGGCGTGCTGAACGTCTCGCGTGAGGTGTTCGGACTGCTCGGCATCACCGTGCTCGGCGCGCTGCTCACCTCCCGGCAGGGCGCGAGCGACCAGCCCCCGCTGGCCGCCTTCCTCGACGCCTACCAGTTCACCCTCGTGATCGCCGCGGTGGTCGTGCTGGCCGGCATCCCGGTGAGCCTCTACACGCTGCGCGCCCGGCGCGGGCCCGTGGCGCCCGCTCAGGCCGCGCCCACCACCGTGGGATCGGCGAACTGAGTGCGGTAGAGCTCCTCGTAGCGGCCACCGAGGGCGAGCAGCTCGGCGTGCGTGCCGCGCTCCGCCACCCGGCCGTCCTCGATCACCAGGATGACGTCGGCGGCCCGTACGGTGGACAGCCGGTGCGCGATCACCACGGCGGTGCGCCCCTCCAGCGCCTCGGCCAGCGCCGCCTGCACGGCCGCCTCGGAGGTGGAGTCGAGCGCGGCCGTGGCCTCGTCCAGGATGACCACCCGGGGCCGGGCCAGCAGCAGCCGGGCGATGGTGAGCCGCTGGCGCTCGCCGCCGGACAGCCGGTAGCCTCGCTCGCCCACCACGGTGTCGAGCCCGTCGGGCAGCGACTCGATCAGCGTGCCGAGCCTGGCCCTGCGCAACGCGTCCCAGAGGTCGTCCTCGCTCGCCTCGGGCCGGGCGAACAGCAGGTTGGCCCGGATCGACTCGTGGAAGAGGTGACCGTCCTGGGTGACCATGCCCAGGGTCGCCCGGATCGAGTCGGCGGTCAGGTCACGCACGTCCACCCCGCCGAGCCGTACGGCGCCGGAGTCGACGTCGTACAGGCGGGGCAGGAGCTGCGCGATCGTGGACTTGCCCGCGCCGGAGGAGCCCACCAGGGCGACCATCTGCCCCGGCTCGGCCCGGAACGACACGCCGTGCAGCACCTCGGCACCGCCGCGGCTGTCGAGCACGGCCACCTCCTCCAGCGAGGCGAGCGAGACCTTGTCGGCCGAGGGGTAGGCGAAGCGCACGTCGTCGAACTCGACGGAGACGGGCCCGTCGGGCACCTCGACCGCGCCGGGCCGGTCCTGGATGAGCGGCTTGAGGTCGAGCACCTCGAAGACCCGCTCGAAGCTGACCAACGCGCTCATCACGTCCACGCGGGCGCTGGCGAGCGCGGTCAGCGGCGAGTAGAGGCGGGTCAGCAGCAGCGCCATCGCCACCACCGAGCCCGGTTCGAGCTGCTGGCGCAGCGCGTAGAAGCCGCCGAGCCCGTAGACGAGCGCCAGGGCGAGCGCGGAGACCAGCGTCAGGGCGGTAACGAAGACCGACTGCGTCATGGCCGTGCGGACGCCGATGTCGCGCACCCGGCCGGCCCGGCGGGCGAACTCGGACGACTCGTACGAAGGCCGGCCGAACAGCTTGACCAGCGTCGCGCCGGGCGCGGAGAACCGCTCGGTCATCTGGGTGCCCATGGCCGCGTTGTGGTCGGCCGCCTCACGGCGCAGCCGGGCGATCCGGACGCCCATCCGGCGGGCGGGCAGCACGAACACCGGCAGCAGCACCAGCGCCAGCAGCGTGATCTGCCAGGAGATGCCGATCATCACGGTGACCGCGAGGAGGAGGGTCACGACGTTGCCGGCCACGCTGGACAGCGTGTCGGTGAAGGCGCGCTGGGCGCCGATCACGTCGTTGTTCAGCCGGCTGACCAGGGCTCCGGTGCGGGTCCTGGTGAAGAAGGCGATCGGCATCCGCTGTACGTGGTCGAAGACCGCGGTGCGCAGGTCGACGATCAGTCCTTCGCCGAGGCCGGCCGACAGCCAGCGGGTCAGCAGCCCGAGCCCCGCCTCCAGGATCGCCAGGCCCGCGATCAGGGCGGCGAGGCCGACCACCACGCCGACCGCCTCACCGCGGCCGATCGCGTCGATCACCCGCCCCGCCAGGACCGGAGGGGCGATCGCCAGGGCCGCCATCACCACGCTGAGCAGCAGGAACAGGGCCACCTTCCGGCGATGCGGGTAGGCGAATCCCCAGACGCGGCGGAGCGTCGCCCTGGAGACAGGACGACGCTCCCGCTGGTCGTTCATCGAATACAACTGGTGCCACGCGGTCATCTCCATGCTCATGGCATGGAGAATAAGACCTGAACTTTACTTGAGGTCAACTCCCGATCCGCTTGCCCTGGGTGTGCCACACGACCCGTCGGTGGAGATCCACAGGTTGCCGTCGCCGTCGAACGCTCTCCCGGCGGGGCGCCGCGCGCGTCAGCGCGGCATGGGCATCGGGGGGTCGTCCTCCGAGGCGGCGGGGAGGAACTTCAGCTCGTCGAGCAGGTCGGGAGTCTCGGCCAGCTCCTTGAGCTCGGCCTGGCACGACGCGCATGTGTCGAGGTGGCGCTCGAACGCCTCGTGTTCGTCTTCGTCGAGGACGCCGAGAACGTAGGCGGCCACCCCTTCGTGCATTACCCGGCTACCCCCTTGTCCGCCAGCAGCGCACGGAGAGCCTTGATCCCGTAGTAGAGCCTGGACTTCACCGTGCCCGGCGGGATCCCCAGAATCTCCGCCGCCTCACTTATCGTACGGCCCCGTAGGTACGTCTGCTCAATGACTTCACGGTGTTCTTCCGAAAGATCACGAAGAGCGGCTGAAACGACGATGGCGGATAACGCGCGGTCTGCCCCATCCGCAGCCGTCTCCTGAGCATGGACCCCGTCGCGTCGGCACCCGTCTCTCACCAGGCGGCGGGCTTCGGTGACGAGCCAGGCCCACAACAGGCCCGGCTCCCAGTGCCGCCTCGCCGGGTCGCGCCCGGCCTTGCCGATCGCCTCCCGTACGACGTCCTCGGTCCACCGGAGGTCGTTTCCGGTCAGGCCGCGCACATGCCGCCGGAGAGGGCCGCCGAACTCCCGATGGAGGGACGCGGTGCGGTGCTCGGCCTCGGCATCCGCACTCTCGAACCTGTCGTCGACATGTGTCAGCACGGGCGTATCTTTACATCTTCGTTATCAGTCCGATAGGTACTCGGATAACTCCAGTCATTTCTGACTATTTCCGCCGAAGAGGGAACCGATCCGGCCGACGTCACGTCCCCTCCGCCGACGCGCATTCCCGATCAGTCCTGGCGTTCCGGCCGGGGCTGCCTCAGCACCACGAGGGCGACGACGAAGGCGGCCGCGAGCAGCGCCGTGGCGCAACCGAACGCCAGACGATAACCGCCGGTCAGCGCGGCGGCCTCGGCGGTGCCGGCGGACAGCAGGTCCGAGGTGCGCGAGGCGGCCAGCGTGGACAGCACCGCGACGCCCACGGCCATCCCGATCTGCTGGGTCGTGTTGAACAGCCCGGAGGCCAGACCCGCGTCGTCGGCCCTGGCGCCGGACATGCCGAGCGCGGCCAGCGCCGGGAGCACCAGACCGCCGCCCGCGATGAGCACCATCACCGGCAGCAGGTCGGTGACGTAGTCGGCGTTCACCGGGACCCGGCTGAGCCAGTTCATCGCACCGAGCAGGAGCAACAGTCCGGCCAGCAGGACGGCTCGCTCGCCGAAGCGGGTGTTGAGCCGGGCCGAGACGAACAGGGACACGCCGCCGATGGCGACCGCCGCGGGCAGCATGGCCAGGCCGGCGCCGAGCGCGCCGTAACCGAGCACCTTCTGCATGAAGATCGCGACGATGATCTGGAAGGCGAACATGGCCGACACCATCAGCATCTGGACCAGGTTGGCGCCTGAGACGTTGCGCGAGCGGAGGATCCGCAGCGGCATCAGCGGGGTTCGGGCGGTCATCTGGCGGACGACGAATCCGGCCAGCAGCACGAGCGACACCGCGCCCAGGCCGAGGGTGTGCGCCGCGAGCCAGCCGTACTCCTCGATCTTGACCACGGTGTAGATGCCCAGCATCAGACCGCTGGTGACCAGGACGGCGCCGACGACGTCCGCCCCGGCGGCGAGCCCGGCCCCGCGCTCGTTCGGCAGCACCCGGATCGCCAGGGCGATCGTCGCCAGGCCGATCGGCAGGTTGATGAAGAAGATCCAGTGCCAGCTGAACGCGTCGGTGAGGACGCCGCCCAGGACCTGACCGATCGAGGCGCCGGCGGCCCCGGTGAAGCTGAAGACGCCGATCGCCTTGGCACGCTCCCCGGGCTCGGCGAACAGGGTCACCAGGATGCCGAGCACGACCGCGGCGGCCATGGCGCTGCCGACACCCTGCGCGAACCGGGCGGCGATCAGCAGGCCGGGGCCGGTGGACAGGCCGGCGAGCAGCGACGCGGCGGTGAAGACCGCGTTGCCGGCCAGGAACATGATCTTGCGGCCGAGGAGGTCGCCCAGCCGCCCGGCGAGGAGCAGCAACCCGCCGAAGGCGATCAGATAGGCGTTGACGGTCCAGCTCAGGCCGGCCGGCGAGAAGCCCAGGTCACGCTGCATGGCGGGCAGCGCGACGGTCACGATGCTCCCGTCGAGGATCGTCATCAGCGATGCGGTGGACAGCACGCCGAGCGCGGTCCACCGCGAGGCGGTGCGGGGGCGCCGGGAGGAAATTTCGGTATGCGACAAAGCCGTCTCCTGTATCCGAGGGGAACAGAAGAGACCGTAACAGATAGTTTTGTTACAGACGATCCATTGCGGACCTACTTTGCGCGCTGCCGTGCCCGGCGGGCTCCCGGTGGCGCCTCGACCGGAGTGGCCAGATGGCCCGTGACCAGGCGGTTCATCGCTCGTACGAGCACCTCGGCCTCCTCCGCCGGCAGCGCGGCCAGAGCCTCCCGGTGGACGCCGTCGACGACCTCCTGGCTCCGTCTCGCGACCTGCCCGCCCTTCTCGGTGACCGCGACGATCCTCGCCCTGCGGTCGGTGCTGGACGGGCGGCGCTCGGCCAGCCCGGCCTTCTCCAGGGCGTCGACCGTGACCACCATGGTGGTCTTGTCCATGTCGCCGAGCTCGGCGAGCTGGATCTGGGTGCGCTCCTCCTCCAGGGCGTGGACCAGGACGCAGTGCATCCGCGCGGTCAGGCCGATCTCGGCGAGCGCCGCCGCTATCCGGGTGCGCAGGACATGACCGGCGTGGTCCAGCAGGAACGACAGGTCGGGCTCCGCGCGAGTGGGTGCCAAGGCGATCATGCCGCCAGTCTACCGATTGGTTCCGTTCTGGATTATCTAGGCATCGACGCATTCGCGGAGATGCGGGTGGCACGCCCGGCCGGGAGGACAATGGCGGGGTGCCACCACGCAGACCCGACCCCGAGAAACTGCGGGCCGCCCTCGACGCCCAGCTGGTCGCGCTCGACGAGCCGCCCTACGACGGGCCGGCCGCCGCGCTGCCCGGCGCGCTCGTCGCGGCCGTGCTCGCCGCCTACGACCGGGGCCGCACGCCCGAACGCGACGCCGCCCGGCAGGCCGTGCGTCACCTGCTCGACCGGCTCGTGGCGGCCGCTCCCGGCCGCACCGTCGAGGTACGGGTGCCGCCCTACGCCGCCGTGCAGGCCATCGCGGGTCCCCGCCACACGCGCGGCACTCCCCCCAACGTGGTCGAGATGGACGGCCGCACCTGGATCGAGCTCGCCATGGGCCGCCTCAGCTGGGCCGACGCCATGGCCAACGGAGCCGTCTCGGCGAGCGGCGCCCGCGCCGACCTGTCCGAGCACCTGCCGCTCTAGCTCGGCGGCGTCATCCACGGAAACTTGTTCCGGAAGCACTGGTCGGCGAGCTCGCCGGGCAGTTGCGCGCACTCCTGCACCACGCTGTAGAACCAGACGGCCACCACGGTGAAGAGGATCAGCGCCAGCACGCTCAGCACGATGCCGGTGATCGCCCGGCCCTTTCCGACCCCCTTCGTGAGCGCCACGGTCCCGAACACGATCGACAGGATGGCGGTGAGCAGGCCGGTGAAACAGACGAAGACGAGAAACGGGCTGGCCACGCCGAGCACCAGCGACGCCGTGGCCAGGCCGCTGCCCGGCCCGCTCGGCTGGTAGCCGTAGGGGCCCGGCGCGTGGCCGCCGCCCGGCTGGGCGTAACCGGGTGGCCCGCCACCGGGCGGGCCACCGTACGGGCTGGAGGGCGTGGTGCCCGGCACCGCGGGCTCTCCTGTGCCGTACCCGGCCGTCTCACCGGGCCTGCCGGGCACACCGGGCGACGGCTCGTACCTGGAGGGCGCCGACGTGGGCGGCGGCCCCTCCTCGTGTCCCTGAGCGCCCTCCCAGCCCGGATAGGTCGGCGTGCCGCCGGGCCCCTGGTACGGCTGCGCCTCGGGGCGGGGCCGGCCAGGCGTGCCGAAGGCGACCGTGCGCTCGGCGTCGGCCCCACCGCCCTCGGGCACCTCGGTCGGCTCCGGCACCTCGGGCGAGGTGGGCAGGTCGGGGCTCGGGGGGACGGGCGGCTCCTCACCGGGCTCCCTGGCGGGCGGGTGCAGCCGTCTCGGCGTCGGTTCGCCCTCCGGCGGCTCGTCGGGATGCGGCACCACCGGCGGCAGGGGTTCGATGGGCTCGCCCGGCTCGTCGGACTCGCTGCGCGCCCCGGGCGCGCCGGAGCCCAGATAGTCGTCGGGCAGGTCCTCGTCCCACCTGGAGGTGGACGGCGGCTCGTCCGGGCCGGGTCCTCGCCCGGGCTCGTCCCCGGACGGGCGAGGGTGGTTCGGATCCTCAGGTGTCTTCACGTCTGCGTCTCCCGAGGTGTCTACATACCGGATACTTCACCCTTGCGCGTAGAGCGCCGTCGAAACCGCCCGACACGGTCAGGATCGCTCCAACCTTCCGTCACCATGCGCCAAAGCGGCAGGCAGCAGGCAAGATGGGGGCATGCTGGACGAGACTCTGACCTACGCGCTGATCAAGGTCGTGAAGTCGCACCGCAACCAGATGGCGGCGGCGCTGCTCCCGCTGGGCCTGCACGTCGGCCAGGAGTTGCTGCTCAACCAGCTGTGGCGCGAGGACGGCCTGACCCAGGCCGAGCTCATCACCCGCCTGGGCGTCGAGCCGCCGACCGTCACCAAGACGCTCCAGCGCCTGGAGCGCGCCGGTTTCGTCCGCCGGAGCCCTGATTCCGACCGGTCCCGGCTGATCCGCGTCCACCTGACCGAGACCGGCAGCGCGCTGCGGGGTCCGGTGGAGGAGATCTGGCTCAGGACCGACGAGGAGCTGCAGGCCGGCTTCTCCCCCGACGAGCGCGAGCTGCTGGCCCGCCTGGTGCGAACCATGCCCCGCTGAACCCTTCCGGCGCAATGGGCTTGCGACGCGACCATCGCGCCCGCCGCCGCCTCGGCCGGACCGGTCGACGCGCTGATCCTCAACGCCGTCCGCTGGGGCACGATCCCGCCCGGCGGCGTCGCGTTCGAGGACGTGCCCGCCGCCGAGTGGTCGGCCGGCCTGCACGCCAACGTGGTGGCCAACGCCCTGCTCGTGCGGGCCGTACTCCCGGCGATGCGGCGCACGGGATTCGGCCGGATCGTGTTCGTCTCCTCGGGCGTGGGCGAGGAGGGCGTGCCCGGCCCCGGCCCCTACGGCACCGCGAAGATGGCGCTGCACGGCATGGCCCGCGCGCTGGCCTGGGAGGCCGGCCGCGACGGCATCCTGGTGAACGTGGCCGCCGCCGGCCTCACCATCACCGAGAATGATCGCCCCCTCCCACCCCAGGTCCTGGAGGCGGTCGCCGCCCGCACGCCGAGCCGCCGCCTGTCGACGGCCGACGACGTCGCGGCGCTCATCCTGTTCCTCGGCTCGGCCGCCAACCGCAACCTCACCGGAGAGATCGTCCGCGACGGATCGAACGCCGGAAGATCGGCTCACGCTCTCTGATCCGCCCCGGGTGTGCGAGCAGGGAAGAGTCCGACCTAGACTGAAGCATGTGCTGAAGGGCGACGGCCGGCTCGGCCATGACCTGGACCCCCAAGACCGCGCACCCCAAGACGCCTGCGGGGTCTTCGGCGTATGGGCTCCAGGCGAGGAAGTTTCCAAACTCACCTACTACGGGCTGTACGCGTTGCAGCACCGCGGCCAGGAGTCCGCGGGCATCGCGGTCAGCGAGGGCAGCCGCATCCTCGTCTACAAGGACATGGGCCTCGTCGCCCAGGTCTTCGACGAGTCGGTGCTGGGCACGCTCCGCGGTCACCTGGCGATCGGTCACTGCCGCTACTCCACCACGGGCTCCAGCGTGTGGGAGAACGCGCAGCCCACGCTGAGCTCCACCGATGTGGGCGGCCTCGCGCTCGCCCACAACGGCAACCTGATCAACACCCCCGAGCTGGCCCAGCGGCTGGCTCCGGGGGCGACCCGGGCGACCACCGACACCGATGTGCTCACCACCCTGCTGGCCCAGGACCGCAGCCGGTCCATCGAGGACTCCGCGGCCGAGCTGCTGCCGCAGGTCAAGGGCGCCTACTCCCTGGTCTTCATGGACGAGAAGACGCTCTACGCCGCCCGCGACCCGCAGGGCATCCGCCCGCTGGTCCTCGGCCGGCTGGAGCGGGGGTGGGTGGTCGCCTCCGAGACGGCCGCCCTCGACATCGTGGGCGCCACGTTCACCCGCGAGATCGAGCCGGGCGAGCTGCTCACCATCGACGAGCGTGGCGTCCGGTCGCGCCGGTTCGCCCTGGCCGAGCCCAAGGGCTGCCTGTTCGAGTACGTCTACCTCGCCCGCCCCGACACCACGATCGCCGGGCGCGGCGTCCAGGTCACCCGGGTCGAGGTCGGCCGGGTGCTGGCCCGCGAGCACCCCGTCGAGGCCGACCTGGTCATCCCCACCCCCGAGTCCGGCACCCCCGCCGCCGTCGGCTACGCCGAGGAGAGCGGCATCCCCTACGGCCAGGGCCTGGTGAAGAACTCCTACGTCGGCCGCACGTTCATCGAGCCGTCGCAGACCATCCGCCAGCTCGGCATCCGGCTCAAGCTCAACCCGCTGCGCGAGGTCGTCGAGGGCAAGCGGCTGGTCGTGGTCGACGACTCGATCGTGCGCGGCAACACCCAGCGCGCGATCGTCAGGATGCTGCGCGAGGCCGGGGCGCGCGAGGTGCACGTACGCATCTCCTCGCCGCCCGTCGCTTGGCCGTGCTTCTACGGCATCGACTTCGCGACCAGGGCCGAGCTCATCGCGGGCTCGCTGACCGTCGACGAGATCCGGGCCTCCCTCGGCGCCGACTCCCTCGGCTACATCTCCCTAGAGGGCCTGACCAAGGCGACCACGATCCCCGCCGGACGCCTCTGCCGGGCGTGCTTCGACGGTTCGTATCCGATCCCGATCGACCAGGACAACGTCGGCAAGTTCGTGTTGGAGAGCAAGGCGTGACGAGCTACGAGGCAGCCGGGGTCGACATCGAGGCCGGCGAGCGGGCCGTCACACTGATGCGCGACAAGGTGGCGCGCTCCCGCCGCCCCGAGGTGGTCGACGACGCCAGCGGGTTCGCCGGCCTGTTCGACGCCTCGGCGCTGCTGCGCTACCAGCGGCCGTTGCTGGCGACCTCCACCGACGGCGTGGGCACCAAGGTCATGCTCGCCCAGCAGTACGGCAGGCACGACACGATCGGCATCGACCTCGTCGGCATGGTCCTCGACGACCTGGTGGTCTGCGGAGCCGAGCCGCTGTTCATGACCGACTACATCGCCTGCGGCAAGGTGGTGCCCGAGCGCATCGCCGAGATCGTCGGCGGCGTCGCCGAGGGCTGCCGCCTGGCCGGCGCGGCTCTGGTGGGCGGCGAGACGGCCGAGCACCCGGGCGCCATGGGGCCCGACGAGTACGACCTGGCCGGCGCCGGCACGGGCGTGGTGGAGGCCTCGGCCATGCTCGGGCCGTCCAGGGTGCGCGAGGGCGACGTGGTGCTGGCCCTGGCCTCGTCGGGGGTGCACTCCAACGGCTACTCCCTGGTGCGCCACGTGCTGCGCGAGGCGTCGCTGTCGCTCGACGCCGACCTGCCGGAGCTCGACCGCCCGCTGGGCGAGGAGCTGCTGGAGCCCACGCGCATCTACTCCCTCGACTGCCTGGCCCTGGCCCGCGAGGTCGACGTGCACGCCTACGCGCACATCACCGGCGGCGGCATCGAGGGCAACCTGTCACGCTCGCTGCCCGATCACCTCGACGCGGTGCTGGACCGGGCGTCGTGGACCCCTCCGGCGATCTTCTCGGTGCTGGCCGGGCACGGCCGCATCGCCCAGGCCGACATGGACCGCACGTTCAACCTCGGCGTGGGGATGGCCGCCATCGTCGCCGCCGAGGCGGTGGACGAGGCCCTCAGGGTGCTCCAGGAGCGCTACGTGGACGCGTGGGTGCTCGGCGAGATCACTCTGGGCACCGGGCAGGCCAGATACCGCCAGGCCCGCTGAAGCCACCTCGACGGCCCGCCGCGCGGGCGGCGCGGGTCGGTTCGTCGGTCAGCAGCAGTCGGCGGTCAGCCTGGAGGCCCGAAGCCGCGTGGGCGGCTTCGGGCCTCCAGGATGCGCCGTGAGAAACAACTGGTTGAACCGGCGACACGCGCACGCGCACCCGGCGTGATCTCACGCCGGGTGCGCGGATGCGTCAACTAGAAGACCGGTTGCCGGAAGGACGATCGTCGTTTCCGGTGCCGTAGTCGTCGGCGTAATCGGCATAGCGATCCGCCAGCTCGTCGTTGAGGTCGTCGGTGTCGTCATTGCGGTCGGGGTCTCCGACCCCGAGTTCATCGCGAAGACGGTCAAGGTCCGTGCCACCGCTGTTGTACTTCAGCTGGCGAGCAACCTTGACCTGCTTGGCCTTTGCTCGGCCGCGCCCCATTGGCTCGACCCCCTCGTGTGGGGTCGTCCCCGACCCCTCGTCGCTAACGCACCACACACTGACGCCGCCTGACTATGGGCGTCAGCCTATCGTTCGCCTATTACCGTACCTGTTTTGTGCCCAGCTCGGTACGTCGTATGGGCGCGGGGCGTCAGCGGCCCAGCCAAATGCCCCTAACGCGCCCGACTTCCGACATTCTGCGCTCAGCCAGCCTATCCGCTGCGACCGCCGGAGGGACGTCCTCCTCGGCCGCGATAGCGAAGATCTTCAGCGTGGTGTCGTAGATCCGCTCCGCCTTGGCCCTGGCCCGTTCCATGCTGAAGCCCTCGATCTCGTCGGCGACCTGGATCACGCCGCCGGAGTTGACCACGTAGTCGGGCGCGTAGAGGATGCCGCGCTCGGCCAGCTGCTTCTCGACGCCGGGGTGGGCCAGCTGGTTGTTGGCCGCGCCGCAGACGATCTTCGCGCGCAGCCGGCCGACCGTGTCGTCGTCGAGCGCTCCGCCCAGCGCGCAGGGCGCGAAGATGTCGAGGTCGGCCGAGGTGAGCGCCTCGGCGTCGGCCACCACGTCCACCTCGGGACGCAGCCGGCGCACCCGCTCGACGGCCTGCTCGCTGACGTCGCAGATCACCACGTCGGCGCCGTCCTCGCGGAGCAGCTCGACCAGCCGGTGGCCGACCTTGCCGACGCCCTCGACGCCGACCCGGCGGCCGAGCAGCGACGGGGTGCCGTAGACCTGCTCGGCCGAGGCCCGCATGCCCTGGAAGACGCCGTAGGCGGTCAGGATGGAGGAGTCGCCGGCGCCGCCATGGGCCGTCGTGCGGCCGGTGACGAAGCGTGACTCGCGGGCGACGATGTCCATGTCCTCGCTGAAGGTGCCCACGTCGCAGGCGGTGATGTAGCGCCCGCCGAGCGACTCGACGAACCTGCCGTAGGCGCGCAGCAGCGCCTCGCTCTTGTCTCGGGCCGGGTCGCCGATGATGACGGCCTTGCCGCCGCCGAGGTCGAGCCCGGCCAGCGCGTTCTTGTAGGCCATCCCTCTGGCGAGGTTGAGCACGTCGGTGAGTGCCGCCTGCTCGCTCGCGTACGGGTAGAACCTGGTGCCGCCGAGGGCGGGGCCGAGCGCGGTGTTGTGGATGGCGATGATGGCTCGCAGGCCGCTGTGCGCGTCGGCGCAGAAGACGACCTGCTCGTGCGTGTCCTTGTGGGACGGACTGAAGACGTCGGTCACTGTAGTGACTCCTGGTCCGGTCCGCCGCCTCTTCGCGGCGGAGATCGCCTCCCAGCGTAATGGCCACCACGGTGCGGACCGGTGGTCTTCATGACACGATGCCTCCGTGCTGCCCTATGCCGCGTACCTCCGTGTCTACGAGCCGTTGAGCGCCTTTGCCGAGACTGAGCGGAAGGTGTGGGCCGACTACGCCGAGTCGCGTGACCGCCCCCGCCGCGCCAACGCGCTCAACGCCGAGCACGGCGAGGCCGTCCTGCGCCTGCTCGGCACGCCCCCGCAGCCGGTGCCCGCGCAGGAGAGCCCCAACGCCTACCTGCGGCGCGTGGAGGACCGCCTCTACGTCTGCCCCTGGCAGACCCGGTTGCGTTCGTGGCTGGCGTTCTCACGGCTGCGCGGCAGCACTTCCGTGAAGCTGATGGAACGTCTCGTCCCCAAGGCCATCGCCGACCAGACCGCCGACGACTTCGACCGCTACAAGCGCACGGGCGGCTCGTCGGCGCTCCGCACCCACATCCGCACCACGGCGTGGCACGTGCCGCCCTCGTGGTTCGTGCCGTTTGATGGAAACGAGCGCTGGCTGGTGCTCGGCTCCTCGACACCGGGACAGGACGTGACGACGGCGACGGGACGCAACCTCATCTACGTCACCTCCATGGCCCAGGCCCGCAGGCGGTCGGCGCGGGCGCTGCAGGTGCTGCGCAGGCACCTCGGCGACGACGTGTCGGCCAACTTCGACGTGGAGGACGTCGCCCGCTGGCTGGAGGAGTTCCACCCGCACTCGCTGGTCGAGCTCGACTACGGCGGCCTCGTGCACCTCATGGACGACGACGCGCTCCAGGCCGACCAGTCGGTGGCCGAGCTCTCGGCGGCCCTCACAGGTCTGGACACGGGTCAAGAAGAACTTGCCTTCGCCATGTATCAGAGGGTCATCCTGCGTTGGAAGTCAATGCAACTTCTGGAATCTGCCAACTGAGCCCCATAACAACCCTCTGACCTGCATGAGTCGGTCATGACTCCCGACCACTCACTTCTGCGAACTGAGTAGTTTGCCGTTTTCACTGCGATACCACGAAACGTGTCGCTAGAATCACCGAGCGTGACATCGCCACGGGGGCGGGCAGTTGGGTCAAAGAAGGGCTCGCCAATCGCTCAGCGTGGCTGTATGGTCACTTCGGGTGATGCCGCATATGAGCCAGAAAAGCCGCACGCTCTGGCACATAGGGGGACATCCGTGACCCGCGCACAAGCAGTCACAGGATCGCTAAGCCGGTCCACACGGAGGAGAGGCCGCACAAATGTCAGCTCGTACACCCGAGGCCGAGCCACTGCTCACGCCCGCCGAGGTCGCGACCATGTTCAGGGTCGACCCCAAGACCGTTACGCGGTGGGCCAAGGCGGGCAAGTTGACGTCGATTCGTACCCTCGGAGGTCACCGGCGTTACCGCGAGACCGAGGTTCGGGCACTGCTGGCGGGGATTCCGCAGCAGCGCTCGGAGTAATGCCGAGGTCGTCACGAACCTCAGGGGGGTTGAACGGTGGGCCTGGCTGGACGGCCTGGTCCACCTCTGTGACGACGAAGCGTCGCAAACGGGAGTTGGCGCCGCCCGCCCGGCGCCATTTCTCCTGGCCGCTACGTTCTCCTGGCCGCTACGCCAGCTGCTCCCGCGTCAGGAGGATCAGCAGCCGGTTGACGTCGGGGTCGTAGCCGGCGGCCACGCTGAGCAGTGACACCATGTGGTCGACGAGCATCTTCTCGAGCGTCGGGCGTTCGATGTCGCGATGTTCGAGCCAGTCGAGACCCGCGGTCTCGACCGAGGCGATCCACGAGCGCAGCGTGGTGCGGAGCACCGGGCTCGGCTGCTCGACCCGCATCTGCCTCTGGATGAGCCGGAAGAGGCGCTGCCGGACTCCGTCGACGATCTCGCCGACCTCCCCCGCGCGGTTGGCGGGCCCGCCGCGCAGCAGTGCGGCGAAGCCGGCCGCGTGCTCCTCGACGAAGTCGAAGTAGCGGGTGAGCCCCGCGGACAGCTCGTCGAGCGGGCGGCCGCCCCCCTGCGGGCGCAGCCGCGACTCCAACTGCTCGGCCGCGCTCCTCAGCGCCGCCACGTAGAGCTCCTGCTTGCCGCCGAAGTAGTGGTAGACCAGCGCCCGTGAGGCGCCCGCGGCCGAGGCTACGTCGTCGATCGAGACGTCCTCCGCGTCGCGCTTGCTGAAGAGCTCCAGCGCCGCGGCCATGAGCTCCTCGCGGCGGCGGTCGACGCTCAGCCTGCGCCGCGCGGGTCGTGCGGTCTCGGCCGACTTACCGGGTGTCACCCTTGCACACTATCCGACGCCTTCCCCAATAGCGGACGTGTGGCGAACCGGTCAATATCAGCCTTCCCTTACCTCAGGCCGTACCCTGCGGCTGACTCGATCGTTTGGTGAGACAGGTGCCCAACTTCGCATCGCGGGGGAGACACATGTCAGGACCACCGGTCAAGTCTTCAACTATCGCCGAGCTACGAGAGGTAGACACGCTGCCTCGTCCAAGACCCACCATCCGCAACGTCGCCGAGCGTGCCGGCGTCTCGAAATCGCTGGTCTCGCTCGTGTTACGCGGCTCCCCGCATGTGAGCGAGCATCGGCGGCAGGCCGTGCTCCAGGCGGCCCGCGAGCTCGGCTACCGGCCCAACGCGGTCGCGCGCAGTCTCGTCGAGGGCCGCACCCACCTCGTCGGCGCGCTCGTCGCCGACCTGCACAACCCGTTCTACGCCGAGTTCCTCGACGGCCTGCAGGAGAGTCTGCACGGCGACGGGCTGCGCATGCTGATCGGCAACAGCCAGTGGGACCCCGCGTTCGAGGACGAGGCCGTGGAGGCCTTCCTGGAGCTCAGGGTCGACGGGCTGGTGCTGTTAGGCATCGCCCCGACCAGCGAGACGCTGATCGAGGCGACCTCCTACACGCCGACGGTCGTCGTAGGGGAACGTGACATCGAGCTCGAAGGCGTCGACATCGTCGTCGACGACGACCAACTGGGCGCCCGCCTGGCCATCGACCACCTGGTCGAGCTGGGCCACAAGCGCATCGCGCACATCGAGGGCCCGCGCCCCTCACGTTGTGAGGGCTACCTCGTGGCGATGCGCCGGCACGCCCTCGCCCCGTACATCATGGTCGAGGCCGCGGCCTCGTCCGAGGAGGGCGGCAGGGAGGCGGCGCACGCCCTGCTGACCCGGGACCCACGCCCCTCGGCGATCTTCGCCGCCAACGACATGCTGGCGCTCGGCGTGCTGTCGGCCGCCGGTGACCTCGGCCTGCGGGTGCCCGACGACCTGTCGGTGGTCGGCTACGACAACACCCACCTGTCGGCGTCGCACCACATCTCGCTCACGTCCGTCGACCAGCCGCGCCGCACCATGGGCCGGTCGGCGGCGGCCCTGCTCAGCGACCGGATCGGAGATCCCGCCAAGGTCGCGCGGCTACGTCAGGTGACACCCGAGCTGATCGTACGGCGCAGCACGGGACCCGTCTAAGAACAGCCAAAGGCTCGGTCAACCCGCCTGGCGTCCTCCACGTACGGCGGTTTACTCGCCAGGGTCATGCAAAGTGTGGCCGAATATGGTTCGGTCACGATCTGATCCGGGGGAACGGTCATGCGTGATCCAGAACTGGTGTCCTGCGCCCAACGGGCGGCGGCCGAGCTCGAGCGGGCCTGGGGTTACTGGCGGGCGGGCAGGGGACTCGGCGCCGACGCCGAGTCCGTGGCCAGCTACGTCGCCCACTCCCTCGACCACCCGTGGGGCCGCCCCCGCGTCGTGCTCGGCCTCGACGCCGAGGACGCGCGGGAGCTGGCCGCGCTGCTCCAGCGGCAGGAGGTCGGCGAACACGTCTGGTGAGAACCGGCCCTGGCGTAAGTTGGGACGTATGCGTCCACTTCCAGCCAGCGTCCTCGCCGCCTGCGGCCTGATCGCCTCCGCGTGCGGCGCCGCCGCCACCGGCGGCTCCGCGGCAGGTCAGGCCGACGCGCCGGCCCCGGTCACCGCAGCGCCCGCGCCGGCGGCGGCCGCCGCCGTGGCCAACCCGCTCGACGGCAAGGTGATCGTCCTCGATCCCGGTCACAACGGGGGCAACTACCGCGATCCCGCGGCCGTCAACCGCAAGGTCAACGTGTTGACCCAGTGGAAGGCCTGCGACACCACCGGCACCCAGACCACCGGCGGCTACACCGAGGCCGCCTTCACCTGGGACGTCGCCAACCGGACGGCCAAGATCCTCAAGAACCGGGGCGCCAAGGTCAAGCTGACCAGGTCCGACAACGACAGCGTGGGGCCGTGCATCACCGAGCGGGCCGCGATCGGCAACAAGGCCAAGGCCAACGCCGTCATCTCCATCCACGCCGACGGGAGCGCCCCGGGCAACCGCGGGTTCCACGTGATCATGCCCAAGAAGATCAACGGGCCGGTCGACCCGGTCGTGGCCGACTCCCGCAGGCTGGGCATCGACATCCGCGACGCCTACCGCAAGGGCACCGGTCTGCCCTACTCGACCTACATCGGCAGCAAGGCGCTCGACTTCCGCAACGACCTCGGCGGGCTCAACCTGTCGACCGTGCCGAAGGTCTTCATCGAGACCGGCAACATGAAGAACCCCGCCGAGGCGGCGAAGTTCGGCGATGCGAAGTTCCGGGAGCAGATCGCTCTGGCGTTGGCGAACGGCCTGCAGCGATACTTCACCTCGTGATCCCCGAGCCACGCCTGCTCCGGCCCCTGTCCGCCTCCTACGAGCACGCCCGAGGCGCCATCGTGTCGGGGCCGGTCGAGCTGGCCGACGCCGTACGCGTGGCGCTTCCCGGGCTCGACCTGCTGCCCGGCGACTCGGGGGCGGTCGACCTGCGGCACGACCCGGCGCTCGGGGCCGAGGCGTACAAGCTGGTCCTGGGGTCGCGCGGGGTGGAGATCACCGCCGGTGGGCGGGCCGGGGCGTTCTACGCCGGGCAGTCGCTGCACCAGCTGCTGCCCGACGCGTCCTACCGGTTCTCGGCGGACGGCTCCTGGACCGTGCCCGGGGTGCGCATCGAGGACTCCCCCCGGTTCGCCTGGCGGGGGCTGCACCTCGACGTGGCCCGGCACTTCTTCGCCAAGCGGGAGGTCCTGCGGCTGATCGACCTGATGGCCGTGCACAAGCTCAACCGGCTGCACCTGCATCTGGCCGACGACCAGGGGTGGCGGGTGGAGAGCAGGACCTATCCGCTGCTGACCGAGGTCTCCTCGCACCGGCCGCGCACCGTGACCAGCCTGCGCGGCGACCCGCGGACCTACGACGACCTGCCGCACGGCGGCTTCTACTCACTCGACGACCTGACCGAGCTGGCCGCGTACGCGCGGGCTCGCGGGGTCGTGATCGTGCCCGAGATCGACGTGCCGGGTCACGCCTCGGCCATCCTGGCCGCCTACCCCGCGCTGGGAGCCACCGGCGAGCGCCACGAGGTGCTCGACCACTGGGGCATCTCCCCCGCGATCCTCTCGCCGCTGCCGCCCACGGTCGAGTTCCTGGCCACGATCTTCGACGAACTGGTCGGCGCCCTCGGCGAGACCCCCTACGTGCATATCGGCGGCGACGAGGTGGTGCTCGACCGGTGGGCGGCCTCGTCCGAGATCACCGCCTACCGCGACTCGCTGGGGCTGGGCTCCATGCCCGCGCTGCAGTCGTGGTTCCTGCGGCGGCTCGCCGACCTGCTGGCCGAGCGGGGCTCGCGCGCGGTCGTCTGGGACGAGGCGTTCGTCAGCGGCGGGCTGCGCCAGGACACCCTGGTCATGCCGTGGCGCGGCATGGAGGTCGGCCGGCGTGCCGCCTCGGCCGGCCACGACGTGGTGGCGACGCCGGTGTTCCCGCTCTACTTCGACTACGCGGAGTCGACCTCCGAGGACGAGCCCAGAGCCCTCGGCGACGTGATCACGGTGGCCGACGTGGCCGCCTTCGCCCCCGCTCCGGACCACTGGACGGACGACGAGCGCTCGCACGTCGTCGGGGTCCAGGCGCAGTTGTGGAGCGAGTACATCCCCGACGCCGGCACGCTCGACTATCGCGCCTGGCCCCGGGCGTGCGCGCTGGCCGAGGTGGCCTGGCGCGGCTCGGCGGGCGAGGGCTTCACGGAGCGGCTGAAGGCGCACCTGGGCCGGCTCGACGCCCTCGGCGTGCGGTATCGCCCCCTCGACGGGCCCCGGCCGTGGCAGCGGCGCAGGCCACACCGGCCCAGCTCGTACACGATGGCCGAGCTCATGGAGCGCCTCGACCAGATGACCCACGACGCGGAGTCGACCCGCCCCAGCGTTTAGCCGGACGTGCCATTCACGTCGGCGGATGATCCCGTTTCCGCCATCGCCCGGCGGGCGATGACTCCGCTGCTGACCGTCACCGAGACCGCCAGGAAACTGTCAGCAGGGCGCTCCTCCAGGTCTCCCTCAGCGACGACGCCCTCCCCCGGCCGCTCCGCCCCGTCCGTGACGAGCTGCTCGCCGCGAACGGCAGGCAGGAGCGCCTGATCGAGGGGCTGCTCCTGCTGACCCAGAGCGAGCGGGAGCTGACCACGCGGGAGCCGGTGGATCTGCGCGACCTGGCCGACCGTCCCGATCTGGTGTCCGCTCCCACGGTCGGCGACCCGGTCCTGCTGGAGCGGATGATCGCCAATCTGGTGGACAACGCGACCAAGTACAACGACGAGCGCGGGCTGATCGAGGTCCGCACCGCCACGCTGGGCGATCAGGTCGCTCTCACCGTCGAGAACACCGGGCCGGCGGTGGCGGCCTCGCAGGTCGCCCGGCTCTTCGAGCCCTTCAGCAGGCTCGAACGCGCTCGCGTCGGGTCTGCTTCCGGCGTCGGCCTGGGACTCTCGATCGTCCGGGCGATCGCCCGCGCACATGGAGGTACGGCCGTCGCCATGCCTCGCCCGGAGGGCGGCCTTAGCGTGACCGTCACGCTGCCCAGAGCCCGAGCCGGCCTCCCTGTCGGCTAGCTCCCGGGTGGGCGCTCGTTGAGGATGCGCTGGAAGAGCCGGTGGTCCTGCCACGCACCGTCGATGTGCAGGTAGCGCGGGGCGACGCCGATGGGCTCGAACCCCGCCTTGACCAGCACTCGCTGGGAGGCCGCGTTGTCCAGCAGGGTGCCCGCCTGGATCCGGTGCAGGCGCAGGCGCTCGTCGGCCACCCGGCAGGCCACCAGCGTGGCGGCGGTAGCGAGGCCGCGGCCGTTGTAGCGGGCGTCGACCCAGTAGCCCAGGTGGGCGTTGCGGAAGGGGCCGAGCACGATGTCGTTCAGGTTGAGGCAGCCGACGACGGTGTCGCCGTCGGCGAGCACGTACGGCACCAGGCGTCCGGTGCTGCGCTGCTCCAGCTGGTCCTTCACCCGGGCGGCCTGCCCCTCGGGGGTGAAGAACTCGTCGGGGCGGTCAGGGTCCCAGTGGCGCAGGTGCTCACGGTTACGGGTGTACGCCTCGGCGAGGGCCTCCGCGTCGTCGGCCGCGACCGGACGCAGGACGACGCCGTCAGCGAGTGGGAAGTTCACCGTCCAACCCTAGGACCCGCGCCACGCCGCCGTACCGCGCCACCGGTTTCAGGCAGCGCGGTCTCAGGTCTCAGGCGGTGCGGTCTCAGGCGGTGCGGCCGATGATCTCGGTGATGGAGGTCAGGCGGTGGCGGCGTACGCGGCGTGACAGCTGCCGGTGGATGCGCGAGGCCCACAGCGGACCGCCGTAGATCCAGCCGGTGTAGCCCTGCACGAGCGTGGCCCCGGCGAGCAGCCGCTCCCACACGTCGTCGACGTCCTCCACACCCCCCACGGAGACGAGGGTGAGCCGGTCGCCGACGCGGGCCCGCAGCCGGCGCAGCACCTCCAGGGAACGCTCCTTGAGCGGCCGCCCCGACAGGCCGCCGGTCTCGCCGCCGTGCCTGATCGTGGTGTTGGTCGCGATGATGCCGTCGAGGCCCAGCTCCAGCGCCAGGTCGGCCACCGCGTCCACGTCGTCGTCGGCCAGGTCGGGGGCGATCTTCACCAGCAGCGGGGTGCGGCGGGCGGTGCCGTCGGCGACCTCCTTGACCGCGCTCAGCAGCGGCCGGAGCAGCTCCACGGCCTGCAGGTCGCGCAGCCCGGGCGTGTTGGGCGAGCTGACGTTGACCACGAGGTAGTCGGCCAGCGGCGCCAGCTCCTTGGCGCTCTCCACGTAGTCGGCCACGGCCCCCGCCTCCGGCACGACCTTGGTCTTGCCGATGTTGACCCCCACCACGACCGGCAGCCCGCGCGGGCGGCGCAGGCGGCGGGCGGCGGCGGCGGCCCCCTCGTTGTTGAAGCCCATCCGGTTGATGACGGCCCGCTCCCGCACCAGCCGGAACAGCCGTGGCCGGGGGTTGCCGGGCTGGCCGTGGGCGGTGATGGTGCCGACCTCGACGTGGCCGAAGCCGAGTGCCGCGATGCCCTCGGCGCAGGCCGCGTCCTTGTCGAAGCCGGCGGCCAGCCCAAGCGGCCCGGGGAAGTGCACGCCGAACGCGCTGATCCGGAGGGCCGGGTCACGCGGCGCGAGGCGCCGGTGCAGCAGGCGCTTGGCCAGCGGCAGCGTCGAGAGGACCGCGAGGGCCCGGACGGTCAGGTGGTGCACGGCCTCGGCGTCGAAACGTCGCAAGACCTGCGTGAATACGAGGCGATACATCAAGAGGTCAGGCTACCAACCCGGCGTCGCGCGCGATGATCGCGGCCCGCCCGGGTACGCGACCTGTATGGGACCTGTCAGAATCCAACGCGTCTACGACCACGAACCCGCCGAGGGGACGGTGTTCCTCGTCGACCGGCTCTGGCCGCGCGGCGTCCGCAAGGCCGACCTGCACCTGGACGGCTGGCTGAAGGATCTCGCGCCCGCGACCGAGCTGCGCCAGTGGTTCGGTCACCGCCCCGAGCGTTACCAGGAGTTCGCCTCGCGCTACCGGGCCCAGCTCGACCAGCATCCCGACGCCCTGCGGCCGCTGCTGGACGCCGCCAGGCGCGGCCCGGTGACGCTGCTCTACGCGGCCAAGGACACCGAGCACAACGAGGCCCGCGTGCTGTGCGACCACGTCCGGAAGCTGCTCGCCAGATCATCGGCCGGAGCACGACAGGGGGCAGGACATCAGGGCGAGGGCGGCGGTCAGGGGTAGAGCCGGGCGGGCGGTATGGTCCGACTCATGAGCTCTCACTATGACGTCGTCGTTCTCGGCGCGGGTCCAGGAGGATACACGGCCGCGGTCCGCGCCGCCCAGCTCGGGCTGCGCGCAGCGGTCATCGAGGAGAAATACTGGGGTGGCGTCTGCCTGAACGTGGGATGCATCCCGTCCAAGGCGCTGCTGCGCAACGCCGAGCTGGCCCACATCTTCCACAACGAGGCCAAGACGTTCGGCATCAGCGGCGAGGTGACCTTCGACTACGGCGCCGCCTACACGCGCAGCCGCAAGGTGGCCGACGGCCGGGTCAAGGGCGTCCACTACCTGATGAAGAAGAACGCCATCACCGAGTACGACGGCCGTGGCACTTTCCTGGACGCCAACACGATCCAGATCAACGGCGAGACCGTCACCTTCGACCACTGCATCATCGCTACAGGCGCCACCACCAGGTTGATCCCGGGCACCAGCCTGTCAGAGCGGGTGGTGACGTACGAGGAGCAGATCCTCTCCGAGCAGTTGCCGGGCAGCATCATCATCGCGGGCGCCGGCGCGATCGGCGTGGAGTTCGCGTACGTGCTGCGCAACTACGGCGTCAAGGTGACGATCGTGGAGTTCCTCGACCGGCTGGTGCCGCTGGAGGACGAGGAGGTGTCGGCCGAGCTGGCCAAGCGCTACAAGCGGCTCGGCATCGAGGTGCTGACCTCGACCCGCGTGGAGGACATCACCGACACCGGCTCCTCCGTCAAGGTGACCGTCAGCCGCGACGGGCAGCAGCAGGTGCTCGAGGCCGACAAGGTGCTGCAGGCGATCGGCTTCGCGCCGCGGGTCGACGGCTACGGGCTGGAGAAGACCGGCGTGGCCCTGACCGACCGGGGCGCGATCGCGATCGACGGCCGCTGCCGGACCAACGTGCCGCACATCTTCGCCATCGGCGACGTCACCGCCAAGCTCATGCTGGCCCACGCGGCCGAGGCGATGGGCATCATCGCGGCCGAGACCATCGGCGACGCCGAGACGATGGAGCTCGACTACGTGATGATCCCGCGGGCCACCTACTGCCAGCCGCAGGTGGCCAGCTTCGGCTACACCGAGGCGCAGGCCCGCGACCTGGGCTACGACGTGAAGGTGGCCAAGTTCCCGTTCACGGCGAACGGCAAGGCTCACGGCCTGGGCGACACCACCGGCTTCGTCAAGATCATCAGTGATGACAAGTACGGCGAGCTGCTCGGCGCCCACCTGATCGGCCCCGAGGTGACCGAGCTGCTGCCCGAGCTGACGCTGGCCCAGCAGTGGGACCTCACCGTCCATGAGGTCGCCCGCAACGTGCACGCCCACCCGACCCTCGGCGAGGCGGTCAAGGAGGCGATCCACGGCCTGTCCGGCCACATGATCAACATGTGATCGGCTCGACCGTACCGATCATCGCCACACGTACAGCCCCGCGCCGATCAGCAGCAGGGCGGCGACGCTCGCGGCGGCGCGGACCGTGTTCCAGCGGGTCCAGCGCGGCGAGTACGCCGCCCAGTCCAGCCGGTCGGCGTCCAGGGCGTTGTTCATCGGCACGTTGAGCGCGGCCGTCGGCAGGAACGCGCCCAGCGCGTAGACCACGCCCGCCGCGAAGAACCAGGTCGCGGCGGCGGTCTGGCCGTCGAGCAGCAGGAGCAGGCCGGCGCCCGCGGAGGCGAGCGGCGAGAGCGTGAAGACCGGCAGGAATCCCGGGTTGAGGATCTTCCGGTTGATGCTGCGCATGACGGTGGGCGCCTGCGCGGGATCCACGGCGTTCAGGCCCGGCATGACGGAGTTGGAGAACGCGTAGAAGATGCCCGCCATGACGCCGTTCAGCAGGAGGGCGAGGGCGGCCAGGACCGCGGCGAAGATGGACAGCATGCCCACATGATCCCGCTTCGAGCGGATTCGCACACCGTGTTAAGCGGGACGGTTCAGAGCGGGACGGTTCAGAGCGGGAACCACCCGTTGCCGCCGTACCAGTGGCCGCCGTCCCGCAGGTGATCGACGATCGCGCGCTCCAGTGTGGTGCGAGGGGCCAACGCGTCCGGCTTCAGGTCGGGATCGCCGAAGACGAACTCGATCGGCCCGCTGTCGTGGGGGTGCTCGGGCCGATGACCGAGGCGGAAGCGGCGCTGGAACCCGACGATGTTCGAGGTCTCCGGCAGGTGGTCGCGCAGCTGTGGATCGAGCAACCAGGAGTCGCAGGTGGCGACGGTGTATTTCTCCTCGGGGAAGTGGCGCGGGAAGAACTCGCGGGCGCGGGCCAGCGAGTCGTCGCAGGCCGCCTGGGTCAGCGGGCCGTAGAAGTCGGGAATGTGCAGGTGCAGGGCGGGGTCTCCGGGACCTAGCGGCAGGGCCGCGGCGACCGCCTGCCCGGTGCGCCGGCCGAGCGTCCCGCGCTGGAACTGCAGGCGGCCCAGCTGGTAGAGCTCGCCCCGGAAGTGCAGCTTGATCCAGAAGGGCTGCAGCACGCCGCCGGTGCCGTGCCGCCTGCGGTGCAGGGCCAGGTTGCGGCCGAGGTCGGCCAGGGTGTGCCGCGACACGTCGGCCGGCACTCCCCTCTCGCGGTGGTAGGCCCGGACGTAGGGGAGCGTGGCGGCGAACACGTAGGCGGGGAAGTAGCGGCCGATGGGGCCCAGCCCATCTGGCAGGCAGGGCAGGTCGAAGGCGTCGCCGATCGTCCCGATGGCGGCCGTCAGCCGGTGGACGCAGCGTCGCAGCAGCCACCACAGCTCCGGGTCGGCCCGCAGCTCGCCGGCCAGCGCGACGAGCTCGTTGACGTCCTCGTGCGGCACGGCCAGGTCGAGCAGGGTGCCGGGATCCGGCAGGACGATCTCGACCTCCGGGGAGTCGCCGGCCTCCACGCCGGCCAGCCAGCCCGCGGTCCGCGGGTCGGAGCGGAGCAGGTCAAGCGCCTTCGCCACTCGGGCCCCCTTTTCGTTCGACCTTCTAGGTTTACCGGAGGTTGACGGGTGCTTAAACCGCGCATCACCGACACAGAGGAAAGGCGCCCGGAAAGGTCCGTTGGTCCGCATTCGGAACCATATAAAGGGCTCTGTGCGTCACACTCACGAAACTTCGTGACTCCTGATCCTGGTGAGGCCAAAGTGACTTTAGGCAGATCCTTGGTAGTGGCCGTACTCGCCGCCATGGCCTTCGGCGTCGAGGGAGCCGCGGCGAGCGGTGCGGCCCGTCCCGAGGGCGAGGCGCCCGCGGCGGCGCCCGCCACGGTCGCGACGCCCGCCGAGACCGGCGAGACCCGCGCCGACGAGCCCGAATGCGTACGGGTCAGGGGCGCGGCGGCCTGCGTGGGAGACGACGAGAGCAGCCGGCCGGGCGTCTCGATCGAGGACACGAGGAACGACCGGCTCCATCCCGCGGTCGAGTACTACCTGAACGGCTACCTGGGCACGAAGTACGTCATTCACAATCTCGCCCGCGAAGGCGAGATTCGCGGAAGCCGCGAAATCGGCAAAACCATCACGTTCAGAGCGGCACTGTACAAAGGCGACAGACGGGTCAAGGTCAGCCGATGGAAGACAGTCCGCGACGTCACCAAATATCCGGTGAAAAGAGATACACGCGTCACCCCGGCCGGCGCCCGGGCCAGGTCCGCGATCTGCGTGTCGACAAGAGGCGCCGCCAGCACCTGCTTCGCCGAGAAGAACACGTTCGTCTTCGCGTGTGACACGGGCGCCGACGAGCACCAGGCGCGGGCCGAATACTTCGTCGGCGGCGACCCGACGGCCCGCTACGAGATCCACCAGCTGGCCGGGGTCAACACCTGCGGGAAGGCCGAACACGGTGACCTCGCCATCAGCATGTACCGTGCCTCGGTGTTCGACGACGACCACCAGGTGGCCACCAGGCTGTACAAGTACAACTAGGAATCAGCGACGAGCCCGCTGGTGTGATCGCGGCACGCTGTCGGCGAACCAGCGGGTCACTGAATCAGTCCGCGACGACGCGCGCCCGCTGCCCGTCGCGCTCGCGCTGCCGCCGGACGACGTACGTCCCCGGCGCGCAGCCCGTGGCACCGTGCTCGGGATGCAGCAGATAGGCCGGGGCCGAGGTCTCGAAGACCCCGATCGCCAGCCATTCGGAGTCCAGCACGCGAGTCGTCCACCGGCAGGTGCCGGGGTCGGCGACGAGCGTGTGCGGGTTGCCCCCGGCCGCTCCGCGGAGCAGTTCGACCCCTTCCGAGGGCACGTCCGTCCAGCCGCGGTCCGGCCAGAACGTCACCGACGAGGCGACGACGGCGTAAGGGATGACGATGAGGTCGCCCTGGGCCTGGAGCCCGTCGACGACGGGGATGCGCACCGACCGTTCGAGGTGGTCGAGCACGGCGAGTCCGGTCTGCTGGGAGAGCGAAGCGAGAGTCACTGTCAAGGAATTCACCTCAGGTTCGGCGTAGGAGAAGGGAGTACTGCGCGGCGGACAGCCCGTAGGTCCAGCCGGCGGCCTCGACGGGATCGTCGAGGAAACCCGGCACGGTCAGCCCGTACTTCCGGCGGTGCCCGTCGCGTTCGACGGACCCGTTGACGGTCAGGAGCACCCTCGTCTCCGCGCGCATGTCGAAGAGCCGTAGTTCGGAGCCGGGGTTGCCGGGGTCGGGCGCGGTGGCGACCAGCCGGAGCCCGGCCCGGTCGATGTAGGCCGCCCAGCCGATGCGCTCGATCGCGCACCGCCTGATCTCGACGTTGGCCTCCCGCGCGATCCGCTCGACACCGGGATCCGTGATCACCCAGGCCGGCACCCGGGTCCCGTGCCAGACGTGGACGTCCCACCCGTCCGAGTAACGCACCGCGGGACCGTCCGAGCAGTGCGGGCGCACCTCACCGTCGTCGCCCCACACCTCCGTGCGCAGGGCGACGGGCCGCTCGGAGATGACGCACACGTCTTCACGGGGCCACCACCAGCCGCATATCCCGGTCACCGCCGCCCAGAGATCGAGCCACCGGCTCTGCTCGGGGGTGAAGACCACGCCGGCCGCCCGGCGCAGGGCGTCGTAGTGGGCTATCCAGGAGGCGCACTGCACTCCGTACCAGGTGCCCATCCGGTACGGCGCGTTGTGCGCCGCCCGGAGCGGCATGGTGAGCGAGCTGTCAATGGATCGTGAGAGCGAGCGGCGAACCTGCGCCCGGATCAGCTGATCCAGCGGCTGCTGGACCCACTTGACCTGGACGTCGAGTTCGTGGCACAGCGTCCTCATCAGGAACGCGAGCTTGGCCGGCACCGGCCACTCGGACACCCGCTCGATGCTCTCGGAGGGCCGCGGGCGCACACCCGGAGGCATGGTCGCCAGGGCCATGACCGGTGACGAGACCCAGTGAAAACGTGGCGGAGCGAGCCCGATCAGGAGATAGAGCTCGGAGATGGCGGCCTCTGCGGCCGGACGGTCGGCGGGCAGCGTCGACAACGCCCGGCCCAGCCATTCTTCGCGAATTTCGGCAGCTTCCCGCTGCACGAGAACGCTCACCATATGAGGGTGGCGTCGTCCTTTCCGATGATCATACGAAAAATACTGACAGATCATCCGGGCGTCTGTCCACCGGTCCGACGCCCCCTCGACGGCGGTCCCCCACCTACCCCCGGGCCCGCGACGCCCGGATGAACCAGTCCAACGCCGGCGTCAGGCTTTCCGGAGCCGGCCAGCCGTTGACCACCGCCAGCAGCCGCAGATACACCTCTCTGCGCGGGTCGTTCGCCCTCTCCAGGTGAGCCAGCAGGGCGGCGTCGTCGGGGCAGCCGAAGACACGCGCGTAGTCGGCGGTGACCGCCGCGACGACCGGATCGGCCCGGCGTGAGACGGGGTCGATGCCCGCCGCGAGGGCCGGGCCGACGTGGTCACGGACCATCGCGACGGAGTCACGGCGCGGGATCCGGGTGTCGCCCTGGGCTCGCTCGGCCGCATGGTGCTCGGCGAGGTGCCGGACACTGGCACGGAAGTCCGGGTCCTGCGAGAGCTCGGCCAGCTCCACCCACGCCTCGATCTGCTCGGGCTCGGGGTGGTCGGGCAGTTCGGGGGTCATCGAGCGGCTGATCCCGGCGAATCCGGCGCCGTCGTCCAGACCGCCGAAGACGGCGTCGAGGAACTCGCCGATCAGCCGCCGGCGTTCGTCCTCCGAAAGCCTCGCCAGCTGGTGCATGAGATGCGCCTCCTCAGGGTCTGCGCCGCGTCTGGCCACCGCCGTCAGCACCGCGCGCCGCTGGCGCAGGGTGCGGATCTGCACCGCCAGGGCGTCGGCGTGCGCGGCGGCCACCTCGGCGAGTGAGATCTCCCGGTCCAGGATCCTGCGGATCGCGGGCAGGCCCACTCCCAGGTCGCGCAGCGTTCGTACGAGGTCCAGGCGGGCGACGGCGTCGCTGTCGTAGAGGCGGTGACCGGCCGGGCCGCGGTCGGTCGGCGGCACGATCCCGCTGTCGGAGTAGAACCTGATGGCCTTGACCGTCAGCCCGGTCCGCCGGGCCAGATCACCGATCGAGTGGAGCGTGTCGCCGTGCATGCCCCCACCTTCGCGCCTCCCCCTACGGGAGCCGCAACTCCCCTGGCCGGGGCCGGAGCGCGTGCACCGCGCGTCACTCCGAGAACCGGGTGCGCGGCGAGCGCCTGATCGAGAAGGGGCCGGTGGGGTCGGAGGCGGGCACCGGGGAGAGCCCCGCCGAGATGAGCTGGGCCCGCAACGCGGCCACGGTGCGCTCGAGGGCGCGGATCTGCGCCTGGAGCTGGCGGATCTGGCCGCCCATCGCGGTGGCGGTGGTCTGTTCGGCGATCAGGTCGGTGCTGAACTGCTCGGCCTGGCTCTGCACCCGGGCCACCTGCTGCTCCATCTGGGTGAGCGCGGCTTCGTAGATCGTCTTGGCGCGGGTGAACGCTTCGGCGTCGACCTTGGAACGCTCTAACTCGGCCTGGCGCTCGGCCTGCTGCAGCGCGGTCTGCTGCGTCTTCTTGTTGGCGTCGGTCGCGGAGCGGAACGCCAGATAGGCCACGCCAAGCGGGACGATGGCGATGGCGAGCTGGACGATGATGTCACTCAGCCCGGACACTGCGACCTCCTGCCGGTCGGATGACTCCTGTGTAGGTGATGCCGTCGGCACTGTGCCAGGCGTTGACGGTGAGGGTCATCGCGAACTCCGTGCCGTCGCGGTGCAGGCCCGCCACCGGGATGACGCGCCCGGCCAGGTCGGAGCGGCCGGCGGAGCACACCCGGGACAGCGCGGCGGTGTGCTGGTCGCGGAAACGGGACGGCATCAGGATCGTCAACGGCCGCCCGACCGCCTCCTCGGTGGTCCAGCCGAACATGGCCGCCGCCTCAGGGTTCCACGACCGGATGACTCCGGCGGCGTCGGCGACGATGACCACCGCCGGGTCCGTCGCGTCGCCCGGCAGCCGATCGACCGTGACGGCCTCGGGCCAGGTGGCGATCAGCGCGATCCAGCCGCCGAAGGCCAGCCACACGGCGCCGCCGACCCAGCCTCGCGGATTGTCGCCGGTGAACGTCGAGATCAGATAGATCAGGCCGTACAGCAGGAGGAGGGCGGTCGCGACGGCGAAGGCCACCCGGTCGGAACGCATGAACATCTGCACCAGGCACAGCGCGCCGGTGAGACCCCAGACCAGCGCCCAGACCTTCAGCGGAGCGACAGCGGACAGGGTGGCGTAGGCGGGAGTGCCGAGCTGCTCGACCGGCACGAACTCCAGAGACGCGGCGATGGCCAGGCCCAGCAGGCCGACGAACGCCAGCGAGGCCCCCCGCCGGCCGATGCGCCGCAGCACCCGAACGACGGCCCGGCGAATCACGGGCGCACCGGCGACGTCTGCATTACTCACAGTTGCCAAACTAGTGCATGCGGTTAACTTTAGATGGGTTTCTCATGGTTCTCGGGGCACTCGCCACGCGATCCCCACGACCACTCACGCACGTCCGACGATTATCGGACAGATCCGCTACCAGATGACGCCGATCCGGCGAGGAAGCGCCAGGGCACGGGCGTCTGCCCCCGCACCCGGCGGCGGGCACGGCTCGCCAGTTGCCTGGCCGCGTCCGGCGACCGCTCGACCATCGGGGCGATCTCCTCGAACGGCACGGCGAACATGTCGTGCAGCACGAACGCCAGCCGCTCGGCCGGCGACAACGTCTCCAGCACCACCAGCAGCGCCAATCCGACCCTCGAAGGGGCCACCGTGGGCGAGCGCACCTGGGAGGACTTCCTGGCCGAACGGCTCCGCTGACCCACCGGCCGGCCGGGGCTCAGACCTTGCGTACCTTGGCGTAGTGGCGGGCCGCCCGCGCGCGGTTGCCGCAGCCGGGCGAGCACCACTCGCGCCGTGACGAGTCGCGGACGAAGTACAGCACGCAGCCGGGGCCGTGACAGGCGTGGATCTCGTGGCGCAGTGGCCCGCCGAAGAGGTGGATCGCGTCCTCGGCGAGCGCGGTGAGGACGGCCGCGACCGACCGGCCCGCCGTGCCCACCGCCACGTGCGGCTCAGGTGTGATGCGCAACTGGGGCCATCGCGGAGTCTGTCGCGCGTGGCGGTTGAGCGTGGCGACCGCGTCGGGGTCGGCGTCCTGCCCGGCCACGGCGGCGTCCGCCAGGAGCCGGATGGCGTCGCGTAGCTCCCGCCCGGAGATCAGGTCGTCGTCGGTCACGCCGCGCAGGTCGTCGTCGGAGAGGGCGACCGCCAGGCGGGCGCGCACGTCTCGGAGCCAGGCGGCGAGGTGCTCGGCGGTCTCCAGGCCGTCACGGGGACGCCCTCGCACCGCGTAGACGGTGTTGCCGAACTCGAGCGGCAACGGCTCGCCCAGGACCGGGGCACCACCGTCGGCGAGATTGGCCACATCCATTTTCTCATGGTATCCGCAGGTTGACTCCGTTAGAGCCATGCTGCATTCTAACGTCACGCCCTCATGTCGGCCATTAGAACGGATCGGCCGACCTTCCTCCCATGAGCTCCTGGAGTCGCCACATGAGCACGCCCACTCTGCAGACCGGCCACGTCGGGTTGAACGTGACCGACCTGGCCCGCTCGACCGCCTTCTACTGTCAGGTCCTCGGCCTGGAGGTCGTCGGCGCGCAGACCGACGGTGACCGCAGGTTCGCCTTCCTCGGCCGCGAAGGCACTCTGCTGATCACGCTGTGGCAGCAGAGCGACGGCACGTTCGCCACCGGCCTCCCCGGACTCCATCACCTGTCGTTCCAGGTGGCCGACATCGACGCGGTCCGCCGCGCCGAGACCACCCTGCGCGAGCTCGGCGCCGAGCTGGTCTACGACGGGGTCGTCCCGCACGGCGAAGGCGCGAGCTCCGGCGGAGTGTTCTTCACCGACCCGGACGGCATTCGCCTGGAGATCTTCGCCCCGGCCGGAGCCGGCACCGCGCCGGCCCCCACGCAGGGCGCGCCGACCTGTGGCTTCTTCTAACCGACCCACCCGGGCCGGGTCTCGCCTGCTCCGGCCCCGCGAGCGAAAAGGAGTCCCCGATGTTCCACGCGGGCGAACGTGCGGTACGGCAGCGCGCCGGCCTCGCCGCCGACGGCCGGGGGTCGGACACTGTCGGCGCCGTCATCCCCCCGGTGGCCGCCGAGTTCCTCAGCCGGCAGCACCTGCTGGTGATCGCGGCCGCCGATGCGAGCGGGGCGGTCTGGGCCGGTGTGCTCACCGGCCCGCCCGGGTTCGTCACCGCACCCGACGACCGCACGGTCGTCGCCGACCGGCTGCCCGGCGACGGCGACCCGCTCGCCGGACGGTTCGCCACCGAACGGGACATCGGGATGCTCGCCATCGAGCCGGCCAGCCGCAAGAGGATGCGGGTCAACGGCCGAGCCCGCGAGGAGGGCGACCGGCTCACGGTACGCACCGAGCAGGTCTACTCCAACTGCCCGAAGTACATCCAGACCCGTACGGTGACCGAGACCGAGGTCCGGGCGGCGAGCAGGACCGTGCACGTCACGCGTGAGCCGACCCCCGCCCAACGGCGGTGGATCGTCGCGGCAGACACGTTCTTCGTCGGCACCCACGTCGCCGGCCTGGGCTCCGACGCCTCGCACCGCGGCGGAAACCCCGGGTTCGTCACCCTGACCGGCGACCGGCGGCTGACCTGGCCCGACTACATCGGCAACTCGATGTACATGACCTTGGGCAACCTCGCCCTCGACCCGCGCTGCGGCCTGCTCTTTCTCGACTGGGAAGGGGGTCACGCCCTGCACCTGACCGGCCGCGCCCGCATCGACTGGGACCCGGACCGGGCGGCGGCGGTGCCCGGCGCGCACCGGCTCGTCGACTTCGACATCGAGCAGGTGGTCCAGATCTCCGGCGCCCTCCGGCAGCGCTGGTCGTTCGGCCAGTACTTCCGCTTCAACCCCGCCTGAGGCGACGAGCGGCCCGTCGTACTGAATATGCCGGTCAAGCCTCGTTGAAACCTCAACCACACGCCGTGATTTATCCCTATCTGGGTGTTAGCGTCCAAATTGAGGAAGAAGGCCAATGGGGGAGGAATCATGACAAGGACGTATGGGGGCGGCTGCGGCCGCCGCTGGCGTCGCCGTCGCTTCTGCCACCGTAGGCGCTGGTGGGGCGGTGGCTGGGGTCACTGGAACAACTGGGACGACTGGGACGACTGGGGCGGTGGTTGGTGGTAGACCAGCCCTCTCAAGTCGCACACCGAGGCGGCCTCCACTCACACGCCATCCCGATGGCGCCGACGGGGAGGTCGCCTCGACCCTTCCTCGATGACGCGCGAGTGCCGGAGCCCACGTCCGGTAGGTCAGCTGTCCCCCCGGTCAGCGGGCGGACTCGGTGGTGATGCGCTCCCAGGCGGGGATGGGGAGCATGATGACCGCCGCGGGGAACAGGCCGTGCTCCTCCTTGTCGATGTGCCGCTGCAGCAGTTCCAGCGCTCCCAGCACCCGTGGCCAGTCCGGCGACGCGCGGTCGATGCCCGTGAGCACGCCGTGGATGTCGGCGTGCTCACCGCACAGCCGCTCGACCTCGTCGGCCAGCGACCCCTCCGCGCGCAACTCGGCGAACAGGCCGCGCTCCTCGTCGGCGGTGTGCGGGAGCAGCTCGGCCAGCAGCGGGTCGAGCAGCGGGAGGGCCTCGTCGTACCGGGTCGCCCTGATGGCCCGGCGCAGCGCGCCGGCCAGCTCACTGATCCGCACGTGCTCCTCGGAGAGCCTGCCGATCAGCGGGAAGTCCCGGCACCCGCAGTAGTTGCACATTCCGGCCTCGATCCGTCGTCTCGCCTCTTCCAGGGTGCCGGTCGCCGGATCGGGGCCCGTAGGGCCGTTGGTCCCGGTTCAGGAGGCCGGAAGCCACAGGTCAGGGCCGAACACCTCGTAGTGGATGTCGCGTGGCGCCACTCCCGCCCCGATGAGCTGGGCCCGCGCGTCCCGCATGAACGGCAACGGACCGCACAGGTAGGCGACCGCGCCGGCGGGGATCTCGACCTCGGCCAGGTCCATCCGGCCGGCCACACCGCGGTCGCCGTCCTCGTACCAGAAGATCTTCTGGCCGCCGGGCAGCGCGGCGGTCAGCGACTCCATGTCCTCGCGCAGCGCGTGGTCGGACGCGGACCGGTCGGCGTGCAGCGACAGCACGCGGCGGGTGCTGCCGGTGTCGGCCAGGTGCTGGAGCATGGCCGTGATGGGGGTGCAGCCGATGCCGGCCGAGGCGAACACCAGCGGCGCCTCGCCTTCGGGGAGCGTCACGTCCCCGAACGCCGCGGACAGGATCAGCTCGTCGCCCTCCTTGACGGTGGCGTGCAGCAGGTTGGACACCTCGCCCTCGGGTGCGCCCTCGCCGCGCACCCGCTTGACGGTGATCCGCCGCAGCCCGTTGGCGCCGTAACCGGACAGCGTGTACTGCCGCAGCTGGCGCACTCCGTCGGGCATCAGCACCTGGACGCTGACGTACTGACCGGGCAGCGCGGGCGGCACGGGGTCGTCGCCGACAGGCGCGAGCAGGAGCGACATGACGTCGGCGGTCTCCTCGCGGCGCTCGGCGACCCGCCACGGCCGCCAGGTGCGGCCGTCCTGCGCGCCGGCGTGGGCGTAGATGCGGGCCTCCATCGCGATCAGGGCGCCGGCCATCAGCCAGTAGACCTCGTCCCAGGCCGCGGCGACCTCCGGCGTGACGGCCTCGCCGAGCACCTCGACGATGGCGGCGAAGAGGTACTTGTGCACGATCACGTACTGGTCGTCGGTGATGCCGACGGCGGCGTGCTTGTGCGCGATGCGGGCGAGCAGGGCGTCGGGACGCTCGTTCGGGTTGGCCAGAAGCGCCCCGGCGAACGAGGCGATGGACCCGGCCAGTGCCCTGCGCTGCTCGCCGCTGCGCTGGTTGCCACGGTTGAACAGCCCGTCGAGCAACTCGGGACGGTCACCGAACATGGTCTCGTAGAACCTCGTGGTGATCGTGTCGAGCGACGCGCCCACGGCGGGGATGGTGGCCCTGATGATCGCGGCGCTTTCCGCGGACAGCATGGGGGAACCTCCAGATAATTGGCATCTGGAATGCATATTAAAAGGGCCGATGGCCGGTCCCTCACCCGGGAGGGGTGGTCAGCGTGAGCAGCACCGGCCCGGTCGGCTCGGTCACCAGCTCGGTGACCGTGAGCCTGTCGAGCGAGGCGTAGAATGCCTCCTGCGCTTGGCGCAGCGCGCCGCGCAGGCGGCAGGCCGCCCGCAACGGGCACGGCATCAGCGCGTCCTCGCACCCCACCACCTCGTGCTCGCCCTCCAGGCGCCGCACGAGTGAGCCCACCGTGACGCCCCGCCCCTCCGCGGTCAGCTGCAGCCCACCGCCGCGCCCCCGCCTGGCCTCCACCAGCCCCAGCTCGCTCAACCGCGCCACCGCCTTGGCGGCATGTGTGTACGGCACCGCGAGCGCGTCGGCGACCGCCCGCGTGGTCAGCAGCTCGTCGCCGCGCACCACGGCCAGGCGCATCACGATCCGCAGCGAGATGTCGGTGAAGGCGGTCAGGCGCATGCCCCCAAGGTAGGCGCTCGCACCACCATGCTCCTACCGGCCCGATGCTACGGTTGGCTCCGCAATACGCACCAAAGGGGACGTATGTTCGGCATTGTCCGCCCGTGTCAGCATGTCATGCGCAAGGGGCTCTACGCGGACTGGATGGGCCACCTGTGCGGGCTCTGCCTGGCGCTCCGCGACGAACACGGACAGCTGTCCCGCCTGGTCACCAACTACGACGGCCTGCTCGTGTCCGTCCTCACCGAGGCCCAGTCGCCCGCGTCCGCGCCGCGCCGTCGGGCGGGCGCGTGCGCGCTGCGCGGCTTCAAGGGCGCCGACGTGGTCGAGGCCGAGGGGGTACGGCTGGCGGCCTCGGTGTCGCTGCTCCTGGCCGCCGGAAAGATGCGCGACCACGTGGCGGACGGCGATGGCGTCTACGCTCGCCGCCCGGTGGCCGCCGGCGCCACCCGCCTGGCGCGCCGCTGGTCCTCGGCCGGCACCGTCACGGCCGCCACGCTGGGGTTCGATCCCGCTCCCCTGACCGAGGCGGCCCGTCGCCAGGCCCTTCTGGAACGCGGCCCGGCCTCAGGGAGCGTCGCGACGCGCGGGTTACCGGAGTTGACGAGGCCCACCGAGGACGCCGTGGCCGCCGCGTTCGCGCACACCGCGGTGCTCACCGGAAAGCCGCACAACCAGGAGGCCCTGGAGGCGGCGGGGCGCGGGTTCGGGAGGCTGGCACACCTGATCGACGCGGTGGAGGACCTGGCCGACGACCGTGCGTCCGGGGCGTACAACCCGCTGGCCGCCACCGGCACCGACCTGGACGAAGCGCGCCGCCACTGCGACGCCGCGCACGCCGATCTGCGCGCCGCCGTGGCCGAGCTGGACCTGCCGCAGCCCGGACTGACGCGGGCCCTGCTGGTACGGGAGACCGGCAGGGCCGTCTCCCGGGCCTTCGCCACCGCCGGGACGCACGGCCCCGGCCACTCTCCCGGACCTGAACCCGGCGCGCCGCCGGGTGGGCTGCCACCGAAGCGGGACCCCGGCGGGCTGCTGTCACTGGCGTGCGCCGCGCTGACCTGCTGCACCTGCGGCCTGTATCGGCCCGCCTGGGACGATGATCACGAGAGCTCTTTCTGCCGGCGCTGCGACTGCTCCGGCTACGACTGCTGTTGCGACTGCGGCAACTGCTGCTCGTGCGGCTCGGGCGAGGACGGCTGCGGCTGCGACTGCTGCTGATCGCCGGGAAGGCCCGTCAGCCCCGGCGACCTGCCCACGCACGCTCAGCGTACCGCCAAGGCGCCGGTGCGCCCCGAACCGCCTCGGCCCAGGCCCGCCCGATCGTGGGCCGCGAGTGCTCGTGCCGTCGGCGTGCCGGCCTCCCACGTGTAGCCCGAGACGGGGCCCTCGTAGATGACGTTCCCGCCGTGCCTGCCGGGACCCGGCCCCAGGTCGATCAACCAGTCGGCGTGGCGGACGACGTCCAGGTTGTGCTCGATCACCACCACGGTGTGCCCCTGCTCGACCAGCGCGTCCAGCACGCGGAGCAAGGTGTCGATGTCGCTGGGATGCAGGCCGGTCGTGGGCTCGTCGAGCAGGTAGGCGGTGGGCTGTTCGGTGTCGCGCAACTCCTTGGCGATCTTTACGCGCTGGCACTCCCCTCCCGAAAGGGTGGTCAGCGACTGGCCCAGCCGGAGGTAGCCGAGACCGACCTCTGACAGGTGCCGGAGGGCCTTGGCGACGTGCTTGTCGGGCAACCGGTCCCTGGCCTGGTCGACGGAGAGAGCCTCGACGTCGGCGATGGACAGCCCGTCGACGGTGTAGGCGAGCACCTCGGGCACGAAGCGTCGCCCTTGGCAGACCTCGCAGACGGCTTCCTGACCGTCCATGAAGGCCAGGTCGGTGTACACGATCCCGAGGCCGTCGCACTCGGGGCAGGCCCCTGCCGAGTTGGCGCTGAACAGCGCGGCGGGAACACCGTTGTGCCGGGCGAACAGCTTGCGGATGGCCGGCGCGATGCCGGTGTAGGTGACGGGGGTGGACCGGCGGTTGGTGCTGACCGGCCGCTGGTCGATGACGGTGACCTCGTGCTGCTCGACCAGCTCGGCGGCGAGGCTGGACTTTCCGGAGCCCGCGACGCCGGTGAGGGCGGTCATCACGCCGACGGGAATGCCGGTGGTGACATGCCGCAGGTTGTTACGCGTCGCGTCGGTGATCGTGATCGTGCCCCTGGCCGTACGCGGAGTCCGCTTGCCTGGCCGAGGCCGCGACAGCGCGCGACCGGTGCAGGTGTCGGCGCGCCGGAGCTCCTCGAAGCCGCCCTGGAAGACGAGCCTGCCCCCGTCGGCCCCGGCGCCGGGACCGAGTTCGATGATCTGGTCGGCGACCGCCATCACCGCGGGGTCGTGCTCGACGACGAGCACGCTGTTGCCGCTGTCACGCAACTGCCCGAGCAGCCTCGTCACGGACTCGACGTCGGTCGGATGCAGCCCGACCGTGGGCTCGTCGAACACGTAGATCATCTCGGTGAGGCTGGAGCCGAGATGCTTCACGATCTTGACGCGCTGGGATTCACCGCCCGACAGCGTCGTGGTCGCCCGAGCCAGGGTGAGGTAGCCCAGCCCGATGGCGTCCATGGCGTCCAGCCTGGAGATCAGCGCGGTCACCACGGGGGCGACGTGCGGCGCGTCGATGCCCCGGACGAGTTCGGCGAGCTCGGCGACCTCCAGGCGGGACAGCTCGCCGATCGTGTGTCCCAGAACGGTGGCGGAGCGGGACCGCTCGTTGAGCCGATCTCCCCCGCAGTCCGGGCAGACCTCGGACCGGGTGAACCGGCGGGTCGTCTCCTGCTTGCGCTCGGAGGTGTTGTCCGAGGTGTGCAGGTAGATCCGCTCGAATCGCTCGACGACCCCCTCGTAGTCCTTGGGCGGTCGGTGCCCCAACCCGGCCGCCGCCTCGCCGCCGTAGAGCAGCGCGTTCCGCTCGGCCTGGCTCCACTCCCGCAGCGGCGTGTCCGGGCTGAACGACCCGATGTCGGCGTACTTGGCGTACCAGTAGCCCCCGTCGCCGAAGCCTGGCAGCCGAATCGCGCCCTGCTGGAGTGACTTGTCCAGGTCGAGGAAACGGTCGACGGCAGGGGCGACGACTTCGCCGAGTCCCGAGCACCTCGGGCACATCCCGGCCGGGTCGTTGAACGAGAAGTGGTTCGACTCCCCCACGTGGGGCTCGCTGAGTCGCGAGTACAACAGCCGCAGGTAGGTCCAGGTGTCGGTGATCGTGCCGAGCGTGGAGCGCGCGTTGCCGCCGATGCGCCGCTGGTCGATCACCACCACCGGCGAGAGCCCGCTGATGTGCTCCACGTCGGGACGGGTCCACTTCGGCAGCCGGTTCCGGGTGAACGGCGGAAAGGTGTCGTTGAGCTGGTAACCGGCCTCCGCCGCGATCGTGTCGAAGACCAGCGACGACTTGCCCGCCCCCGACAGGCCGGCGAAGACGACGAGGTGGTCGCGTGGGACCTCCACGTCCACGCGGCGGAGGTTGTTCGTACGGGCGCCCTTGATGGAGATGCTGCGCTTCACCATGCTCCCGACCGTAGAACCAGATGTGGCCGGATCCTGACCGCGATTGCCCGCATGATGGGGGTCATGGCCGATGTGACCGGACGCATGCTGGCCCTGCTGTCGACCCTGCAGACGGGCCGGCCGTTCAGCGGGGAAGAGCTGGCCTCCCGGCTGGCGGTGAGCCCGCGCACCGTCCGCCGTGACGTCGAACGACTGCGGGGCTACGGCTATCCCGTCGAGACCCAACCGGGGCCCGGTGGCTACTACCGGCTCGTGGCGGGCCGGACGATGCCTCCGCTCGTCCTCGACGACGAGGAGGCGATCGCGGCGTTGCTCGGTCTCGCCACTCTCGCCTCCGCGAGTTCGGACGAGGACGGGACCCTCGACGACGCGGCCACCCGCGCCTACGGCAAACTCGACCAGTTCCTCCCGGCGCGGCTACGTGCCCGCGCGACCGCGCTGCGCGCCGGCCTGGAGACCGGCCGGCAACGCGCCCCCGGCGTGAACACGGAGGTCCTGGCCGGTCTGGCCGAGGCGATCAGCGGCCGGGAGGTCGTGTCGTTCGACTACACCGACCAGCACCGGACGGCCGGTCGGCGGCGGGTGGAGCCGCACCGGCAGATCCACCTGCATCTGCGCTGGTACCTCCTGGGCTGGGACCTGGACAGGAGGGACTGGCGGGTGTTCCGCATCGACCGCGTCACCGACCTCGTACGCACCGGCGTCCATCACCCCGCCCGCGGGCTGCCGGCCGACACGGCCCTGTCCTATCTCCGGCAGGGCCTGAACGCCGACCGTCGTCGCGTCCAGTTCGCGGTGAGGGCGGAGCCGCACGAGGTCGCCGACGCGTTGAAATATCAGGACGCGCAGATCCAGCGCGTCGGTGATCAGGAGACCCGGGTCACCGTCTGGCTCGACTCCTGGGAATGGCTCATCCTCCAGCTCGCCTTCCTGGACGCCGACTTCACCATCATCGAGCCCTCGGGTTTTCGCGACGCCTGTGCCGCCTTCGCCCGTCGCCTGCTCGCCGCCAGCGGCCCGCCTACACGATTCCCGAAGCGCTGCCGGGTGAACGGCGATCACGAGAGCTCCTTCTGCCAGCGTTGCGACTGCGGCTGATCGCCGGGAAGGCACCTCAGCCCCGGCCACCCGCCCACGCACGCTCAGTGAACGGATGGCTCGGGTCCGCAAGGCGGCGAGCCCAGCTCCCGTGGGCCGGGCGGAGCCTCCCCCGGCGTCATCGGCACCACGACCGTCGCCGGGGTCAGCTCACGGAAGCAGTCGATCCACCCGGGAAGCTCATGCCCCGACCGATACGCACACCAACCGGTCAGCAGCCGGCAACCACGCCGCCCGAGCGCCTTCTCCAGCGCGTGGTACGCCTCGACGTCCAGCATCCAGCCGCGACACCACACCGGCCCGAACCCCTGCGGCACCCGTGCCACCGCTTCCGCGACCCGTCCCAGGGTGAGCGCGTCATGGTCGACCAGCGCGACCTGGCCGCCGAGCTCCCGGACGGCTCGCGCCTCACCCTCGAAATGCCCATCGACTTGCGCGGCCGGGCGGCCGACTTGACCTTGACGTGGCGTCAACGTGTCCAATGAGGGGCATGCGGATCGGCGAGCTTGCCGCGCTGGTCGGGGTGTCCACCCGGACCGTGCGCCACTACCACCACCTGCGACTTCTCCCCGAGCCCGAACGGCTGGCCAACGGCTACCGGGAGTACCGGTTACGGGACGCGGTGGCTCTCGCCCGCGTACGCCGGCTGGCCGAGCTGGGCCTGTCGCTGGACGAGATCCGCGACGCACTGGCCGACGACCAGGGCCGCGAGCTGCGGGACATGCTCCTGGAGCTGGACGCCGACCTGGCCCGGCAGCAGGAGTCGATCGGCGTCAGACGGAGCCGGCTGGCCGCGTTGCTGGCGGAGGCGGACCCGCATCCCGACTCGACGGTGTCGTCCGACATGGCGGCGGTGCTGCGTGATCTCCCTGCCGAGGGCTCGAAGTCCGCGGCGATCGACCGGGAGCTGCTGGCTCTGCTGGACACCGTGGCCGCTCCTGCCGACCGGGCCGAGTTCGTCGAGCTGTTCCGCCCGCTCACCGAGCCCGACGCGGTCGCGCGGGGGCACGCCCTCTACGCCCGGTTGGACGAGCTGGCCGACGCCGACCCCGGCGACCCCCGCGTCACCACGCTCGCCGCCGACCTCGCCGCCCACCTGCCGGACGAGATGGCGTCGGCGATGATCGCGAGCCTGCCCCCGCCCGGCACCGGCTCGGACACGGTCGGCGGGCAGTGGCTGGGGATGATGTACGCCGAGGTGTCCCCCGCCCAGATCGAGGTGTTCCGACTGCTCGTGATCATGCTGAAGGAGCGAGGATGCTGAGGGTCGCGCGCGCCGCGCTGTTCGCCATGGTCCCCATGGAGTTGGTGCTCCTGGTCCTGCTCGTGTCCGGCGTGTCACTGCCTCTCCCACTGATCGTGCTGGCCGAGGCGGCCGTCGTCGCGGTGCTCATCCTGGAGACGGCAGCGCTGTACCAGCTGTTCGGAGCCGAGCGCCGGACCGGCGCGAACCGGCGGACGGCGTTGCGGACGGCCTGTCGCCGGTTGGTCCCCGAACAGGTGCGGCGGATCGTGGGATTCGACCTGAAAGGCATGGTCAGCCTGGCCCTGTGGGTCGCGCGGCGCCGCGACGGCGTGCCCGATGGCGCCACCGCCGTCTCCTACTCCCGCGCACAGACCTCCACGATGACGATCTTCCTGGGCGCGATGGTCGTGGAGCTGGTGGGCGCGGAGATCCTGCTGCGGGCGTTCGGCGCGCCGGCCGGCCTGCGCACCGTGATCCTGGTGGTCGACGCCTACACGGTCCTCATCGTGCTCGCGGTCATCACGGCCTGCGTCACCCGGCCCCACGTCGTCTCCGCCGACGAGGTGCGCATCCGCTACGGCGCGTTCTTCGACCTGCGCGTCCCGCGCGAGCGGATCGCCCAGGTACGGCACGTCCACAATTTCAACGAGAACGGCACGGTCAGGGTGGAGGACGACCGGCTGGCCGTGGCGGTGGCCTCCCAGACCAACCTGATCATCGAACTGACCGAACCGATCACCGCCGTCCGCCCCCTCGGCCGCCGCGCCGAGGCCCGCGTCATCCGCTTCTTCGCCGACGACCCCAGAGCCGCCCTCCACGCGCTACGCCCCCGCCCTGAACCCGTGCCTCGAGAATCGCCAGGGCCAACGCCCCCTGATCTACTGATCTGAATTCGTATATACAAGGCGGTGGCATGACGAAGACTCTGATCGATCTCGATGACGAAGCCTTGGCCGAAGCCGCAAAGCTGCTCGGCACCTGGTCCAAGAAAGACACCGTGAACACCGCTATACGAGAGATCGTCGATCGACGCAGGCGGGCAGCGGCTGTGGCTCGCATGCGTGCGATGGTCTCCGAAGGAGAGATCGACTTCTCAGCCATCGACAAGGGTGACGGCGCGCAGCAGGCCGTTGCGTGACAGAGCCCTACCTCATCGACACCAGCGCTTTGTCCGCTTCTACCATGGTCAGGTCGGCGCGGAATGGGACCAGACAGTCTGCGCCGGACTCGTCGGCATCTGTGAGCCGGTCAGACAAGAGTATCTTCGGGCCGTCGGCGGCCGACCGGCCTTCTACGAGGCCGGCAACCTCCTTCAAGAGACCTTCCCGCACTACGGGATCCCTGATTCCGCTTGGCACGAGACGAGCACCTTGCAGCGCGAATTGGCCGACAAGGGGTGGCACCAATGCGCTTCACCGGTCGATCTCCTCATCGCGGTGACGGCTCGGCATCACAAGCTCACCGTCCTGCATGCCGACGCCGATTTCGAGACCATCTCCCGCCTGACTGGACAGCCGGTGCGCTGGATCAGCTAGGGCACCTCACACATGCTGCGCGACGACGAGAAGGTGGCCGCCTGCGCACTGGCCCGCACCGGGCAGCGTCCTACTTGCAGGTTTTCGTCTCGGGCGAGCAGTGCTTGACCTCGGGGTAGCGGGTCGACGGCTTGTTCAGCAGGGGTTGGGCCTTCTTGCGCAGGTGCAGGTCGAAGAAGGCCGCGACGTACCTGCGGGTGATGTCCATGGCGCGGACACCGGGAATGTCGGCGCCGACGTCGATGCCCAGCTGGTCGACCAGCACACCCAGGTCGGTGAAGGAGGTGTGCTCCGCCCCGGTCACCAGGAGCCAGCGCTTCCAGCCGTTCATCTGCTTCCAGTCGCGCTCCCAGGTGGCGGCCGCCTCTCCCTCTCCCGGGGTGTAGGTGGCCGGCTTGCCCAAGAACAGGAACGGCCGCGCCAGTCCGCTGTCCGGGATCCGAACCTCTGTGGTGCCGTCCATGTTGATGCCGGCGCGGATCCGGGAGTCCTTGAGCATGGCCGCGATGGTGCTCGCTCCTCCGACGGAGTGGCCGGCCATGGCGATCCTGGAGGTGTCGATCAGGCGAGCGCCCTTCCACTTCGACTGCGACCCGGTCACCTGGTCGAGCACGAAGGAGACGTCGGCCGCCCGGCTGTTCGCCAGCTTCTCCCACCATGCCGGATTCTTGTCCAGCTCACAGGTGACGCAGGTGGTCACCCGTCCGTCGGGGAAGGTGGTGGCGACATTCTCGTAGGTGTGGTCGATCGCGACCACCACATGGCCTCGGCTGGCCAGATCCTCGGCCAGTGCCGTGAGTTCGGTCCGGGGCTTGCTGTGGCCGGGGGAGAGCACGACGAGGGGTAGACCGCGCTTACGACCTGCCGGCTTGGCGTCGGTGAAGGCGTTGGTCCGCGTCTTGCTCAGCGTGTCGGCCGGCACGCTGGTGATCTTCCCGCTCTTCAGGAGGAGCTCGGATTCCTTGGGTGTCATGTACGGGGCCCGCTTACGGCCCGGCGACTTGGCCGGGTACCACAGGGAGGCCATGAGCTCCCGGGCTTTCACCGAAGGGACCCAGGGGTCGGGTCGGGAGGTGTCTTTCAGGTACAGGGACGTGGTGCCGACCGGATGCGAACCGGTCGGCTTGGGCAGGTAGGTTGTGCTGCTCGTCGTCGTCGAAAGGCCGGCCGAGGCAGGCGCGGACCGCGCGGAGGCGGCCGACGTGATCGACGTGGTCGCCACGAAGGCGAGCACCCCTGCGGCGACCACACCGCCGCGCAGGATCCGGGAGATGCCCCGCTTGGTGGCGGCCTCCCCTCCCCCGGCGGCGTGCGCCGGGGCACCCGCGCCGCCGTACCGCCTGCCTGTGTCCACCGGCTCTGTCACATGCCCCATGAACGTGTCCGTCCTTCCGATCGAAAGGGCCGCTCAGGCGGGAAGTCCCGCAGCGGCCCGATGGCAGGGACGAGGCTAGACGCGGCTGATGTCCATGCGCGTCGGCCGTCGTACCCATATCGGATACCTCCAGAGAACGACCCGCCTGCGGTGTCATCCCTGCGATGTACTCCCAGCGGACACCGCCGTGGTCACTGGAGCCGATGTGCGGTGGACCACGTGAGCGTGACAATGTGCCGGTGGCAACAGACGAACGACGGTTTTGGCGGCAGTACGTGCGGGACATATTGCGTCCGGAACCGCGAACCGTCCGTCCGTCTCGCAGGGCTCTCGCCGCCGACGCACTGCTCGCGATCTTCCTGACCGTCATCGCGCTGATGGCCGCGGCAGGGCTCCAAGGCCCGGTTCATCGCGTCGACGTGCGGTCACACCCTCTGGCCGAATGGCTGCAACTGCCGTCTCCCCCGGTGGTCCCGTCCCCTCCAGTGGTCCCGTCTCCTCCGGTGGTCCCGTCTCCGGTGGTCCCGTCTCCTCCGGAGCTACCGGGCGTGAGCATCGGCGCCCAGCCGTCCGCCCCTGCGTGGATCGACCCGCCGCATGGCGCCGTCTCCGAGGAGCCGCCCCTGCTCCTGGTGGCGCTGACCGCCTTGCCGCTGGCGGCCCGGCGCCGGTATCCGCTCACCACCTTCTGGGTGGTGGTGTTCGCGGCGCTGGCCACGAACGGCGGTCAGACGTGGATCACCGTGCTGACCTGCGCGATCGCCGGCTACAGCGCCATCGCCCACAGCCGCAACCGAGTGCCCGCGGTGGCCGGCCTCCTGCTCGCGGCCGTGCTCGTCGGTGCCCTGGACCGGGACATCGCGTCCAGCCTCCCCAGTCTTCCCAGTTGGCTGGGGCCTTACGTCGTCCTGCTGAGCGCCGGGGTCTGCGCGAGCATCGTCCGCTACCTGCGGCGGAGCCGGGATCGGCTCACCGAACTTCAGCAGGCCCAGGAGGACGCCATGCGGCAGGCAGTCGAGGCCGAGCGTTCCCGGATCGCCGCCGAACTCCACGATGTGGTGACCCACAATGTGAGTGTGATGGTGATCCAGGCGGGCGCGGCGCGCAAAGTGATGGACGTCGAGCCCGAGCTGTCCAAGCAGGCACTGCTCGCGATCGAAAGCAGCGGTCGAGCCGCCATGGCCGAACTGCGCAACGTCATGGGCCTGCTCGCAGGACAGGAAGACGGGCACGTGGACAGCCGGAGCGATGGCCTCGAACCGCAACCCGGACTCGACCAACTCGGCGGCCTCGTCGAGCGGGTACGCGCCGCGGGGGTGCCGGTGGACGTCGCGCTCTCGCCGCCGAGCCCCCTGCCCGACGGGGTCGGCCTCACCGTCTACCGCGTCGTGCAGGAGGCGTTGACCAACACGATGAAGCACGCGGTCGGCGCGGCGGCGTCCATCGCGATCGGCCACAGCGGCGACTGGCTGGAGATCGAGGTCACCGACACCGGCGGCGTGCCGGGCCCCCAGTCGCGGGCCGGCAACGGCCGCGGGCTGATCGGGCTGCGTGAACGGCTGGCCGTCTACGGCGGAACCCTGGTCGCCGGCCCCAGAACCGAGGGCGGGTATCGGATCACGGCCCGCCTTCCGTGGACCGCCGCATGAGCGGGCCGCTGCGCGCGGTGATCGCCGACGACCAGGCGCTGGTCCGCACCGGGTTTCGGATGATCCTCTCCGCCGACGGCATCGAGGTCGCGGCGGAGGCGGCCGACGGTGCCGAAGCGGTCGCCGCCGTACGGAGCACCAGGCCGGACGTCGTGCTCATGGACATCCGGATGCCGCGGATGGACGGCATCGAAGCCACCCGCCAGATCATGAGCGGTGGAGCGAACGAGACCCGCGTCGTCATCCTGACCACGTACGATCTCGACCACTACGTCTATGCTGCCCTCACCGCCGGCGCCAGCGGCTTCCTGCTCAAAGACGTCAGCCCCGAGCACCTGGTGGCCGCGGTACGTCTGGTGCGCTCCGGCGACGCCCTGCTCGCACCGACCATCACGCGCCGCCTCATCGAGCGGTTCGCATCCCGAGACCAGGCGAAGGCCGATCTCCACCGCGATCTGTCCGAACTGACGCCACGCGAACTCGAAGTACTACGCCTGCTCGCCACCGGCCTGAGCAACGCCGAACTCGCCGACCGGCTGACGCTCAGCGCGACGACGGTGAAAACCCACGTCGCCCGCATCCTGTCCAAACTCGGCCTCCGCGACCGTGTCCAAGCCGTCGTGCTGGCCTACGAAACCGGACTGATCTCCCCACGCGGCCCATCGGGCGCCAGCTGACCGGGGCGGGCTCGGCCCTCACGCCGAGCCCGCCGCTCCGACTCCACGCCGTCAGCGCTGGTGTGTCAGCACTCCCGGCC
>NZ_BMNH01000001.1:78433-196520 GCF_014646355.1 Nonomuraea cavernae
GGAGCTGGGGTTACGTCCCTGGTAGAGCAACTGCAGATTGCAGGGATCAACGGTCATGGTCTGATCGGGATCGCTGCGAACCAGTTCGCCGTGGCTGATGTCGTTGGTCCAGGTGGCACCGCTGTTGGCCTTGCCGGCGAAGGGATTGCTCTCGGTCGCGGCCTGCGGTGTCCACGAACCGTTCAGACTGGTGGCCGTGAACGAGCGGAAGTAACGCCCCTGCGAGCCGATCGCCTCGACGAGCATGAGGTATCGGTCCTGGCCCTGGAGCTTGTAGACCTGAACTCCTTCGAACAGATTGTTCGTCGTGTCACTCATGATCACCGTCGAGGTCGTGCCGAAACTGCCCGGGAAATTCCCGATGGGCATACTGGCCCGGTAGATCTTGCCGTTGTCCCCGGCGAAGAACAGGTACATGTTCGTGCTGTCACCGATGAGTGTCTGGTCGATGGGTCCTGTTCCGGAGCCGGAGATGCTTCCGGAGAAGAGCACCTGCTGCGACGACCAGCCATTCGGATTGGTGGGGTCGCTCGACGTCCGGTAGGAGAAGGCGGTCCCACCCCACTGGTAGGCGAGCACCCAGATGTTCCTCGGTGCGAAATAGAGGAGCGTAGGCGCGACAGTGGCGGAGGACATCGTGTTCTGGCTGGCCGAGGCCATGTCGGACCAGTTGGTGAAGAGGCCGAAGTTCATCGAACCCCACGTCGTTCCGGTGTCGTGCGTCGTCGCATAGACGAGATGCCTGCCGTTGTAGGGGACGACGGTGAAGTCCTTCAGCGAGACCCACCCCGACTTCGGGTTCGCCAGCGGGCCCGTTGATGTCCATCGGTACGTCGACGGAAGAGCGCACGTGCCGGTCGGCGTTGGGTCGGGGGTTCCCGGGGTGCCGTTCCAGGTCCATTTCTGGTTGTTGCCGCCGTAGCAGGCATAGAGCTGGATCAGGGTGCCGTTGGCGGTTCCGGTGCCGACGGCGTCCAGGCACAGGCCGGACTGCACGCCGGTGATGCTGCCGTCGGCGTTGATGCGCCATTTCTGGTTGTCGCCGCCCCAGCAGGTGTAGATCTGAGCCTTGACGCCGTTGGCGGTGCCGGCGGCGTCCAGGCACTTGTTGCCGTAGACCCTGAACTCACCGGCGGCGGTGTAGGTCCACTGCTGGTTGGGATTGGTGTGGCAGTCCCAAAGGTTCACCTGGGTGCCGTCGGTGGTGCTGGAGCCGGGCACGTCCACGCAACGTCCGGAGGCCACACCCTTGATCTGCCCGGTACCGCCGCCCGAGGTCGGCGTGGGGGTGGGCGTCGGGGTGGGATCCGGGTTCGGGTCCGCGGCGTTGAGGGCGTTGAGGACCGACGTGTAGGCGGCCTTCTTGTTGCCGTTGCCGTCGAAGAGCAGGGGGCTGGTGTTCGCGCCCAGCCAGGAGTCACTGTCGCGGACGCCCCACACGGTGATGCCCGTGCAGCGGGGGACGGCCAGGCAGTCGTTGGTCACGTTGGCGTAGGTGGTCGCCGAGCCGCCCTGGATGTCCAGCTCGGTGATCTGTACGTCGACGCCGAGGGCGGCGAAGCTCTGGATGGTGGTGCGGTAGTTGCTGTTGTAGGGGCTGTTGCTGTTGAAGTGTGACTGCAGGCCGACGCAGTCGATCGGCACGCCGCGCGACTTGAAGTCGCGGACCATGTTGTAGACGCCCTGGGTCTTGGCCCAGGTCCAGTTGTCGATGTTGTAGTCGTTGTAGCAGAGCTTGGCTGCCGGGTCGGCGGCGCGTGCGGTGCGGAAGGCGACCTCGATCCAGTCGTTGCCGGTGCGCTGCAGGTTGGAGTCGCGCCGGCCGCCGGAGTTGCCGTCGGCGAAGGCCTCGTTGACCACGTCCCAGGCGTAGATCTTGCCCTTGTAGTGGGCCATCACGCCGTTGATGTGGTCGATCATCGCCTGGCGCAGCGTCGCACCGGACAGGGACTGCATCCAGCCCGGCTGCTGGTTGTGCCAGGCCAGGGTGTGCCCGCGGACCCGCTTGCCGTTCTGCACGGCCCAGTTGTAGACGCGGTCGCCGTTGGTGAAGTTGAACTGGCCGCGGTTGGGTTCGGTGGCGTCGATCTTCATCTCGTTCTCGGCCGTCACCATGTCGAACTCGCGGTTCGCGATCGTGGTGTACGCCGAGTCGCCGAGCTTGCCTCCGGCGATCGCGGTGCCGAAGTATCGTCCGCTCTGCTGGGCCGCCGCGCCGAGCGTGCTCGCCGCGGCACTGGCGGAAGCGGCACCGGCAGAGATCGGGCCGGTCACCGTCGTGATCGTGCCGAGTACGAGGATTCCGACAGCGCCGGCGATCAGGGCCCGGCGGGGGCCACTGAAGGGCCGCCTGGTTCCGGGCGGGGGTATGGCATTCGTGCCCATGACTGAGCCTCCATTTTTGATCATGGAAAGCGGGGAAACACGGGGGACATCCCATGGACCGACGCCTCGTCCCTCACCGGGGACGCACACCACCGGGCGTCGCGAACGGCGATCCCAGCCGCACCACCGACTGGCAGGAAGACCGTCTCGGAGACTCAGTGTGGAAACCATTACGAAATGTGTCAAGCATCCCCAGAAAGTTTCGGTTTACCTACCCAACACATATGCGACGGACATGCTCCGACGTCCGTCTGATCCTCCTGAAAGTTGCGGCACCGTCACCCGAGTCACGGCATCGCCGATGAAACGTTCATCACGCACAACCTTCACCGGGCAGGTACGGCCGCCCTTGGAACACCAGATAGGCCGGCGCGCCTCTCGCTCCTTCCGGCCCGCCGCTTACGGGGCCCTTGACAGCCCCTTCCGCCTGAGATTTGCTCCTCTCCGCCACCACAACTCGCTCGACAGAGACGAAAGCTTGATCGAAAGGCGGAATGTTAGCGCTAACAACCAAGGGGACTCGCCTGAGGGCGCGCCCCCTCCCTCCGTGAATCCCGGGAGAGACACCCCATCCGCGGATTCACCCTCTATGCATTTCGACCCGCTGTCGTTTCTTCGACCCGCTGTCGTTTTCGTCCAAGACGCCCGCCGGGTCCACGATCTACCGTGGACCCAGTAGTTCGCCCGAATATGAGGAGACAGCACAATGCGTGACCTGGTCTACACCGGTTTCATGTCGCTGGACGGCGTCGTGGACTCGCCCGGCGGCGGGCCGGGCGAGGAGCACCGCAGCGGCGGGTGGGTGGTCAAGGACCTCGATTTCGTCCCAGAAGCCTGGTCGCTGAAGGGCGAGGAACTCACCGACACGACGGCGCTGATGTTCGGCCGCCGCAGCTACGAGGCGTTCGCGCCGGTCTGGCCCGGCTCGGAGGACCACGCCGACTACAAGGAACTGCCCAAGTACGTGGTGTCGACCACGCTGTCCGACGACGCCCTCGTCGACGGGTGGGGGCCGACGACGATCCTGCGCTCGACCGAGGACGTCGCCGCGCTCAAGGAGGGCGAGGGCGGCGCGATCTTCATCCACGGGAGCGCGGAGCTGGCCCGGCGGCTGTCGGATGCAGGCCTGATCGACCAGTACAACCTGCTCGTCTTCCCCGTGCTGCTCGGTGCCGGGAAGAGCCTGTTCGGCCGGGCTGACCGAGACAAGCACCTGCTGACGCTGCGGGAGTCGGAGAGCTACTCGAACGGGATCCTGAAGCTGGTCTACGACGTCAAGCGCTGACCCAGGTCGAGGGCGATCGCGCCGCCGGCGCCCTCGCGCAGCTGCCTGACGGTGCGTCCGACGTAGGAGCGCAGTGCTCGGGCCAGGTGCGGCTCGTCGAAGTAGTCGAGCTTGGCAACGACGTCGGCGGCCGGGTCGCCGGCGGCCAGCAGTGCCGCCGCCGTGCGGGCCCGTTCGATCTGCCGGACCACGCCCCGCGTCAGTCCGGTCGCGGCGCGGAACCGGCGTTCGACCGTGCGCCCCGAGACGGCCGGGCGGTGACCCCGCAGCACGTCGGCGACGAGCAGGTCACGGACCACGGTCCCGGCCCGGACGAGACTGTCGACCAGGGCCTCGGCGTCGTCGGGGCCGGGCGTCTCCCAGCGCGCGCCGTCCAGCCGGAACGTCCGCCGCCTGGTGTCGAGGAGCCCGATGCCGCCGTCGACCAGCGCCGGCGTGGGCACGGCCCGCAACGAGGTGCCCACGGCGAACTCGATGCCGGTGAAGGTCGCGCCCTCCGGCACCGGCGCCGTGCCGGTCCGGGTCTCGGGACCGGTGATGCCCGCGTACGTCCGGCCGGCCTGCTCCCAGAACACCAGGCCCCAACACACCCCTGCGACGGACGTCATCGCAGTGACCTGCTCGCTCCTGCATGTCCACACGGTGTCGACCCACGGCGAGTCGGACCGACGCATCTCGAACCGCAGTCCCACGGGCGAAGAATACGCCGCTTCGCGTTCTAGTGGCTCGCCGGGGTATGCGGCTCCGGACATGCGCCATAAAGAGGGCGTTGTGCGATGAGGCTGCACCCACTTCCGCCTGACCGGCCTCTCTAGAACATGACTCCTCCTGGTCAAATTCCCTGCAAGCGGCATGCAAGTCCTTTCAATATCATTGAGAATGACGCCGCCGGTAATCCCTGCGGGGGAGGAGACGTATTTCGATTGACGTGCCGGGCCGAGAGAAGTTTCTCTCCAGCAAGGCAGCGACAGTAGGTGGCGTTCGGATGATAACGCGAACAACCGTGACAGACGGGATACCCGAATCGGGATACGGGAGGAATGCTTGCAGTCATCCCACTCGCGCGTCCTCGCCATAATGCTCCACCCATGGCTCGCCGCCAAGCTCGTGTTCAAACCCAGAGTCGGACCACTCAGAGAAGACCGGATACTGGATCGGCTCGCATTCTGGCGAGCAACGGTCGGCATGGCCACCATCGTGGTGATCACCTCCGGGTACCATGGCGTTCTTTACCCTTGGGCCAACTCATTCGGGAAGATGTTGCAGACTGGAGGCACTGCTCTTCTTCTGCCGCCGCTGTCGCTTCTCCTGATGCTCATCATCACCCGTCCCGGCCACCGCGCCCGACTCCTGCCCGGTGCGCGGCGTCTCCTGGTACGTGCGGCGCTCGCACTGACCGTCATCTGCCTGCCGTTCCTCCTGCTGTTTCTTCACCCCAATCCCTCCATCAACATCGACGGAGAGGGAGTAGGAGTACTCGCCCTCATACTCGCGCTGCCCTTCCTTCTCCTCTGGTACTGCTGCTTCTGGGGCTGCACCATCTACTGGGCAGCGCGTACCGGCATGTGGACCGGCGAGATCCACCCGCTGCTCGCGCCGATCGGCACAACGCTCATCATGCTGCTGATCAATGTCTCAGAGCTCTGGGAAGGCGACTCCAAAGAGGTGCCCCACTGGATATGGCTGACGCTGAACCTCTGCGGGACCGTCACGTCCCTGCTGCTGTCCTTCGCGGAATATCGACACCTGCGGTCAATCGGTTACCGGTTCCGCAATGGACCGGAACCGATGACCCGCAGTGCACCCGTACCGATGACCCACGGTGAACCGGAACCGGCACAGTGAGCCCCTTTCATGCCAAGTGACATGATCGGGTCAGCGGCTACTCGCCACCGTCACCACCATCCCCGTCACTACCGCCCCCGTCACCTCGACTTCTCCGGGAAATGCTCACAGCAAGCATTGCGCTGGTTTCCCTCATCTCTTCCGACAGTGCCCCCGCCGCTCCGTTTCCGTGGACGCGGTTGAATCGTTGGCTCGTGCTCGAGGTCAGTCCCAGTTCGTCGTTCAGCCCGGCCTCCGCCATGAGGTTCAGCAAGAGCAGCATGTGTTCGTCCAGGGGAACCCTTCCGTCGCCGACGGCACGAAGCCGGCTGATCAGCTCGTTGCGCACGGAGGGATCCGGGTAGTGGCGTTCTTCCTGTCTCGGCCGAGAGCCTGGACTGTGAAACAGCACACGACGTTCGGTCAGCGCCTCCCTGTGCAGGAGGAGTGCTTTGTCGCCGCGCAGCCGAAGCCACTTGTCCAGGCTTACCGGCCTGCTTTCGGAGCTTGTCCGGGCCGTAGCAAAGGGCATGAGGCGTCGCCGCGATTTTTCGAGGCGCTCCAGCTCTGCCATAAGCTCGTCGGCCCAGGCAAGTCCGGTGGGAGCAGGGTCCAGCACACGGATCGCGCCTGACCCGTACACCTGGACGCCGAAAAGCCTGAACTTCCGAGCCGTGACCTGCACCCTACGGCGCAACGCGAGTTCGCCGAGTTCCGCCCCCGCGCAAGCAATCGCGCTCCGCTCGTCATCGTAGGCGACCCCATTGCGGTACGAGAGGAGGAGGATCTCTTCGGGAAGGGACAGCTGCACTGGAGCGGACCCGGGCCCCGCGCTGCCCGACGCCGTACCGCCACTCTCGTAGCCACTTCCGGACTCGACCCCCACCCTCGTGTGATCCTCGGTGACCTGCGATTCCTCATCGCCGTCGCCTCCCCAGAGTTTGCGCAGCGGGCGGCCCCAGCAACACCACCCAAGCCCTCCGGCCATCAGGAAAGCGGCACCAGCTCCCAGCACCGTGCCTTCGGACAGCAAGACCACCCCCCGATGGAGGAGATCAGCGTCAGCGGCACCAGGAGGAAAAGAAGAAGCACGGCGATGACGCGACGCATGAACAACTTGAAGTCTTTGACAACCTCCCCCATTGCCAGCAGTTCATCCGGGTGATCCGTTCGCGCAGGGGGTGGCGGCGTGTCGAGCGCGCTGTCGCCCGAGGCGGCCGAAGGGAAGGATTGCCCGTCGGGCGCTTTCTGAGGCCCCGCTGAGTCCGCCGGTGTGAGGGGGGACGGGGGCGGCGTCTGCGAGGGTTCGATCCTGCCCAGAAAAGCTAGGATGCCCTTCCAGGCCAGGAACGCTGCGACGGCCCAAAACATGAGCGAGTTGAGCAAAGCCTCGCTGACCCAAGCAAGCCCGCCAACGACTCCGGCCAGCGCGAAAAGGGCTAGGCCGACATCGATCCGGAATTTTCGCATGCACACCTCTCTTGCCGGATGCGGAACCTCAGAGAGGCGGGTGGCGACTGCCCTGTGATTGCGGAACGACGGCGACAGGCGTCCGGCCCCCAATACCGATTCTGTCCAACGGGTGGCGCGGTCGGGGCGCGATCGTGCGCTCATCGAGTCTTACCCTCCCGCCGACATGCGCCACGAGATGTGCATAGACCCTGGCGACGTCCATGGCGTACTTCTCAACAGGGACCAACACGAGGACGTCGTCCCCAAAAGCCTGCTCGTTGGGCCGTCGGCCACATCGACCATCTCCACGCCGACAAGCAACTCATCCACAGCGGTCGCCACGATCGCGGGTGCGGCGTTGTTCGGCGGGCCGTCTCCTCATCATCCGAGACAAGCCCGGTCACCTTGTTAGCACCGCTTCCCCGATCCGTCACCTCGGCGAAACCCGTTCGTCAGAACAACTTGTTCGTTAGCATGGTTACAAACATGTTGGCGAGCAAGCTCGGGAGTTCATGGTGCTGACCGCCGATCTTGGGGAGATCGTCCAGAACCTGCGGGCGGTGGGTGCGGACATCAGCGACGTCGAGGTCAAGAAGGCGGAGGGCGGGCTGCCGAAGTCGTTGCGGGAAACACTGTCCGCGTTCGCTGACGGCGGTCATGAGAAGCTCCCCATAGGCGGCCAGATACCGCCCCACTGATGGCCACGGGATTCCCCACGTGCGGCCAGATATCTCCCCGCTTGATCGTGATCAGTCCCGGTCGGCGAGAGTCGAGCGGGTGAAGAGCAGCAGGGAGATCATGGAGATTCTTGAGGCGTATGACCTCACGGGGAGTTACCGCGCTGCGGCCGAGCTGTCCGGGTGCGACCACCACACGGTGGCCCGGTATGTGAAGATGCGCGCGGCCGGGCAGTCGCCCGAGCAGCGCAAGCACCGGGAACGGGCGATCGACGCGTACCTGCCGAAGATCGAAGAGCTGGTGGTGCGCTCGCGGGGGAAGGTCCGCGCGGATGTGGTGCACAAGCGGATCTCGGCGATGGGGTTCGCCGGCGGCGAGCGCACCACGCGGCGCACGGTGGCCGAGGCCAAGGCCCAGTACCGGCTGGGTCGGCACCGGGTCTACCGGCCCTGGGTTACCGAGCCGGGACTGTGGCTGCAGTGGGACTGGGGAACCGGCCCGGTGATCAAGGGGCGGCAGGTCACGTTGTGGTGCGCCTGGCTGGCCTGGTCTCGGTTTCGGGTGGTGATCCCGGTCTGGGACAAGACGCTGCCGACGATCGTGGCCTGCCTGGATGCGACACTCAGGAAGATCGGCGGGGTGCCCGCCTATGCACTGACCGATAACGAGAAGACCGTCACCACCGATCACGTGGCCGGGATCGCGGTGCGCAACGCCGAGATCGTGGAGGTGGCCAAGCATTACGGGATGACGATTCGCACCTGTATCCCGGCCGACCCCGAGTCCAAGGGCGGCAGCGAGGCCACGGTGCGCATCGCCAAGGCCGACCTGGTGCCCACCGACACGAATCTGCTGCCCGAGTACCGGACGTTCGCGCAGGTGGAGGCCGCCTGCCGGGACTTTTGCGCCGGGGTCAACGGCCGCGTGCACCGGCAGACGCGCCGGGTTCCGGAGCAGATGCTGGCCGAGGAACGCCAGCGGCTGCACCCGCTGCCCAAGGCGCCGTTCACCGCGGCGTTCGGCACCACGCGGCGGGTGACCTGGGAGTGCACCATCTCCGTCGAAGGAGTGCGGTACTCGGTGCCGCACCCTCTGGTCGACACCCGCGTGTGGGCTCGCTTCCATGGCGATGAGCTGATCGTCACCGCCGTCGCCGGGGACGGCACCGCGGCCGAGGTGGCCCGGCACCGGCGCGGCACTCCCGGAACCCCGGTCATCGACGAAGCGCACTACCCGCCGCGCGAGGACAAGCAGGCCGACCGCACCCCCAAGGCGGCCACGGCCGAGGAGGCGGCGTTCTTGATGCTCGGCCCCGGCGCCGCCTCGTGGCTGGTGGAGGCCGCCGCGGCAGGCACCCGGCGAGTGCGCGCCAAGATGGCCGAGGCCGTCGCGCTGGCCAAGCTGCACACCCCCGCCGCCGTTGACCGCGCGCTCGGTACTGCGGCGATCACCGGCCGGTTCGCCGATGCGGACCTGCTGTCCATCCTGGATTACCAGCTCCGCCAGGCCGACGCCGAGCCCACCCGTGCCGGCGAGGGCCACAGCCTGCAGCCGGGTACATCGGCCTGGGCCGCCTTCGGCACCGGCACACCCCCGGTTTCCCCTGCGGCTTCTCCCGCGCCCGCTCACGACGACGATGAGAAGGATCTGATCTGACATGGCCACCCCGCCGCGCACCCTCCCCGCCACCGCCGGCGACCCGCTGGCTGAGGCCATCGAGCTGACCAGACGGCTCAAACTGCCGCACATCCGCCGCGCTCTGGCCGATCTGGTGCCCACCGCCAAGGCCCAGCGCTGGGATCCGGCCGAGGTCGTGCGCGTCCTGCTGGCCGAAGAGGCCGCCGGACGTGACCGGGCCAACCTCAACACCCGCAGAAAACGTGCTGCTTTCCCCACCGGCAAGACCTTCGGCGACTGGGATGAGACCGTCTCCTCCATCCCTCGCCCCACCCAAGATGCGCTCAAGGCCCTGGAATGGGTGACACGACGGGAGAATCTCTGCATCTGCGGCCCGTCGGGCACGGGCAAGAGCCACTACAGCGAGGCGCTCGGCCAGGCCGCGGTCGAGGCCGGGATGGCCGTCATGTGGTTCACCATCGAAGACCTCGGCGCGCTGGTCCGCCGCCATCGCGTGGATGACTCCATCGCCCGTGCGCTGACCCGCATCACCCGCGCCGACTTGATCATTGTGGACGACATCGGCCTGCTCCCGGTCTCCCCGGACGCCGCCGAGGGCTTCTACCGCCTGGTCGATGCCGCCTACGAGCGACGCAGTCTCGCGGTCAGCTCCAACCTGCATCCCTCGGGCTTCGACGAGATCATGCCCAAGACATTGGCCACCGCCACGGTCGACAGGCTTCTTCACCACGCCCATGTCGTCGTCACTCAGGGTGACAGCTTCCGGCTTACCCAAGCCACGACCGGGCAGGGGGTCAAGCCCTTCAGCTAACCAGATCAGAACCAGCGGTGGGGAGATAGATGGCCGCCGTTGGGGAGGTCTTCATGGCCGCCAGCGGGGAGAACTCCAGGCCGCCTACGGGGAGAACCTACTGACCGTTGACAGTTCGCCAACAGGAACGGCGGAGTGATCATCCTCGGACTCGAAGAGGGGCGCGGATTCAAGGCCACGGGATTGGCGGATCCCGCAAAGCTCGCGGCCGATCTCGGCGCGATGTGCGCGGAAGAGATGGAACCGCCGGTACGAGCGGAGATCGGGATCCACGAATTCGAGGGTCGCCATGTGCTCGTAGCGGAGATCCCCGAAGCCCTTCCCACACTGAAACCCTGCTTCTACAAAGGCGCGGGGATCAGCAAGGGCAGCTTCATCCGGGTGAGCGATGGAGATCGGCGGCTGACCACCTACGAGGTACAGCTCATGCTGTCATCGCGTGGACAGCCCAGGGAGGATGAGGAACCCGTGCCGGGTGTGGGCCTCGAATGCCTCGACGCAGCCGGTGTCGAGGCGCTGGTCGCTCGGCTGCGGGTCACGCGCCCTTACGCGTTCCAGGGACTCGATCGAGACAGTCTCCTCAGGCGCGCCAAGGTGATCGTCCGCGCAGCGGACGGCAGCGACACCGTCTCACTCGGCGGGCTGCTGGCCCTCGGCCGCTATCCCCAGGAACACTTTCCCCAGCTCATGATCACCTTCGTTTCCTATCCCACCATCACCGGCGCTCCCTTGCCCTCAGGTGAACGCTTCCTGGACAACATCGCGCTTGAGGGACCGATTCCGGTGATGGTCCGAGACGCGCTCAACACGATCCGGCGGAACATGTCTCGGCGCGCCGTAATAGTCGGACTTGGCCGGCAAGACGTCTGGGAGTATCCAGAGACGGCGTTGCGCGAGGCAATCGTCAACGCCTTGGTGCATCGAGACTTGTCCTCAGCGGCGCGAGGCGGACAGGTCCAGATCGAGATGTACCCCGACCGGCTCGTCATCCGGAACCCCGGAGGCCTATACGGCGCGCTCACAGTCGACGATCTAGGCGAAGAAGGCGTCTCCTCCGCACGCAACGCGACCCTGATGAGACTGCTGGAAGACGTGGCGGTCCCCGGCGAGACCCGAACTGTGTGCGAGAACCGCGGCTCCGGCATCCGTGCGATGCTCGACGCCCTGCGCAGCGCTGGGATGAGCCCGCCCCGTTTCGAGGACAAGATATCTCGGTTCTCGGTGACCTTCCCCAATCACACACTGCTCAGCGCAGAGACGATCGCGTGGATAGCTGCCCTCGGGCAGAGCGGCCTCACCGACAGTCAAGGGCTCTTCCTCGCTCTCCTACGGCAAGGCGAAGACGAGCCTATGGACAATAGGTCCTATCGCGAGCACACCGGCGTCGACTCACGCGTCGCGACACTCGAGCTCCGGGATCTGGTCTCCCGCGAATTGATCCTTCCGGAAGGAACCGGCCGGTGGACGCGCTATCACCTGGCGGAGCATCGATCCACACCGCACCCGCAGCGCGCCGACCGCCGGCAGACGATCCTCGACGCTCTGGGCCACGAAACGCTCTCCCGCGCCGAACTGTCCTCGCGCACCGGTCTCGGAGACCAGATCGTCCGCAGATGGCTTCGCGTCCTACGTGAAGAGAACGTCATCGAGACCGTCGGTGGTAGCCATCGCAGTCCGAACGTCCGATACCGCCGCGCCCAGCAGGAACCGCTCTTCCCCCCACGCAGCTGAATCGTCGACACCGCGCTCTGCCTCGGCCTGCGCCCGTGGGGAACTCCTCGGGCTCCACTGGGAAGATGTCGACCTTGAAGCGGGCACCCTGGAAATCATCCAGACCCTCCAGCGGGTCGGCGGTCGCCTCCAGTTCGTCAAGCCCAAGACAGCGGACTCTGAGCGCACCATCCCGCTCCCGTCCGTCTGCCTCGACGCGCTCAAGGAGCACCGCAAGCGGCAGATCGCAGAACGCGCTGACCGCTACCCGGACTGGGACGACCACGGCCTAATCTTCCCGTCCCGGCGCGGCACGCCCATGGAGCGGACAACCTGCGGCGTAGCTGGGGAGAGATTCGTCAGGCGGCTGGACCCGGAGCCGTTCGGCTTCACGACCTCCGCCACACCTGCGTGAGCCTCCTGCTCCATCTGGGCGTACCTCCGCACATCGTCCGAGAGATCGTCGGCCACTCCGACATCGAGGTCACCATGACGATCTACGCTCACGCCTCCCTGGGCTAGAAGCGCAAAGCCCTCAGGAAGTTGGGTACGGCACTGAGCTGATCTGCCCACGCCCTACAGTGAAGCGCCCCGGGATCTCCTGGGGCGCTTCTTCATGCTCGCTAGTAGAGCCATTTCTCGCTGTGGCGGTGCCTCGTAGGCTCCGGCTCATCGCCCCTTAGCAGGATCAGCCGGACGCGCTGTCGAGCCTTCCGCTCCGCGATGTTCGTGTCCACGCCGATGTCCTTATAGGACCCGCCCACGTCGTGTCTGTAGCGGCGGCCGTCCTGCTCTTGGATGCGCAGCGGCATCGTGTTGTCGGTCCGGCTCACACGGAGATTCTGCAGCAGCTCAGGCACGGCTGCCACTGCCGGTTGTCGTCAGGGCTGTCGTCAAGACAAAAACGCCCCAGAGCGATGATCGCTTCGGGGCTTTCTTGCTGGTCGTGTGAGGTGGTCAGGGGCGGGGTCGAACCGCCGACCTTCCGCTTTTCAGGCGTGGCGATCGTCCTACTGACCTACCGCGATCTGGAGGTAGAAGGCCACCAACGGTGCCTCACGTATGGCTACGGTGACGAACGTTGCCGTGAGGGTTGCCGTCAGGGTTGCCGTCGGCATTCAGCGAGGAACTACCTGGGCGCGCACGCCAGGGAGATCGTCGAATGCAGCAGACGCATCCATCGTCAGCACCGTTCTCGCGGTGGCCGCGGCCGTAGCCGCGATCAGCAGATCGTACGCGCCTCGCGACTTGCCCTCGCGGCGAACATGCGCCATAAGACGGGCGTGGACTCTAGCGACGTCCGTCGTGTACTCCTCGACCGGGATCAACGCGAGAACTTGGTCCACAAAGGCCTGCCGACCGGGCCGGCGGGCCGCATCGGCCAGCTCTACACCGACGAGCAGCTCGGCCACAGTGATCGCCGAGATCGCCACATCATCGGCGTCTCCTATCACCGCGTCCACGGACGCCTTGCCTCGCTCGGCGGCAATGAGCACACCGGTGTCAAGGATCAGGCGTCGGGCCACGTGCCCCTCATCTCGTTGTCGGTCGCCTCGCGGGCCGCCGCGACGTCAGCTTCGAAATCGGCGTCCAACGTCCCCGCTCTGCTTGCCAGAAACGCCTTGACCATACGTCCCGGGGCTGTCGGCGCGGGACCGATCACAGCGATCTGCTTCCCACCGCGAGTCACCACGATCGTTTCCCCATGCTCGGCCGCATCGAGCACCGTCGCGAAGCTCCGGGACGCTTCGGTGGCAGTCATCACCTTCATAAAATCAGATTATCTGATCCCCAAGAGATGGGCCGGCGGAATGACCCCTTGCCTCAGGGGTGCCTGTGGTCATCCTTCCTAGAGCCGATCTCTCGCATGGCCACCATGATGCATGGGCGCCCTGAGAGGGGTTCCCGGTTTACTCGACTCGCCCGTTAGGTGCAGCCGGGCCCAATGCTTCCCGGTTCGTACTTGCCGCTCCCTACCGGCGACCATCCGCCTGGCGTTGCCGTCAGCGGACACGAAAACGCCCCGGAGCGGTGATCACTTCGGGGCGTTTTTGCTGGTCGTGTGAGGTGGTCAGGGGCGGGGTCGAACCGCCGACCTTCCGCTTTTCAGGCGGGGCAAGCACCCTGCTCGGCTGATCGAGACCGTGGTCAGGCGCGGGTGGACGGTGGCGCGGATGCGTCGGCGTGCGGGGACGTTGCTGTCAGTGCTGCTGTCACCTCAGCCAGGGTCACCCGGTGGCAAGGCCCGACGGAGGAGGGCCTTGCCGGCGATCGCCCCAGCCAGTGAGACGGGCACCGAAGTCAGCGATCGTCCCGGCCTGAACCAACCACTTTGGTGTACTCGTGGCCTCAAGGTTATCGAGGGTCGAAGTGGAGGTTGCGTGGTTGGGCAGAGGTCGCAAGAGGTCGGTGTTGGTACAGTGGCGACGTTGCTGCGCTCAGCCCCTGCTCCGTAGCGAGAGAGCCCTTCCCGGAAGTGCGCTCGACATGCGTGCGCAATGGTCGGAAATGGGTCGCACGCCCGAGCTGCATCAAGGCAAACTGGCGACTGTGGGCAGGAAGAGCAGAGAGAAGCTTCGTCGCCGTACTGATCCCGAGTACCGGGAGAGAGTGAAGGCTGCGCAGGCAGAGAGCCGTGGCAAGCAAGTACCACCTACGCCGGCGGGTTATACGCGAGCGGCCGAAACGCGGGGCCATGCAGGAATAGTTGAAGCTCTAATATCACGACACAACCAACGGTGGAGCAACGTTCACCACAACATTACGCCATTGAGTGAGCCGATTGCAGAATCGCTTCACGTCATATATCCGCTCGACGCCTTCTTGTGGCGGATGGGAGTTCGCTTCACCGAACCACCTTCAGATCCGGCAGGTGGCTGGCCTGGGCAACTACGGTGGGGATTAGATAGCGCGTGTCAGGTTTCGCGCATGCTCCTGGCATGCAACCCGCTTGGAGCGGCGGCCGTCGCGCGGACGCAACTTGAGCGTTGGAGCTACAACCGCATTTCCTCCAATGATATTGAGCAGGAAGATGGAGTTTCTACGTCCGAACACTACACGAGGATATGGATGCCAGAGGGCCCGAAGTTGCCGGCGGGTACCGTCTGGACCTCACTGTCTGAACTTCTGCATGGTCGCGGACCATTGCTTGCATCTGCGCGGTGGGAAAGCGTTGACCTTGCCGATCCTCGACGAATCGGAGCAAGCAAGGATATATTCTTGCACTCGCTTACAGCGACCGAGCTTTCCCTGCGTCAAGTTCTCCTTGGTGTAGTGAGTCTTACGCGGAACTTGGGATCTGCAGCCAGCTCTTATCACCCACTTCTGGAAATGCCCCTTTCTCTTCCTTCGGAAGTGAGGATGGGGGGCAATCCGACCGTCGTTTGGCCGTTGACTCTGGAGATGCTCTCCAGAGTGGGTGAAGCTGTAGCGCGCTATGGTGCTGCACATCTATCTGACGTAAAGAAGCTGGCATCGGGGCAAAAGGGCAGGGAGCTGGTTTATTCGGCGAGGAGTTTGGAGGCATTTGCGTCCCGGCGAGGTCGTGCAGCATCAACCGCCATCAGAGCATTCGAGGCGGAGAGGCAACATTTGGGTGATCGTTTCGCCCCCAACGACCTGGCCCAACGAGAACTTGCGTATATATGGTTGAACGAAACTGCCGCCATTTTGGCATCCTGGATCGATGGGCCGGTATCGGATGCTTTGATGGTGGCCTCTAGTGCTCTGCGAGCAGCATTCTGGCTCTGGCTCGAAGATGACGATCGCTCCCTGGTTCTGGCGCGTACTGTGGTTGAGCAGACGGCTAGACTTAGGGTGTGGCGTGTAAAGCCAGAGAAGGCGGGGAACATTGAAGCGCGCGGGAGTCAAACGAGCACCCGGGATTGGCTTGACACCGCTGGGTGGCGCCGCCTGTCGATTTTGAACCGTAGTCTTGGGGAATTTTCTCATGCATCACTGCCCGCTACCTTGGCCAACGCACGCGCTGCACTTTCCGCAATCCAAAGTCAGGGCGATGCACTTGCAGAGCATACGGCCCGCGGTGGCACTCTGAACGAGATCGCATATGCCTTTGGTTCCGAGATTAGCTACCTTACTCGGGCGTACCACCCTTCTCTTGCAGCAGCGTTCGAAAGCGTGCTTCCATATGCGGGAGTTGACGGGACTGAAGCGCGTGTAGAGCAATGGCTGCAACGCTGCTGGATGCATCGTGGTCTTACTTTGAATGCGAACTGACTTGAAGTCTTAAAGGGCGCAGGGGTTAAAGGTACGGAAGCCATGACACATGACTGTCTAAAGGCTTCACCCACCTCAACCTCGGAGAGCGATCACGAAACCGCACGGCTAACAGAGTTTCAGTACGCAAGAAAAATCCGTTGGACTGGGCTAAGATACCCTCAGATAGTCAATAATGGAGGATCAATGCCTCAGTCCGAAGAGCATAAGTTTGTTACCTCTACCTTCATCCAAGCAGTTGAAAAGCTTTCAAAGTCTGAGCTCTACGGATACACAGAGGCAGATAGAGGCGGATTCGATTTTGCTTGCATTCTCGAGCGGGATCGATCTCGCCCGCTTGTAGGGCAAACCCTTACCCATCATTCCGAGGGGATCGAGAAGGACATAAACTGGCTACTATTCGCCGACGACGCAGAGATACCGGTATATCTTTATTCAGATACCGCGCGAAATGCAACACGAATTAGAGACACGCTCCACCGAGCTCGTTCGTCAATGGCGAACAAGGTTGAACTCATGCGCCTCTACTCTTACCCCGCCGGTTTTGACGCAGACAGCGAAGGCCAGCGAGAGGCCATCCATGACCTGATTGTCGAAAAAATTGCCGACGATCTTCTCATGAACATTCTCTTCGGTCGGCTTACGCATAGCGATATCTCGATGTTCTTGAATGAGATTGGCATCCCCGGATTCTTGCTGGCTTGCCTGGAGGAGTTTGCCCGAAGCGGGATGTTAAAACTATTCAGACCTATCGGCTCGCCTTGGGGCCAAACCGGCAACCACACGCTCACGAGTTCAAAGCCTCTGGGCCGCGGGAATGCTTCAGCAGCGCGGAGGTGCCGTCTATTACCGCTTAACCCAGCGAGCGAGAATCTTCCTCAAGATATGCCATGTTCTTTCTTCGGGAAATCCGATTAGCTTTGAACTCGCCTATATACTAGATCGCCTTGGGTTGTCAGACTTACGCGATCCGATATCGCCCTTCGAGTCGCTAGGCGAGCGGATTGAGGCCCAACCAAGAGTCCTGTCCGTCCATCGTAGACGACAGCTAGTTACGGAAATTCGGGATGCCCGCGAGGATTGGGGTGTTGAAATATCCGGCGGCCCCTACGCGGATACTCCCATGGACGTTCCAGACGCCCCAGACGCTCTGGAACATCTTCCCTGGGTGGGTCGCTGAGCTAAGCGCATACCGATGTGCCCGCTCAGAGCGGCGCCAGCCGCAGATGGTTACCCTGCCGCCTCTCGCTGAGTTGTTGGCGCGTGGGCGGTGCTGGCCGCGACCGGCCGAAGAGCCGCAGCGCGGCCAGCGGCCCCGACGCGCGCCGACCGCCGCAGGCGGGCGGCCTTGAAACCGTAGAGAAAGTTCTCATCCGGAGTGAGCCCCCGAAAATGATCTTGGTCGAGCCTGGATCTCGGAGGGGCTGTTGGGCTGCCTGCGCTTATCGTGCGTGTCCGGAGAGGAGGGCGTGCCATGTGGTCCATCCCTCGCGTGTGTACATCCGGTGCGACTCGAAGGTAGCCGAGGCGTCGATCCGTGTGCGTTTGAGGTAGATCTGGCCGCCTGCGCCGCATAGTTCGTAGACGATGTTCTGGCAGTCGCAGGTCCAGGCGATGACTCGGCACGGTGAATCGCCGCGGGGTTGGAGCCAGTCGAGTTTGGTGCAGCCCGGTTGTGGCGGGGGGACATGGGGCGAAAGGCAGTCGTTCACGCGGCGGCGGGGTTCGGCGGCGTGAGGGGTAGCAGGGCCCAGACGGTGCGGCCGTGGTGGTCGCCGTAGACGCCCCAGCGGGTGGTCAGCTCGGCGACGAGGTGCAGGCCTCGTCCGTTGGGCTGGTCGGTGCCGGTGTGCTGAATGTGCGGGGTCAGTGGGCCGCCTTCGTCGGTTACGGCGAGAAGGAGGAGTTGGCTGCCCATGTAGAGGGTGAGGTGGAAGTGGCCGCCGGCTTGTCCGCTGTGGGTGTGGCGGAGGGCGTTGGTGGCCAGTTCGGAGACGATCAGTTGGACGGTGTCGGCTTCGTGATGTCCGGTTAGGTAGCTGGCGGCGAAGCGGCGGGCCTGGCGGATCTGGTTCCGGGTCCCGGGGAAGGTGCGGCGCCAGCGGTGGATCTCTTTGCGGCTGTCCTGGCTGTTCGGGGCTGGAATCATGTCGGCGTACCTCGCGTTCGTGCAGCTCAAAGCACTGACATCTACCATCGGTACTTAAAGTACTGGTACTGTACTTCTAGTACAAGTGATTCGATGTACTTGCGCCGCACAATAAGTACTGGTCAGGTAAAGAGCAGCGATCCAGGTAGGGGCGGCGACCAAGGAGGGTGCATGTTCGGACTCATGGTCCGGTTCACCTGTAAGGACGACACGAGCGCCACGGCGTTCGACCAGCTCGTCACCGAGACGATCGAGGCGATCCGCCGGCACGAACCGGGAACCCTCGTCTACGCCTCACACCGGGTGGACGGTCAGCCGCTCCAGCGGATCTTCTACGAGCTCTACCGTGACCGGGCCGCGTTCGACGCCCACGAGCAGACCGAGCACACCAGGCACTTCCTGGCAGCGCGCGAAGATCTGCTGGCCTCGGTCGAGGTCGACTGGCTCGACCTGCAAACCGGGAAAGGCATCACGCCGTGAGCACCGAGTATCAACGCGCGCTCGGACGGCGCATCGCCCAAGAACGCAAACGGCGCGGCCTGTCGCAAACGGAGCTGGCCCGGCTGGTGGACCGGTCGGTGGCGTGGATCTCCCAGGTGGAACGCGGCGTGCGCAAGGTCGACCGCATGTCGGTGCTGGAGAAGGTCGCCGAGACCCTGGATGTGCCGCTGTCGGAGCTGGCCGCCGAAGCGCCCGTGATCGCCGCAACCACCGAAGAGGCTCCCGGCACGGCCGGGCTGCGCCTGGTCCTGTCCGGCGCCCACTCACTGCAGGCGATGTTGCACGCCACACCCGTTCCCGCCACCGCAGAGCTGAAGCCACGGGTCGACCACGCGTGGGAGCTGGCGCACGCGAGCCGCTATGTCGAGCTGACCGACCTGCTACGCGGGCTGGTGCCGATGCTGGAGAACGCGGTCCGCTCAGCCCCGCCCGAGCGGCAGCCGGAGCTGTTCGAGCTGCTGGCCGTGACCTATCAGGCGTGCTCTGCGGCGTTGGCCAAGCTGGGCGAGCCGGAGGCCGCGTGGATCGCCGCCGACCGGGCCATCGGTGCGGCCGAACGCGCGGGCGACCCGCTGATGATGGCCGCTGGCGCCTTCCGGCTCGGTTTCGTCTTCCTGGGGGCGCGTCACTTCGACCAGGCAGAGGAGACCGCCCGGACCGCCGCCGAGGCGCTGTGGTTCCTGACCGATCAGGGCAAGCCGGAGGCGATGTCGCTGTGGGGCGGCCTGACCCTGCAACGCGCCGTGGCCGCCTCCCGGCTCAACCAAGCCGACACGGCTTACCAACACTTGGCGCGGGCCCGTGAGATGGCCGGACGGCTCGGCGACGGACGCAACGACTACAACACCGAGTTCGGTCCGGCCAACGTCGCCCTGCATGAGGTGGCCGTGGCGGTGGAGGTAGGTGACGCCGGGCATGCGCTGCGGGTGGGGTCCGCGGTGGACACCTCGACGCTGTCGGGTGAGCGGCGGGCCCGATTGAACATCGATCTGGCCCGTGCGCACGCTCAGCGCCGTCAGGTCGATGAGGCCGTGGCCGCGCTGCTGACGGCAGAGGCGATCACACCGGAGCAGATCCATAACCATCGCGTGGTCCGTCAGCTGGTCTCGGATCTGCTGGCGATGCAGGATCCGGCCTCGTCTGACCTGCGCGGGCTGGCCGATCGGGTTGGCGCGTAGAAAAAGTACGTGTCGTAGTACTGAAAGTACTAGCAGTTACTCTCCGTGCGAGGTAGCGTTTGTGTTGTAGCTGGAACTCTCCGTAATCGGATGGTTGCAGCCCAGCACAAACGCTCTTCGCGTTTTCGGGGGTGGATACCGCAACGCCACTCCCCGCGAGGAGGACAGGCCACACATGAAAGTGGCCTGAGCGGGAGACCCGCCCAGGCCGGATGCGATAAGCACCCTAGTTGGCGCTTCGATGCTATCGCCTCCGAGCTGACGGCACGGCCTCCCTCGTCCTGAAACGCCTGATCAACAGGCTGACGAGAGGTCAATTCGCCATGCGTACCGTCCCCATCCCCGTGGACACCGGCAAGCTCACCATCACCTGCGTGAAGGCCCCGCGCCCTCGCGTGCTCAACCGGGACACCGGTGAGATCAAGACCGATAAGAACGGCAACACCGCCTACGAGGTGACCGTCTCGGTGGAGGACGAGTTCGGCCGGATCGAACTCGTCAAGATCGGCATCACCGGAGAGCCGCCCATCACCGTCGGAGACCCGGTCAACGCGGTCGGCCTGCTCGGCTACGTCTGGGAGATGGCCGGCCGGTGGGGCATCAGCTACCGCGCCACCGCGCTCCTGCCGCTGCGGGAGGCCGCCGATGTCTGACCTGCCCGTCTGGCTGCTCGGGGTCCTGGCCGCTGTCGCGGCCGGGCTCTGGGCCTGGCGCCGCTGGCACCACCCGTCCTTCTGGCTCGCCATCGGCTTCCCGCTGACCGCGATCAGCGTCCGCGCGTCCTGGCGCAAGGTCGCACTCGGCTGCGGCCTGACCAAGAAGCGGCAGCGGTTCTGGTTCACCACCGTGCCCGGCCTGGTCGCCTCCACCGGCGTCGTGCGGGTGCGCCGCAAGTGGCAGCGCATCGCCGTCGATACGAAGCCGTTCATGTGGCTTCCCCTGCCCACCCGGCACGGCTGGCGGTCACCCTGCACACTCTGGAAGGACAGATCCCGGCCGACTACGCCGACGTGGCCGAACGGCTGGCGCACTCCTGGGGCGTGCACGCCGTGCGCGTCACCTCCGACAAGCCCGGCCGGGTGCGCCTGGCCGCGACTATCCGCGACCCGCTGGTCAGGGTCGGCCAGCTCCCGGCCTCGACGGAGCTGCTCAAGGTCACCGTCGGTCGGCTGGAGACCGGCGGCCCGTGGGTGGTCGACTTCCGCACCGTGCCGCACTGGCTGAACGCTGGAGCAACTCAGTCGGGCAAGTCCAACCTGGCCAACGCCCTCATCGCCGGCCTGGCCCCGCAACCGGTCGCCCTGGTCGGCTTCGACCTCAAGGGCGGGGTGGAGTTCACCCCGTACGCGCCGCGCCTGTCGGCGCTGGCCACCACGCGGGCCGAGTGCGGCGGGCTGCTGGATGACCTGGTCACCCTGATGACGGATCGGATGGGCGTGTGCCGGATGACCGGCGCCCGCAACATCTGGCAACTCCCACCCACCCTCCGCCCGGTCCCGGTCGTGGTCCTGGTCGACGAGCTGGCCGAGCTCTACCTGATGGCCGACAAGAGCGAGAAGGACGAGATCGCCAAAACCTCCACCGCGCTCCTGCGCGTCGCCCAGCTCGGGCGGGCGTTCGGCATCTACCTGTTCTGCTGCGGCCAAAGGATCGGCTCCGACCTCGGCCCCGGCGTCACCGCCCTACGCGCCCAATGCTCGGGGCGGATCTGCCACCGGGTCAACGACCCGGAGACCGCCACGATGACGCTCGGCGATCTCGACCCGGCCGCGCTGGATTCCGCGCGGGCGATTGCCGCCGAGACGCCCGGCGTCGCGATCGTCGCCTCCCAGGACGGCCAGTGGTACCGGGCCCGGTCCTTCTACGTCAGCGAAGCCGCGGCCGAACACGCCGCCCACACCTACGCCGACCTCGCACCGGCCTGGACCGACGTGATGGCCGCCCAGCCCTACGAGACGCCCGACTCACAGAGCGCCTGACCCGAGTCACTGAGAGGAGGGAGATTCCTGATGCGCCACTTCGCCGCCTGGCTGCTGGACACCGGCCCCGTCCTGGTCCTGGCCCTCATCGCCGGAGCGGGCTCGTTCACCCACATCCGCGACACCGCCACCGAGCACGGCCAGCACGGATGGATGGCCTGGGCCATCGCCGTATGCATCGACCTGACCTGCGTCATGGCCGCCCGCGAACGCCAACGCGACAAGAAGACCGGCCGCGTCCGGCGCGGCCCGATCTCCTGGCCCGTGCTCGTCCTGACCGGCGGCATCATCCTGTCCCTGGCCGCCAACCTGCAACAAGCCGACCCCACCGCCTGGGGCCGGATCACCGCCGCCACCCCAGCCGCCGCCTTCCTCGTCGCCGTCTCCATGCTGGAACGCCGTGCCAGCGCCAGCGCGACCCGTACCGAATCGGCCTCGGACGTCTCGCAGACGTCCCCGTCCTGGACGGCGGCGTCCCCGACCGTCCCGGACCGTCCCCAAGCCGTCCCGCCGGCCGACCGTCCCGCGCTCGTCCCCGCCCACGAAGACGACCAGGACGACGACCGTCCCGGCGACGGCCCGGCGCCTGACCCGGCGCTGGTCGACTACGCCCGCCGCGTCGCCGACGAATACCACACCGCCCACGGCAAGCCCATCAACCGCGACCAGCTCCGCACCCGCCTGGGCGTCTCCAGCCAGCTCGCCGCAGAGCTACTGCGCACCCTGACCACCGCACCAACCCACTGAAAGAGGGAACACCATGCCCGTCGCGCATCCGCGTCTTCACCTCATCGTCGGCCTGCACGCCCTGGCCGGATTCCTGGAGGCACGCCCCGACATCCCCACCCCCGACCGGGTCATCGTCCACCACTTCATCCCACGAGCCGACGACACCGACATGCGCACCGAACTCGAACACCTCGCGGCCCTGCTCGGCACGCCCGTCGACAGCGACGGCGGCCAACCTGCTGCGCCCTCAAGGGCGGCCAGTGCTGCGACTCCCACCTGTCCACCCGCATGGTCCAGTCCATCCATGCTGTCCTTCGGAACGCTCTGGAGTGCGCCGTACGAGAGGAGATCATCGCTCGTAACGTCGCAAAGCTCGTCAAAGTCCCGGTGCCCAAGTACAAGGTCAATCGCGGCCTGACCGTCCCGCAGGCCCGTGCCGTCCTCAAGGCCGCTCGGGACCACCGCCTCTACGCGCTATACGTCCTGGCGCTCTGCCTCGGCCTGCGCCGTGGGGAGCTCCTCGGGCTCCGCTGGGCGGACGTCGACCTTGAGGCCGGCAAGCTGGAAGTGGTCCAGAGCCTCCAGAGGGTCGCGGGCCGTCTCCAGTTCGTCCGCCCCAAGACCTCCGACTCGGAGCGAACCGTCCCGCTGCCGCCCATCTGTGTGGAGGCCCTGCGGGAGCACCGAAGGAAGCAGTTCGCCGAACGCTCCAACCGCTGGGAGGAGTGGACGGAACACGGCCTCGTCTTCCCCTCGCGCTGCGGAACCCCCATGGAGCCGGACAACCTACGGCGAAGCTGGGGAGCCATCCGAGAGGCTGCCGGCCTCGGCGAGATGAGGTTTCACGATCTACGACACACTTGTGTGACGCTCCTGCTCAACCTCGGCGTCCCGCCCCAGGTCGTTCGCGACATCGTCGGCCACAGCGACATCGAGGTCACCATGACGATCTACGCTCACGCATCGCTCGACGACAAGCGCATCGCCCTGCGCAAGCTGGGAGATGCCCTCGGATAGCCAAGCCCTTTTCACAGCTGGTCAGCACGTTCGGTGACGCCGTTACCGAACGTGCTTCCATTTGGTCCGATCTCGGAGAACAGGAACGTAGTCGAACCCCTGGCTTTTCAGGTGCCCCGCGACCCACTGGGCAGCACGATCGTCGGGATCGAGTTCCCGTAAGTGGAACCGGAGGCTCTCGATGGCTTTCCGCTCGCGGTCCCTGCGCCTCTTGGGCAGAAAATCTCCCGGCAGGTTGTGACACACGTTGGCGATCATGCGCATGTGCTCCAGATGCCTCAGTGCCGTATCGGTCTCCCGATCAGCCAACGCGAGCTCCGCCAGGTGACTGACGGCACGAATCTCTATGAACGCATTGGCCATCAAGCCCCTGACGGCCTCCTGCGCCGAACCACGTTCCAAGCCAGCGGGCCGGTCACGCGCTGTCCGCAGGTCTTCCGAGAACGTGTAGCAGGGGCAGTGGCCTTCGCGCTCTACAACGCAGTGCGGGTGCTTGCAACTGTGGTCGTGCCGGTGATCACGGGTCCACACATGGAAGTCCTGCCTTATGCCCCTGGCGCGCCAAGCCGTCCGATACTCCTCCCACCGAGACAGCGTCTTGGGAAGCTGCTGGAAACGCGGCATCGGTACAGACCTGTTGAGACCGCTCTTGATGAGCGCACCGTCGTTCATTCTGAGCACCATGGCTGCAGAGATACAGCCTTCTACGGCCACATCCCACGACGTACGTGGCCAAGGGACCACGTAGTGGGTTCCACCTGGAGCAAGATGGGCAGCCAGAAGCTCGATGGCCTGCGGCTTGACGGAGCCTGAGGTCTCATGCAGCAACTCGATCATCGTGGCGGTGTCGACGGCACGAACCGTCCGGAGCGCCCTGGGCAGCACTGTGCCGTGGTCCGAATCTTTCGCCACAGGCCAAGGAAGTAACCACACGAACACCAGCGTGCCATGGTCGACCATGCGTTGGAGGTGGCGACGTTGCTGTCGCAGACGCGAAAACGCCCCGGAGCGGTCTTCGCTTCGGGGCATCTTGGCCGGTCAGATGATGTGGTCAGGGGCGGGGTCGAACCGCCGACCTTCCGCTTTTCAGGCGGACGCTCGTACCAACTGAGCTACCTGACCAGAAGCGGTCCTGACGGGACTTGAACCCGCGACCTCCACCTTGACAGGGTGGCGAGCACTCCAAACTGCTCTACAGGACCTTGCTTTGCGACTCGCTTAGCTTACCAGTCTTCCGGAGGTCTTCGACCTACCGTTTTCCTAGTGGCGCTAGACGCTTCGCCGTGCCCCCAACGGGATTCGAACCCGTGCCGCCGCCTTGAAAGGGCGGTGTCCTAGGCCGCTAGACGATGGGGGCTTAGGATTCCCGGTCGCCTTCCGTCGGAGACCTCTGAAGCATAGGGGACGATCGCCCCTGATGCCAAAGTGGCGGACCGGCGGCCGGCGTTGGCGTGCCACTCACGGATCCCGTTGGCGACGGGGCGCTCGATGGCTCTGGAGAAATCATACGTCCCGGGTTCTCCTCCACGTGACGCTGGATGTACGCCGACTGCTCCCCCAGCCCGCCGAGCGTGATGTCGTCCCAGGCCTGGAGGCGTTTGGTCTCCTTGTCGAAGTACAGAACCGAGGCCTGTACGGGGGTGGGTTCGGCGTGTTCGAGGGCCCGCAGGCCGGCGCCGCCGGTGGAGCCCTGGACGAGCACGCGGGTGCCGCTGGGCAGCACGCTGGTGGAACGGGCGTGGGCGTGGCCGGCCAGAACCATGGGGGTCGCGCCCGAGAAGCCGCGACCGATCAGGGAGTCGTGGACGGCGACGAGGTCGGGTTCGTCCAGGCTGCCGAGATGGGAGCGGCCGAACTGGGCCAGCGCCTCGGGGTTCGAGTCGACCGCAGTCGTCTTGTCGGGAGTGAAGCGCGGATCACCGAGTCCGTAGATCTTGAGGCCGGCCACAGTCTCGGTCTTGTCGTCCAGGACGATGGCGTTCTTCTGGGCGGCGACCGCCTTCTGGGTGACCTTCGAGTCGTGGTTGCCGCGAACGAAGACGTACGGCACGCCGAGGCGGCTGATCTCCTCGACGAACTTGTTCTCCGCCTTGGTGCCGTGGTCGGAGATGTCGCCCGTGTCGATGATCAGGTCGACGGCGAACTGTTCCTTTAGGGACCGGATGACGTTCCAGGCGATCGGGTTGATGTGGATGTCGGAGACGTGCAGGACCCGGATGGATCGCGGGTCGGCGTCGTACACAGGCAGGGTGGAGACCGTGTCGTACAGCTTGGAGACGTTCGTCACGAGCTTGGTGAGCTGGGAGCGGTACGACTCGAACTTGGTCACGATCGACTCGGCGCTGCCGACCAGGGACGGCGCGGCGGCGACCAGGCCGGTGTAGCGGGGCTCGACGAGGGAGTTCGGGCGGAAGGTGAGGGCGGCGAGCGCGCCGGTGGCGGCGAGCGCCACGGAGGCGGCCACCAGGCCGAGCAGCGCGACGCGTGGGCGCCGGAACACCATGAGGACGGCGATCAGCGCGCCCGCACCCGCGCACAGGAGCGAGCGGATGATCAGGGCACGCGTGCCGTCGAGCAGGTCGCGTTCGATGATCTCGGGGAGCCGGTCGGCCAGGCGCGGGTCCTCGAAGAGGGTCTTGGCACGTTCCTGGTCGATGTTCTCGAGCGTGATGCGGAGCCGGAGCGGCGCGTCGTGGGTGTTGAACGTGAGCGTGCCGAGGGGGCTGGCGTCGACGACGGTCTCGCCGTCCCAGGCGGGACGGAGCGACATACCGGTCTCGACGGGGCCCACCTGGGTGCTGAGCGTGCCGCTGAGGAAGATGCCCAGCCACGCGCCGACGGCGGCGACGAGGAGCACGACCAGTGCTCTGGCCAGGCGGGACTGGACAACGGCGGTCAACCTGTCGACGAACTTCATACAGTTTCTTGCTTACCTGACCAGCGGGGCAGAATGGTTAAGGTGATTGAGGTTTCGCGGGAGAAGTTCGAGGAGCTCGTGGCCGAGGCGTTGGACACGATCCCGCCAAAGCTGACCCGCGCGATGAGCAATGTCGTCGTCACGGTGGTCGACGACCCGCCCGAACCCCACCTGTTGGGTCTGTACACCGGCGTCCCCCTCACCGAACGCGGCGACTGGTACTCGGGAGTTCTGCCCGACCGGATCGAGATCTACCGCAATCCGATATGCCAGATCTGCGATACCGAAGCCGATGTGGTCGACGAGGTGCGGATCACCGTCGTCCATGAGGTCGGTCACCACTTCGGCATCGACGATGACAGGCTGCACGAGCTGGGCTGGTAACCGCTTGCAGCGGGTTGACTGCTTTGGGTTGCGGCCTGCCAAGTGTTCAGGCACCTTAGGTGACATACCGAACACTCTGAGTCAGGCACAGCGGAGTCCAATGGGGGCCATGCGGACGCGACGGCTGCCCGGGCGGCATCGCCGTGATCTGGAACGTCAAGCCACCTATGGCGAGGTCATCGCCATCAGGGAGTTTCGCGCACTCTGGTACGGCCAGAGCCTGTCGCTGCTCGGCGACCAGCTCGCCCAGGTGGCGCTGGCCGTGCTCGTCTACGACCGCACCGGATCGGCGCTCGCGACCGCGTCGGTCTACGCGCTGACCTACCTGCCGTCCATCCTCGGCGGCCCGCTGCTGGCGGGGCTGGCCGACCGGTTCGCGCGCCGGGGCGTCATGCTCGTCTGCGACCTGGTCCGCGCCGCGCTCGTCGCCGTGATGGCGCTGCCCGGCGTGCCGTTCCCGGTGCTCTGCGCGCTGGTGTTCTTCGTGGTGCTGCTCAGCGCGCCGTTCTCGGCCGCTCGCGCGGCGCTGCTCCCGGAGATCCTGGAAGGCGACCGCTACGTCGCCGGCTCCGCGTTGCAGAACATGACGAACCAGGCCGTTCAGATGCTGGGCTTCGCGGCGGGCGGCGCGATGATCGCCACCATGGGCCCCTACCGGGCCCTCGCGCTCGACGCTGCCACGTTCCTGGCGTCGGCGCTCATCCTGGTCATAGGTGTGCGACGGCGGCCGGCCGCGAGCGGAGGAGACGGGGCCAAGCCGTCCATGTGGGCGATGACGAGGGCGGGTGCGCGGCTGGTCTTCGGTGACCGGAAGCTACGCACGCTCGTGCTGTTCGCCTGGCTGTGCGGCTTCTACATCCTGCCCGAGGGCCTCGCCGCGCCCTACGCCGCCAAGCTCTACACGGGCACGCTGCCCGTTCCGGTGATCACGGGACTGTTGATGGCCGCGATGCCCATGGGGACGGTGCTGGGGGCGTTCGTGTTCAGCAGGTTCGTGTCGCCGTCCGGGCGGCTGCGGATGATGGGCTGGCTGGCCATGCTCAGCTGCCTGCCGCTGATCGTGACCGCGATGCGGCCGCCGCTCGCCGTGGTGCTGGTGGCGTGGGTCGTCTCGGGCATCGGCGGGGCCTACCAGTTGGCCGCGAACGCCGCGTTCGTTCAGCGGGTGCCCGCCGAGCGGCGCGGCCAGGCGTTCGGTCTCGTGCACGCGGGGTTGATGGCCGCGCAGGGCATCGGCATCCTGGCCGGCGGGCTGGCCGCCGAGAGACTCGGCCCAGAGCCCGTGGTCGCGCTGGCCGGCGTCATGGGAGTGACGTGCGCGGCCGTGCTCGCCATGATCTGGACCGAGTCCCGTGAGGAGGGCACCGCCGCCCGAGGCGGCGCGCAGGCCCCCGCCTGATCACTGCTGCGGCTTCTGCTCGTCATTCCACGTGTCGGTGCTGCCCTGCCAGGTGGACTTGGCCTGCTGCTTGCTGATCAGGTCCTGGACGATCGAGGTGTCCTTGCCCTCCTCGGGCAGGAGCAGCCAGGCGATCGCGTACACACCGATCCCGACGCCGCCGAACAGCGTCGCGATGGCGAGTCCGATGCGGATGAGGTTGGCGTCGATGCCGACGTAGTCGCCGATTCCCGAGCAGACACCGGCGATGATCCGGCCGTTGTGGGTCCTGCGCAGGTGCTTGATGTTCTGTTCGTTCATGCTTCAAGACTGCCCCTGGACCCGGTGTTCGCACATCAGGATTGCCCCTGGTACAACCCTGGTAGCCCCCTAATTCGAGGAGAGGACCCGCAATGGACGACCTGCTGCGCCTCGACGACCGGCTCAGCGGTGACCAGAGGCTGATCCGCGACACGGTCAGCGCCTTCGTCGCCGACCGCGTCCTGCCGTACGTGGGCGACTGGTTCGAGGAGGCCACCTTCCCGGCGCGCGAGCTCGCGCCCGAGCTCGGCGCGCTCGGCCTGCTCGGCATGCACCTGGAGGGCTACGGCTGCGCGGGCACGGACGCCGTCTCGTACGGCGTGGCCTGCCGCGAGCTGGAGGCCGCCGACTCGGGCCTGCGGTCGTTCGTGTCGGTGCAGGGCTCGCTGGCGATGTTCCCCATCTGGCGGTACGGCTCCGACGAGCAGAAGGACGAGTGGCTGCCCCGGATGGCGTCCGGCGAGGCGATCGGCTGCTTCGGCCTCACCGAGCCCGACCACGGCTCCGACCCCTCCAACATGCGCACCCACGCCAAGCGCGACGGCTCCGACTGGGTGCTCAACGGCTCCAAAATGTGGATCACCAACGGCTCCATCGCCGACGTGGCCGTGGTGTGGGCGCAGACCGACGACGGGATCCGCGGCTTCGTCGTGCCCACCGACAGCCCGGGATTCTCCGCCCCTGAGATCCACAAGAAGCTGTCCCTCAGGGCATCCGTCACTTCCTCCCTCTACTTCGACGACGTCCGGCTCCCGGCGTCCGCGGTGCTGCCCGGTGTCTCCGGGCTGAAGGGGCCGCTGTCGTGCCTGTCGGAGGCGCGTTTCGGGATCCTCTGGGGTGTTGTGGGCGCCGCCCGCGCGTGCCTGGAGGCCGCGGTGTCGTACGCCAAGACGCGGGTGCAGTTCGACAAGCCGATCGGGGCGTTCCAGCTCACGCAGGAGAAGCTGGCCTGGATGTACGTCGGAGCGGCCCAGGCCGGGCTGACCGCGTTGCACCTGGGACAGCTGAAGGACTCGGGGCGGTTGGAGCCGCGGCAGATCAGCTTCGGCAAGCTGGCCAACGTGCGGGCGGCCCTGGACATCGCGCGGCAGGCCCGATCGATCCTCGGGGGCAACGGGATCACGCTGGAGTACCCTGTGATCAGGCACATGAACAATCTGGAGAGTGTGCTGACCTACGAGGGCACCCAGGAGATTCACACGCTGGTGCTGGGCGAGGCGCTGACCGGGCTGTCCGCTTACCGCTGAGGGGGGCGGGAAGTGCGTCGCGTGGAGGGCGGTAATCTCTGTACCCTTGCTGTTGCAGGGGGCGTTAGCTCAATTGGCAGAGCTGCGGACTTTTAATCCGTAGGTTCCGGGTTCGAGCCCCGGGCGCCCTACCTCAATGACCTGGGCGGACTCCCCGATCCTCATGATCAGAAAGTCCGCCCGGTTGCATTTCCAGTTGCAGTTAGCCCCAGAGCGCGCGGCCCATTCGGGCTGCCGCGTCGTTCGAGAGTGACGCCGTGATGTGGGTGTAGCGCTTGGTCGTGGTCAGTTGTGAGTGGCCGAGAATTTCCTGAACGACGCTGATGTCCACGCCCTGCTCGATGAGCAGCGTCGCGGCCGTGTGCCTCGCGTCGTGAACGCGGGCGTCCTCGTCGACCTCGGCCAGGCGGAGGAGTCCTTTCCATTCGTCCCAGTCCTGACCGGCGTCGATGGGGCGTCCGTCCGGGTTGCACCAGACGAGGTCATAGTCCTGCCACGCTTCTCCTGCTGCTTGCCGTTCGGACTGCTGGGCTTCTTGGTGCAGCTTGAGCAGGGGGATCAGCGGCGGTGGGATCATCACGGTTCGCTTGCTCTTGCCTTTGGGCTTGACGAAGATCCAGCCGCCTACCCGTACGGGGCAGGAGGGGGCGTGCTTCGTCCAGTCGGGAGCGCAGAACTGCAGATCGAGCCGATGCACGACGGTGCCCTGGTAGATCCGCTCGCGCTTGTCGGTGCGAATCGAGCCCCGGGCGCCCTACCACAGCGGGACGGCCGGCGTCCTCAGGTGACCCCGGCCAGGGCGGGATCGGCGAACGTGGCGTTGATCAGTCCCGGCGCGGGTCGGCTGTACGCAGGTAGTGCTCGGCGATCTCGTCGCTGGTGGTCAGCCAGACATCCGGCTGCGCCGCCAGATACGCCAGCGCCCGGTCAAGGTACTTCGCACGGAATGCCTGGCCGATCGAGAACGGGTGCAGAGCCAGCGCCATCACCCGGCCGCTGTGCGCGGACTCGGCGTGCAACTGCTCGTACTGGTCGGTGACGATCTGGAGGAACTCCGGCCCGGTCGTGCCGTTGCCGAACAGCATCAGGTCGTTGAGCTCGACCGAATACGGGACACTGATCATCCCGGGTACCCGTAGTGGGTACGGCTGGTCGTCGTTGGTCCAGTCCAGCAGGTAGCGGAAGCCGAGATCGGCCAGCAGCCCTGGGGTATGGAACGTCTCGGTCAGGCCGGGCCCCATCCAGCCGCTCGGCCGGCGGCCGGTGCCCTCGGCGATGGTGTCGGTGATCTCGGTGAGAACGCGTCGCTCGTCGTCGCGGTCCATACCGGTGTGCAGGATCGAGTTGGTCCGCCCGTGCGCCAGCCACGCCCACCCGCGTTCGACCCCGGCCTTGACGATCTGTGGGTAGTGGTGGACGACGTCGGAGTTGAGCAGCACGCTGGCCCGGACGCCGTGCCGGTCCAGGATGTCGGTGACGCGCCAGATGCCGACCCGGGCGCCGTAGTCACGCCAGCCGTGGTTGAGCGCGTCGGGCACCAGATGGGCGGTACCGGGCCAGATGCTCGTGGACGGGCGACCGAGCAGGAAGTGCTCGACGTTGAGCCCGACGTACACGGCGACCCGGGCGCCGCCGGGCCAGGTGATCGTCGGCCGCTCGGTGATGGGGTTGTACTCGAAGAGATTCAGGTCCTGTGCCATGCCGGAACGGTAAGACCTAACATTAATGTCAAGTTCAAGCGAGGGGTGACATGCGCATCGGTGAGCTGGCGCGGCGGACTGGGGTGAGCGAGCGGTCCCTGCGGTACTACGAGCAGCAGGGCCTGCTGGCCGCCGACCGTACCTCGGGCGGCCAGCGCGACTACCCGGACGCCGCGATCGACCGGGTCATTCGCATCCAGGAGCTGTTCGCCGCGGGACTGCACAGCAGGAAGATCGCAGAGCTGCTGCCGTGCATGCGCGACGCCGACGGCGGCCCCTCAATGATCGCCGACGCGAAGCTGGTCGCCGAGCTGACCGCCGAACGTGACCGCATCGACCGCATGATCGGCGACCTCATCACCTCCCGCGACGTCCTCGACGACGTGATCACTGCGGCCTCGCAACCCGTCGACTGACCGGTGAGTCCTGGCCGTCCCGGATACGGCCGGTTCTCCGCCACCATGGCGTTCCAGCAGCGCGCCGTGCGCCGCAGGAAGGCCATACCGCCCGACTGGCACGGCTCGTACACCATGGCCCGGCACGAGCACGTCCATGCGATCACCCGAGCATGCTTCCTCGTCTCCTGCGGCTCCGGCCGGACCCGCGGTCTTGCACGTCCACGAACGTGGCCCAAGGCCTGCATCGAGATCTTGTGACAAGATCGCGAGATGCTGCGACTCACCGATTTCATCATCGACTGCCCGGACACGATGAAGCTGGCGGCCTTCTACTCTGAGGTGACGGGCCGCCCGATCAAGGAAGGCAGCCACGAGGACTGGGCCGGGATCATATTCGGGGAGGTCGAGTTGGCCTTCATCCGGGTGGACGACTACCGCGCTCCGCGGTGGCCCGACAGCGAGCACCCCAAGCAGTTCCACCTCGACTTCGAAGTGGACGAGATCGAGTCCGAGCAGCGCCGCGTCCTCGATCTCGGCGCGACGCTGCAGCAGGATTTCATCGGCCCCAACGGCTACGGCTGGCGGGTCTACACCGACCCGATCGGCCACCCCTTCTGCCTGTGTCGTAACAAGGGCTTCGTCTGGACCGACCAGGCCTGATCTGGCCCGAGAGGCCGTACCGTCCAGGCAAGGCCTGCGGCCAGCAGCACGTGGCCCTCGCCGCTCCGCAGCCGTCGCGTGCCAGTCCGGTTGCGACGTGTCGTCGGGTCAGAGGGATCCGCACAGCCTGTTGAGCTCCGTGACGTCCGTATTGATGTCCGCGATCACCTGGTTGGGATCGCCGCCGGTCATGCCGGTCAAGCGGAAGTTCAGTTCCTGGAATTCGGCGGCCAGCCGACTGATCTTCGCCCCCACCACTCCCTGCGCGTCGAGGCCCGCGCCCATCAGGTCGCGGTACGTCTGCTGAGCCGCGGCCGCCTGGCTGCTGCGGACGGTCCCGGCGTTCTGACGGTATGCGGTCAGCGCCGCCGCCGCCGCGTCGCAGCCGCCGGGGCGTACCGCTGACAGCGGTTCGGAGGAAGCCGGAGCCGCCCGCGTGGAGCTTGGCATCGGTGACTGGGGCGGGCTGGACTCACGCGATGGACTCGGGGTCGGCGGTGCGGGCCGGGTGGTCTCAGGATCTGATGACGACGACTGCGTGGCCGGGGTGGGGGCCACCGCGTCGGGCTGGGGCTGCGGAGGCGTGGCCGGCGGCGCCAGGAAGGCCATCAGTGCGACCACGGCGGCAGCCACAGCCGCCAGAGCGCTCACAGCCGGCCAGTTCAGGCGCAAGCCTGCTCCTCCACCCGCCGTCGGTGGCTGCGCTGATCCACTCTTCGTCATGCCCTCATCGTGGCCGAGCCGCCGAACTCGGTCCAGAATGCTCCTGATCTTCTTGGCCCGAACCCGCCTGTCGCCGGTCTCGACGCCCCTGAGTCCTTCCACGAAGGACTCGTGTCTCCAGAGCACTCATCGCATTCGCCCGCCGCACCGCCAGCCCGAGCACATCGCACGTCCGATGCGCTCGGGGCCAGAAGCAGGTTCACCTACGATTCAGCCGGAGATCACAAGATCGCTGAGCCGGAAATGTGGGCGTGGATCAGTCAATGCACTGGTCTAGCGCGTCGAGCAGGGCGGCCACGGTCGACACATTCCCATAGCTCTCCAGCCGGATCTGATTCATCGCGTACCCGAAGGTGACCGCACGGGTCCGATCGGCGAAGCCGAGCGCCCCGCCCATCCCGCTGAACCCGGCGGCGTTGACGAACGGACCGTAGGAGATGCCGTCCTCGGTGGCCAGCCCGAAGCCGAGTCCGGTACGGGACCAGAAGCCGAAGGCGCGGTCCCGGTCGGAGAACTGCTCCCTGGTGTGCTCGGCGACGCTCGCCTCGGGGATCAGCCCGCCCTCTTCCTGGCTCGTGGTCAGCAAGGAGTACAGGCGCGCGATGCCCCGCGCGTTGCCGACGCCTCCGGCGGCGCAACCGCCGAGGGCCCAGTAGGAAGGCATGCCCGCGATCTCCCACATGGGCCTGACCTCTGGGCCGTAGAACATCGCCCGCGCGGCGTCACCGGCGGTGTCCGCCTTGCGGGTGTCGCTGATCTGCTTCGGCGGGACCAGTTCGGCCACGCGACCAGGGTCCCCGCGATAACCGATCGCGAAGTCTGCATCCAGGGGACCCGCGAGATCCCGCGCCAGCACCTCACCGATCGTTCGCCCGGTGGCTCGGCGTACGACGGCGTCGGCGATCCACCCATAGGTGAAGGAGTGGTAGGCCACCTGGGTGCCCGGCTCCCACAGCGGCGCCTGCCTGGCGATGCAGTCCTCCACGTGATCACGGGAGGCCCAGCCTTCGATGGAGTCGAAGCTCACGACCTCACTGGAACCGTCGAACCACGGCAGGCCCGCGGTATGCGACAGCACGTGCCGCAGGGTGACGCCCGCCTTCCCGTTCTGCGCGAACTCCGGCCAGACCTCGGCGATGGGCGCGTCGATCCGTAGGTCACCCCGGGACGCCAGGTACGTGAGAACGATGGCGGCGATCCCCTTCGACACGGAGAAGACCGGCGCCATGGTCCGCTCCTCCCAGTCCCGCCCGTCGCCCGCGCTCCCCGCCCACAGGTCGACCACCAGCGATCCCCGGTGATGAACCGCCACCGAGGCCCCCACCTCGCCCAACACCGCGAAGTTCCGCTCGAACTGGGTGCGAACGCGCTCGAATCCAGGCGCGACGTACCCGTGAATCTGGGTCTCCACGGTCACACCTCCATTCCTCTCTTGCGATAGGTCGTGAGCAGTCGGTCCAGGCCCAACGCGGCCAGAACGATGAGTCCGGTGATGATGTCCTGCAGGTGTGACGAGAGGTTCAGCTGTGTGAACCCGTTGCCGAGGCAGGCCAGGATCGCCAGGCCGATCCCCGTACGCCAGATGGCCCCCACCCCACCGGACAGCGACGTGCCGCCGATGATGACCACGGTCAGCGCGTCGAAGAGGATCGAGATGTCGGTGGTCATCTGACCCGCACCGAGCTGGGAGGCGGAGATGATGCCGGCGACGGCCGCCGCGAGCCCCGAGATCATGTACGTGGTGATCAGCGTCCGGTCGACCCTCAGCCCGGCGAGGCGTGACGCCTCCTCGTTGCCGCCGATCGCGTAGAGAGATCTTCCGAACACCGTCTTGGACAGCACCAGGCCGGCGATGACGAGGAGGGCGAGCAGCAGCACCCCTGAGTAGGGGATCGTCCACAGTCGCCCGCTGCCCAGCCACTGGAACGAACCGTCGTAGATGTAGAAGGGCTGCGCATTGGTTATGGCGAAGCCGATGCCGGTGATGATGAAGCTGGTGCCCAAGGTCGCCACGAACGGGTTGATCCCGCCGAGCCGTACGATCAGACCGTTCACCAGCCCTACGACACAGCCCACGGCGATGGCGGCTCCGTAGGCTGGGATCGTTCCATACTGGGTGCCGACTCCGGCCGCGACCACGGCGCAGAAGGCGAATGTCGCACCCATCGACAGGTCGAATCCACCGGCGATGATGAGGTACGTCGCGGCGATGGCCAGAACACCGACCGCCGCCCACTGGCCGGTGAGGTTGGCCAGGTTGGCCCCGGTGAAGAAGGAGGGGCTGAGCACGGCGAGCGCGAGCACGATGAGCACAAGGAGCGCGACCACCGCGTGGTCGAGCAGCCAGGTCGTGGCTCGGACAGCGCTTCGCTTCCCAGAGGTTGGTTGTGTGGGGGCAAGTCTTTCGGTGGTCATGGATCACTTTCAGGCTGGTTGGGCGAACGCCAAGTGCAAGATGTCCGACTCCGTGACGGCGTCGGAGGCGAACTGGCCCACGATGCGGCCGCTCCGCACGACGTTGATGCGATCACAGGCGTGGATGAGCTCCTGCAGGTCGGAAATCACGACGATGACCGCGGCCCCCTCGCTCGCCAGGCCGCGGACCAGGTCGAGGATCTGGGCGGTGGCCTGCACGTCGATGCCCGCGGTGGGCTCGTCGAGCAGGACGACCCTGGGCCGCAGGGCGAGGAGCCGGGCCAGCAGCACCTTCTGCTGGTTGCCTCCCGAGAGGTTCCTGACCGGCTGGGATTCCCTGCCCATGGGGTAGCCGACATGCTGGAGCACCTCGTGCTGGCTTCGCATCTCGGCTGACCGGGACACGTGTCCGAACCAGCGTCGCCGGTCGAAACCGCCGAGTGCCACGTTCATCGTGGTGCTCTCGCCGCCGACCAGGCCGAACCTACGCCTGTCTTCCGCGACCAGGTGGATGCCCAGGCTCTTGGCCTCGCGTACGGACCTGGGCCAGGCCACCTGTTCGCCCAGGAGCGAGATCCGGCCTGACTGAACGCGGTCGGCTCCCGCGATGGCGCGCAGGATCTCGGAACGGCCGGAACCGAGAAGACCCGCCAGTCCGACGATCTCACCGGCGCGCACTCGAAGATCCACCTGATCGGCGCCCGACCTGGTCGTCAGGTCGGTGATCTGGAGGACCTCGGCGCCGATCGACCGATCGGTCACCGAGCGCGGCGCGGATTCGATCGTCTGGCCCGTCATCGCGGTCACCAGGTCGTCCCGCGTCATGCTCGACGCCGCTTTGGTGCACACCAGGCCGCCATCGCGCAGCACGGTCACGGTGTCGCAGATGTCGAGCACATCGTCGAGGTCGTGGGAGATGAACACCACCGCGACGCCGGCTCCACTGAGCCTGGTGATCACCTCGAACAGCCTGACCCGCTCCTCCTCCGGCAGGGCGCTGGTGGGCTCGTCGAGGATCAGCACTGTCGACGCCGATCGAATCGCACGCATGATCTCGATGAGCTGGCGATCTCCCAGCGAGAGACTCGCCGCGCGAGCCGACGGATCGATCGAGACCTGCAACTCCCGGCACAGTTCCTCGAACCGCGCCCGCATGTGACCGCGGTCGACGAACGGCCCACGAGTCGGAAGGTCGCCGAGGAAGACGTTCTCGCACGCGGAGAGCGCGGGCACGACTCCCGGATCTTGGTAGATGACCGCGATGCCGGCATCGCGGTGCGCGGCCACGCCCGGCGCGAGCAGCTGCCCGTTGACCGAAACGGTCCCGCTGTCAGCGTGCTCGGCCCCGGAGATCACCTTGATCAGCGTCGACTTGCCGGCGCCGTTCTGGCCCACCAGTCCGCGTACCTCTCCGGCGCCGACCGCGATGGAGACGTCGGTGAGCGCCCTGACCCCAGGGAAGGTCTTCGAGCACCCGCTCACCTCCAGGGCGGTCGCGCCGGATTCGGTCGCGCCGCTCATCCGTAGCTCGGGGTGTAACGGTCGACGTTCTCGACGGTCAGGATCTCGCTGCCCGGCCCGTCCTTGATCCCGTCCCAGTCGCCGGTGCTGGACCAGCCCTTCGTCTGCTGCCCGGTGTCCAGGGCGCGGACCAGTTCGACGACCGAGAACCAGCCTTCGGGCTTGGGATCGGACTGCACGGTCGCGGTGAAGTTGCCCGCCTTCACCTGCGACAGCCCGTACGGGGTGCCCCCGATGCTGAACAGCTTGACGTCCTTACCGACTTTGCGTCCGGCGTCGCCGAGCGCCTGTAGCACTCCCCGGGACATCTCGTCGTACGCCGAGATGATGACGGAGACGTCGGAGTGGGCGGTGAGCGCGTCCTGCGTGATGCGCAGTGCCTTGTTGGGGTCGTAGTCCGCGGGCTGCTCGACGACGATTTCCACGTTGGGGTACTTCGCGGACGTGTCCTTGATGGCGGCCTGGAGCCGACGCCAGCCGTCCTGGCCGGCCACGCCGCCGATGACAGCCGCCTTGCACGGCTTGCCGTCGCACGAGTCGAAGATGTGCTCGAGGTACTTGCCGTAGTAGGCCTCGGTGCTGGTGGCCACCATCCCGGTGGTGCCTTCGTGGTAGTCCTTGTCCTGGCACACGGGACTGTTGGCCTGCTGCACCGGCAGGCCGGTGTCGAGCAGGAGCTTGATCATCTGGCAGCCGGGGGCCGCGGCGACCGGCTGGAAGATGAATCCGTCGTAGCCGCCCTTGGCGATGGCGTCCTGCACCTGCCGAAGCTGCTTGGCCGGGTCGAACGCCGCGTCGTACACCTCAAGGGTGATCCCGTACTTCTGCGCCGCTTCCTTCTGGTACTTGGACATGGCCTGGCACCAGGCGTTCAGGTCGGAACACGTGTTGAGGGCCGCGATCTTGTAGTTGGTGGACGCCTTGCCCACGGCCTTGTCGTACGCCTCAGCCTGATCCATCGGCGAGAGGCTCGCGCTGATCTCCGGCGCGTCGATCTTGGGTTTCGCTGCGGCGGCCGTGTCCGCGGTCTCGCCCGCTCCGCAGGCGCTCAGCGCGAGGACCGTGGCGAACGCCAGGCCCGCGAATTTCACGGGGCCACGTCGTAGGGATCTGTAGCGGGACAGGTGCATGAGTCGAGCCGACATGAGCTATCTCCAGCTGAGGGGCGACGGTGCGACCTATATTCCTCAGATGTATTCAGGAGCGTCAAGGTTGGCGATATGCATGTGACCCAAACGCAATACATGTGATCGCCTACCTCCACCAGGAGGACCTTTAGCACATGCGGCCGTGGGACCACCAGGCATACCTCAGATGTTTATAGATAACCAAAGCTTGTGCACTGAGGTAGAAAAGCGCCACTGTCTGACAATGCCGCGATCCTGATCTGACAGATGACGAAATCAAGCATGTCCTCGGTCAGGGAGCGACGAGCGAGCCGCCCCGCTGAAGACCACCGGCATGACCGGCCCCGTGATCAACGAGGCAGGTAGGAGCAGCGGAGACCCGTCCGCACGGTGGCGCGCAGCTCCGCGCCGATCACATCGTCGACCTCGGCGATATGCGTCAGCGCCCGCCGGATGGCCTTGCTCACCGCGATCCTGGCCCGTTCCTGGTCATCGGTGAAGTGCCGCACCCGGCCGCCCAGCCCGGTGCTCGCGGTCAGCTCAGAGACCAGCCAGTCACGCTCGGCCCGCAGCGCCGCGGCGCGCTCCAGGTCGTTGGCGGCCTCCAACTCTCCGATCTCCTCTTCGAGCTGGGTCATCCGCGCCACGTAGGTGCGTTCCGCGTGCTCGTCCAGGACTGGTTGTGCGGAGTGGGCCCGCTGGGCCGACGTGTCCTCCCCGCCGGCGACGAGGTCGATGGCGCGGATCTCCCGTCTGGGGTTGGCGATCAGCATGGCAAGGTGGCGCATGCCCACGCTCGGCTTGACCAGCGCGGTCCGGCCGGCCAGCTCGACCCGCCACCAGCGCCCGCCGTTCGAGCACACCGCCACCGACGGCCCGGCGGCACGCGCCTGCGGGCCTCGCACCTCGGGGAGCGCCATGCCCAGCTCCGCCGCCTCCTTCTCCGCCATCACCAGCTCATCGCGGGGCCCGCCCATCCGGACCAGCGCATGGCCGAGCCGCCAGCGGCTCAGCGCCGCCGCAGGCCAGTGGCCGAGCGCTTGGTTGGCCCGCAACGCCTCGCCGAAGTGCTCGACGGCGCGCTCCACCTGGCCCACCGTCAGCGCGGCCAGCCCGAGAGACTGGTGGGCGGAGCCGAAACAGGCCGCTCCGCGGCTGGCGATCATCGGCAGCCGGGCGTAGGGCTTGAGCAGGTCGTAGGCCCGCGCGGCCAGAGCCTCGTCGTCCAGCAGGTGGGCTGCCTCCACCAGCCCGTACATCGCCGCCAGCCAGTTCTTCGCCGGTGGGAGCGTGATGTCGCGCAGCCGGCCCACCATCGTCTCGGCCAGGCGCCGGTCTCCCGCCTCGGCGGCGGCCACCGCCAGCGCGGGGAAGTAGGCGTAGTCCGCGTGGCACAGTGCCGAGGAGTTCACCAGGTCCGACAGCAGCGGGAGCAGTTCGGCGACGCGTCCCTGATACCAGCGGATCGTCACCAGCTGCGCACCGTACCAGCCGACGGCGTTGACATCACCCGCGGCCGTGCCGCGCTCCGAGCAGGCCGCCGCCGCCCGCTCGGCCTGCTCGAACCGGCCCGCCCTGATGAGCAGCATGACCTCGATCGCGTCGATGACGAACCCGATCGCGGGATGGTCCCAGGCGGCCAGCCGGTCGCGTAACTCGCCCAGAGATCGCTCGGCGTGCGGATCGGCGGCCAGGAACAGGTCGACCGTCCACCACAGCAGCCCCATGAGCAGGTCGCCCCGGCGTTCGGTCCGGCTGGCCAGGCCGATCAGTTCCCGGGCCAGCTCGAACCTGAGGTCCTGGTGTTCGGGGCTCATCAAGCAGTGGTGGGACAGGCTCAGCGCCTCGGCCAGGGCCACCGGATCGCCGGTGGCCCTGGCGTGGGCCAGCGTCCGCAGGACCGAGGCGTGCTCGCCGATGAGGTTGTCCCGCTCGGCGGCCAATCGCACGCGCAGCCGTACGGCGAGGGCAGAGCCGGGGGTGATGGCGGCCAGGGCCTGCTGCTGGCGAGTGCTGATCATCACCGACTCGGCGGTGGTGCGATGCTCGTTCAGCCAGATCCCGCCCAGGCCCAGCGCCGCCCTGGCCTGTGCCGCGGTGTCGCCCCAGCGCTCGGCCTCCTGGTGTGCCTCCTCGAACCAGCGACGGCTGGTACGCAGGTTGCCCTCCTCATGGAGGGCGTGTTCGGCCCGGCGGATGCAGACCTCGGCCCTGCTCCGCTTTTCCCCCTCACGCACAGATGCCCCCCTGGACATGCAGCGACGTGGCCCCCCGGCGTTCTCGAATCGTACGTAAGCCTTGCTGACGTGTCCAGGTCGCTCTCCGGCGCCGATCCGCGGGCCCGCCCCGCCACCGGCGTCACCCTGCTGCTCCTTCCGGTACGACCCGCCGCAGGCGTTCCGGATCGAAGATCCCTTCCATTTCCATGATCTTGTCGTCGGTGAACGTGAAGCCGAGCGCCCCCACGAGCCGTCCCCCCACGACGAAGGCCAGCCCCGGGTCCCCGTCCACCTGTGCGGGACGGGCGTAGCGGGCGTGCCTGGTGTAGGTCATCGCGTGCTCGCTCACTGCCCGGGCGCCATCGTCTCCCACCTGGTCACCGGCTGCCAGTTGGGTGAGGTGGCGGTGCTGGGCGTGCTGGTGATCCTCACCGGTCTGTCCAGGCGGCTTCGACCCGCTGGCCGCCGCATGGACACGGCTGCCGCCGGAATCATGTGATCAGACCCTGAAGCTGTCCGCCGAAGATCCTGTCCCGGGCGGTCGTCTGGCAGCTGCGCGCCGGGCCCGATGCCAGGGCGGCCGCCGGGGAAGACCCGCAGGCCGAAGGCGGCGGAGGTGCGCCGCCGCCAGTCGCGGGGCTCCTCGATCGTGGGCTTGGGCCGCGCGGCCAACACGCCGGCGAGCTAGGCGGCGTGGATAATGCCCACCGTGACCCCCAAGGTGGACGGCCGGTATCAGGCACTCTGCTCGTGCTGGCGATCATATGGCTCGCTACCACGCTGGACCTGTACAACTTCTTGACCACGGACATCGGCTACCTCTATTTGCATGAGGTGATCGGCATGCCGACATCGCTGGTGGGGTTGCTGTGGATGGGCGCCCCTCCGACCGGCTTCGTGGTCGCCCTGCTCTGCGGGAGGAAGGTCGCCATCCTGTTCGGCCTGGCCATCGCGGCGGTAGGCATTCGGATATTGCCGACGATAGCGTCACTTTTTTTCTGGGCCTAAACTGCGCCGTCCGCTCGACATCGGGAAGCACGCGGGCGTATTCGTTCGAGGTGAGCCGCGCCAAGTGCGATGCCCAGCAAGAGCGTCACGACCACCAGCCTCACCAGGGCGCGCCGGGAGGATCGGGGGCGCTCGCCGTGGGGTGGACGCGGCTTGGCGCTCACTGACGCCCGATCGAGCCGATCCAGCTCTCGGTGAGGACGTCCAGCATCTCGTCGCGGTCGACGCCCCAGGTCCCCGGCTTCCAGTGGCGGGCGACGTGGTCCAGCTCGGTGATGGCGATGACGCCGCGGAAGTGGCGGGTGCCGACCGGGAACCGGTCGGCGCGGTCGAGCCCCTCCTTGATGTCACCGATGGCCTCGTTCAGCCACTCGTCGAGGAGCGTGCGGATCTCGGGGTCAACGGCCGCGGCCTCGAAGGCGGCCTTGGTGTAGGGACGGATCACATCCCATCGTTCGGAGGTCGACGCGAGCCACGCGCGGACGCGCTCGCGCGAGCCGTCCTCGACCACGGCGACCAGCTCACGCTCGGTCGACCCGTGCTCGGCGGAGGGGAGCCGGTCGAGCGCGGGGTTGAGCCGCTCCGAGACGAGGGCCTTCATCAGATCGACCTTGGAGGGGAAGTACGCGTAGAAGGTCACCCGCGTCGTCCCCGCCGCTGACGCGATGTCGTCGACCGTCGTCGTCGCGTAGCCCTTCGACCCGAACAGGTCCAGGCCGGCGTCGAGCAGGAGCTTGCGCGTCATCTCCTTCTGTGCCGCACGAAGCGTCGCCATGCCGGCCAGCATAGGGCACCGCGGCCGCACTCCGCTCTCGCTGATCGTGCTGAATACGTGCTGCTCAAACTATTGACGCTGTGTTAAATCATATGGCACCTTGCACACCCAGCAGGTGATTGCGCTCACATCGGGTGGCCGATCCCGAGCGGCCGGAATCGACGGTCCGGCCTATCGACAAGGAAGAAATCGCAATGACGCAGACCGCTGCGCGCAAGCAGGGCTACACCGCCACGGTGGTCGCCGGCTGCTTCGCCGTACTCCTCGCCCAAGTGGCGTACTCGCTGCCCGGCGCGCTCAATGGCACGTTCCAACAGGAGTTCCAGACCACCGGCGCCGAGCTGACCTGGGTCACGGCCGCCTTCGCCATCCCCATGGTCGTCTTCGAGCTGACCACCGGCGTGATCGGTGACCTGTTCGGTCGCAAGCGACTGCTGCAGGCGGGTGCTCTGCTGACGGTCGCCGGCTCGCTCGTCAGCTGCCTCGCCGAGACGGTCCACATGTTGTGGATCGGGCAGGTCGTCGCGGGCCTCGGAGCCGCGATCCTCTACCCGATCTCGCTCGCCATGCTGGCCGCGGTCAGCCCGTCGCAGGAGGCCCGCTCCAAGGCCATCGCGGTCTGGGCCGGTTTCCTGTCGATCGGCGCGGCGATCTCCCCGCTGATGGGCGGGTGGCTGGCCGCGGAGGGCGACTGGCGGACGTCGTACCTCGTGGTGATCATGGCGGCGGTCGTCTCGATCATCATCACCCAGTTCGCCGCCGACTCCTCGGCGCCGGAGGGGCGCAAGCTGGACATCCCTGGCCAGGTCACGCTGGCTCTCGGCCTGATCGCCATCCTGTTCGCCGCCACCCAGGGCTCCGAGGCCGGCTTCGCCCGGCCCGAGATCATCGGCGCCTTCGTCGCGGGCCTCGCGCTCCTCGCCGCCTTCGTCGTCATCGAGTTGCGGACCGACGTCCCGCTGCTGCACCTCAACATCTTCGCCAACCGTTCCTACGCGATCGTCGCGATCGCCACGGTGGTCGGCATGTTCGCGTTCCTCGCGACCTGCTACTCGATGAGCATCTGGCTCGGCGCGATCCAGCACCAGAGCGCTCTGAAGATCGGCGTGCTGTTCCTGTTCATCCAGGGTCCGGCCTTCGTGCTGGTGCCGGCCGTCTCCCACCTGATCCGGAACTTCTCACCTCGCTGGGTGCTCACCGTCGGTTTCGCCCTGATCTCCGTCAGCGGCCTCTGGTGCTCGACGTTCGACGTGCACGACCTGGACTGGACCCGGTTCTTCGGCCCGATGCTGGCCCTCGGCGTCGGCTTCGCGCTCACCGTCGGCTCGATCACGGCCGTCGCCATCAACACCGTTCCGCTGCGGCTGGCCGGCATGGCCAGTGCCACCACCAACCTGCTCCGCGACTTCGGCTTCGCGCTCGGTCCGGTGCTCATCGCCGCGTTCGCGGTCAGCCGGGCGAACGGTGACCTGAGCGCCGGCTTCGGCGGGGCGCTCGGCCAGTCCGGGCTCCAGCCGCCCTACACCGACATCGCCGGGGGCATCGCGCAAGGCAGTGGCGCCTTGGCGATCAACTCGATGCCGGTCGTGCCCGGCGCCGGTCCTGACCTGCCGCCGGTGCCGATGCCGGAGAGCCTTCGCCTGCTCGCGTTCGAGTCGTTGGGCAGCGCCTACAGCCTCGGGTTCCTGGTCGCCGGCCTCTGCGCCGCCGCTGCCGCGGCCCTGACGCTGTTCGGGCTCTTCGGCGTGAAGCGCGCCGACGCCGAGGAGCCGCTGAGCGACGAGGAGTTCGCCCCCGCCGAGTGACCCTCTCGTACGCGTATAAAATTGAATTTACGTGCAGGACATTCTCTTGACGTGGCGTAAACCTAAATGACACGCTTCCAGAGTGGCGTGACCGCGATCACTCGCCGACACCGAAAGGAGGGGCAGCGATGGGTGCCCAGACTGCCGAGAACACCACCGACAGCGTCGTCAACACCGTCCTAGGCCCCGTTCCCGCGCGGAAGCTGGGGGTCGTCGCGGTTCACGAGGCTCTGCTGTCGGTGGTTCCGGGAGCGGAGTACGCGTTCGACGTCACCATCGACCGTGCCGAGATCTTCGAGACCCTGGCCGACAAGCTGCGGGACTTCCGCGGGCACGGCGGCGGGACGATCGTCGACAGCACCGGCATGTTCCACGGGCGCGACGTGCGGCTGTACGAGACCCTCTCGCGCACGACCGGCGTGCACATCGTCGCGTCGACCGGCCAGGGCCCCGAGGAGATGCTCGGCGGCTACTTCCTGACGCCGCAGACCAACCCGCCGACGCCGTGGCCGGCCGAGAAGTTCGCCGACCTCTTCGCCAAGGAGGTCACCGAGGGCATGGTGGTCCCCCGCGTCGAGCGGCGGGGCGCCGCGGGCCTCGTGGCCACCGCCGCGACCCTCGCGGGCATGACCGCGACCGACGAGAGCCTGTTCCGCGGCGCGGCCCGCGCCGCCCTGACCACCGGTGTCCCGGTGTCCATCCGCTACGGCGACGACGCCGTACGCGACCTCGAGATCGTCCTGGACGAGAAGCTGCCGGCCGACCGCGTCGTCGTCGGCGGGCTCGACCGCGAGGACGCCGTCGCGGCCGGCGCGCCGTTCGAGGTCGCGGCCCGTGGCGCCTACGTCGCCCTCGACCATGTCGGTACCGAGGACGACGCCCACGTCACCGACACCGAGCGCGCCGCCCTGGTCGCCGAGCTGGTCGAGGCCGGTCACGGCGACCGGATCCTGCTCTCGAGCGGCGCGACCGGCGTCGCCAAGGGCCACCCGGCCAACGACCTGCCCTACAGCTACGTCCTGACCGCGTTCGTCCCCCTCCTCAAGGCACAGGGCCTCAGCGACGCGGACGTCCAGCGGATCCTCGTCGACAACCCGCGCGACCTGCTGTCGGTGCGCTGAGCGCGGCCCGAGATCGTCAAGTTCTCCGCTGAAGGGTGAGTGTTGTGTCGAGAGTGAATACCGTCCTGGGGCCGATCCCGGCCGAAGAGCTGGGTCTGGTGGCCGTCCACGAGCACATCGGGTACGGCATGCCGGGCTCCGAGCTGGACACGAAGTGGTGGAAGACCCCCGAGCAGCGATACGAGGAGACCGTCCCGAAGCTGCGCCGGTTCCATGAGTACGGCGGCGGCACGTTCGTCGACGCGACCGGCATCTGCAACGGCCGGGACGTCGACTACTACAGATCGCTGTCCGCGAAGACCGGCGTGCACATCGTGGCGAGCACCGGCTTCGTCGGCGGCGACACCGCGCTGCCGTTCTTCGCCCGGGCGAGTGTGGAATACCTGGCCCAGCACTTCATCCACGAGATCACCGTCGGCATCGGCGACACCGGCGGACGCGCGGGCATCATCAAGGTCGGCGTGAGCCGTGGCGGCCGGATGACGGACCTGGACAAGCGCATCTACCGCGCCGCCGCCCGCGCCGCCCTCATCACCGGCGTGCCCGTCCTGACCCACCTCGCGATCGACGCCGAGAACGCGATCGCCGTCTTCGACGCGGAGGGGCTCCCGCTCGACCGCGTCCTGTTCGGGCACGTCGACGACGGCGTGAACGCCGACAAGACCCGTGACACCTGGATCGCGGAGCAGGGCGGCCGGATCGGGTTCGACACCTTCGGCTACGAGACCGAGCTCGAGGACCCGCCGTTCTGGGCCCGTCCGCGCAAGGAGCGGCTGGACCACTTCCTCCGGTTCATCGGTCAGGGACACCTGGGCAAGGTGCTCGCCTCGGCCGACGCCAACTGCAGCCCGCTGGGCTGGCCGGGCGTGAAGGGCCACACCGTCAACTACCTCTTCGAGGACCTCATCCCGGACCTCCGTGCCGCCGGTCTCGACGAGGCCACGATCAAGACGATCTTCGTCGACAACCCCGCCGACTTCCTGACGATCCAGCAAGGACACAAAGCATGAACACCTCAGACCTGAAGAACCTGAACATCGCCATCGTCGGCGCGGGGTACGCCGGAGCCGCCGCGGCCAAGGCCCTGAGCCTCCTCGGCGCCACCGTCAACGTCTACGAGCAGGCGAGCCGGACCCGCGAGGTCGGCGCCGGCATCGGCCTGCGGCCGTCCACCATGGACCAGTTCGGCCAGTGGGGCATCTTCGACGCGATCGCGAAGGTGAGCTCGCCGAGCGACTACTTCGAGATCCTCACGCCCACCGCCGACCCGATCATGAAGGAGGCGTGGCCGGAGATCGACACCTTCGGCCAGAAGACCCACCTCATCCACCGCTGTGACTTCATCGAGGCTCTCCTGGGCGTGCTCCCCGACGGCATGGTGCACCTCGGTCACAAGCTGGAGAGTGTCAAGGACGTGGGTGACAAGGCGACGCTGACCTTCACCAACGGCGAGTCGGTCACCGCCGACCTGGTGGTCGGCGCCGACGGCATCAAGTCGGTCGTGCGGGCTCAGCTGTTCGGCGACAACCAGCCGGTGTTCTCCGGCGAGCACGCCTACCGCGCCGTGATCTCCGTGGACGACGCCCTCGGGATGGCCGTCGACGACAACCTCCGGATGTACATCGGCCGGGGCACGAAGATCTACTTCCTGCCGCTGCGCCACCGCGGCCAGGTCTCGTTCGACATCACCGCCCTGTGCCCGGACAGCACCTGGGCGCCGAAGGTCACCAAGGACGACCTGCTGAAGACCGTCGAGGGGTTCGACGAGCGGATCGTGAGCATCACCCGCGGCCTCGACATGGACGCCGTCAACTGCCGCGCGGTCTACGACATCGACCCGGTCGACACGTGGCACTCGGACTCCGTCGTCCTCGTGGGCGACGCGGCCCACTCGATGCTGCACCACCAGGGTCAGGGCGCCAACTCGGCGATCCTGGACGCCGGCGGCCTCGCCGACGCCCTCAGGGAGGCCGGCTCCGTCAAGGAGGCGCTGGCGCGCTACCAGGCCACCCGCAAGCCGGTGACCGACGAGCTGCAGCGGATCTCGCGCCAGGGCTGGACCGAGGACGAGATCAGCGACGTCTTCCCGGGCCAGAAGCCCGCCTCGCAGAAGCCCGCGTCCCAGAAGCCCGCGTCCCAGAAGCCCGCCTCCCAGAAGCCCGCCTCCCCGCAGCCCGCCTCCCAGAAGCCGGAGGTCTGACGCCATGCCACTGCACCCCGACATCGCCCGGGTCCTCGCCGATCTGCCGGCGCCGCCTCCCGGTCCGCCGAACCCGGAGGCGATGCGCGCCGGCGAGGAGGCCGCGGTGCCGCCCGTGTCCGCCCGCCTGCCGCTCCACTCCGTCGAGGACCTCACCGCACGGACCGCCGCCGGCGAGGTCCCGGTCCGGGTCTACACGCCGGTCGAGGCCGACGCGTACGGCGTACTGGTCTACTTCCACGGCGGCGCGTTCTTCCTCGGCAGCCTGGAGACACACGACCACGTCGCGCGCGCCCTGGCCAAGGAGACCGGGCTCAAGGTCGTCTCCGTCGGCTACCGGCTGGCGCCCGAGCACGCCTTCCCGGCCGGTCTCGAGGACTGCTACGCCGCGGTCCGATGGGCCGCCGAGAACGGCGAGACCCTGGGCTGGGACGGCACGACGCTGGCCATCGCCGGTGACAGCTCCGGGGGCACGTTCGTCGCGGCCGTCGCCGCGATGGCGCACGACGAGGGCTTCGACCGGATCACCCATCAGATCCTCTTCTACCCCTCGCTCGATCTCGACTTCGACGTCGACCGCTACGCCTCGCTGCGCGAGAACGCCGTCGGCTACGGCCTGGAGACGGCGGGACTGAAGCCGTTCAACGCCTTCTATCTCGACGGCGGCGCCGACCCCGCCGATCCGCGGGTCTCTCCGATCAAGCGGGCCGACCTCACCGGGCTGCCGCCCGCGCTGATCGTGACCGCGGAGTGCGACCCGCTGCGCGATGAGGGCGAACTCTACGGCCGGCGCCTCAAGGAGGCCGGAGTCGACGCCACGGTGAGTCGCTACCCGGGCGCCAACCACGGATTCGTGCAGAACTTCTCCTGGATCCCGGCCTACCACCGGGTCTTCGAGGAGACGGCCGCCTTCCTGGGGCGCGAGTCATGACGCGGGTGAACGTTCATCCCCTGGTCTCGCCGTGGGGCCGGTTCGGTCTGTACAGCTTCTTCATCGACGCCCCCGAGCCGGCCGTCGTCGACACCGGGATCGCCTCCTCGCCCGCCGAGGGCATGGCCCCCGCGCTCGCGGCCCTCGGGCGCCGCATCGAGGACGTGCGCTGGATCCTGCTGACCCACGGCCACATCGACCACGTCGGCGGCGCCCACGCCCTGTGGGAGCTCACCGGACGGCGGGCGCGGGTGGTCATCCACGAGGCCGACGCCCCGATGCTGCGCTCGCGCCGGGCGCACGTGGACGACTACCTCCACGGCCGGGGGCGGTACCTGAACGACCCGGAGGGCGCGGCGAAGGTGACGGCCGCCGCCGATGCGGTCATCTCCGGCGAGATGGAACCGACCATGCTGCTCAACGGCGGCGAGACCCTCTCGCTCGGTGGTGACGTGACCGTCTCCGTCCACTCGGTGCCGGGCCACACGCCCGGCTCGGTGGCCTACGTGATCGACGGCCCGCGATCCGTGTTCGTCGGCGACGCCGTCCAGGTCCACGGGGCCGCCAACGGCTTCCCCGGTTACCTGGATCCGGTCGCCTACCGGGCCGGCCTGCGCCACCTGCGCGACGAGGTCCGTCCGCGGCACCTGTACCTCGGGCACCCCTACCGCCGCGCGGACGGCACGCCGTACGGGGTCGAGCTCGACGCCGCCCAGGCTCGGGAGGCACTCCAGGAGAGCCTGGCCATCGAGGCCGAGGTCGGCGAAGCGGCCTGCCGCTGCCTTGCGGACGGCCTGCGGGAGACGGACTCGCCGTACTCACCGTTCGCCTCCGTGGCCGAGAGGCTCGGCTACACCGGCGATCCCACGCTCGAGCCGTCGCCGTTCTTCACCTCGATGCACGGCTACCGCACACACTTCAACCAGAACGTGACAGAGGATTCGCACTGATGGCCGACTTCCAGACGATCCAGGCGGGCGAGCAGACGATCGCCGTCCGCAAGGACCTGCGGGTGCCGATGCGCGACGGGGTCACCCTCGCCGTGGACGCCTACCACGGCACCGAGGACAGGCCGCGGCCGGCCCTGATCGCGATGAGCGCGTACGGCAAGGAGCTGCAGGCCCTCGCCCTCACCACGCCGCCGCAGCGCCGCCCCAGCCCGATGTGGGACGGCTGCATCGAGGCCGGCGACATCGCGCGCGTCGTCAAGGAGGACTACGTCCACGTCATCGGTGACATGCGCGGCACCGGTGACTCCGGCGGCGTGATGATCGGCAACTACAACGCCGGTGGCGTTCCCCAAGGTCAGGACCTGTACGACGTCATCGAGTGGGTCGCCGAGCAGCCGTGGTGCGACGGGAACGTCGGCATGATCGGCATCTCCTACTTCGGCTCGATGCAGGTGCTCGCCGCGGCGGAGCGGCCGCCGCACCTGAAGGCGATCTTCGTCAGCGGCGGCCACTTCGACTTCTACGAGACCACCTACCACGGCGGCGTCATGTGGTTCATGCCACGGGCCGCCCGCGAGGGACGCGGTGGCGACTCCGGCATCGCGCACACCGACGTCAGGTCCCGCATGCGGGAGGTCCACTCCCCGGAGGAGCTCGGGAAACTCGTCGACGAGCGGCTCCGGGACCCGGACGTGGCCGCGTGGCCGAATCTCGTGCACGTGCTGAAGTACCCGAAGAACCGCGAGTTCTGGTTCGACATCGTGATGAACCACCTCGACGGGGAGTGGTACGAGGAACGCAACCCGATCCGGCTGGCCGAGAACATCGACATCCCGGTCTATCTGCAGATCGACCAGGGTCGCGGCTGGACCGTGGACGGCCACATCGAGCTGTTCAACGTGCTGAAGGGTCCCAAGCGGCTGGACATCGGCTCCTACCCGCCGATGCAGTCACGCCCCTGGGTCGAGGAGCACGACAAGATGTTCCGCTGGTACGAGTACTGGCTCAAGGGCGTCGACAACGGCGTCATGGACGAGCCGGCCGTGAGCGTCTTCGTGGAGGGCTCGCGGGAGGTGGTCACCGCCGATCAGTGGCCGCCGAAGGAGATCGAGTACCGGCCGCTGTACCTGCGCCCGCGCCGCAAGCTCTCGTCGGAGCCCGAGCTGATGGGCGCCGAGCACGCCGCCCCGGACGGCTTCTACCAGGCGCCGCTGACGGTGACCGACAAGGTGGAGATCATCAGCTGGAGCACCGAGCCGTTCGAGGAGCCCACGGAGCTCATCGGCTCCGGCGCGGCGCACCTGTTCGCCGAGATCGACCAGGATGACACGAACTTCATCCTGCGGCTGTGGGACGTCGCCCCGAACGGAAGCCGCCAGCTGATCACCACGGGCTTCCTCAAGGCGTCGCACCGTGAGCTGGACGACCGGACGACCGAGGGCGACCCGTACCACCCGCACACCCGCGCCGTGCCGGTGGAGCCCGGGAAGATCGAGGAGTACGTCCTGCGGCTCTACCCGTTCGCGGCGACGTTCGGCCCCGGTCATCGGCTGCTGGTGGAGCTCTCCAACGACGAGCCGCTGGCCGACGCGCACAACTCGCTGCTGCCGCCGGACGCGTTCCACCTGCCGGTGGGTCGCCCCGTCACCCACAAGATCTATCGCGACGCCGTCCACCGGTCGCGGCTCGTGCTGCCGTTCACGAAGCGCACCGCGCCGGAGAACGGGTAGCCGAGCCTGGCGTTCCGCAACGCAGGACCGCGAGCGGCCGGGTCATGGCCGTTTCACGGGCCGGTCAAGCAGGATGCCCGACAGAGCCGCGGCCACCTCGGCCCGGCGGTCATCGAGGAAGAAGTGGCCGCCTGGGAAGATCCGCAGGCCGAAGGTCGCGGAGGTGTGCCGCCGCCAGGCGCGGGCCTCCTCGATCGTGGTCTTGGGGTCGTCATCGCCGACGAAGGCGGTGATCGGACAGTCGACGACCGCTTCCCGACCCGCCTCGTAGGTCTCGACGGCGCGATAGTCGGCGCGCAGGACCGGCAGGATCATCTGGAAGAGCTCCGGCTCTCCGATGAACGCCGGATCGGTGCCGCTGAGCAAGCGCAGCTCATCGGCGATGCCCTGATCGTCGCGCAGGTGCACGCGCTCGTCGCGGTGCGTGGAGGGGGCACGTCTCCCTGAGGCGATCAGGCAGAGCGCTCCCGGCAGGAGCCTGGCGGTCTCGAAAGCGACCACGGCGCCCATGCTGTGGCCCAGCAGAGCCCACGGTCCCTCCAGTCGCCCGTCCAACACGCCGGCGAGCTCGGCGGCCAGGCGCCCGATGTCGGGGATGAGCGGTTCATGCCTGCGGTCCTGACGGCCGGGGTACTTGACCGACCACACCTCGATCGAGGGGGCCAGGGCAGCCGAGAGGGAGAAGAACCCGCCGCCGCCGGCGTGCGGTAGGCAGACGAGACGTACGCGGGCCTCGGGCGCGGGGTGGAAGCGTCTGATCCACCGCTCGAACACCTCGTCGGGCAAGGCGGCTCCTCTCTGGAATTCTCTGGGCGCCGATCGGGCCGATCAGCGCCGGCCCTGGGCGGAACCCGGCGGCGAGGTGTCACCTGGTCATCAACACCTTTTCGTGACAGGACTGCCATAAGAAGTAATGATCTCGTTTCATAACGTGCCATATGGCCCGTATCACGGATATATCGCCTATAGATCACCGAAACTAAGATCATCTCTATGCATAGGATGCAGCCTGGATCTGGGCGATCGACGGGAAGGCTCGACAAGGACGATGGAAGCACGGCTTCTCGGCCCCCTGTGCGTCAGCGACGGCGGTCGCACGATTCACGTGACCTCGGGACGACAACGGGCGCTGCTGGCCGCGCTCCTGGTCAACCCGAACCAGCCGCTGTCCGCGGACCACCTTATCGAGGTCCTGTGGGGCAACCGTCCCCCCGAGAACGCCAGAGCGGCACTACGCACCTACACGATGCGGCTGCGCCAGACACTCGGCCAGGAGCTGGGCGCCAGAATCGTCACCCGGCCGCAGGGATATCTGATCAAGGCCGAGACACACGAGATCGACCTCCTGCTCTTCCAGCGACACGCGGCGAACGCGAGGGCCGCGGTCCGGGAGGACAGCTGGGAGACCGCCGCGGCCGAGCTGCTGCAGGCCCTCGCACTCTGGCGCGGCGAGCCGTTCACCGAGGTCCCGTCCACCGTCCTGCGTGAGCGGGAACTTCCGCACATCGAGCAGTTGTACCTGCGGACACTGGAACTGCATTACGAGGCGCAGCTCAGATTCGGCCAGCACCATGACGCGGTGCTGGAGCTGGAGCGCACGATCGAGTCCCACCCGCTCCGCGAGCGGTTCTGGGCCCAGTTGATGACGGCGCTTTACCGCAGCAGGCGTAAAGGCGACGCGCTCACCGCTTTCCAGAAGGTCCACCGCCAGCTCGTCGGCGAACTGGGGATCGAGCCCGGACCGGAACTGCAACGCCTGCACCAGGCGATACTCAACGACGATGTCGGCCTGGCGTTCCCCAAGGCTCAGGAGGAGCCGCGGGTCGATGAAGGCCGCGGCGGCGGCGCCGGCCGTCTTGGAGCGCCGCAGCCCACGATCGAACCACCGCCGACGCTGGTCCCCCGCCAGCTTCCCCTCGCGCCCCGCCATTTCACCGGACGCCTCGACGCCCGGCACACTCTGAACCTCGCGCTGAACGAGACTCAACGGGAGGGCCGGACGGCGGCGTCCGTCGTGGTGATCGGCGGCATCGGCGGCATCGGAAAGACCGCGCTGGCCGTGCACTGGGCACACCAGGTGGCCGATCTCTTCCCCGACGGCCAGCTCTTCCTGAATCTCCGCGGCTTCGAGACCGCTGACCATTCCATGGCTCTGGAGACCGCGCTCCGGTCCCTGCTCGACGCCTTCGCGGTCCCCAAGGAGCACATCCCCGCGGGCTTGGCAGACCAGGCCGCGCTGTTCCGCAGCACGCTCGCGGGTAAACGGGTCCTGCTCATCCTCGACAACGTCCAGGATGCGGAGCAGGTGCTCCCCCTGATCCCGGCCAGCCAAGGCTGCCTGACCATTGTCACCAGCCGCAACCAGCTGACCGGCCTCCTGGTGCGGACAGGCGCGCACTCCGTCAGCCTGGGTCCTCTCGAAGTAGGCGAGACGATCGAACTGATCGAGAAGCTCATCGGGCGGCAGCGGACCGAAGCCGAGCCCGAGTCGATGGCCAAGCTCGTGGCGATGTGTGACCGCATACCACTGGCGGCGAGCATCATGGCCTCGAAGGCGCGCATCCAGCCGTCGCTGAGCCTCACTGAGCTCATCGGGATCTTCGAGACGATCCCGAGCCCGCTCGACCGGTTCGACACCGGCGACACCGTGACCAGTGTCCGGTCCCTCCTCGACGGCTCCTACCGGCACCTGACCGATGACGCACGCAGACTGTTGCGACTCCTCGGCCTCCATCACGGGAACCAGATCAACCATGCCGCCGCGGCCAGCCTCACCGCGATGTCCCTGGAGAACACCCGCAAGGCCCTCGTCGACCTCAGGCGGAATCATCTCGTCGAGAACGTGCGGCCGGGCCAGTACTCCATGCACGACCTGATCCGTAGCTTCGCGGTCGAGGTGGTGAACCGTGAGGAGACCGAAACCGGCCGGTGCCTCGCGAGCAACCGCGTGCTCAACTACTACGTGCACTCCGTGCACGGCGCCGTAGCCCTGTTGATGCCGATGCGCCGTTTCAAACCGCTGCCGACCGCCCAACGGCGGATTCGCGTCAGCCGGTTTCACACCCCCGCCGAGGCCGCCGCCTGGTTCGAGGCCAATCGGGACTCCATCATGTCGGCGCTGCTCCACGCTCCGGACGACGGCTTCCCCTTGTATTGCTGGCGCCTGGTCGAACGGATCTCACCCCTTCTCGAACGGCTCGGCCACTGGCATGACTGGCGGAGGGCCGCCCGGAGGGCGGCTGAAACGGCCCGCTCCCTCGGCGACCTGTACGCCGAGGCGGTCTCCCAGTTGGAGCTCGGCAGCGTGGCCGACCTGCTCAACCCCGCCGACGACAGCGCCAGGCATGGCCTGGACCGGGCACTCACCCTGTTCGAGGAGCTCGGCGACGTCGCCGGACAGGCCCGGACCCATTACCGCCTCACCCTGTTCCACGGCAGACGACACCGTCAGAGTGAGTGTCAGCATCACTCGGAGCAGGCGTTCATCCTGCACGGCAAGGATGCCAACCTGGCCGGGCAGGCCGAAGCGCTGAACGCTCTGGGCTGGTTCTGCGTGTCGTTCGGTGACTACGACACGGCCATATCTACCTGCCGCAAGGCGCTCAAGCTCTATGCCGGATCCGGCAACCTGACCGGTGAGGCCGACACCTGGGACAGTCTTGCCTGGGCCCACCAGCGCAGCGGAGCCCTGACCGCGGCGGACAGGTGCTACCGCCGGGTCATCTCCATGGACGAGAAGCTCGACCGGCTGGGCCACCGCTACCGCCAGGCCGAGACCCAGAGCCGGTACGGCGACCTCAGGTACGAGCTCGGCGACACCGAAGGGGCCCTACGCCTGTGGCGCAAGGCCCATCGGACCCTCGACGAGCTGAACCATCCCCAGCGCGATGCCGTTCAGCAGAAGATCATCGCCGCGCTCAGCCCGTTCAACGGGACGAGTTCGAGGGCCGCGGTGTAGGAGGGCCGGGGCTCGGTCCGGTCTCCCGGTCCGGCTTCGCCAGGAGGTCAGGCAAGGGCAGATCCGAGGCGGTGCAGCCTTCCACCGGCGAAAAGCAAGGGCGGATGATCCCTGAGGATGTCGCACCCGGTCACCTCGCCGACCATGAGGGTGTGGTCGCCCATGGGAGCCATGCTTCGGACGCGGCACTCGAAGTAGCCGACCGCCCCGGCGACGACCAGCCCACCGGTGCCCGGCAGGCTGGTCGTCTCAACTCCCGCGAACCCGGCCGGACGGGATGGGTCCGCGAACCGCAGAGCCAGCCCGGCCTGGTCCTCGGCGAGGATGCTCACCACGAACTCCCGGGTCTCCGCCATCCGCGGGTGCAGCCGTGCGCCCTCCTTGAGGCAGAAGGACACGAGCGGCGGATCCAGTGACAGCGTGGCGAAGGAGTTGACGGTCAGCCCGTGTGCGTCGGCCCCGCGTCCGCCGATCACGATCGTGACCCCGGTCGGCAGGCCGCGGGCGGCTGAGCGGAGCTTGCTCCCGGACACGAGGGTCTTCCGCCCGGTCACAGTCCGCCCCGCCCCGGCTCGGCGGACAGGAGGCGCCGGACCCGTGTCAGGTGCCGCGTCGTGGAGAGCTGGTACGGGACAGCGGATGGTGCGATGCTCATCAACGGATTCCGTTCTCGTGGACGGCCGCCTGGCCAAGGTCAGAGCGGGGACAGGCCCATGGTGTGGCGCAGGGTGCGGCCCTCGTACTCCGTGCGGAACAGGCCCCGTCGCTGCAGTACGGGCACGACGAGATCGACGAAGTCGGTCGCGCTGGCCGGGAGCGGGCCCGGCGTCACGATGAAGCCGTCACATCCCTCGTTGACGAAGAGGCGCTCCAGTTCGTCGGCGACTTGATCGGCGTCCCCGACGATCTGCGGGGTGAGTTCGGAGGTCGCGTACCGGACAGCCGCCTCCCGAAGGGTCAGGCCCTCCGCCTTCGTCCCCTGCAGGACCACGTCGAGCGAGCCTCGCGTGCCGGGCACGTCGTCGATCGCCTCCAGCATGTCGTCGAGCGGGAAGTCGGACAGGTCGATCCCGAGTTGGTAACTCAACGTGAGCAGCCCGGCCACGGGGTCGATCAGGGCCTCCAGCTCACGCCGCTTCACTTCGGCGAGCTCGGCTGTCTCGGCCACCACCACCTGAACACCGGTCAGGATCTTGACCTGGTCGGGGTCGCGGCCCTCGTTCCGAGCCCGGCTCTTGATATCTCGGTAGAAGGCCTGCATGTCCGGCAGCGAGTGCTGCAAAGCGAAGATCACTTCACCCCAGCGGGCGGCGAAGCGACGCCCGCGCTCGGAGGCGCCGGCTTGCATGAGCACCGGGCGGCCCTGCGGGGAACGTGGCACGCTGAGCGGTCCGCGTACGGAGATCCACTTCCCCTGGTAGTCGGGTCGGGACACGGCCCCGGGATCGGCGAAGACGCCGCTCTCCTTATCGGCGACCAGCGCGTGGCCGGCCCAGCTCTCCCACAACGCGATGCACGCCTCGATCACCTCGTCACCGCGGTCGTATCGCTCGTTCCGTTCGGGCAGGGGCTGGCCGAAGTTGAGGGCGGCGCTCCGCATGCTGGTCGTGACGATGTTCCAGGCCGCCCGGCCGCCGCTGAGGTGGTCGAGCGTCGCCATGGACCGCGCGATGTCGTACGGCGGGTGGAACGACACCGAGCGGGTGATGCCCAGGCCGAGGTGGGTGGTGTGCGCGCACACCGCCGCCAGGGTGACGAGCGGGTCCAGTTGGACGGCGCCCTGGGAACCCTTCGAAACGGTGGCCTCGTAGCCGCCTGCCTGGTCCGGGATCGCGAGCAGATCAGGGAGGAAGAGCATGTCGAACCGGCCCCTCTCGTAGATCCGGGCCAGCTCGATCCACCAGTGCGCGTCGAGAAACCCCAGGTCGGCATCGTGGTGCCGCCAGGCGCCATGGTGATGTGCCGTGGGCACCATCACATAGGCCGCCAACGACATCTGCCGGGAACGGCTGTCGACCGACACCGCATGATTCCTTTCGTAGAGGGGTGGTTCGGAATGACCGATCGTGGAGCCGGATGTCGCTCCGTGGCTCCTGCCCGGGTTAGCGGCGCAGGCGGGCCGAGCCGAGCCTTCGCATCCCCTCCTCGATGAGGGGGCGGTGCTTGCAGAACGCCCAGCGGACCATGTGGCCGCCGGCCGGGTCGTCGTAGAAACCGTTCACCGGCACGGCTATGACGCCCGCTCTTTCGGGGAGGGCGAGGCAGAACTGCAGTGCGTCGTCCCAGCCGAGCTCGCCTACGTCGGTGAGCGTGTAGTAGGTGCCCTCGGGGACGAACACCGGCAGACCCGCGGCGGCCAGGCCTTCGCAGAGCAGGTCCCGCCGTGCCGCCAGGTCGGCGCCCAGCCCGTCGAGGTAGTCGGTGTGCTCGGTGAGCGCGACGGCGATGCCCGCCTGCGCGGGCGCGTTGGTGGTGAAGGTCAGCCACTGCTTCGCCGCGAGCACGGCGGACACCAGCGGTTCGGGCCCGATCGTCCATCCGACCTTCCAGCCGGTGAACGAGAACGACTTGGCCGACCCCGAGATGGTCAGGGTGCGCTCCCACATCCCGGGCAGCGTGGCCAGCGGGATGTGCGCTCGGCCGTCGAAGGTGATGTGCTCGTAGACCTCGTCGGTGATGACGATCAGGTCGTTCTCCCGGGCGACCGCGGCGACGAGGTCGAGTTCGTCACGGGTGAGGGTCCTCCCCGTTGGATTGTGCGGGCTGTTGACGATGATGGCGCTCGTTCTGGCGGTGACCGCGGCGCGCAGGGCCTTCTCGTCCAGCCTGAAGTCCGGTGCGGCGAGCAGCACCGGGCGCCGGACGGCGCCCACCATGTCGAGACCGGCTGCGTAGGCGTCGTAGTAGGGCTCGAGCACGACGACCTCGTCGCCGGGTTCGACCAGCCCGAGCAGCGCCGACGCGATGGCCTCCGAGGCCCCGGTGGTGACCACGACCTCGGTGTCCGGGTCGACCGTCAGCGCGTAGTAGGACTCCTGATGACGGGCGACGGCCTCGCGCAGCGCTTGGTCGCCGCGTACCGGGGCGTACTGATTACGGCCCGAGCGCAGCGCCGTGACCACGGCTTCGACGACCTGTGGCGGCCCTTCCTGGTCCGGGAATCCCTGCCCGAAGTTGATCGCGCCGGTGCGGGTCTGGACCGCGGCGATCCGCCCGAACACCGAGGGCGGGATCTTCCGGAGCCGGCTCGCCAACGGAGCCGTCACCCGTCCCGCGGCTGCGGCCTGGATCCCCTGGGGAGATTGCTCCCCTCTGAGGTGCGAACTGAGCATGTCATTCCTTTGGCAACCAAGGCGATCTTCAGCACGGATCGCGGCTTCATGGGCTTTCTCGAAACTCAGTCGAGAGGTTTGGCGTGCAGTTCCACGATCGACTCGGCCTCGCTGAGATCGGCGGTGACCTGGGCTCTGTCGTCTCCCACGGCGATCACGTTCCCGTAGCGCGAGAGATAGCCGCGGGGCGGGAGCTCCAGCCGGGTCCCCGGCCCCACCGTGGCCGAGCTCCGGTGCACGGTGGGGCCCTGACGGTCCTCGTGCACGGTGAGGTCGAGCACCTCGCAGTCGGCTTCCGGATAGAGGAAACGCACCGCCGCGAATCTGCGGTGCCGAGGGGTGGTGTCGGGAGGGAGGCCGACAGCTGCCCGCGCTGCCGCGACGGCCGGATCGACTCCGGTCGCGAGCATCCCGAGATAGGGAATGAGGTCCCCCCCGAGCCTGGCGTTGACCTCGACCAGGCGCGGCCCGCCAGGCGTCATCTTGAACTCCGCGTGCGTGAACCCGTAGTCGAAGCCGAGCGCCCGGTGGATCCCGCTCAGCTGCTCCAGCAGTTCCGGGTCATGAAGAAGGGGGTCCGCGCCGTCCACCGTGTGACCGATCTCCTCGAAGTACGGAGCGAAACCGACCTGTTTGCGCGCGACGACCAGCGGTGTGCAGACGCCCGCCGCGACGACGGTGTCCACACTGATCTCCGGACCGGTGAGGTATTCCTCAACGAGCAGGTCGGTTCCCTCCCGGGGCACTCCCGGATAGCGGGCCGTCACCGCCGCGCTGACGGCGGCGATGACGGCGGTGGGATCGTCGGCACGGACCACCCCGAGACTGCCGGCGAGATCGCGTGCCTTGACCACGACGGGATAACCGATCGCGGTCGCGGATTCGATGGCCTCCTCCACGGTGGAGACCACGGCGTAGGCGGGCTGCGGCACTCCCGCGGCGGTGAGCACACTCCGCGTGCGTGCCTTGTCGCGGCAGGCGAGGATCGCTTCGGGAGAGCTCCCCGGCAGTCCCAGCTCCCGTGCGAGCCGCGCCACGGGAAGCACCAGCCACTCGTCGTAGGTGAGGACTCCCGCGACCGGGAGTCGGTCCATCACCTCTCGGGCGGCGCGCTGCAACGCCTGGGGGTCCCGGACGTCCAGGCGGGTGGCTCCTTCGAGGTGGGCGAGCTGCCAGGTGGGCGCGTCAGAGTCGAGCAGCCACACCCTGAAGTGGCGCGACACGGCCGCCAAGATGTACTCACGGTACTGCTGGGCTCCGCTGCCGACGAGCAGCAGTCCCGGTGCGTTGGTGTCCACAGAGCCTCCTAGAGCCGGACGTCAACGGTCATGAGCGTGTTCTTCTTCCGTCACGGCGCATCTGCGGCGGATCTCGCCGCGGAGTGTCCACATGACGAGGGCCCCCAGTGCGCACGAGGCCAGGCACGTGCTCCACAACAGGCCGGCGCCTCCGGCCAGCAGCGAGGTGCCGATCAGAGGACCCAGCATCGCGGCGGCGCCTCCCCACGAGGTGCCCCACAGTCCGCTGTAGCGGCCGCGCGAATGCTCGGGCGCGAGACCGATCACGATCGTCTGGCCCACACTGACCATGGCGATCTCACCCGCGGTCCACACCAGGACCGAACAGGCGTACCCGGCCAAGGACGAGGCCAGGCCGCCGATTCCGAACCCGAGACCGAGCAGCAGCACCCCCGCGCCGAACACGGTCGTGAGGTCCCAGTTGCCGGCACGCGCGCTGACGACGGGTTGGGCCACCACGATGATCAGGCAGTTCAGCGCCATGAGGGTCCCGTACGCCCGGGCGTCCAGGCCGTCCGCGTGCATCACCAGCGGCAGGGTGGTGATCGATTGGAAATGGACGATCCCGTACACCAGGGTGACCAGGCAGTAGACGACCATGGGCCGGTCCTTCAGGACCGCGCCGAACGTGCCGCCGTCCTCGCGCTTGCCGGTGGGCCGCTCCCGCGGCACGGTGCCGCGTCGCCACCAGCCGATGATCAGCAGCGCGAACGCCACCGTGGCGAGCGCGTTGACCCAGAACAGCCAGCGCGGGCCGAGCTCGTAGATCGTGCCGCCGAGCAGTGTCGCGACGGAGAAGCCGAGTCCCACCGCCCAGAACATCAGCCCGTAGGCCCGTGCCCGGTCGCGCTGCGGCACGAGGTCGGCGATCAGGCTGGTGGCGGCCGGGCGGTAGGCGTCCACGACGAGGCCCAGCAGGAAGATTCCCGTTGCGAGGGCGAGCAGGCTCTCAGCCTGTCCGAGGAGGACCATGACGGTGGCGCTGGCGAGCAGGCTGCCGGTGAGGGTAGGCAGCCGGCCGCCCCGGTCGGTCAATGCTCCCCCGATCAGCTGGGACAGCACCTGTCCGCCGCCGAAGAGCGCCATGAGCACCCCGACGGTCGTCAGCGGCAGCCCGCGCACGGTCTGCAGGTAGAGCGTCATGAAGGGCAGGACCATCGTGCCCAGCCGGTTCACCAGGGTTCCTGTCCACAGCAGCCAGAACCCGCCCGGCAGACCGGAGAACATGGCGGGGCCCCGAAGTCCCGTGGCCTTCATCGGATCACCGCCGGGATCGGCCCGTACCGCTCTTCCCACCGACGCAAGCCGGTGGCCGCCTGTCGTTCCAGCGCGTCGCGGGCCCGGACACCGGTCCCCGCAGGCGGGAAGACCACGCACCAGGACGGTTCGAGGCGCGCGCCTCGCGCCTGCTTGGCCTCGTACGTGCCCAGACCGAGGTGGACCCGTCGCAGGCCGTTCTCGATGGCGAACCTGATCGGCTCGTAATAGGTGAGGTTGAAGTAGGCGAAGGTGCGTTCGGTTCGGGCGTAGTCGAACCCGACCGACCGGACGTAGAGCTCGTTCTCCCACACGAAGGACAGGGAGAAGGCCACCACCCTTCCGGACAGCTCGGAGGCGAACACCTTCGCCCGATCGCCCAGATACTTCTCCTGGGCGTGCAGTTGGTCACTGATCGTGGACTCGTCGGCGGCATGACCGTAGTTGCTCTTCAGCTGAGCCACCAACGGAGCCAGTTCGCCGATGCGGTCCCCGAAGCCGGGGGAGGTCAGGTCCGCCTCCCACGCGTGGAACTTCCGGATCTCCCTGCCCGCCTCGATGCGGCGGCGTCCAGGGAGCCAGCTCAGATAGTCCTCGAACGACGACCACTGCACGTCGATGGTGGTCTGCGCGCCGCCGCTGAAGAACACCTGCGCCCGCTCTCCGAAATGCGCTCCGGCCGCCTCGGCCGCCTCGGCGGTCAGATACCGCAGCGCGGCCGCCCGCCCGGCCCGCGCCCGGTCGAACGCCTCCAGCAGCAGCTTCATGGCGGTGTCACGGGCCTGAGGAGGAGCGGTCCGGTCGACGAGGAGGTCGTTCCAGTAGGCCGCGATGGTCCCACCGAGTACGGACGGGTACCAGCCCTCCCGGTCTTCGCACCCGCTGGGCTCGGCGAACTGTGAGATGACGTCGTAGAAGCGGTCCTCAGGAGGACGGGTCCTCGGGTAGAGGGCCATCGCCGCGCGGAGCTCCGGTCCCTGGTGGACCAGCAGATATTCGGTGGCCCCGCGGTTCTCCGCGGCCTCCTCCGTGGCCGTGAGCCACGGATGACTGACGTAGAGGCCGCGCCCGCCTGCGACACGGTCCCATTCGGCAGGATCGACCTTGTGGATGGAGGGGACGGAGGAGACGGTCCACGAATCCTGGGCGATCATGCCGTGCCGCGCCGGCCGTCGATGAGGACGAAGACGACGCGGGCCATCCGATCCGAGCGATTGGACCAGGCATGCCTGGTGCCACGCTGGATGAGGACGTCACCGGCCCGCATCAGGGTCTCGTCCTTGTCCAGGACCGCGTGGATCTCGCCTTCCAGGACGATCGCGTAGTCGACCGTGTCGGTGGTGTGCATGGACGGATGACGATCGCTGCTGGGCTGGTACTCGACGTCGGCGAAGATCGCCGCGAACGTCCCGGCGGCCTGGCGGCGCCGCTCCTCCGCATCGGCGGACTCCGGCGGGAAGTCGATCGCGCGGATGACGGTGCCGCCGGCCGGCGGGAGGAGACCCTGGTGCTCGGCCGCGGTGTCCGGGCCGTCGACCGCGGCCTGCGGGCCGAGGGTGCGGTAGAGGTTGGCATTGACGTAACCGGGCCGTTCGGTCACCTCCGAGATCGCCGAGACGGTCCCGTCCTGAACGATGCGGGACAGGCCACCGGCGTCCACCCCGGTCAGGATGCGTCGGATAGGGCTCAGCTGGGCAGGTCGAGACATGGATGAGGATCTTTCTGGGAGCAGCGGGGAGTGTTCCGCCACCGGGTGGTGGCTCTTCTCGACATCGGTCTGGCCGGTGCGGTCATCCTGTCTTCGCTTCGATCAGGCCCGCCAAGCCGGTCGGCGTGGGCGCGTCGTAGAGCTCCAGCACGGTGAGCCCGACGCCGAACCGCTCCCTCATGCGGGACACAAGCTGGCTTGCCACGAGCGAGTCGCCTCCGATGGCGAAGAAGTCGGCGTCCGGAGTGAGGTCCGGCAGGCCCAGGGTTTCGGCCCACATGCTCTTGACCTCGTCGACGAGCCCACCGGACCGCCCGGCGGCCGGCAGCGGATCAGAACCCGCCCCGGCGGTCGGCGCGGGTCGTGTCACGGTCGCCGGCACGGGCTCATCCGTCCACTCCTCGGCGGGCACCACGACCACGTGCGGCTCCACCTGGTCGCACAACAAGCGCAGGGCCGTGGCCACTTTCTGCTCTTCGGTCAGCTCCTCAACGGCTCCCGGCACGGCGGATCCGTCGTGCCGGTCCTGCCAGTCGACACTCACGATCGTGGTCCTGCGGTCGCGAGGTGCCGTCGCGGCCAACGCGTCCATGAACGCTCCGGCCGCCGCCTCGTCCGGGCGGCCGGCCGGACGGGCGGACCAGCCGGAGAACAGGGCCAGAAATCGGACCGACGGAACGGCCAGGGCCAGATCGCGCAGCACGACCGCACCGTTGACATCGCGTTGCACGGCATCGGCCACGATGTGCACGATTCCGGTCACCGGCCCGTGTCCGGCCGCTATGCGCTCGAACACCTCGGTCATCGCCCCACTGTCGGAGACGTCGCCCGTCACGACGTCGACCTCGGCCCCTGCGGTTTCGAGCGCGGCGAGTCGCCGCCGCGTCAGCGGATCGTGGCGAGCCGGATCGGCGTCCTTCACCAGCAGGACGATTTTCGGCTGGAGTCCGGTGTCGGCGAGTCCCCGTGCCAGGGCCAGTCCGGTGGCGCCGAGACCGTCCGTGATCACGTATCGGCCCTCCGGTTCGAGTAGCGAGGAGGACCATTCGGGCAGCGGGCACCGGACCCGGCCGGGCCGCCATACCTGCTTGCCGCGCACCGCCAGGACCGGGTCAGGGAACGTGGGCGTGCCGACTTCGGCGGCGAGCACGTCATCACTCACGCCCGCTATGTCGAGCATGCGTGCGGCGCCCTGGCCGGACTCCAGGACGGCCGAACGCACGATCGCCGCGATGGCCGCCCGCGCGGGCTCCAGCGGCTCGGCGGCCGTCACCGGTACGGCGCCCCTGGTCAGCACGAGCATCGGCACCGCGCGCCCCGACTGTCTCCTCAGCCGGTTCGCCTGCCGATGTATCCGCAGCGCCGACAGCACAGAGCGTTCGAGCAGGTGCGGCGCGCCGGGGTCGGTCCCTGTGTCCACCGGCCCGCAGCCGCCCGCGTGAACGATCAGATCGATCCGGTCGCTGCCGGTCAGCACTGCCATCGCCGCGTCGAAATCCTCGGGATGATCGGTCCGGACCACACAGCCGTAGTCCTGGGTGTCGAGGTCTTCGCCGTAGGTGATCGGCAGCACGCGGTATCCGGCCCGTTGCACGACCCTCCGGACGGCGGCTGCCGACACGTCGTCCTCGGGCAGCAGGACGACGGCGTTGCCGAGCACGCCGAGCGGGGAGGGCCGCGACGGCGTCAGCACGCCCGCGGACCGCCATACCGGGAGGCCGACGACCGGTCGCCCGTCGTGCCCGGGTCCGCTGACCGGCTCGCTCGCTCGCGTCGTCTCCGGCGCTCCGATCGCCGCCTTGGAGCCTCGGACGGTACCGCTGCGGTCGGGTAGCAGGAATGCGGTGCGCCGGTAGGGATAGACGGGGAGCGGATACGTGCGCCGGCTCTCCCGGGGCATCTTCCCGAAGTCGACGTCGACGCCGTTGACCCACAGCGCGCCGAGCGCGTCGAGAACGTGGTGCCCGGCGCGGTCGGGCAGCAACTCCACGACCGACCGCGCGGCGCCGCCCACCGCCGGATGACGGCGGGCCAAACCGCTGAGTGCCGAACCGGGCCCGGACTCGACGAGCACCGGGTCCGTCATCGGCAGGTTCGCCAGCGCGTCGGCGAACAGAACCGGCTCGACGAGCTGGTTCGCCCAGAACTCCGGCCGCACCGCGTCCCCGGCTTCGAGCAGGCGGCCGGACGCCGCGGACACCAGCGGCAGCACAGGCTCGGCCAACGCCATCTTGCCGAGGATCGACAGGAACTCCGCTGCCGCGTCGCCCATCATGGGGGTGTGGAAGGCATGCGAGGTCGACAGCCTCCGGTAGTCGATCCCCCGGCTGTCGAGCACCGGCTGGAACGCGGTGATCGACTCCGCGGCGCCGCCGACCACGGTCTGACTCGGGCCGTTGACGGCCGACACCCACACCCCGCCGGGCACGTCGAGCAGGGCCTGCCGCACCTCGGCCACAGGCGCGGAGACCGCGAGCATGACACCCGGGGGCATCATCCGCATGAGCCGGGCCCGCTCGGCGACGACCTGGATCGCCTCCTCCACTTTGAACACGCCGGCCACCGTGGCGGCCACCAGTTCGCCGACACTGTGTCCGAGCACCGCCGCGGGCCGTACACCCAGCTCGTCCAAGGACTGGGCGCACGCCAGCCCGATCGAGAAAAGCAGCGGTTGCGCGTGGACGGTGGCCGAGAGCACGGCCGGGTCGCGCTCGTTCTCCCAGAGTCCGACCAGGTCGGTGCCGAGCAGGCTGCTGAAGCCGGCCAGGTGTCGCCGGACCGACGCGGTGTGGCCGGGCAACCATCGGCCCATGTCCAGGCCCATCGCGGGGAACTGGGATCCCTGCCCGGGGAAGAGAAGCACCGGCTTACGGGAATGCCCGTCCCCGGTCAGGATCGCGCGGGGATCCGTCAGCGCCGCGCGGGCGGCCCCCGGACCGTCGATCCGCAGCGCTGCTCGCGACCGGAGTGTACGGCGGCCGGTCTGGCTCGTGTAGGCGATGGCGGGCAGGTCGGCCTCCGCCGCCTCCGCGGCGGTGCGCAGCAGCGCGTTCCCGACCTCCTCACGTGCCTGGTGGTCCACGCCCGACCATACGAGCAGTTGCGCGCCGCCGGTGCCCGTGGCCTCCGGTGCGGGCTCGGGCGCCTCCTCGAGAACGACGTGCGCGTTGGTGCCGCCGAACCCGAAGTTGCTCACCCCGGCCCGGCGCGGCGCCCCCACCACTCGCGGCCATGGCCGCACCCCCTCGGCGACGGCGAAGGGGGTGCGATGGAGCTCCAACCTCGGGTTGACCTCGCGCACGTTGATCGTGGGAGGGATCAACTCGTGGTGCAGCGCCAGCACCGTCTTGATCAGGCTGACCACACCGCTGCCTGGACCGAGGTGGCCGATGTTCGACTTCACCGACCCGACCACGCAGCTTTCCGGCGCGAGCTCGCTCCGTGCCGTTCTCGCCATGCCCTCGTGCAGGCCCCGGATCTCGATCGGGTCGCCGACCTTCGTTCCCGTGCCGTGCAATTCGACGTACGAGATGCTCGCCGAGTCCACATCGGACACCGCGATCGCCTCGGCGATGACCTCGCTCTGGCCGGTGCTGCTCGGGGCGGTGAACCCGGCCTTCTGCGCACCGTCGTTGTTCACCGCCGATCCGAGGATGACCGCCAATATCCGGTCCTCATCCGCCTGCGCGTCCGACAGCCGCTTGAGCGCGACCACACCGCCGCCGTTGCCGAACACGGTGCCGCTCGCAGCGGAGTCGAGCGGGCGGCAGACTCCGTCCTGCGAGTCGATACCGCCCTCCACATGCAGGTAGCCGCGCCCGTACGGCGTCTCGATCTCAACTCCGCCACTCAGCGCGATGTCACAGTCCCCGGCCCGCAGCGCCTGGCATGCGAGGTGGATGGCCACCAGCGAGGTGGAGCACGCGGTGCGCACGGCGAGGCTCGGCCCGCGCAGCCCGAGTCTGTAGGACACGTGGGCGGCCATGAAGTCGACGTTGTTCGAAATGGCCGCGGCCGTCTCGCCGACCTGCTCCATGAGCGTCGGATCAGCCCTGACGTGGTCCTCGAAGAAGCGGTCCGTGGCGCAGCCGCCGTACACCCCGATCGTGCCTTCGAACCGCTCGGGCACCGTCGTCGCGCTCTGCAGAGCGGTGTCGCACAGTTCCAGGAACAGGCGGTGTTGGGGGTTTCGCAGCTCACTTTCGCGGCGCGACATCCCGAAGTACGCGTTGTCGAATCCCCAAACGTCGTCCAGCAGCGGCCGGGCCCTGACGTAGTGGGGAGCCGCGATCAAGGTGGGATCCTCGCCGGCGTCCAGGAGGTGTTGCTCGGTCAGTCGGTGAATGCTGTCGCGCCCGGCGAGAAGGTTGGCCCAGAACTCGTCGGCGGACCTCGCGTCAGGGACCCGCGCGGCCAGACCGATGACTGCGATCGGTTCGATTCCCATGGTCAGCGCCCCTTCTCCGGCCTGTTGGCCATGTTCTGTCGCATCCCGCGACGCAGCTTCAGCTCAGCGGCGAGATCACTTCTCTCACGCCGGCGTGAGGGTGTGCGATGGGCGGCCGTCGCAGCGCCGGCCGCGTGGTCGGACAGCTGGCGGGCGGTCGGCAGCCGGAAGAAATCGGCGATCGTGACGTGCTCCCCGAGCCTGTCGCTCAACGCCTCATGCAGACGCAACAGGTTGAGCGAGGTGAGGCCCGCGGCGAAGAAGTCGTCGTCCGGGCCGATGGTCAGACCCGGCTGCTGTTCGCGCACACTCCGGAGCACGAGGTCCATCACCGGCTCGACGCCAGTGAGGGGCGCCGGCCTCTCCTGCTCGGCGGAGTCCCGCAGGAGCGCCTCCGTGTCCACCTTTCCCCTGGCGGTCAACGGGATGGCCCGGACCTCGCGGATCTGTGCGGGTACCGCGGCGGCGGGGAGTCGGGCGCGCAACGCCCAGACGATCTCCGTGGCATCCGGCTCGCCGGAACCGCTCCACCATGCCACCAACCGTGATGTACCGGTCTCCATGGCGACGTGACAGTCCTCGACTCCGTGGATCTCACGCATGGCCGCCTCGACGCTGTCCAGTTGGACCCGGTGTCCTCGCACGGACACTTGACGGTCGGCGCGACCGACCAGATCGATCAGGCCGTCCACGCGCAACCGCCCGAGATCTCCCGTGCGGTAGCAGTCGTGCCCGTCGGTAGCGCCGGTCCCTCCCAGATATCCCAGGGTGAGGCCGGCCCCGGTCACCCCGATCTCCCCGAGGACGCCGATCTCGTCGTCGGCATGCGGGCCGAGCACCAGCAGTTTTCGGTGCGGCGCCGACGCGGCGATCGGCACGGCGTCGCCTGCGCTGCCCTTCTCCGCGGGCTCGATCCGGCGCAGCCCGCTCGCCTGTGGCGTCTCCGTCGTGCCGTAGAGGTTGTAGATCTCCGCTCCGGGGGCGAGCTCGCGGAGCGCGGCGACCGTGTCGTAGCGCAGGGTGTCACCGTGAACCACCACCCGGCGTAGTGACCGCAGAACCCGGCCCGAGCGCGCGGCGGTCAGCAGCATCGCCTGCGAGGGCGTGATGTGCAGGACCGTCGCGCCGATCTCGTCGAGCCAGGCCGCCAGTCCGCGCTGGTGATGTTCCGTCGGCGCGGCGACGTGTACCGTCGCCCCGACCACCAGCGGCAGCACCAGGTCGCGGAACACCGGATCGTGGTCAGGCGGCACGGTGAAGGCGAAGACGTCGTTCGCCGTCAGGCTCAGTGCGTCACGGTAGCCGTCGAGAACGGCGGGCAACGCCTCGGAGGGCAGTGCCACCACGCCGGGCCCGCCGGTCGTGCCGGAGGTGAGCAGGACATGCCCGATCCGGCCGGGTTCCGCTCGGCTCACCGAAGCGTCCACCACCGCCGTGGCCCAGAACTCGTCGGTCAGCCGGAGAGCGTCGCCCTCCGTGCCCAGCGCGCCCACGTCCAGCACGACTGTGGAGTCCGCCGCGCGGATGGCGTCGGCCTGCCACCGTTTCGGCGCGTCGGCGCCGAGTAGCAAGGGCGCCACACCGGCATGCCAGCAACCGAAGATCGCCGGCGCCAGATCGGCGTGCCGCCGGGCCAGCACGCCGACGACCGCGGCCCGTCCACCGGTCCGGGCGCGAACGGCCGCACTGACCTGAAGAATGCGCCGCCGTAGCTCGCCGAAGGTGACGTCGTGTCCGGCACCCGTGGTCGCGACACGGTCCGGTGCCGCCTCCGCGTGGGCCAGCACGGCGTCGACCAGGTCACCGCACGTCCGCCTGGTGTCGGTGGGAGCCACCTGTCCCGTGGCGACGGCCAACTCAGCGCGGTCCGGGTCAGCCGCGAGCAGCAGGTCGTCGTGGCACTGCCGCAGGAACGCCGCCGCCGTGTCCTCGCTCCACAGATCCGTGCCGTACGTCAGCCGTAGCCGCAGGGTTCCCGCTTCGCCCCGGCAGAGGTACAGGCCGAGATCGAACAGAGACCACCTGGCGGGCGGGCGCACCGGTGTCACCGCGGCCTCGCCGAAAGCGGTGGGCACCTGCTCGTGGCTGACATCGTTGCACCACACCTGGAACATCGGGTTGCGGGCCAGGTCCCGTGAGCCGCCCAGGTGCTCGACGATCTCCTCGAACGACACCGCCGCGTGCTCGGCCGCCTCGAACAGCGCCTCGGCGCTCGCCTCGACGGCGTCCTGGATCGGCTGCTTCGCGGTGACCCGCAGCCGGACCGGCAGTGTTCGCACGAAGAAGCCGACCGCGTCCTGCTCGCACGGCGACTCACGGCCCGTCATGGGCACTCCCACCACGAGATCGTCGACGCCGGCCCACAGGGCGAGCCGCCGCGCGAAGACCGTCAGCACGAAGACGAACGGGGTGACCCGTGCCCTGGCGCAGAACCGCTCGACGAGGCTGCTCCCGTCCGTCCCGAGTTCCACGTCCAGGGACGCGCCGCGGAAACTCGGCACCACGGGTCGCCGCAGCCGCCACGGCAGGTCCAGCGATCTCGGCGCGTCCCGCAGACGGTCCCGCCAGAACGCCAGGTCTCGCTCCCGCTGCTCGGGGCCGGGTGGCGGCGTCACCGTCACGTCGCCCGCCGCGCGGTCCGTCTCGCTGGCCGTCTCGCTGGCCGTCTCGCTGGCCGTCTCGCTGGCCGCACCGGGACGTCCCGCGTAGATCTCGGCGAGTTCGGCAAGCAGCAGATCGAGGCTGTGCTGGTCGGCGACCAGGTGATCGATGGCCAGCAGCAGGGTGTCGCCCTGCCCGTCCACGCGCTGCCGCACACCGACGGAGAGTCGTGGCAGCAGATGCGGGATGAACAGGTGGTCGAGCACGTCTGTGAGGAGGCTTTCGCTCTGTCCGACGTGCAGCCGCACACCGGCCTCGTCTGCCGGGTGCACCTGGCGCCGCACGTCCTGGCCGGTGTCGCGGAAGGTCGTGCGCAGCGCGGGATGGCGCCGCACCAGGTCGTTCACCGCGCGTTCAAGACGTGTCGTATCGACCTGCTGGTCAAGGTCGAGCACCACCGTGACGTTGTACGCCGGACACTTCGGGAACAGCCGTGACCACACCCACAGCCCATGCTGCTGCGGAGAGAGCTCGGTTCCGGCCGGAGCCGGAGTCGTCGGCGGAGCGGCCGCCGGTTCCGGTGCGGTGGCGTCGAGCCGGACGCGCAACTCGGCGAGCGACATGTTGGTACGCAACAGCTCCCGCAGCGGCAGGCGCACGCCGTAGCGCGCCAGCACCAGCCCCACGAGCCGGACCGCCCCGAGGCTGTGACCGCCGGCGTCCAGAAAACCGGTGTCGGCACTGGCCGGGTACGACCCGGTCGCTTCATACCAGAGCCGGGCCGGCAGGTCGTCTCCGGCAGGCGCCGCAGCACGGCCGAGGGAGCCGGCCAGGGCGGCCGCCCGTTCGCGCACCTGCCGGCGATCCTGCTTGCCGCTCGAGCTCAGCGGGATGTCCGCGACCGGGAAAAGCAGTGTCGGCACGTGGCTGTCGGGCAGCACCTGGCGCAGCCCGGACCGGATGAGGCCGAGGTCGTCCGCTCCCGGCGCAAGGACCACCAGCGCGCACAGGTCCTGCCCGCTGCCGCGCTCCACCGTCGTGGCCGCGGCGTCCCTGACGCCCTCCGACTCCCGGAGGGCGTCCTCCACGGCTGTCAGCTCCACCCGCTGCCCGCGAATCTTCACCTGGGAGTCCTTTCGGCCCAGGTACTCCAGTCCCTCGGGATGCCGGCGGACCAGGTCGCCGGTCAGGTAGAGCCGTGACACGGGAGCCCAGGACGGCGCGTCGATGAAGGACTCGCGGGTCAGGTCCGGCTCGTTCAGATAGCCGGTGGCCAGCGGTGTTCCGCCGATCGCCAGCTCGCCGACCGCACCGGGGGGCGTCGGCGAACGGTCCTCGTTGAGCACGACCAGCGTGCAGTTGCTGATCGGCCCCCCGATGAGTGTACGCGGAACGTCAGCCATGTCCGGGACGGCCCAGTGTGTGACGTCGATCGCGGCCTCGGTCGGCCCGTAGAGGTTGTGCAGTTCCGCGTCCAGCACCCGCCGGAACTGGCGCACGTGGCCGGGAGTCAGCTCCTCGCCGCTGCAGAACACCGCGCGCAGCGACTCGCACTGTCCCGCGGTGGGCCATCGGAGGAACTCCGCGAGCATCGAGGGAACGAAGTGGCAGAGAGTCACGGACCGGTCAACGATGCACTGGGCGACCTGGCCGGGATCCAGGTGCGCGCCAGGCGACAGCAACACCATCGTCGCGCCGGCCATCAGCGGATTCCACAGCTCCCAGCCGCTGACGTCGAAGGTGTACGGGGTCTTCTGCAGGATCCGATCATCCGACCGTATCCCGAAGGTCTCATGCGCCCAGTACAACCGGTTGATCAGCGCGTCTGACGGAACGACGACTCCCTTGGGGGTCCCGGTGGTTCCCGAGGTGAACAACACATAGGCCGGCTGGTCCCCGTCACAGGGAACGAGTTCGGACCAGCTGTCACCCGCCGCTCCGAGCTCGACGCGGATCACGTCCAGGTCGTCGCGTCGCCCCACCAACGGCTCCGCTTCGGCATCGACGAGCACATGGCGCGCCCCGGACAGATCGAGCAGCAGGTCACGGCGCCGCTGTGGATCGTTCACCGACAGCGGAAGGTAGGGCATGTGAGCCTTGAGCGCCGCGAGCAGGGCGACCACCATGTTCCGCCCGCGGGGCACGCAAACGGCGACCACGTCACCGGGCCGGCCGTCCGCGGCGCGAAGCCGTGCGGCCAGCGCGTCGGACTCCGCCTCCAGCTGGGCATAGGTGAGGGTCCCGGCATCGTCGATGAGTGCGACGGCGTCCGGAGTCCGTTCCGAACTGGCTCGCACGAGACCAGGCAGGCCGAAAGGGGCGGACCAATCCCGTCTGGGACCAACCATCACGCATGACGGGACGGATGAAGAATCGATCATAGCTGTTCAACGTCCTGGAAGTAGATCTTGGTGCGCATGGCAGGGCCGGGCCGCCGCATCCGGATCAGCGGATCCGACGAACGCCCCTACGAGGGGCCGCGCCATGCTCGGGACATCGAGCAAGGGGACGGAGGGTGCCCGCGGGTTCAGTCTCGGATGATCGCCTTGGTGCGCATGAGGAACTCCCCGAGATAGCCGTCATGCGGCACGCCTGGCCGGAACCACCAGGTGGGATGGTCACCGACGTAGACGTTGCCGATGGTGGGCTCGTTGACCAGCTCGTCGATGAGCCGCTCGTCATCGGTCATCGCGGTGAGCACCAGTGTGTTCCGCAGCGGTCGAATTCCCTCGGCTCTCGACCATGGCGCCACCCAGACACACGGGAAACCCATTTCCACGCCGACCTGCGGCGCGGCCGCGTCGTCCACCTGGAACACCGCAGGACGTATCACCGCGCTGCCGTCGCCGAGATCGTCGACCACACCGTCACCACCGAGCCAGGCCTTGGTGCCCTCGGCACGGCCGAGCAGGAACTCCTCCATGGCCCTCGCGGTGGCCAGCGGCTTGACCGGCAACATCGCTTCGTCGTCCTCAGGCCGCAGGCTCGGGATGGCGCTCAGCTCTTCGGCGATGGCCTGGGCCACCGGCGTCGGGTCACCCTCGACGAACACCGCCGTGGTGTTGACGCAGGCCGTCCCGGCCCGGCTGGCGATCGAGGAGATGACGGTGTCCAGGTGGGATCGCCAGGTCTGGCCGGTGAGCAGGATCTTCGACCGGCCGGGGCCCTGCGCCCGCACAGTGCTGTTTCCGGCGTACTTGTTCACCACGGCGTCATCGCCGTAGACGATCGCGAGATCGGCCCCGCCGATGATGTCGCCGGCCACACTGTGCGCAGTGGGCAGGAGCACCACCTGGTCGTCACCGAAGCCGGCTGCGCGCAACGCGGTGATCAACCGGTGCGGCGTGAAGGGATCGCGCCTGGAAGGACGTACGGCCACCCGATAGCCGAGCGCCAGAGCCTCCAGCCACAACGCGTGCACGCCGGGGTGATTGCCCGAGGCGTGCACGGCGAACACATCTCCGCGCCGGGTCCAGAGCGCGGTGCCCGTACGGGTCGAAGGATCCGCCCAGTGGTCGACCGCGCCCACAGGGCGGGCAGATCGAGCGTTGCCGTATGCGTGCGCGGCGGCGTCCCTGATCGCCTCCGTGGTGCCTCGTACCACCGAGATCGGGAGGCCGCAGACGCGGCTGACCGCGTACTGGTAGTCCGACACCGACAACCCGTCGATCATCGCGTCGGCGAACGTGCGGCCCGCCTGGGTCACCGCGGCGACTCGCCGATCGGCCGGGACGCCATCCGCCCGGCGCAAGGCCGCCATGGCGCGGTCCACGAACAACCGCGGCACCAGGCTGAGCTCCGCGACGGGTGTCCCCGTCACGTCGGACACGGTCAGCCGATCGCGGGACCGGTAGGCACCGTTGTGTCCCAGCGCGTCGAGCTGGATCGGTCCGGTCATCAGTAGACCCCTTCGATGACCGGTTTGCCATGGAAACTGGCGACCGGCTGGACATCGGCCACCGAGTCGCCGAGCTGCCCGGGCAGCGGCTTCACGCGGATGGCCGTATCGCGTTCGAGGTTGTTGGGCAGCAGCTGACCCTTGCTGACGTGGTGCATCACGACTTGGCCGCGTTCACCGTACTCGACCGCCGCGCCGGTCTCCGGATCGATGACGGAGTAGGAGATGTACGGAGAGAACGGGTCGAACACACACCGGTCGTCATCGGTCAGGTCCATGCGCTCGAACGCGCCGCCCAGAACCATCGTGCTGCCGTAGAAGCCCCGCAACTTGACCTCAGGAAAAACCTCGGTCCGCAGGATGTGCCGGGTGTCGGCGCCCATGTGCGCCCCCTGCCAGACGATCATCCGCACCTTCTCGTTGACCAGATCGACCAGCAGGTCGCTTCGCGCAAGCCTTTCCAGCAACGGCGGCGAAATCGTCAGGATCCCGATGTTCTGCGTCTTCAGCAGGAACTCCGCCTGCTTGAGGAGGTGGTCAAGGTAACGCTCGGCGTCCTCCGGCCGCCCTTCGACGATGCACTTCTTGACCCAGCGCGGATCCATGTCGATGGTGAACAGGATCCCCCCACGGCTGCGCACCTGTTCGCGCGGTCTCGCCGAGGCCATGTGCGGGCCGCTCGGCACCATGGTCATCCAGTTGAGCCCGCGAGGAAGACCCCACGCGTCCATGTTCCGGTTGTCGAAGGCCAGCCAGCGCCTCATCCAGTCGACCATGCAGACCACACGCTTGGGCGCGCCGGTGGTGCCGCCGCTCTCGAAGACGCCGAACAGCTCCGAACGCTCCGGGAGCCCGTTGGGGATGAGCTCTTCGGCAGGTACGGTACGCAATTCGTTGACAATGTTAGGGAAAAGCGCCAGATCGGCGAAGGTGCGCACGTCGCCTATCGGGTCGAAATCCAAGGACTTGGCCCGCTCAAGCCAATACGGAGTCCCCGTCTCCGCACTGAAATGCCATCGCATGGCGGCCTGGATCAGAGCCTCGGCATCCGGAACCTCATCGAGCGGGCAGTCAAGGACGGGATCGATTCTTTTCGGCATGTCCGTCGGCTCCTAACATTAAGGCACGAAGGATGTGAAGAATCATGTTCTGGTGGAGCTGAGCACTCTCCGAGACAGCACCAGTCGGGCTCTTGCGGCCTGCGACCAGGAAGTGGCCAGAGAGGATGCGGCCCGATGCCGATCCCATCGGCATTTCTCCCACCACCTCCTCGTCGAGCACCTAGGTCAGGATCAGGCCAGTCCATAACGCGGCCATATCACGCGCGTATCACGATCCAGGAAAACAATGCGGGGCGCGATACCGGCTTCTCCGGTGACGCGGAGTTGGGAATTCCTCTGGCCGCGGTGTTATGGTGCGGCCATGGCGAATCGAATTGAAATCGCAAGCGGCTCCTATTACGAGGAGCAGGTCGGGTACGCCCGTGCGGTGGTGCTGGACGGCTGGGTGCATGTTTCGGGCACCGGAGGCTTCGACTACTCCACCATGTCGATCTCCGAGGACGTGGTCGAGCAGACCGAGCAGTGCCTCGACAACATCGAGGCCGCGCTCACCGAGGCGGGTTGCACGTTCTCCGACGTCGTCAGGGTCCGCTATCTCCTGCCCGACAAGAACGACTTCGAGTTGTGCTGGCCCAGCCTCCGCCGCCGTTTCGACAAGGCCAAGCCGGCCGCCACCATGTGGGAGGCGGGGCTGGCCGACCCCCGGATGAAGGTCGAGATCGAGGTCGACGCCCGGATCCCGGCCGGAACGTGACCCGGCCTCCGCCGCGGCCGATCACGGCCTGATCACGCGGCCATCCGGGCCTGTTCCCTGCCGTCTGACGCGCTTGCTGGTGAATGATCGCAACTGCGGTGGTTCATGGCTCCGAGTCCATCTTGTGGAGTCCTGCCGCCACCCGGTCCTACGGGTCCCGATACCGCTCCTCGGCGCCGGGTGTGATCAGACCCGTCTCGTAGGCCAGGACGACGAGGTGGGAGCGGTCACGGGCGCCGAGCTTGGTCAGCAGGCGGCCCACGTGCGTGCGGGCGGTCGCCGGGCTGATGAACAGCCGCTCGCCGATCTCGGCGTTGGTACGGCCCGCGCCGACCTCGGCCAGCACCTCGCGTTCGCGTTCGGTCAGGCGGTCGAGCCGCGCGGCCGTCGCGGGGCTCGGGCCGGTGGCGGCGGCCCGCATGACGCGCCGGGTGACGGCGGGTGACAGCAGCGCGTCGCCGCCGGCCACGATCCGCACCGCCTCGCGCATCCGCTCGGGACTGGTGTCCTTGAGCAGGAATCCCGCGGCTCCGGCCCGGATCGCTTCCTGGATGTTCTCGTCGGTGTCGAAGGTCGTGAGCACGATGACCTGTACGTGGCGCAGCGCCGGATCGGCCGTGATCCGCCGGGTGGCGGCCAACCCGTCGCCGCCTGGCATGCGGATGTCCATGAGGACCACGTCGGGACGGAGGCGGGCGACCAGCTCGACGCCCTTGTCGGCGCCGCTCTCGTCGCCGGTCACGGTGATGTCCTCGGCGCGTTCGAGCAGCAACCGCAGCCCTTCCCTGACCAGGTGCTGGTCGTCGACGATCACGACCTTGATCATGAGTGCTCCTCCAGCGGGACGCTCGCCTCCACCACGAATCCGCCCTGCGCCGGCGACGAGGTGCGCAGGCCGCCGCCGAGCAGCGCCAGCCGCTCACGCATCCCGGTCAGACCCCACCCCCGCGACTCGCCGCCGCCCGTGCCCGTGCCCGTGCCCGCGCCCGTGTCGGTGCCGGTCTCGGTGCCGGCGCCGCGGCCGTCGTCGCTGACGCGGAGCAGCAGCTCGCCCGCGCCGTAGTCCAGGTCGACGCGCACCCTCCGGGCGTCGGCGTGCCGCAGCACGTTGCTCAAGGACTCCTGCACCACCCGGTACGCCGTCGCGTCCGAGATCGCCGACAGCCGCACCGGCCGGCCCGAGGTGCGCACGTCGATGTCGAGCCCTGCGGCGGCGGCCGTCGCCACGAGCCCGTCCAGCCGGTCCAGCCCCAGCGCCGGGCCGTCGTCGGGATCGCCCGCGCGCAGCGCGCCCAGGGTCAGCCGCAGCTCACGGCTGACGTCGCTGCATGCCGACCGGGCCGCGGCCAGCGAACGCTCGGCCACCTCGGGGGCATCGCGCAGCGACTCCCTGGCCACGTCCGTGTGCAGCGAGATCACCGACACCGTGTGCGCCATCAGGTCGTGCAGGTCCCTGGCGATCCGCAGGCGCTCCTGCTCCACCCGCCGCGCCGACTCCCGCTCGCGTTCCAGCCGGGCGGCGTGGCTCTGCCTGGCCAGCTCGGCCCGCCAGCCGCGCCGGGCCCGTACGCCGTCGCCCAGCGCGATCGCGGCGGCCATGAGGCCCAAGGTGGTCCCGGTCTCGAACCCGAGCAGATAGGCCAGGTCGTCGCCCTCCAGGATCCGATGGGTGGTCGAGATGCCGAACAGGGCGCCGGCCGTAGCGACGGACCAGCGCAGCTCGCCCTGCTCGGCAGCCGAGTACAGGGCCGCGGCCGCCGGCGCGGCCAGCCCGATCGGCGGGTAGGACAGCCCGTAGTAGACGATCAGGGTCAGGGCCGTGAGCAGCAGCGTCGCCACCGGCCAGCGCCGCCGGGCGAACATCAGAACGGCGAGCAGCGCGCCGAACGCGTACGCGGCCATGCCAGGCCCGGCCGACGCGTGGCCGACGTCGGCCGTGATGGCGGTGCCGACCACGACCAGGACCAGCATGGCCAGGCCGGTGTCGACCGCCAGCTCACGGCCGGCAGGAGGTTCGCCCCGCACGCCTCCCCCGTCAGTCTCGTGGGTGCGGCCGGAAACCCGGCACGATCCTGGTGACCACCCAGGCCACCGCGCCGACGGCCGCGCCGACCACCATCCCGGTCATCAGGCTGCTGCCCAGGGCGAAGCTCCGCAGCACCAGGTCCTCCACCGCGGGTGAGAAGGCGCCGGCGAAGTTGCCGCCCAGAGTCGGCCGGCCGTCGAACGAACTTTCCCAAAGTACCTGATGCGTCACGCCGAGCAGCACGCCGTAGGCGGCCCCCACGGCGAGCAGCGTCACGAACGCGTTCGGCACCCGCTTCCACAGCACCACGGCCGCCCAGACGGCGATCGGGACGAACACCAGCAACGCGTTGACCACCGGCCCGACGAGCCGCAGGTCATGCGCGATCACCCGCGGGAGGCCGAGCAGCGCCAGCCCCCACACGGCCGAGGCGGGCAGGCCGAGCCGGGCCTTCACGACGCGACCCCCGCGAGGGCGGCGGCCCGGGCGCGCTCGCGATGCAGGCGCCACAGGCCGGTGAAGGCCAGCGTCGCGGTCACCGCGCTCATCGCCAGCCGCCCCCAGTGGCCCGCCTCGAACTCCCACGCGGTCTGCCGCAGCACCTCCACCGAATGAACGGCGGCGCCGTCCTCGAACATGATGTCGTTGCGCGGCCAGAAGTAGAGCACCGAGAACAGGAACTCGCCCAGCAGCAGCGACAGCAGGCTGCCGCCGGCCCACAGCCGCATGTCCCGCACCGGCCAGACCAGCACCAGGGACGCCACGGCGGCGACCACCGTCACCGCGCCCATCGGCGGGAAGAAGTCCGCGGGGCCGGTCACCGCGAAGAACTCCACCGTCTCGGCCAGCGAGGCGGGCACGTCGTGGAACACGTTCGGATAGATCACGATCGTCTCCACCGCGATGCCGCCGAACGCCACCATGGCGATCCAGACGTACACGGAGAGGACGGGCAGAGAAAGTCGCTGTCGCATCGGGCCTGCTTTCGGGCGATCGGAACTCGGACTCGGTCACGCTACGAGTCCGATCCACCACCCGTCGTCCGTCTGAAAGCCCGGCCGTGTACGCGTTTCGACGTATTCCGGCGGCACAAGACCGGCCTTCCTCCAGGCATGAAGGAGTCCATGGACCCGGCCGTTCCCCGGTTCGACCCCTGGCCCCGGGCCGACCCGGATCGTGACGCCTGAACGTGGGCGTGATCGACCCGGCGACGGCCGCGTCAAGATCGCGTAGTGGGGCGCCGGGTTCGCGTAGAGGTTCCGTCAGGAGGGCCCCGCTCCGGGCCGCCGCGGGTGAGGGTGGGGAGATCACCTGCCGACGAAAGCAAAGCGACACATGCTGATAAATCAACACCTAGGGACGCCTCAGGAGCCGGTCAGCCCGAACGAGGTGGAGATCGAGCGGGTGCGCCTGCGGGAGATCCGGTCGCGCCTGCCCGAGGCCGTCCGGCCGCTCGGCGAGGTCCTGCCGAGTCTGGTCGCGCTCACGGTGGCCGAGTCCGCCTTCACGTCGTTCACCTACTCGCTGGCGCTGGCGTACAACGAGGTCGAAGCGTTCACCATGACGGAGGTGCGTCACTGGATGGACGGCGCCTCCCGGGTCGAGGACGGCATGACCGCCTCGATCACGACCTGGCAGGACGCGGAGCGTGCCAGCTCCGTGAGGTCGCGGTGAATCTCGCGCACCTGGCCCGGCGAAGCCTGGTCATGGGCACGGGCGCGGCGGTGACACTGTCAGCGCTGGGAGTCCCGGCAGGATGGCCGTTCGTCGGGAAGATGTACATCCACCAGTACGACCCGCAGGCGTTCTTCGACGGGGCGCGGACCTGGCTCGAGGTGCACGACGACGCGGCGGCCACCAGGCGGAACCTCATGGTCCTCGTGGACGAGGTGGCCGTGACGAGCTGGCGGAGCGAGGACGGCCGGGCCTTCCAGCGCCGCGTTGACGCTCTCCTGGCCGAGCTGCGCGGCATCGAGATCCGCGCCGTGGTGACGGCTCTCACCCTGTACACGGTGGGGGCGGCTCTGGCCGCGATGGTCATGTTCCAGTTCTTGGTCGCGGCGGCCATGGCCATGGTGGCGCTGTGGGTGCTCACCGCCGCCGTCACGCCGCTCAGCCTGGCCGGCGCCCGGGTCCTGGCCGTACAGTGCCTGATCAAGCTCTTCGAGGGGTACCGAGCGGTGGAGTCGCTGCTCAACACGCTGCTGCACGGGTGTGCCGCCGCGCTGGGCGCGGCCGTCGTCGTGGACGTGGGCCTGGAGGCCGCCCGCGGCGACTTCGGCGGCGTGCGCGACCTGGCCGCGGCGACCTTCGCCCAGGGGCCCATGCTGGTCTGGGGCACCGCCAACCGGATCGAGCGCGACCTGACCGCCCACGGCCTCAGCGGTCTCCATCCCGCCGGTCGCCCCTGGCCGAGCGCGCGAGCCACTACGCCGCTCCCGCCCGGCCTGCCCCAACTGGCGGGTGCCAAGGCGTTCAACGACCTCGCCACCGGCGGTCAGACGGTCACCGGCCGGTACGTTCCGGAGCAGGCCGCCGACGGCTCCTACTCGTTCCCCTGGGATTGACGATGGACTTCGAACAGGCGCTCGGCCTCGATCCCGAGCGGCTCGCGGCCGACGCCGACCACCTCTTCGAACAGCTGCGCCACCTGCCCGGCGGCGCCGAGACCGTGGCGTGCGCCGAGTCGGTGAACGGCTGGGTCCGAGTCGAGTACGGCTGCACGTCGGGTGTCCGGGAGGTGCGCCTCGATCCCCGTGCCATGCGCATGGACTCGCAGACGCTCGCCGAGACCCTTCGCGACCTGATTCACCAGGCGCGGACCCAGGCCGAGACCGAGGAACGCGGCAGAGCCGAAGCCGTCCTGGGCGCCGGCAAGGGGCTCCTCACCGACCGTCGGCTCGTCGCTGACCGGCTCCGCCACGCGACCGGCGCGCTCCAGGAGAACCTGGAGCACGCCGCCGCGACGATCGACCGGGTACGCGCCCTGCTACGCCCCTGATCGACCGGGACGTGCACGGCGATCAGGTCGGTGCCCCTGCTCCTGGCGCCCGGCCGGCGCCCCGTGGCGGCCCCCGGTCACCTCGCGCGGCGCAGCACGAGACCTCCCAGGATGAGCACGACGGCCACGATGGCGATCCAGCCCGCGCCGACTCCGCCCAACCAGCCGGCGACGACCCCTTGGACGGTGGTCACCGCGGTCACGACCGGGTCGTCGGCGTCTCCGCCGGCGACGACGCGGAGTTCGTACCAGCCGTAGTAGAGGACGTACAGGCCGGCCAGGGTGAGCAGGACGCCGCCGGCCCTGGACACGTACGGCAGGACGCGGCGCAGCCTGGTCACGACGGCCGCGCGGGCGAGCGCCACGGCCAGCGACAGCACGGCGATGACCAGGCCCATGCCGAGCGCATACGTGGAGAAGGCGACGACGCCGCCGAGCAGCCCCCCGCCGGCCAGGGAGGCCGAGGTGACGGCGAGGAAAGGCCCGACCGTGCACGAGAGGGAGGCCACCGCGTAGGAGAGGCCGTAGCCGTACAGGGACCACGGCGAGGAGGTGGGGCGGCCGGTGTTCGGCCCTGGCAGGCGCAGCAGCAGCTCGCGGCCGGACAGTGACCAGAGGCCCAGCCCCACGAGGACAGCTCCGATGGCCATGGTCGCCCACGGCAGGTAGCCGCCCACCGACACCGCCAGCGCCGTCACGGCGAGCCCGAACAGGCCGAAGACCGTGACGAATCCGGCGGTCATCGCCGCCGAGAGGATCAGCGCCCGGACGACGGGACCGGGGCGGGCCGCCTGCTCGTCGTTGATCAGCAGGGTGAGGTAGGCGGGCAGCATGGCGAAGCCGCACGGGTTGAACGCGGCGACCGTGCCGGCGGTGAGCGCGAGGGCGAGCGGCAGTTCGGTGAGGTTCATGCGTGTCCGGGAGGGCCGGAGGGGGGCATGGCGCGACTACCGGCCGGTCAGCTTGCGAAGATGCTCGTCCAGCTTGTCCCGGTTGAGCGGGCCTGAGACCTTCTCGGAGGAGCCGTCCGGCTTCATGAACACGAAGGTGGACTGTTCGCTGACGCCGAGCTTCGTCCAGACCGCGCCCTTGGCATCCGACAGGTGGGTCAGGTCGCCGGTTCCGGTGCGCTGGACGAACTCCTTCATCGCCGCCTCGGTGTCCAGTCCGCCGACGCCGACGAACGCGACGTCACCGCGCGCGTCGGCCGCCGACTTGACGGCGGGCGCCTCCGAGGCGCACTTGGGACACCACGCGGCCCAGAACCAGAAGACCACCGGCCTGCCCGCCAGGCCCGCTCCCTGGAAGGTCTCACCGTCGAGCGTCCGGGCCGAGAACCGCAGGGCGGCGGGCACCGAGGCCGGCGCCGCCGCCTCCTGGGACGCCGTCGGAGCGGCCGTCCCGGAGGTCAGCCCGGAGGTCATCTCGGAGGTCGGCGCGGGGGTCGTCTCCGAGGCCATCTCGGAGGCCATCTCGGAGGTCGGCGGGGAGGCGTCGCCAGGGGTCATGCCGTCCTGTTCCATCGTGCCGCAGGCGCCCGCCAGCAGGGTCGCCATCGCCAGTACGGCCAGCGTTCGCGTTCGAGTCATGCCGTCGAGCCTAGGAGCGCCGCCCCGCTCCACTCCTTACGAGCCGATGACGGCGGCACGAGCGGGCCGGAACGGGGTCAGGTGCCACGGAGCTCGCGGACCAGCTGCCTGGTCGACTGCGCCGGTTCGACGCCGAGCTCGGTGAGTGCGGCGGTCAGCCGCTGATCGCGTCGACCAGCGTGGCGGTGTCGGACCGATCGGCGCAGAGCACGGCTCCGCCCCGTCGCGCGAGCAATCAGGCGGACACTGCGCCGGCAGCCCGAGGACGCCTGACCTTCCGGACGCGCGCGCCGAGCCGTTGTACGGGGAGCTGCGCCATCCGCCCCGGTCGCCTGCGGTTTGTCCCTGACGCCGGAGGGCAGCCACCGGACATGGATCCCGAAAGCGGTCAAACCGGCGGGGCCTGGCTGGCGCGTACCCAAGGGGCGTGCAACGTGCTGGGCGGCGTCTGGCCGTTGGCGCACATGTCCAGCTTCGAGAAGGTCTTCGGGCCCAAGGTCGACCGCTGGCTGGTGCGTACCGTCGCCGGGCTGCTGGTCGGCATCGGTTACAGCCAGATCCGCGCGTCCCGCACGCCGGAGGGCGTCCGGCACGCCCGCCGGATCGGCCTGACCACCGCCGCGACGCTGCTGAGCATCGACCTGGTGTACGTGCCCATGGGGCGGATCCGCGCCACGTACCTGCTGGACGCGCTGGCGGAGGCCGGCTGGATCTACGCCTGGCGGCGAGCGCGTTGAGCGGCGGATCTGCCGGACAGAGGTCAGGCATCCCGTAACGGCGGCAATGAGCAGAATGTGGTGTTTGTGCCGATAGGCAGCGGGTAGCGCCTCGAGACGCCGCCCCCCACCATCTCGCCCACAAAGTCGATCTTCGTATCGCTCCAGGAGAGATCATGAAAGAGTCCCATCCGGTGAAGGCAGCGGTCGACAAGGTCATCGACGCGGTGACCGGCGACGGCCCCGAGATCCCGGGCGCGCCGAACAGCCGGCCGCCGGCCCTCGAGGAGCCGACCGAGCCCAGGGAGCCGTTGCCGCCCAAGCCCGACCAGCGCGGGCCGGAGCCCTACTCCCCCACCGGTCAGCCCCTGGACGTGCCACCCTCGGACCTCGCGCAGGGCGGCGCCTACCTGACGACCGCCCAGGGCCTGCGGCTGCGGGACACCGACCACTCGCTCAAGGCGGGGCCCCGAGGGCCCGTGCTCCTGCAGGATCACCACCTGCGCGAGAAGATCATGCACTTCGACCACGAGCGCATCCCCGAGCGCGTCGTGCACGCCCGGGGAGCCGCCGCCCACGGCGTGTTCAAGTCCTACGGCACGGCCACGACCGTCACCAAGGCCGCCCTGTTCGCCAAGGACGTCGAGACCCCGGTCTTCGTGCGCTTCTCCACCGTGCTCGGCTCACGCGGCTCGGCCGACACCGTACGCGACACCCGCGGCTTCGCCACGAAGTTCTACACCACCGAAGGCGTCTGGGACCTGGTCGGCAACAACATCCCGGTGTTCTTCATCCAGGACGCGATCAAGTTCCCCGACATCATCCACGCCGCCAAACCGCACCCGGACCGGGAGATCCCGCAGGCGCAGAGCGCCCACGACACCTTCTGGGACTTCGTCTCCCTGCACACCGAGGCGACCCACCACACGCTGTGGAACATGTCCGACCGCGGCATCCCGCGCTCGTACCGGACCATGGAGGGCTTCGGCATCCACACCTTCCGCCTGGTGGACGCGGCGGGGGCGACCACCCTGGTGAAGTTCCACTGGAAGCCCAAGGCCGGTGTGCACTCCCTGACCTGGGAGGAGGCCCAGCTGATCAACGGCATGGACCCGGACTTCCACCGGCGTGACCTGGCCGACGCGATCGAGGCGGGCGCGTATCCGCAGTGGGAGCTGGGCATCCAGACCTTCCCCGACACGCCCGAGCAGACCTTCGAGGGCATCGACCTGCTGGACCCGACGAAGATCGTGCCGGAGGAGCTGGCGCCCGTCCAGCCGATCGGCCTGCTCACGCTCAACGCCAACCCGTCCAACTTCTTCGCCGAGACCGAGCAGGTCGCCTTCCATCCCGGCCACCTGGTGCCCGGCATAGACGTCACCGACGACCCGCTGCTCGCCGGGCGGCTCTTCTCCTACCTCGACACGCAGCTCACCCGGCTGGGCGGGCCCAACTTCGCCCAGATCCCGATCAACCGCACCCACGCCCCCGTCAACGACATGCTGCGCGACGGCATGCACCAGACGGCGGTGCACCAGGGCGTGGCGCCGTACCGGCCCAACTCGCTGGACGGCGGGTGCCCCTTCGTCGCGGGCGCGCAGAACGGCGCGTACGTCGAGGTGCCGGTCGAGGTGGCCGCGGCGCCCAAGGTGCGGGAGGCCCCGGCCTCCTTCGCCGACCACTTCACCCAGCCGCGGCTGTTCTGGCTGAGCCTGTCGCCGGTCGAGCGGGAGCACGTCATCGCCGCCTACACCTTCGAGCTGGGCAAGGTCTACGAGCAGACCATCAAGGAGCGCAACCTGCGGGTGCTCGCCGAGATCGACCCGCACCTGTGCCGGCAGGTCGCCCAGGGGCTGGGCCTGCCCGCCCCCGAGCCGTCGCAGCCGCTGCCGAACCCGCGGCCCAGCCCGGCCCTGTCCCAGGTGGGCGACACCTGGCCGGTCACCGGCCGGATCGTCGGCATCATCGCCGACGGCGACGGCGACCTGAGGGCGGTCAGCGCCCTCCGCCAGGAGGTGCTGGACGCCGGCATGGTCCCGCTGGTCATCGCGCCGACCGGCGGCACGCTCGCGGCCGACGGCGACGAGCCCGTGACCGTGCAGCGCACGTTCGCCACCGCTCGATCGGTGGAGTTCGACGCGCTGCTCCTGGCCGGCGCGCCGGCTCCCGGCCTGGACGCGTACGGCGCGCGCGACGCCAAGGCCGGCACGGCCACGATCACCGAGACCGTGGTCGACCCGCGCGTGCTGCTCATGCTCTCCGAGGCCTACCGGCACGCCAAGCCGGTCGGCGGATGGGGCGACGTCTCCGGGGTGCTCGAACTGGCCGGAGTGCCCACCCAGGCACCCGGTGTCCTCGTCGCCCCGGACGCCCAGACGGCACTGCGGGAGATCGTCCAGCTCCTGACCGAGCACCGGGTCTGGAACCGCTTCCCCAGCGCCCCCGCCCTGTCCTGACGTAGACACCTGAGCTCTCCCGCCGCGACCCGCGGCGGGAGAGCTCTCGCGTGTCCGGGGCGGCACGGCACGCCGCGAGGCCCGAGGCCATCCGGTCGATGTCGCCGGAGGACGGCTCTGGAACGGCGCTGAAACGGCGCCGAACCCGTCATGGCGCTGCGCTCCGAGCCGGGCCGGGAAGGCGGGACAGCCCGGAAACGGGCGCCGTTCCGTGCCCCGCTTCAGGCTCGCATCAGCAACGCTTCAGCACCCGGTGCGACAGTTCCCACGGCCGGCGGTTTCCGGAGAAACGCCCATGCGACCAGGGGAGCGGTCGTCGGGCGCCAGGTCACACCGATCTTTCCCGCGCCGGTGGCCAGGGGGATTCACCCGATTTCCGGGCCGCGTCCACGTGGCGGGGCCTGGGAGAGGGCCGTGCGCGGAGACGGCGCTCGGCCGTGCCCGGCCTGCCCGGCGCATGACGGTGAGCACGACATCTCGGAGGGGAACACGGTGCTGGAGAAGATAGTCGGAGGCGAGCTTCCGCCGGTCATCCTGGTGGACTTCGCCATGTTCTCCGTGGCCGACACGATGACGACCCTGATGGGAGTCCACGGATCGGGGCGGGCGATCTACCGCGTCGACGCCGTACAGGATCTGGAGACCCACGGGGCCATGTCGATCGACCGGCTGGCGGAGCTGTACACGCGGGAGATCGCGGAGCTCGCGGAGTTCGCGAGCCCGCCCGCCGGGGTGCTCGGCTACTGCAGCGCGGCGACGCTCGCCCTGGAGATCGCGAACCGCCTCGGCGACGGCGGGCACGCGCCACAGGTGGTGCTCGTCGAGCCGACCTGGCTGACCACCGACCTGATCGGGCAGGAGCTGGCGAATCTGCGCACGTCGCTCGGCGCCACCGGCGATCCGCCCGCCGAGATCACACCCGCCTCCGTGCTCCAGACGCTCACCGGCGACCTGGTGACGAAGCTGGCGGCGGAGGGCATGCCCGAGTCCGAGATCGACACCTGTGTCACGATGCTGACCGACCGGTACGCGGCCTGGTTCGGCTTCCTCTTCGCCACGGCGGAAGCGGCCGTGCCCACCCCGAGGACACCGGTCTCGCTCGTCATCAGCGGCGACAGCGACAAGGAGCCGGCGCCGGGTTGGACGCCGGCCCAGTGCGCGCTCGTACGCGTGGACGTGCCCGCGGGCGAGTTCCTCGGCAGCGAGGCGGTCCGCCGGCAGATCCTCCGCCTGATCGATCAGCCCCACGAACGCCACCAGGAACCCCGCCATGAGCACCGCTGACGGGCCGGAGCGTCGTCCGTTCACGGCGCGCGTGTACTGCTTCGCGCATGCCGGGGGCTCCGCCGGGGAGTTCCGCGAGTGGGCGGACCTCGCGGACGACGTGCGGATCGTCGGCGTCGAACGCCCCGGACGCGGCGCCAGGTTCGGCGAACCCGCCTCACGGGACCTGCTGGGACTGGCCGCTGAGCTGGCCGGCACCCTGGCGCTGGACCTGCCGTTCGGCCTGTTCGGCCACAGCTTCGGCGCCCTGCTCGCGTTCGAGATCGCGCACGTGCTGCGCGCTCGCGGCCTCAGGACGCCGGACCGGTTGTGGCTGTCCAGCTTTCCCAGCCCCGACGTTCCCCGGCACGAGCCGGAGGTACGGCACCTGCCCGACGCCGAACTGCTGTGGACGCTGCACGAACGGCACGACGGGATTCCCGCCGAGGTGCTGGAGAGTCCCGAGCTGCTGGAGATCGTGGCGACGTACATGAGGGCCGACTACGCGGCCATGGAGACCTACCGCTTCCAGGACCGGGACCCGCTGCCCTGCGCCCTGGACGTCCTGGCCGGGGCCGACGAGCACGACCTGCACGACAGGCTGGCCGGCTGGGCGAGGCACGCCACCGGCGGGTTCTCCACGCGTTTCCTTCCGGGTGGGCACTTCTACCTGCGCCATCCGGACAACAGGCGCCACCTCGTGCAGGCGATGCGCGACGCGGCGATGACCATCGTTCCGACTCCGGGGGTGGAGCAATGAGGGAGATTTCGATCGGCCCGCGACGCGGCGAGGGCGGGCGCTCATGACCCCGCAGCGGGAGTGGGGACGGGCGGCCGAGGTCGACGCCGAGTCCGGCATCGGCGAGCTGATCGTCCAGGCGGGCGCCGACTTCGCCGGGCTGCCCGCCGTCCACGAGGCGGGACGCGGGCTGACGCTGACCTACGCGCGGCTCCTCCGCCAGGTCGAGACCCAGGCCGACGGGCTGCTGGCGCGCGGGGTCGGCGCCGGTGACCACGTGGTCGTCGCGGTGCCGCGCTCCGCCGAGGAGATCGTCGCGGTGCTCGCCGTGCTCAGTGTGGGAGCGGTCTACGTCCCGATGGACGGCTCGCTTCCAGTGGCGAGGCTCAGGGTGATGCTCGAACGGGTCCGGCCGAAGGCCGTGATCGGCGACTTCGCCGCGGCCCGCTCGATCGTCCGGGCGGCACCCGCCCCCTGTGTCCCCGTCGATCCGGTGGCCCTGACCGGCCCGGCCCCGGTGCCCGTGACCGGCCGGCCCGCCGACGAGGCCGTACGGGGCTGGGCGCGGCGCGATCCCGGTGACGTCGCGTACATCACGTTCACCTCCGGTTCGACGGGCGTGCCGAAAGCGGTGCGCATCCCCCACCGCGGCGTCGTCCGCCTGGTGCGCGGGGCCTCCTACCTGCGGCAGGGGCCCGGCGAGCGGATCCTGCGGCTCGCCCCGCTGGCCTTCGACGCGTCGACACTGGAGATCTTCTGCGCGCTGGCGACCGGCGCGACCGTGGAGGTGTTCCCCGGCGGGCCGGTGTCGCCGGGCGAGCTGGCCACGTTCCTGCGGGAGACCGAAGTGACCGCGGCGTTCCTCACCGCGGGACTGTTCCGGGTCGTGGCCACCGAGGCGATCGAGGCGTTCGCCACCGTGCGCCAGGTGTTCACCGGCGGTGACATCGTGCCCGCCGACGCGGTGCGAGCGCTGCTGTCGCGCCATCCCGGCCTGGAGGTCGTCAGCGCGTACGGGCCGACCGAGAACACGACGTTCTCCACCGTGCACCCGATGGCGAGCGTCGCGGAGGTCGAGACGCCGGTGCCGATCGGCAGGCCGATCGCGGGCACGTCCGCCCTGGTGCTCGACGAGGCCGGCGAGCCGGTCCGGACGGGCGAGATCGGCGAGCTGTACCTCGGCGGGAGCGGGCTGGCCGTGGACTACCTGGACGCGCCGGAGGAGACGGCGCGGGCGTTCGTCCGGCCGCCGGGGGTGCGGGAGCGCTTCTACCGCACCGGCGATCTCGCGCACTGGGACGCCACCGGGCGGCTGCACTTCGACGGCCGGCGCGACCGCCAGGTGAAGGTTCGGGGCTACCGGATCGAGCTGACCGAGATCGAGGGGCGGCTGGGCGAGCACGAGGAGGTGCGGGACGTCGCCGTCGTCGTGGTCGGCGCCGACGCCGGATCCAAGCGGCTGCTCGCCGCGATCGTCCCGAACCGGGACGCGACAGCCCCGAACGCGTCCTGGGACGCGACAGACCCGAACGCGCCGGACCGGGACGCGACAGCACGGGCCGACGGGCTGGTGGCGCGCCTGCGTGACGCGCTCCGCGAGGAGCTGCCCGGCTACATGGTGCCGGTGCTCTGGGTCGTGACGGACCGGCTGCCGTACACGCCGAACGGCAAGGTGGACGTCGCCGAACTCGAACGCCGGGCCACGGCGGCCAGGCCACCCGTGCGGGCCGCCGCCACCGGGCCGGCGCCCGCCCACCGCGCCGAGGGCCCTCACCACGAGCAGGACGACTTCGAGGACGTCATCGCCGGGGTCTGGAGAGAAGTGCTCGGCACCAGCGACTTCGGTGTCCGGGACCCCTTCTTCGAGATCGGCGGCGACTCCCTGCTGGCCGGTCGCGTGCACCTGCGCCTGCGCGCCGAACTGCCCGGCCACCCGCTGCGCATCGTGGACATCTTCCAGCATCCGACCGTACGGGCGCTGGCCGAGCACCTGAGAGGAACGGCCCGATGAGCCGCGCGGAAGGCGTCGCGATCATCGGCTTCGGGCTGCGCCTGCCCGGCGCCGACACCCCGGAGCGGTTCTGGGACAACATCGCGGCGGGGCGGGACTGCCTCACCAGGTTCGACCTGGACGAGCTGGCGGCCGAAGGGGTGCCGGAGTCCGAGCTCGCGAACCCGGCCTACGTCCCCGTCCGGGGGATCGTCTCGGGCGTCGAGGACTTCGACGCCGACCTGTTCGGCATGCCGCCGCGCGAGGCCCAGGTCACGGACCCGCAGCAGCGGCTCTTCCTCGAATGCGCCCTGGAGGCCCTGGAACACGCCGGGTACACCCAGGAGACGGCCGCCGGCCCGATCGGCGTGTTCGCGGGCACGGGCAAGAACCACTACCTGCTCCGTCACGTGCTCGGCCACACCGAGCTGCTCAGCAGCCTGGGCGACATGGCGATGCTCGTCGGTCACGAGAAGGACCACGTCGCGACGCGCACGGCCTACCGGCTCGGCCTGCACGGCCCGGCCATCACCATGCAGACCTCGTGCTCGACGTCACTCGTCGCCGTGCACATGGCGGTGCAGAGCCTGCTCAGGCACGAGGCGGACCTCATGCTCGCCGGCGGCGCGTCGATCAGCCTGCCGCAGAAGGCCGGTTACGTGTACAGCCCGCACGACATCCTGTCGCCCGACGGGCACTGCCGGGCCTTCGCCAAGGACGCCAGGGGCGCCGTGCCGGGCAACGGGGTCGGCGTCGTGGCGCTGAAGCGGCTCGGCGAGTCCGTACGTGACCGGGACACCATCTACGCGGTGATCAGGGGCTCCGCGATCAACAACGACGGCGGGCGCAAGGTCGGCTACACCGCCCCGAGCGTGCGCGGGCAGGCGGACGTCATCCGCGCCGCGCACGCCGCCGCGGGCGTGGACGCGAGCACCATCCAGTACGTCGAGACCCACGGCACCGGCACGGAGCTGGGCGACCGCATCGAGGTCGAGGCCCTGACCCAGGCGTTCGGAGCCGCCGGTGGGCCGGGCTCCTGCGCGCTCGGCACCCTGAAGCCGAACATCGGGCACGTGGACATCGCCGCCGGGGTCGCCGGCCTCATCAAGGCCGCGCTCGCCCTGTGGCACGGCCGGCTGCCGCCGAGCATCGACTGCGACCAGGAGGAGCCGGAGCTCAAGCTGCACGACGGCCCGTTCTACATCAACCGGGTGCTGCGGCCGTGGCCGGCGACGCGGGGCCCGCGCAGAGGCTCGGTCAGCGCCTTCGGCGTGGGCGGGACGAACGCGCACGTCGTGCTCGAACAGGCGCCCGTACGCGAAACGGCCGGGCGCGCGCCCGGCGGGTGCGTCATCGTGCCGGTCTCGGCGCACACCTCGCCCGCCCTGACCCGGCTCACCGACCGGCTGGCCGAGCACGCGCGCTCGCATCCCGAGATCGACGCGCGCGACGTGGCGCACACGTTGCGCGAAGGCCGCCGCCATCGCGAGTACCGCTCCGCCGCCGTGGTGAGGGACCTCGCCGAGCTGGCCGACCCCGCCGCGTTCCGGATGCCGTCGCGCGGCCGGAGCGGCGTGAACATCGGCTTCCTGTTCACGGGGCAGGGCAACCAGCATCCCGGAATGGCCGCCGAGCTGTACGACCGCTTCCCCGTCTTCCAGACGGCCATGGACGACTGCGCCAGGGAGTTCTCCACGAGCACCGGCACCGACATCCGCTGGACGCTGTGCGAGTTCCCCACCGACCGCGCCGCCGCCCAGGCCGAGCTGGACGGCATGGCGCTCGCCCAGCCGGCCGTCTTCGCCATGGAGTACGCGACCGCGAGCTTGCTGCTGTCGCTGGGTCTGCGGCCGAAGGCGTTGCTCGGGCACAGCCTGGGCGAGTACGCGGCGGCCTGCGTCGCCGGGGCGATGAGCCTGGCCGACGCCGCCGCGCTGGTCGGAGCCCGTGGCCGGCTCCTGGACCGGGTGCGTGGCGGGGCGATGCTGGCGGTCTTCGCCGGAGAGGACACCGTCGCCGCGCTGTTGCCGCCGTCCCTGTCGCTGGCCGCGGTCAACGCGCCGCGTTCGGTCGTGGTGACCGGCCCGGCCGGCGCGATGCCCGACCTGATCGAGCGGCTCGACGCGGACGGCATCGGGCACCGGAAGGTGCCGGTGCCGATCGCGGCGCACTCCGCGATGCTGGACGGCCTGCTCGACGAGTTCCGGGCGCACGCCGACCGGCTCACCTATCACCCGCCGTCGATCCCGGTGATCTCCGGCGTGACCGGGCGGCCCGTCGAGCGCGGCTTCGACGCCGACCACTGGACGCGCCACCTGCGGCGGACCGTCCGGTTCGCCGACGCGGTCGAGCACACGCTCCAGTGGCGTGACCCGCTGCTCATCGAGGTGGGCCCCGGCAGCACGCTCACCACCCTGGTGCACGAGACGGCGGCGGGGCGGCCGGTCGTCGCGCTGTCCACGCTGCCCGGACGCAAGGACGAGGCCCGGCCGCTGAGGACCATGCTGGAGGCCGTCGCCGGGGCGTGGTGCGCCGGGGCCGAGGTGGACTGGGCCGCGCTGGACACCGACCGGGACGCGCGCCGCGTGCCCCTGCCCGGCTACCCGTTCCAGCGTTCCCGGCACTGGCTCGACCCGGTGACGCCCGAGCCCCTCCGGACGCACCCCGCGACCTCCACTCCGGAGGCCGCGCACCCCACGACCCCCGCTCCGGACACCGCCGCCGCCCGCTCCTCCGAGGAGGAGGAGCCCGGCCAGCCGGTGGAACGGGAGATCGCGGCGATCTGGCGTGACCTGCTGGGCGTCGAGGACCTCGGCCCCGACGACAACTTCTTCGCGCTCGGCGGCCAGTCGCTCCTGCTCGTCCGCATGATCGCCCGGCTCAAGGAGCGAACCGGGGTCGCCATCGCGCTGCGGGACGCGGTCGCGGCTCCGACCGTGAGCGGGATCGCGGCGCTGGTCGCCCACCAGACGAGGGGGCCGGCATGACAGCGCCCAGGCTCGCGGTCGTCCTGGGCGAGGGCGCGGTGGCCCTCGGCGACCTGCTGGTCGGTCTCGGCTTCTGCCCCGACCTGGTCTTCGTCCTGCCGCCGGGCCCGCAGAGCGCGAGGTACGCGGCCCTGCTCGACTCGGCCGGCGCCGTCCTCACCCTCACCGGGGACGCGGGCGCCGACGCCCGGGCGCTGCGCGCCGTGGCGGCGACGGGCCTCGTGACCTTCGGCGAGGACACGTTGCCCGTCGCCGCCCGGCTCGCCGCCGGAGCCGGCCTGCCGTTCCACAGCCCCGAGACCGTCGAGCGGCTGACCGACAAGCACGTCCAGCGGCAGGCGATGCGCGAGCACGGCATCGAGACCCCCGCGTCGTGGCTGCTGCGCGGCCCCGGCGCGCAGTGGCCGGCCGGGCTCCGCCTGCCCGCCGTGCTCAAGCCGGCCCGGGGCGTGGGCAGCAGGAACACCTTCCTGGTACGCACCGCCGACGAGGGCATCGCCCTGGCCGCCCGGCTGCTCGACCCCGGCGGCCCGGAGGCGGAGGAGTGCCTCGTCGTCGAGGAGTGCCTGGTCGGGGTCCCGAGCGAACCGTTCGGCGACTACGTCTCGGTGGAGAGCGCCTGCTCGGGGGACGACATCCAGACCATCGGGGTCACCGGGAAGCTGCCGCTGCTGCCGCCGTTCAGGGAGAACGGTCAGTTCTTCCCCGACGCCCTCGACGACGCCGTGCGCGGCAAGGTGGTCGAGCTGGCGGAGCGCGCGCTGCGGGCTCTCGGCGTACGGCACGGCCTGACGCACACCGAGATCAAGATCACCGCGCACGGGCCTCGGGTCATCGAGGTCAACGGGCGCATCGGCGGGTTCATCAACGAGCTCTACGGGCGGGCGACCGGCCTCGACCTCATCGAGGCGGCGGGACGGCTCGCGCTCGGGCAGCGGGTGGACCTGTCCACCCGCCCCGTGGACCGCGTGTACTTCCAGCACTACGCGCGACCGCTGCCCGAGGCGACCCGGCTCGCCGCGATCGAGGGGGCCCGGTCGCTGACCCGGACGCCGGGGATCACCGCGCGCCGCCAGCTCGTCCAGCCGGGCACCGACCTGCCGCGCGACGGCAAGGCCGTCTATCTCGACCTGACCGTCGGGGACGCGCCGTCGCATCGGGAGATGCTCGCCGTCCTGGACCGGGGTCTGCCGGCGATCCGGTTCACCTTCGACACGCCCGAGGGGCCCGTCACCAGGGCCGGCGACGAACTGCGAGCCAGGGCGCCGATCCCCGGGTGACCGGGCGACGCCAGCTGCACAAGGGGGGATTGAGTGGAGAACAAGGAGACCGCGCTGGGGGTCGCGGTCGTCGGCTACGGCAACGCCGGGCGGCAGCACGTACAGGCCCTGGCCGACGCCGGGAGCGCGCACGCGGTCGCGGTGGTGGAGAGCGATCCGGCCGCCGCCGCGCGGGCGCGGGCGGACGGGCTGGCGGTGCGCGAGCTGGCCGACGTGCTGGCCGACGGCGGGGTCCACGCGCTGGCGCTGTGCCTGCCGCCGGGCTCGCGGACGGGCGTCGCCGAGGCGGCGGTGGCGGCGGGCAAGCACCTGCTGCTGGAGAAGCCGCCCGCGCGCGCACCGGAGGAGCTCGCCGGGCTGCTGTCGCTGGCCGGAGCCGGTGGGGTGCTGGCCGCAGTGATGTTCCAGCACCGCTTCGCGCTCCCCCGGCGGCTGCTCGGCGCCGATCCGGACCGGTGGGCGGGCGCCGTGGCGACCCTGACCATCTCGCGCCCGCGCGCCGACGCGCACTACCGGCAGGCGGGCTGGCGCTCCGACCCGCGCGACGCGCTCGGCGGCGTCACCGCCCACCTCGGGGTGCACTACCTCGACCTGGCGTGCCAGCTGCTCGGCCCGCCGCGCGAGGTGGTGCCGCTGTCCAGGATCGACGCCGCGCCGGGCATCGACACGCAGTTGTGCGGGCACCTCGTGTTCGCGTCGGGGGCCCGGCTGTCGGTCGTCGTCACCAGCCGTTCGGCCGCCCGGTTCGAGCAGCTCACGGTGCTCGGCGCCGACGCCTGGCTGGAGGTCAGGTCGGGCGCGGTCACCGGCGAGTCCGGCGGGGAGCCGATCATCGCGCCGTCCCGTCCCGCGTCGCGGCTGCGTACCGAGCTCTACCAGGAGCTCGCCGGCGCCGCCGCGGGCGGCCCGCCCCTCGACGTGGCCGCGCTGAGCCGCGCCGCCGGGGTGGTCGCGGCTCTGGACGGCCTGCTCACCAAGCCCGCCCACTCCGTGACGGAGCCGCTCTCATGACCGGCATACCGGCCATCGGGCTCAGCTCGGGGACACTCCCCCGGGCCGACGCCGCCGAGCTCGCCCGCGCGACGCTCAGGTACGGCGGATCCGGGGTGGACCTGCGGATCGGCAAGGGGCAGAACTGGGACCGCGACGGCGTGGCCGAAGGGTTGCGCGCCGTCGCCGAGGCCGGGGCCGAGGTCTTCTTCACCGGCGTCGGCTGGCGGCTGGGCGACCCCGGCCTGGCGCCGGCGGAGGCGGCCGAGGCGGCCGGGGTGCCGTCGCGGTGGCCGGTGAAGGTCTTCTGCGTGGAACGGCCCGACCTCGGCCTGGTCGCCGAGCAGGTGAGCGGCGCGGCCGACGCCGGGTTCGCGTTGTGGATCGAGACGCATGCCGGCGGACCGGCCGTGGACGGCCTGATCGACCTCGCCGCGCGCACCGGGGCGGGGGTCGTGCTCGACGTGCTCGGCCTGCGGGAGATCGGCGGCGCGGACCGCCACCAACTCGCCGACCTCGCGCCACACGTACACGCGGCCCAGGTCAAGGGCGTCCTGCGCACTCCGGCGGGGGTGCGGCACCGGCCGCTGACGCCGCCCGACCTCGAACCCGTCCTGACCGTCCTGGAACGTGGCCCGCTGCGGTCCATCACCGTGGAGTCCCGCGCCGGCGTGCCGGACTCCGACCTGGCCGTGCTCGCCCACGTCCTCGTACCGAACCTGACTGTTGAGGAGCTGAACAGATGCCGATGAGACTCGCGGTGATCGGCGACGAGCTGGCCCAGGACTGCCGGCTGGTCGCCAAGACCACCGCCGAGCTGGGGTTCGACGCCGTCGAGATCAGGTCGATGGAGGGCACGCCGCCCCACCTGCTGAGCGACGAACAGCTCAGCTCGGCGCGCGCGCTCCTGGAGGAGCACGGGCTGGTGGCGGCCGGGTTCGCGCCGCCGGCGTTGAAGGTCGAGCTGCCCGAGACCGACGACGACCTGCGGGCCGCGGCCGACCTGCTGGTCGACTCCTGCCGCCGGGCGGCACTGCTCGGCGCCCCGCACGTCCGGATCTTCAGCTTCTACCGCAGCGGCGACCCCGACCCCGTACGAGCCGGGCGGGTGGCCGCCTCGCTGCTGAACGGGCTGGATCTGCCGGTCCCGCTCGTCGTGGAGAACGGCACCCGGACGAACACGCCGACGGTGCGGCACCTCGTGACCTTCCTGGACGAGCTCGGCCGCGACGACGTCGGCATCCTCTGGGACCCGGGCAACAGCGTCTTCAGCGGCTGGGACGCCACGCCCTTCCCCGCCGACTACGAGGCGGGCCGTGACCGCATCCGCCACGTGCACGTGAAGGACCCCGACTCCACCCTCGGGTACGTCCGGCTCGGTGACGGCGACCTGGACTGGCCGGCGATCCTCGGGCGACTGGCCGAGGACGGCTACGGCGGGTTCGTCAGCCTGGAGACGCACTGGCGGCAGGACAGGCGGCTGACCGCCGACGAGCGCGACAACCCGTGGGGCGAGACGTTCTCGCGCGGCGGCCACCCGGCCAGCGTCGCGTGCATGCGGCGGCTGCGCGGCTGGATGGACGAGCTGACCGGGAAGAGCGCGAGCGCGTGAACACGTCCGGGTCCCCGCCGCTCATCCTGCTCGGCGCCCAACGCTCGGGCACCACCGCCCTGGGCGCGGTGCTCGACGCCGCGTTCGACGCCGTCGGCGGCGTCTTCACCGTCAACGGCAAGCTGCCCTACCTGCTGCACCGCTGGTGCACCGAGGAGGACGTCCGGGCTCGCCACCTGCGGGCCGACGAGATGCTGCACGCCCTGCGCCGGCGGCCGCCGTACGGGCTGCGGAGCGAGCGGTGGCTGGCCACCGTGGAGGGCGTGCTGCGCGAGGCGGCCGCCGACGTCGCGGCCGGATCGGCGGTCGACGCGGCGACGCTGCGGCGGGATCTCGTACGGCGGGCCTACGCGGGCGCCACCCGGTTCGGCGAGAAGTACAACGAGTACCTCCTGGAGCTCGACCGGCTCGCCCAGACCGTGCCCGACGCGCACTGGGTGCTGCTGGTCCGCCACCCGGCGGCCGTGGCCGACTCGATGCTGCGCTGGTCCGGCGACCGTCCCTGGCGGCCCGGCACCTGGGAGGCCGCGCTGGACAAGTGGGCCGCCTGGCACGAGCCGTGGCTGCGGCACGAACGCGCCCGCGACCCCGCCCGCAGCACCGTGGTCGAGTACGGCCGGCTGTGCGCGGGCGACGACCTCGACCGGCTCTCCACGGCGGTGGGCCTCGACCTCGCCCCGCACGCGGGCCTGCTCGCGGAACGTCCGCCCCCGGCGCCGCCACGAGCGCTGCCGCCGCGCGTCGAGCGGATCTGGCAGGCCCTGGCCGGCACCCCTCACCATGGAGGTTCCCGATGAGATCCCCGATGAAAGGCATTCCCACATGAACGACCGCCGGCAGCCCCTGCCCTACGAGACCACCGCGATCACGTCCGCCTTCGGCCTCGGCCTGCACCACGTGCAGCTCGCCCTGCCGCCGGGCGAGGAGGACGTGTGCCGCCGCTTCTACGTGGACGTGCTGGGCATGACCGAGATCCAGAAGCCGCCGGTGCTCGCCGCCCGAGGCGGCCTGTGGGTGCGCACCGACGGCCTGGAGATCCACCTGGGCGTCGAGGAGGACTTCCGCCCGGCGCGCAAGGCCCATCCCGGCATCCTCGTGGCCGACCTCGACGCGCTCGCCGAGCACCTGAGCGGCCAGGGGGTCAAGGTCACCTGGGACGACAACTTCCCCGGTCACCGGCGCTTCTACGCCGTCGACTGCCACGAGAACCGGCTGGAGTTCCTCAGCCCAGACGAAGAGACGGGATGATGAAGGCTCCGCCCTTACTGCGCGGCCTGGCCCGCGACTGGATCGGCCTGCCCGATGTGCCCGGCGTACGGCGCTGGGCGTGGGTCGCGGTCATCGACGCCATCGGCACCGGCATGCGGATCCCGGTCACCGTGATCTACCTGACCACGGTGGTCGACCTGCCCGCCGCGTCGGTGGGCATCGGCCTCGGCGTCGCCGCCCTGGCCGGAACCGTGTGCGCGCCCCTGACCGGGGCGCTCATCGACAGGTTCGGCCCCAGGACGATGGTGATCGCCTGTTTCCTGACGGCGGCGGCCGGCTACTTCGGCTATCTCGCGATCTGGGACCTGGCGTCCTTCCTGGTGGTCGCGATCGTCGCCGAGATCGCCGAGCACAGTGGCCGCCCCGCCAAGCAGGCGCTGGTGGCCGCCATGGTCACCGCCGAGCAGCGGGTGCCCCTGATGGCCTTCCAGCGGTCGGTCCGCAACATCGGCTTCGGCCTCGGCGGGCTGACCAGCGCCGCGCTCCTGACCCTCGACGCCCAGGGCGGCTACCACGCCGTCCTGGCCGGTGACGCGATCTCGTTCCTGGTCGCCGCCGGGCTGGTCACCGGCATCCGTGTGACGCACCGGCGGGTCACCTCTCCTCAGGCCACCGAGCAGACTGTTCCGCCGGCAACCAGGGGCGGCTTCCGCGAGGTGCTCGCCGACCGCAGGTATGTCGCGCTGGCCGTGCTCAACACCATGGTCATGACCCACGTCACCGCCCTGAACGTGGGCGTGCCGCTCTGGATCGACCAGCACACCTCGGCCCCGCCGGGGCTGGTCGGCGTGCTGTTCGCGATGAACACGGCGCTGGTCGTGATCCTGCAGGTCCGGCTGACCAAGGGCGTCTCCACCGCGGGGCAGACGCCGCCGGTCTACCTGCGGGCCGCGGCCGCCTTCGCGCTCGCCGCCGTCGTCTACTGGGCGGCCTCGGTGGCCGGTGACGCGCTGGCGCTCGTGGTGGCCCTCCTGGTGGTCGCCGTGCTGGCCCACACCGTCGCCGAGTTGTACGGCGCGGTCGGCGAGTGGACGGTCTCCGTCAACCTCGCCCCGGAGCACCTGCGCGGGCGTTACCTGTCGCTGTTCTCCATCAGCTTCTCCGCGCACCAGGCCATCGGCCCGGTGCTCGTCATCCTCCTCATCACCCAGGCGCCCGAGCTCGCCTGGTTCGTCCTGGCCGCCGTCCTGGGGGCGGGCTGCCTGGCCAGCGCGTGGCTGGCCCGCGGCGCCCGAGAACCGGCCGAACCGAAAGAAATGAGCACCACGCCATGACCACACCTGGTTCCACCCACTCGGCGGCCGACGTGCTCGGCGAGGCCTGGCAGGCCGCGCTGGGCACGCCCCCGGCCGGGCCGGACGCGGACTTCTTCGCCTCGGGCGGCGACTCGCTGCTGGCGATCCGGATGCTGAGCCGGTTGCGGCAGGCCAGGGTCGCCTCGACCACCGCCGACATCCTGCGCGGGCGTACGTTCGGCGGCATCCTGTCCAGGCTTGAGGCCCGGGGCACGCCGGTCGCGGCGGCGCCGGTCGGCGAGGCCGGGGCCGGGGCCGTGCCGCTGCTGCCGACGCAGCGCCGGTGGATCGCGAACCGGTTCGCCGAACCCGACCACTTCTCCCTGGGCTGGATCTTCGACGTGCCCGAGCGCACGCCTGACGGCCGCCCCGTGGACACCGTCGCCGTGGAGGCGGCCGTGCTGGCCCTGGTCCGCGGGCACGAGGCCCTGCGTACCAGGTACCTGCTCGACGGGGACGGCGCGCCGCGCGCCGAGGTGCTGCCCGGAGTGCCGGACGGCGTGTTCGCGGTGGCGGACGTGCCCGGGGACGAGGTGCCCGGCGTGCTGCGGGCCGGATGGCGGGGGCACCGGCTGGCCGAGGGCCGGGTACTGGCCGCGCGCTGGCTGCCCGCGCAACGGCTGCTCCAGCTCGCCCTGCACCACCTGACGCTCGACGGCTTCTCCGTCGAGCTCCTCGCCGACGACCTCGAAGCGCTCCTCACCGGCGCCGAACCCGTGGCCGAACCCGGCACTCCCCGAGGCCAGGCCCAGGCCGTATCCACCTGGCTGGCCTCCGCCGAGGCGGAACAGGACGCCAAGGCATGGGCCGGACAGGACTGGCAGGAGGTGGCGCGGGTTCCCACCGAACTGGCCGGGCCGGGACTGCTGCCCAGCATGGACGTCGCGAGCGCCGAACTCGACGCGCGTGAGACAGCGGTGGCGCAGCGGCTGGCCACCGAGGCCGGGCTCACCTTCGAGTCGCTGGTGCTGGCCGCCGCCGCCACCGCGATCATGCGGTGTTTCGAGCTGCCCGCCGTCAGCGTGGACACCTATCACCACGGGCGCGACCGGCTACCGGGCGGCCCCGACATCACCTCCGGGATCGGCTATTTCCAGGCCAACTACCCCGTCGTGGTCACCGGCGGACCGGGCGACTGGCTGGAGCGCGCGGCGGCCGGGTTCGACCGGGTGCCGAAGAACCGGTTCGGCTTCGACGCGCTGCGCTTCGCCGGGCACCCCGCGCTGACCGACCTGCCGGGCAGCGGCATCCGGCTGAACTTCCGCAGCAGGATGAGCGAGATCAACGCCAGGACGTCGGACTGGCTGCCGCCGTCGAAGACCTCGGCCGGTGGCCGCCGCTCGCCCCGGCAGGCGGAGCCGTACCTGCTGATGCTGGAGGCCGACCAGGTCGGCGAGCGATTCGCCTTCGCCATCAAGTACAGCCGCGACCATTTCACCGGCCGGACGGTCGAGCACCTGGTGCGATCCACCCTCGCCCTGCTCGCGCGCACCGCGGTCGCCCATGGCGGGGTGGACGCATGACACCGCCGCCGTCCGAACTTTCGCCCGCGCTCCAACCGCCGTCGTCCGAACCGCCGCCCGCGCTCGAAGCGCCGCCGTCCGAACCGCCGCCCGCGCTCGAACTGCGGGACGTCGTGCTGTCCGTCGGGCCGCCGGGCGCCGAACGGGTGCTGCTGCGCGGCGCTGACCTGCGGGTCGGCGAGGGTGAGAAGGTCCTGCTGTCCGGGCTGGACCGCGAGGCCCGCAACAGCGTGACGGCCCTCCTGGACGGACGCATGTCCCCCAGGTACGGCGTGGTCAGCGCCGGCCGGGTGCGCAGCGGGCGACTCGGCCGGCTCCGGCCCAGTCCGGGCACCACGGTGCTGGACGCGGGCGACGGTCCCGACGGGGTGAGCCCGGCCGCCCTGCCGACGGCCGACGAGCCGGGCAGCGTGGTCGTTCTCGCCGGACATGACTGGGACGGGCCCAGCGTGCCCGGCCGGTACCGGTCGCTGCGGCTGGACGGCGGCCAGTTCGTCGAAACCCCGGCCACTCCCCGACCCGAATCCGCCTCCCGACCCGAATCCGACCCCCGACCCGAATCCGACCCCCGACCGGATTCCACCCGTGTCCGGCTGGCCGAGCTGCACCGCCGTACGGTGGAGGCGCTGCTGGCCGCCGGGGTGGACGAGCCGTCCGCCGAGGCCGCGAGCGGCGTGCTGGTCGACGCCGAGCGCCGGGGACACCGCTCGCACGGCATCGCCCTGCTGCCCACCTACCTGCGGCGGATCGAGGAGGGCGGGATCCGGCTCGGGACCCGGCCCCATCTCACCGAGATCAGCCCCACGATCGCCTCGGTGGACGCCGGCGGCGGCCTCGGCCAGCCCGCGGCCCGGCTCGCGGCGGAGTGGTGCGCCGCCAGGGCCGCCGAACACGGGCTGGCGGCCGTCGCGGTGCGCGACAACAACCACGTCGGGATGCTCGCCGCCTACCGGCACGCCTTCCAGGAGCGTCAGGTGGTGGGCCTCCTGCTCAACACCTCCGGTCCGTCGATCGCCGCCCCCGGCGCGAGCAGGCCGACCCTGGGCAGCAACGCCATCTGCCTGGTCACCCCCACCGACGGTGACGAGCCGTTCTGCGTGGACCTGGCCACCGGCGTCGTCGCCGCGGGCAAGATCAGAGACGCCGCGAACCGTGGCGTGGCCGTGCCTCCGGGGTGGTTGCAGGACGCCTCGGGCGCGCCCACCACCGACCCTCGCCAGCTCGACCGCGACGGCTCCATCCCGCTGTTCGGCGACTACAAGGGGCTGTGCGTCACGCTCCTGGCCGAGGTCCTGGCCGGCGCGCTGGCCGGTGGCCGGGTCAGCCCCGACGTCGGCAAGCAGCGCAAGCAGCTCGACCGGGTGATGGGCTGTTCGCAGCTGTTCGTCGGCTTCTCCGTCCGGCACTTCCCGTCCGGCGACACGCCGGAGGGCCTGTCCGGGTTCGTCCGGCGGCTGCGCGGGGCCGTGCTGGACGGCTACCCGGCGGAGCCGGCCCGCCCGTGGTTCCCCGACCAGCCGGAGGAGGACCACGCCGTGGGCGCCGACGCTCACGGGGTCGAGGTGCCGGCGTCGGTGCTGGCCGAGCTCGGCTGGGCGCTCCGGTGAGCGCCGTGCTCGCCGACCCCGCGCTGGGCTCCGCCCCCGGCTGGCCGCTGGTGCTGTACTTCCACCACGTCAACGCCCTCGTCGACCACTACACGGCGCTCTCACCGGACGACTTCCGGCGGGGTCTGGAGACGGTGCTGGACCTGGTCGGCCCGGCCCTCGACCCGGCCGCCGTCGGGCCCGGGTTCCGGCCGCCGGACCAGCCGAGCGTGCTGTTCACGTTCGACGACGGCTACCGGGACAATCTGGAGGTCGCGGCGCCGCTGCTCGCGGAGTTCGGCGTCAAGGTCCTGCTCTTCTGCGTCACGGGCGAGCTCGACGCGGCCGAACGGCTGAGCGAGCCCGAGCGGGCCGCGCTCCCGCCCAGGAAGTCCTTCCTCACCTGGGCGGAGGCCGAGCGCTTCAGCGCGTACGGGCACGTGCTGTCCGCGCACACCGTCAGCCATCTCCCGCTGCCCGAGCTCGGTCACGGGGAGGCCGCCGAGCAGGTCGCGGCCTCGCTGCGCGGGGTCGGCGAGCGGACCGGCGGGCCGGTGCGCACGTTCGCCTACCCGTACGGCCTGATCCCCGAGCGCTCTCCGGTCCCCGCCGGGGTGCTGGCGTTCGGCACGGTCAAGGCCGCGCCGGCGTCCTGGGCACACCGCCCGCTGCACATCCGCCGCACGTACCTGCCGGTCGGCCAGGTGGCGCGGTGGGCGGGCCTCGCTATTGGTTGGAGAAAGCAGTGGTTCGAATCTCAGTGATCATCCCCACCCGCGACAGGAGCTCTGACCTGCGGCGGTGCCTGGACGCGCTGGCAGAGTGCGCCCGCCGGCTGGACGGCTCGGACTGCCGGGCGAAGCTGCACCAAGTGATCGTCGTGGACGACGCCTCGGCCTCCGGGCACGCGACCGCGGCGGCCAGCTCCTCGACGCTGCCTGTCGAGGTGCTGCGCAACCGCGACCAGATCGGAGCCGGCGCCAGCCGGCGATGCGGGGTCGAGCTGGCCACCGGCGACCTGCTGGCCTTCCTGGACGACGACGCGGCCCCGCGAGGCGACTGGCTCATCCAGGCCGCGGCGGTGGACGATGAGCGGCCCGCGATCACCGGGCGGGTGCTCTGCTTCGACGACAGCCTGCTGTCACAGGCCCGCCAGGCCCGCTACGACGTCCGCTACGCCCGGTTGGAGCGCGACGCGCCGGTCGGTTTCTTCGCCGGTGGCAACAGCTCGGTCCTGACCGAGGTCTTCCATGAGGTGGGCGGGTTCGCGAGGGAGGGGACCGGCGGGGACAACAGCCTCGCCCAGTCCATGGCCGAGCGCGGCAGCCCGGTGCGGTTCCGGCCGGAGCTGGTCATCGCGCACCGCAACGGGAAGGGGTGGCGGCGGGCGCTGTCGGACGCGTGGTCCTCGGGGCGGCAGCACGCCGAGCGCATGACCGTGCCCCAGGGTGTGCGGGCGCTGCGGGAGGGAGCCGTCGGCAACACCCGGACGGTACGGGAGGTCAACCGGTTTCTCGGCGCGGTGCACGCGGTGGGGCGCTTCGCGCGATGACGCGGCCGTCGTCGGCTCGGCTCAGCGGCAGGGGAGGCACTTCTCGCTCTCACGCTGCCGCCAAAGCTCCACCGCGTACGCCCGCAGCAGCCCGTGCAGCACGTACGTGCCGGGCGCGTGCCGCGTGAGCAGGTGCGCGCCCACGAGCTCGTCGAGCAGCAGGCGCGCCCGATGCACGGACAGGTTGGTCAGTGCCGCGGCGTGATGCGCGGTGGCGGGCCCCGGATGCGACCCGAGAGCGCGGAACAGCCTGGCCGCGTCGTAGCCGACCGACCGGTACGACCAGGAGAAGACGGCCCGCAGGTCCGTGGCGGGATCACCACCCGTGAGAACGTCCAGGGGCGCCGAGCCCATGTCGGCGGCCAGCCGCGTGAGCGGACGCACGGGGTAGGCGGCGGCCCGCGCGGCGACGATGGCCAGCGCCAGTGGCAGCCCGCCGCACCCGTCGATGATCTCCTCGGCGGCCTCGCGCTCCGCGCGCACCCGGTCCGCGCCGAGCCGACCGGCCAGCAGCGTGTACGCCTCGGCGGGCGACAGCAGACCCAGAGTCAGCTGTTGCGCGCCTTCGGTGATGACCAGCGGCGTCAGGTCGGTCCTGCTGGTCACCACGGCCACGCACCCGGGCGAGCCGGGCAGCAGCGGACGGACGTGCGCCGTGTCCCTGGCATTGTCGAGCACCACCAGGATCCGCTTGCCTGCCAGCAGGCTGCGGTAGAGCCCGACCTGGGCCTGGAGTCCGGCGGGGCTGGCGTGCGGCGGCACACCGAGGGCGTCGAGGAGGCCGCGCAGGGCGTCAGCCGGATCCATCACCATTCCGCTGGGATCGAATCCTCGCAGGTCGACGTAGAGCTGCCCGTCGGGGAACTGCCCGGCCACCCGCTGCGCCCAGTGAACGGCGAGCGCGGTCTTGCCCACTCCCGGCGTTCCGGACACGGTCAGGATGACGGTGCTGGGCAACTCGCTGCCGCGGCCGCGTGCCATCGCGTGATCGAGCTGGTCGAGCTCGGCCAGCCGGCCGACGATCCGGCCTTCCCTGGCCGGCAGCTGCGCCGGGATGACCTGGCCGGGCAGGACGGGGAGGAGGTGCCCGGCAGTGACGGGGACGACCGGAACGACCGGGTTCGGCGTGCGGGCGACGGGCGCGGGCACGGGCGGGTCCAGAGCGGCGTCGTGATGCAGGATCGCCTCCTCCAGTGCGCGCAGCGACCGGCCGGGGGCGATGCCCAGCTCGTCCCCCAGCCTGCTCCGGATCTGGTGGAAGACGGACAGTGCGTCGGCCTGCCGCCCGGTCCGGTACAGCGCGAGCATCAGCTGCCGGTGCACGGCCTCGTCGAACGGATAGCGCCGGGTGAGGTCCTCCAACTCGGGAATCAGCGACGCGTGCTCGCCCAGGTCGAGCCGAGCGTCGGTGAGCATGTTGACCGCCATCAGACGGACCCGTTCGAGGCGCTCGGCCTGCTCGTCCAGCCAGGGGTGGGCGCTGAGGTCGTCCAGCGGCCGTCCCCGCCAGTGGGAGAGCGCGTCTCTGAGCTTGGCCGCGCGACCGCTCGCGTCCGCCGACCGCCGCGCCTGGTCGATGAGCCGCTCGGCCAGCTGCACATCCGTGGCGATCTCGCCCTGCTCCAGGCAGTATCCGGCCGGGCGGGTGACGATCGACTCGCACGCCCCGAACAGCCGCCGCAGGTAGGAGATGTGGCTCTGCAACGTGTTCACCGCGGTGACCGGCGATCGGCCGCCCCACACGACGTCGATCAGCCGATCGGTGCTGACCACCTCGCCCACCCTCAGGGCCAGCGTGGCCAGCGCGGTCTTCCTGCGCATCCCCGAGACGCATCGCACGGAGTCGCCGAAGATGACGTCGAGCGGCCCGAGCAGCCTGATCGTCACCGGTTCCGCCCCCGAGGCGGCCGAGGTCGTCGTCACCGGCGGAGCCAGGAGGGCGGCCGTCGGCCCGGACGCCGCGTCCTCCGGGAGCAGCCTCCGGTCGGGTGATGCGAGAGCAAGGCGTCTCCTCATTCTGGCGGTCAAACCCCATCAGAATGTCGCCATCTACTTGCAACCGTCTTGAATATCACTGATGACCGCAAACGGCAGGTGGGACGGCTCAGGAGCGCACCCGCCCGGCGCAACGGTGCAGGTGCGCGGCGGCCACGCTCAGATCGGCCGCGGCCGCCACGCAGGCGCCGAGGTGTGCGGTCACCGCCTCGCGCAGCCACGGAGGCGCGAGGCCGCCTGCCTCCAGCCCGGCCTCGATCTTCCGCAGGCGTTCGACGCACTCGGCGAGTGTCCGGGCGTCGGACTGCAGCACGACGGCATGGGCGGCGATCGCCGCGGCTTCATCTGACATGGCTCCTCCGGTCAGAAGATCGGAACCAGGCGGCGGTCGCCCGGTTCGCCTGAGATGAGTCCTCCGGTTAAGGAACGGCAGGACAACGGCCGCCCGGCTGACAACGGCATTCCGGTCAGAGGGGCGGCATCGGAGTGGCGGCGTGCCGGAGCGTCTGGCGGGCACCGGCCGACAGGCAGAGCAGCGGACGGGCGCCGTCGAGACCCAGCTCGCGAAGCCGGCGGGCCAGCGGGTGAGCCGACCGTGGCGCCACGGCCAGCCGCAGTCGTGGCACGGGATGGAGACGACCCAGGCCGCGGGTCCGCAGGCAGGAACGCAGCGTCGTGCCCGCCTCCCACGTGTAGCCGACCAGGTCGGGGTCGCTCGCGGGCAGCCCGGGGCCGAGGAGGCCGCGCAGAGACAGCACCCAGTCGTCGGCCGCGCCGGCGGTGACGCGCGCGGACCTGTTGGTGAGCTCGAACTCCAGAGGCGCGAGGTACGGCTCGCCACCCCACAACCGCGGCGCCACGGCCGAGACGGCGGCGGCGTCGACCACCGAGCCGGCCAGGTAGCTGCCCGAGCGCCGCCGGTCGGCGCCGCGCAGCAGGTCGGGCCAGACGCGTGACGACCGTGTCCACCACGGGCCGGGTACGACGATCCCCAGGTGGAGCTCGCGGTAGCCGCCCACGCTGGTGCGCCGGTTCCAGGACGCGTACAGGGCGACGAGGGCACGGCCCGCGAGCCGCACGGCGGGGCCGAACCCGGTGCCGGCCAGCAGCTCCGCCGCCGCACCCGGATCCGCGGCGAAGTACGCCGTGAGCGCGCTGCCGTCGTGACACCTGATCGGCAGCTCGACGGGGCCCTCCGGGCCGTCCACCGGGTAGGTGGGCACGGTGAGGAAGGGGAACCCCTCAGGGTCGGGCGCGCGGTCGAACAGGAGGTAGGCCTGCGAGCGGACGACCGGCCCGTGGTAGGGCGCGAGCTGCCCGTCGATCCGGTCACGGGCCTCGATCAGGTCGTCGGCGATGTTGGCGATGTAGTGGTCGATGCTGTGGCAGAGCGGGAAGAGGTGGGTGGAGTCGAAGTAGTCGACCACGTACCAGCCGGGATGCAGGTCGAAGCAGCCGCCCGCGCCCTGCCCGTCGAGGGTGGGGATGATGTCGTGCTGGTTGGTGACGCTGGCGACCCAGGTGCGGGGGTCGGCTGGTCTTTTGAAGTCGATGGGCGAGCCGACCGCCACGGCGTGCGTGACGGTGTGACGGGCGCAGAACTCCGGATCCTGGGCCAGGTTCATGATGGCCGCGCCACCCGCGCTGTGCCCGATGAGCGCCAGCTCGGCCCCCTGGGGCAGGCCGTAGTCGGCCACGGCCTCGGCCAGCGCGCGACTGTAGGGGCTGCTGTCCAGCACGGCGCTGCTGAAGGCGCCGAGCAGGTCCTGGGGCGAGTCGAGGTCAGGCCGTCCCGCCCGCATGCCGGGGGCCTGGACGATGTGGCGCACCACCCCGTCGGGGCCCTCGACGCTCTGGATGAGCACCCGCCCCGTCGTGCCCACCGCGCTGACGTTGCGCAGGAACCCGAGCAGCGACCCCCGCGAGCAGAGCCGCGCGGACTCGGCGTCGGTCAGGTCGACGCGGCGGGCGGCTCCCTCCCCCGTGTCGAGGACGGCGATGGCCCGGTTGCTCAGGCCGGTGATCGGGTCGGCGGTGGCATAGCCCCCGCCGGTGGCGATCAGCCAGGCGGCGTCGTCGTTGAGTGGGTTCTCGTCCAGCAGCGCCCGCAGCGCGAGGACCTCGCCGAAGACCGGGGCGAGCTCGCTGAGCGCGCGCACCGCGCCCCGATCCTTGAGCAGGGCGCGCAGCGCGCGGAAGGCCGCCAGGTCGCGGTCGGCCGCGACCGCCTCGATGAGCCGGCCGAGCATGGGGTCGCCGGTCAGCTCGGGGTGGTCGACGGCCACTGCGGCGATCCGCAGCCGCAGCGAGGTGGCCAGCACGCGCACCGCCAGGCTCTCCGTGCCCGCCATGGCGCCGAAGGCCGCCGCCAGCGCGCCCAACCGGCCGCCGGCGAGCGCGTATCCGAGGCCGTCGCCGTTGGCCAGGGAGCGCAGCAACGAGCGGTGGGCCGAACAGGCCGCCGAGGGGGCGTGCGGCAGGGCGCGGAGCAGGGCGCCGTCCGTGAGCGCGGCGGTGGCGTGGACCGACGCCTCACGGATCATGACCCCGATGTCGACCAGCTCGCGGGCCGCGGCGCGCAGCGACCCGGCGGCCGGGCCGGTCTCCCCGCTCACCGCTCGGCCCGTCGGGACATGCTGACGAAGTGGGGGCGCGGATCCTCCGGGACGTTGCGGCGTAGCACGTCGGACAGGGTTTTCGTGGTCGCGATGATCCGCAGGCCGTGCGCGGAGAACGTCTCGGCGTTGAACACCCGTGGGGACAGGAGCGGGTTGGTCAGCGCCTGGGAGAAGGCGTCAATGGCGATGATCTTCGTGAGGAGCGGCGGCAGGATGGCGTCGGGCGCGCCGGGTTCCTCGGCGAACAGGCCGACGTACAGATCGAGGTCGTCGACGCTGCGGTAGAGCTCGCGCAGCGCGCCGCTGACCCGCTCGTCACCGGAGACGTGCTCGAAGCGGCGAATGCGGGGGAAGCGGCAGTGCTCGCGGTAGCTGTTGTAGGGGGCCAGGCTGAGCGCGCGCGAGTCGGCGATGCTGGCCACGTCGACCTCCCGCAGGACGGGATCGGTGTTGAACAGGCCGATGCGGCCGGCCCGCTGGCGGGAGGCGTCGTCGAACAGCCGGCCGAGACCGGGCTCGGGCATCAGCGCGCCGGCGACCAGAGTCTGCTCCATCGGCAGCTCGCGTTCGCCCACGGACAGCCAGGAAGGGATCAGGCTGTGCCAGCGGTAGACGAGGTTGAACTCCACCGAGGCCCAGTTCTCGCGGTGCCAGGGCGCACGGGCCAGCATCGACGACAGCCCCGAGTCCAAGGTGAAGCGGAAGTGGTAGGGGGTGATGTGGTTGATGTACTCCTCGACCACCAGCTTGATCAGCAGCACGATGAGGATGTTGCGCGCGGTCTGGAAGAGCCGCTCGTCGTCCCAGCCCGGATGGCAGGCGGCCAGCAGGCGGGCCACCCGGTTGTGCTCGCGCAGGAACAACACCGTCAGCATGGTGAAGCCGATCTGGATGTTGCCCCGGTCGCTCCCGGTCGCGAACAGCGTGTCACGCTGCTCGTCGGTCATCTCCGCGAAGCGGATGACGCTCAGCGCGGCGAACTCCGGTTTGATCTTGCCGTTCTCGCACAGGTAGGGCGGGAACTCCCCGCCGTTGATGATCTGGCTCTTGAGCAGCCCGCCGTCGAACGTGCGCAGCGCGGCCGTCATCTCCGCGTGCAGGCCGTAGACCTGGTTGAGGTCGATCTGGTGGTTGGAGGTGTTACGGCGCGGGTCGCGCGGGATGTTGACGTCACCGCGCAGGAAGCCGTCGGTGAACCACTGGGCGAAGTAGGCGAACAGCACCGTCGAGCGCGGGCAGGGGATCATGGTGTCGCCACGGGTGAAGAGGTCGGCGGCGCGCTGGGGGCTGGGCCGCCCGCTCTCGTCCCCGGCGAACGGGGGCAGGTGCCTGCCGCTGTAGGTGCGGTCGGTCAGCGAGACCCACGACGTGTAGTCGGCCATCGTGCTCAGCGGCTCCGGCCGGGGCGGCATCTCGCGGATCGCGTGGTCGATCAACGAGGCGTTGAGCCGCGACCGTAGCGGCTGGACGGTCTGTACGAGCTCCCAGAACGGCCGGCCGCTGGTCAGAGCCAGAAACCTGAGCCGGTTGGCCGCTCCGTCGGTGGCGATGCCGCGTGCCGTCGTCCTGCCTGCCGCCATGCTCATCCCTCCTGACCGTCGGCGCCGAGTCCGAGGAGGAACCGGTCGGGGAAGATCCCTTGGGAGCGGGCGATCCGGCCTTCCGGCGGCGGCAGCAGGCGCACGCCGGGGCGCAACAGCAGGCGGCGCACCGCCTCGCAGACGACGGCCCTGGCGGGATGCACGCCGAGGCAGGCGTGATGGCCGTAGCCGAAGAACAGCTGGTGGTGACCCGGCCGGTCGAGGCGGAACTCGTGGGGCGCCGTCACCACGTCCGCGTCGAACATGGCCGAGGCCGGAGCCGCGAGCACGACCGTGCCGGCGGGGATCAGGGTGCTGCGCGGGGTGCCGGCGGCCAGCACGTAGTCGCGCTCGCACAGCCGGGGAAGCAGCTTGAAGAACGGGTTGAACCGCAGCGCCTCCCAGACGTAGCGGTCGAAGCGGCCCGGGTCGGGGTCGGCGGCCGCCTTGACGGCCTCCGCGAGCACCTGGGGACGCAGAAGGAGCTGCTCGACGGCCTCGACCATGGCTCCGGGCCCGCTCTCCACGAACCCGAGGGGCAGGCCGGCCATATTGATCAGGATGCGCTCGTCGTCGAGGCCGATCTCCGACGGCAGGGTGGTGCGGGCGAGCCGGGTGAAGATGTCGTCGGGCAGGTCGAGCCCCGCCCGCAACGCGGCCCTGTGCTCGGCGAGCCGGCCGCGCAGATAGTCGATCATCTCCGCGCCCGCGCGGATCGACGCGGCCTGAATCTCCGGGTCGCCCAGGAAGTTGGCGAACCCGTCGGTGACGATGGCCCGGGTCCACCGCGACAGGGTCTGCTGGTCCGGGCCGGGGAAGCCGAAATAGCCAGCGGACACGCCCAGGGCGACGGGACGGAACAGCGCCTGGACCGCGTCGACTCGGCCGTACGGCAGGGCGGCGTCGAGCAGCTCGTCCGCGATGCGACCCGCCAGCTCGCGGGCACCGGCCGTGTCGCGCGGGTCGAGCATGACCCTCATCAGGCCCTTGTCCCGCCAGTTCGTCGGGGTGGCGTCGCGGCCCAGCATGAACGGGCCGCCGAGCGCGGCGTCGAGCCGCGGGCCGAAGATCCGGACGGAGAAGACCTCCTCGCGGGACAGCACCTCGGTGACGTCGGCGAAGCGGGTCACGACCGTGAAGGCGGGGGTGACGAAGACCGGGCGTCGCTCGCGCAGCTCGGCGAACAGGGCGCGCCAGTCGGTGCGCATCCACTCGCGGACGAGGCCGAACGCGGACATCGGGTCGCGGGCCAGTGCCTCGTCGTATCTCTCCAGATGGCTGCCCGTGGTTGCCTGATCGACAGCGCCCATGCCGTGGCCCCTTCCGTTGTGACGTCGGACCGAACAGAGATCATCACGTTGTGTGGCCACCACAATCTAGGCGGCCGAAACCCCCTCCCCTGATGGCTACCGTATGGAGTGTTCTGCTTCCTCTGGGTGATGGCTTCATCACTCGGCGGCCATTGCCGTGATCCCGGCGGACGACCGTTGAATGAGGAGCCGTATCGTCCTCGCCGATCACGGGAGCAAGCGTGAACTCGTCCTCCATCCCGCAGCCGGATTCGGGCACGGCGGAGACGGCGCCGGTCACCACCGGCCGCCGGACCGTCTACCTGATCGTCCTCGTGGTGCTCCCGGTGCTGCTGCCGGCCCTGGCCGTGCCCGCCGCCTGGGGCTGGGGCATCGGCCCGCGCGACGTGGTCATCGCGGTCGTGATGTACCTGATCAGCATTTTCGGGATCGCCATCGGCTATCACCGGCTCTTCACCCATCGGGCCTTCAAGTGCGCCAGGCCGCTGCGCATCGCGCTCATGCTGGCCGGCGGCATGGCGGTCGAGGGGCCGGTCACCCTGTGGACGGCCGAGCACCGCCGCCACCACAAGTACGCCGACCGCGAAGGCGACCCGCACTCACCGTGGCGCTACGGCGACGACGGCCTGGCCCTGCTGCGCGGCATGACGCACGCCCACATCGGCTGGTTCTTCACGGCCCGCCGGCGCTCCAGCCCACGGCACTGGGTGCCCGACCTGCTGGCCGATCCGGACGTGCGCCGGTTCGACGCCGCCTACCCGGCCGTCGCGGCGCTGTCGTTCGCGCTGCCCGCCGTGGTGGGCGGGCTGTGGTCGATGTCCTGGACGGGCGCGTGGACCGCCTTCTTCTGGGGCGGGCTGGTCCGCTACGCCGTGGTGCACCACGTCACCTGGTCGGTCAACTCCGTCGCGCACACTTTCGGCGACCGTCCGTTCCGGACCAGGGACCGCTCGTCGAACGTACGGTGGGTGGCGCTGCTGACGCTCGGTGAGGGCTGGCACAACTGGCATCACGTCGAACCCACCTGCGCCCGGCACGGGGTGCTCCGGGGCCAGCTCGACCCGAGCGCCCGGCTGATCCGCTGGTTCGAGCGGGCGGGCTGGGCGCACGACGTGCACTGGCCGTCCTCCGACCGCCTGGCCGCGCGCCGGACCGACCCGGCACGACCGGCGCGACCCGACCGACGGGACTGAACGGGCTGACCGACCCGACCGACGGGACTGACTGGGCTGATCGGGCCGACCGGGCTGACCGGCGCGGCTGACCCGTCTCTCCGATCACTGTCCCGGGCGCCGGAGCCGCAGCGACCACCTTCCTCTACAGGCTGTAGAGTATGCGCCGGTGTTCGGGTGAAAGGGAGAGACATGCTGCGCTGGTTCCGAGCCGTGGCGGTGGCCGAGGCCTGCTCATGGGCGGGACTGCTGATCGGGATGTTCTTCAAGTATGTGACCGCGACCGGGGACCTCGGGGTGAAGGTGTTCGGGCCGACCCACGGGGCGCTGTTCGTGCTGTACGCGGCCGGAGTGATCCTCGCGGCCCGAGAGGCGGGCTGGAGCCGGGGCACGGTGCTGCTGGGCCTGGCGTGCGCGGTCCCGCCGTTCACCTCGCTGTGGTTCGAACGGCGGATGGCGGCGCGAGCGGCCCGCCGTCCGCACACGGCACCGGCCGCCGGCTAGCCGCGGGCTCCCACGGGGGCCGGGGTGGTGGTGTCGAGGATGTCGCCGGAGCGTACGAGTCCGTGCGTGACGTACGCCGTGGTGATCGCGGCGGCGACGATGTGTGGCTGGAAGATGCCCGTCTCCTCCTCGACCGTGCCGATCGTCGAGGGGTCCAGTTCGAGGTCCAGCGCGTCGTAACAGGACAGAGCCACGTCGCGCAGGGCGGCGCCGCCGTTGACCTGTACAACGGAGCTGACCAGCCAGGAACGCCCCCGGATGCGCTGGGCGATGCCGGCGATCTTGACTCGGCCCCGGGCGTTGACGCTGTGGTCGCCCGGACAGTATTCCCGTGGCACCGGACCGACGCGGGCGTCCAGGCCGAGGGAGGCCAGGGCGGCGCGCAGCGCCTCCGCGACCGCGGCGAAGCGGTGGTGCGGGGACACGACGCCGACCGGGTCGACGCCGTAGTGATCGAGCACCAGGCTGCCCTCATGCAGAGGGGCGGCCGATCCCCCGACCGGGCGAACGTGGGCGGCGAAGCCATGTGCCGCGACCGCCGCGGCGGCGGACTCGAATCGGGGGTTCCTCGTGTCGCGGCGGCTGAAGGCGACGACCGGCGGCAACCGACGGACATGCAGGATGGGGGATGCCCGCTCTTCTCGCGAGAGCTTCAGCAGGAGACCCGCGACATGCCGAAACGGGTCTCCCTCCGGGGGGCCGGTCCGATCGGCGGGGAGCATGGGGATCAAGGCGTCTCGATCAGGGCGCGCAACTCGGCGAGGAACGCGGCGCCCGTCGCGCCGTCGACCGCCCGGTGATCGCAGGTGAGCGTGAAGTCGGCCTGGGGGACCCACTCCGCCACCCCGTCACGGCGGACGTACCGCTCGGTGGTCGCGCCGATCGCCAGGATCGCCACCTGCGGCACGTTGAGGATCGCGGTGAACCGGTCGACGCCCTGCATGCCGAGGTTGGAGATCGTGAAGGTGCCGCCCGTCACGTCGGCCCTGCCGAGCCGGCCCTCCCGAGCCCGGGAGACGAGATCACGGCGGGCGGCCCTGATCTCCGGCAGCGCGAGCCGGTCGGCGCCCTGGACGACGGGGACCATGAGGCCCGCGTCGGTCGCGACCGCCACCCCGATGTTGACCTCGTCGAACCGCGTGACCGTCAACTCGTCGTACCACGCGTTGAGCTGCGGGTGCTCCACCAGTGCTCGCGCGCAGCACTCGATCAGTCTGTCGGTCACGGTCGCCCCGGCGGCGCGCCGCTTCACGGCGAGCGCGGCCGACATGTCCACGGTGATCGTCAGAGTGAAGGCCGGCGCTTCCCACGCCTTGATCATCCTGCGCGCGGCGGTCCGCCTGATGCCGGTCAGCGGCACCACGTCGCGAACGGCGGGGCCGTTCCCGTCCACGGTCATCGCCCTAGTCCGTCTCGATGACGGCGATGACCGCGCGAACGTCCACGGTCTCTCCCTCGGTCGCCAGGATCTCGGTGAGAGTGCCGGTCGCCGGAGCCTCCACGGTCTCCTCGACCTTCTCGGCCTCGACATCGACGAGCGGCTCGTCCTCGACGACCCGCTCGCCGACCTTCTTGAGCCAGGTGGAGATCGTGCCCTCGCTCATGCCCATTCCCCATTGCGGGAGGAGGACTTCAACCCTCATTGTCAGTTCCTTTCCTGTATATCCGATTTATCGTTAGGCCGGCTTGAGACCGGTCACCCGCCGGAGCGCGGCGGCGATGCCGTCGCGGGTGGGGTACATCTGCTGCTCGAGGCTGGGGCTGAACGGGATCTGCATGTCCGGCGCGGTGAGCCGCACGATGGGGGCCTTGAGCGCGTCGAACACCTCCTCCGCGACGAGGGCCGAGATCTCGGCCGCGGCGCCGCAGGTACGGTGGGCCGGCTCGACGACGACGAGCCGCCCGGTCTTCGCGACCGAGGTGAGGATCGCGGCCGTGTCCAGGGGCACGAGCGTGCGCGGGTCGATGACCTCGACCGACACGCCTTCCTCCCCAAGGCGGTCGGCGGCCGCGCACGCGTCGGGCACGGAACCGGAGATCGCGACGAGGGTGACGTCGGTTCCCTCCTTCACCGTCCGCGCGACTCCCAACGGGATGCGGAAGGGCTCGTCGCCGACCTCGCCCTTCAGCCCCCACAGCTTCACGGCCTCGAACGCCAGCACCGGGTCATCGGAATCGATGGCGGCACGGAGCAACCCCTTGGCATCCTCGGGTGACGCGGGAGCGATGATCTTCAGCCCGGGTACGTTCATGAACATCGGGTACGGCCGGTCCGAGTGATGCGCGCCCGTGTTGAGGCCGTAGAACATCGCCGAGCGGAAGACCACGGGCATGGACGCCTGGCCGCCGAACATGTAGCGGTTCTTGGCGACCTGATTGACGAACTGGTCCATCGCCATGTACAGAAAGCTCGAATAGGACAGGTCGACGATGGGACGCAGCCCGGTCATCGCGGCGCCGGCCGCGATGCCCACGATCCCTTCCTCGGAGATCGGCGTGTTCCTGATGCGGTTGCGGCCGAACATCTGCAGGAAGTCGCCTTCGCTGCTTCGGGACTTTCCGCCGCCCGTCGTGCCGTAGACGTTGGCCTCGACGTCCTCGCCCACGATGACGACGCGCTCGTCGGCCTCCATCGCCTCGCGCTGCGCGGCGCCGATGGCTCCGAGATAGCTCATGATGCTCATACGGCGGTCACCTCGTCGGTGTACAGGTCCTCGAATGCGACGGACGGCTCGGGATAGGGACTCTCGTTTGCGAACTCGACCGCGCGATCGACCTCTTCCATGACTTCCGCGTCGAGCTGCTTGAGCTGCTCGTCGGTGATGCCGCGGTCGCGCAGGTGCCCGGCGAGGCGATCCAGCGGATCACGGCTGAGCCACTCACTGATCTGCTCTTTGTCGCGGTAGTTGTCGATGCGCAGGCCCTCGGAGTGCTCGTTGAAGCGGTAGGTCATGACCTCCACCAGGCTCGGGCCCTCGCCCGCCCTGGCGCGGTCGGCCGCGGTCTTCACCGCGTCGTACACCGCGATCACGTCCTGGCCGTCGTCGACCCGGACGCCGGGGATGTCGAACCCGGCCGCGCGCTCGAAGATGTTGCCGGAGGTCACGGTGTGCGCCGGCGTGCTGAGCGCGTACTGGTTGTTCTCACACAGGAAGATGGCCGGCAGCTTCCAGACGCCCGCCATGTTCATGGCCTCGTAGAGCACTCCCTGGTTGGCGGCGCCGTCGCCGAAGAACGCGAGGGAGACCCGCGGGCGGCCGAGGAGCTTCGACGCGAACGCGGAGCCGGTCGCGATCGGGATGGAGGAGCCGACGATGCCCGACTCGCCCAGGCTGCCGACCGAGAAGTCGGCCAGGTGCAGCGACCCGCCCTTGCCCCGGCAGACTCCGGTGGCCTTGCCGACGAGCTCGGCCATCAGCGGGCCGAGCGGCGAGCCCTTGCCGATGGGGTGGCCGTGGCTGCGATGGTTGCCCGTCATGTAGTCGTCGTCATCGAGCGCCATGCAGGAGCCGACGACCTGAGCCTCCTGGCCGATGCTCGTGTGCACGGTTCCAGGGATCAGGCCGCGTTTGACCATCTTCGCCGCGCGCTCCTCGAAGCGCCGGATGCGCGTCATCCGCCGCTGCATCTCCAGCAGCGTGGACGTGGGTATGTCGGTTCGCACAAATCCTCCCTTGCATATATATTCAAACACGAATGATTATTCTCAATGATAGCGACGAAGGGCCGGGCAGCACCTTTCGGGTTCTGCGCCGGTTCTTCCGGTCAGTTGTCGGCGGCCAGCGCCTGCGCGTTCACCAGGTCGGTGACGATGACGTCGACCCACCCCCCGCGAAGGGCTCCGCGGATGGCCTCGAACTTGCGCGCGCCACCGGCAATGCCCACGCGTCGCGGTGTCTTCAACAGCGCCTCGACCCCGATGCCCACCACCAGGTCGTTGAACTCGGTGTCGATCGGCCGGCCATCGGCGTCGAAGAACCGCATCGCCACGTCGCCCACCGCGCCGAGCTCGCGCAACGTCCGCATCTGCGCCTCTGACACGGCGTTGCCGGAGACCTGGAGCAGTGGCGACGGCGTGACGCTGCCGATGCCGACGAGAACATCGGTGAGACTTTCCCAGGCCGCCGCCGTCTCGACGACGTTCGGGTCCTGGAAAAGGGCCTCACGCGCGGACGGCGTCGCGACGATGCCCGGCGTGGGCAGGAACATCGGGGTGCCGCCCACGATGCGGGCCAGCCGGAACGTGAGCTCTGTCGCCTTGAGCTGTGCCGCCGGCTGTCCCACTCCGCCCATGATCTGCACGATCGACTCGGCACGCCGACGCTTGAGGGGCACCATCGAGTCGACGGTCGCCAGCAGGGTCTCCGACCAGGAGGAGAACCCGACCCGCGCGCCGTTCGTGAGCGTCGCCTCAAGGTAGGTCGCCGCCGCGGCGCCCAGCGCCCACATGGTGGAGCGTTCGTCGCCGCTGCTCTCGACGACGAGTGCCTGCCGCAGCCCGTACTTCCGGACGAGCTGCTCCTCCAGCTCCGGATAGACCCCCTCGGGCGGCAACACGACCGTGCGGACGATCCCCATCTCCACCGCCTGCTTGAGCCACCGCGACACCCGCGACTGAGAGATGCGCAGCTGCTCGGCGATCGCCGGCTGCGTCATGTTCTGCTCGTGGTACATCCGCGCGACCTGCACGATCATGGTCACGGAATCGCGACTCTCGGTGCCTGTTCTCCCAATCACGTGGCTTCTCCTTTCTGAACCGTCGTTGTCGCTGATCGCTCAGGTCCGCGGTGGCACCTGTTCACTGGGTGGCGTACGCCATGACGCGGTCGGCGGTCGCGTCGGCCGCCTCCATGATCCCTTGATTCCGTCCCTGGGCCAGAACCATGACCCGATGGGCGAGACCGAGCACCTCTTCCAGGTCGGAGGAGACCACGATGATCGCCTTGCCCTGCCGCGCGAGCTCGGCGATGACCTCGTAGATCGACGCTCGCGCGCCGACGTCGATGCCCCGGGTCGGCTCGTCGAGGATGATGACCTTCGGATCCGACGAGAGCCACTTGGAAAGGACGACTTTCTGCTGGTTGCCGCCGGACAGGGTCGCCACCGGGTCACCGACGCCGCCCTTGACGCCGAACCGCTCCGCGGCCTTCCGGGCGAATCGGGTGACGTTCGAAGGGGTGACGAAGCCCCACCGGGTTATGGCGGCGAGGTTCGGCAGCGCGATGTTGTCCTCGATGGTGTCGGAGAGGATGACGCCCTGCCGCTTGCGATCTTCGGGAATGAGGACGACTCCCGCCGCCTTGGCCGCGATGGGATCGTTCGGCGCGAGCGGCACACCGTCGACCTTGATCTCGCCGCGGCGGAGGGGCTCCAGAGAGGCGATGGACCGCACCAGTTCGGTGCGTCCGGCGCCGACGATGCCCGCGATGCCGAAGACCTCTCCGGCACGTACGGTGAGTGAGATGTCCTCGAAGCGGCCGGCCCGGTCGGAGATGCCTTCGACCGACAGAACGACCTCCTCGCGCGGGGCGTCGAAGTCCGGAAAGAGCCGGTCGACGCTGCGTCCGACCATCTCCCGCACCAGCACGTCAGGGGCGATCTCCCCGCTGTCGTGGGGC
>NZ_BMNH01000001.1:196614-338605 GCF_014646355.1 Nonomuraea cavernae
GCTCCTTGAGCGAGCGAATGCACTCGAACAGCGCGGTCGTCTCCGTCTCGCCGAGTGCGGCGGTCGGCTCGTCGAGGATGAGCAGCGAGGCGTCGAGCATGAGCGCCTTGGCGATCTCGACCTGCTGCTGGCCCGCGACGCTCAACTCGCGGACCGGCTGATTCATCCGGCCGGTGAACCCGACCTTGCGCAGCTGCTCCCGTGCCTGCCGGAGCATCGTCTTCGCGCTGAGGAACCCGGCCCGGGTGGGCCACCGGCCGACCGCGACGTTCTCGGCCACGGTCAGGTCGGGGAGCAGCCGCATCTCCTGATGAATCATGCCGATGCCCCGCATGATCGAATCGCGCGGCGTCGCGGGTGAATACGGTCGGCCTTGCCAGGTCATGGTGCCCGTGGTGGGCTGAATCGCACCGGCGATGATACCGGACAGGGTGGATTTTCCGGCGCCGTTCTCACCAAGAAGGGCGATCACCTCACCCGGCCGCGCCTCCAGGTCGATTCCATTCAGCGCGGTGGTGCCCGGGTACGACTTCGAGATGCCGCGAACCGTCAGAATCGGGCTCGGAGCGGGCTCGTTCATCACGGGTGGTTCGCAATGTATTCATCGACGTTCTCGCTGGTCGTCAGGATGCCCTTCTGCAGTTGCTCAGCGGGCACCTGCTCCTTCTTGATCAGCTTGAGCGCCGACTGGACGGCGAGCTTGCCCATGGCCGTCGTCTGCTGGGTGACGGTCGCGGCGAGCAGACCGCTCTTCACCGCCTCCAGGCCCGAGGGGTCACCGTCGAATCCGACGACGAGCATGTCCTTGCTGCCCGCGTTGCGCGCGGCCTGGGCCGCGCCGAGCGCGAGCCCGTCGGCCCGTCCGAAGATGATGTCGATGTTCGGGTGCGCCTGGAGGAGGTCCGTGGTGATCTGGTAGCCCTCGTCCTGAAGCCACGCCTTGGAAGCCTGCCGGGCGACTTCCTTGATCTTGCTGCCCTCGATGCCCTTCTTGAACCCCTCGTCACGCGCCTCCTCGGGCGTGGTGCCGAGCTGCCCCTGGATGATCGCGAGGTTGCTCTTGTCCTCGGCGTTCTTCACGACCCACTCGCCGAGTTCCTGCGCGGCGGCGACGCTGTCGGTGGCGATGAACGTGTCGCCGGGGGCGTCCTTGGGGTTGCGGTCGACCGTGACGACCGGGATGCCGGCCGACTTCGCGGCACGCACCGGAACCGTCGCCGCGGCGGCGCCCGCCGGGATGTAGATGAGGCCGTCTACTCCCCGGGTGATGAAGTCCTGGACCTGGCTGACCTGGTCGTCGGCGTCGTTCTTGGCGTCCGCGATCAGGACCTTCGCGTTCTCGCGCTTGGCCTCGTCCTCGACCCACTTGCGGATCGCCACGTAGAAGGGGGACTGCTGGTTGGGCACCGCGAGACCGATCGTGATCTCGCCCTCTTCGGCGCTGGTGCTCGACGCGCACGCGCCGAGCGTCGTGGACAGCAGGGCGGCGGTCATCAGCCCGACGAACAGCTTGACGGGCCTGCGTGCTTTGTACATGCGGGGGGTTCCTCTCCCAATGATTCCCGTGGGAACGTTCCAGATCTCTTGCCGTCCGGCGCTCATGCGCTTCGTTCCTTGCGGCGCCGGAGAACGTCGGTGAACACGGCGGCGGCGATGACGACGCCGATGATGACTTGCTGAAGAAACGGCGACACGCCGAGCAGGTTGAGTCCGTTGTGCATCACGCCGACGATGAGTACGCCGACGATCGTGCCGGTGATCCGGCCGACCCCGCCCGCGAGGCTGGCGCCTCCGATGACGACGGCGGCGATGACGTCGAGTTCGAGCCCTTCTCCCGCACTGGGCTGGGAGGAGTCGAGCCGGCTGGCCAGCACGATGGCCGCGAGTCCGGCGGTGAGGCCGGCCACGACGTACACCCAGGTCGTCACGGCCTTGACCTTGATGCCGGCCAGGCGGGCGACTTCGGGGTTGCCGCCGACCGCGTAGACCGAGCGGCCGCTCGGCCGATATTTCAGGATGGCCCACCCGATGACGTAGAGCACGATCAGTGCCATCAACGTGATCGAGAGGAAGCCGCCGTATCGGGTCGACGCCAGCGAGTAGAACCACTCGGGGTAGCCGGTGATCTGACGTCCGTCCGTGATCATGTTGGCCAGACCTCGGGCGACCGACATCATGGCAAGCGTCGCGATGAACGGCGGCAATCGCGTGAGTGTGACCGCGAGGCCGTTGACCAGCCCGGCCAGGCCGCCGACCGCCACACAGGCGATCATCGCGATCCACAGCGGCAGTCCGCCGTCATGGGAGAGCCAGCCGAGGACCATCACCGACAGGGCGAACACGGCGCCGACCGACAGGTCGATGCCGCCGGTGATGATGACCGCGGTGGCGCCCAGCGCGAGGATCCCGAGCACGGTCACCTGGTCGAGGATGTTGATCAGGTTGACGGGTTTGGCGAAGTTGGGGGCGAAGATCGCCATGATCACGACGAGTACGACCAGGCCCAGGAACGGGCCGCCCACTCCGTCGAAGATCCGCGCCAGGCCTTTGGCCGCGCCGCGCCGCGACCGTGTGCCGTCATCGGCGCGCGGGCCGGCGCTCGCGGGATTCTGGGTCATGGCCACTGCTGGCTCCAAGGGGGCGTACGGGTGTTCGGATGGTCCATGTCAGTCCATCGACATTCCGCCGTCGACGTTGATCGTCTGGCCGGTTATGTAGGTGGCGGCGTCGGAGGCGAGAAAGAGCAGGAGGTTGGCCACATCGGCCTCGGTGGCGGGGCGCTGCAGGGGGATGTCGCGGATCCACTCGGCCACGAGCTCGCCGGGCTGATAGTCACCGAGCTTGGATCCCCAGGCGCCGTCCAGGTAGCCCCACATGTCGGTCATGACGATGCCGGGGCAGTAGGCGTTGACCCGGATGCCGTCCTTGGCGAGCTCCTTGGCGAGGGACTGCGTCATGCCGACGACCCCGAACCTGCTGGCCGCGTAGTGCGGAGTGAAGATGAAGCCTTCCCTCGCCTGGGCGCTCGCGGCGTTGAGGATCACCCCGCCGCCGGCCTCGCGCAGCAGCGGGACGGCCTCGCGCGCCACGATGAAATGGCCGACCGTGTTGACGTCGAGGACGCGCTTGAACTCCTCGGTCGTCAGGTCGGTGAGCCGTTCGACGCTGATCACGCCCGCGTTGTTGATGAGGACGTCGATGCGCCCCCACTCCTCGGCCGCCACCGCGACGGCCGCCTTGACGGCCGCGTCGTCGGTGACGTCCGCCGTGCACGCGCGCGTGTCGAGCCCGTCGGCACGCATCAGCTTCGCCGTCTCGTGCACCTGATCATCGCGGTCGACCAGCAGCACCGCGGCTCCCGCCTCGGCGAAGGCACGGGAGATCGCGCGTCCCATGCCGTGGGCGGCGCCGGTCACCAGCACCTTCTTGCCGGCGAAGTGCCCGGCGAAGATGGTCGAGGCCTGTTCGTTCATGTGTCGATCTGCTTTCTGGGAATGGCGGGCTGGAATCGGGAGCGTTCGATCGCCGATCGCCACGTCTGACGGCGGGCGTCGGCGTCGGATCTCTCCATCAGGGGGTCGAACGGCGAGCGGTCCCGGGGAAGGCGAAGGCACTCGTCCGCCGTCCACAGCCCGCAACTGACGCCGGCCAGGTGGGCGGCCCCGGTGGCGGAGAGCTCGGCGATGTTGCTGCGCACCACGCGCCGCTGGCTCAGATCGGCCTGCACCTGCATGAGCCAGTCGTTCTGGCTGGGGCCGCCGTCGGCGAGCACCGTGTCGATCGGGGTGCCGAGCCGTTCTTCCACCGCGGCGAACAGGTCCTCGGTCTGCAACGCCACCGACTCGAACGCCGCGCGGGCCAGGTGTCCTGGGCCGGTGCCCAGCCCGAAGCCGCTGACCAGCCCCACCGCCGACTCGTCCCACCAGGGCGCGCCCAGACCGGCGAAGGCCGGTACGAGATCGACGCCCTGGGTGTCGGGGACGGACTGCGCGAGCGTGCTGAGCTGGGCCGGGTCGACTCCGAGGATCTTGGCGAGCCACAGCAGCGTGGCGCCGGTCGACAGGATCGTCCCCTCGAAGGCGAAGGCCGGCACGGGGTCGGCCCACGCGATGGTGGTGACCAGGCCGTCCAGGACGCGGGCGCCGGCCCGGTCGTCGACCTCGGCGAGGCCCATGATCGAGCTGCCACTGCCGTACGTCGCCTTCACCTGGCCGGGAGCACGCACCCCGTGGGCGTACAGGGCGGCGTGCGAGTCGCCGAGGATTCCGTGGATGCTCGTGCCCCGGGGAACGCCGGGGATGTCGATGAGCGCCGCCGTCGCCTCGGCCGACGCGGAGACGCGCGGCAGGCAGACGGGCGGGATGCGGAACAGGTCGAGCAGCTCGCCGTCCCAGGTCAGCGTCTCCAGGTTGAGCAGTTGGGTGCGACTGGCGTTGCCGATCTCGATGCGGTGCTCGCCGGTCAGCGTCCAGGTCAGCCAGGAGTCGATCGTGCCGAGCGCGATCTCGCCCCGGCGGGCCGCCTCGCGGTCGGGATCGACCTGGTCCAGCAGCCATTCGTACTTGAGCGCGGAGAACATGGGGTCGAGCGGGAGGCCCGTCTTCGCGCGGATTCTGGCGGCCCAGCCGGACTCCTCCAGCGGGCGTACCCGATCGGCTGTGCGCCGGTCCTGCCAGCCGAGGACCGGGCCGAGGGGCTCGCCCGTCCTACGGCTCCAGATGACGGCGGACTCGCGCTGGTTGGACAGGCCGATGCCGACGAGTTCGACGTCCACGGAGTCCAGGACGGTCACGAGCGCGGCGAGGACGCTCTCCCGGATCTCGTTCGCGTCCTGCTCGACCCAGCCGGGAGCGGGGTCGGCCCGGCCGATGCCGACCGAGGACCTGCCGAGGACCCTGCCGTCGGCGCCCACGACGACCGCCTTGCTGGAACTCGTCCCTTGATCGATGGCGGCGACCGCGGGGACACCTCTGGGCATGCTGGCGTCAGCCACGATGGTTTTCTCCTGCCGAATGTCACACGAACTGCGAAGGGGCAGCCGGCGACGCACGTCGCCACTGACCAGACACACAGGCTGCATATCTATTCAGTAATGAATGACTGGTCACTGCATCGTGGCAGCGAGCGGATAAGTGTGTCAACAGTCACGCGGGTAAAGACCTCACCTCTGGAACGAGAGGGAGTGAGAAGAGCCGCCCCGGTCCGCGCACGCCTCTGACCTGCCGATTTTGCCGATCATAGGATGACAGGATGATCGTGTCCGCGCGGCACCGCACACGTCTTTGTTCTTGGTCTTCGGCGATTTCGCAGTGGGCCCGGACAGTCACCAGATGGGGCGGAGCACAGCTGATCACGCACCAGATGAGAACGTGTCTAGCATCATGAGCATGAAATTCTTCAACCTTGACTGGGCTGATCGTGACGCGACCTGTTTCGTGTGCTCCACGTGCCGCCGCATCCATTTGTTCCATGTGTGATCGAGGCCACGAAGAGCCCGGACGTGGTGCCGATGAACCCTCAGCCGGGGCCCCCTTGACGAGCCCAGAGGATCTTCAGCGAGAGAATGAGATGGCTCTGCATGCCGTGCAGGCACTGCTGGGCCTCATTTCCTCGGATGTGATCGCAGTGGCCGTCCGCGTGGAGAAGGACCGCTTTGTATTGACCTTCTGGGTTCGTCGCCGAACGAGCGAGCTTGACGATGACATCGATCAGGTGGTCTTCGAACTGGACGCCATGTTCTCTGATGAACATCCGCTCATCGAGCCTGAAGTCCATGAGGGAACGCCTGATCCGACGATGTTGAATGCGTATGGTCGAATGGTTTATTGGGCGAAGTACACAGGTTGAATGCGTAGGGTCGGCCCCCTGTTCGGCCATCGGACACCTGGACATGACCAGCAGTGGCGTGGTGACATCTTTCCGTATTGGCGTCATACCCAAACGGTCATGGCTTGAGGAAGATGGACATCGCCGTACGTACCTCCCGATAGCAGATTCCGGTCTTCGGGAGGTACGTCATGCACCGCAGTGTCGCCCTGCTCTCCGCTGTCACGGTCGCCGTGGCAGGCGCCCTGGTCTCCACGGGCGCCGCCCAGGCCAGGGCAGGGAACGGGCTCGACCCCACGCCCGCCAGGTGGTCGGCCGCGGACTCCTGGTCGGAGCGCAGGACCGTGCTGTCGTACTGGACTCCACGGCGCATGCTGGCGGCGCAGCCGCTGGCCGCGCCCGCGCCCCGGCGCGCGACCCGGTCGAACACGCCGACCCAGGGCACTCCGTGGGCGACCCGGGGCGGCTCGGCGGGCACGGGCCAGGGCACGCCGTGGACGATCCGCCGCTCCTCGGCCGTCACCACCCGGCAGGCGGCCGGCACCGTTCAGCGACAGGCCGTGGTGCCCAACAGTCCCGGCCTGCGCTGGACCGACGGCGGGGCCGTCGTGCGCACCGCCGGACGGGTCTTCTTCACCACCGCGCAGGGCCGCAACTCCTCCTGTTCCGGAACGGCCGTGACCAGTGCCAACGAGAGCGTCGTGATGACCGCCGGGCACTGTGTGAAGCTGAACGGCGCCTTCCACCGCAACTGGGTGTTCGTCCCGGGCTTCGACAACGGCCGGCGTCCGTTCGGCACCTGGGTGGCCAGCAGGCTGCTGACCACCCAGCAGTGGAACGTTCGCGAGGACATCAACTTCGACGTCGCCGCCGCCGTGGTCGCGCCCCTGCAGGGCCGGACGCTGACCGATGTCGTGGGCGGGCAGGGGGTGGCGTTCAACCAGCCCAGGCAGCGGCAGATGTTCTCCTTCGGCTATCCGGCGGCGGCGCCCTTCGACGGCTCGGCGCTGATCTACTGCAGCGGGCGCGCGTTCGACGACACCGTCATGACCAGGGACCTGGGATTACGGTGCAACATGACCGGCGGGTCGAGCGGCGGCCCCTGGTTCCAGGGGTTCGACGAGTCCACCGGGCTCGGCTGGCTCAACTCCGTCAACAGCTTCAAGTACAACTTCGCCCCCGACTTCATGTTCGGCCCCTTCTTCGGCGACGAGGCGATGGCCGTCTACCAGGCCGCGCAGCGCACCAACGCGCTCTGACCCTCCCGGGTGGCGTCAGCTGGTGCTGATCCGGTGGCGGAAGACCCAGTAGGTCCAGCCCTGATAGATCAGCACCAGCGGCAGGAAGAACACCGCGACCCAGGTCATGATGCCGAGCGTCTTGTCCGTGGCCGCGGCGTTCTCGACGGTCAGGCTGTAGGCCGGGTTGATCGTCGAGGGCATGACGTTGGGATACATGACCGTGAACAGCCAGATCACGGTCATGCCGATGGCGACCGCCGAGAGCAGGAACGCCCAGCCCTGCCGTCGCCTGGCCAGGGCGCCGAGTCCGAGCACGAAGGAGAGGGCGACGACGGCGCCCAGGATCCAGGTGACGAGGTCGCCTCTGGTGAGCTGGGTCCAGACCAGGAAGGCCGCCCCGGCGACCGCGGCGACCGCGCCCGCCTTCAGGCCCACGGCCGCCGCCCGCCGGCTGATGTCGCCCTTGGTCTTCAGCGCCAGGAACACCGCGCCGTGCGTGACCGACAGCGTCAGCGTGGCCAGCCCGCCGAGCAGCGCGTAGGGGTTGAGCAGGTCCCAGAACGTGCCGACGTACTCGTGCCGGGAGTCGAGCTTCACCCCTCGCACGAGGTTGGCGAACGCGACCCCCCACAGCAGCGCGGGCACGAACGAGCCCACGACGATGGCCGCGTCCCAGCGCCGTTCCCACCTCTTGTCATCGTGCTTGGTGCGGTACTCGATCCCCACCCCGCGCACGATCAGCGCCAGCAGGATCAGCAGCAGCGGAATGTAGAAGCCGCTGAACAGCGAGGCGTACCACTCAGGGAAGGCGGCGAACGTGGCGCCTCCGGCGGTGATCAGCCACACCTCGTTGGCGTCCCAGACGGGGCCGATGGTGTTGAGCATCGTCTGGCGTTCGGCGTCGTTCCTGCCCACGACGGGCAGCAGCACGCCGACGCCGTAGTCGAAGCCTTCCAGGACGAAGTAACCGAGCCACAGGACGGCGATCGCCACGAACCAGACGGTGGTGAGCTCCATGATCTCTCCCGATGGGGCCTAGTAGGCGAACGACTCCTGGCCGGACTCGCCCGGCTCCTCGTCTTCGGGGGACGGCGGGGTCTTGCGGCCGTACTTGATCATGAGGCCGAGCTCCACCAGGGCCAGCGCGCCGTACAGGGCCGTGAAGACGATCAGCGAGGTGAGCACGGTGCCGCCGCCGACACTGGGCGAGACGCCGTCGGCGGTCTTCATCTGGCTGAACACGATCCACGGCTGCCTGGCCATCTCGGTGAAGATCCAGCCGAAGCTGTGGGCGAGGAAGGGCAGCGCGACCGACCAGACGGCGACGCTCCACATCCAGCCGCTGCCGCGGATCCCTCCCTTACGGGTCAGCCAGAGCACCGCGAGCGCCACCAGCGCCGCGAGCATCCCGAAGCCGATCATCAGCCGGAACCCCCAGTAGGCGACCGGGATGAAGGGGCGGTAGTCGCCGGGGCCGAACCTCTTCTGGTACTCGGCCTGGATGTCGTTGATGCCGTGGACCTTGCCGTCGAACGAGCCCGTGGCCAGCTGCGACAGCACGCCCGGGATCGTCACCTGGAAGACCGGCTCGGTGCCGGAGAGGGTGCCGATGGTGAACAGCGAGAACGGCGCCGGTTGCTCGGTCTGGTAGAGCGCCTCGGCGGCGGCCATCTTCATCGGCTGGGTCTGGGTCATCACCTTGCCGAGGACGTCGCCGGTGACGAGGGTGCCGAAGGCGCCCAGCACCACGACGACCGCGCCGAGCCGGAGGCAGGGGCGGAAGACGTCGAGGTCTCTCTTCCTGGCGACATGCCAGGCGGAGACCGCCATGAGGATCGCCCCGCCGGACAGCCAGCTGCCGACGATCGTGTGCGGGAAGGCGGCCAGCAGCACCTTGTTGGTCAGCACCTCGCCGAAGTCGACCAGCTCGGCCCGCCCGTCGACCTTGAAGCCGACCGGCCACTGCATGAACGAGTTGGCGGCCAGGATGAAGTAGGCGGACAACGTCGTGCCGATCGCGACCAGCCAGATGCAGGCCAGATGGACCAGTTTCGGCAGCCGATTCCAGCCGAAGAGCCACAGGCCGAGAAACGTCGACTCCAGGAAGAACGCCAGCAGCGCCTCCAGGGCGAGCGGGGCGCCGAAGATGTCGCCGACGAACCTGGAGTAGGAACTCCAGTTCATGCCGAACTGGAACTCCTGCACGATCCCCGTCACCACGCCCATGGCGAAATTGATCAGGAAGAGGGTGCCCCAGAACTTGGTGGCGCGCAGGTAGGCCACCTTGCCCGTACGCACCCAGACGGTGTTCAGGATGGCCACCAGCAGCGACAACCCGATCGTGACCGGCACGAACAGGAAGTGGTAGACCGTGGTGATCCCGAACTGCCAGCGCGCGAGGTCCAAGGGATCCATGCCGCCGACTCTATGTGTCTGATCACGCACGTATTGTCATGACACGCTGGTGGGCGAGCCCCGCACCAGGCAAGAGTCACCCAGGTCGAGCCCGGTCAGTGGAGCTGGATGCCGACGATGCAGGTGTCGTCGTCGGTGTCGGAGTTGTTGTGCGTGAGCAGGTAGTCGAGGCGGCGTTCCAGCGTCTCGGTCGAATGGCGTGCCGTGTGCAGGAGCTGCTCCTGCGAGTGCTGGAGGGCCTGGTCACGGCGTTCGATGAGGCCGTCGGTGTACATCAGGAGGATGTCGCCCGGCGTCAGCTGGATCTCGCCCTCCACGTAGTCGCTCTCGGAGATGGCGCCCAGCAGGATCCCGCGCAGCAGGTCGAGCTCCTCCGCGTCGCCCTGCCTGACCAGGATGGGCGGCAGGTGGCCGGCCCGTGCCCAGCGCAGGACGCGGGTCTCGGGGTCGTACAGGCCGAGGATCGCGGTGGCCGTCACGGTGTCGGTCAGGTAGTGCGCCACCAGGTTGAGCCAGGTCATGAGCTGGGCCGGCCCGGCGCCGGTGACGGCCAGTCCGCGCAGCGCGTTGCGCAGCACGACCATGACCGTGGCGGCCTTGATGCCGTGTCCGGCCACGTCGCCGACCGAGATCAGGATCTGCTTCGAGGGCAGCATGACGACGTCGTACCAGTCGCCGCCGACGAGGTGTTCCTTCTCGGCGGGGCGGTAGCGGACGGCGATGTTCAGGCCGGAGATCTCGATCGGCTCCCGGCTCGCGGGCATGATCGCGTGCTGGAGCCGGAGGGCCAGCCGGTTCTGCTCGGCGACCTGCTGCTCGGTCTCGGCGAGCTGGTCCCGGGTGGCGGCGAGCGCGACCTCCGTCCAGTGCTGGGAGGAGATGTCCTGGTACGCGCCTCGAACGGCGACCAGCCGGTTGTCGGCGTCGAAGACGGGCTCGGCGACGACCCTGATCTGCCGGGTGATGCCGTCGGGCCGCTGGAGCCGGAACGCGGTGGAGGCCGATCGCCGGTGGTGCAGCACCGTCGCCAGGAACCGGCCGATGGCCACTCCGTCGTCCGGGTGGGCGTGGTCGGCGAGCCGGTCGAGCGGGATGGGCTGCTCGCCGCTCTCCATGCCGTACAGAGCGTAGAGCTGGCCGTTCCAGGTGATCTCTCCGGTCAGCGTGTTCTCCTCGAACCCGCCGATCCGGCCCAGGCGCTGCGCGTGCTGCAGGATGCTGGCCAGCCTGGCGGCCTCGTCCTGGATACGCCAGATGAGCAGCACGTTGTCGCCGTGCCGGGTGATGCTGATGCCGGCGACGCTCGGCAGCGGCACCTGGTCGACCAGCGCGGTGAGCATCATCTGCTCCGAGCGGAACGGCTCACCGGTGGCGTGCACGTACTCGATCTTGGTGAACAGGCCGTCGTCCACGGCGGCCAGCGGATACGCCTCCAGCAGCAGCGAGCCGGTGACGACGCTGCGCGGCCGGCCGGCCGGGTCGACGAAGTGGCTGTTGGTGTGGTGGACCCGGAAGTCGGTGAGCCGGCCGTCGGCGTCGAGGTGCGGGCGGAGCACCAGCGCCGGGTCGGGCAGCGCGTCGGCCAGGTCGATGAGCTCGGGCAGGACGCGCGGCTCGTGCTCCTGCCGCATGGGCGTGTCGAGGGTGTGCGCGCACAGCTCCGCGAGCGCCTCGATCTGCTTGCGGATCTGCGGCGGCTGGGGCGGCAGCGGGTGCGGCCAGGCGATCTCCAGGACGCCCATCACCCGCCCGCCGGTGCCCGCCGGCACGGTGACCCGGCCGCCGGCGGTCTCGCGCTGCCCGATCGAGGGCAGACCACCGTCGCCGATCCCCTCCATCCACACGGCCTGCCGCTCCACCAGCGCGCGACGGGCCGGCGTGACCACGCCCGGCGGCACGTACCGCCACCGCCGGGCCTCCTCCTCGCTGAAGCCCGCGTAGCCCACCAGCGTGAACGAGGCGTCCGGCCCGGCCTCCCACACGGCGACGGCGGTCGCGCCGAGCGGCGCCAGGGCGTGCTCCAGCAGGGACTCCGCGACCGCCTGCGTGTCGGGCGCCTTCAGCGCGCCGCTCTCGGCGGCCCGCAGCCGGATCGCCACGTCCGACGCCCCGGGCGTCGCGGTCCCGGCCTCGGCGGCGGTCAGGAACTCGCGCACCACCTCGCTGATGCGGTCCTGGGCGGCCTGGTTGATGATGTCGGCGGCCAGTTCGAGCTGCGTCACCCCGGCCTGCTCGGCCAGCGTGGCGAGCTGCTGGGCGGCCTTGGCGACGCCGCAGCGCAGCCGCTCGATGAGCACGCCCTTGGCGAGCTCGATCAGGGCGCGGCCCTCGGCGGCGTGCTGGGCCTCCTCGATCTCCCTGCGCAGCCGCTGGATGGTGGCCGCGAGCCGGCTGACGTTGGTGTCGGCCGGCGCCTCGGTGAGCTGGTACGCGAGCAGCGCGGAGTCCACCGGCTGCTGAGGGATGTTCACGGTGTGCGGCTCCTCGCGGGCGATACGGCGACCTGTGACATCCCGGACTACGCGCTCATCCAGTGACGGATGCAGGTGATGAGCTGGTCGGCGTCGACGGGTTTGGTCACGTAGTCGCTGGCTCCCGCGGCCAGGCTCTTCTCCTGGTCTCCGGGCATGGCCTTGGCGGTGACCGTGATGATCGGCAGATCCGCGTACTCGGGCATCTCGCGGATCTTCATGGTCGCGGTGTAGCCGTCCATCTCCGGCATCATCACGTCCATCAGCACCAGGTCGATGTCCGGGTGCGCGAGGAGCGCGTCTATGCCCATACGGCCGTTCTCGGCGTGCCGTACGCGCAGCCCGTGGATCTCCAGCATGCTGGTGATCGCGAACAGGTTGCGCGCGTCGTCGTCGACGACCAGCACCGTACGCCCGGTGAGTGACCCGTCGACCTCGGCCTCCGGAGCCGCCACCTCGACGCTCTCGGCCCTGAGCAGCGGCAGGACGTCGCCCGGCTGGTCGGCCGACAGGTGCAGCGCGATGCGCTCGCGCAGCTCGTCCAGGCCGGAGAGCAGTTCGAGCGGCTGGCTCGCGGCCCGTGCCTGCAAATCGGCCTCGTACTGCGGGTGCGCCCGCCGGTTGTGGTAGGCGAGCACCGGCACCGTGCGCAGCGCCGGATCGCCGTCCATCGCCTCCAGCAGCCGGTAGGCCGCCTGCTCGGGCATGTCCAGGTCGAGCACGATGCAGTGGCACGGCTCGGCGGCCAGCGTGGCGGCCGCCTCCTCTCCCTCCGCGGTGACGATCTCGATGGACTTGTCCCGGTCGGGCGACAGCTCCGTCACCACGCTCTCGGCGACCAGCGACAGCAGCCCGCGGGGCCGGTGCTCGATCACCAGCAGCCGCCGCTGCTGCGGCGCCGGCCGTGGCGGGGCGGGCTCGTGCGTCTCGTCCTGCCCGTCCGCCGTGTCGGCGGACTCGGCGGTGGCGGGCTTGGTGGAGCCCTCCGCGAAGTCGGGCCGCGCGATGGGCAGGTACAGGGTGAACTCGCTGCCCTGGCCCGGCGTGCTCCGCGCGGTGATGGCGCCGCCCAGCAGGTAGGCGATCTCGCGGCTGATCGACAGCCCCAGGCCGGTGCCGCCGTACTTGCGGCTGGTGGTGCCGTCGGCCTGCTGGAACGCCCCGAAGATCACTTCGAGTTGCTGCTCGGGGATGCCGATGCCGGTGTCGATCACCCGGAAGGCGACGGCCGCGCCGTGCGGGCGTACGGACACCGGCAGCTCGGACAGGGCGGCCGGCTCGATGCGCAGCTCGACGCTGCCCGTCTCGGTGAACTTGACCGCGTTGGACAGCAGGTTGCGCAGCACCTGCCGCAGCCGCGAGTCGTCGGTGACCACGTCGACCGGGACGCCGCTCGCGGTGGTGATGCGGAAGTCGAGGTTCTTCTGCGTGGTCATCGGCTGGAAGGTGGCCTCGACGTACTCCAGCAGGTGGCGCAGCGACACCCGTTCGGGGTTGATGTCCATCTTGCCGGCCTCGACCTTGGACAGGTCGAGGATGTCGTTGATCAGCTGCAGCAGGTCGGAGCCGGCCGAGTGGATGATGCCGGCGTACTCGACCTGCTTCGGGGTGAGGTTGCGGGTGTGGTTCTGGGCGAGCAGCTGGGCCAGGATGAGCAGCGAGTTGAGCGGGGTGCGCAGCTCGTGGCTCATGTTGGCGAGGAACTCGCTCTTGTACTTGGAGGCGATCGAGAGCTGCTGCGCGCGGTCCTCCAGCTCCTGGCGGGCCTGCTCTATCTCCAGGTTCTTGGCCTCGATGTCCTGGTTCTGGCTGGCCAGCAGCCTGGCCTTCTCCTCCAGCTCGGCGTTGGAGTGCTGCAGCTCCTCCTGCTGGTTCTGCAGCTCCTCGGAGCGGGCCTGCAGCTCGGCGGTCAGCCGCTGCGACTCGACCAGCAGCTCGTCGGTACGCGCGTTGGCGACGATCGTGTTGAGGTTGACCCCGATGGTCTCCATCAGCTGGTCCAGGAACGCCCGGTGCACCGGCGTGAACACGTACACCGAGGCCAGCTCGATCACCCCGAGCACCTGCTCCTCGACCACGATCGGCAGCACGACGACCGAGGCGGGCTGGGTGCGGCCGAGGCCGGAGGCGACCGTGATGTAGCCGGCCGGGATGTCGGTCATCGCGATGGTCTGGTGGCTGCGGGCGGCCTGGCCCACGAGCGTCTCGCCCATCCTGAACCGGGTGGGCCGGTCGGGGTCGGCGGGGTAGCCGTAGGCGCTGATCAGCTCCAGCTCCGACTCCTCGGCCAGGAAGAACGCTCCGTACTGCGCGGAGACCAGCGGCGCCAGGTCGTTGAGCACCAGCTCGGCGACGGTGGCCAGGTCGCGGTGCCCCTGCATCAGCCCCGAGATGCGGGCCAGATTGGACTTCAGCCAGTCCTGTTCCTCGTTGGCCAGGGTGGTCTCGCGCAGCGACTTGACCATCGAGTTGATGTTGTCCTTGAGGTCGGCCAGCTCGCCCTCGGCGTCCACCGTGATGGAGCGGGTCAGGTCGCCGGAGGTGACGGCGCTGGTCACCTTGGCGATGGCGCGGACCTGGCGGGTGAGGTTGCCGGCCAGCTCGTTGACGTTCTCCGTGAGCCGCTTCCAGGTGCCGGAGACGCCCTCGACCTCGGCCTGGCCGCCCAGCCTGCCCTCGCTGCCCACCTCGCGCGCCACGCGGGTCACCTCGGCGGCGAACGAGGAGAGCTGGTCGACCATCGTGTTGATCGTGGTCTTCAGCTCCAGGATCTCGCCGCGCGCGTCGACGTCGATCTTGCGGGTCAGGTCGCCCTTGGCGACGGCCGTGGTGACCTGGGCGATGCTGCGCACCTGGTTGGTCAGGTTGTCGGCCATCGAGTTGACGTTGTCGGTGAGGTTCTTCCAGGTGCCGGACACGCCCCGGACCGTGGCCTGGCCGCCCAGGTTGCCCTCGGTGCCCACCTCGCGGGCGACCCTGGTCACCTCGTCGGCGAACGCCGAGAGCTGGTCGACCATCGTGTTGATGGTCTCCTTCAGCTCCATGATCTCGCCGCGCGCGTCGACCCGGATCTTCTGCGTCAGGTCGCCCTTGGCGACGGCCGTGGTGACCTGGGCGATGCTGCGCACCTGGGCGGTGAGGTTGTCGGCCATGACGTTCACCGACTCCGTCAGCGCCTTCCAGGTGCCGGAGACGCCCTTGACGTCGGCCTGGCCGCCGAGCCGCCCGTCGGTGCCCACCTCGCGGGCCACCCTGGTCACCTCGTCGGCGAACGACGACAGCTGGTCGACCATGGTGTTCAGGGTGTTCTTCAGCTCCAGGATCTCGCCCCGCGCCGAGACGGTGATCTTCTGCGACAGGTCGCCCTTGGCCACCGCGGTCGCCACCTGCGAGATGTTGCGCACCTGGCCGGTCAGGTTGCTGGCCATGAAGTTCACCGAGTCGGTGAGGTCGCGCCAGGTGCCCGCCACGCCCTTGACGTCGGCCTGGCCGCCGAGCTGACCCTCGGTGCCCACCTCGCGGGCCACCCGGGTGACCTCGGCGGCGAACGAGGAGAGCTGGTCGACCATCGTGTTGACGGTGTTCTTCAGCTCCAGGATCTCGCCCCGCGCGTCCACGGTGATCTTCTGCGACAGGTCGCCCTTGGCCACCGCCGTGGTCACCTGGGCGATGCTGCGCACCTGGCCGGTCAGGTTGCCCGCCATGGCGTTGACCGACTCGGTCAGGTCCTTCCAGGTGCCCGACACCGACGGCACGTCGGCCTGGCCGCCGAGCTGACCCTCGGTGCCCACCTCGCGCGCGACGCGGGTGACCTCGGAGGTGAACAGCGACAGCTGGTCGACCATCCCGTTGAACACGGACGCGATCTCGCCCAGCAGTCCGTCGGCGTCGGCCGGCAGCCGCGTCCGGAAGTCTCCGTCGCGGACCGCCGTCAGCCCGGCCAGCAGCTGCCGCAGCTCCGCCTCACCGACCCCGGTGCCGTTGGGGGTGGAACGTGCGCTGTCAGCCATGGTTTTCCCAGGTCCTTTCATTCGCCAGGGCCACCACAGAGACCAGCGGCGGAGTCCTCAGACTATGCGAACACAGATCATAGGTGCGCAGATCGGGAGCTTTTGAAGACCGCCCGAAACGTGCGCCCGACATTATGACCACCGCGCGGGGCCTGATGGAGGGTTTCCTCCTTGACCGTCCTGACCGGCGTCGTCGCTCTCGCGCCCGGGGTCAGGGGCCGGTGAGGCGGCGCTCGCCGGTGGTGGTGATGACGTAGACCTGCCAGTTGTAGTAGGCGTAGAAGTGCCGGGCGTCGCGCTTGATCTGACGGGCGTGCAACTGGATGGCGTTCACGTACGCCCGCGACGGGTTGTAGGCGTGCAGCGCGCGCCGGTAGTCGCCGGGCGCGCCGGTCGCCCGCAGGTAGTTGGCGGCGGCCATCACGGCGTCGCGCACGTTCTGGATGTCGCCGCCCATCCCGTACGCCCTCCAGGTGGCGGGCATGAACTGCATGGGCCCCTGGGCGCCGGCATGGCTCGCCGAGCGCACCCTGCCGAACTTGGTCTCGGCGAACATCACCGCCGCCAGCACCTCCCACTCCACCCCGAAGCGGCGCTCGGCCTTCTTGAAGTGGCCGAGCAGCGTGCCCGCCGGCAACGGGTCCTGGACCTTGAACGTGGCCGAGCCCTTGATGGGGTGGGCCAGGGAGAGCAGCTCGCGGATGGCGGCCGTGTTGTCCCTGGCCTGGGCCGCCCGCTCGGCGGGCAGCCGGGCGAAGGCCCGGTCGGCCACCTTGGGATGGCGGGCGGCGTAGCGGTAGATCCGCTGCTGGTGGAGGGCGAGGAGCTCGACCTCCTCCGGTGGCGGACCCTTCGGCGCCTTCCCGGCCGTCCAGGCGTCGATGGCCTCGTCGAGCCGCCTGGACGTCCGCTCCAGGGCCGCCGCCAGCTTCGCGGCGTCGCCGGGGATCTTGGCGTCGGGAGCCGGCAGGTCCGGTGATCGGGTCGCGGTGGGCGCGGGTGATCGCGTCGGGGTGGACACGGGTGACGGCGCGGTGTCCGCCGTACGCGCTGGACCGGGATCGCCGCACCCCGCGGCGGCCAGGAGGACGGCGACCACCACCGCGGCGAGGGGCCTGACACGCGTGCGGCGCCGGTCACCGGACCGGATGATCCCCGGGCGTTCTCCCATAGCGGGCCAACCTACCCGCATCGGGGTGTGAAAGGGCGTCACGGTGGTAGCCCCTCAGCGAGAGCGATAACACGGACATAGGGGACATCATGCGTCTGACCGACGAGGAGATCGACACCGCGCTGGCAGCCCTGGAAGGGTGGCACCGGGAGGACAACGCCCTGGTCAGGGACATCTCCATCACGCCTGACAGCTATCGATGGCTGAGCGAGGCGGTGATGAACGAGGCGAACGCGCTCGACCACCACCCCGAGATCGAGCGCACGCCCGACGGCATCCGGTTCCGGCTGTGGACGCACAGCGAGGACGGAGTGACGGCCAAGGACGTCGAACTGGCCGCGCACATCGACCACGTCATCGACGGCGCGGCCCGCGATCGAGGCTGACGCCGACGCGATCCATGCCGGGGGCACGCGTCACGGCGGAAGCATGCGCGGGATTCGTCCGGTTCGGTAGCTTACGTAACCGACGTCTTCCACAGAAGGGACCCAGCGCGTGCTCGACGACGCCGGCCTCCAGGCGCTTCGTGAGGCAGCGCGCCTGTCCCCCGACAACCTCCCCCTGCGGCGGCACCTCGCCGGGCTGTTGCTGGAGAAGGGATACCTCGCTGAGGCGGAGACCGAATACCGCGCCGCGCTCATGCTCGCGCCCAGGGATGTGGACGTCACGGCCGGGCTGGCGGAGGCGTTCGTCCGGCAGAACGCCCACGGCTCCGCGCTGGCGGCGCTGGAGCCGTTCCTGGCCTCGCCCGGCTACCCGCCCCGGCTGGGTGTGATCGCGGCACGGGCGCTGCTCGGCGAGGGCGACATGGGCGGCGCGGCCTACCGCTATCACGAAGCGGTCTCCCGCGATCCGTCCGTCGGCGACCCGGACCTGGCCGCCCGGCTGGTGGTGCCGCCCCTTCAGGCACCGGCGGCGCCGTCCCACGGAGTGTCCGCTCCCGCCGCATCGCCGTACGGAACGCCGGCGCCGCATTCCGGGGCGCCGGGTGGTGGGCCGGATGGTGGAGCGGTGGAGCGGTCGGGGGTCACGTTCGCGGACGTGGCCGGGATGGAGGCGGTCAAGGAGGCGTTGCGGGTCAAGCTGCTGCTGCCGCTCCAGCAGCCGGAGCTGTTCGCGGCGTTCGGCAAGCGGGCCGGTGGCGGGGTGCTGTTGTACGGGCCGCCGGGGACGGGCAAGACCCACCTGGCCAGGGCGGCCGCCGGAGAGCTGGGCGCGTCGTTCGTCAACGTGGGGCTGGCCGACATCCTGGACATGTACGTCGGCTCCAGCGAGCGCAACCTGCGGGCCACGTTCGAGCTGGCCCGGCGCAGCCGCCCGTGCGTGCTGTTCTTCGACGAGGTCGACGCGCTGGCCGCGCGCCGCTCCGACATGCGCCAGGCGCACAACCGGCAGTTGGTCAACCAGTTCCTGGCCGAGCTCGACGGCGTGGACCAGAGCGCCAACGAGGGCGTGCTGGTCCTGGCGGCCACCAACGTCCCCTGGTACATCGACGTCGCCTTCCGCCGTCCGGGACGGCTGGACCAGCCGGTGTTCGTGCCGCCGCCCGACGCCGCGGCGCGCGCGGCCATCCTGCGCATCCTGTGCCGCGACAAGCCGCTGGCCGAGATGGACTTCGACGCGGTGGCACGGATCACCGAGCACTTCGTCGGCGCGGACCTGAAGGGCGTGGTGGACCGGGCGGTGGAGGCCAAGCTCCACCAGTCGATCAGCGCGGGCCGTCCCATCCCGCTGACGACGGCCGACCTGGTGGCCGCCGCGAGGAGCACCAAGCCCACGGCGGTGCGCGAGTGGATGTCCACCGCGCGCAACTACGTGATGCACGCCAACGAATCGGGGGCCTGGGACGAGCTGATGCCCTGGATCAAGGGCAACAAGTGGTGATCGCCGCTGATGCGATCGAGCGGGCCCGCGCCCTGCTGGAGCTGCGCCGGCCCGCCGAGGCCGAGCGCGAGCTGCGGGGGATGCTCGCCCGGCAGCCGGAGCACCCCGGGGCGCATTCCTTACTGGCCCTCGCCCTGTCCGCGCAGGGCAGCACGGCCGAAGCGATCGCCGAGGCGTCCGAGGGGGTACGACTCGCGCCCGAGCACTGGCTCACGCACTACCTGGCCGGACAGGTCTACTGCCGTGCCCGCCTGGCCGACCAGGCGATAGCCGCCCTCCAGGCGTCGCTGGCCCTGTCTCCCGACGAGGCGTCGAGCTGGGAGCTCCTGGCCCGCGCGCACGTGCTCAAAGCCCAGTGGCACCAGGTGGCCGATGCGGCGCGACGCGGCCTGGCGATCGATCCGCAGCAGTCGGGCCTGACGAGCCTGCTGGCGCTGGCCCTCACCATGCTCGGCGAGAGGGAACCGGCCAGGGCCGCCGCCGCGCAGGCCGTACGGCTGGATCCGGAGAACGCCGGCGCTCACCACGTGTACGGCACCGTGGCGCTGGCCGCAGGCGATCCCCGCCGGGCGGCCGACGCCTTCCGGGAGGTGCTCCGCCTGGATCCCGGCTTCGACCAGGCCAGGGACCTGCTCGTCACCGCCCTGAAGCAGCGCAACCCCGTCTATCGGGTGCTGGATCCGCTGCGGGCCCGGTTCCGTGGCGGCTGGTGGCTGCTGTTCCTGCTGCCCGTCGCGCCGCCCGTCATCGCGGTGTTCGTGCTCGTCGCGGTGCTGCACTGGGCGGCATGGGTCACCGAGTCGTGGACCACGCTGCGCCTGGCCCGAGCCAGGGCCACCCGGTTGCTCTTCGAGGGCGTCGAGGCCCGGGTGGCCGTGCTCTGCTGTGCGCTGCTGGTCGCGGGCGCGGCGCTGCTCGGGCTGGGGATCGCGCTCGGGAGCGAGGTCGTCGCCACCGTCGGTGTGGCCGTGATGGCGCTGATCACCGCCGTCCAGGAGACCGCGCACACGGGCTCGCCCCGAGGGCGGGCGATCCTGTACGGCTGGACCGGCCTGCTCGCCCTGGCCGTCGCCGCGGCGGCGCCGCTGAACTCGATGGGCACCGCACTGCTGAGCGTCTATGCCGGACTGGCCACGATCTGGGTGGCGGCGGGCGTTCGGCGGGTGCTCCCGGCGCCCGCCTGAGCCCAGGGTGACGGTCAGAGGTTGGAGTGGAGGGTCTTCCAGGTGCCGGCGTACAGGCAGATGTCCGACGGCTTGCCCGCCCTGCGCTCGTTGCAGACCTTGAGCTCCACCAGGGCCACGTTGCGGTCGGTGAAGGAGAAGGGCTTCGGCGTGCCGTAGGAGCAGTCGAGGTAGCTGCGGTGCTTGAACGGCACGCTGCCGTCGGACTTGAGGTAGGTGACGCGGAAGACGGCCCAGCCGCAGCCGCCGCCACGGGTCAGGTCGGTGACCTTCCCCTTGACCTTGACGGTGCTGATGTTGGGGATCGTCTGCTTGTTCAGCTGGGAACTGGTCAGGGTGCCCTTGGCCACGGCCCGCTTGCCGGGCGCGTACCTCGGCCCCCAGGGGGTCGGCGCGCTCTGCTCGGTCATGGTCGGGGTCGTGGTGGGGGCGGTGAGGACGGTGGCGGCCGAGGCGGCGGTGGCGGTGCCCGCGGCGGTCGCTGCCAGGAGCGCTCCGGTGGCGACGGCGATCGTGATCGTACGGCTGGCCTTCATGGGGGTTCCTCTCTCTCTTGACGAGAGTGTGGAACACGCCGCTTTCAAGCCAATTGATGCCCGCCGTACCTTGAATAACCTTCGCGGGTATTGCCGCCATTTGACCTGCACGGACGTCGAAAATCGGCCTCGTCATTCCGGGGTGGCCCACACCGTCAGTGTTTGGGCGGGCCCGCCGATGCGACTCCAGGCTCCGGTGTCGCGGGACCAGCGGAGGATCTCCGAGCGATCTCTGGTCAGGACGTACGCCTCCCGCCGCCCGACCCACACCTCCGCGCCCGCTGAGCCGATGTCCCGCCAGTTCTGAATCGTGGCGTCGGTCCCCGGCTCCGTGAGGAAGCGCAACCGCTCGCCCGACAGATCGGTGGAGAACAGCCCGGCGACGCCTCCGTACAGGTCGCCGGCCGGGCCCGCCGCGTAGATCCAGGGCAGTCCCGGGCCCTGGTGCTCGTCCGCGAGCCAGCGATTGACCATGGCGCGTTCCGGGGTGAGGCCGTACAGGTGCCTGCCGGTGAGCGCGAACGAGGCGCCCGCGGTCCGACCGGGTCCCAGTGGCCTGGGCGGCCCAGGTATCGGAAGATCCGGCCGTCGTTCGGGTTGGTCGCGAACAGGCCCGGGGCACCGCCGTACAACCGCACCGCCGGGCCGCCGATCCGGGTCCAGGACCCGCCTCGCCCGTCCCAGATGTCGACGGCCTGACGGTCGGCGGTCAGCCGGTAGACGTGTGAGCCGCTGATCGCGAAGTCGGCGGCAGGCTCGCTGACGGGGGTCCAGCGGCCGCCCCGCCCTTCGTACCGGTAGAGCCGGTCGTCCGTCCTGGTCGCGAACAGGCCCGCGGGGCCGGACCAGAGCCGCTTCGCGGCGTCGCCGATTCTCGTCCATCCGGTCGCGTCTTCGCCGTTCCACTGGAAGACGCCGCGGCCATCCGGGCCGGCGGCGTACACGCCGGTGCCCGCGCTCGGCACGGCCATCGCGGCGCCGCCGGCCTCGGGGGCGACGGGCGCGCTCGCCACTCCGTCCACGTCCGCCGGGCCCCACCCGGCCAGCAGGACGAGCGCGGCGAGGAGCACGACTGCGACCCCACCGCCGACGTACGTCAGGCGTGGGCGGCGTCTCACCGTGGACGCCGCACCAGGGTTCGCGGCCGGTGCCCGGGCGGACTCCGGTGCCCGGGCGGACTCCGGTGCCCGGGCGGACTCTGGTGCTGGTTCCAGGTCCGGTGAGGGTTCCGCGCCCAGTGGGGGTTCGCGGTCCGGTGGGGGTTCCGCGCCCGGTGGGGGTTCGCGGTCCCGTGCGGGTTCGCGGTCCCGTGCGGGGTTCGTCGCCGAGCCCGCCTCAAGGGCTGCCGCGTGCAGCCGCAGGGCCGTCTCCAGGCGTACCTGACGGGTGCGTTCGTCCGGCGTGCGGTCCTGCACCAACCGCCGCAGCAACTCCAGCGGGATGATCTTCTGGCCGGAACGGTACTCGCCCCAGAGCGTCTTGCCCACGTGGTAACGCCCGGCGAGCTCGCGCACGGTCACGCCGCCGGTCAGCGACAACACGAACTCCGCCAGGGCGTTCGCCTGCTCCGTGCTCCCCCTCGCCCTGCCCTGTGGCCTGCCCGCCCTGCGGGGCATCGCAGGCGTGTCCCGCTGCTCCTCCACGGAATGAGGACAGCAGAACAATTGTCCGCGGACAACTCATTGTCCGCATTTCACCAGCGATTGCGCGCCGAGCGGTTCCGGACAACCGCCGTGGCCGTCAGCCTCGGAAACACCGGGCGATCACCGTCCGAGCCCGGATCCAGCCGCGAATCCGTCACGCAGGAGGACACCCATGGTCAGTGGAGTCATGGCACGACTCACCTCAGCGGCCTTGCTCGCAACCGCCCTCAGCGCACTGCCGGCCTCCGCGTCCGCCGAGACGAACGGGTACACCCCTGAACAGGTGTGCGGCAGCGGCTTCGGCAGGGTGGCGGGCGGCACCCAGCCGGTGACCGACCATCTCGGCATCGTCCGGGGCCATGTCCACCTGCTCCACAGCGTGCGTACCGATCAGTACTGCGTCGTCACCATCAAGTCGAGCTTCGTGGGGCAGCTCACGCCGACCAGGGCGGCCCTCGTCCGCAGAGGCTTCTTCAGAAGCCACTCCACCTTCCCGGACGAGGGCAACTTCAGGTACTACGCAGGTCCGGTGAAGGTACAGGTCAAGGGCGGTTGTTTCGCCTTCGACGGGCGCATCGACAACGTTCCCGACAATAGGCGCATGGCAGGTGTCCAGATCCGCGCCTACGGCGGCTCGAAGGGCTTCGATCACTGCGGCGGACACCGCGAAGCTCGCAGGGGCTCCAGCTAGGCGCACTGAGAAGTCAGGATCGGGCCTCACTCGCCCAGGGGCAGTGAGGCTCGATCAGGGACCATCCTTCGAGTCGTCGCGGCCGGACGAAGGCGAGGTGTCGTCGGGGGTGCCGTCGCGTTCGTCCCTGAGCTCCTCGGCGAAGCCGCGGGCCCACGCCAGCCGGTCCTCCTCGGACATGTCGAAGTAGCCCTTAGGCGGCTGCGCATGAACCTTCCGGCTCTTCCTAAAGAAAGCCACCGGCACCTCCCGTATCGATGGTGGTCCCCGCTCTGACATCGTAAATCGCGATCTGATCGGTCTCCCGGGCCAGCCTGACCGCGGCGGCGCGGTTCCGGACGTTGCGCGAGGGCTCCAGCCAGAGTTTTCCGTCCTCGATCCAGCCGCCCAGATAGATGTCGCGGTCGTTCTCGAACAGCGACCGCCTGCGCATGAGGTAGTCGTCGATGGCCGCGGCCGAGGCGTCCAGGTCGTCGAGGAGGCTCGCGGGGTGCTGGACGGTGTGGCCGGTGAGCGCGACCATGTAGCCGTCGTCGGGCGGCCGGCGGGTGTGCGGCGACCAGGTGAACCCGCCGCGTTCCCTGGCGTCCCTGAGAAAGCCGCGCGGGGTGATCTCCTCACGCTTCCGGGCCCGCCGGAAGAACCGCCCCGCCCGCCGTCCGAAGAAGCCGCCGACGAGCCTGGCCGCCTTGCCGCCCCTAACCATGCCCGGCGCCTCCGGTCCGGGCGCGCTCAGCCAAGGAGGACCGTCGCCGTACGGTTGAACAGCGCGTTCAGCGCCATCGCGGTGAACTTCCGGTACACCGGGATCAGCAGGGCGGAGCCGGGCCCGGCGAGGAGCGCCTGGATGACCTGGGCGAGCAGCGTGCAGAGCAGCACGATCACGGTGATCTTCAGGGCCAGGACGAGTCCCGCGCAGGCGAAGAGGCAGGCGCCCACGACGTACGCGCCGGTCGCTCCGTCGGTGAGGATCGCGTGGGGCGCGTCGTCCTCGGCCCAGGCCCCGGTGAACGCCTCGACCGACGACCCCGTGTTGACGGCCGACACCCGCAGCGCCGCGTCGTTCGCCTGCCGTGCCACCGTCCCCGCGTCCCCGCCGAACCGGAGCCACAGCAGGCCCGCGGCGTAGAGCTTCTCCTCGTCGACCACGGGCCACAGGAAGCCGAGGTCGTAGAGCAACCCGGACAGCTGGTCCGGAATCTGGAGTCCCATGCGTCACGCCCTCAGGGAGTCGATGCTCTGCTCGGTCGATCGCTCCTGGACGCGGAAGGTCACGCGCATCGCGTCGAGCGTGTTCCCGTCCTGGGCGAGGGCGTCCAAGGCGGTTTGGAGGGACTCGAACGCGGCATGGTGGATGGCCTCGTAAGCCTCGCCGATCAGCGCGCTGATGTCGTCGGCGCCGCCCAGCGGCCCCAGGGCCTCGATCGACGTGGCCAGCGCCTCGATGCGTGTTCCCAGCTCGGTGGCCGAAGCGCGCAGCCCGTCGCCTCCGTCCCGCAGGCTGGAGTGGTGGATGCCGAGCTCCGGGGGTATCGTGCTCATCGCGCCTCGACCCGGGCGAGCGCGTCCTCTACGGCCTTGGCGAAGACGTCGAGGCGGAGCACGGCCTCGTCCTGGATCCGGCGCAGGTGCGCCGCCGGATCACCCTCCCCTGGAGGGGCGGGCACCGCGTGCAGTTCGTCGAGGGCCGCGTTGACCGCGAGCACGATCTGTTCGCCGAGCGTCTCGGAGCCCAGCTTCATCGCGCGAGGGTCGATGCGCACGGCCGCCAGCCGCCCTCCCGTCACCACGGTGGCGCGCACCCTGCCGTCGTCAGCCGTGCCCTCCGCGCGAGCCGGGGCCTCCCGGTCCGGCTCCCCCGTGGATTTCAGCGCGCGCAGCGCGGCCCCCACCAGGTTGTCGAAGCCCTGTGTTTCCAGATTGGTGTCCAACCGCCCTCCCAGCCGGGTTCACGTGCAGCCCAAGATCGTCGGGAGGACAGTATATCCATGTATTTTTGGTAGATATACTCTTCAATCTGATCGATGACGGAACGAAGCCTGACGAGTTGACCTCGACTTTGGTTGAGCTTTCATCCTGAGATCATGAACGTTGTCACCACGGGAAAGCGGGAGTGGATCGGCCTCGCCGTGCTCACCCTGCCCGCCCTCCTCGCCTCGCTCGAACTGACCGTCACGAACCTCGCGTTACCCGCCATCGGCCGGGATCTGGGCGCGAGCGGCACCCAGCTGCTGTGGATCGTGGACATCTACGCCTTCCTGCTCGCCGGGTCGCTCATCACCATGGGCGTCTGGGGCGACCGGATCGGCCGCCGCCGGCTCCTGCTCATCGGCGCGGCGGTGTACGGGCTGGCCTCGCTCCTGGCGGCCTTCGCCCCCGACGCCGGAAGTCTGATCGCCGCCCGGGCGCTGATGGGGGTCGCCGGGTCCACCCTCATGCCGTCCACCCTGTCGCTGGCCACGGCCCTGTTCCCCGAGCCACGGCAGCGGGCGGTCGCCATCGGGGTCATCGTCGCCAGCGTCTCCGGAGGGACCGCCATCGGCCCGCTGGTCGGCGGCTGGCTGCTGGCCCACTTCTGGTGGGGGTCGGCGTTCCTGCTCGCGGTGCCGTTCATGGCGGTGCTGCTCGTCGTCGCGCCGCCGCTGCTGCCGGAGGTCCGCGACCCCGGCGCCGGGCGGCTGGACCTGGTCAGCGCGCTGCTGTCGCTGGGCGCGGTGCTGCCGGTCGTGTACGGGCTCAAGCAGATCGCCGCCGACGGCCCGGACGTGCCGTCGGCGGCCGCCATCGCGGCCGGGGTGGCGCTGGGCGCGGCGTTCGCGCGCAGGCAGCGGGCGCTCGCCGTGCCCTTCGTCGACCTGCGGTTGTTCGCCGACCGGACGTTCGGCGTCGCCGCCGCCACACTGGCGCTCGGCATCTTCGTGCTCTGGGGCTCCAACTACGCCATCGCGCAGTACCTGCAGCTCGTGCACGGCCTGTCCCCGCTGGAGGCGGGTCTGTGGACGGCGCCCTCGGCGGCCGGCGTCATCGCCGGATCCCTGCTGGCTCCCCGCCTGGCGCGGACGATCCGCCCACCCGTGGTGATCGGCGTCGGCCTAGCCGTCTCCGCCGCGGGTTACCTCGTGCTGACCCAGACCGGCGGGCTGGCCGTCCTCGTGACGGGGGCCGTCGTCGTCTCGGCGGGCCTCGGCCCGATGATGGCCCTGGCCACCGACCTGGTCGTCGGCTCGGCGCCGCCCGAGCGGGCCGGCGCGGCGGCCGCCATCTCCTCGACCGCTCCCCAGCTCGGCGGCGCGCTCGGCATCGCGCTGCTCGGCAGCGTCATCACCGCCGTCTACCGGAACGAGGTCTCCTCGTCCCTCCCGCCGGCCGCCCGCGACAGCCTCACCACCGCCGTGGCCGTGGCGGACGGCCTTCCCGAACGGCTCGCGGCCGAACTCCTCGGCACCGCGCGAGCCGCCTTCGTCGAGGGCTTCCACCTGGCCGCGGCGATCAGCGCCGGCCTGATGACCGGCATCGCCCTCCTCATCGTCACCCTCCTGCGGTCCCGGCGGTGACGGGCGGCGCGGCACAATCGTTCAAGACCGGCAGCGGCGCCCCGCCCAGCGCCTCCTGGACCAGGAACGATCAAGGTAGTTGACTGCTGCCTGTGGGGGTTTCAGGCGCTTCGGTGCCTAGTGTCTGGTTTACGGGTAAGAGGGAGGCGTGCGCATCGCAACCGGAGTTAACGCTCCGGAACCGACGAAGCCGGACCGTCTCTGGGGGCTCGTGCCGCCCACGCTGGCCAGGATTGCCGCGTGGTGCGGCTGCCTGATCCTCATCGGGATCGTGGCCAACTTCGTGGTCAACGTCGTGTCCTCGATGCGGCTGGTCGCACTCCCGGTCGCGGTCGCCCTGTTGCTGACCGCGCTGATGTTCCCGCTCACCGGAGCGCTGCGCAGGCGGGGAATGCGACCGATCTGGGCCACCTGGGTCACCATGTTCGTCGCGTTCGCGCTGCTCGGCGGGCTCGGATCGATCATCGGCGTACGGGGCAGCGAGGAGTTCCCCGGCCTGATGCGACAGATGCGGCAGACCGTCAAGTCACTGGAGGCCTGGCTCTACACCGGCCCGTTGCACCTGAAACCGCGCCAGCTCAGCATCTGGTTCGACGAGGCGGCCAAGCTGGTGACCGAGCGGCAGCAGCAGATCACCTCCACGGTGCTGGCCGGCACCGTGGCACTGATCGAGGCGCTGGCCTCCATCGTGTTGCTGCTCTTCGTGACGTTCTTCCTGCTGAAGGACGGCGACCGGATCTGGGCCTGGTTCCTCAGGGCCTTCGGCGGGGAGGCGCGCCGGGTCGACCGGGCCGGCCGGGCCGCGTGGCGGGCGCTCTCCTTCTACGTGCAGGGCACCGTGGCGGTGGCCGCGGTGCACGCCGTCCTCCTCGGCGTCACCCTGGCGATCATGGGAGTGCCGCTCTGGGTCGCGCTCGCCTTGCTGATCTTCGTGTCCAGCTTCATCCCGATCATCGGCATCTTCTTCGCCGGAACCGTCGCCACGCTGATCACCCTGGGCACGAAGGGGCCGATCTACGCGCTCATCTTCCTCGGTCTGCTGATCCTCGAACAACAGCTGGAGAACCATGTCCTCCAGCCGCAGATCGTGGGCCGGCGCCTGCACTTCCACCCCTTGGCGATCATCATCGTGCTCGCCGTCGGCGGCATCCTGGCCGGGATCGCGGGCGCGGTCGTGGCCGTGCCGATCGCCGCGATCCTCTATCGGGGGATCCCGGAGCTCTTCCGGTCCGAGCCGCCCGCGCTCCCGCCCGGGCCGAAGAAGCCCGACGAACCGGGCGTACCGGATGGGGCGGGGGCGCCTGGAGACCGGGCGCGGGACGTACCGGACGAGGGCGAGCCCCGGCAGGAGGGCGGCGAGCCGCCCGCACCCCCGTCCTGATCGGCGTCAGTCGGCCGCGTCCCAGCCGATCGGACGTGGACGGCGAGGCCCGGGGTAGGAAGGTGATGCCGCGCAGATCTCGCACGAAGACGACAGGAGGACGTCTCATGGCGAGCGGAGCCCTCGACTTCGATCCGTCGGTCGTCGACGCGCGCACCGTCGCCGAGTCGATGGGCACGGACCCCGAGCGGGGCCTGACCTCGGACGAGGCCGCCCGCCGGTTGGCGTCGGCGGGGCCCAACGAGATCACCTCCGCCAGGCCGGTGCCGAAGTGGCGCAAGTTCGTGGAGCAGTTCCGCGACCCGCTGATCTATCTGCTGTTCGCGGCGATCGTCATCTCGCTCGCGGCCTGGCTCATCGAGGGGGCCGAGGGCTGGCCGTTCGACGCCATCGTGATCACCATCATCGTGGTGCTGAACGCGATCCTCGGCTACTGGCAGCAGGCCAAGGCCGAGCACGCGGTCGAGGCGCTGCAACGGATGAGCGCCATCACGGCGACCGTGCTGCGCGACGGCGTGCCGTCGCGGGTGCCCACCCGTGAGCTGGTGCCCGGCGACGTCCTGGTGCTGGGCGAGGGCGACACCGTGTCGGCCGACGCGCGGCTGCTGTCGGCCGCCACGCTGAAGATCTCGGAGGCCTCGCTCACCGGGGAGAGCGAGGCGGTGCTCAAGGACGCCCACACCCTGCCCGAGCCGGCGGCGCTCGGCGACCGGCTCGACATGGTGTTCAACGGCACCGCGGTCACCCAGGGCGTCGGCCGGGCGGTGGTGACCGCCACCGGGATGGCGACCCAGATGGGGCAGATCGCCGACCTGCTGCACGCCACCCGCGAGGACCCCACTCCGCTGCAGCGAGAGATCGCCCGGGTCGGCCGGATGCTCGGGATCGCGGTGATCGTGATCGCCGTGGTGGTGATGGCCACGATCTTCCTGTTCTTCGGGGTCAACAGCGTCGATGACGTCGTCACCGCCCTGCTCCTCGGGGTGTCGCTCGCCGTGGCGGCCGTGCCCGAGGGACTGCCCACCATCCTGTCGGTGGTGCTCGCGCTGGGCGTCCAGCGGATGGCTCTGCACAACGCGATCGTCAAGAAGCTCTCCTCGGTCGAGACGCTCGGCTCGGCGTCGGTCGTCTGCTCGGACAAGACCGGCACCCTGACGAAGGGCGAGATGACCATCGGCCGGGTGGTGACCGCGTCGGGCGAGGTCATGGTGACCGGCGCGGGCTACCGGCCCGAGGGGCGGATGACGCACGACGGCGCGCCCTTGGAGGAGGGGAGCGTCCTGTGGCGTCAGACCGCGTTCGTGCTGGTCGGCGGCAGTCTCGCGAACAACGCCACCCTGCGCGAGGAAAACGGCGAATGGCTGGTCCAGGGCGACCCGACCGAGGCCGCCTTCCTGGTCGCCGAGGCGAAGCTCGGGGCGAGTGACCGGCGTACGTCGAGATTTCAGCGGGTGGGCGAGATCCCGTTCACCTCCGAGCGGAAGATGATGACCAGCGTCGAGGCCGACGCCGAGCGGGCCGGCAAGCTGGCCGTGGTCGCCAAGGGCGCCCCGGACGTGCTGCTCCGGCGCTGCACGCACGTACGGGTCGGCGACGCGGCCGAGCCGCTGGACGACGCCCGGCGGGCCCGCGTCCTGGACGACGTCGAACGCCTGTCCGGCGAGGCCTTCCGCACCCTGGGCGTGGCCTACCGGCGGCTGGAGGTGACCGAACCACCCGAGATGGACGAGTCGCTTGAGGAGAACCTCGTCTACGCGGGCATGGTCGGGATCATCGACCCACCGCGCCCGGAGGCGGCCGCGGCCATCGCCGAGGCGCACCGCGCGGGCGTCCGGGTCATCATGATCACCGGTGACCACCCCCGCACCGCGGCGCGGATCGCCGAGGACCTCGGCATCGTCGAGCACGAGGCGGTCGCCGTGTCGGGGGCGGAGCTGGACCGGCTGGACGAGGAGGGATTCCGCGAGATCGTCCGCCACAGGTCGGTCTACGCCCGGGTGACGCCGCACGACAAGCTGCGCATCGTCGACGCGCTCCAGGACGACCGCAGAGTGGTGGCCATGACCGGAGACGGCGTCAACGACGCGCCGGCCCTGAAGTCGGCCGACATCGGCATCGCGATGGGCCGCACGGGCACCGAGGTGACCAAGGAAGCGGCGAAGATGATCCTCGCCGACGACAACTTCGCCACCATCGTGCGGGCCATCCGCGAAGGCCGCCACATCTTCCTGAACATCAAGAAGTTCCTGCGCTACCTGCTCTCCTCGAACATGGGCGAGGTGCTGACCGTCTTCCTCGGCGTCGTCCTCGCCGGGGTCATCGGCCTGTCACACGGCGAGGACACGATCGTGCTGCCCCTGCTGGCCACCCAGATCCTGTGGATCAACCTGCTGACCGACAGCGCCCCGGCCCTCGCCATGGGCGTCGACTCGGAGATCGAGGACGTGATGAACCACCCGCCGCGTTCGCTGCGCGACCGGGTCATCGACCGCCGGATGTGGGCCGGCGTGATCGTGATCGGCCTCGCCATGGCGGTGGCGACGCTCGCCACCATCGACCTCTACCTGCCCGGCGGGCTGATCGAGGGCTCGCGGTCGCTGGACAACGCCCGGACGGCGGGCTTCACGGTGCTCGTGCTGGCCCAGCTGTTCAACGCCCTCAACGCCAGGTCCGAGACCGGCAGCGCCTTCCAGCGGCTGTTCGCCAACCCTTGGTTGTGGGGCGCCATCGGGCTTTCGCTGGTGCTGCAGATCGCCGTGGTCCACGTGCCCTTCCTCAACACCGCGTTCACGACCTCGCCGCTCTCGTTCGAGCAGTGGCTGGTCTGCGTCGCGATGGCGAGCGCGGTGCTGTGGGTCAGCGAGCTGCGGAAGCTGATCCTGCGGCGGGCCGGCGCCCTGCCGGGCTGATCTCCCGGTCGCGTACGTCGCCGCCCGTCGGGCGGTGTGGCCGCCTCCGCCGAATTTCGCGCGTGCGCTCATTGATCCACAATGGTGAACCAAGACCACGAATAGATCGCGAAGTATCGGCGGCTTTACTGGGACCGATGCCCGCAAATCGCCCATTCGCCGTTTTCGGCAAGCAAACGGGTCGCGATTCGGACCTCGCTTATCTCCGATCGACCCGTTTATGCGTCATACTGCAACTTGTCGGAAGTTACCGAGCATCGGCGGAGGTACCCCATGGCTATGACGGGCCGCCCCCCGGAAAGCGACATCGACGGATGGATTGAGTCCACCATTGAGGCATATCGACGTCGAGCGCGCAGGATATACCGAATGGGTCTACTATTCCGCGCGATTATCGTTGTCAGCTCACTTTTCGCCTTACTCCCGGACAGCGCGATTATTCAGTTCCCGTTCTACGCGCAGACGTACGGCCTGGCCACCACCCTCGCAGGGCTCGCCGGCGCGGCCTGCTTCCTGCTGGTGCGGAATCTCAAGCTCGCCGAGACCCTGCGACTGCTCGACGAGTCCATCACCTACCTCCAGGACCAGTCCGTACGGCTGCTCACGCTCGACGGCCTGAGCCGTCAGGTGGCCGGAATCGAGATCCGCAAGGAGATTCGCCGGCGAGACTCCACCCTGCAGCGGTCGGCTCTCGACGGGCTGGAGAACCTGCCAGGGATCACTCCGCCGCAGAACGGTCCCTGATGCACGCCTGCGTCGGTGTCATCGGAAAGGTGCCCGACCACGAACTGAACGACTTGGTCAAGCTCCTGGAGGCCGACCTTCTGCCGATCGTCAATGGGATGCTGCTCGTCCTGTCTCCCGAGCGGTACATGCTGTGTTTCGACCAGATTCGCGGCTTCATTCGCAAGACTCCGGCTTGCCACTTCATCCTCACGATCGGCCCGTACAACCAGCCCCCGAGGCCTGTCTTCTACGATCTCTACTCCCAGTTCGCGCAGCGCGGGGACGCCGGCCAGATCCTGATGTGCGCGCAGACGTACGCGCTCGATCTCGGCGCCTTCCGGCTCAGCCGCACCATGGACTTCCCGCCTCTGGTGACCGGTTGGCTGACCAGCACCGAGTTGGTCGACACCATTTTCGGTCAAGCCGAGACGTCCACCCTCTGGTACAGCTCCTACAGCGTCAACTACGTCGACCCTCACGCGCGACTCGACGCGATGACGGATCGGTCGGAGGTCCCGTTCTGGTTCTCGCCCGCCGGATTCCTCTATCTCTCCCACCAGGCCGCGCTGATCAGGGCGTTCAAAATGAAGTCGCGGCGGATCGTGGTCTACTCACGGCTCGACCTGAACGACGAGCAGTTTCTCAAGTTGCTCTTCACTTTCGAGGCGCTCGGCATCGAGCTCGAATTCGTCTACGACAAGGACCTGATCGAGTTCGCCGACGAGCAGGACATCGGGCCGATCAACATCTTCTCCCGCGCCGGCGACAACTCTTTCATCGTGATCAACCAGGAGCCGCATTACAGCGGCCGGCTCGAGGTCGCCCAGTCGATCCAGGAGGTGCAGAACGAGCTCATCGGCAGGCCTGGGGTCCACCATGACATCGACCGTTTCATGACCGCGTTCCAAGCCCTCATCGTCCGCAACGACAAACAGGACTGGCGACGGCGAGCGGCCACCGCACGCGGTTTGTTCGAGAAGTTCGCGTCATATCCGACGCCGGTGCAGCAGGCGATTCTGGAAACCTATGTGGAAAGGTGGCGGTCCTTGTGAAGCGTGTTCATATTCTCGGCCGAACCAATCTCAGCCCCACCGATCTGGGTAAGATCGGCGCCGTTTGCCGGCTGGTCACCTACGACCACAACGTGCCGCCCGACGCCACGGCCGAGGTGATCAGGCGGGCGGAGGCCGCAGAGATCATCGTGGTCAACGCCTTCACCCCCTTGTCCAAGGAGGTGGTGGCCGAGCTTCCGCGACTGCGGACCATCATCTCCTGCTCATCGGGGATCGACCACGTCGACATCGCGGCCTGTGGCGAGGCGGGCGTCAACCTGAGATGGTTCCCGGGTTTCTGCGCCCGCACGGTCGCGGAGAAGACACTCGCCTTCATCTTGATGGGCCTGAACCACCTGGTGCCCGCCATCGACAACGTGCGCCAGGGACGGTGGGACTATCTGGCGTTCCAGGGCCGCGAGGCCCGGGGCAGGCGGGTGGCCATCATCGGGCATGGCGCGATCGGCCGGATCCTGGCGGATCTGTGCGACGCCCTCGGATTCGCCGTCAGCACCGTCAACTCCCGCACCCCGGAGCCCGAGGTCAAGCGGGTCATCGCCGCCGCGCACATCATCTCCCTCCACCTGGACCTCAACGCGACCACCCGGCACTTTCTCGACCAGGACACCTGTGCGCTGTTCCAGAAGGACGTCGTGGTGGTGAACACCGCCCGAGGCGAGCTCATCGACGATGACGCCCTGGTCCGGCATCTCACCGCCAATCCCGCGTCATCCGCGTTCCTCGACGCGACGACCTTGGAGCCCATGCCCGCCGACCACCCCTACCGAAGTCTGCCGAACGTCGTCGTCACTCCGCACACGGCCTGGAACTCCGCCGAATCCGACGCCTACCTGGCCCGCGAGACGTTCGTCGCGGTCATGATGGCCATCGACTCGGGGTGGACCACCCACACCGGTGAGGCCGGCTACCAGTTACTCGGCGGCCGGCTTGACCGGCCTCCCCTGTCATGAGCCCACTCCACGCGGGAGGTCACGGATCCACGATGTCCGCCTTCTACGACCCTGAGGAATCGGAGTTCTACGGCCTGTGCGTCGAGGACCTGTTCCGGCGCCATCCGAAACTGCACAAGGTGTACGAGTTCGGCGTCGGATCCGGCGAGGCGGTGTGCGGTGCGCTACGCCGGGGCGGTTTCCTTGGGCAGGTGCACGGCTTTGAGATCGACGCGAGATCAGCGGACATCGCCCGTGACGTCGTCAGAGGCAGCGGGCTGGCTCACCGCTATCACGTCACGCACGCCGACTTCTTCACCGTGTCGCTGCCGGACAGCGAGCGAACGTGTGTGATCGCGAACCCTCCCTACCTGCCGCTGCTCGACGGGCAGCCACGGTATCCCCATCTGTCCGGAGGCGTCCGCGGCACCACCGTGAGCGAGCGGATCCTGTCGGCGGGCTTCGACACCGTGATGATGATGATCTCCTCGTACGCCGATCCGCGCTCTCTTCTCCACCATGCGATGAGGTGCGGCTACACCTTGACGAGTTGGATGGTACGTCCCATCAGGATGGGCCGGTTCTCACGGCGACCGGCGGTGCATCGGCGCATTCGAGGCATGTCGCGCGCAGGAGCGGCCTTCGTGGCCGGCGACACCTATCTGCTCGCCGGAGGCATCTGGCGGCGATCGGCCGACTACTCGTACGACGAGACGGGCCATCTCGACCTGGTCATGACCCGCTTCGGGGCGTCCGGACCGGACGAGTTCGCACCCGGTCCGCCCCTGACGGACCGGATGGACGCGTGACCATGGCTCAGCCGGCGACGGCGAGAGCGTCGATCTCGACGAGCATGCCCGGGCCAAGGCCCACGAACACCGTGGTGCGGCAGGGGTGGGGCTCGCCGACGAGCTCTGTGTAGACGGCGTTCATCTCGGGGAAATGGGCGGCGTCGGTGAGGTAGACCCGCATCATGATGACGTCCTCGAAGGACGCCCCCGCCTCCGTCAGGACGGCGCTGAGGTTCTCCAGGGTTCTGCGGGTCTGCTCGGCCACCCCGCCGGGGACGAGCGACCCTGTCTCCGGATCAATGCCCACCTGGCCGGCCAGGGCGAGCAGCGGTCCACGGCGAACGGCGTGGGAATAGGGGCCCACGGGAGCCGGAGCCTTCTTACTGACATATACTGCGGATTTCATGTGAGACTCCTTCTGATTCTCTGTCGAAGTGAACACCATGGGTCGGAATGCGGGTCGAAAGAATCGCAGCCTAGCAGTCGAATATTTGCCGGGGCGGTCGATTTCTTACCGTGTTCATCGCCCAGCAGCTGGCCATCAAAACAGTCTTTTACGAGGAAATGTCGCATATGATTGGCCATCACAAACTGTCCTTTATTCTAAAATGTCGTACATATCTGTCACATCGGCCGTCCCACCCGCGAAGGGTCCGTTCGGCATAGGTCAACCCGGAGTCGACGACTTCCTCCAGAGGCTCCAGCAGGCGTGCCGCGCCCGGCTTTTCGAGCCCTTGTGCCGCTCGCTCCTCAAGACCGTTCCTGGCCAGGCGGACGATCTCCACGGCCAGCTCGCGCATGGGCCGGCCACCGTACGTCGCCGCCAACCCGGCCACCTTCGTCTCGCCCGTCGCCGACACGTAGTCGCGCGGTGTGCTGCGGGAGAGCAACCCGCTCGCGGCGGCACGCGACGGCCGGTGATAGCTCAGCCCGGCCCATAACGCCGCCACGGCCGGCAGCGCCTCGGCGGGTGGACCGTCGGCGCCCCGGAGCTCCAGCGTTCTCCGCAGGCGTACGTCGGTCCAGATCTGATCGAGGTGCTGACGCCATGCCTCCGTGATCTGCTCGCTCGACATCCCGCGCTCACTCACGAGGTCACGGAAGGGAAGGTCCGGCCCCGGCTCGTACGTGCCGTTCGCCCTCCGGTAGATCATGGGCAGCCGGCCGGCCCAGTCGACGAACCCCGCTACGATCTCGTCGTCGGCCAGCCAGGCGGCGCGGAGCGGCCCCCATCGGACCGGTTCGGCCCGCTGCCACTGGTGCATCCGGCGCGACAGCAGCCCGCTGGGCCGCCCCGCGAACAGCGGCGAGTTGACCAGGATCGCGTGTACGACAGGCGCCACCAGCGCCTGCATGCGGAGCTTCCGCGCGAGATCGACAGGGCCCAGGTAGTCGAGGGTGACCTGCGCCGAGAGATTGAGCGTCATCGCCTCATAGCCGGCGTGCGGAGCCACGCGCGCGTAGTGCGCCTTGAGCAGTTCCGCCCGGCGACGTGGCAGCCAGGTGATGTCCGCGCTCGTGTTGAACGGGAAGTTCCCTCCGGGCAGCAACGCGACGCCGTACTCAGCCGCCATGGCGGCCAGGCCGCCCAGGTCACGCCCGAGGCGAGTGGCCAGGTCGTGCACGGTGTCAGCCGGCGGGGAGGCGTACTCGATCGCGCCGCCCATCTCCAGAGAGACGCACGCGCCGTCAGATCTGCGTACCGCCGTGACATAGCCGCTCTCCGCCGACGCCTCACCCGTCCACTCGTCGCGGACTCTCTCCAGCACCCTGCGCAGGCCTCGCTGTCCGGCGTACGGGACGCAACGCCCGGTGCGCTCGTCGACGGCGGCGAGCTCCACCTCCATGCCGACGCGTTCGCGATCCGTCCCCGCGAAGAAGGCGTTCGTGCGCAGAAGAAGGGGCAGATCCACAGCCATCGCCTCACGTGTGCTCGCGGGCGTGGATCCAGTAACTGTTGAGCAGCAGCCGCGAGCCCGAGATCAGTGGCGTGGCACGGTGCAGGCCGCGCCCGTCGAACAGGACGAGAGTCCCGGCGCCACCTGTGCAGACGACCTCCTCGTAGCCGCGATCCTGCTTGAGCTGGGCGACCTCGTGTGGCCAGAACGAGCCGAGAAACCAGCGGTCCTGATCGGTGCCGAATCCGCGTTCGTCGACGACGTAGTCGCGCGCGATCCGTGCCTCGGTCCACAACCGCCACAAACCTCGGTGGCTGCCACGGAGGTAGGTCATGGGTGCCTGCTCCGGACCGACCTCGTCGAGGTAGAGGAAGGCTTTGACGCGCTGTCTCCAGGTGTCCATGTGATAGTTGCGCTCGAACGATGGGAAGTCGCCGTAAACCACCTTGAGCCCAATGGTGCGCCGATGCGGCACCGCTTCCACGGAGATGTAACCGCGGACCAGATCGCGCACGTCAGGATGCTCGAAGAAGGGGGAGAAATCTGCGATCCGATGCGCCTCCGGCAGGAAGTACGCGCGATCTCCTTCCGGAGATTCCTCGAACCGGTTGAGCTCGGGCACCGCGTCCCGCATCTCCTTGACCGTCTTCTCCGGCAGCAGGTCGGGGATGATGACGATCCCGTCGCGCCGCAAGGTGCGCAGATGCGGTTCGAGCTCGGACCGGACCGGGGCGGTGGTCAGCCTCCTGTAGTAGTCGATCCGGCGCGGCAGGAATCGCATGACGGACAGGACCCCGAAGAAATGCTGGTTGAGATAACCCTGAAGGGCGCTCATAAGGTCTCGCGTTTCGTCGATGATTCAGCCGACGCAGTCGTAATATACGCCGGTGACCACGATTCGGCCATACGTGCCGAAAATGGCCGTGCTTCATCCGCCGGCCCGGACTGCGCGTAATCCAGCCCACCGACTTGGCGCAATCAGCGAAACGTGCCGCCGCTCGCGTCCTCCGGCCGCTGCCCGGCAAATTTCGGTCACATCCGACGGCGTACAGAAAGGCGTCCATTTATGCGGAAGCCCCGTTCCGATACGCGGACGAGACGCCGCGCCGGCTCGTTCAGCGAGCTCGTCGGCCACCTCGGCGCGGCCGGGTTCGGGCGGTCCGGGCGTCAGGGACACGAGGGGTTTCAGACCAGGCGGAGGCCGGTGGGGCGGAGGGTGGAGGTGACGAAGGCGTGGACGAGGCGCATGATCAGCGCTTCGAGCAGCAGGAACGCCGCCTTGGCCAGCACAGAGGCCAGAAACTCGGACATGGGACACCTCATAGGGAGAAAACGGCTTTTACTGGCATATTTCACCACAAGATAGTGGTGGGGAAGAAGGCCAGGCGACGATCGGGTGAACTGACGACGTCTATCCGGCGACGGCCTTCTCGATCAGACCGGCCACGACCGCCGCGACGGCCCCGCAGCCGAGGCCGATCCCCCAGCCCACCGGGCCCACCGGCCGGCTGCCGAACACCTGGCTGACGCCGGGTATCGAGATGATCAGACCCAGCGCGGCCAGCGACGACAGCGAGGCCAGCACCACCGTACGGTCGCGGTGTCCCAACGCCAGCGTCTGCAGGAGCTGGGCCGCGACCAGGCCGATGAGCCCCACCGTGTCCGCCCGGCCGCGGGTGCCGGTGACGCGGGCGAAGGTCCACGCCGCGATCGCCCCTCCGGCCGTGGCGATGGCGCGCACGTAGATGTCGCGGGTCAGGGCGGCGCCCAGCGACGCCTCCGGCCCCTCGGCGAGCAGTTTCTCGGGGCTGGCGGCGCTCGGCGGCCGGACGGCCACGGCCATCGCGGGCAGCATGTCGGTCAGCAGGTTGACCAGGAGCAGCTGGCGGGCGTTCAGCGCGCTGCGCCTGGTCAGCAGGCTGGACCCGAGCGTGAAGACGATCTCGCCCACGTTGCCGCCGAGCAGGATGCCGAGCGAGTCGCGGACCGAGCCCCACATGGCCCGGCCCTCGACGATCGCGTCGATGATGGTCTCGATGCGGTCGTCGGCGACGACGATGTCCGCGGCCGACCGGGCGGCGGGAGTGGCGCGGGCGCCGAGGGCGACGCCCACGTCGGCGAGCCGGATCGCCGGCACGTCGTTGGCTCCGTCGCCCGTGACGGCCACGACCCTGCCCGTGCCCCGCAGCACGGTGACGATCCGCGCCTTGTGCTCGGGGGTGGTCCGCGCGAAGACCGCCACCTGCGGCAGCACCTCGGCGAGCGCGTCGTCGTCGAGGCGGTCGATCTCGGGACCGGTCATCACCCGCAGCCCGTTGACCGCGTTGATCTCGGCGGCGATGGCCTCGGCCGTGCTGGGGTGGTCTCCGGTGATCATGACGACCCGGACGCCGGCCCGCACCAGCTGCTCCACGCTGCGTTTCGCCGTCGGCCGCACCGGATCCGCCAGGCCCAGGAAGCCGAGGAAGGACAGCCGTTCGATGCGGTCCTCGTCGAGATCCGCGCGGCTGGAGGCCGGCCGCTCGGCCACGGCGAGCACCCGGTAGCCCCGCCGGGCGAGCCGGTCCACCTCCTGCTCCAGCTCACCCATGATCGCGTCGTCCAGCGGGACCGTCCGCCCGTCCCTGACGAGCGACGTGCAGCGGCCCAGCACCACTTCGGGCGCGCCCTTGACGCTCAGCAGGTGCCCGGCGCCGGACAGGCCGAGCACCGCGTGGTAGCCGCGCGCCGGCTCGAAGTGCAGCTCGTCGACCCTGCGCCACTCCGTCAGGCCCTCGTCGGGGCTGACGCCGACGCTCTGGGCTCCCTCCACGACGGCCCGATCGGTGGGATGGGCGATCACCCGCCCGCCGCCGAACCGGGGCCCCGCGCGGAGCGCTCCGGCGACGATGGCTCTCATCTCGGGCTTCGACTCGGCCAGTGGTTGCTCGCACCACCCGTCGGACACCTGGCCCAGGCTGATGTGGCCCTCGGTCAGGGTGCCGGTCTTGTCGAAGCAGAGCACGTCGACCCGGCCCAGCGCCTCGATCGTGGACGGGTTGCGCACCAGGGTGTTGTGCTTCGCCAGCCGCTTGGCCGAGGCGAGCTCCGCCACGGTGGCGACGAACGGCAGTCCTTCCGGCACCGCGGCCACCATCATGCTCACCGCGGGACCGAGGGCGGTGGCCAGCGGTGTGCCGCGAACCAGGTCGATGCCCATCAGCAGCACGCCGGAGCCGACGGCGGCGGGCAGGATGCGGCGGCTCAGCGCGCGCAGTCTCAGCTCCACGCCGCTGAGCGGCGCCTCCTGCCGGGCCAGCCGGGCGGTCCGGCCCGCCTCGGTCAGGTCGCCCGTCGCCACCACCACCGCGCGGGCGCTGCCCGCCGCGACGGTGGTGCCGAGGTAGACCATCGAGCTCCGCTCGGCGACGGCCGCCGCCGCGGTCGGCGCCGTCGTCTTGGCCACGAGCTGCGACTCGCCGGTGAGCGTCGACTCGTCCACCTCCAGGCCGGAGGCCTTGATCAGCCGGGCGTCCGCCGGCACGGCGTCGCCGGCCCGCAGCTCGATCACGTCTCCCGGTACGAGGTCGTCGGCCAGGACCTCCTCGACGCCGCCGGGCCGGCGCAGGCGCGCGGTCACCGCCGTCGCCTCGGTGAGACGGTGCAGCACCCGGTCGGCGCCCCGCCGCTGGGCCCCGCCGAGCAGGGCGTCGACGCCGAGCACGCCGCCGATCAGGAGTGCGTCCACGGCCGAGCCGACCAGGGCCGACACCCCGGCCGCCGCGCCGAGCACGGGGGTCAGCGGATTCGCCAGCTCCTCCAGGGCCGCGCCGAGCAACGACTTGGGATGGAACTCGTCCCTCCGCTCCGTTTTCACCCGGCGGCCGGCGGCCTCCGCCTCGGTCAGGCCGTTGGGCGAGGTCTCCAGCCGGGCCAGGACGTCGCGGGCGGCCATCGCGTGCCAGGGCGTGGTGTCGGCGTAGATGGGCGGCGCTCCCCTCCCGACGACGCGGCCCGCCCAGTGCCCGACGACGAACGCGACCGCCGACGTACAGTCACGCACCACCTGGGCGCGGCGGACCACCGTGGGCGCGGGACCCGCGAACGACAGACCCGTCCCGAAAACGGCGCCCGTCGCGGCCACCCACGCGCCCCGCGCGCTCACCCGCCGCGCCATCGGGAGGTTCCGGAGCAGCAGATGCACCCCGTCGAGCTCACCCATCACGTCCGCGTCCCACGGGATCCGCCGCGACCGGTCGAGTACGCCGATGGCCAGATCGGCGTGTGTCAGCCCGCGCCGCGACCGCTGGGAGACCAGGGCCACACCGCGGCCCTCCAGCTGGAGCTCCCGCACCGACGTGACCAGCCGGGATCCGCCCTCCACGGTCCGGTCCACGCCGAGCCGGAGAGCGAGGCCGGGCTCCCCACCGGCCAGGATCACCTCGCAGGCGTCCTTCGGCGCCGCGACGAGGGCCTCGGCCATCGGGTGGAGCTCCCTGGCCAGACCCACCAGGGCGACCTCCGTGCCCTGGTGGGACACCACGACCGCGCGGCTCCCCTTCTCCTGCCAGTGCTCCGGTGGCGCGGGACCGTCCGAGGCGTCCCACGGCGCGGCGGTCCACCCGTCGTGCTCGCGCCGCGCCGAGGGGTCCATGAGGTCGAGGAGCGTGTAGAGGCGGGCGTGCAGATCGTCCAGGTCCACGTCCGTGAGCAGGGTGTGGACGTCGTCGATCGTCCACGCGCCCGTCATGAGCGCGGTGGCGTCGATCACCACCGTGTCGACGCGGTCCATGCGGTGCAGCGCGTACAGGTCGAGCACGATCGCGCCGCGCGCCGACAGGGCGCGCACCAGCCCGCTGATGAAGGCGTCCCTGCAGATGCGGGTCGCCTTGGGCATGCCGCCGATGAGCAGGGACAGCCCCTTCTCGTGGTCGCCGCCCACCGTCGCGGTGACGGTGTAGACGGCCAGTGCCGTCGCGCCGGCCAGGTCGGCGTACCGCTCGACGGGGCCGCGGGCGAGCGGGATCGGGCGCGGCAGTTCGCGCACCGGGATGTTCCGGTACGTCCCGGCCAGGGCCGCCAGTTCCTCTTCCCGGTCCGCCCAGGCCCGGGCACCGGCGCGCATGGCGAGGTACCGGCTCATGGCGGCGGCCGAGTCGATCAGCATCGACACGGGCCGCGCGGCCAGGGTGGTGGACACGATCCGGCCCGTGGCGAGCACCGTGTCGGCCACCGGCTTGCCGAGGCGACGCTCCACCTCATGGCGCAGGCGCGGGGTCTCGTCGACCGCCGCCAGAAAGGCGGGCACCACCATGGGCAGCATCGAAACGCGCGCGAGCCGGCCGGTGGCCGCCAGCCCGGTGCCGACGAGGTTCAGGGCCAGGCTCGCCGCGGCACGGGCCTGCTGCTCCATGCCGTCGAGTGCGCGGGCGACGCCCGCCGTCCCGCCGTCCCGGTCGTACTCCTCGATCACGGCGAGGAGTTTGTCCCGGTCGGTGCCCGCCTCGCAGCTCACGAAGACGCTGCCGAGCGTGCCGTTGACCTCGGCCCGCGCCATCCCCATCGCGAGCAGCCGCTCCTCCAGAGCGCGCGCCTCCCGCTCGGTGCCCGGGCCGCCGATGTGCCGCAACTCGACGCGGACTCCTCCCGGGCAGTCCCGTACGTGGCGGGGGCGCGGGACGAGGCCGCGTATCGGCTCGGGGAGGATGTTCAGCAGGGTTTCGACGGACAACAGATCGAACACCGCCATGCGGCCTCCTGTCGACGGTGTTCTCGTATCGGAGTTCTCGTATCGGACCGGATGTCTCAGGTTCAGCCGGCCGTGCGCGCGGCCGTGCTCCTCTTCCGCCCGCCCGTACCGGTGGAAGCGGTCTTGGCAGAAGCGGTCTTGGCGGAGGCGGGCTTGGTGGAAGCGGGCTTGGTGGAGGCGGGCTTGGCCGAAGCCGGCTTGGCGGAGGCGGCCTTCCGCCGGGTGGTGGACGCGGTCGACCTGGCCTGCCCCGCCGCCTTGCTCGCGGCGGCCGACGTCCTGCTCCGCGCGGCCGACGTTCCGCTCGTGGACGAGGAGCCGCTCCGCGACGCCGATGTCCTGCTCGCGGCGGTGGACGTCCTGCTCCGGGAGGTCGAGGGCCTGCTGCGCGTGGTCGTGGTCTTCTCGCCGGCCTTCTCGCCGGCCTTCTCAGCGGCCTGGCCGGTCCTTCTCGCCTCGCCGGCCGTCGTCGCGGACGTCCGGCGCAGCGGGGACCTGGTCACTCGGCCGGAACGCGAACGCTGCGCGAGGATGGCGCCCGCCCCGATCGCGACCGCCACCGGCCAGTCGATCGCGCCGAACACCGCGAGGGCGCCGAGCGCGCCGTAGTAGGCGAGACGCTCCGGCGGCGGCATGAACGACCTGGCGATGTCGACGGCCTGGCCGAGCTCCTGCCTGCTGATGTGCGGCAGCTGGACGTGCGGCATGGGGGGCGCGCCGATGTGCGGCATGTGGACGTCCGGCGGGCGCACCTGGATGGTCATCATGGGCAGACCCAGGGTGTACTGCTTCTTGTGACCGTTCGTGGGCGCGGAACGCTCCTGGGACGGGCGCGTCTTGCTTTCCGCCATGGCTCCTCCTCCGACGCCTGTTCCCTGACCGGAGCCAAGGACGGCGAGACCGCGACAGCGACTCTCCGTATGTCCCTTTCCTAGGCCAGTCGCGTTATTCCGGACGGAAGGTTTTAGGCGTTCTATACCGCCCTAAACTTCGATCTATGCGGCGACCGATCACTTGCGGGACAGGATCCGCCCCTTGAACATCGGATGCTTGGTCTCCCAGTAGCGCCAGCCCTCCACCCGGGACGGGATGTTGGCGATGCCGGTGGTGACCCTGACCTGCCGGCAGTTGTCGAGCCGCTGCCACGCCGACCAGCCGACGCGGTAGCCGAAGACGCGGTACCACATGTTGCCGTACATGCCCTTGCTGATCTTCTGCGTGTAGTCGTGGCCGACGAAGACCATGTGCCGCACCTCAAGGTGCGGGAGCAGCATCTGGCGCAGTTGTCTGACGACATCGTCGGTGGTGATCGACTTCAGCTTCTCGTTCTCGGTCTCGATGAAGGCGCGCACCTCGTGCTCCCGGGTGACCGAGACCGTCATCTCGCCACCCGGGCCGTCGATGAAGCGGGTCCGGGGGATGAAGAAGTTTCTCGGCTGCAGGGAACGGACCTTGAAGAAGACGTGCGGCGCGCAGGCGACGTCTCGCACCTTGCCCAGCCTTTTGGACTTCTTCTTGCCGCCGGTCGTGGTCGTGTCGGTCGCGGTGGTCTCGCTCGTCGTCGTGTCGGTCCTCGTCGTCTCGCTCGTCTCGTCATCGCGGGGTACGGCACCGGCCGGCACGGCGAGGGTCACGGACAGCGAGCCCACCGTGGTCAACACCGCCAGTCCGCTGATCGATCGGCACCTTGTCCGCCGGGCACGCGGGGCCGGGGCGTTGGTTCGGGAACTGAGTGTGGACATGAAGGTGACGCCCCTTTCGGAACGCGGCCCATCGCCGCGACTGACCAACTGGCCGGACATGCGGCCCATGCCAGCCCTCGCCGGACGAACCGAACGTGATGGTTCAGATGCTTACAGTTGCCCCAAGTGCCACCGCGACGCCACACCGGATCCGATTTCCCGGAACGCGGAAAAACTCCGGAAAGACCGCAGGCCGCCCCGCCCGCCCTCTGGTATGGCGGCCGGAACGTGATCGGGACGCCCCTCCCCCGGCCTCGCCGACGAGCGGCCATACGTAGATCGCCCGATGCGCTTCATGCCTGATGTGCCTACTCTCGGCCGGATTCAGCATCGTCCGAGAAGGTGGGTCCATGCGCACGCTGACCGTGTTCGTCTCCACCGTCCTACTGGCCACGGCGCTGACGACGCCCGTCTCGGCCGGGGTCAAACCCGCGGCCGGCACCAGCGACGTCGTCTTCCAGCGGGCCGACTTCGCCGTCGGCACCGCAGAGGGGACGACGTCCGGCAACGGGCTGTCGTTCGCCGCCGCGGCCGGCACCACCTCCTACACCGACGCGCTCGGCACCAAGCAGTGGGAGTACGCCCGCTGGACCGGCCCCGAGCGGGCGGTCGGCTTCGCCGCCACCGAGCTGATCGCCTCCTGGACGGCCGACGTCCCTCGCGGAAGCTGGCTGCAGGTCGAGGCGCGCACCCGCCACACCTCCGGCCTGACCAAGTGGTACGTCCTCGGCCGCTGGGCCTACGAGGAGGCGGACATCCGCCGCACCTCGGTGCCGGGGCAGGGCGACGCCGACGGCACCGTGGCGGTCGACACGCTCGTCGCGGCGGCGGGCAAGCGGATCGAGGCCTACCAACTGCGCCTCACGCTCTATCGCACGCCCGGCTCCACCGTCCAGCCGCGCGTGCGGACGCTCGGCGCGATGGCCTCGTACGTGCCCGAGCGCAAGACCGTCCCGGTCAGCCCCGGCGGCGGCGCGTGGGGCACCGAGCTGGCCGTGCCACGCCGCTCGCAGAACGTGCACGCGGGCCACTACCCGGAATGGGACGGCGGCGGCCAGGCCTGGTGCAGCCCGACGTCCACCACGATGGTCCTCGGCTTCTGGGACCGGTGGCCGAGTGCCCAGGACACCGCCTGGGTGAACCCGTCGGACCCCGATCCCGAGGTCGACTACGCCGCCCGCTTCACCTATGACCACGCCTACGAGGGCGCGGGCAACTGGCCGTTCAACACCGCCTACGCCGGCCGCTACGGGATGGACGGCTTCGTCACCCGGCTGCGCTCGCTCACGGAGCTGGAACGCCTCATCAGCGCGGGCGTTCCGGTGATCACCTCGCAGTCGTTCAAGAAGAACGAGCTGCCGGGCGCGGGATACGGCACCAACGGGCACATCATGGTCGTCGTCGGTTTCACCGCCGACGGTGACGTGATCGCCAACGACCCCGCCTCCTCCAGCAACACCGCCGTGCGCCGGGTCTACCCTCGGGCCGACTTCGAGAACGTCTGGCTCCGCAGCTCCAGCAGCGGCGGCATCGTGTACGTCATCACCCCTCCCGGCCACGCGCTGCCCGCCTCGACGCCGGGCCTGCCGGCCAACTGGTGACCCGCGCCGGTGGGCGCCCGCTCGCGGCGCCCACCGGCCGCGTCGGCGTCAGGGCCCGCCGCAGGCGCGGCGCAGGCCGAGGAACCAGTTCAGGTACGTGGTGTGCGGCTGTCGTCCCGAGATCCGCACCTGGGCGTCGTCCGCGTTCTCCAGGTGCGTGAAGTTGGCGCTGCCGGTGTAGACGCGCGGGGTGATGTCGTCGTCGTAGAAGCCGTCGATCATCATGAGCTTGTTGTGCGGCACCACGTCGCGGGTGCCGACCCTGAACCTGCACGGCGTGACATGGACGGACCTGCCGTTCGCCGGCTGGGCCAGGACCTGCCGGATGGTGTCGTCGACGTTCCTGTCGTCACCCGGGGCGTTCTCGTAGTAGACGATGTCGATCCAGCAGTTCTCGCCACGGAGCCTGCGCAGCTCGTTGGCGATGGCGACACGGTTCTTGTTGAAGGCGGTCAGCGCCAGGCGGATGCCGGTCTGCCGGGTGACGCCGTCGGCGTCCTGGTAGGAGCACCGGACGAGCTTGAGGATGTTGACGATGGGATCGCCGTCGGTCACGCGCCTCGGCAGGAAGCTCGCCCGGTACGTCGACCCGGTCGGCGTGGTCCAGTAGTAGCCCGGGTCGACCGCGACGCGGCGGCCCGCCCGCAGGTCCTCGAAGTAGCGGCCGTAGCCGGTGTAGACGGCGGCGTCGGAGAAGGTGTAGGCGTCGTTGAAGGAGTTGTACAGATACCAGTCGGACAGGTTGGACGAGGTCTGGAAGACCACGTTCGGATACGTGACATCGTCCACCACGACGCTGGAGAACAGCGCGAACTTGCTGTGCAGGTAGTTGCGGGCGATGCAGCCGCGGTTGACCGTGGCGGGGTTCGGATACTCGCACTGGACGAACCACGAGCCGGCCGTCTCGGAGGCGCCGAGGGCCGAGGCGAGCTGGGCGGCGATCGCGTCGTTGGCACCGTTCTCCATGCTGTCGAGGATCACCTTGACCCGCGTCCCCCGCCTGTGGGCGGCGACGAGCGCGGTGGCCACCTCACTCGACCGCTGACCGGTCGAGAACTGGTGGTTGACGAAGCGGATCTCACCGTCGGACGGGGTCGCCTGGATCAGCCGGATCAGCTGGTCCATGACGGCCGACTGCGCGGCGCTCGGTGTGCCCGGGGTGCCGGTGTCGGCCGTGGGGTCGTTGAAGACGGGGCCGTTCATGACGGGCGGGCCGCTGACGGCGGCGGCCCGCCGGGCGGCCTGGGCGCCCGGTCCGGTGACCAGGAACGAGGCGACCAGGCATAACGCCACGATGACGGTCGAACTCTTCGTCGGCATGCGGGGAGTCCCTTCCCGTGAGGGTGCACAGGGTGTGGTGACTCCGAATGTCAGGCTGTTGACGATCGACTGTCAACGAGGTTCCGTGATCTCGCCCCGCCCGGTTACCGAGTGGGGTCGAACTCCCGCAGAGCCGCGGGCTGCTTGCCGGTCGTGATCTGCTCGGCGAGCATCCGCCCGGTGGCCGGGCCGTGGGTGAGCCCCCACATGCCGTGACCGCCGGCGACGTAGATCCCGGGGACGTGGGTGGCTCCGATGAGCGGCCGCCCGTCGGGGGTGACGGGACGCGGGCCGACCCAGGTGTCGGTGCGTTCCTCCCAGGAGACGCCGCTGAGCAGCGGCTTCGCCGACGCGATGATCGCGTCGACGCGCCTCTGGTACAGCGGGGCGTCGGCGTCGCAGAACTCCATGGTGCCCGCCACCCGCAGCTTGCCCTGGTACGGCGTGCAGGCCACCCGTACGGCCGGCAGGTAGATCGGTCCGGGCACGGGCTGGTCGGTGGGCACGGTGAACGAGTAGCCACGACCGGCGCGCACCGGCACCCGGACGCCCCACTCCTTGGCGAGCTGGTTGAGCCAGGCGCCGGTGGCCACGACGACGGCGTCGGCCGTGACCGACTCGCCGGTGTCCGACCAGACGGTGAGCCCGCCGCGGTCCTCGCTCACCCCGGTCACCCGGAAGCCGGACCTGATCGCGGCGCCCCGCTCGGTGACGGCGCCGGCCAGCGCGTGGGTGAAGGCGCCGGGGTCGACGTAGCGCTGGCCGTCCAGCCGGATCCCGGCCTTGGCCGTCCGGGAGAGCTGCGGCGCCTGCGCGTAGAGGTCGTCGCCTTCGAGCGCGGCGTACTTGATCTCCAGCCCGGAGTCGTTGATGCGGCGCAGCTCGTGCAGCAGCGCGACGGCCTGGCGCGTGGTCTGGAACGCGGCCATGATCGGGGCGTCGTGCGTGGGGGCCTCGACGCCGTTGGACGTGAGCACGTCGAACGCTTCCAGGCACTCCTCGTTGAACGGCAGGTTGGCGCGTACCGCGCGACCCCAGTCCTTCCAGTTGCAGCGCAGGGCGAACGTGGTGAGGAAGGTCCACAGGCCCACGTCGGGGGTGACGGGCACGTGCAGCGGGGCGTCCCGGTCGAGCAGCGAACGCAGGCCGTAGCGCAGGACGCCGGGCTCGTTCAGCGGGATGGCCAGCCCCGGGGAGAGCCAGCCCGCGTTGCCCCACGACGCGCCCGAGGCGACGCCGTCCCGATCCACCACGGTGACGTCGACACCGCGTTCCTGCAGGAACCAGGCGGTGGACAGGCCCACCACACCGGCGCCGACGACCACGACCGTACGCGGCCCACCGTCGATGCTCATTGCCACTCCGCTCTCGCATGTCCGTATACGAGCGAGCATCGCCCGTACGGAGCGAGAATGGGCTGTACATCTCGGACAAGCACTAATGCGGCTTTTGTTCGGCCGCGACAATCATCCGCCCTGGTGCACCGCCAACGCGATGATCATGGCCAGCCGTTTCTCCGGCAGGTCGAGCCGCAGGTTGGTGACGGCGGCCATCTTCCGCAGCCGGTATCTGACCGTGTTGGGATGGACGCCGAGGCGGCCGGCGGCGACGGCCAGATCTCCCTGCGCCTCCAGCCAGGCGCGCAGCGTCTCGATGTAGCGGGTGCCGTGCTCGGCGTCGTGCCGGGTCAGGTCGGCCACCGGCCCGCGCGCCGGAGCACGCCCGGCCGAGGCGGCCGCGCGCAGCCGTTGCAGCAGGATCTCGTCCCACGACTCGTCGTAGACGACCGGACCTCCCTCGGGCCGGGACGCCCGCAGGGCGAGGCTCTCGTCGGCCTCCTGCCTGCTCGCCGGGAGGTGGGCGGGCGTCGCCGGGCCGCCCACCCCGGCCAGCACGGTGACCCGGCGCGGCAGCACGCCCACGATGGCGGCGAGCCAGTCGAGGGCGGCCGAGACGTCGCCGCCCGAGGGCAGCACCGTGTAGAGCGTGTTGCCGAACAGCGCGCTGCGGCCGGGCCGCGACCAGCCGAACCCGGTGGTCGCCCGCTCGAAGGCGAGCAGGATCGCCGCGTGCCGCTCCTCGGCGATGTGCGCCTGGAGCGCGATCACCCGGAACTGCCCACCCGGCAGCCCCAGCCGGCTGATCACCGCCGAGACGTCGGCCGTGCCCTCCAGCAACTGGATGACCAGGTCGGACTCCACCCGCCGTTCCAGGTCGGCGCTGACCCGGGAACGCAGCAGGTGCAGCGCCACGGCCCGCGCCCCGTCGGCGAGGGCGGTGCTCCGCCCACCGGCCAGCGGCTGCTCGCACTCCACCCAGATCGACCCCAGCAGCTCGCGCCCGGCCCGGACGGCGACCACCATGCGGCCACGCAGCCCGTGGGCCGGCGACGGCTCGACGAACAACGGCTCGTCGGAGACCGCCAGGTGCGCGAAGACGCCCTTGCTCTCCAGCAACCGGTGCATGGCCTCGGAGACCCGCCTGCCGAGGATCGTCTCCAGGCGCACCGGGTCGGCCGTCTGCTGGGAGCCCGAGTAGGCCAGCACCCGCGACATCTGGTCCTCGATCGTCACCGGGTAGCCGAGCTCGCCGGCCAGCGTGTCGGCGAACGCGAACAGGTCGGTCGGCCCCCGACCGGCCTCGGTCTCGCGGCCTTCGAGCACCAGCCCGTACACCACGCCGAAGAGCTGGCTCCAGGACACCTCGGGATCGACCAGCAGCACCGCGACCCCGCCGTCACGCGCCTCGGCCAACGCCGTCTCCGCCGACTCGTCCAGGCCCGTTTCATCCAGCGCCGTCTCGTTGAGCCCCGTCTCGTTGAGCGCCGTCTCGTTGAGCGCCGTCTTTTCCAGCGCTGTCTCGGCCAGCGCTGTCTCGGCCAGCGCTGTCTCGGCCAGTGCCGTGCTCTCGCGCACCAGCACCACCGTCGCCCGCGCGGCCCGCGCCAGCCGGACGGCCTCGGCCGCCGACTCCACCCCGACGGCCAGGAACACGTCACCGGTCGCCGCCCGAGGGTCGGTCGGGTCGTGCACCACCACGCTGCGCAGCGCGACGTCACGTGACGCGGGCGCGCTCCACAACCTCGCCCCGTAGCCCCCGAGAACGTTGACCAGCCGATCCAGCTTCAGCATCGCCGCGCTCACCTACCCGTCGTCGCGCCGCATCCGCGCAGCGTACACGCGGTGACGGACCGGGCACCGCCCGACGCTCGCCGCGCGTCCGGGTCTTCGGCACCGGTGACGCGGCCTCCGGGCGCTGACGGCTCGCGGTCTTGACGCGCAGCCTCCGGCGCGCTGCTCAGCGCGTGGCCGGTGCCTCCTGAACGGCCGCGCCCAGCTGCGGGATCACCCGGTCGTACCAGCCGTCCAGCACCTCGCCCAGGCGCGGCAGATCGGACTCGACCAGCGCGAGGCCGGGGGTGGGCACGACGGCGCCCAGCTCGACCAGCAGCGGCCGCAGATGCACCTCGACCGCCAGGGCGTGCCGGGGATCGCCCATGACGAGCAGGGGCAGCGCCACCGCGCCCGCCAGCGCGTCCGGCCGCAACCGGTCGAGGAACGCCTTGAGCAGGCCGGTGTAGGTGCCCTTGTACGTCGGGCTGGCGACCACGACCAGGTCGGCCCCGGCCACGAGTTCGAGCGCCACCTCCACCGCGGGCGCCGGCAGGACGGCGAGCAGCTGCGGGCCGAGCGCCGCCAGGTCGATCAGGTCGGGGGCGGCGGCGTGGCCGAGACGCCGGCCGAGGGTCTCGGCCGCCTCCACCGCCACGGCCAGCGTCCTGGACCCGCTCCTGGGGTTGCCGACCAGCGCCACGATGCCGCTCACGAGACCACCACCCCATCCACCACCCCACCCGACGACCCGGCCGCGAAGCGGGCCGTCGTCAGGATCCGCCACGGGCGCCTGCGGGCGCGGGGCGGCTCGGCGTCTCCGTCCGGCTCGGCGTCGTCGTCGGGCAGGTCGTACCTGTGGACGTCGCCGGACTCCGGCGGCGCTTCGGTACGGGTGGCGGCTTCAGGCAACGAAGGTCGCCTCCTCTCGCTGGGCCGCGGCGACCTCGTCGCGCGGCGGGGGGTGTCCGAACTCAAGTCAATATTCCCTACATGTTTTACATGAAAACTCGTCACGGGTTCTGGTGGGGACGCAGGGTGGTGGTGGGGACGGGGATGGCCGGAAACGGGTTGTCCGGGAGGAGGATCACCCGGCGGGCCTCGTCCGGCCGCGTCGCGGCGTCGAAGTGCAGCAGAGCGGCGCCGATCCCGGCGGCCCCGACCAGATAGCCGGTGTCCGCGGTCACCTCGCCGGGCCGCAACCGGCGGTACGCCTGATACCAGCGCAGCCCCCGGTCGTCATGGCCGGTGGCGCGGCCGACGAGGTCGCTCGCGAGCGTCGCGGCGTAGGTCAGGTACGACTCCCGCCCGGTCACCGCCCATAACCCGACGAAGAGCTCCAGCAGGCCGGCCGAGCCGCAGCACTGGCAGGCGACGTTCCAGAACCCGGCCGTGCGCCGGCGCGGAACGCCGCTCTCGGTGATGCCACGGGCCAGCCGCACCACCCAGTCGAGGTCGCCCGCGTCGCCGGTCACCCGGTACAGCTCGTAGAACATCCGCGCCACCCCGGCCGAACCGGAGCAGAACCCCAGGTAGTGCAGCCCTCGCGCCTGCGGCACGTGATGCGGCACGACGGCGCACCGGCCGGTCACGACGCTGACCGTGCGGACGAAGTCGGCTCCCCTGCGGGCGGCGTCGAGGAAGCTCCGCTCACCCGTGGCGCTGTGGAGGCGGGCCAGGAGGAAGGCGGTGCCCGCCGTACCGGAGAGGAAACCCGGGGTGACGGCGTCGGTGGGCAGGTCGGCGCAGTCGCCGAAGCGGTGACCCGGGACGGCCCGGCCGGCGATGCGCGCCCCGGCCTCGGCGGCGAGCTCCTCGTAGGCGGGCACGCCGAGGACCGCGGCGGCCCGCAGCAGGCCGAGCACGATCCCACCGTCGCCGCGTTGGGCCGGATCCCCCGTCCAGCCGGGGCCGCCGTCGAGGGGCCGGGCCGCGTGGACGATCCGGTCGGCCATCTCCGCGATCGTCTCCTCGAAGCCGCCGAGCGCCCAGTCGGCCTCGGTGAGCGCCACGAGCATGCCGGCCAGGCCGTGGTGGAAGGTGAGATCTCGCTGATCGCACCAGGTGGCGGCCAGGTAGCGGGCACCGGCGCGGGCGTCGTCCAGGTAGGCCTCGCGCCCGGTCGCCGCGGCGAGTTCGAGGAAGAACAGCACGATGCCGGCGGCTCCGGCGTACAGGGAAGCGGGCTCCGTGCCGACGGCCGACCTGCCCCGGGGGTCGGGGTTGGCCTGCCAGTGCCGCCCGCGACGGTCGTCGACGGCCGCGGACCGGACCCAGCGTGCGGCCAGGATGGCGGCGTTCAACGGTGTCTCAGCGTGCTCGCTCGGTGAGCGGGTTCCATCCAAACCCATACTTGAAGCATCCCACATATTTGGTAGGAAAATAGGTATAGATACCGTTGAGATCGGGAGGTCGTCTGTGCCCATGCCGGATTTCTTGATCATCGGGGTCCCCAAAGCCGGAACGACGGCCCTGCACGCCGCTCTCCACCGGCATCCTGACCTCTTCCTGTCGCCCGTCAAGGAGCCGAAGCACTTCCTCACCGACGGGCCTCCCCCGAGCACGGGTGGTCCCGGCGACGCCGAAACCTACCGCGAGCACGTCTGGCGGCGCACGGACTACGAGAAACTCTTCGCCGTGGCGCCCCCCGGCACCCTCGCCGGCGAGGCCACTCCCTTCTACCTGTACGACCTGGCCGCGCAGCGGCGCATCCGCGAGGCCGTCCCGCACGCCAGACTGATCGTGATCCTGCGCGACCCCGTCGAACGGGCCCACTCCAACTGGACGCACCTGTGGTCGGCCGGGCTGGAGCCGATCGGCGACGTGGTGCGCGCCTGCGCGGAGGAGGAACGACGCATCGCCGCCGGATGGGCGCACTTCTGGCACTACGTGGCACTCGGCAGGTACGGCGAGCAGCTGGCTCACCTGTTCACGCTGTTCGCCCGCGAGCAGGTGCTGATCTTCCGGTACCGCGACCTCGTCGACCGGCCCGCCGAGACGCTCGACCGGATCTGCGCCTTCCTCGGCGTACGCCAGGGCCTGGTCAGCGTGCTCCCGAGGGAGAACGTGACGGCGCATCCCGACGCCAGCCCGCGGCACGCGCTGCTGGCGTCGTTCCGGCGCCGGGTGCCCTCCGGCCTGGCCGCCCCGATCGAGAAGCTGCTCCAGCACCGCGGCGACCCCCGCCGGCCGCTGACCTGGGAGCAGCGGCAGTCGCTCATCCCCTACTTCGCGGCGGACGTCCGGCTGCTCCAGGAGGTCACCGGGCAGGACTTCGGCGACTGGCTGCGGCCCAGGGAACGCTCGGGCGGCCTGGTCGGGACCCGGCCGCCCGGTCAGCGCCAGTCGCGGAACGGCCGGCCGCCCCCGGCGTGATCCGCCGGGACCGGATCAGCGCAGCTCGGTGCGCAGCTCGTGGGCGCCGTCGGGGCGGGTGTACTCGTAGTAGAGCCGGATCCCGCCCGAGGGCAGCTCGACGAGGTCGACATAGCGCAGGCCGCCGCCCGCGTGGGGCGACTCGGCGGCGGGGGCGTCGCCCAGCGGGGTCAGCGCCGCCGGATCGGTGCCCGCGGCGACGCCGGTGCGCTCCTCGTAGTTCTCCGCCGCCGTGGCGCGGCCGTCGTAGAAGGCCAGCACCCGATCGCCCTCGAACCGTACGGCGCTGACGCGGGCGCCCCGCGCGTCCCACATGCCCGGACGGCCGCTCAGCGCCGTGCCGTGCCATGTCCACTCCAGGCCGTCGGCGCTGGTGGCGTAGTCGGTCACCATCTGGTCGGCCTGGTCGGGGTCGGCCAGCGGGTGGCAGGAGGCCCACAGGTGCCACGTCGCGCCCCGCCGTACGATCACGGTGTCCTTCACCCCCGTCTTGGGGTCACCCGGGAGGACGGTGACGCGCGAGCCCGGGTCGAATGCCGACGGGTCGCCGGCCTCGAGCACCTCCACCCGCCAGTGCTTGGTCCCCTCGGTGGCGCAGCTCAGGTAGAGCCGCCAGCGGCCGTCGGCCACGCGCACCAGCGTGGGCCGCTCCAGCGACTCGGCGTCCATCTGCTCACGGGTGATCGTGGTCAGGGTCTCGAAGCGCTCGCCGTCCGCCGACCGGGCGACCGCGACCGCGTAGCCGCGCCCCTCGCCCACGGGTCTCCGCAGCCGGTAGGCGAGATAAACGAACCCGTCGGCCGCGACCGCGCTGGGGGCCCCTGCCCAATGGCCGTCACCGGAGACCGGGGGCACGACCGCGACAGCCGCACGGTCGGGGTCGGGCAGCAGACCGGCAAGCCGGCGAACGTCCTCATCCATCGACATGGGCATGAGATTAGGCCACGACAGGGGACCGGGCATGGCTACTCACCTTCCCTTTAGGAATCCATGCATTTCAAGGGGATTTTACGTGAAGACCGGAGGGACCCGCCGCCTTCCCGTACGGCGGAGACGGTCCTAGGGTGGGGGGTCGTCTGTGTCCGTGAAGGGGGGAGCCGCATGCCGGACGTACGCCCGCTGCGGCCCGGCGATCCCGAGCGGATCGGTGACTACCGGCTCGTCGGCGTGCTCGGCTCGGGCGGGCAGGGCGTGGTCTACCGCGCCGTCGCCGACTCGGGCCGCGAGGTCGCCATCAAGCTGCTGCACAGCCATCTGAGCCACGACGACGACGTCAGGCGGGGCTTCCTGCGCGAGGTGGAGGCCGCGCAGCGGGTGGCGGCGTTCTGCACGGCCAGCGTGCTGGACGTCGGGGTGCTCGGCGAGCAGCCCTACATCGTGAGCGAGTTCGTGCCGGGCGTCACCCTGCAGGAGCTCGTACGCGCCTCGGGGCCCCGGGCCGGCGGCGGGCTGGATCGGCTGGCGATCTCCACGCTGACCGCGCTCACCGCCATCCACCAGGCCGGGATCGTGCACCGCGACTTCAAGCCGGCCAACGTCCTGATGGGTCCCGAGGGCCCCATCGTCATCGACTTCGGCATCGCCAAGGCGCTCGACGGCACCACGCGCGCCTCGGGCCCGGTCGGCACACCCGCCTACATGTCGCCCGAGCAGATCAGGGGCGAGGCCGTCCTGCCCGCCTCCGACGTCTTCAGCTGGGCGGGCACGATGGTGTTCGCGGCCACCGGCCACCCGCCCTTCACCGCCGAGACGATCCCGGCGGTGCTCAACGGCGTGCTGAGCGGCACTCCCGACCTCGCCGGCCTGCCGCCCCACCTGGCCGACCCGATCCGCGCCTGCCTGGCCAAGGATCCCGCGACCCGCCCGACGCCATTAGCCCTGCTCCAATGGCTGACCGGCCGCGCCACCCCACTCCCCCCGCCCACCACTCCCGCTGCCACGCCCACGGCTACGGCTGCACCCGAGGCCGCCCTCGGTGCCGGGGCCGCGCCAGAGGGCGGGGCCGGGGCTCTAAGCGGGCCCATGCCTGCGACCGGGGCCGCGTCCGCGCCCGGAACGGTACCGGGGAGGGCCGAGGCCGCGTCCGCGCCCGGGACCGTGCCAAGGAGGGCCGAGTCGGCGTCCGCGCCCGGAACCATGCCGGGGCGGGCCGAAGCCCCGTCCGCGCCCGGAACCGTGCCAGGGAGGGCCGAGTCGGCGTCCGCGCCCGGAACCATGCCAGGGAGGGGCGAGGCCCCGTCCGCGCCCGGGGGCGGGGGCGAAGCCGGGGCCGGGGCGGCGACCTTGTCGGGTGGTGCCAGGTCCATGAGCCGCCGGGTGCTGATCGGCGGCGTCGCGGCGGCTGCCGCCGCAGCGGTCTCCGCCGTGGCCCTCATCCGCGCGGGAGACCGGCAGGGCACCCCGGGCTCGCCCTCCGCCTCACCCGTCGCGGCCGGCACCGACCGGCCCGCCACGTCCACGCCGACCTCCACCTCCGGCCCGACGAACGGCCCGACGAACGGCCCGACGAACGGCCCGACGTCCGGCCCGACGTCCGGCGGACTGCCGCTCGGCACCCCGATCGGGGAGCCCGTCTCTCTGGACGGCACACCGGTCGCCCTCGCCTCCGCCGGCTCCACCGTGGTCTGCGGCCTGGCCAAGGGACCGGCGCTGGCCTGGGACCCGGCCGCCGCGACCGCGCCCCACCGGCTCGGCGGCTCGGGCACCAGGACGACCTCGGTGGCCTTCGGCTCCGTCGCCGGGAGGGTCACGGCGGCCACCGGGCACCCCGACGGCACGGTCCGGCTGTGGACATCGCCCTGGGGCCCCGACAGCGCGGTCCCGCTGCGAGCACCCACCGGCGATCCCAGCACCGAACACCGGCTGCGCGACCCCGTCCTCGCCGTGACGATCGGCGCCGCGGCGGTCGCGATCACCGAGAAGTACAACTCCCTGACCGACCTCACCAGCTCCGTACGGTTCTGGAACATCTCCACCGGCAGGCAGATCGGCGCCACGATCACCAGCCACTTCCAGGGCGTCAACGGCGTGGCGTTCGGCCGGCTCGGCGACGACGACGTGGCCGTCACCGGTGACGGCCGCAACCAGGTCCGGGTGTGGCGCCTGGCCACGGGCAAGCAGGTACGCGCGTTCGGCACCGGCGAGGTCGGCGGCATCGAGCGGCTGGCCTGCGGCCAGGTGAAGGGCAGGCCCGTCGTCGTGTCCACCCACCTGGACGCCACGCTGCGCGTCTACGACCTGGCCACCGGCAGACGTACGGGCAAGTGGACGTTCAGCGGCCGGAGCCCCGACGACCGGGGCACCAGCGCCCTCGTCGCGGGCGAGCTCGACGGCGTGCCCATCGCCGCCACCGCCCACAGCCCCGCCTCCGGTGACTCGTTCCTGCGCGTCTGGAACCTCAGCGACGGCAAAACGGTCGGCAGGCTGAGCGTCGAGCCGATCCGGGCGCTGACCCTGGCCCGGATCGACGGCCGCCCCGTCGCCGTCGCGGCGACCGACGGCTGGATGCGCGTCTGGAGCCTCGGCGAAGCCTGACGCTCCCCGGCGGAGGTCCCGCCTGCGCTCCTGGTCAGGAGGCCGCGGAACGTACCGGCGAGCCGCCCCGAGGTCAGGAGGCCGTGACCTGGGGCATGGCCTCGCAGAGGGCCCAGTCGGCGCTGATCGCCCCGGCGGCCTTGAGCAGCAGCGGGAGGTACTCGTCCGTCAGCTGCTCCATGGACGTCTCGGCGGCGTGGGCGTTGACGTTGAGCGCCGCGACGACGTTGCCGAGCCCGTCGCGCAGCGGGGCGGCGACGGACCTGATGCCCAGGGCGAGCTGCTCGTCGGTCAACGCCCAGCCCTTGGCCCGGACCCCGCGCAGCACCGCGTCGCGCTCCTCGGCGGCGGGCCGCCAGCGTGGCTCGATGCCCGACCGGCTCGGCTCGGCCAGCACCCGTGGGACCTCGGCGGGCGGCAGGCCGGCCAGCAGCACCTTGCCCAGCGACGTCTGCAGGGCCGGGAAGCGGGTGCCGATCTGCACCGACAGGGTGACGATCTTGGGGACCGCCACCCGGGCGACGTAGACGATGTCGGAGCCGTCGAGCTGGGCGATCGACGAGGACTCGTGGGTCTGGGCGACAAGTCGTTCCATGTGCGGCCTGGCCACGTCCCACAGCCCCATCGAGCGCACGTAGGAGACGCCCAGCTCCAGCACGCGCGGGGTGAGCGCGAACCCGCCCTGCTCGGCCCTGGCGTAGCCGAGCTCCTGCAGGGTCAGCAGGATGCGGCGGGCCGTCGGCCGGGCCAGCCCCGCGGCGGTGGCCACCTCGGTCAGCGACATCACCGGGCGCCCCGGCCGGAACACCCTGATCACGTCGAGACCGCGGGCCAGCGCCTCGATGAAGTCGGGCCCCGTGTCAGCACGTGCCATGGACGCCTCGTCTGCTGCACATCACGGATCCGACTCTAGACCGGCCGCGCTCACTGGCTGTGCGTCGCTTCGCTGCGATAGTCGGTATACGTGTAGGGGTTGTCGAGGATCTTCGTTGCCGGGATGTCGGGGTTCATCCCCTTCACCCAGGCCTCCTCGCCCATCGTCGACCGCAGGTGGTCGACGGTCCGCTCGACGTCGCGACGGGCCGCGGCGAGATCGATTCCGATCAGGCGGTGCCGGTGCTTGACCACCCGGCCGTTGACGATCACCGTGTGCACGTCGCCGCGCTGGGCCTGGAACGCGACGTGGCCGAAGGGGTGGAGCAGCGGGAACGACACGGGCGAGTCGTCGTTCTTGATCAGGACGAGGTCGGCCTTCTTCCCGACCTCGATGCCGCCCAGGTCGTGGTCACGGCCGAGGGCGCGCGCTCCGCCCCGCGTGGCCCACTCGACGACCTGGTCGGAGCGCAGGGCGCAGTGCGTGACGGTGTCGCCCTCGGCCTGCGCCCGCAGGTGCTCCCGGGAGCGGTCGGCGCCGAGCGTGGTGCGCATCGCGGAGAACAGGTCGCCGCTCCACCAGACGCTGGTGTCCATGGAGAGGGAGACCGGGATGCCGTGCTCGCGGATGGCCCAGGTGGGCGGGTAGCCCTGGCCGGCGCTCTGCTCGCTCTCGGTCGAGACGGAGATGGAGCCGCCGGTCGCGGCGATGCGGTGGTAGGAGTCGGCCGACAGCGACGCGGCGTGCACGTACACCGTCTCGGGGGTCATGAAGCCGTGGTCGTGCATGAGCCTGATGCCGTCGTCGCTGGTCGCGCCCCAGACGCCGGCGTGGGTGGTGACCGCGACGCCCAGCTCGCGGGCCACCTCGAAGGCGGGCTTCTCGGGGAAGGCCGGGTCGCCGAGGACGTCGAAGGCGAGCTGGAACCCGAGCATGTCGTCGCCGGTGATCCGCCGCCGCACGAAGTCGCGGAACTCGGGCGCGGCGGTCCACTCGGCGGGCGGCTGCTGGATGTTGCCGTAGGCGAGCACGAACCGGCCGGGCACCGACTGCAGCGCGTCGGCGGCCGCGTCGGCGTGGTCGACGGTCCGCAGGCCGTGCGACCAGTCGACGACGGTGGTGACCCCGGCGTCGATGGCCTCGATCGCGGCCAGCACGTTGCCCGCGTGCACGTCCTCGGGGCGGAACAGTTTGCCGTGTTCCAGGTAGTACCAGACGAAGTACTGCGTCAGGGTCCAGTCGGCGCCGTAGCCGCGCATGGCCGTCTGCCACATGTGCCGGTGGGTGTCGATCATGCCGGGCATCACGATGCCGTCGGTCGCGTCGATCTCGGCGGCGCCCTCCGGCACCTCCAGCTCGGGCCCCACGGCGGCGATCCGGTCGTCGACGACGAGGACGTCGGTGCGGGTGAGCACCCCGCGCCCGTCGTCCATCGGCAGCACCGTGCCGCCGCGCAGCACCACGGGCCGTCCCGGCTGGAACTCGCTCGGCTCGCTCATCGATGGGCTCCTAACCCTGTGTCCCGACCGATGACCCGACCCTGTACCGATCTTGCGAACGATTGTCCGTCATGCGGTCACCGCTGTTCGCCGTAACTCTGATGAGCGCCGGTCCGGCTGTCAAGGCTTGACCTTGGCCCGCTGGATACCCAGAATCGCTTCAGCGGACAGGTGTCCGTTGTGCGGAGCAGAGGACTGAGCTGGATGACAGACAACGCCGTCACCGGGGGGCCGCTGTCCGGCGTGCTGGTGGCCGACTTCTCCCGGGTCCTGGCGGGCCCGTACGCCACGATGCTGCTGGCGGACATGGGCGCCCAGGTCGTCAAGGTGGAGGGGCCGAAGGGCGACGACACCCGCTCCTGGACCCCGCCGGTGCGCGGCGACGTGTCGACCTACTACCTCGGAGTCAACCGCGGGAAGCGGTCCATCGCGCTCGACCTGCGTGACGAGGCCGACGCCCGGGTGGCGCGGGAGCTGGCCCGCCGCGCCGACGTGCTGATCGAGAACTTCAAACCGGGCGGCCTGGCCAAGTACGGGCTGGACTTCGAGACCGTGCGGGCCGGCAACTCCGGCGTCGTGTACGCCTCCATCAGCGGGTTCGGCTCGGGAGCGGGCCGGCACGTGCCCGGCTACGACCTGATGGTGCAGGCCATGTCCGGCCTGATGAGCCTGACCGGGGAGCCGGACGGGCCGCCGTACCGGGCCGGCATCTCGGTGTTCGACGTGATGGCCGGCAACCACGCCGTCATCGGCATCCTGGCCGCGTTGCGGCACCGCGACGCGACCGGGCGAGGACAGCACGTCGAGGTCAACCTGCTGTCGTCGGCGCTCACCGGGCTGGTCAACCACAGCTCCGCGTACGTGTCCGGCGGGGTCGTCCCCTACCGGATGGGCAACGCGCACCCGAGCGTCTTCCCGTACGAGCCGCTGCCCACCGCCGACAACGACATCATCGTCGCCGCCGCGAACGACGGCCAGTTCCGCAGGCTCTGCGAGGTGCTCGGCATCCCGGAGATCGCGGACGACCCGCGCTTCGCCCGCAACGCCGGCCGCACCGCGCGCCGCGACGAGCTGCGCCCGATCCTGGTCGAGCAGCTCACCAAGCGGGGCGCGGTCGAGTGGTTCGAGCTGCTGGTCGAGGCGGGGGTGCCGAGCGGGCCGATCAACACCATCGACGGCGGCTTCGCGATGGCCGAACGGTTCGGGCTGGACCCGATCGTCGAGGTCGGCGAGGGTGAGCGGGCGATCCCTACGACCCGGCATCCGATCCGGTTCTCCGAGACGCCGGTCGGCTACGCGCTGCCGCCGCCCGAGCTCGACGAGCACGGCGCCGAGCTGCGCGCCTGGCTGACCACCCCACGGGAGGACGGCGATGACTGAACACGCGGGCCAGCCGCGCCGGCCGGAGCCGGAGCCGGGAGGACAGACGGAGCGGCCCGACTACCCCACCGCGCTCGGCGCGTCGTCGCTGGAGACGATCACGCTGCTCGGCCACGACCTGGCCGAGGACGTCATGGGCCAGGTCGGGTTCGGCGAGCTGGCCTTCTGGCTGGCGACCCAGCGGCGGCCCACACCGGGAGAGACCCGGGTGTTCGAGGCCGTGCTGGCCGCACTCGCCGACCACGGCTTCACGCCCACCGCGATCGTGACCCGGCTGACCTACCTGTCGGCGCCCGACTCGATCCAGGGCGCGCTCGCCGCCGGGCTGCTCGGCGGCGGGTCGCGCTTCCTGGGCGTCACCGAGGACTGCGGCCGGTTCCTGCACGACGTGCTGGCCTCGTGCGACCCGCCGCCGGCCGACGACGACGGCTGGGACGCCCTGGCCCTGCGCACCGTGCGCGCCCAGCGGGAGGCGAACAGGTTCGTGCCCGGCCTCGGCCACCACGTGCACAAGCAGGGCGATCCACGCACCGCGCGGTTGTTCCGGATCGCCGCCGAGGAGGGCCTGTACGGGCCGCACCTGTCGCTGTTCGCCGCGATCGGCCGGGTCCATCCCGAGGTGCTGGGCAAGAGGCTGCCGCTGAACGGGGCCGGCGTCTGCGGCGCGGCCCTCGCCGATCTCGGCCTGCCGCTGGAGCTGCTGCGCGGCTTCGCCCTGCTGGCCAGGACCGCCGGACTGATCGGGCAGCTCGCCGAGGAGCTGCGCCGCCCGGTCGCGAACGAGATCTTCCTGTCGGTGGACCTGAACAACCGGTCCGTCGCCCCCGAGCCGTACCCCCCTGGAGGTTCGCATGGCTGAACTGGTCGCGGTGATCGCGTCCACTCACCACCCCTTCTACTACCGCGCCAGCACCGCCACCGGGGAGGACCGTCCCCCGTTCGCGGACGAGTGGGTGCGCAAGGTGGAGGCGTTCCGGGAGACCCTGACCAGGGCCCGTCCCGACGTGCTGGTCATGGTCGGCTCCGACCACTTCCACCAGCTGTGGCTGGACAACATGCCGCAGTTCCTGGTCGGCAAGGCCCCCTTCTACGACGCGAACTTCTACAACGAGGAACGTGAGTTCGGCCTGCCCCGGATGCTGTTCAAGGGCCAGGAGGACCTGTCCTCGCACGTGCTGCGCGAAGGGCTCGACGCGGGGTTCGACCTGGCGTTCTCCAACGAGCTGCGGATCGACCACTCGATCACCTGCCCGATCATCACCCTGCGCCCGCAGAACGACCTGCCGATCGTGCCCGTCTACACCAACATCTTCGCCCCGCCCCTGCCACGGCCGAAACGGTTCGTGCAGCTCGGGCAGACCATCCGGGAGCTCGTCGAGTCGTGGCCGGCGGACAGGCGGGTCGCGGTCATCGGCACCGGGCACCTGTCGCTGGAGCTCGGCGGGCCGCGACAGTTCGGCCCGCACGGGCCCGACCCCGAGTTCGACCGCAAGGCCGTCGAGTGGATCTCGACCGGCGACATCGAGGGCTGCCTGGCCGAGGTCACCCTCGACAGCCTGCACCTGCCGGGCAACGCCACGCACGGCTTCATGGACTTCATGCTGATGATGGGCGTCGCGGGCGAGGGCCGGAAGGCCGACTACGTCGACACCTACGATCTGTTCCACACCATGGAGGCCTACTTCACCTGGTATCCGAACGGAGGGCAGGCATGAGCAAGTACCTGCTGAACAAGTTCCTGTTCACCGTCGACCGCGATCCGGAGCTGGTGGAGCGCTACCGGGAGGAGCCGCGGGCCACGGTGGAGATGTGGGAGGCCGACTACGCCAACCGCATCCTCGGCTGCCACGAGGGCGAGTCGTCCACCTGGCTGCGCTTCGACGACGTGGAACGTGAGGCGCTGGCCGCGCACGACTATCCGAGGCTGTTCGAGCTCGGCGCGCATCCGTTCCTCACGCTGACGCTGTTCATCGCCATGTTCGAACGCGACCACGAGCCGCTGGGGTTCCAGACCGAGTACGCCCGGCGGCTCTCCCACCTGAGCCTGCCCTATCCCGACATCGCGACCTGAGTCGTGCGCGCACTGGAGATCCGGCGTCCCGGCCGGCCGCCCGTGGTGTCCGAGCGGCCCGCCCCGGCGCCCGGCGCGGGCGAGGCCCTGGTCGAGGTCCTCGCCGCCCCCATCACCCCGCTGGACGTGCTCTGCGCGAGCGGCACGTCCTACTTCGGCACGCCGTCGACTCCGTACGTGCCGGGGGTGCAGGGGGTCGGGACGGCCGGCGGTCGCCTGGTGTGGTTCCCCACCTCGGCCGGGATGGCCCCGGGTGACGGCAGCATGGCGGAGGTCGTCCGGGTGCCCGAGGCCGACCTCGTCGAGCTGCCCGAGGAGGCCGATCCGATTGCCGTCGCCGCGCTCGGCCTGTCGGCGGTCGCCGCGTACCTGGCGCTCACCTGGCGGGGCGAGCTGGCGGCCGGCGAGCAGGTCATCGTGCTGGGCGCGGGAGGCGTGGTGGGGCAGGCGGCCGTCCAGCTGGCCCGCATCGCCGGCGCGCGCCGGGTCGTCGCGGCCGCGCGCTCGGCGGCGGGGCGCGAACGGGCGGCGGAGGCCGGCGCCGACGCCGTCGTCGCGCTCGACACCGACGACGTGGCCGAGCTCGCGGCCCGGTTCGAGGCGGTCATCGACGGACCGGCCGACCTGGTCCTCGACCCGTTGTTCGGCCCGCCGGCGGCGGCTGCCGCGCGTACGCTGCGGACGGGCGGCCGGCTGGTCAATCTCGGCGGCTCGGCCTCGGAGACGTGCCCGCTCGACTCGGCCACGCTGCGCAGCCGGTCGCTGCGGCTGCTCGGCTACACCAACAACGAGCTGACCTCCGGGCAGCGCGCCGCGGCGGTGGCCACGGTGGCCACGCACGCCGCGCGGGGGCGGCTGGCCGTCGCCCACGAGGTCGTGCCGTTCGACGCCGCCGGGCCGGCCTGGACCCGCCAGGCCGACGGCTCGGCGAGCGGCCGGATCGTCCTCACCCTGCGCTGATCCGGGGGACAAAACGGTTCAATCATGCACTTCGCGGACGACCTGGTAGCGTCCTCCTCACATGCCGGAAACATGGAGATCACGGATGAGTGACGCCCCCCAGCGGCCGCCACACGTGGCGGCCGGCACCCCCAATGTCGCCCGCATGAACGACTACTTCCTGGGTGGCAAGGACAACTTCGCGGCCGATCGCGAGGCCGTCGACAAGGTGCTCGCCCTCGCCCCGGAGGCCAGGCTCATGGGCGAGGAGGTCCAGGCGTGGCGCGACCGGGCCGTCCGCCACCTCGTCGGGCGGGGCGTCAGGCAGTTCGTCCACGTCGGCCCGTGGCTGCCCACCGACCACCACCTGCACGAGATCGCGCAGTCGCTCGCCCCCGACAGCCACGTCGTCTACGTCGCCGACGACCCGGTCGTGCTCAGCCACTCGCGGGCGATCCTCGCCACCAACGAGCAGACCGGCGTGGTCGAGGGGGGCGTCCTTCGCCCCGGCGAGCTGATCGACGACCCCGGCCTGCGGCGGCTGATCGACCTCGACCGGCCGGTGGCCGTGCTGATCGTGGGCTCACTGCAGTACATCCCCGACTCCGACCAGCCGTTCGAGAACGTGGCGCGGCTGTGTGAGCGGCTGCCGGCCGGCAGCTACCTCTGCCTCACCCATGCCGTGTTGGACACCCGCCCGGACATCGCGGAGCAGGTCGCCGACATCTACCGGGAGGCGCTCGGCCGCCCCGACGGCGGCCCGCGCACCCGCGCCCAGGTCGCCCGCTTCTTCGACGGGCTCGAACTCGTCGATCCGGGCCTGGTCTACGTCCGCCAGTGGCGGCCGGAGACACCGGTGTCGGAGGAGGAGGCGCGGAAGGCGTGGGTCGTCGCCGGAGTCGCCCGCAAGCCGGAGCCGGGAGCGCGCGACCTCGGCTAGATCAGGCCGAGGGCCAGCATCGCGTCGCCGACCCGGCGGAAGCCGTCGATGTTGGCGCCCGCCACGTAGTTGCCGGGCATGCCGTACTCGTCGGCGGTCTCCAGGCAGCGGCCGTGGATGTCGCGCATGATCTCCTGGAGCCGGTGCTCGGAGAACTCGAAGGTCCAGGAGTCGCGGCTGGCGTTCTGCTGCATCTCCAGGGCGCTGGTCGCGACGCCGCCGGCGTTGGCGGCCTTGCCCGGCCCGAAGGCGACCCCCGCGTCCAGGAACACCTTGATGGCCTCGGGCGTGGTCGGCATGTTGGCGCCCTCGCCGACCGCCAGGCAGCCGCCCTCGACCAGGGCCGCGGCGTCGCGGCCGGTGATCTCGTTCTGCGTGGCGGACGGCATCGCCACCTCGCAGGGCACCTCCCACACGCTGTGGCCCGGCACGAACACGACGTGGTCGCCGCGGCGGGCGGCGTAGGCGTCGAGCCGGCCGCGCTCGACCTGCTTGATCTGCTTGAGCAGCCGCAGGTCGATGCCCTTCTCGTCGATGACGTAGCCGGAGGAGTCGGAGCAGGCGACCACCAGGCCGCCGAGCTGCTCGACCTTCTCGATGGTGTAGATGGCGACGTTGCCGGAGCCGGAGACCACGACCCGCTTGCCGCCGAAGGAGGTGCCGCGTGCCTTCAGCATCTCCTCGACGAAGAAGGCGCAGCCGTAGCCGGTGGCCTCGGTGCGGACCTGGGCGCCGCCGTAGGCGAGGCCCTTGCCGGTGATCACGCCGGACTCGTAGCGGTTGGTGATGCGTTTGTACTGGCCGAACAGGAAGCCGACCTCGCGCCCGCCGACGCCGATGTCACCCGCGGGCACGTCGGTGTATTCGCCGATGTGGCGGTAGAGCTCGGTCATGAAGCTCTGGCAGAAGCGCATGACCTCGCGCTCGGACCGGCCCTTGGGGTCGAAGTCGGAGCCGCCCTTGCCGCCGCCGATGGGCAGGCCGGTCAGGCTGTTCTTGAAGATCTGCTCGAAGCCGAGGAACTTCACGATGCCCAGGTAGACGGACGGGTGGAAGCGCAGCCCGCCCTTGAACGGCCCGAGCGCGCTGTTGAACTCGACCCGGAAGCCACGGTTGATGTGGACCTCGCCCTGGTCGTCCTCCCACGGCACCCGGAAGATGATCTGCCGCTCGGGCTCGCAGATGCGCTCGATGATCTTGGATTGCGCGTATTCGGGGTGCTTGCCCAGGACCGGGCCGATGCTCTCCAGCACCTCGCGCACCGCCTGGTGAAACTCGATCTCACCGGGGTTGCGGCGGAGGACGTTGTCATAGATCGACGACAGTTTCTCGTGCAGCACGGATTCTCCCAGCTCATTCCCGGTTCATCTCACTCTAGGGGGTGCTCGGAACCGCTCGGCTCCGGGGGTCCGGATCATGATCCCCCATGGCTCAGAAGCGGCGGGCGTGTCCCGCCTCGGCCGCGGCCGCCGGGCTGCCCGGCCAGTACTCGATGGCCCCGCCCGCGTGGTCCAGGCGGATCGTGAGCATCGTGCGCCGGCGGGCGGGTTCGGGCAGCCGGGGGTCCTCGCGCATGCAGATGGGGGCCCCGGCACCGGCCTCGCCGCAGAGCCGCCCGGCCAGCTCAGGCAGGCCGCCGTCCGAAACGCCGTCCGAAACGCCGTCCGGGACGCCGGCGGCGAGCGCCTTGTCCAGGTGCTCGTAGCGGGGCAGCGAGGTGCTGGTCGGCTGCCGGACGTCGGCGTCGCGGAACTCGGCGCCGAGCAGGTGGTTGGTCCGGATCAGCCAGCCGTCCGCCCGCACCGGGATCACCACCGCGCCGGCCGGGGTGAGTTCGATCGAGACCGCCTCGGCTGCCGGGGCGACGGCGGTCACGGTGATCGCGGTCGAGGCGCTGACCCGGGCCGAGCGGGCCAGGTCGACGGCCTCACGCACGGTGCCGGCCTCGTCGAGGATGCGGCGGGCGATCGCGTGCACGGGCACGCCGTCCCCGGAGCCGTCGGCGCGATGGTGCAGGAAGTTGAAGTTGGCGCCCAGCCCGGCGCTGTTGAGGCCGATCTTCGCCAGCATGCCCGGCTCGGTGAACGTCTTGACCCAGCGTCCGGGCGCCGGCGAGTAGCGCCAGAGCGCGGCGTCGGGCACCAGGCGGGGGTGCCAGTCCCAGGTCTGGAAGGCGACCGGCGGACCGCCTGCCGCGCCGGCCCGCACCACCGTGGAGCACTCGCCGTCGCCCTGGGGCGGCGCGACGGCGAGGATCTCGGTACGCGAGTTGAGCAGCCCCAGCTCGACGACCGTGATCCCGGCCCCGGCGGCGATCGACTCCAGCTCGTCGCCCAGCGCGGGATGCCAGGCGAAGAGGGCCTGGCAGGACTTCTCGGCGACGGCGGCGCTGGTCTCGGGGGCGATGCCGAGCTGGAGGTAGTGGCGCCGGTAGGCGGCGATCGCCGCGTGGATCCGCGAGGCCCACACCCGCCCGAACTCCCGTCCGCGCTCCGGCGAGCCACGCCCCCTGCTGTCGTGCTCGTGCAGCCGCACAGCCGTCCTCCCTCGACGCGCTCAGTCCGCCGGGGGGCCGTGGGCGGCCCGCGACGTGCTCCCGTCGAGGCCACGGGCCCAATATCTCACGGGCCCTAACCGAGGGCCCTAACCGAGGGCGTGGTCGAGGTTGAAGGCCGCGCTGATCAGCGCGAGGTGGGTGATGGCCTGCGGGAAGTTGCCGAGCTGCTCGCCGGTGTGGCCGATCTCCTCGGCGTACAGGCCCAGGTGGTTGGCGTACGTCAGCATCTTCTCGAAGGCCAGGCGGGCCTCGTCGACGCGGCCGGCGCGGGCCAGCGCCTCGACGTACCAGAACGAGCAGATCGAGAACGTGCCCTCCGGTCCCCGCAGGCCGTCGGGGCTGATCTCCGGGTCGTAGCGGTAGACCAGCGAGTCGGAGACCAGCCCGTGGCCGAGCGCGTCGAGGGTGGACAGCCACTTGGGGTCCGTCGGCGAGACGAACTTGGCCAGCGGCATCATCAGGATCGAGGCGTCCAGCACGTCCTCGTCGAACTGCTGGACGAACGCCCCGAGCTCGGCCGACCAGCCGCGCCGCATGATCTGCTGGTAGATCGCGTCGCGGGCCTCGCGCCAGCGCGGGATGTCGGCGGGCAGCCCGCGCTGGATCGCCACCCGCATGGCGCGTTCGATGGCCACCCAGCACATCAGCCGCGAGTAGACGAAGTTCCGGCGCCCGCCGCGGGTCTCCCAGATACCCTCGTCGGGCTGGTCCCAGTGCAGGCAGACCCATTCGACCAGGGTGCAGAGCTCGTCCCAGCGGTCGCTGGCGATCGGGTCGCCCCACTTGTTGTAGAGGTAGATGGAGTCGATGAGCGCCCCGTAGATGTCGAGCTGGAGCTGGTCGGCCGCGGCGTTGCCGATCCGCACCGGAGCGGAGGCCCGGTAGCCCTCCAGGTGGTGGAGCTCCTCCTCGGGCAGGTCGCTGCGGCCGTCGATGCCGTACATGATCTGCAGCGGGCCGGTGCCGCTGTCGCTGCTGAGCGGCACGTGCGCGGACAGGAAGCCCATGAAGGACTCCGCCTCGTCGGTGAAGCCCAGCCTGAGCAGCGCGTAGACGCAGAACGCGGCGTCGCGGATCCACACGTAGCGGTAGTCCCAGTTGCGCTCGCCGCCGATCCGCTCGGGCAGGCTGGTCGTCGGCGCGGCGACGATCCCGCCGGTCGGCGCGTAGGTGAGCAGCTTCAGCGTGAGCGCCGAGCGGTGCACCACCTCGCGCCACCGGCCTCGGTAGCGCGAGGCCGACAGCCAGCGCCGCCAGTAGCGGACCGTGGCGGCGAACTCGCTCTCGGCCTCCGCGAGCGGGCAGCCGCGGGCTGAGAGGCCGTCGCCGACCCGGTCGAGCGCGAACACCGCCTGTTCTCCCTCGCCGAGGGTGAACCGCGCCCGCGCGTCCTGCCCGTCGGTCTCGATCGGCACGCTGGAGCTCAGGGAGAGGGACAGTGCCGGCGACTCGAACAGCAGACCGCCGGTCTCCTCCCGCACGGTGTGCGGCTGCCTCGCGTAGTCGAAGCGGGGCGCCACCCGGGCGCGGAACGGGAGCGTGCCGCGGACGCAGGACACCCGGCGGATCATCCGGTGCCGGTCGGCCTCGCGCGAGTCGTCCGCGACGGGCATGAAGTCCTGGATCTCGCCCACCCCGTCGTCGGCGAAGAACCGGGTGATGAGGACGTTGGTGTCGGGGAAGTAGAACTGCTTGGTCCGGGCCGGGGTGTCGGCGGCCAGTTCGAACGAACCGCCCCGGTCGGCGTCGAGGATCGAGGCGAACACGCTGGGGGCGTCGAAACGCGGGCAGCAGTACCAGTCGACGGTGCCGTTCGTCCCCACGAGCGCGACGGTCCGCAGGTCGCCGATGAGGCCGTGGTCGCCGATCGGCAGGTAGCGGGACTCGCCGGCGTGGCCGGGCTCACCAGCAGTCATGACCGCCCTTTCTCCCTGTCTGTCCCTAAAGGTCTGTCCCTAAAGGTCTGCCCCTCAAGGTATGCGGGTCCGGCCTGGCGCTGGATCTGGCGTACGTCAAAGGCGGGCAGATCTTCCACTTGCCGGTCTTCTCCGGATTTGAGACCAGACATCTCTTGTGTGAGCGATTCCCTAGGCGTATGGGGGTAGAAAAGGTACAGTGCAGGCGAGAGAATTACAGTTTCGGCCGGGGATGAATACGTGATGCGCCAGGCGGAGGAGGGTTCCAATCCCGCTGCGAGCGACCCGGCGTCCACGCTGATCCACCAGGCGCTGCTTTACGACGGCATCGAGACGTTCGCCGCCGCGGCCGCCCGCTTCTGCCTCGACGGCCTCGCGCGGGGCGACAGGATCATGGCCGTGGTCACGCCGCCGAACATCGAGGCGCTGGAGGACGTCCTCGGCGCCGACGCCGCGCGGGTCGAGCTCGTCAACGCTCTCGAGTGGTACGACGCGCCGGGCCGCACGCTCGACGCCTGCGGTCGCTACGTCAACACCCACCAGCTCGACCACCCTCGCGTCCGAATGCTCGGAGAGCCGGTCTGGCGAGGGCGCGACCGGGCGCAGGAGGCGGAGTGGACCCGGTACGAGTCCATGCTCAACGCGGCCTTCGCCGGCAGCCCGGTGTGGATCATGTGTACCTACGACACGCGGGCGCTGCCCCGCCACATCGTCGACGACGCCCGGCGCACCCACCCCGAGCTGGTCACGGGACACGGCACGACCGTCAGCCCGGCCTACACCGAGCCGTCGGAGTTCGGCCACTCCAGGGACCTGCTGCCGCTGCCGCCACCGGGCCAGGACTACGGCACCAGACACGTGTTCGACGCCGACCTCCGCCTCCTGCGGCAGTACGTGACCGCGTGGGCGGCGGCCGGCGAGCTGCCCGCCGAGACGGCCGACCGGCTGGTGATCGTGGTCAACGAGGTGGCCGCCAACGCGGTCGAGCACGGCGGCGGGCGCGGCGACATCCTGCTGTGGACCGAGGACGACTCGATCTGCTGCGACATCCGCGACGCGGGACGGCCCGACGGCGAGGGGTTGGAGCTCTTCGCCGGCTACCTGCCGCCCACCTCGGCGACCGCCCGCGGCTACGGCCTGTGGGTGGCGCGCCAGCTGTGCGACCTGGTGGAGGTGCGCACCGGCCAGGCGGGCACCCAGGTACGGCTGCGCCTTCGCCGCACCTGACATCCGGGACCCACGAGGCAGGGGTGAGCGCATGCGAGTCGTGCTGATCGGCGCCAGCGGCCACATCGGCACCTACCTGGTGCCCCGGCTGGTCGACGCGGGCCACGACGTGGTCACGGTGAGCAGGGGCAAGCGCGAGCCGTACACTCCGCACGGCGCCTGGCAGCGGGTCACGGCGGTCACCGCCGACCGCGAGGCGGAGGAGGCCGACGGCACGTTCGGCCGGCGCGTCGCCGACCTGGAGGGCGACGCCGTCATCGACCTGATCTGCTTCCGCGAGTCCAGCGCGCGCCAGCTCGCGACCGCGCTGACCGGCCGGGTCCGCCACTTCCTCCACTGCGGCACGATCTGGGTGCACGGCCCCAGCACGCGGGTGCCCACCACCGAGGACCGGCCGAAGCGACCGATCGGCGAGTACGGCAGACAGAAGGCCGCCATCGAGTCCTACCTGCTCGACCGGGCCCAGCGCGACGGCTTCCCGGCCACGGTCATCCACCCCGGCCACATCACCGGCCCCGGCTGGGTGCCGGTCAACCCGGCGGGCAACGTCAACCCCGCCGTGTTCCAGGCCCTGGCCGACGGGGCCGAGGTCGTCCTGCCCAACCTGGGCATGGAGACCGTCCAGCACGTGCACGCCGACGACGTGGCCCGGCTGTTCATGGCGGCGCTCGACAGTCCGTCGGTCGCCGTGGGCGCCGGCTTCCACTCCGTGGCCACCACCGCCCTGACGCTGCGCGGCTACGCCGAGGCGGTGGCTGGCTGGTTCGGGCAGGAGGCGCGGCTCGCCTACCTGCCGTGGGAGCAGTGGCGCGGCACGGTGTCGGAGGAGGACGCCCGCGTCACCTACGACCACCTCGCGCACAGCCCCCACTGCAGCATGGAGAAGGCCGAGCGGCTGCTCGGTCACCGGCCGCGCCACACCTCGCTCGAAGCCATCGCCGAGGCCGTCGACTGGCTCGTCGCCTCGGGCGTCATCACCCGCTGACCGGCCGGCGCACCGTCAGCGCCTGTCCAGTGGGTCGAGCCGCTCGGTCCGGGGCTCCACCGCCGTCGCGAGGAGCGGCAGCATGACCTCGACCCGGGTCCCGGCGTCCGGCACCCCGCTGACGACGCAGATGCCGCCGAGTTCGGCGGCGCGTTCGCGCATCGAGCTGAGGCCGACGCCGGCCCGCCGCTCCTCGGGCAGGCCGCGGCCGTCGTCGCTGATCAGCACCCGCAGCACCGACCGCTCCCGCTGGAGGACGATGTCGGCGCGGGTCGCGTCGGCGTGCCGGCGGATGTTGGTGAGAGCCTCCTGGACGATCCGGTAGACCGCCACCTCGACGGCCGCCGGCAGGTCGGACAGGTCCCCGTCGACCGCCACCTCGATCTCGGTGCCGGGTGAGGACTGCCCGGCGAGCGCCCGGACGGCCCGGGCCAGGCCGAGGTCGTCGAGGGCGGGCGGGCGCAGGCCGTAGACCAGCTCGCGGATGTCGCCGGCGACCGCGTCCATGCCGGAGCGCAGGTCCCGCAGCAGCGCGTCGGCCGACTCGGGCGACTTCTTCAGCCTGCTCCGGGCGATGTTGATGGTCATGGCCATGGCCGACAGGGTCTGGCCGAGCCCGTCGTGCAGGTCGCGCCGCAGCCGGCGGCGTTCCTCCTCGCGGGTGGACAGGATGCGTTCCCTGGAACGTTGCAGGTCGGCCGCCATGCGCACCGCGTGGGCCACGTCGGCCGCGTACGGGGTGAGTGTGGACAGCACCCGCTCGTTGTGGGCGGCGGGGAAGCGGCGCGGGCCCGGCGGGCCGACGAGCAGCCGGCCCACCATCTCGCCGTGCCAGACCAGCGGCACCTCCCGGGGATCTTCGCCCACCCGGCCGTTCTCCACGTAGCGGGGCTCGCCGTCGGTCACCTCCACGGCGACGCCCTCGACCGCCAGGCCGTCGCGCAGCACGCTCACCACCGAGGTCAGCGCCTCGGCGGGGTCGCCCCGCCGCACCGCCTGCGTCAGCCGCTCGGCCAGCACGCGGGGATCGCCGACCCTGCCGTACAGCAGATGGTCGACCAGCCGTTGCAGCAGGCGCCGCAGCGGCTGGAAGAACGCGCCCGCGAACAGGGCGGAGGCGAGCCCGGCGAGCTGGTCGTAGCCGGAGAGCACGAGGCTGGACAGCGCGCCGACGCCGAAGTAGACGGCGCTGATCACGATCAGCAGCCCGGCCGCCACGAACGTCCGGCTGATCACGGTGTCGATGCCGTAGAGCCGGTAGCGCGTCACCGCGAACGCGACGGCGACCGGGATGAGCCCCGCCCAGATGATCGCCGGCCACGCCAGCACCGGCACGAACTGGCCCAGGATCAGGAACACGATGTAGCCGGTGAACGCGAGCAGCGGCCAGCCGATCTGCCGCCTGCCGATCGGGTCGGCGCGCTTCAGGCGCAGCGCCAGGGACAGGGCCGACAGCACCATCGCGGTGTAGATGAACGTCCAGGCGAGCGTGAAGATGAGGCGGTCGTACGGTGCGATCGCGGGGAGCTGGAGCACGTTGGGGATGACCGCGGGGAACGGATAGACCTCCAGCGGCGGATCCGGGCGCAGGAGCGCGCGCAGCGACGCGACGGTGAGGGCGGCCCCGCCCAGCACCAGGACGAGCCGCCAGCGCGGCGAGGGCAACCGGCCGACGGGCGACCACAACGGCAGCAGCATGGTCAGCGTGAAGCCGCACACCGCCCAACCGGCCTGGCCCGGAAACTTCAGCCACGAGGCCAGGACCAGTTCCCCGTCGGCGGCGGCCCGCAGCATGAGCGCCTGCGAGACGTCGCTGATCGCACCGCCCAGCCCGCCCACGGACATCAGCCACGCCATGTTCAGCCGGGGCCGGTGGTAGATGAGGAACGCGCCGACCGCGGGGAACGTCAGGGAGACGGCCGACTGCGGGGTCACGGTGGCGCCGGCCGGTGTCCACGCCTCGGGCAGCCTGGCCCAGATCACCAGCGCGGTCACGGCGAGCGCGGGGGACACCACGGCCATGACGACGGCCACGACCCGCGCCGGAGTGACTCCGACGTCGTCGGAGCTCTGGGGCATCGTCATCAGCGGGCCGTTCCGGCGGGCGTGCCGATGCCTGATAACGTGGCACACCCGGCGATCATGGCGAATCTGGCCATCCTGGTCCTGTCTCTTCAGTGTGCGGCGCGGCCCACTGGACAGGATTATGACGCTTTTATCGTAATAATTCCCCCAGTTAGGCAGACAAGGTCTGTGCCGGTTCCCCGAGAACGCCTTCACCCCGACTGGCCGGCCCACCGGCCGATGATCGCGGCAAACGGCATGCCCTCGTCGCGGCGCAGGTGGAGCGGCTGCCCGGCGAAGGTGGAGTGTTACCGGACGATTGCGATCCACACGTGCCGGGACAGGGGGGCGACTGGATCGTCAAGCTTCCCGACCGGCGCCTTCGCGAGGTTCCAGCCAACGAGTACTCCATGCTGACGTGGGCAGGGCTCGCGGCTCTCCCCGGCCTATGACTTCGTCTCCGTTTCGTCCTACGACGACTTCCGCTCGGAAACGCTGGCGTTCGCCGTGAACGGCGGCAAGGTGGCGAAGCTCGTCACCATGGACAATTTCCGGAGACTCGCGGGCGGTGCCGGTCTCGACGCGGATCTGGTAGCGAGTGTCGTGCGCGGGACCGTGGCCGCAATGGTGGACACCTGGCCACAGGTCAAGGCCGAAGCAGAGGTCCCTTCTTTCGTCGCCACCCATATCGAACAGCGACTCGGCACACTGCCGCTCATCGCCGACGCGAGACGATAGCGGGAGTTTGCAACCGCCCTACGATCTACGAATGTGACAGCAGCTGATTGCTCGACGGCGAGGCGGCAAGACCGCTCCGAGGTCAGGTCCGTTCGCGGATGACGCAGATGCGAATCCTCGGCATGATCTCCGGCACCTCCCACGACGGCATCGACGTCGCCGTGGTCGACTTCGGCCTGGCAGGCGGCACGCTCACCGGCACGGTGGAGTTCACCGCGAGCACACCGTACCCGCCGGAGCTGCGCGCCCGGCTGGTCGCGGCGCTGCCTCCGGCGCCGACGACGCTCGCCGAGGTGTGCGTCCTCGACACCCTCATCGGACAGAGCTTCGCCGACGTCGCGGCCGCGGCGATCGACGAGGCCGGCCCGGTCGACCTCGTCGTGTCGCACGGCCAGACGGTGTTCCACTGGGTGGACGAGGCGCACGCGCTCGGCACGCTGCAGATCGGCCAGCCCGCCTGGATCGCCGAGCGGACGGGCGCTCCCGTGCTGTCGGACGTACGGATCCGCGACATCACGGCGGGCGGCCACGGCGCCCCGCTGGTCTCCGTGCTCGACGCCCTGCTGCTCGCCGGGCACCAAGGGGTCGCGGCGGCGCTCAACCTGGGCGGCATCTCCAACATGACCGTGGTGCGCGGCCCTGACGACCTCGTCGCCTACGACATCGGGCCGGCCAACGCGCTGGTCGACGCCGTCGTGTCGAGCAGGGGGCTGAGCGAGCGGGGCTTCGACGAGGACGGCCGGATCGCCGCCTCGGGCCAGGTGGACGAGCGGCTGCTCGACGTGCTGCTCGACGAGCCCTACTACCGGCTGCCGACGCCGAAGAGCACCGGCAAGGAGCTGTTCCACCTCGCCTACGTCGAGGAGGCGATCGCCAGGTCGGGCCGCCGTCCCGGTGACGCCGACCTGGTCGCGACCCTGACCGAGCTGACCGTCCGCACGGTCGCCCGCGAGGTGCTGGCCTCGGGCGCTGACCTGCTCGTCGTCTCCGGCGGCGGCGCCCGCAACCCCGTGATGACGAACGGCCTGCGCGAGGCGCTCCCCGGCGTGCGACTCACGTTCACCGACGAGTACGGCGCTCCGGCGGACGAGAAGGAGGCGATCGCCTTCGCGCTGATCGGCTGGTGCACCGCCCACGGCCTGCCGGGCACCGTGCCCGCCGGGACCGGCGCGCGCGCCGCCCGCGTCCTCGGCACGCTCACGCCCGGCGCGGAACCGCTCGTCCTGCCCATGCCGATCACCGACCGGCCGCGGTCGCTCACACTGCGCCGATGAGCCCACGAGTGGCGACGGGCGGGCGGGTGCGGGCGACCTGGCGCCGCCGGCGGCGTGAGACCCGGCGGCTGAGACCAGGGGGCGTCTTCCCCGATGGCCGTGCTGACGACGCGCCGCCGGTCGCGTACACGCCTGTGGCGGAACGAACTTCGGCCGTGTAGCCGGCGAGCGGAACCCCTGGCCTGGAAATTCCGAAAGAATCCCATGGTGGAGTCAGGAGCGAACGGCGCCGACGACGCGGGACCCGGCTACGGCATCGGAGCGGTCGCGCGGCGGCTCGGCGTGCCCGCGCCCACGTTGCGCACCTGGAACCAGCGCTACGGCCTGGGACCGAGCCGCCGCAGCCCGGGCGGTCACCGGCGCTACGACGAGGGTGACCTGCTGCGCCTGGAGGAGATGAACCGGCTGATCAAGTCCGGCATCGCGCCCGCCGACGCGGCCGCCCAGGCGCTGCGCCTCTCCCTGCCCTCCCCTCCCGCGGAGGCTCCTGCCGGGCCGCGGGGGGTGGCGGTGCCGTCGATGGCGCGGCTGGCGCGGGCGGCCGACGCGCTCGACGGCCCCACCGTCGCCGCCGCCGTGGCCGCCGCACTCGACAGCCGCGGCGTGCGCTGGACCTGGCAGGAGCTGGTGCTGCCGGTCTTCGACCGGATCTGCCGCACGCAGGCGCGCACCGGCTCGGGCATCGACGTCGAGCACCTGTTCTCCGACCGGCTGCTCGCCGAGCTGCACCGCTACGCCGAGCGCCACCCGGTGCCGGTGACCGGCAGGGCCGTCCTGCTGGCCTGCGCCGAGGACGAACAGCACAGCCTGCCGGTGCACGCGCTGGCCGCCGGGCTGGCCGAGCGGGGCGTCGACGCGCGGACACTGGGCGCGCGGGTGCCCAACTCGGCGCTGGCGACCGCGATGCGCCGGCTCGGGCCGGCCGTGGTGTTCGTCTGGTCGCAGCAGGAGACGACCGGTGATCCGGCCCCGCTCGCGGCGCTGCCCGCGCTGCGGCCTCCGCCCCGGCTCGTCGTGGGCGGAAACGGCTGGTGGGAGCCGCTGCCGCGCGGGGTCGTACGGGTTCACAGCTTCGACGAAGCCGTCTCGGCCGTGCTGGACGCACTGGACTGACCTTTCCGTGACCGGTTGCGCGGACTCACTTGCCTCTGTTTGAATAAGTTTTGAGTAACTTATTTGGGAGGGTGCCGCCGTGGGGGCCGACCAGGTTTCCGAGATCTACCGCACCCATGCGCCCTCCGTGCGGACGTACCTGCGCAGGTTCGTCCCCTCGCAGGACGTGGACGACATGCTGCAGGTGGTCTTCACCGAGGCGTGGCGCTCGCGCGACCGCTACGACCCCGGGCGCAGCCCGCGCGCCTGGCTGCTGGGCATCGCGCACAAGCGCGCGGTCGACCACCTGCGGCGCAGAAGGCCGCACACGGTCCCGCTCGACGACGCGGCCGAGCCCGCCGGAGACGACGGGCGAACCGGCGCCACCACGCTGGCCGAGCGTGACCGCCTGCACCGTGCGCTCGCCGAGCTGCCCGTGGCCCAGCGTGAGGCGATCGTGCTGGCCTACTACGCCGGCCTGAGCCAGCGGGAGATCGCCGAACGACTCAGCATCCCGCTCGGCACGGTCAAGGCCAGAACCTCCCGTGGCCTGCACCGGCTGGCGACGCTCCTGACCTGACCCGAGAGGAAGCCGTTGATCATCAGTTCTTTACGCGCCCCCGGACGCCTCGATACCGGCGATCGGGCACGGGTGTGAAACAGATGCGAAGCGTTCGCGACGGAGGAGTGGCATCCATGACCGCGGTGACTTCTCGGGCCGACACCGTCCGCGAGCTGATCGACGACCGCCTGGAGAAGTTCCTCGACAGGCAGGGCGACGGGCTCGCCTTCCTGGGACAGGACGCCGAGCCGCTGCGCGACTTCCTGACCGGCTTCGTGCGCGACGGCGGCAAGCGGCTGCGGCCGTCGTTCGTCTACTGGGGACACCGGGCGGCCGGCGGCACGGACGACCGGCTCGACGCGGTCCTGGCGGCGGGCTGCGCCATCGAGATCATGCACGCGGCGGCGCTGCTGCTCGACGACGTCATGGACCAGGCGGACGCCCGGCGCGGCCGGGTCAGCGCGCACCTCGCCCTGGCCGACCGGCACCGGGAGTCACGCTGGCAGGGCGATCCCCGCCGGTTCGGCGAGTCGGCCGCGATCCTGCTCGGCCTGCTGGCCTTCACCTGGGCCGACGCCGCCCTGCTCGACACCGGCGACGACCTCGGCCCGGCGCTGGAGGTCTTCACCCTGCTGCGCCAGGAGGCGATCGGCGGCCAGTACCTGGACCTGGCCTGGACCGCGCGCGGCACGGTGGGCGTGCGGCAGGCGGCGCACATCTCGGTCTACAAGACGGCCAAGTACACCATCGAGCGGCCGCTGCACCTCGGCCACGCCATCGCGCGGGGCACCCCGGAGACCCGGCGGCGGCTGAGCTCGTACGCGATCCCGCTGGGCGAGGCGTTCCAGCTGAGGGACGACGTGCTGGGCGTGTTCGGCGACCCGGCCGGCACCGGCAAGCCCGCCGGGGACGACCTCCGGCAGGGCAAGGCCACCTACCTCCTCGCGCAGACCCGCGCGCGGGCCGGGCGCGACGCCGCGCTCCTCGACCACCTGCGTGACGAGGACGACCTCGCCGCCGCGCGCGAGCTGATCGTGTCCTGCGGCGCCCTGGCGGCGGTCGAGGAACGCATCGCCGAGCTGGTCGGCGAGTCCACGGCCGCGCTGGCGGTCGCCCGCGAGCTGCCGGCCGACGCCGTGGTCGCCCTCGCCGACCTCGCCGGCCTGGCCACCGAGAGGACGTTCTGATGAGCCGGCACGCGCCCGTGGTGGTGGTCGGCGCCGGCCTGGGCGGCCTGGCCGCCGCCGTCCGTCTCGCCGCGGCCGGTCGCGAGGTGACCGTGGTCGAGGCGGCCGACGGCCCCGGCGGCTGCTGCGGCACCGCGAGCGCCGGCCCGTACCGGTTCGACACCGGCCCGTCGGTCCTGACCATGCCGGGCGTGCTGGCCGACACGTTCGCCGCCGCCGGCGAGGACCTCGCGTCCTGGCTGCCGCTGCGCCGCCTCGACCCGGCCTATCGGCTGGCCTTCCACGACGGCTCCCACCTGGACATCGTGTCCGAGCGGGAGGAGATGGCCGAGCAGGTGCGACGACTCTGCGGCCCGGCCGAGGCCGGCCGTTACCTCGCCTACCGGCGGCGGCTCGGTGAGCTGTTCGAGGCGGAGTGGCCCGCGTTCATCGACGCCGACATGACCCGGGCGCGCGCTCTGGTCCGGCCGCTGACCCTGCTCAGGCTGGCCGCCCTCGGCGGCTTCCGGCGGCTCGACCGGCTCGCCGCCGCCCACCTCACCGACGAGCGGCTGATCAGGGCCCACACCTTCCAGGCCCTGTACGTGGGCCTGTCACCGCAGCGGGCACTCGGCATCTACGCGGTGATCGCGCACATGGACACCGTCGGCGGCGTCTACTTCCCCGAGCGGGGCGGCATGCACGCCATCCCGCGCGCGCTGGCCGCCCTGGCCGAGAAGAAGGGCGCCTGCCTGCGCTACGGGGTGCGCGCCAGCCGGGTCGAGGCGGACGGCGACGGCGTCACGGGGGTACGGCTCGACGGGGGCGAGTGGCTGCCCGCGAGCCACGTGGTGGTCGCCTGCGACCTGCCCGCCGCCCGCGCGGCCCGGCTGCTGCCCGAACGGGCCGTCGACTGGCGCTGGCGCCGCCCCCGCTTCTCGCCGTCCTGCCTGGTGCTGCACGCCGGGCTCGACCACGAGCTGCCCGACCAGGCACACCACACCGTGCACTTCGGGCGTACCTGGAAGGAGACCTTCAGCGCCCTGGAGAACGGGCAGCCACAGCCGGACCCGAGCCTGCTGATCACCTGTCCGCGCGACGCCGACGCCGCGCCCGCCGGGCACGCCACGCTCAGCGTGCTGGAGCCCGCCCCCAACCTGACGGGCGCCGACTGGCGGCGGCTCCGGCCCGAGCTGGAGCACCGCCTGCGCGAGCGGCTGTCCGGCCTCGGCTACGGCACCCTGTCCGACGCCCCCGGCCTGGTCCTGGACCCGCCCGCCTGGCAGCGGCTCGGGCACAGCGCGGGCACCCCGTTCGCACTGGACCATCGCTTCACCCAGACCGCCTGGTTCCGCCCGTCCGGCATGGCCAGGCGGGTTCCCGGGCTGCACTTCGCCGGCATGTACACCGCTCCGGGAGTGGGCGTGCCGCCGGTGCTGATCTCCGGCCGGCTGGCCGCCGACCGCATCCTGGAGGCCGCGCGATGACGCTCACCGCCAGCTACGAACGCTGCCGCCGGCTGCACGCCGGCTACGGCCGCTCCTACTACCTGGCCACCCGCCTGCTGCCCGCGTGGAAGCGGCGGCACGTGCACGCCCTGTACGGCTTCGCCCGCCACGCCGACGAGATCGTCGACTCCTTCCTCGTGACCGGCGACCGGGCGGGCGCGCTCAACACGCTGGCCGCCGAGGTGGCCGCCGGGCTGGCGGGCGAACGGGTGCGCGACCCGGTGCTGCCCGCCTTCCTGCACACGGTCCGCTCCTTCGGCGTCGCCCGCGACGACATCGACGCCTTCCTGCGCGCGATGCGCGCCGACCTGTCGGTGACCCGCTACCAGAGCTACGACGACCTGCTCGGCTACATGGAGGGCTCGGCGGCCGTCATCGGCACCATGATGCTGCCGATCCTGGAGCCCGTGTCCGGCGCGGAGGCGCGGGCCCGCGAGCCCGCCCGCCAACTCGGCCTGGCCTTCCAGCTCACCAACTTCCTCCGCGACGTGTCAGAGGACCTCGCCAGGGAGCGCGTCTACCTGCCGCAGGAGGACCTGGCCAAGTTCGGGGTCGAGGAGGAGGACCTGCGCCGGGCGCACGCCGGGCCCGCCGTACGAGAGCTGCTCGCCTTCGAGGCGGACCGGGCGCGCGAGCACTACCGCGCCGCCGCCGAGGGCATCGAGCTGCTCGTGCCCTCCTCACGGCCGTGCGTGCGCGCCGCCGTGGAGCTGTACGGCGGCATCCTCACCGAGATCGAGCGCGGCGGCTACGACGTGCTGGCCCGGCGGGCACGGGTGCCGCGCCGCCGCCGGGTCGTCACCTTCGCCCGCCACCTGATCGCCTCGGCCTCGACCGGCCGGGCCGAACGCCTGCTGCGGCTGGAGCCATCTTGACGGGAACCACCGACCCGGGGATCACCAGGACCGGGGCCGCCGTCACGGGGGCCGCCGTCACGGGGGCCGCCGTGATGCCGACCGTCGTGATGCCGACCGTCGTGGTGGACGCGATGGGTGGCGACCACGGCCCGGCCGAGACCGTGGACGGCGCCGTGCGCGCCTGGCGCGAACACGGCGTGCCCGTGCTCCTCGTCGGCCGCGAGCCGCTGCTGCGCGACCGGCTGAACCGGCTCGGCGCGGCCCGCGACGTCGGCGTGGTGCACGCGCCGGACGCCGTCCCCATGGCCGAGCCCGGCGCGCGCGCCGCCGCCAGCGCCTCCTCCAGTCTCGTGATGGGCTGCGACCTGGTGCGGCAGGGCGCGGGAGGCGCCTTCGTGTCGGCCGGGTCCACCGGAGCGGTCGTCGCCTGCGCCGTGCGCGGGATCGGCCGGGCCGAGGGCGTCCTGCGGCCCGCGCTGGCCGTGGCATTGCCGTCCCTGGGAGGCGGAGCCAGCGTGCTGGTCGACGCCGGGGCGACCGCCGACCCCACACCGGAGATGGTCGGCCAGTTCGCGCTGCTCGGCGCGGCGTACGCGCGGGTCGTGCTGGGCGTCGCCGACCCGGTGGCGGGGCTGCTGTCCATCGGCTCCGAGCCCGGCAAGGGCAACCGGCTGGCCCGCCGCGCCGCCGAGATCCTGCCCGGCCTGCCGGTGCGCTTCCACGGCAACATCGAGGGCCACGACGTGCTCGCCGGCACCGTGGACGTGATCGCCACCGACGGCTTCACCGGCAACGTCGTGCTGAAGAACGTCGAGGGCACCGTACGCGCCGCGCTCGCCATGGTCGCGGACTCCGGGATCGCCTCGCCCGCCCAGCTCGCCGGGGTGGCGGCCCGCTACGACCCGCGCACCCACGGCGGCGCCGCCCTGCTCGGGCTCAAGGGCACCGCGGTCGTGGCCCACGGCTCCGCCACGGCCGCCACCATCGCCCGCGCCTGCGTGGTGGCCCACGACCTGGCCCGCGCCGACGTGGCGGCCCGGATCACCTCACAAGTCGCAGCGCCTCTCGCCACGGAGCCGGTGCCGTGACCAGATCACCCGCTCCCGGTGCCGGTGCCGGTGCCGGTGCCGGTGCCAGATCACCCGCTCCCGGTGCCGGTGCCGGTGCCAGATCACCCGCTCCCGGTGCCGGTGCCGGTGCCAGATCACCCGCTCCCGGTGCCGGTGCCGGTGCCGGTGCCAGATCACCCGGTCCCGCTCCCGGTGTGGGTGCCGACGCCGAAGCCGGCGAGGGGGTCGGCGCCGTTCCAGGCGCCCTGGCTTCCGTACGGGGTGAAGCGGGCGAACAGCTCCTCGCCGTACCAGTCGTGGGCCCGTACGCGGGTGATGACCGTCCGGTGGTCGGCGGTGCGGTAGGCGAAGTCGCGGACGGCGTGCGCGTCGCGCCACAGGGAGAAGGTGGCCTGGCGGGCCAGCGGCCACTCGCCGATGCCGACCGAGGCCAGCAGTCCCTCCTGCTCGCGCAGCGCCTGGTCCACCGCCGGAACCGCACGGTAGAACGCCGCCAGCCGACCGATCCGGATCGACGCCCGCGTCAGCACCGCCACGGGCCCGGCCGCGTCCTGTCCGACGGCCCCGGCGAGACCGGTTGCATCCTGTCCGGCGGCGCCGGGCGATGTCACCCCAGCGGCGACAGTGGGCCGCCCGGCCTGGGTGAAGGGGGCGAACGGGTCGATGCCGCCCCAGGCTCCACGGGCGGCCAGCGGGCGCAAGCGGACGTGCCAGGACTCCCGCGCCTCGTCCCGCCAGCGGCCCGCGATCGGCGAGCGCCGCAGGAAGTCGTCCAGGTCCGGCTCACCACGCCAGACCGCGAACAGGGCCCAGCGGCGCAGATCGGCTCCCAGCGACATGCTCGGGCCCCGGCCGGTGCCCAGCAGCCGCCAGAACCGCAACCCGCCGATGCTCCGCAGCACCGGCCGGTCGAAGGCCATGTGGCGCATCGCGCCGACGGTGTCATATCGGATGAGGTGGAACGAAGCGATGGTCGCTGTGCTGGTGTCGCTCATCGGTGGCTACCTGGCCGGCTCGGTGCCGGTCGCCCTGCTGGTCGCGCGCGCCCACGGGTTCGACCCCCGGGAGGTGGGCGACCGCAACCCGGGCTTCTGGAACATGAAGGAGCAACTGGGCTGGCGGGCCGCGGTGCCGGTGTTCGCCGGTGACACGCTGAAGGGCACCGCGGCGGGGCTGCTCGGCCTGTTCGCCGGAGGCGGGCACGTCGGCGAGTGGGCGGTCGTGGTGCCGCCGAGTGTGCTGCCCGTGTACGTGGCCGTGGCGGGGGCCATGCTCGGCCACGCCTGGCCGGTGTTCGCCGGGTTCCGGGGCGGTCGCTCGATCCTCGCCTTCGCCGGGGGTGTCGCCGTCATCTGCCTGCCCGCCTTCCTGCTGGCCGTTCTGGCGCTGGTGCTCGTCTCCCTGGTGACCCGGTCGTTCGCCGTAGGTGCCAGGGTCGCCGTGTTCGGTGTGCCGGTGTTGCACCTGCTGTTCGTCCCCGCCCCGCAGGTGGCCGCGACGGGCGCGCTGCTCTGTCTCATCGGCCTGCGCTTCGGGCAGGCCGCCCTGGCCTCGCAGCGCCCCTGACCGCCGGCGGGTAGGTGCGGCCCCGCCAGGTGCGGACCGGGCGCAGCGTGGCCTGCGTCAGGCGGACCGCCGTGGCGGGGTCGAGCAGCGGTGAGAGCCACAGGCCGACGCCGGGCCGGGTGTAGCTGCCGCGCAACGCCCCGGCCAGCAGCCACCGTACGGCCAGCAGCGCCAGGTCGAGCCGGGACGGGCGGCCGATCGCCAGCCGCAGCACGGGCAGCGCGGCGGTCAGCCAGACGACCGCCAGATCGGCCGCCTGCCAGCCGGGCCCGGTCACGTCCCGCAGCGGCAGCGACCGGCCCCACTCGCGCCAGAGCTCCGCCGTCGAGTCGTGCATGTCGACCTCCAGCAGCGCCCCCGCGTCGAGGAACGCGACCGACCAGCCCTCACCCGCCAGATGGCGGGCCAGCGCGACGTCGTCGGTCATCCGGTCGCGCACCCGGGCGAACCCGTCGGCCGCGAGCATCCGCTCACGCCGGAACGCCATGCACTGGCCGTTGGCGACCGCGCGGTGCGGCGCGGGCGGAGTGGCCGGGCCGATGGGGCCGAACCGGTAGACCAGCGTCGCCAGCATCGACGCGTGCGACGCCTGCTCCAGGCCGCCGTCGCAGCTGAACCGAGGTCCCACGGTGACCAGGTCGCGGCCGTCGAGCGCGGCGGCCACCGCTCCGAACAGGCCAGGGTCGGGCCGGGCGTCGGCGTCCAGCGTGATGACCACGTCCCCCCGCGCCGCGGCCACTCCCTGGCGCAACGCCCACTGTTTGCCGACCCACCCGGCGGGCAGCGGGGCGCCGGTGACCACCTTGGCGCCCAGGGACGCGGCCAGCGCCGCCGTGCCGTCGGTCGAGCCGTCGTCCACGACGATCACCTCGTCGACGTACGGGTCGGCGAGCGCCGCCCGCAGGCACGGCCCGATCCGCCGCTCCTCGTCCCGCGCCGGCACCACCACGGAGATCCCCTCGCCCCGGCCCTCCTCCTCACGTGGCGGCACTCCCGCAAAGATCCCCCGGTCGGCCCGCCCGATCCGGGCCGCCTCGCCGGGCGCCTTCATGGCCCGCGCCCGAACCTCACCGGACAGCCGGTCGTCAGCGGGTGGCGTGGCGGGACGCAGGGGCGGCAGGCGGTCGCGGCCTCGGGCGAGACGGGCGGCGACGACGACGGCCGCGACGGCCTGGGCGACGACAAGCGGCCGAATCCTCACCGGCCCCCCCTTTCGTCGACAGCCCGAGCGACCGATCGGCCCTCCGGTTCGCCGTGAGCCCGACCGCCCGATCGGATCTCCCCGGCCACGCGAATCCGGGAGCCCGGTCGGTCATCACGTCTCGGCGACGCCGCCGTGGGGAAGTCCTGGGCGACGAGCCCGGCCACGATGCGGGCGCCCAGGGTGACCATGGGCAGGCCGCCGCCGGGGTGGGCGGAGCCGCCCACGAGGTAGAGGCCGCGCCGGGGGCCCCGGTTGCCGGGCCGCAGGAACGGCGAGAGCGTCCCGTGGGTGGCGGCGCCGTAGATGGCTCCGCCCCAGGCTCCGTAGCGGTCGCGCAGGTCGGCGGGGGTGAAGGTGTCCACGAAGCGCAGCCGCCCGGCCAGGTCGTGGCCGCGCTCGGCGAGCCGTTCCAGCACGAGATCCCGGTACGACTCCACGGACACCGGCCACCGCCCCGGATCGCGGGCGGGCACGTTGACGAGCAGGACCTGGTTCTCGGCGCCGTCCGGCGCCTGCGACGGGTCGTCGACGGCCGAGCAGCCGATGTAGACGGTCGGGTCGCGCGGCGGCACGCGGCGTTCGAAGATGTCGGCGAACTCCTGCCGGTAGTCGGCGGAGAAGACGATCGAGTGGTGCGCCAGCCCGGGGGTGCGGCCTTCGACGCCGGCCAGCAGCAGCAACACCGACGAGGACCGGCCCAGCCGGGCGATCCGGCGCAGCCGCCGCCGGTGCGGCAGCAGGTCGCCGTACAGGCTCGCGGCGTCGGTGTTGGCCACCACGATGTCGGCGGGCACCCGCTCGCCACCTGCCAGCCGCAGCCCGGTGACGCGGTCGCCGTCGGCGGTGATGGCGGCCACCGGAGCCGACAGGTGCACCTCGACGCCCGCCTTGTCCAGCAGCGCCGCCAGGTCGTCGGCCAGCCGGGGCAGGCCGCCGGGCACGTACCAGCCGCCCTGGCCGTGCTCCAGGGCGGGGATGCAGCCGAGCGCGGCGGGCGCCCGGTGCGGGTCGGAGCCGGCGTAGGTGGCGTAGCGGTCGACGTACTGGACGAGGCGCGGGTCGCGGAAGTGGCGGCGGGCCAGGCCGTGCAGGGTGCGGCCGGGCGCGACTGCGAGCAGGTCGGCCGGACGGGCCTGCTCGGGAGGGCGGGTGAGGGGTCCGGCGAAGAAGGTACGGCCGGCGGCGGCGAGGCAGCGGCCGGCCCACGCGTGGAAGGCCCGCCAGGCGGCGCCCTCCCCGGGGGCGAGGCGGTCGACCTCGGCGGCCATCTCGGCGGGGTCGCGCCGGGCGGTCAGCCGGGAGCCGTCGGCGAACCGGTAGCGGCACAGCTCGGCCGGTTCGATCAGCTCCCGTTCCAGCCCGAGCTCGCGGAACACGTCCGGCATGGTGAGCAGCGAGGGGCCGAGGGAGAAGGTGAACCCGTCGCGACGGTGCTCGGCGAGCTTGCCACCGAGCCGGGGCAGCCGTTCGTACAGCCGGACCTCGTGGCCCCACCGGGCCAGCAGGAGCGCGGCGGCCATGCCGCCGAAGCCGCCGCCCACCACGGTCACCGAAGCCACAGCCGCCTCCATCCCAGCGCCGCGAACGTGCCCATCGCCACCCCTCCCACTGCCGCGACGAGCGGATCGGGCGGCTGGAACACCGCCGCGAAGCCGAGCGTCTCCATCGCGGCCATCGTCGTGTACAGCGCCGGCAGCCCGGCGCGGGCCGGGCGGTCGGGCCCGGCGATCCGCCGGACGACCACCATGACCAGTAGGGACACCAGAAGCCAGCCGGCCAGGTTGCTCAGCGGGACGCCGCGGTAGGGGCCCGGCTCGGCCCACACCCACAGCCCCAGCCGCAGCATCTGCGGGTCGAGGAACAGGTCCCACGCGGTCAGCGCCAGCGCGCCGACCACCACGCCGGCCCGCCCTCCGACGGTGGCGCCGATCCCGTACGCGGCCAGCCCCATGCCGCCCCAGGCCAGCGCCACCACCAGCGGCACCCCGCCGACCTGCGGCCACAGCGCGCCGGTGTAGTGGTAGGCGCCGAACGGGAACCCGGTGTGGACGCCGACCAGCTCGGCCAGGTAGCCGACCGCCACCGCCGCGCCGAAGGCGGCCACGGCCCGCGGCCGGCCCAGCGCCGCCGCCGCGAAGCCCACGGCGCTCACCGCCAGCAGCGCCACGACGACACCGGTGAACGGCAGCGGGTCGTCGCTCAGCCCGGACATCACCTGGGCGGCGACCATGGCGCACAGGAACACCGCGCCCAGCGCCTGACCCAGCGCGGGCCGGGTGACGGGTGCATCGCGAAGAGCGTCCATGTCCTGATCCTTCGGATCCGGGCGGCGCTCGGTTGCGTCGCATCCGGGTCGCTTCCATGCTCTCCAGGCGTTGTGCGGGGGTTACTACCGAACCGCCGACATGGGGGAATCTTTCCGCTCCGGTCTGTCACGCGCCGGAACCGGAGGCGCCGGGCTGAACCGGTCGGTGCGCGGGCGCGTACCTCCACACGTCCGGACCCGCGTCCATGGAGGTGTCGTGGAGCTCAGCCTCTTGCGTACACAGGCGCACAGCCCTTCGTACTTCTCACTGCTGCGCGGGTCCTCCGGGCAGCGGGCCCCGGTCGACTTCTGCATCCCGTGCAACCCGTACTTCCCGACGCCGGAGATATTCGAGCATCTCGGGCGGAACCTGGAGACGATCCTCAAGTTCTATCCCAGTGGCGCGGACACGATCACCGCGGAGCTCTGCTCCACCCTCGGCCTTCACCCCCAGACGGTCGCCATGGGCAACGGCTCCACCGAGCTGATCACCTGGATCGACCATCTGCTGGTGCGCGGCAGCCTGGCGGTGCCGATCCCCACCTTCGGCCGGTGGACCGACCAGCCGCTGGAGACGGGCAAGCGGGTCGACATGTATCCGCTGCTGGAGAGCCGCAACTTCGCCCTCGACGTGAACGACTACGTGTCCTTCGTCCGCATGCGCGGCTCACGCGTGGCTGTGATCTGCAACCCCAACAACCCCGACGGCGGCTACCTGCCGAAGCACGAGGTGCTGCGGCTGCTCGACCAGCTCATCGACCTGGACCTGGTGATCGTGGACGAGTCGTTCGGCGACTTCGTGGACGCCGAGCCGTATCCGGGGGTGGCCGCCGAGGCGGCGGTGCGGCCGAACGTGATCGTGCTGCGCAGCCTGGGCAAGAACTTCGGGCTGCACGGCATCAGGTTCGGCTACCTGGTCGCCAACCCGGCCCTGGCCGGCAAGGTGAGGGACGCGCTGCCGAAGTGGAACCTCAACTCGTTCGCCGAGGTCGTGGTGTTCATGATGAAGCAGTGCATGGGCGAGTACCAGGAGAGCCTGAGGCGCCTCAGCCAGGACCGGCGGGTGATGTTCCAGCAGCTCAGCACCATGCCGGAGCTGTCGGTCTACGCCTCGCAGGGCAACTTCCTGCTGGTGAAGCTACCCCCGGGGTATGACGGGGTGCCCCTGCGCGACCACCTGCTGACCGAGCACGGTGTGTACGTCCGCGAGTGCGGCAACAAGCTGGGCACCACCAGCCAGTTTCTCCGGCTGGTGGTGCGCCCTCAGGAGGACGTGCGGCGGCTGCTGGTCGGCATGACGCAGTTCCTTTATTCGGGCAGCCTGCACGAGATGCCCGTCATCGGCCTGCACCACCGGGCGGTCAACCCGTTGTCCGCCTGACCCGCGAACCCGCCAACTCTACGAACTCTGGAGCTCGCGCTCCCTGTCGAGCCTCCGCGCGGCGCTCAGCGACAGCGGGCGGCTCGGCCACCAGAAGCGCTCGCCCATCAGCGTGACCAGGGCGGGCACCAGCACGCTGCGCACCAGCAGCGTGTCGAGCAGCACGCCGAAGCCGACGATGATGCCGAGCTGGGTGAGCGTGATCAGCGGCAGCACGCCGAGCACCGCGAAGACCGCGGCGAGCACGATGCCGGCGCTGGTGATGACGCCGCCGGTGACCGCCAGGGCGGTGACGATGCCGGCGTGCGTGCCCTGGCGGACGGCCTCCTCGCGGGCCCTGTGGGTGAGGAAGATGTTGTAGTCGACACCCAGGGCGACCAGGAACAGGAAGCTCAGCAACGGCACCGAGAGGTCCATGGCGGGGAAGTCGAAGAACCGCTCGAAGGCGAACCACCCGGCCCCGAAGCTGGCCACGAAGCTGATGATCACGGTCGTCACCAGCGTGACGGCGGCGACGACCGACCTGAGCAGGAGCAGCAGCACGAGCATGACCACGCCGAGCACCAGGGGGATGACGACGAACTGGTCACGGGTGGCGGCCTGCCGTTCGTCCAGGTCGATGGCCTCGGGGCCGCCCACCAGCGCCTGCCCGTCCGGCACGGCCTTGACCGCCTCGCGCAGCTTCTCGACGGCGGTGAGACTGGCGTCGCTGCCCGGCTCGGCCGCCAGCACGACGTTGATCTTGGTGAGATCGGACGCGCTGTCGGCCACGGTGGCCGTGGAGACGCCCGGTGCGCCCTTGGCCGCCTGGAGCACGGCCTCGGCCGCCGGCTCGCGGGCGATCACGACCACCGGCTGCGCGCTGCCCGCCGGGAAGGCCCTGCTCAGGGTCTCCTGCCCGGCGATGGCCTCGACCTTCTCGCGGAACTGCTCCGTCTGCGACAGCCCACTCTGTACGCCCACCGCGCCCACCGCGAGGAAGGCCAGGACGCCGACGCTCACCAGCGTCATGAGGATCGGGCGACGGGCCACCCCGGCGCCGACGCGCCGCCACAGCCCGTCGCGCGCCGGATCGGCCTGGCCCACCTTGGGGGCGAAGGGCCAGAACAGCCCGCGGCCGAACAGCACCATCGCGGCCGGCAGCACGATCAGCGCGTAGGCCACGGCGATCACGATGCCGATGGCGCCCGCCATGCCGATGGCCCGGTTGAACGGCGACAGCGCGAACAGCAGCGTGCACAACGCCAGGGCGACGGTGGCCGAGCTGGCCAGGATGGCGGGCGCGGCGGACCGCACCGCGGCGGACATCGCCTGGTGGCGGTCCTCGTGGATGCGGAGCTGCTCGCGGTAGCGGGCGATGAGCAGCAGCGCGTAGTTGGTGCCGGCTCCGAACACCAGGACGGAGGTGATGCCGAGGGTGGAGTCGTCGACGGTCAGCCCGGTGAGGTTGGTGAGCAGGGCGACGGCCTTGGCGGCGACCTGGTCGGCCACCCCGACGACGGCGAGCGGCACCAGCCACAGCCACGGGCTGCGGTAGGTGAGCAGCAGCAGCAGCGCCACGACGCTCGCGGTGACGGCCAGCAGCGTGATGTTGGCCCCGCTGAAGACCGAGGACAGGTCGACCTTGAACCCGGCGCCGCCGGTGACCTCGACCCTCGCGCCGGCCGGGAGGCCGTCTCGCGCCTCGGCCCTGACCTGCGCCACGGCCTCGGACAGCTCGCTGTTGGACAACGTGCCCGCCAGGGGCACGGTCAGCAGCGCCACGTCACCCTCCGGCGCCATGACCGGCGGCGGCACCCTGCCGCCCACGGCCCGCGCGGCCATCCGCTCGGCGTCGGCGTCGATGGCGGCGCGGTCGTCGGCGGTCAGCGCGCCGGACCGGCTGTAGACGACCAGCGCGGGCAGCACCTGGCCGCTGGGGAACTCCTGCTGCAGCCGCGCCACCGCCGCCGACTCCGCCCCCTTGGGCAGCGAGTCGGCGGGGTCGGTGCTCACCTTGGCGGCACCGCCGAACGCCAGAGCCAGGCCGGAGATCACGATCGCGAGAACGATCGTGAGCCATTTACCCGATCTGCCCCACAAGACGTCCCACCTACTAGGCTCTGCTCGCCACATGTAAAACTCTTTCCATGGTGGAATATTTCTATGATGGAAACGTTAGCATGCCCCAAGAGGCGGAGCTGAGGGAGGGGGGACCGTGACGGCGCGCATTCCCGACGCCACCGAGCTGATGTTCGCGATCCGGCGCCTCAACGTGGAGAACGACCGGTTCGCCGAGCGCTTCGCCGACCTGCACGGCCTGCATCGCACCGACCTCAACGCGCTCGTGGTCATCCTCGACGCGTACGCCGCCGGCCACCCGCTCACCCCCGGCCATCTGGGCGCCGCGCTCAACCTCAGCCCACCCGCCACGACGGCCCTGATCAACCGGCTCGAAGGCGTCGGCCACGTCGAACGCCGCCGCAGCGCCACCGACCGGCGCAAGGTCGAGGTGGTGCTGAACGAGCAGGCCGCCCGGCTGGCCGGGCAGTTCTTCACGCCCCTGGCCCGCCAGCTCGCCACCGTGATCGACGAGTTCGCCCCCGAGGAGCGCGAGGTGATCGGCAGGTTTCTCGACCGCGCCGTCGAGGCCACGGCGAAGGCCAGGCGGCAGTCGACCGCCTGACCCTCAGTCCTCGACCTCATACCCTGTCCTTCGTCAGGGCCTCCCCGTCCGGTTGCATCCGGTCATGCCGCGACGTAGCACTCCACTTCGGCACGGCGGTAGGGCAGCCCCTCGTCGACCGAGTGGCGCACGCACTTCTGCTCGGCGTCGCTCAGCGTGAGCTCGCCGCATACGGTGACGCCCACGTAGGTGCGGCAGTCGAGCGTCGGATCGGCGACCTTGCCGACCCGGTATCCCTCCTTGACGGCCGCCCGGCATTCGGCCTGCCGGGCCGAGGTGTCGGCGTAGCGGCACTGCTCCATCAGGACGTGGTACTGGTCCTCGCTCACCTCTCGTGGTTCAGAGCCATCCCGGGTGAACCCCACGACCATCCCGAGGATGGCCAGCAACCCGACCCCAGAGACAACGATTCCCTTCATGCTTCCCCCCTGCATGCGAGCTACCGCCAGGCGCGGGCGCCAAACCTGTCAGCCCCACACCTCCCGTGCCGTCTCGACGATCAGGGCCAGCTTGGCGAACTGCTGGTCGGCGGTGAGTGTGTTGCCCTCGACCGTGGAGGAGAAACCGCACTGCGGCGACAGGCAGAGCTGGTCGAGGTCGACGAACTTGGCCGCCTCGTCGATGCGCCGCTTGAGCGCGTCCTTGGACTCGAGCTCGCCGGTCTTGGTGGTGACCAGGCCGAGCACCACCGTCTTGCCCGGCGGCACGAACCTCAGCGGCTCGAAGCCGCCCGACCGCTCGTCGTCGTACTCCAGGAAGAAGCCGTCCACGGCAAGCTCGCCGAACAGCGCCTCGGCGACGAAGTCGTAGGTGCCCGAAGCGGCCCACGAGGAGCGGAAGTTGCCCCGGCACATGTGGGTGGTGACCGTCATGCCCTCGGGCTTGGCGGCGAGCGCGGCGTTGATCTGCTTGATGTAGCGCAGGTGCATGTGCTCGGCGTCGTCACCGCGTTCGGCCAGCTCGGCGCGCTGGGCCGGGTCGTTCAGGTAGGCCAGGCTGGTGTCGTCGAGCTGGAGGTAGGTGCAGCCCAGCTCGCCGATCCGGCGCACCTGCTCGGCGTAGGCGGCGCTGAGGTCGCTCCAGAACTCCTCGACGTCGGGGTAGACGGCCGGGTCGATGGCGGCCGGCCCGCCGCGGTAGTGGACCATGCTGGGCGAGGGGATGGTCAGCTTGGGCACCGCGGTGCGGGCCGTGTCGCGCAGGAACGTGAAGGCGTCGGCGAAGACGGGCCGGGGCAGGCTGATCCGGTCGTGCACCCGCAGGGCCGCGGGGGTGAACTCGATGTCGCCCTGCCGGTTGTGGAAGCGGACCGTGATGCGCTCGTCGGCGGCCTGGCCGATGCCGCCGAGCTGGTAGATGAAGTCCATGTGCCAGGAGGCCCGCCTGAACTCTCCGTCGGTCGCCGCCCGCAGGCCGATCTCCTCCTGGCGGCGCACCACCTCGCGGATCGCCTCGTCCTCCACCTCGCGCAGCGCCTCCCCGGTGAGGCTGTCGCGGGCGCGGAGCAGGGCGGGCGGGCGCAGCAGGCTGCCGACGTGGTCGGCTCGGAACGGCGGTGAGGTGCGCATGGGGATCTTCTCCTCCGTGGTCGGTCGCGACGAGGGGTCGGGGGATCAGCCGTCGGCGCCGCCGGTGCGCGCCGGGTCACCGTAGCGGGCGCGGAGCGGGGCCTTGAGCAGCTTGCCCGCGGCGTTCCGGGGCAGTTCGGCGACGAACTCCAGGTACTTGGGGATCTTGTAGCGGGCCAGCCGGCCGTCCAGGTGCGCGAGCAGGTCGGCGGGCCGCGCCGTCGCGCCGGGCCGCAGCACGACCAGCGCCTTGCCGACCTCCCCCCACCTTTCGTCGGGCACGCCGATCACCGCGCACTCGGCCACCGCGGCGTGGCCGTACAGGGCGCTCTCCACCTCGGCGGGGTAGACGTTCTCACCGCCAGAGATGATCATGTCTTTGATCCGATCGGAGATGCGGACGTACCCGTCCTCGTCGGCCACCCCGAGGTCTCCCGAGCGGAACCAGCCGTCGGGCGACAGCACCTTCGCGGTCTCCTCGGGGCGCCGCCAGTAGCCGGGCATCACGTTGGGGCCCCGCACGTACACCTCGCCGGGCTCGCCCGGAGCGGCGTCGGAGCCGTCGGGCGCGACCAGCCGGACGTCGGTGAAGAAGCACGGCACACCGGCCGAGCCCGCCTTGTCCGCCGCGTGCTCGGCCGCGAGGAACAGCGCGCCGGGCGCCGTCTCGGTCATGCCGTAGCCCTGCAGGAGGGTCAGCCCACGCTCCTCGTACGACCTGATCAGCGGCATGGGCACAGGGGCGCCGCCGCAGAGCAGATGGCGCAGGCTGGACAGGTCGGCCGACGGCCAGCGCGGCGACCGCGCGAGGAAGCCGAACATCGACGGCACGCCGAACATCACGGTGACCCGCTCGGTCTCGATCAGGTCGAAGACCCGCGCCACGTCGAAGGACGGTTCGAGGATCGCCCGGCCGCCCTTGAGCACGCTCGGGAGCAGCGTCTGGGCCAGGGCGGCGATGTGGAACAGCGGGGCGCTGATCAGCGTCACCTCGTCGTGCGCGAACGGCACGTCGACCAGCAGGTTGACCACGTTCCAGGTCAGGTTGGCGTGGGTGAGCACGGCCCCTTTGGGGTGCCCGGTGGTGCCCGAGGTGTACATGATCAGGCACGGGTCGTCGCGGTCCACCGGCTCGTCGATCGGGCCGGGGGCGCCCGAGGCCACCAGCCGCTCGTAGTCGCCGGCCGGGACGTGCCGGCCGGGGAGCCCGGAGCCGTCCTGTCCGTCGCCGAGCAGCACGATCGCCGCTCCGGCGTCCTCGACGACGAAGCTCAGCTCGGGCGCGGTCAGACGGTGGTTGAGCGGGACGAACACCGCCCCCAGCAGCCCCGCGGCGAAGAAGGTCTCGACCAGGGCCGGATGGTTGACTCCCAGGTACGCGACCCGGTCGCCGCGCCGCACGCCGAGACCGCGCAGCGCGTGGGCGAGCCGATCGGTTCTGGTCCGCAGGTCGCGGTAGGTCCGGTGGTCTCCCCGGTGGCTCAGCGCCACCCGGTCCGGCGTCATCCGCGCCCGGCGCGCCGGCCACGAGCCGAGCCCCTGGTTGCGCATCGGCACTCCTTGACGGTCAGGTCGACGGTCAGATCGGTCCCGCCCTCAAGTTAGGCCAGTGTGCAACGGCTGTCACTGATCTGCCCAACTTTGCGCGTCAGGCACCGTGTCGAGGATCGCGCTCGCGACCGCCTCCGCCTCCGGCCGGAACCTCTCGTGCAGCGCGTGGCAGACGCGCTGGGCCTGCTGGGCCGGCCAGTCGCCGGGCAGGTGGCGCAGCGGCAGCCGCGGATCGGTCCGGATGATCTGCAACCACTCGGTCAGCAGCACCAGCGAGCGGGCCAGGTCGTCGGGCGCCTCCGGCATCGGGTCCGGCCGGTCCCACCGGTGCAGGAACGCCTGGTAGCGCCGCCCCAGCCCGGCCAGGTCGTAGGCGTCGGCGACGAGCGCCCGCATGTCGGTGGGCGATCGGGGCTCGGCCGCGAAGACGCGCACGTTGGCGCCCAGGTCGTCGATCACCCGGGTGACGTCGACCTCGCCTGGAGCGATCCACAGTCCGTTCCGCAACGGGCCGAACCCGGCCCAGGTCAGCCGCGCGCGCAGCTCGTGCCGCTGGCGCTGCCAGGACTCGGGCAGGGAGAAGCCGATCAGCGTCCACCGGTCGTCGCCGTCGTCGTTGACCACCCCGCTGCCCCAGATGCGCCGCCCGCCGTCCCTGAGCACCTGGGCGCTCACCGGGGTCAGGCCGAAGTACATGCGGCGACCGGCCCGCTGGCGGCGCAACAGCCCGCGGCGAACCATCCGCGTCAACGTGGAGCGGGTCGCCTCCTTCGAGATCCCCACCCTGGCGAACGCGTCGATGAAGCTGCCCGAGAACACGCAGATGTCATTGCCGTGGACGTGGTCGCCGAGGAAGGTGAGCATCACCGACTGGGGGCGCACTCCGCCGTCCCGGCCTGGTCCGGTCACGTCCGTCTCCTGCCCCAGCAAGGTTGGGCATTCTCTTGACAGCTGTAATGTACCTGCCTACATTCAGGGCCTCATCGCGGTCCCGGAGGTCCAGATGCGCCGGTTACTCCCGTCCCTGGCCTGTCTCCTTCTCGCCGTCACCGCGTGCGGCGGCGGCGCGAGCGGCGGATCCGGCGCCGGCGACCCGATCAGAGTGGGCCTCATCGTCTCCCTGACCGGCAACTACACGCCGCTCGGCAGCGAGGACAAGAAGGCCGTCGAGCTGGCCGTCGAGCAGGTCAACGCCCAGGGCGGGCTGCACGGCCGCAAGATCGAGCTGGTCACCCGTGACGACAAGACCGCGCCCGACCAGGGCATCGTGGCCTACAACCAGATCAAGGGCGAGATCGACGCGCTCATCGGGCCGGTCTTCTCCAACGCGGCGCTGGCCATCGAGCCGCTGGCGCAGCGCGACAAGATGCCCTACCTGTCGCTCGCGCCGGCCCAGGAGCAGGTCGAGCCGATCAAGTCGTACGTCTTCGTCACGCCGGCCCTGTCCAGCATGTACGCCGAGCGCTACCTGCAGTACATCCAGGCCATCGGCGTCAAGACGGTAGCCGTGGCCTGGGACTCCAAGAGCGCCTACTCGGTGTCCGGGCACAAGGCGATGGTCGCGCTCGCCCCGAAGTACGACGTGAAGATCGCCGTGGACGAGCCGTACGAGACCACGACCTCCGACTTCAGCGCGATCTTCACGCACGTCCGCGAGTCGAGCGCCGAGGCGCTGGTCTTCTGGGGCTCGGGCGCGCCCGGCGTCACCGCCGCCAAGCAGTACACGGCCTCCGGGCTGAAGGTGCCGTTGTTCCTGACCGCGTCCCAGGCCAGCAAGCTCTGGCTGGAGCCGATGGGCGCCGCCGCCGAGGGCATGACCGTGCAGAGCGCGATCGGCGTCGTGGGCGAGCACCTGCCCGACGGGCGGCAGAAGCAGATCATCGAGCAGATGGCCAAGCCCTACCAGGAGAAGCACGGCTATCCGCCGCCGCAGTTCGCGCAGGACGGCTACAGCGCCTGCCTGCTGCTGTTCGAGGCGATCAGGAAGGCCGGCGGCACCGACCAGCCCAAGATCCAGCAGGCGCTGGAGACCATGGACCTGGTCACCCCGAACGGCCGGTTCCGCTACTCCCCCACCGACCACTCCGGGCTGTCCCCCGAGTTCATCTCGGTCAACACGGTCAAGAACGGCCAGTTCGTCCCCACGGAGTGGGCCAGGACACAGCTCGCCAAGACCGTCGGCGCGGGGTAGCCGTGCTCGCGGTCACCGGGATCTCGCGCTCCTTCGGTGGTGTCTACGCCGTGCGTGACGTCACTCTCGCCGTCGGCGAGGGCGAGGTGTGCGGTGTCATCGGGCCCAACGGGGCCGGCAAGTCCACCCTGTTCAACCTGATCACCGGCCATCTGGCGGCCGACCGGGGCGGCGTCTCCTTTCTCGGCCGGCCGGTCGAACGGCTCGCGCCGCACCGGCGGGCCCGGCTCGGCATGGCCATCGTCTTCCAGGGCGCCCGCGTCTTCCGCGGCATGACGGTCCGGGAGAACGTCATGGTGGGGATGCACGGCCGCACCCGGGCCGGCTTCGTCTCGGCGGCGCTGCGGCTGCCCCGGCACCGCCGCGACGAGCGGGAGATCGCCCGCGAGGCCGGTCTCGCGCTGGACCGCGTGGGCCTGGCCGAGTGGGCCGACCGGCCCGCGGACCGGCTGCCGATGGGCCAGCAGCGCGCCCTGCAGCTCGCCCGCGCCCTGTGCGCGCGGCCCCGGCTGCTGCTGCTCGACGAGCCCGCCTCCGGCCTGCGCGCGGGCGAGCGCGAGCGGCTCGCGACCCTGGTCGAGGAGCTGCGCGCGAGCGGGCTGACGATCCTGCTCATCGAGCACGACGTCGGCTTCGTGACCCGGCTCGCCGACCGCGCCGTCGTCCTCGACCTCGGGCAGGTCATCGCCGACGGGCCGCCCGCCGAGGTGCGCGCGGACCCGCTCGTCCTCGCCGCCTACCTCGGGCAGGCGTCATGATCGACGTCACCGGCCTGGTCGTCTCGTACGGCTCCGCCACCGCCCTCGACCACGTCACCCTCTCGATCCGGCCGGGCGAGATGGTCGCCCTGCTCGGCCCCAACGGAGCGGGCAAGTCGACGCTGGCCAACACCCTGGCCGGCCTCCTCACCCCGGCCTCGGGCACCGTGACCGTACACGGCCGGCTGGCGCTCATCCCGGAGGGCCGCCAGCTGTTCCCCGACCTGTCGGTCGCCGACAACCTGGCCCTGGGCGGCTGGCGCTCCGGGCAGCGCGACCCGGCCCCGGTCTACACGCTGCTGCCGCGCCTGGCCGAGCTGGCCCCCAGGCGCGCGGGCGTGCTGTCGGGCGGCGAGCAGCAGATGGTGGCCTTCGGCCGGGCCCTGATGTCGCATCCCGACGTGCTCGTCGTCGACGAGCTGTCCCTCGGGCTCGCCCCCAACGTCACCTCCGGCCTGGCCCGGCACCTGGTCGAGCTGAACCGGGAACGGGGCCTGACCGTGCTGCTCATCGAGCAGAACGCGCGCCTCGCCTTCGAGCTGTGCGAGCGGGCGTACGTGCTGGAGTCGGGGCGGCTGGTGGCCGAGGGCGACTGCGCCGACCTGGCCGGCGACCCGCGGGTGGCGGGCGCCTACCTCGGCGGTGCCATCACGTGAGCGCCTTCCTCGGCTACCTGCTGAACGGCCTGGCCGTCGGGTGCGCGATCGCGCTCATCGCCAGCGGGCTGGTCGCCGTCCACCGGGTCACCGGCGTGGTCAACTTCGCCCAGGGCACCTTCGCCGTGGTCGCCGGGCTCTGCGTCTCCTCGCTGCTCGGGCTCGGGCTGCCGCACGGGCTCAGCGAGGTCGCCGCCGTGCTGGTCGCGGCGCTGGCCGGCCTGCTGACCGGTCTCGCGGCCATCGGCCGGCCGGGCACCACGCCGCTGTCGTCGCTCATCGTCACGCTCGGCGTGGGCGTCCTCGCGTACGCCGTGGAGATCGTGCTGTGGGGCGACCAGCCGCGCTCGGCCCCCGGCCTGGCCGGCTCGGTGACCGTCGCCGGCGCCCGGATCCAGACGCAGCACCTGCTCGTCATCGCCGTCACCGCGGTGACGTTCGTCCTGCTCGCCCTCTTCTTCGGCCGCACCTACCTGGGCAAGGCGCTGACCGCGTGCGCCTCCAACCCGTACGCCGCCCGGGTGGTCGGTCTCGACGTGCGGCGGCTGGGGCTGCTGGCCTTCGCGCTGGGCGGGCTGCTCGGCGGCATCGCCGGGGTGCTGGTCACGCCGCTGCGGCCGATCTCCTTCGACACCGACGTCACGCTGATCGTCAACGGATTCGCCGCCGCCGTCTTCGGCGGGCTCACCCGGCCGGTCGTCGCGCTCGCCGGCGCGCTGCTGCTCGGCGTCGCCGAGACCATGGCCGCCGGTTACGGCTACGGGGCGCACCAGCTGGAGGTGGCGCTGGGCCTGATGCTGGTCGTCATGATCGTACGGGCCGGTCGCCGTTCGACCATCCACCAGGAGGCCGTGTGAGCCGTCCGCCTGTGGGGACGCTGATCGGGCTGCCGGTCGCCGCGGTGACACTCGCCCTGCCCGCGGTGCTCGACGACAGCGCGCTGGCCGTCTACATCCTGCTCGGCCTCGCCGCGATGGTCACGGTCGGGGTGTCGCTGCTGATGGGCTACGCCGGCCAGGTCTCGCTCGGCCAGGGCGCCTTCTACGCCATCGGCGCCTACACCGCCGCCCTGCTCAGCCTGGGCGGCGTCCCGCCGCCGGTCGGTCTGGTCGCGGCCCCGGTCGTGGCCGCGGTGTTCGCCGTCGTGATCGGCACGCCGCTGCTCCGGCTGCGCGGTCACCACCTCGCCTTCGCGACGCTGGCCATGCAGCTGATCCTGCTCTCCCTCGCGGGGCAGCTCGACTTCACCGGCGGCGACATCGGGTTGCAGGCCATCCCGCAGTTCGGCGTCGGCTCGTTCGAGATGGGCGGCGCGGCCGCGTACGCCTATCTGACCTGGGGCGGGCTCGCGCTGGTGATGCTGGTGACGCACAACGTGATCACCTCACGACCCGGCCGCGCGCTGCGGGCCCTGGCGACCAGTGAGACGGCCGCCGCCTCCTCCGGCATCCCGGTCGGCCGCTACAAGCTGACCGTGTTCGCCCTGTCGGCCGCCTTCGCCGGGCTGGCCGGCGGCATCTACTGCTTCTACACCGGCTACGTCGCGCCGGGCTCCTTCCCGGTGCTCATCTCGATCCAGTACATCGTGATGGCCGTCGTCGGCGGGCTCGGCACGATCTGGGGGGCCGTCGTCGGGGCGACCGCGATCACCCTGCTGCTGCAGGGCCTCAACACCCTCGCCACCGTGCCGGGGATGCCGACGTACGCGCCGAGCGTGCTGTCGTACGCGGTCTACGCGCTCGTCCTCATCGTCGTCGTCCTCTTCCTGCCCCAGGGGCTGCTGCCCGCCGTCACCGGCCGCCTGGCCGCCCGGCGTGACCGGACCCGGCAGCCGCTGACAGAGGAACGGGACGGCTCTGCTGCCGAGTCCCGCTGACGGGGCTGCCGGAACCTTTGCCGGATCTTTCCGAAGTCGCCCGCCGGACCACCCGGCCGGCGGCCCGCGTCGGAGGCACGCGCGTGGGGCATGCGCGTGGGGCACGCACGCGGTGTGGCTGTTACCCGACCTGGTCGGGGCCTACCTCTCAAGACGGTGAAAACCTGACCAGAAGGGAACGTCCCCCTCCGTGGCGACGCGCCCACGGACAGGCATAGCGCCTGGTGGACGGGGGTAATCCCCGCATACGGCAGGTCGCCGGTCAGAGGGCCGGGACAGCCGCTTCAGGACGGCACACGGCCGGCGATCGCGACACCCGCCACCGCGGCGGAAGGAGTTTCCCGGTGACCATCTACGAGCCGCTGGCCGACGAACCGCCGATCTCACCGGCCCCGCCCAGGACGAGCAAGGGCAGGATGATCGCCGCCTGGCTGTCGACCACCGACCACAAGGTCATCGGATACCTCTACCTGATCACCTCCTACGTCTTCTTCCTCGTCGGCGGCATCATGGCGATGGTCATCAGGGCCGAGCTGGCCCGACCGGAGCTGCAACTGGTCAGCCAGCAGGTCTACAACCAGCTGTTCACCATGCACGGCGCGATCATGCTGCTGTTGTTCGCCACCCCGCTGTTCGCCGGATTCGCCAACGTGCTGATGCCGCTGCAGATCGGCGCCCCGGACGTGGCCTTCCCCCGGCTGAACGCGGTCAGCTACTGGCTGTTCCTGTTCGGCGGGCTGATCGCGTTGTCCGGCTTCTTCACCAACGGCGGCGCCGCCGACTTCGGCTGGACCGCGTACACACCGCTGTCGCACAAGGTCTTCACCCCCGGGACGGGCGGCGATCTGTGGATCATGGGACTGGCGCTGGCCGGCCTGGGCACGATCCTCGGCTCGGTCAACTTCATCACCACGATCCTCGGGATGCGCGCGCCCGGCATGACGATGTTCCGGATGCCGCTCTTCACCTGGAACGTGCTGCTGACCGGCATGCTCGTGCTGATGGCGTTCCCGGTGCTGTCGGCCGCGTTGCTGGTGCTCGAGCTCGACCGCAGGATCGGCACCCACGTCTTCGACGCGGCCAACGGCGGGGCGATGATCTGGCAGCACCTGTTCTGGTTCTTCGGCCATCCCGAGGTCTACATCATCGCGCTGCCGTTCTTCGGCATCATCTCCGAGATCGTCCCGGTGTTCTCCCGCAAGCCGCTGTTCGGCTACGTCGGTCTCGTCGGCGCCACGATCGCCATCGCGGGCCTGTCGATGACCGTCTGGGCGCACCACATGTTCGGCACCGGGCAGGTGCTGCTGCCGTTCTTCTCGTTCATGACGTTCCTGATCGCGGTGCCCACGGGTGTGAAGTTCTTCAACTGGATCGGCACCATGTGGCGCGGCTATCTGTCCTTCGAGTCACCGATGCTGTTCACGGTCGGCTTCCTGGTGACGTTCCTGCTCGGCGGCCTGACGGGGGTGATCCTGGCCTCGCCGCCCCTCGACTTCCAGGTCACCGACACCTACTTCGTGGTGGCCCACTTCCACTACGTGGTCTTCGGCACCGTGGTGTTCGCGATGTACGCCGGGTTCTACTTCTGGTGGCCCAAGATGACCGGCAAGATGCTCAACGACACGCTGGGCAAGATCCAGTTCTGGATGCTGTTCATCGGCTTCCACACGACCTTCCTGGTCCAGCACTGGCTCGGCGTGATCGGCATGCCGCGCCGCTACGCCGACTACAGCGCGATCGACGGGTTCACCACGCTCAACGAGATCTCGTCGCTGGGCGCCTTCCTGCTCGGCCTCTCCACGCTGCCGTTCCTCTACAACGTCTGGCACACCGCGCGCCACGCGCCCAAAGTGAAGGTGGACGACCCGTGGGGGTTCGCCAACTCACTGGAGTGGGCCACCTCCTGCCCACCGCCCCGGCACAACTTCACCTCGATGCCGCCCATCCGCTCCGAGCGACCCGCCTTCGACCTACGCCATCCGCACGGCGACCCCAGCACGCAGCTCACCGTGGCACCCGCGAGGAGGTACCGGCCTTGAAGCCCTGGTTCCCACCGCCGCCCGCGACCGGCCGGCACGCGCGCCCGGGTCTCCGGAAGGGACCCGGACCATGAGTTTGTCGCACCGGGAGCGGCGGATCCTGGCCGAGATCGAGCTGGGCCTGCGTGAGTGCGACCAGGCCTTCGCCCGCCGCATCGACGCGCTCAACGCGGCCGCCGAGGAGGGCCCGCGCCGGTTCTCCTCGCACGTGAGCGGGATGGAGATGGTCTGCGTGCTCATCGCCGCGCTCCTGCTGGCCGTGCTGCCGGTGATCGTGGTGCTGCACGCCGGTCGCGCCTGTCCCACGCCCGCTCGTACGGGCAGCTCCAGCAGCGGAGCCCCGTACCCGGCGCCCAACCCACCACCGGCCTCGGCCCGTTCGGACAGCTGCCGGTGAGCACACCTGCCGTCAGCGCCACTCGGACAGATGCGGGTGAACGCCCGCCGTCAGCCCGCCGGACGGTTGCCGACGCCCGGCCTCAGAGCAGCCCGCCGAGCAGGTAGCCGCCGAACGCGGCCAGCACGCCGAGCACCAGGCTGCCGGCGGCGTTGAGCACGGCCTCCGTCACCGCCCCCTCCTCCAGCAGCCGCAGGGTCTCGAAGCCGAAGGTGCTGAACGTGGTCAGGGCGCCGCAGACGCCGGTGCCGACCAGTAGGAGGACCTGTGCGGGCAACCCCGCCCCGGCGCCCATGCCGAGCAGGAACCCGAGGACGAGCGAGCCGAGGACGTTGACGGTGAGGGTGCCCCAGGGGAAGACGCCCCGACGGCGGCTCTGCACGTAGCGGTCGATGAGGTAGCGGGCCGGCGCGCCGATGGCGCCGCCGAGGAACACGAGCAGAACCGTCACCCGGCCGCCCAGGGCGGCCGGCCGACGTAGCGGTAGACCTCCACCCGGTCCATGATCACGAGCCCTTCGGTCACCAGCTCGTCGAGCTGGGCCACGAACTCGTTGATCCGCTCCTCGTTGTCGACGATGACGATCGCGATCGGCAGATCGTCGCTGAGCGACAGGATGCGGTCGGTGTGGATGAGCGAGGAGGCGCCGAAGCCCTCCATCCCTCGGAACACGCTGGCGCCGGCCATCCCCTGGTCGTGGGCGCGGCGCACGATCTCGGAGTAGAGCGGGCGCTGTTTGTAGTGGGCGTCCTCGCCGATCAGGATGGTCAGCCGCATCGCGCTGCCGTGCAGTCTCATCGTCGGCTCCCTTCGGCCCGCCGCCGCGGCAGGCCGGCCACGACCCGGCCCAGCACCGTCCCGAACCAGACGGCCGCCAGCCCGGCCAGCAGGCTGTCCAGCGCGTAGAGGTCGGTCGGCGTCCAGACCCCGTCGTCGGCCAGGAGGACGATCTCGGCGGTGAAGGCCGAGAAGGTCGTGTAGCCGCCCAGGAACCCGACGCCGAGGAAGGGACGTACGTAGTGGGTGGGCGGCCAGACGTGCAGGACGAAGACCATGAGCAGGCCGAGGAGGAAGCAGCCCGTCACGTTGACGAGGAACGTGCCCCAGGGGAAGCCGCCGGCGGCGACCGGCACCGCCTCGCCGACCAGGTAGCGGGCCACGCTGCCGAGACCGCCGCCCAGCGCGATGACGGCGATCACCCGGGCGGCCCGCCTGTCACGGGTACGCGCGCGTATCTGGAACACATCCTTGGCCGGTCGGCCCTGGAAGCCGCCGAGCCGGTCGTGGGCCGGTCGCGAGGTCACCTTCATCCCCCTTGGACACGCGTCGCTGACCTGAGTCAGGAACCATCAGCCACGTGGGCGGTGCGGGCGGCGAGCCGCCCCGGCGGGATCCATCACCGGCGGGTTCTCCAAGTCTACGTACCGTCCGCCGCGCTCGATCCGGGGGTGTGCGGTTGGCGAGCTCAGAGGCCCAGGCGCAGCATGTGCAGCAGGCGGCGCATCTGGGACGGCACGTTGTGCACGCGCACCGAGGTCTCCTGGACGAAGGAGACCAGCTCGCGGACCCCCGACACGTCGATGAAGACGACCCGGCCCGCGTCGATGACGAGATGGCGATCCATCCGCAGGGCTCGGGCCAGCGCACGACGCAGCGCGCCGCTGTTGGTGGCGTCGACCTCGCCGACCAGCCGGACCACGGTCGGGCCGGCGATCACGGCGCAGGAGATGCGCAGGATCTCGTCGACGTAGAGCACCTCGTCGGCCGGCACGCCGCCGCCGGAGGCGACGTCACCGCGGGCGCGGACAGCGTCGTCACGACGTGCGCGAACGGCGTCGTCGCGGTCGGTCGACATCATGGCGCGCACCTAGACGACCAACTCGTCGAGGCTCGCGGACACGCTGATCGGGCGCGGCACGCGCCTGCCACACACACTTCGGATGCTCAAGGTCGGCCCCTTCGAAACGGGGACTGGGGTCCTCGTCAACGGTAACGTCAGAAGAAGATTACCGGAAGAATTTTTCAGTATAAAATCTTCGGGTAAGGGCCCCAGGTCCTGTGACGAAGATCCGAAAATTCCACCTGAGGGCAAGATGCCGGAAACGCCATCCTCCTGGACGTTCTTGACCAACCACGCTCGTGTCCTGCTCGTGATCGCCCGTGACCCACAGGCTCGCCTCCGGGACATCGCCGCCGCCATCGGCATCACCGAACGGGCGGCTCAGGGCATCGTCTCCGACCTGGAGGACTCGGGCTATCTGCAACGCATCCGGATCGGACGACGCAACAACTACAGCATCGATCCTCGCCAGCACTTCCGCCACCCCACCGAGGCGGACGTGCCGGTGCAGGTGCTGATCGACATGTTCACCCACCGGGATCTCCGCGACGACGAGCAGCCGCCGGGCGACCAGCGGTGACCGAGCGGCCCGCCGCCTGCCCGCTCCCCGCCTCGCCGCTCCGGCCAGACCTGCACGTACGATCGACGGATGATCGAAGATACCGAGACCCGGCCCGGATGGCTCGCTCCCGAGGAGCTCGAGTCGGTGCGGGGGCGGATGCCGATCCTCTACGTGGACGCCGTGCCGGTGCGGGTCGACGCCACCGGGGTCGTGACGCATGTCGGCCTGCTGCTGCGGATCTCCGCCGACGGGGCGGTCAGCCGGGCCCTCGTCTCCGGGCGGGTGCTGCACCAGGAGCGGGTGCGCGACGCCCTGCTGCGCCACCTGGAGAAGGATCTCGGCCCCGTGGCGCTGCCGCACGTGCCGGCGTCGCCGCAGCCGTTCACCATCGCCGAATACTTCCCGTCGCGCGACGTGACGCCCTATCACGATCCCCGTCAGCATGCCGTGTCGCTGGCGTACATCGTCCCGGTGGCAGGTGACTGCCGTCCCCGTCAGGACGCGCTCGACCTGGTCTGGTTCACTCCGGAGGAGGCGTGCTCCCCGATGGTGCAGGAGGAGATGGCCGGCGGGCAGGGCGTCCTGCTGAAGCAGGCGCTGGCCCACGTCGGCCGGCTCAGCTGAGCGTCATCCCGGGCGGCGGCTTGCATCTAACCGATCTATCGTTAAATGTCGCGATATGAGCTCCCGCTGGCTCGGCAACCTGCGGCAAACCGTGCGCCACGAACTCGGCTACATCCGCACCCAGCTGAGAGGACTCGGCCGCCCTGGCTCGCAGCAGCGGCTCCAGGTGCGCCAGGTCGCCAAGGCGACGCTGGCCGCGGTGACCGCCTGGTTCCTCGCCGACCGGCTACTGCCGCGCGAGAGCATCTGGTTCGCCCCGGCGACCGCCGTGATCATGGTGCACGCCACCGTCTACCAGACTCTGACCAACGGCCTGCGCCGGGTCAGCGCGGTCGCCGCCGGGGTCATCCTGGCCGGCAGCATCGGGCACCTGCTCGGCCTGAGCGCGCTCAGCCTCGTCCTGGTGATCCCGCCCGCTCTGGTCGCCGCGCGCTGGCACCGGATGGGGCGGCACGGCACCGACGTGGCCACCACCGCCGTGCTCATGCTCTCCTTCGGCGCCGCCTCCCAGGAGCGCTATCTGCTCGCCTACATCATCGCCACCGCCCTGGGCGCCCTGTGCGGAGCGGTGGTCAACACCGTGCTGTGGCCGCCGCTCTACCGCGAGCGCCCCGACCTGGCCTTCCGCCGCCTGGCCAAACACCAGTCGGACCTGCTGAGCGACATGGCCGAGAGCCTGCGCCACGGCTGGGACCTGTCCGGCGCACCCGACTGGGAACGCCAGGCCGCCCGGCTGGACTCCCGGCTGGCCGAGGCGAGGACCGCCGTCGCCGACAGCGCCGAGAGCCGCCGCTACAACCTGCGCCACTACCAGTTACGCCGCCTGCGCCGCCAGGCCGACCGTGACCACGCCGCTCTGCTGCGCACCATGACCGGCGTCGGCGTGCACCTCCACGCCATCGTGCACGCCCTGACCCATCTCGACCCCACCGGGACCTCGCAGCCGGACCCGTCCGACCTCAGCGACGCCTACGCCCGCGACTACGCCGACCTGCTCGACCTGCTCGCCGACCTGCTGACCAGCCAGATCCGGCACGCCGACGACCCCGAACGGGTCCGCGAGCTGCTGTCGCGGGCCGACAGGCAGGCCACCCGCATCCACGAGCGGATGACCAGTGAGATCCAGGCGGGCGAGGTCGACCACCCCGCCGGCTGGGCGATCAGCGGCAGCCTGCTCACCGACGCCCACCGCATCATGACCCTGATCGCCGGCGAACCCGAGGCGGCCCCGGGCCTGTGACACCACCGGAACACGGCTAGAACCCGCTCCGCGGGGCAGTGGAGTGCCCGTCACCCCGAGGAGCCCCCCGTGTCGGATACCCCCGCGCCGAAACCCCCCGCGCCGTCGGCCTCGCCGCAGGTCGCGTCGTCCGACGGCGACGCGCCCACCTCCACGACCACCGCGGCTCCCGCGTCCTCCGCGGCCGCCGGAGCCAGCGAAGGATCGGGAGCCGGAACACCACTGCCCTTCGGCCGGCCCGGCCGCCCGTTCAACGGCAACCCGTTCCTGTTCGGCTTCAACGCCGCCCTTGGTGTGCTGACCGCCTGGCTGCTGGTCCAGGCGCTGGCGTCCACCGTCTCCGTGCTGATCCTGATCGTGGTGTCGCTGTTCCTCGCCGTCGGGCTGAACCCGTTCGTGGAATGGCTGGAGGAACGTGGCCTGTCCCGCGTGCTCGCGATCACCATCGTGTTCGTCACGGTGATCGCCTTCTTCGTGATCTTCGCCCTGGCCGCCGTGCCCGCCCTGTCGGCACAGGCCGGCCAGTTCGTCGAGCAGCTGCCCACGTACGTCACCCAGCTGCAGAACAACCCGCAGGTGCGCGAGCTCGACCAGCGCTACGGGCTGCTGGAACGGGCGCAGGAGTATCTGCTCAGCGGCAACCTGGGGCAGCAGCTCTTCGGCGGGCTGCTCGGCGCGGCCACCCTGCTGGTCAGCGCGGTCTTCTCCGCCATCACGGCGCTGATCCTGACGCTGTACTTCCTCGCCGCGCTGCCCTCCATCACCAGGTACGGCTACCGGCTGATCCCCCGCAGTCGCCGGACCCGCGTGCAGATGCTGGGCGACGAGATCCTCCAGCGCGTCGGCGGCTACGTGGCCGGCAACCTGCTGATCTCGCTGATCGCCGGCGTGACGTCGTTCATGTTCCTGTCGATCGCCGGAGTGCCCTACGCCCTCGCGCTGTCCATCATCGTGGCGATCACCGACCTGATCCCGCTGATCGGAGCGGGGATCGGCGCGGCCGTGGCCACGCTGGTCGCCCTCTTCGTGTCGTTCCCGGTCGCCATCGCCACGCTGGTGTTCTTCGTCGTCTACCAGCAGATCGAGAACTATCTGATCGCGCCCCGGGTGATGAAGTCGTCCGTGGACGTGCCGGCCGCCACCACCATCGTCGCCGCCCTGATCGGTGGCACCCTGCTCGGCGTCGTCGGCGCGCTGCTCGCCATCCCGGCCGCCGCCGCGCTCCAGCTGATCACGGCGGAGGTCGTGCTGCCCCGGCAGGAACGTCACTGACCAGACCATTACCCTCCTGAGGTTTACCCCTCAAGCCCAGGGCAGCACTAGGTCATGGCTACCTTGCTCTGGATTCTGGCCGTCGTACTGGTCATCGCCGGCGTCTACGTACTCATCGCCCGCCGCGACATTCTGTGGGGCATCGTCCTCATCGTTCTCGGGCTGCTGGTCGGCCCAGGAGGAGTGAGCATCTTCAATGTCTGACCCTCGTTCCCCGGTCACCGGACACGGGGAACGAGTCGCCGGCGCCGCGCCTGGATGAGCCGTTCCAGGCGCGGTCCGGCATGTCCGGCGGACCGGGCTCTGACGCCCGAGCTCCGACGCCCGGGCTGGCCGCCCGGGCTCGGACGCTCCGGTTCAGACGAAGGCGCCGAGGCCGGTGATCGCGCGTCCCACGATCAGAGTGTTGATCTCGCGCGTGCCCTCGTAGGAGTAGATCGCCTCCGAGTCGGCCACGAACCTGCCCATGCCGTAGTCGAGGACGATGCCGTTGCCACCCATGATCTCCCTGCCCCAGCCCACCGCCTCCCGCATCCTGGCCGTGCAGAACGCCTTGGCCATCGCCGAGTGCTCGTCCTTGTAGACGCCCTGGTCCTGGAGCTGCGCGAGCCGTACGACCATGCCGAGCGAGCAGGTGACGTTGCCGAGCATCCGGACGAGCAGGTCCTGCACCAGTTGGAAGCCCGCCACAGGCCGGCCGAACTGCTCGCGCTCCTTGGCGTAGGACAGGGCTCGCTCGTAGGCGCCCATCATGCAGCCGACGGCCTGCCAGGCCACCCCTCCCCGCGTCTGACGCAGGATCGCCGCGGTGTCCCGGAACGTGCGGGCGCCGGGCAGCCGGTTGGCGTCGGGCACGCGGCAGCCGGTCAGGGTGATGTCGGCGTTCTGCACGGTCCGCAGGGCGATCTTGTTCTCGATCCGCGTCGCGGTGAACCCCGGCGTCCCCTTCTCCACCACGAACCCCTTGACCTGCCCGTCCGTCTCCTCCTTGGCCCAGACCACGATGAGGTCGGCGAAGGTGGCGTTGCCGATCCAGCGCTTGGCGCCGTTGAGCACCCAGCTGTCGCCGTCGCGTCGCGCCGTGGTGCGCAGGCCGGCCGCCACATCGGATCCGCCCTTGGGCTCGGTCAGGGCGAACGCCCCGATCTTCGTCAGGTCGCTCATCGGCGGCAGCCATCTCTCCTGCTGCTCGTCCGAGCCCAGCCGAGCGATGCTGCCCATGGCCAGGCCGTTGTGCACGCCGAAGAACGTGCCCATCGACGGGTCCACGCGGTTCATCTCCAGCACCACGAATCCGGTCAGCAGGCTGCGCGCCCCCCGATAGGGCAGGCCGGCGATGTCGAGTTCGGCGAGCTTGGGGATCAGCTGGTGGGGGAACCTCGCGGTGGTCCACGCCTCGTCGGCGATGGGCGCGACCTCCTGGTTCATGAACTCGCGGACGCGCAGGACGATCTTCTTCTCGTCGTCTTCAAGCAGGTCGAAGTAGTCGTAGAAGTCACCTGTGTGCACGGCGGTCTCTCCTGACGATAGACAGGCTGATCACGTGCCCTCAGATGCCTCGGCCAATCGACCTCGGCTCTTTCCAGCGAGAGGCAGAAAATCTACAGCGCTCGATGTAGACATACGCAGCCATCACCAGTAGAGTTCCTAACGAAGCAACGGGAGAAAGTCATCAGTGAGCGGCCACACGGGTCGCCGAAGTCTTGTCAGTGAAGTGGAAGACACAGAAGGGAGCGTTGAGCGCCATCAGGATCGCCCGTCGCCGGCCCAGCGCCGCGCGGGTCACCGCAGGTCCCGCAGATTGGAAGGTGGTCTACGGTCTCGCTTACGCGATCCCCGCGTAGCGTCCCTTCGGGGATGACGCGGACACAAGGAGCCGGCCCAGTGGCCGGCGGATGGTGTTGAACCTCTCGGGGTCCGGTGCACGCACCGGGCCCCCCGTTCGTGTTACGGAAGGTTAGATGGATCAAGCTCAAGCCGAGTCGCCGGGCCACTTCCCCGACGACAAGTTCGAAGACGAGGACTACCCCGCCTACAGCATGGGGCGGGCAGCGGAGATCCTGGGTGTCACCCAGGCTTTCCTCCGCACTCTGGACAGCGCCGAGCTGATCTCGCCGCAGCGATCCGGTGGCGGCCACCGCCGCTATTCACGCAGGCAGCTCCGGATCGCCGCCCGCGTCCGTGAGCTCATCGACCAAGGCACCGCCCTGGAGGCGGCCTGCCGCATCATCAACCTGGAAGACCAGCTCGCCGACGCTCAGCGCGCCAACACCGAGCTGCGTCAGGTCCACGATCGCCGCGAGCCGCCGACGACAGGCCCCTGAAAACGAACGAGCCGGCGCCCAGACCCTTTCAGGTCCGGACCCCGGCTCGAGGTGGTGCGTCGCGTCAGGCGGGAACGATGTTCTCGGCCTGCGGGCCCTTCTGGCCCTGCGTGACGTCGAAGCTCACCTTCTGGCCCTCGTGGAGCTCGCGAAAGCCCTGAGCGGCGATGTTGGAGTAGTGAGCGAAGACGTCGGCGCCGCCGCCGTCCTGCTCGATGAAGCCGAAGCCCTTTTCAGCGTTGAACCACTTAACGGTGCCAGTCGCCATGTCATTCTCCTTCGATAGGCGCAGAGCTGGTATCCGCACTTCACGGATCCCACGTCGCCGCCATGACCCATCCGGAAATGACCGGCAAAACAAAATGCGCCTGGGTTACATTCGCCAGGCGCACACAAAGTTCATGGGTACCAAAACTGCAACTGATCCTGAGTCTAGCACGCGCCCCGTCGTGCACGGAGCAAAGCCGTGATGCCCCCGCTCGCCTCCTCACAGTGGCCCGCCGTACGGGTTGGGGCGGCGTACGGATCGGGACAGCGGGCTGGTCAGGGCGGCAGGCGGGGCCGGCCACGGGGAAGGCCGGCCCCGCAGGGGATGGCGCGCGGTCAGAGGACGGCGCAGCCGATGCGGACGGGGACACGGGCGGAGTAGCGGCCCGACATCGTGTCGTAGGCGTAGGCGTACGCGTTGGCCGGCTTGTTCTTGGCGGAGCAGTCGAACTTGCCGGTCTTGTAGCCGAAGCTGCCGCCCGGGTAGCCGCCGTTGGACTTGGCGGTCACGCTGCCGTGCCAGTAGACGGCGTCGTTGTGGCTCCACCGGATGACGAGCTGGACCTTGCCGAAGTTGTAGTGGCTGCCGTTCAGCTTGAGCCGGGCGATGTCGTCGACGGACGTGCTGGTGGCGGTGCCGTCGCCGTTGTCCTTGGGCGGGACCGTGTACTTGGTGATCCACAGCTTGGCCAGGACCTTGCGGCCCGAGCTCGCCCGGTTGTCGGCGGCGGCCAGGTCACGCTGCGTGCCGGTGACGCACACGTCGTCGCCCTTGTAGGCCTCGCGCCAGACGTAGGGGACGACGCAGGTGTGCGGGCCGTAGGCGCCGTTGGTCCAGCGGCCGGCCTTGGCGGCGTTGTCGGCGGCGACCTGGCTGCGGGTCTTCGGCAGGACGCAGACGAGGTCGGAGGACCGGGCGACCCGCCAGACGTAACCCTGGCGGCAGGTCTCGGGGCCGGGGTCCGCGGCGGTGACCGTGGTGGCCACGCCCGTGACGGCGGTGGCGCCCAGGGCGGCGGACGTGGCGGCGGCCTCCGTGGCGGCGGCCTCCGTGGTGGCGGCGGAGGCGGATGTGGCGGGGACCGCGGTGGCGAGGCCGGCGATCGCGAAGACGGCCAGACCGAGCGAGGTGCGCTTCATGGGGGGTCTCCTGTTCGTGGTGTTCCCGGTCCGGCGTTGCCCCCGGGTCTCGTACCAGTTATGCGCTCCACCACCTGCGAGTGCCTTGCCCGGCACTGACGAGAGCTGCCGATAGCGGGCTGAAAGTCGGCCGGCCGCTTGCAGCCCACTGGAACGCACACACCGGCCCCCGGCCGTGAGGCGGTCATAGGCCCTGATCGGGGACCCGCTCGAAGGGGCGCTCGGGGACCCGCTCGGGGGCCCGCTCGGGGGCCCGCTCGGGGGCCCGCTCGAAGGGCCGCTCGGGAACCTGAACAGAGCACGGTCGGGAGCCGAGCGGAGACCTGCCGGGAAGCCGAGCGGGACGCCTCTGGAGCCCCATTGGTTTACCCAAATCTCAAAAAATGTCCGAAATTTCGTGACAAGGCGCGACCCACCCCGACAGAATGCGGAGCCTATCCAGCGTCCAATCCGACTGGAGGAACCCCCATATGCGTAGACCCCTTGGGGTACTCGCGAGCGTCGTAAGCCTGATGGCCCTCGGTATGCCCGTCGCCAGCGCCAACGCCGCGACGGAAGCGCAGGCCGCCGCCTGCGGGGTGAAGGTGGCCAAGCCGGCCCTCACCGCCGACGGCAGGATCCGGGCGTCCGCGTCCCGTAGCGGCTGTGACAGCACCGCACTGGTCCGCATCCGCGTCAAGCGCGCACAGGCCGGCACCGATCCGGTCATCAAGAGCGGGGCCAGGAGAACCACCGGCGGAAAGGTCACCGTCACCCTGCCGTGCACCCCCGGCGTCTACTACGCGGTGGTCACCGACTATCGCGGCAACACCGGCAAGTCCCGGGCCACCCGGCTGACGTGCGCCCCGAGCACGCCGACCCCGACGGCCTCCCCCACCTCGTCGGCCACCCCCAAGCCGACCCCCACCGCCACGTCGTCGTCCACTCCCAAGCCGTCCGCCACCGCGACGCCGCCCGCCGGCACCGTCGGCACGGCCGAGGAGAACGAGGTCGTACGGCTGACCAACGTGGAGCGCGCGAAGGGCGGCTGCCAGCCGCTCAAGCACGACGCCCAGCTCCGCCAGGCCGCCTTCGGCCACTCGTCGGACATGGCGACCCAGAACTACCTCAGCCACACGTCCAAGGACGGCCGCACCTTCATGGACCGTATCCGGGGCGCCGGCTTCACCGGTGGCTCCGGCTGGGCCGAGAACATCGCCATGGGCCAGTCCACCCCGGCGGCCGTGATGACCTCCTGGATGAACAGCTCCGGTCACAAGGCCAACATCATGAACTGCAAGTACACCCTCATCGGTGTCGGCGCGGCCAAGAACTCGAAGGGCCAGATCTACTGGACCCAGAACTTCGCCGCCAAGTAAGCCTGGTAAGCCAGGTAAGCCAGAAAGAACGCGTACGAGAGTCACCAGCCCACGGCGGGTGAATGAGACGCCCCGCGACGGTCGCCCGTCGCGGGGCGTCTCCCGTTCCGGGGTCCCGCAGGTCACAGGGAATCTCGCCACGACTTCCGTCCATGACGCATACCGCGCACCGCGTTGGGCACTGCAGTCGGGGCACTGGGGCGAGCTGCACGACATGGACACCGAAACGACGCGGACGGGGTCAGTTATGGACCGGCTCAACCACGAGCCCGGGAAGCCCACGGAGATCGCGATCATCGGGATCGCGTGCCGATACCCGGGAGCGCACGGGCCCGACCAGTTCTGGCGGCTGCTGATGGACAGGGTGGACGTCGTCGGCGACGCGGCACGCGCTCACGGCGCGGAAGCAGGGCACGGAGCGGAAGCAGGGCGTGGCGCGGAAGCAGGGCGTGGCGCGGAAGCAGGGCGTGGCGCGGAAGCAGGGCGCGGCGGCCGGCTCGACGCGATCGACCGCTTCGACGCGGGCTTCTTCGACATGGCTCCGAGGGAGGCGCAGCAGGCGGACCCTCAGCTCCGCCTCTTCCTGGAGACCGCCTGGGAGGCGATCGAGGACGCCGGGCTGTGCCCGGACCGGCTCGCGGGCAGCAGAACCGGCGTGTTCGTGGGGCAGGTGACCTCCAACTACTGGGAGCTGCTCTGCCGGCAGGCCGACCCCGACATCTACGGCCTGGTCGGCAGTGAGTTCCGGGCGTCGCTGCCCGGACGCGTCTCGTTCCACCTGGACCTGCGCGGGCCGAGCGTGTCGGTCGACACCGCCTGCTCCGCGTCACTGACCGCCGTCCATCTGGCCTGCCAGAGCATCCGGCTGGGCGAGTCGACGACAGCCCTGGTCGGCGGCGTCAACCTGGCGTTGCTCCCTCAGGAGGGGGCGGCCTTCGCGGACGCCGGCATGCTGGCGCCGGACGGCCGGTGCAAGTTCGGCGACGCCGCCGCCGACGGGTTCGTCCGGTCGGACGGGGTCGGCGTCGTCGTCCTCAAGCCGTTACCCGACGCCGTCGCCGACGGGGACCGGGTGTACGCGGTCATCCACGGGAGCGCGGTCAACAACGACGGGCGGAGCAACGGGCAGCTCATGACGCCGAGCGTGGCCGGGCAGGAGCACCTGCTGCGGCAGGCGCTGGAGGCCGCCGGGGTGGACGCCGCCGACGTCGACTACGTCGAGGCGCACGGTACCGGGACCAGGGTGGGCGACCTGGTGGAGCTGACCGCCCTCGGCAACATCCTGCGTGAGGGGCGACCGGCCGGGAAGCCGTGCCTGGTGGGCTCGGTGAAGTCCAACATCGGGCACGCCGAGGCCGCCGCGGGCATCGCCGGGCTGATCAAGGCGGCGCTCTGCGTCGACCACCGGGCCGTCCCGCCCACGCTGCACGTCCTCGAACCGAACCCCGCCATCACGCGTGACGACTCGGCTCTGGAGCTCCCGACCGAACCATGGCGGCCGACCGGCCCGGAGCCGATGATCGCCGGGGTGAGCTCGTTCGGCATCTCGGGCACGAACGCGCATGTCGTGCTCGCAGAGCACGTCCAGCACGGACACGCTCAGCACGGACACGTCCCGCCCGGACACGTCCCACGCAGGGCGGAGGCACGGGTCCGCCCGCCGGTGGGCGGCGCGCACCTGTTCACGCTGTCGGCCCGCTCGCCGGAGGCGCTGAGGGAGGCGGCCGGCAGGGCCGCCGGCTACCTGGCCCCCGGTGGCGCGGGACGCCGGCCGAGCCTGCGCGACATCTGTTACACGGCGGCACGGCGGCGCGGGCACCACGAGAGCCGGCTGGTCGCCGTCGGACCGACCCACGACGCCCTGGCGGCGGCGTTACACGAGTACGGGCACGCGGGCGCGGCCGACGACGTGATCGCCGGCGATGAGGTGCTAGGCGCCGCGCCCCGGATCGCGTTCGTCTTCCCGGGGCAGGGTTCACAGTGGACGGGGATGGCCCGCGACCTGCTGTCGTCCTCCGAGGTCTTCGAAGAGGCGCTGCGGCGGTGTTCGGAGGCGGTCGAGGCGGAGGCGGGCTGGTCGGTGCTCGCCAGGCTGCAGGCCGGGGCTCCCCTGTCGGACCGCGCCGACGAGATCCAGCCCACCCTGTGGGCCGTGTCGGTGGCGCTGGCCGCGCTGTGGCGCTCCCTCGGAGTCGAACCCGACCTGGTCATCGGGCACAGCATGGGCGAGGTGGCGGCGGCCTGCGTGGCGGGCGGCCTCGGGCTGCCGGACGCCGCCGCGATCATCTGCCGCCGCAGCGGGCTGGCCCAGCGGATCAGCGGGCGCGGCGCGATGGTCTCGGCGGGGCTCTCCGGGGAAGCCGCCCGCGCGGCGCTCTCCGGCCACGAGGACCGGGTCGCGGTGGCCGCCTTCAACAGCCCGTCCTCGACGATCCTGTCCGGCGACCAGGAGGCGCTCGGCGAGATCACGCATGACCTCGACCGGCGGGGCGTCTTCCACCGTACGGTCCAGGTGGCCTTCGCCTCGCACAGCCCGCAGGTGGACGACCTCGGACAGGACCTGCTCCTGGAGCTGCGCGACCTCCGGCCGGCCGCGCCGGACGTGCCGATCTGGTCGACGGTGCTCGACCGCTTCACCGACGGCGCGGAGCTCGACGCCGGTTACTGGGTGCGCAACCTTCGCGAGCCCGTACGGTTCGAGTCCGCCGTGAGTCGGGTGGCCGCGGCGGCGCCGACGGTGTTCGTGGAGGTCAGCCCGCATCCCATCCTGGCCGGATCGATCGGCGACTGCCTGCGCCACCACGGGCTCCCCGGCTCGGCCGTGGCCTCGCTGCGCCGGGACCGGCCCGCGTGGACCGCCCTGCGGGAGTCGCTGGCCGCGATTCACGTCGCGGGCGGGCCGGTGGACTGGCGCCGCCTCTACCCGGAGGGCCGGCCGGTGCGCCTGCCGTCCTATCCGTGGCAACGCGAAAGCCACTGGTTCACCTCCACTCCGCTCCCGCCGTTCTCGTCATCTCGCGAAAGCTCGCCGAGCCCAACCGCTCCTCCGTCCGGTCCACACACCGCCCCGGATCAGGGGCCGGGTTCGGAACCCGGGCCAGGTCCACTTCCGGGCTCCGGGCCAAGTCCGGCTCCGGCTACGGGACCACCGGGTGGACATCCCCATACGGGTTCGGAGCTCCGGGAGGGTGACGGGGTGGTAGGGCTGGTGGTGGAGCGGATCGCTCAGGAGCTGTCGATGCCGGCCGCCCGGCTGAACCTCCGCAGGCCGCTGCACTCGCTGGGGCTCGACTCGCTGATGGCCTCGCGGCTGGCCCGGAGTCTGCGAGCCGATCCAGGGGTCGAGGTGTCGCCGCAGGCGCTGCTGGGCGAGCAGCCTGTCGGCGAGTTGCTCGAACAGGTCAGAATCTCTGCCAGCGGGCGGTGCTGAAGCAGGTCGTTCACCGGTCACTTGTCGAATTGCAGATCTTTCGGGATAGGCCTGGCGATTTGCTGCAAGACGCTTATATCCGGTTTGTTCTCATTCCACTTCTGGGAAAGTTCCTGCATGTACGAAGCATGAAGGTTCCTATGGTTCTCATCGAAGTCATTGACGAGCGCTCTGGCCTTCCGATCCTCTTCCACACGGTCGTTCCAGGGCCACCAGTCGAAACCATCGTTCTTGTCCAATGCCTCCTTGAGCGCCTCGAGGGCTGTCAGAATAGACCTCTTGTACAGATCTATAAGCCCGTGCGTGTACAACATCGCCTCTTTGAGGCTGTCGCACGCACGAACAAGATCTGCGGCGTTGCGCTGGGGAACGGCCTTCCAGTATTCAAGGAAGGATTCGATCGCCACTCCCTCGTTCGCCTCGCGTATTGAGCCGATGGCCTCCTTTATGGAAGATTCGGGCCGTTCGCTCATGTGTGCCAGATTCAGCAAGGGAGAACCAGGGTGCACTCGCCAGTGGCGGGCCGCGTTCTCCCAGAGGTCCTCGTTGTCGGCCGGCCAGCGGAAGTCCATCTCGCCGTCGGCCGTCCATTGACGGACGACGGCGGCCAGTTCAGGATACGACGCGAGCTCAATCACGATGACTGTCTCCCTCAGGCCGGTCGAGGGTTTTCGCAAGGTCCCTGAACACATCGGCGATGGCGGCGTCCTCGACGCGATCGAGGTTCACGGCCATCAGCGTGAGTCCGTCGGAGGCACGCTCCGCCTGCTCGGCCAGGCCCCTGAGGGCGCTCTCCATCACCGGAATCAGTCCGTTGACAACTCGGGCGAGGCTCTGGGCGTCGAACTGCTCGTGGGACGCGGACTTCTCCTCCTGCAGGGTGACGTACCCTTGACGATCACGCACGCCGGACTGGACGTCCTCCGCCGCAAGGGAGATACGCGCAGAGGCATCGGTGAGGGACTTGCGAGTCAATTTCAGCTTGTCAGAGTCTGCCGACACTCCAATGCTCTCCTTGTTCGCCGGCCAGCACCTTCGGGAGGCGAAAATCGATCCATCCCAGGCATGGGGTAGACCGGTCGACCGCCAGCGCGAGATTACTCGGATTGATCTTTGTGCGGTAGTGCAGGGCCACGTGTTCCTCGCCACGGGCGGGCAGGAGCCGCAGCATGTCGCCGACGGTCACGGCACGAGCCACGAATTCCGCACAATCCCGTTTTCGTTGCGGTGATGCCGCGCAAGCCGTAGACTCCAGTCCAATGTTTTATTCAGCATGAACGGTGAGCTCGTCCTGATGCATGCCAAGCCCACCGCCGGGAGGCGGGAGCGAAACCGCGACGCGATGCGGGCCCGGGTCTACGAGGCCGCGGTGTCGCTGTTCGCCGAGAAGGGGTTCACGGCGACCTCCTTCGACGACATCGCCGCGCGGGCCGACGTCGCCCGCGCGACCGTGTTCAACCACTTCCGGCGCAAGGACGAGTTCCTGCTGGCGTGGGGCGACGAACGCCGTCGCCGGCTGGGCGCGCTGCTCATCCAGGAGAGCACCCGTGAGGTCGGCGTGGTCAACCAGCTGACCCGCTGCATGCGCGCGCTCAGCGACGTCACGACGCAGGAGCGGGCCCTTACCAGCGAGTTGCTGCTGGCCTGGGTGCGCACGGGCGCGCCCGTGCTGGAGGAGCCCTACAGCGCCTACGTCTTCGCCCAGATCGTCACCGACGGCAAGGCGCGCGGCGAGGTACGGCCCGAGGTCGATCCGGTGATGGCGGGCCAGCTGATCAGGGACATGTATCTGGGCACCCTCTACCGCTGGGTCGGCGGCGCCGCCGAGGCGCCGTTCCCGCTGGCGGACGCGATGACGGGCGCGCTGCGGCTGATCTTCGACGGGATCTTGACCCGGCCGGAGACCGGCTCCGCGCCTTGACGCGTACTTTGATCTGCTTTTAGACTCAAGTCTACGAATTGTCTGAGACTGGGACCCCAACCATGAGCCTCAGCAAGACGATCAACCCGGCCGCGGGCGAGCCGGCCGCCGAGGTCCGGAGGGACGAGCGCCACCGCCTGTCCTGCGACCTGCACGACACGGTCGGGCCGGCGCTGGCGGGCATCCGTTTGCGTCTCGACACCGCGGCGACCATGGTCGCCCACGCGCCGGAGGCCCACCGCCTGATCATCCAGGCGGCCGAGGAGACGGCCCGCACGGCACAGGAGCTGCGGCAGATCATCGACGGCCTGAGCCCCACCGACCTGCATCTCGGGCTGCCGGGCGCGCTGCGGCGGCTGGCCGCCCGCCTGGACGAGGGCGCCCGCATGACGATCGTGCTCGACGTGCCCGACGTCTCGCCGCGGCTGCCCACCGAGGTGGAGGTGGCCACCTACCGCATCGCCTCCGAGAGCCTGACCAACGTCGTACGGCACGCGGACGCGGGTCAGGTGACCCTGCGGCTCGCCCTCGACGACGAGCACATCGTGCTGGAGGTCACCGACGACGGCGTCGGCCCGCAGGCCGTCCGTCATGCGCGGGGCATCGGCCTGTCGTCGATGACCAGACGCGCCCAGGAGGTCGGGGGCCGCTGCGACGTGCTGCCCCGAGGTGACGGGCGGTCCGGCACCCTGGTTCGAGCCGTGCTCCCGGGGCAGGCCGCATGAGCATCGGGGTCTTTCTGGTGGACGATCATCCGACGTTCCGCGACGGGCTGCGGGTGGCGGTGGACTCGGCCGAGACGACGCGGGTGGTCGGGGAGGCCGACACCGGCGAGGCGGCGGTCCGGGCCCTGCCGACGCTGCGGCCCGGGGCGGACGTCGTGCTCATGGACGTCAAGCTCACGGGCTGCTCGGGGATCGAGGCCACCCGGCTCGTCGCCGGCGGCGCCGGGGCTCCGCACGTGCTCGTGATATCCGCCGCCGACGACGACGAGGTGGTCCTCGGGGCGCTGCGCGCGGGCGCGAAGGGCTTCCTCGACAAGGCGACCTCGCGCGACGACCTGCTGCACGGCATTCACCTGGTGGCCAAGGGCGGCGCGGTCTTCAGCCCGCACGTCGCCTCCCGGCTGACCACGTACTTCTCCGCGATCGGGCAGGTGCCGGGGCGCGTGGCGTTCCCCGAGCTCACCGACCGCGAGACGGAGATCCTCGACCTGCTCGCGCGTGGTCACGACAACCGCGACATCTCCCGCCAGCTGGTGCTGGCCGAGAAGACCATCCGCAACCACATCACGCGCATCTTCATGAAGCTGGACGTCAGCGACCGCACGACGGCGGCGTTACGCGCCAGGAACGCCGGCCTGGGGCTCGATCCGGCCTAGACCTCGGCCGCGAATCAGGGACCGGGTCGGGACCTGGCTCCCACGAATCCGGGACAACGGGACGCCTACGTTGAGGAATGTCCAACGACAGGCGACCCAAGGGCTTCGGATATGACGATTTATCTGGACTCAGCGGATCGAGACGACGTCCACGCGGCCGTACGTCTCGCCTTCGTGCACGGAATCACCACCAATCCCACGCTCATGCGCGCGGTGACCAAGGACCCGCTGGAGCACGCGAAGCAACTGCTCTCCGACACGGAGCTCAGGGAGTTCTACTACCAGCCGTGCGGCGCGTACGGCGGCCTGGTGGAAGAGGCCGAGATGGCCTGGTCGCTGGCCCCGGACCGGGTCATCCTCAAGATCCCGGCGACCACCGCCGGTCTCACGATGGCCAGGAGCCTGATCGACCGGGGCATCCCCGTCGCGCTGACCGCCGCCCAGACGCCCAACGCGATGATCGCCGCCGAGGCGGCCGGCTGCGTCGCGGTCATCCCCTACGTCGACCGCGCCCTGCGCGACCACGGGACCGACAGTCACCTGGTCTCGGCCCTGGCCCGGGTCAGGAAGGGCGGCACCCGGATCGTCGCGGCCTCGGTGAAGAACGCCGGCCAGTTCACCCAGGCGTACCTCGACGGAGCCGACGCGGTGACCGCGCCGCTGGCCGTACTGGAGCAGGTGCTGGAGCACCCGGCCGCGCTGGAGGCCGAGCGGGCGTTCGCCGAGGAGTACCGCGTGGAGCAGCCGATCGAGAGGGGCTGACATGTACGAGGCAGTGCTGTTCGACATGGACGGGGTCATCGTCGACACCGAGCACTCGGTGACCGAGTTCTGGCAGCGGCTGGCCCGGTCCGAGGGCTTCTCGATCGCCCCCGACGACCTGGAGCGGCATGTCTACGGGCATCGCGCGGACCACACGCTCCGCGAGCTGTTCCCCGGCATCTCGCCCGACCGGTACGGCGAGGTCTACCAGCGGCTGCGCGAGAACCAGGAGAGCCTGCGCTACACCGCCATCCCGGGAGTGCTGAGGCTGCTGGCCGAGCTGAGCGACGCGCGCGTCCCGGTCGCCCTGGTCACCGGCGCGCAGGACTGGAAGGCGGCGGAGGTGCTCGGCCAGCTGGACCTGGCCGACACCTTCGACGTGCTGATCTGCGCGGACGACGTGGCACTGGGCAAGCCGCATCCGGCCTGCTACCAGCTGGCCGCCGAGCGCCTGTCGGCCGCGATCGGCGACTGCCTGGTGTTCGAGGACGCGATCAGCGGCGTGACCTCCGCCGTCACCGCCGGCGCCGCCTGCGTGGCGCTCGCCGCGCCGCACCGCGCCGCCCAGGTGATCGAGGCGGGCGCCTCGACCGTCGTACGGGACTTCGAGCGGATCTCCTTCGACCCGTACGAGCACCTGCTGCGGGTCGGCGGCCAGACGGGCTTCCCGTTCACGACCGCCCGCGAGAGCCGCCGTCTCCGCGCCAACTGACTGACCGGCCTGATCCGGAAGGGGTCAACTCATGGACGAGCTGTTCGTGCCACCGGTGGACCGCTGGGAGCCGGAGGCCGCCCAGTTAACGGGCAGGGACGCGGTGCTGCACCGCTCTCACCTCGTCGGGGCCGACCCGGCGCTGACCAAGGAGGGCGGCGGCAACTTCTCGGCCAAGGGCATCGTCTCCGACCACCGCCACCGCATCACCCGGGTGCTCTGGATGAGCGCGTGGGGCTGTGACGGCGCCGCGACCACCCCGGCCGACTTTCCCGCGCTGCGCCTGGATGACCTGCTCGAACTCCGCGCCTCGGGCCCGCTGAGCGAGAACGGGATGATCGACTACCTGGTCGACTGCGGCCTGCGCGGGGAGCAGCGACGCCCGGGCATCGAGACCCTGACCCACGCGTTCATCCCGTACCCCCATGTCGACCACTGCCATCCTGACGCGGTCATCGCGCTCACGTCGTTCCCCGGCGGGCGGCAGGCGGCGGACGCGGAGTTCGGCGACGAGGCGATCTGGTTCGACTACCGGCAGTTCGACGTGGGCGTGGCCCGCGAGCTGGCCGACCGGATCGCCGCCAGACCGGGCTGCCGGTTCGTGCTGCTGGCCAACCACGGGCTCTTCACCTGGGCGGACTCCAGCGAGGAGTGCTACCGCAACTCGCTGGAAGCCGTCGAACGGGCCACGCGGGCGGTGCGGAAGGCGGTGCGGCGTCCGCCGGACCTCGGCGGCCAGTCGGTGAGCCCGCCGGCTCCCGAGGTCGCGACGGACCTGCTCGGCGAGTTGCTCCCGGCGATGCGCGGCGCGCTGTCGGCCGGGACCCCCGGCGTCGTCCTGCACCTGGACCGGAGCGACGAGGCGGTGCGGTTCGCCTCCTCCGCGCGTGGTCCGCGGTGCACCCAGGACGGGCCGAGCTGCCCCGACCACCTGGTCACGGTCGGCTACCGCCCGCTCGTCCTGGACGTCACTCCGGCCGGCACCCGCACGGAATCGAACCGCACATCGGCCGACGTCGGCGCGGAATCGAACCGCACGATGGCCGATGTCGGCGCGGTTCTGGACGGTATCGAGCGGCACCGGCGCTGGTACAACGACTACTACGAGCGGCATGTGCCGCTCACCGCGCGGGGCCTGGGCAGGCGCGGTGACGCGCCCCGGGCGATCGTGCTGCCCGGCCTCGGCGCGGTGACGGCCGGGCCGGACGCGGCGAAGGCCCGGCTGTGCGCCGACCACCTCGCCCAGACGATGACCGTGATCCGGGCGGCCGACGCGGCCGGCGGCTACGTGTCGCTGTCCGAGGCGCAGGGCGCCGCCGACGAGTACTGGCCGCTGATGCGGCTGAAGCCCCAGCTCCGGCCGCCGGACGGGCCGCTGGCCGGGAAGGTCTTCCTCGTCGCCGCCTCCGACGAGGCCTGCGCCACCACCGTCGCCGACCGGCTGGCCGCGTCCGGCGCGCACGTCGCCCTGGCCGCCGAGCTGCCCCGGCGACAGGCCGGGATGGCGGCCTCGGCCGCCGAGATCTGCGCGCGGCACGGCGAGCGGCGGGCCGTCGCCCTGCCGTCGCCCGCCTCCGACCCGGAGGCGGCCGTGCGGGACGCGGTGCTGGCCTACGGCGGGTTCGACGTCTTCATCGACCTGACTCGCTCGGGCGGCCTGGCGTCCGCCGCGCTCGCCGTCTTCGACCGTCAGCGCCGCCGTGGCTCGGTCCTGCTGGCCCGCGACGGGCGGACCGCCGGCGAGCTGGAGCTGGAGATCGGCCGTCTGGAGGCGGACGCGGAGGGCCGGTTCGGCCTGACGGTCAACGCCGTCGCGACCGCCGATCCGGTGGCCGTCGCCGAGGCGGCCCTGTTCCTCGCCGGACCGGTCTTCGGGCCGGTGAGCGACACCTGGGACGGCACGGTGCTCTTCCCGAGGCGGGCTCCCGACCTCGCACACCACACGGTCCAGGCGACCGCCCACGACCTCCCTCACGAGACGGCGCACGACCCGGCTCACGAGACCGCTCACGACATTCACGACGACACGATCCACGACAACACAAGGGGATCCAGATGACGATCGAGAAGCTGACCACGCTGGACGGCCTGGTGCCGCCGGATCAGCACCTGCTGGCGTCGTGCTTCGACGCGCACCACACGATCGGCGGCGGACTGTTCGCGATCAACGGCTCGGTCGAGGAGATCGACCGGGTGTCGAGCACCGGCCTGTTCGCGGCGGACGGCCTGCTGTTCCGGTGCCTGTGGAGCGCCGAGGGCAGCCCGGCCGAGCTGGTCGCGTACGACGAGACGGGGGTACGGCGGTACCACCGGCTGGACGACGTCTCCACGCCGCACGACATCCTGGTCGTGGACGGCCAGGTGCTGGTGGTGGCGACCACCCAGAACGAGGTGCAGTGCGTCGCGCCCGACGGTGAGATCGCGTGGCGCTGGCGGGCGCCCGGCGAGGTCGACAGCTGGCACCTGAACAGCCTGGCCCTGGCCGGTGACCGGGTCGTGGTGTGCGGGTTCGGCCCGTTCCTGCGCCGTCGCGGCTGGGACGAGAGCGGCAAGCCCACCACCGGCCAGGTCGTGCACCTCGACACCGGCGAGCCGGTGCTCAAGGGGCTGCGCGCCCCGCACAACCCGTGGTACGGCGACGGTGTGTGGCTGGTCTGCGACTCGGCCGAAGGCGAGATCGTGGAGATCTCCGACGCCACCCGCAAGGAGACCAGGCGGCTGAGCCTGCCCGGCTGGCCGCGTGGCCTGGTGGTGACGGACGACCACCTGTTCGTCGGGGTCAGCCCGCACCGGTACATCACCGACTCGGTGGAGACGGCGGCGGTGGCCGTGGTGGACCGCGCCGACTGGAGCGTGATCGGGCTGGTGGACCTGCCCGCGCGCGAGGTGTACGCGCTCACGCTCGCCCCGTCGCCGCTCGCCGAGGGCGCCAGGCAGGGCTTCGACGCCAACCACACCCGGGTGCACGAGCAGGGCCAGCGGCAGCTCTTCGACCGGCTCGGCAGGCAGCCGAAACGGCTCTGGGCGGTCGGCGACCCGCTGGCCGTCGAGGACTGCCGGGCGAGCATCACCGTGGCCGAGCTCGCGGACGAGCAGGTCGAGGCCGACAGCCTGATCACGGTGGACTGCCGGATCCGCAACACCGGAGCCGGCGTGCTGACCCCCGCCCCGCCGTTCCCGGTCCGGGTGCTGCACCGCTGGTACGACGCGGACGGCCAGGTGGTCTCGACGCAGCCGATCACGGTGCCGCTGCCCCGGTCGCTGCCGCCGGAGGCGATCGCCCGGGTGCCCATCCGGGCGCGCACGCCTTCCGAGCTGGGCGACTACCGGCTGCGGATCACCCTCGTGCAGGACGGCGGCGTGCCGTTCGACGAGCTGGACGAGCAGTGCGCCGCCGACGTCGGCATCAGCGTGGTCGCCGAGAACGCCGCCTACGGGGCGCTCGGGGACTTCGGGCTCTACCCGGCCGAGGTACGGGCCGCGCGTACGGCCGGCGGCACGGTCCACGACCTGGTCCGAGCCCTGTTGACCCGTCCGACCGGCGGCGTCAACGGCCTGGCCGTGGGGCTGATCGAGGACGCCGGGCGGCCCGCGTTCGTCAAGGCGCTGGCCTCGGCGCTCAAGGCGTCGGCCGCCTCGCTCGAACACGTCGTCGACGACGCCATTCCCGACGCCGGTGACGTGCTGCTGACCGGCGCCGAGGCGGTCGGGCTCATGCTGCGCCGCTCCGGCGTGAACGTGGCGTTCGCCTACGCCGGCACCTCCGAGCTGGTCATGTGCGACGCGATGGCCCGGCTGGGCCTGCTCGTCAACGGGCGCGGCGACCGGGAGTCCCTCTTCCAGGCCGGGGGCGCCAGCCGGCTGCGGCCGGGCAACGGCGCGGCCGTCCTGCACGGCGCCCGTGGCCTGACCAACGCGCTCGGCGCGCTGGCCGACCTGCGCCGCAACGAGATCGGCACGGTCGCCGTGGTCGGGCTGCCGTCCACCGGCTCCCAGCCGTTCCTGCCGCCGCACGCCGAGCCGGACCTCGTGCCGGTCTCGGGCGCCTTCGCCAAGTCGTGGCGTGAGCTGCGCGCCGTTCCCAAGGAGCCGGGCGAGCGCCGGCCGGCGGTGGAGGCGCTGGTCGAGGCGGTCGAGGCGGCGATCGACGACGCGAAGAGCGCACCGTACGGACCGGCGCTCGTGGCCGTGCCGCAGGACGTGGCGGAGGCCGCCTGGGTGCCGCTCGACGCGCTGCCCGGAAGGGGCGGCTCGGGCGGCGACGCCGCCCGGGACGACGGGGCGCTCCGCGCGGCCACGGCGTTACTCGCCGAGGCCCGCCGGCCGGTGGTCTTCGTCGACGACTACGCGCTGCTCCATGACGGCGCGGTGCCCGCGCTCGCGGCGTTCTGCGAGCGGACCGGCGCACCGGTGCTCCAGGTGAAGTACCGCCGCGGCCCGATGCTGTTCGAGCGGATCAGCGATAGCCAGGTCCCGGGGTTCCTCGGCTGGTACGACCCGGCCGACCCCGCGCACCGCGAGGTGCTGGAGAGCGCCGACCTGCTGATCACCGTCGAGGACCGCAACATGTATCCCCGCGTCGTCGGGGAGCTGCCCGGCTGCCGCAAGATCGCCCTCACGTCCAAGCCCGCGGCGGTCGAGAAGAACGGCTACCTGGGAGCGGACGACGCGCTCGTGCACGCGGACGTGGTGGCGTCGCTACGCGATCTCACCGCCGCCGCGCCCGGTCACGACGGTTCGGCCCCCTGGTACGCCGGCATCGCGACCGGCGAGCGGGCGCCCGCCGCCCCGGACCTGACGCCTCCGGAGGAGGCCGCGACGCTGCGCACCGGGATCGCCCGGACCATCGGCCAGGTGGCCGCCCGGCTGTCGCGGCAGGTGGTGCTCGTGGACGACAGCCAGATGTTCGGCGGGCTGCTCGCCGAGGAGTACGACGAGTTCCCGCCCGACCTGCGCGTGGCCGGCGGCCACGGCGGCTTCGTCGGCAGCGGCATCACGCTGGCCACCGGTCTGGCCCTGGGCGAGCCCACGGCCAAGGTGATCTGCTGCCTGGGCGACCAGGGGTTCACCAACAGCATGCAGGGCCTGGTGAGCGCCGTGCAGGAGGCGGCGCCGGTCACGTTCCTGGTGTGCAACAACGGCGGCGCCGTGTCGCTGCGCAAGCAGTCGACTCCCTCGGGCTGGCTGGACAGCGGTCAGAACCGCTACCTGGACAACGCCGAGGGCATGCGTTACGTCGAGATCGCCACCGCGCTCGGAGTCCGCAGCCTGCGCGTCGACCTGCGCGGCTGGCTGGACCAGGAGCACGCCGCGATGCGGCTGGAGACGTTCGCCCGGGCGCTGGACGCCATGGTCGACCATCCCGGCCCCACCATGATCGAGCTCGTCCTGCCGTCCGACCCGGAGTTCTGGACCGGCGTCTGGATCAACCAGGGTTTCGAGCAGGCCGGGAAGAAGCAGGAGCCCGTCAGGCAGCAGCCCGTCGACCAGGAGCGCGTCTCCCAGGAGCCCGTTTCCGAAGAGTCCGTCGATCAGGGGCCCGTCAAGGTAGGAGGCCGCGATGCGTGAGGTTCCGTTCCGCCAGATCTCCCTGGCGCCGTACCGGCAGGTGCTCGGTGACGAGCGGGTCGCGCGGCTGCGCGACGACGCCGGACGCGTCGGGCGGCTGCTGGACGGCCGCACGATCTGGAACATCAACTCGACCGCGGCGGGCGGCGGAGTGGCCGAGCTGCTGCACGTGCTCGGCCCGCTGGCCCGCGCCACCGGCCTGGACGTGCGGTGGCTGGTGGTCGACGGCGATCCCGAGTTCTACGCCATCGCCAAACGGCTGGTGTCACGGCTCTACGGGATCGCGGGCGACGGCGGCCCGCTCGGCCCGGCCGAGCTGCGGCACTACCAGCGGGCGACCGACGCCAACGCGGCGCGGCTGGCCGAGCTGATCGGTCCGGGCGACGTGGTGATCGTGCACGACGCCCAGCCCGCCGGCCTCATCGAGCAGGCCCGCGAGCGCGGCGCGACCGTGGTGTGGCGCTGCCACATCGGCAGCGACCAGCAGAACGAGCACACCCGCGACGGCGGGGCGTTCGTCAGCCGGTTCGTCCAGGCGGCGGACGCGACCGTGTTCTCCACCCCCGGCCACGTCCCCGAGTGGGCGCCCAGGCCGCAGATCATCGCGCCGTCGATCGACCCGTGCGGGCCGAAGAACATGGCGATCAGCGCCGAGGACGCCGTCTCGATCCTCAGCGCGGTCGGCATCCTGGACGGTGACCGGGAGCTCCCGGTCACCGTGCCGGTGCCGATCGGCCCGGACGTCGAGGTGCGGCGACCGGCGCTGGTGCTCCGCGACGGGCCCCCGCCGCCTCCGGACCTGCCGATGGTCGTCCAGGTGTCGCGCTGGGACCGGCTCAAGGACATGGGCGGGGTGCTCGACGCCTTCGTCGCCTCCGGCGTCGACGGTTACCTGAGCCTGGCCGGCGCCGACCTCGGCGGGGTCGTCGACGACCCCGAGGCCAAGGAGCTGTACGAGGAGTGCGTACGGGCCTGGAAGGCGCTGCCTCCCGAGCACCGCCGCCGCTCCCAGCTGCTCTGCCTGCCGATGGACGACCTGCGGGAGAACGCCGTGGTCGTCAACGCCCTCCAGCAGCACGCCACGGTCGTGGTGCAGAAGAGCCTGGCCGAGGGGTTCGGGCTGACCGCCACCGAGGCCATGTGGAAGTCGCGCCCGCTGCTGGCCAGTGCCGTCGGCGGGCTGCGGGACCAGGTGGTGCACGGCGAGACCGGCCTGCTGCTGGCCGACCCGTGGGACATCGGCACGGCCGCCTCCGACATCCGGCGGCTGTTCACCGACCGCGCGCTCGCCCGCCGGCTGGGCGACCGCGCCCGCGCGTGGGTGCACGAGAGGTACCTGCCGGACCGGCAGCTGCTGGACTGGGCCCAGGTGATCGAGAACGTCGCCACGGCGAGGGCCGCCTGATGCGCCGGCTCGGCCGCGACGGTCCGCTGGTCTCCGACCTCGGCCTCGGCTGCATGGGGATGTCGCAGTTCTACGGCGCCTGGGACGACGCGGAATCGGTCCGGACCATCCATCACGCTCTCGACCTCGGGGTGAACCTGCTGGACACCGCCGACATGTACGGCCCGTACACGAACGAGGAGCTGATCGGGCGGGCCGTCCGGGACCGCCGCGACGAGGTGGTGATCGCCACCAAGTTCGGCAACGTGAAGGGGCCGGACGGGCGGGTCATCGGCGTCGACGGCAGCCCCGCGTACGTGCGGAAGTCCTGCGAGGGGTCGCTGCGCCGGCTCGGCGTGGACGTCATCGACGTCTACTGCCAGCACCGGGTGGACACCTCGGTGCCGATCGAGGAGACCTGGACGGCGCTCGCCGATCTCGTACGGCAGGGCAAGGTCCGGCACCTGGCCATCTCGGAGGCCGCCCCCGAGACCGTGCGGCGGGCGCACGCCGTGCACCCCGTCGCCGCGGTGCAGACCGAGTACTCCCTGGTCAGCCGGGAGCCCGAGCAGGAGCTGCTGGGGGTGCTGCGCTCGCTCGGCATCGGGTTCATCGCGTACGCGCCGCTGGGCCGGGGGCTGCTGACCGGGCGGATCTCCGGCGCCGGAGACCTGGCGGACGACGACTTCCGTCGCACGCTGCCCCGGTTCCAGCGCGAGAACCTGCCGCACAACACCGCCCTGGTCGAGCGGGTCGCCCGGCTCGCCGACAAGCACGGGGTGAGCGTCACGCAGCTCGCGCTGGCCTGGGTGCTGGCGCAGGGGACCGACATCGTGCCCATCCCCGGCACCAAGACCCGGACGCGGCTGGCGGAGAACGTGGCCGCCGCCGCGCTGGAGCTGACCCCGGCGGACCTGGCGGCGCTCGACGAGCTCGTGCCGTCGGGGTCCGCCGCCGGCGACCGCTACCCGGACATGTCCGGGGTGAACGCCTAGCGAAAGGGGCCGACATGACCCAGTTCGAGATGACTCACCAGGACTGGTGGCGTGAAGCCGTCATCTACCAGATCTACCCGCGCAGCTTCGCCGACTCCGGCGGCGACGGGATCGGCGACCTGCCCGGCGTCATCGGCAGGCTCGACCATCTCGAATTGCTCGGCGTGGACGCCGTCTGGCTGTCTCCGTTCTATCCCTCGCCGCTGGCCGACTTCGGGTACGACGTCAGCGACTTCGAGGACGTGGACCCCGTCTACGGGACGCTCGCGGACTTCGACGAGCTGCTCCGCCGGGCGCACGAGCGCGGGATCCGGGTGGTGGTCGATCTGATCATGAATCACACCTCGGCGGAGCACCCGTGGTTCGCCGAGTCGCGGTCCAGCCGGACCGACCCCAAGCGCGACTGGTACATCTGGGCCGACCCCGGACCGGACGGCGGGCCGCCGAACAACTGGCTCAGCGCGTTCGAGAAGTGCGGGCCGGCCTGGACGCTGGACGCGGCCACGGGCCAGTTCTACCTGCACAGCTTCACGCCGGGACAGCCCGACCTCAACTGGCGCAATCCGGAGGTCCGCGCCGCGATGCACAAGGTGTGGCGGTTCTGGCTGGACCGAGGGGTCGACGGCTTCCGGGTGGACGTGGCGCACCGCCTGCTGAAGGACGCCGCGCTGCGTGACAACCCGGTCGAGGTGGCCCACGCCCGGCGGCACGTGACGCATCCGGAGGTGCGGCAGCGCAACCTGGACCTGCCCGAGACGCAGGACGTCCTGCGGGAGCTGCGGAGCACGCTCGACTCCTACGGCGGCCGGTTCGCGCTGGGCGAGGTGCCCATCAGCGACGACCGGCGGCTGGCCGCGTACTTCGGCGGCGACGGCCTGAACACGGCCTTCCACATCGCGTTCTGGGAGCAGCCGTGGCAGGGCTCCGCATTCCGCGAGGTGGTGGACAGACTGGCCGGGCTGGCGCGACCGGGGGCGCTGCCCACCTACGCGCTGGCCACCCACGACATCTCGCGTACGGTCACCCGCTTCGGCGGCGGGGACCGGCTCCGGGTGGCCGCGATGATGCTGCTGACCCTGCGCGGCGTCCCGTGCGTCTACTACGGCGAGGAGATCGGCATGGCCGACGCGCAGCCGCCGCTCGACCTGGTGCTCGACGTCGACGGCAGGGACGGCGCCCGCGTGCCCATGCAGTGGGACGCCACCGGGCGCGGCTTCACCTGCGCCGAGATGCCGTGGCTGCCGTTCGCCGACGGCCAGAGCCAGGTCAACGTGGCCAGGCAGCAGGACGACCCGGACTCCCTGCTGAGCCTCTACCGGCGGCTGATCGCGTTCCGCCGCGCATCGGCGGCGCTCCGGTCGGGCGACTACCGCTCGCTGGAGACTTCGGATCACGTCTTCGCCTACCTGCGCTCCGCGCCCGGCGAACGACTGCTCGTCGCGCTGAACTTCGCGCCGCACAGCACCTCGGTCGCCGTGCCTGATCTGCCGCTGGAGGGGCAGGTGGAACTGTCGACCGGCGCCCGCTCCGGCCAGACGGCGAATCTGCGGCCGTTGCATCTCGCTCCGGACGAGGGCGTGATCGTCAGGATCGAGGAGGGGCCATGACGGCCGAACCCGTTCGCCCGAAAATCTCTCGCCCGAAAATCTCTCGCCCGAAGACCCCTCACACGAGAACCCCTCGCCCGAGAACCCCGAACCGGGCCGGCACCGCGGGTGCGGAGCCGGCCGGGACGAACTGGGCGGGGAACGTCGGCTACACGTGCGCGCGGCTGCATCGTCCGACGTCCGTGGCGGGGTTACAGGCGCTGGTCGCGCGCGGTGACCAAATCCGCGCCCTGGGCACCAGACATTCGTTCAACGAGCTGGCCGACGGCCCCGGAGACCTGGTGTCCCTGGCGGGCCTGCCGCCGGCCATGGACGTGGACTCGACCGCCGGCACCGTACGGGTGGCCGCGGGCGTGCGCTACGCGGAGCTGGCCCGCCACCTCGACGAGAAGGGGTTCGCGCTGCCGAACCTCGGCTCGTTGCCGCACATCTCGGTCGCGGGCGCCTGCGCGACCGCGACGCACGGGTCCGGCGTGGGCAACGGCTGCCTGTCCACCGCGGTGTCGCGGCTGGAGCTGGTCACCGCCGACGGCGACCTGGTGACGGTGGGCCGCGACGCGGCCCACTTCCCCGGCATGGTCGTGGGCCTCGGCGCCCTCGGCATCGTGGTGAGCCTGACGCTGGACCTGGTGCCGTCGTTCGACATGCGGCAGCGGGTCTACGAGGGGTTGCCGCTCGACGTGCTCGACGACCATTTCGAGGAGCTCGTCACCGCGGCCTACAGCGTGTGCCTCTTCACCGACTGGCGTTCGCCGGCGTTGACGCAGGTCTGGATCATCGAACGCGCCGACGAGCCCGAGTCGCTCGTGGTGAAGGAGCCGTGGTTCACCGCCTCGCCCGCGACGAGGCCGCTGCACCCGGTGTCGGGGTTCTCGGCGGCGAGCTGCACCGAGCAGCTCGGCGTCACCGGCCGTTGGTACGAGCGGCTGCCGCACTTCCGGCCCGACTTCGAACCGAGCAGCGCCGGCGACGAGCTGCACTCCGAGTACATGGTCGCCCGGCGCGACGCGGTGCCCGCGCTGCGCGCCCTCGACGCGATCCGGACGTCGATCAGCCCGGTGTCGCAGATCTGCGAGGTGCGCACGGTCGCCGCCGACGACCTGTGGATGAGCCCCTTCTACCAGGAGGACTCGGTGAGCATCCACTTCACCTGGATCGCCGACACCGAGGCCGTCCTCCCGGTGGTCGCGCTGGTCGAGGAGCGGCTCGCGCCGTTCCGGGCCCGGCCGCACTGGGCCAAGATCTTCACCACTCCCCCGTCGCTCCTGCGCTCGCGTTACGAGCGGGCGTCCGACTTCCACGACCTGGTACGCGTCTGGGACCCGGCCGGCAAGTTCGGCAACTCCTTCCTGGACCGCTACCTGAGTTAGGAGACTCCCGTGTCCTTGATCAAGGGTTTCCAGACGGGGTCCGACCACCCGGACCGGGAACTGTCCCCCGCCGCGCTCGTCCGGTTACGGGTCGCGGTCACCCTGTTCTTCGCCCTGGCCGGCTTCCTGTTCGCCGGGTGGGCGGTCCGCATCCCCGCGATCAAGGAGCAGATCGGCGCCTCCCCTGGGCCGCTCGGCCTGGCGATGCTCTGCATGACCGGCGCGGCGGTGCTCACCATGCTGGCGACCGGCGCGCTCTGCCGGCGCTTCGGCAGCCGCCGGGTCACGATCGCGACGGCCGCGCTGCTCTGCGTCAGCGTGGTGCCTCCGACCCTCACCGACTCCGCCGTCGGGCTCGGGCTCGTGCTGATCATCTTCGGCGTCGCGTACGGCGGCATCGACGTGGCGGTGAACAGCGTGGCGGTCGACCTGATCGCCGCCCTGGGCCGGCCTGTCATGCCCGGTTTCCACGCGGCCAACAGCTTCGGCAGCCTCGGCGGCGCGGCGCTCGGCGGACTGCTCGCGCCGTACCTGTCGCCGACCCAGCACATGCTGCTGATGGTGCCGGCCGGGCTGCTCGCCACCGTGATCCTGGGGCGGATGCTGATGGCGTACCCGCTGCCGAGCGCGGACGCGAAAGACGGTCAGGCCGGTCCGGCGAGCACCCAGGACGGCGCCCCCGCGACCGGCGCTCCCGAAGGCGTGAGCGCCGGTCACGGGGGTGGCCCGGAAGCGGAGCGGACCAAGGACACGACCGTGCCGGCGGGCACGGGCAGGCGCCGGATCGGGGTGGCCGTGGTGGTGTTCGGGCTGATCGGCCTGTGCGCCGCGTTCAGCCAGGGCGCTCTGGACGGCTGGATGCCGCTGCACATCCGGGAGGACCTGGCCGGCAGCCCCGGAGCCGCGGCGGCCGGCTACGCCGCGCTCCAGCTCACCATGGGGTTCATGCGGCTGTCCGGCGTCAGGCTGCTGGAGCGGCTCGGGCCGACCCTCGTCGTGGTGGCCGGCGGCCTGATCGCGTGCGCGGGAACCCTGCTGGCCGCGATGACCCAGTCGCTGCCGCTGGTGTTCGTCGGCATCGTCGCGACCGGGATCGGCCTGGCCAACATCTTCCCCGTCGCCATGGCCCAGGCCGGTGTGGCGGGCGGGCCCAGCGGGATCGCCCTCGCCGCGACGCTCGGCTACTGCGGCATCCTGGCCGCGCCGCCCGCCATCGGCCTGCTGTCCGACGCCTTCGGGCTGCCCGTCGGGCTGACGCTGATCGCGCTGGCCGCCGCCGTCGCCTCCGTCATCGCGTACGTGATCCGCCCACGGAACGCGTCCCGCGCGACCGCCTGAACCGACCGCCTGAACCGACCGACCGTCGCCCACCGATGGGAGCACCCCATGCGCACCACCCATCTGCTTTCGCAGCTGGAGGTCCTGGAGGCCGAATCGATCCAGATCATCCGGGAGATCGTGGCCGAGTTCGAACGGCCGGTCCTGCTGTTCTCCGGCGGCAAGGACAGCGTCGTGCTGCTGCGGCTGGTGGAGAAGGCCTTCCGGCCCGCTCCGATCCCGTGCCCGATCATGCACGTCGACACCGGGCACAACTTTCCCGAGGTGCTCGCGTTCCGCGACCGCCGGGTGGCCGAGCTGGGGGTCCGGCTGGTCGTCGCGTCGGTCCAGGAGAGCATCGACCAGGGCAGGGTGGCCGAGGAGACGGGCAGGCGGGCCTCCCGCAACCGGCTGCAGACGACCACGCTGCTGGACGCGATCGAGTCGCACCGGTTCGACGCGGCGTTCGGCGGCGCGCGACGCGACGAGGAGAAGGCCCGCGCCAAGGAACGAGTGGTGTCGTTCCGGGACGAGTTCGGCCAGTGGGATCCCAAGAACCAGCGGCCCGAGCTGTGGAACCTGTTCAACACCCGGATCCACCCGGCCGAGCACGTGCGGGTGTTCCCGCTGTCGAACTGGACCGAGCTGGACGTCTGGGAGTACATCCGCCGCGACGGGCTGGAGATCCCGTCGATCTACTTCGCCCATCCCCGGACCGTGTTCGAGCGGGACGGGATGCTGCTGGACGACAACCCGTACGCGCACCGGGACGACGACGAGCCCGCGTTCGAGGCGACGGTCCGCTACCGCACGGTCGGCGACGCGTCGTGCACCGGCGCGGTCATGTCGAGCGCCGCCACCCTGGCCGAGGTGATCGAGGAGATCCAGCTGACCCGGGTCAGCGAGCGCGGGCAGACCCGCGCCGACGACCGCGGCGAGGCCGCGATGGAGGACCGCAAGAAGGAGGGCTACTTCTAGATGAACACCCCCGAGAACATCTCCAAGAGCGTCCCCAGGAGCGCGGGCATCCTGCGGCTGGCGACTGCCGGCTCGGTCGACGACGGCAAGTCCACGCTGATCGGCCGACTGCTGTACGACTCAAAGTCGATCTTCGAGGACCAGCTCGCGGCCGTCGAGCGGACCAGCGCCGAACGCGGTGAGGAGTACGCCGACCTGGCGTTGCTCACCGACGGGCTGCGGGCCGAGCGTGAGCAGGGCATCACCATCGACGTGGCCTACCGCTACTTCGCCACCCCGCGCCGCTCGTTCGTCATCGCCGACACGCCGGGGCACATCCAGTACACCCGCAACATGGTCACCGGCGCCTCCAGCGCCGATCTGGCGATCATCCTGGTCGACGCGCGCAAGGGCGTGCTGGAGCAGTCGCGCCGCCACGCGTTCCTGGCCACGCTGCTCCGGGTCCCGCACCTGGTCGTCGCCGTCAACAAGATGGACCTGGTCGACTACGACGAGGCCGTCTACGAACGGATCAGGGACGAGTTCACCGCGTTCGCCACCCGGCTGGACATCGGCGACCTGACCTTCGTGCCGATCTCCGCGCTGCACGGCGACAACGTGGTCGAGCGCAGCGTGAACATGCCGTGGTACGACGGGCCGTCGCTGCTGCACCACCTGGAGCACGTGCACATCGTGTCCGACCGCAACCTGATCGACGTGCGCTTCCCCGTCCAGTACGTGATCCGCCCGCACAAGTCGGACGACCCCGGGCTGCACGACTATCGCGGCTACGCCGGCCAGGTCGCCGGCGGCGTGCTGCGGCCGGGCGACGAGGTGGTGCACCTGGGCTCGGGGCTGACCACCACGGTCACCCACATCGACGGCCCGGACGGCCCGGTGCCCGAGGCGTTCCCGCCGATGTCGGTGACGCTGCGGCTGGCCGACGACATCGACATCTCGCGCGGCGACATGATCGCCCGGCCGAACAACCGGCCGGACACCGCCCAGGATCTGGAGGCCATGGTGTGCTGGCTGACGGCCGACCGGCCGCTCTCGCCTCGGATGAAGCTGGTCGTCAAGCACACGACCAACACCGCCAAGGCCGTGGTCGGGGAGCTGCGCTACCGCCTCGACGTCAACACCCTGCACCGCGACGAGCAGGCCGACGTCCTGGACCTCAACGAGGTGGGCCGGATCAGCCTGCGGGTCACCCGGCCGCTGTTCGTGGACGACTACGGCCGCAACCGGCTGACCGGCGCGTTCATCCTCATCGACGAGGCGACCAACGGCACCGTCGGAGCCGGCATGATCATCGGCCCCCGCTCCGGCCCCCGCTCCGGCCGCTGATCCCGGAGCGAGGCCGATCGGCCGCCTGATCACAGCTCAGCGGCCGAGGGCGCGGAAGCAGGCGCGTACCTCGTCCACGAACAGCCCGGGCTGCTCCAGCGCGGCGAAGTGGCCGCCCCTGGCGGGCTCGTGCCAGTAGCGGATGTCGGTGTACCGCCTGGCCGCCCAGCGCCGCGACGGGCGGGGCACCTCGCCGGGGAAGACCGAGCAGCCCGTGGGAACGTCGACCGTCTCGCCCGTCGACTCGGTCATCCACTCACCGATCCGCCGGATGCTCTCCCAGTAGAGGCGGGCGGCCGACGCGCCGGTGCCGGTCAGCCAGTAGAGGGTGACGTTGTCCAACAGCTCGTCGCGGCTGATCACGCTCTCCGGGTCGTCCGGCGACTCGTCGCGGCCGAGCGCGCTCTCCCGGTCGGACCACGACCGGAACTTCTCCACGAGCCACGCGCACAGCGCCGCCGGAGAGTCGACCAGCCCGTAGCCGATCGTCTGCGGGCGGGTCGCCTGCTGGACGGAGTAGCCGTCCTCCCACTCCTTGGCGTGTTCCAGCGCGGCGAGCGCGACCCGCTCCCCTTCGGTCAGGTCGTCGAAGGTCGCGGGGTCGGGTGGCGCGAGCGGCGGGACGAGGTGGATGCCCGTCACGTGGCGCGGGTCGCGCTGGGCGACGAGGGTGCTGATACTGGTGCCCCAGTCGTGGCCCTGCGCGGCGTACCTCTGGTAGCCGAGCCGGGACATCAGCGTGATCCACGCGTCGGCGATGCGCTCGACGCCCCAGCCCGGCTCGGCCGGGCGGTCGCTGAAGCCGTAGCCCGGCAGCGAGGGGCAGACCACGTGGAACGCGTCGGCGGCGGCACCGCCGTGCGCGGTGGGATCGGTCAGCGGCCCGAGCACGTCGAGGAACTCCAGGACCGAGCCGGGCCAGCCGTGGGTCATGAGGAGCGGCAACGCCCCCTCGTGCGGCGAGCGGACGTGCAGGAAGTGGACGCCGAGCCCGTCGAGCTCGGTGCGGAACTGGGCGAAGGAGTTGAGCCGGGCCTCCGCCGCGCGCCAGGAGTAGCCGTCGGCCCAGTAAGCACACAGATCGCGTAGGTAGGCTAGCGGCACCCCCTGCTCCCAGCCCGTCACCGTCTCCGGCTCAGGCCATCGCGTACGACGCAGCCGCGCGCGCAGGTCTTCCAGGTCGGCGTCGGGCACTTCGACCCTGAACGGCGTCACGGCGGTCAACGAGGCGCCTCCCTGTCGTGATCAGGCAGCGAAGAGCTCTCATCGTATTCAAAGCGACATCAGGTAGAACGACTCCCATGAACGACTCCCTCCCGTGGCCGAGGCCCGCCGAGAGTCCGCTGGTGCTCGTGGTCGACGACGAACCGGGCATCCGCGAGCTGCTGCGCGACGCCCTGGAGCTGAACGGGTTCGGGGTGCGCACCGCGGAGACCGGGCGGCGGGCGCTGGAGAGCGTGGCCGAGGAGCGGCCCGACCTCGTCCTGCTGGACGTGATGCTGCCCGATCTCGACGGGTTCGCGGTGGCGCAGCGGCTGCGGCCGGACGGCGGCGGGCCGCCGGTGTTGTTCCTCACCGCCCGTGACACGGTGGCCGACCGGATCGCCGGGCTGACCGCGGGAGGCGACGACTACGTCACCAAGCCGTTCAGCCTGGAGGAGGTCGTGCTGCGCATCCGGGCCATCCTGCGCCGCACCGGCGCCCAGGAGGAGTTCCGCGACGACGGTCTGCTGCGCTACGCCGATCTGGAGCTCGACGAGGAGGCCCACGCGGTGCGGCGGGCGGGGCGGCGCATCCATCTGTCGCCGACGGAGTTCGCCCTGCTGCGCTACCTGATGATCAACGCTGACCGGGTCGTGAGCAAGGCGCAGATCCTCGACCGGGTCTGGGACCACGACGTCGACGCCGACAGCAGGATCGTCGAGTCCTACATCAGCTATCTGCGCCGCAAGATCGACGTCGAGGGGCCGCCGCTGATCCACACGCTGCGCGGCGTGGGCTACTGCCTGCGGGGGCCCGGTCAGGGGGGAGCCGGGTGGCGACGGTAGGCAGGCCGTGGCCGTTGCGGCACCGGTTGCTGGCGGCCCTGCTGGGGCTGTCGGCGGCCGCGCTGACGGTGTTCGCCGGCGCCGGGGTGCTGCTGCTGGAGCGGTCGCTGATCTCGCGCGTGGACACCCAGCTGTACGAGATCTCCGCCACCTTCCGCGCGGGCCGGCCTCCGCCACCCGCGCCGCGGCCCCGCGAAGGCAGTGTCGAGCTGCCCACCCAGTTCAGGGTCGCCTTCTACGATCCGTCCGGAACCCTCCTGCGCGATGTGCCGCCCGGTTCGGCCGATGGCCCCGCGATTCCCGCCGAGGCGATCGCCATGGTGCCGGCGCGGCCCGTCACCGTCCCCGCCCGGACGGAGGCGGCCGACTGGCGCACGCTGGTGGTGCGCTCGCCGAACGGCGACCGGGTGGCGGTGTCCATGTCGCTGGAGGCCACCCAGAGCACCGTCCGGCAACTGCTGCTGATCGAGGTGGCGACGGGGGCGCTGATCCTGGTCCTGCTCGGGGTCGTGGCGCTCGCCGTGGTACGGCTGGGCCTGCGCCCGCTGACCCGGATGGAGCAGACCGCCACCGCGATCGCCGCCGGCGACCTCGATCGCCGGGTGCCCGACAGCGACCCGCGGACCGAGACCGGCCGGCTGGGTCACGCGCTCAACGTCATGCTCGAACGCCTGGGTGACGCGCTGCGCCGGCGGGAGGACTCCGAGCTGCGGTTGCGCCGCTTCCTGGCCGACGCCTCACACGAGCTGCGCACCCCGCTCACCTCCATCCGCGGGTTCGCCGAGCTGTACCGGCACGGCCGGGGCGAGCGGGACCCGGCGGTGGCGCGCATCCTGGGGCGCGTCGAGGGCGCGGCCGAGCGGATGGGCGTGCTGGTGGACGATCTGATGCTGCTCGCCCGGCTCGACCAGGAGCGCGCCCTCGACCTGAGCGACGTGGACCTGCGCGTCATCGCCGGAGACGTGGTGCACGACGCGCGGATCCCCGAGCCGGATCGGGAGATCGAGCTGGCGCCGGCCGACGGCCCGGTGCGCGTGGTGGGGGACGAGCACCGCCTCCACCAGGTCGTCGCCAACCTGGTCGCCAACGCCCTGGCCCACACGCCGCCGGGCACGGCCGTACGGGTGACGGTCGGGCACCTCACCGCGCCCGGACCTCCGGAGCCGGGCGTCACCTCCGCCGGCACGCTGATCGCCCCGGCCGGACGGGCCGCGTTCGTCGAGGTGCGGGACGACGGGCCGGGCATCGAGCCCGAGCACCTGCCTCACGTGTTCGACCGGTTCTACCGGGCCGAGGCCGGCCGCTCTCGCGAGAGTGGTGGCACCGGCCTGGGGCTGGCCATCGCGGCCGCCCTGGTGGAGGCGCACGAGGGCCGCGTCGAGGCGCGCAGCGAGCCGGGCCGCGGCACCGCGTTCCGCGTCATCCTGCCCGTCGCCGGGCCGACGGCGGGCTGAGCCCGTACACCGTCGGGTGAGCACCGATTTGTGAGCCGTTCACACATTATTCCCAGGTTGTTGCTGTCAAATGCCTTCCGTCAAGGAAGGAGAGTCATGCTGCGAAGACTCCGCAATCGTGCCGCTCCCGCAGGTGAGCCCGCCGGGCAGCGCGCGCCCTCCCCCGCCACCACCGGCGAGCTCGGGCACGCGCTGCGCGCACCGAGCAAGCTGCACGCCTTCAACCGTTACGAGATCAAGTACCTGGTCGACGCGGCCCTGGTGGGCGAGCTCCGGGAGGAGTTGGAGCAGGTTCTCGACCGCGACAAGCACAGCGGCGACCAGGGCTACGGCATCTGGAGCGTCTACTACGACACCCGGCAGCTGCGGTTCTACTGGGAGAAGATCGAGGGCCTCAGGTTCCGCAGGAAGCTGCGGATCCGGCACTACGGCGACCGGTTCGCGGTGGGCCCCGACACCCCTGTCTTCGTCGAGATCAAGCAGCGGGTCAACCGGGTCACCCAGAAACGACGGGTCCGCCTGCCGTACCACGACGCGCTGCGGCTGTGCGACGGGCGCGAGCTGGTCGAGCACGACCCCTCCACGCGCGGCTTCCTGGAGGAGGTCCTCGACCTGGTCTGCCGGCTCGACCTGCGCGCCACCGCGATGACCGGCTACCAGCGCCACGCCTACCTGGGACGGGAGGCCGACGTGGGGTTGCGGGTCACCTTCGACCAGCGCGTCCGCGGCCGGGACCGGGACTTCCACCTGGGCGCCGACGCCCAGAACCGGTTCATCGTCCCGCCCAGAAAGGCGATCATGGAGGTCAAGGCGAACGAGCGGGTCCCCTACTGGCTCACCGACCTGACCGCCAAGCGGAACCTGCAGGTGGTGCGGGTGTCCAAGTACTGCCAGAGCGTGGAGGCCCACGGACGGGCGCCACGGTCGATCTTCCACATTCCGGACCATGACCTCGACCTCGGCTTCGACCGGTCGATCGCTTCGACGGAGGCCTGACCCCGATGGACTTCACCTTCCAGGACCTTTCCGGCACGTTCAGCGTGGCGGACATCGCCATCGCGATGACGCTGTCCTTCGTGCTCAGCGCCATGATCGGCTGGGTCTACCGGGCGACGCACCGCAACGTGTCCTACAGCCAGTCGTACGTGCAGACGCTGGTCGTCCTGGGCATGCTCATCTCGCTGATCATGCTGGTCGTCGGCTCCAACATCGCCCGCGCCTTCGCGCTGGTCGGCGCGCTGTCGGTGGTCCGCTTCCGCAACGCCATCAAGGAGACCAGGGACGTCGGGTTCATCTTCCTGGTGATGGCGATCGGCATGGCCGTGGGCACCCGCTTCTATCTGCTGGCCGTGGTCGCCGCCGTGGCGATCTCGCTGATCATCCTGGTCATGAACCGGTTCAACTGGTTCGCGCTCAACGTGCGGCGCCAGGTGGTCAAGGTGCAGGTGCCGTCGGACGGCGACCACACCCCCGCGATCCAGGACGTACTGGTCCGGCACACCGACGAGTTCGAGCTGGTCAGCATGGAGTCGATCAGGGCCGGGGCGCTGACCGAGCTGATGTACACGGTCAAGATCAAGAAGGGTGGTGAGCCCGCCGACCTGATCTCCGCCCTGCGCGAGCGCAACAGCGGTCAATCGGTCACCGTGCTGACCGGATACGACCAGACGGACCTGTAGCGTCGTGGACCAGCCCACCAACCGTCGCCGGCTGCGGCACCGCGTCCCGATCAGGCTCCGGCAGCACTGGAAACTCGTGGCGGCCTGCCTGACGTTCCTCGCCGTCTGCGCGGGAGTCTTCGGAACCGGGACGATCCGCCCGTACGTCACCCGCGTCCAGACAGCCTCGGCCGACACCGTCACCCAGAACGTCACCGGGGCCAAGGAGCTCTTCGACACCTCCGTGCCCCACGAGGTGAAGCTGACCTTCCGCGACGAGAGCTACCAGGACATGCTCCAGGAGTACTTCAAGGACGGCGACAAGAAGTACGTCGAAGCCGACCTGACCATCGACGGGACCACCATCCCGAGCGTCGGGATCCGCCTCAAGGGCAACTCGACGTTGAGCGGGCTGAGCTGGAACGGCCAGACCCGCCAGCGCGGCATGCCCGGCGGCGGCCGGCGACTCGACGGCGGCCAACCCCCGGAGGGCCTCCCGGAGGGCCTCCAACCGCCTGAGGGCTTTCAGCCACCGGGGAACGGCCGGCCGCAGGGCCAGGATCAGCCGCCCGGAGGGGGCGGATTTCCCGGCGGGGCCGGCGGGTCGTTGAAGGCGGAGGAGCCCGAGACGCTGCCGTGGCTGATCAGCTTCGACGAGTTCGTGGAGGGCCGCCGCTACCAGGGCCACTCGCAGATCGCCGTCCGCCCCGGCGCGATGCGGTCGACGACGCTGCTCAACGAATCGCTCGCCATCTCGCTCGTCGACGCCGCCGGCGAGCCGACGCAGCGGTTCGCCTACAGCGCCTTCGAGGTCAACGGCCGCACCACCGCGCCCCGGCTGCTGGTGGAGTATCTGGACGAGGACTACGCCTCCCGGCTGGGCACGGGCGTGCTCTACAAGTCTCTGGCGTCCAGCGACTTCTCGTACAAGGGCGAGGACCAGACCGAGTACACCGAGGACTTCAAGCAGGTCAACCGGAAGGGCGAGCAGGATCTCCAGCCGGTGATCGGCCTGGTCAAGTGGGTGGAGCAGGCGTCGGACGAGGAGTTCGCCGCCGGGCTCGCCGACCGGCTGGACGTCGAGTCGTTCGCCCGCTACCTCGTCCTGCAGAACCTGATGCTGAACTTCGACGACATGTCCGGCCCGGGGCGTAACTACTACCTCTGGTACGACCTCGACTCCCGGAAGTTCCAGGTGATCAGCTGGGACCTCAACCTGGTCTTCAGCGGCGACGCCGAGGCCGGGCCGCACGACACGATCGGCATGGGGTTCGGCGCGCGCCGACCGGACGGGCAGCAGCCCACGACCCAGACGCCCGATCAGCAACAGTCCACGACGCGGACGCCCGACCGGCAACAGCGACAGCCCACGGCGCAGACGCCCGGCCAGCGGCAGCCCGGCGGGGAGCGGCCGGGTGGCATGCGGATGGGTCATGCGCTGAAGGACAGGTTCCTGGCGACTCCGGCCTTCAAGCAGTCGTACGAGGAGCAGTACCGGGACCTGTACGCGAAGCTGCTGGAGAACGGGACGGCGCTGAAGCTGCTGGACGGCGTGCTCGACTCCTACGGGTTGAACGAGCGGGCCGACACCGCGAACGCCACGAAGGAGGCCACCGCCCTGCGCACCACCCTCCAGACCCGTGCCAAGGCCCTGGGAGCCGACAAGACGATCACCGGCTCCTAGGGTCACCCGTCACCCGCGCCTGCGGGCACGGAGCCCAGAACACGAAGCGGGCCGGGGAACGCGAAGGCCGAGGAACGCGAAGGCCGAGGAACGCGAAGGCCGAGGAACGCGAAGGCCGAGGAACGCGAAGGCCGAGGAACGCGAAGGCCG
>NZ_BMNH01000001.1:338674-847481 GCF_014646355.1 Nonomuraea cavernae
CCGAGGAACGCGAAGGCCGAGGACACGAAAACCGGGAACACGAAGAGGGGACTTTCGACCCTAGCCGTCCCCGGAACCAGCCGGAACCCTGATGGTGCGCTGTGCTGAAAATCATTCGGATATGGGCCGTGAGGAGGCTGTCGTGCCTGGTGACGAGCGTGATCGGAGATGGGCGACGGCTCCCCGGCCGCACCGGGTCGTGGAGCGGCGGACCGACGGGCCGGGGCGGGTGACCCTGTCCCTGACACCGGCGTCCCCGCCCAAGGCCGGCGCGGACCGACCGGCCACCCGGCCGCTGCCAGGGCAGTACTGGGTGCTCGACCTGGAGGGCGGGGTGCAGGTGCCCGCCGTCGACGTGACGGACCTGACGGAGGCGTGCGGCGACGCGGTGGTCCAGGTGACCACGCTGCGCGTGCCGTGCGGGCAGACCATGGGCGTGGTCGGCGACCTGATCGAGGTCAGGGGGCCGATGGGCGCGGGCTGGGACCTGGAGTCCGTGACCGGTCGCGACCTGGTGCTCATCGGCTGGGACACCGGGGTCGCCCTGCTGAGCCCGCTCGTCGAGCAGGCCGAGGCGCGGGGTGTCCGCAGCGTCCGCATGTGGGCCGGGGGCTGCGAACGCTGGCTGTCGCGACCCGAGTGGCGCGACCTGGCCGGCCGGGACGGGGTGCGCCTGTCGCCCGGACCGGACATGAGCGCCGCCGCCGGCGAGCTGGACCTCGACCCCGGCAACACGATCGCCCTGGTGGCCGGCCCCTGGCCGATGGCCTGCGACACCGCGCGGGCGCTGATCGACCGTGGGCTGCCCGCCGCGTCGGTCCAGCTGGCCGCCCACTCGTTCCTGCGGTGCGGCAACAGGCGCTGCGGCCGGTGCCGGCTCGCCCCTTCCGGAGGCGTGCTGCGGGCCTGCCTGGACGGCCCGGTCCTCGCCTACGACCGGATCATGCAAGGTGCCTGAGTTGAGCACGGCCCCGAGCGCCCGCTGGAGCCGAGATGAGCACACCACCCGCCGGCCGCCTGGAGCCGAGATGAGCACGCCCCCCGGCGTCCGCCTGGAGCAGCATCACGAGACGGGAGACACCATGCCTTCCCCCGCGACCTCCCCCGCGGAGTCCCTCACGACGGCCCCCTCGCCGCGGCGCACGCTGAAGCTGACCGAGCGCGAGTCCCTCGACCTCCTCCGCAGCGTCACGCTGGGCCGGGTCGTCTTCACCCAGCATGCGCTGCCCGCGATCCGCCCGGTGAACCACATCGTCGACGAGGAAGCGGTGATCATCCGCAGCCATCTGGGGGCCGCCATCGTCTCCCACTCGGCGGTACGGGGCGGCGCGGTCGTGGCCTACGAGGCCGAGGACCTGGATCCGGTCGAGCACGTGGGCTGGAGCGTCATCGTCACCGGCACCGCCCGGCTCGTCACCGAGCCCGCCGCCGTCACCCGGTACCGGAAGCTGCTCAGGCCCTGGGTCGAGCCCGAGATGGACCAGGTCATCTCCATCCAGATCGAGATGATCAGCGGGATCCGGCTGGTCGACGGGCGGCGGCAGGACTGATCGACCGGCCGGGTCCGGCTGAAAGTTTCACCGCACGTTGCCGGTCCGGTTCGTACGTGTTTCAATGCGTTCGCGCGACTGCTGCCGGGCGGGTAGGTCGTGGGCGGGTTCCTCTGTCGTTCGAACAAGGGAATCCCCATGAGACTCTTCCGGTCGGCGGCCCTCGTGGCCGCGCTGGCCGTGGCCCTGGTCACCACCGCCCTGATGATCCCGCGTCAGGCCCAGGCCCACGGCGTCACGATGTTCCCCGGCGCCCGTACCTTCCTGTGCTGGCAGGACGGGCTCCGGGACAACGGGCAGATCATCTCCTACAACCCCGCGTGCGCGGCGGCCGTCGCGCAGAGCGGTACCACTCCGCTGTACAACTGGTTCGCCGTGCTGCGCTCCGACGGCGGCGGCCGGACCTCGGGGTTCATCCCCGACGGGCAGCTCTGCAGCGGCGGCACCGGCGGGCCGTACGACTTCAGCGCCTACAACGCGGTCCGCTCCGACTGGCCGCTGACCCACCTGACCTCGGGCGCCACCATCCAGGTCAAGCACAGCAACTGGGCCTCGCACCCGGGCTCGTTCGTCTACTACGTCACCAAGAACGGCTGGAACCCCAACGGGCCGCTGAAGTGGTCCGACCTGGAGTCGTTCGGCAGCGTGACCGACCCGCCGCAGTCCGGCGGGCCGGGCGGGCTCAACTACTACCACTGGAACGTCCAACTGCCGTCCGGGAAGACCGGCCGGCACATGATCTACATCCACTGGATCCGCGCCGACAGCCAGGAGAACTTCTACAGCTGCTCCGACGTCGTCTTCGACGGCGGCAACGGCGAGGTCACCGGTGTCGGCCCGGGCGGCACGTCCTCGCCGACCCCGACCGTCACGCCCACGGTCACACCCACCGCCACGCCGACCGGCGGCGGGTGCGCCGCCACCTGGCGCACCATCGCCACCCCGAACTGGCCGGGCCACTTCCAGGCCGAGGTGACCGTGCGCAACCAGGGGGCGAGCACGCTGAACGGCTGGACGGTCCGCTGGACGTACGGTGGCGGCCAGGGGTTCGACGGCTCGCCCTGGAACGGCGTGCTGACCGGGCAACCGCCGTCCGTGACGGTCAAGAACGCCGCGTACAACGGGCAGCTCGCGGCGAACTCGACCACCACGTTCGGGTTCAACGCCACGGGCACCGCTCCGGATCCCGCGCCCGCGCTGACCTGCTCAAGCCCGTAGGCGTCGGCGCATGACGACGGAAGTTCGCCGGCCGGCGCCGCGCCGGACGAGGACGGTGGTGGCCGCCGCCGTGGCCTTGGCCGTCCTCGCCGGGGCGGCGCTGGTCGTCCACCTGCACCTGTCCGGGAGGCAGGAGCTGCGCGCGCGGCTCACCGACCGGGTGACGGCCCTGCTGGAGCGGGCCTCACCGGCCGAGCACCACGAGCACGGGCACGAGTTCGGGCCGGACGCCGGGCGCGTGGTCTGCGCGGTGGACGTGTTCGGCACCGACCCGGCCGACGCCGGCACGGTGGCGGAGGTGACGTGGGTCTACGCGCACCACATGTGCGCGATCACCGGCCCGGGCGCCGGATGGTCGGTCTCGGTGCGCGCGTCCGGCCCGATCGCCGTCCGGCTGGGCACCCCCGACCGGGTACGGGTGCCGCAGTCCGGCGCCGGTTACCCGGAACGGGTCAGGGAGCTGATCCCCGAGCGCTATCACGACGAGGCGTTCGGCGGTTTCGGCGACGAGGACGCGATCGAGGCGGCCCGCGAGAGATTCGTCCGGGCGACCCGCTGACGGATCCGGGCGGCCCGCTGACCGACACGCGAGGCGGCGGCCCCGTGGAGCGGCGGGAGGCCGGGACCCGGCACGCGGAACGCGGCCGGCGGGGAGAGGAGGGGTTCTCCCCGCCGGCCGCGTCAGCCACCCGGGCGGGATGGTGTCGTGGAACGGTCGCACGACGGTTGGCGGCGTCACCTCCTCACGGGACCTACGTGTGGGAGCGCTCCCAACAGGGTCTTGGCACGCGGTGGCGGATGTCAACGCACGCCGTCCTGACGGCCCCTCCCGCACGCCTCATCAGCCCTCCGACATGAAACTTTCAGCCGGCCGGAGCCGCTCGGGACAGCCGCGCGGATCAGGTGAGCCGGTGACTCCCTGGGCCACCTGCTGCTCATCGGGTGAGCCGCGACCGAGGGGACGGCGTCAGCCCGGCGCGTGCGAGTCGTGCTCGGCGTGCGCCCTGCGGAGCAGGTCCATCAGCTTTTCCTCGTCGCGGATCCTGGCCCGGTACTTCTCCGGCAGCTTGCGGATCGCGGCCTCCTCCGCGAGCAGGTCGCGGAAGATCTCCTCGCGCCGGACCGGGTCGCGTTCGACGTACAGGTACTCGGTGGCGTGGCGGCGCGCGCAGGACACCGCGTTCTGCGCCCGCCCCTTGGCGCTGACCAGGGAGGCGATCACGGTGACGACGAGGACTCCGATGATGACCGCGAGGGACAGCCCGGTGCTGATCTCGACCACCTTCACCGGCTCGCCGTCGTTGATGAACGGCACGTTGTTCTCGTGCAGGGCGTGCAGGATCAGCTTCACGCCGATGAAGGCGAGGATGGCGGCCAGCCCGATGGCCAGGTAGATGAGCCGGTCGAGCAGCCCGTCGATGAGGAAGTACAGCTGGCGCAGCCCGACCAGGGCGAACGCGGTGGCGGTGAAGACCAGGTAGACGTTCTGGGTCAGGCCGAAGATGGCCGGGATGGAGTCGAGCGCGAAGAGCAGGTCGGTGCCACCGATCGCGATCATGACCAGCAGCATCGGGGTCATGACCCGCTTGCCGTTGGCGACCGTGAAGAGCTTGTCGCCATCGTAGGTGTCGGAGGCGGGCAGCATCTTGCGGGCGACGCGGACGACCAGGTTGTCCGACGAGTGGCCCTCCTCGCTCTCGGGCTTGAGCAGCTGGCCGGCGGTGATCAGCAGGATGAGGCCGAAGAGGTAGAACACCCACGCGAACGTGTTGATCAGCGCGGCGCCGAGGAAGATGAACCCGGTCCGGGCGACCAGCGCGAAGACGATGCCGAAGAGCAGCACCTTCTGCTGGGAGGCCCGGGGCACCTTGAAGCTCGACATGATGACGAGGAAGACGAACAGGTTGTCGACCGAGAGCGCCTTCTCCGTCACGTAACCGGCGAAGTACTGAACACCCATCTCGGCGTCGCCGAAGAACCACACGCCGACCCCGAAGAGCAGGGCGACGCCCACGTAGCCGGCCGACCACCACGCGGCCTCGGAGAGTGTCGGAGCGTGCGCCTTGCGCACGTGGAAGACGAAGTCGAACACGAGCAGGCCGGCGATCCCGATGACCGTCAGCCACCAGACGACAGCGGGTACGTCCATTTCACGACTCCATGGTTCGGCTGCGACCTGCCTTGATCGGGTTTGCTCCGCGTCTGTTACCCGGCGAACATCCCCTCAAGCCGCGCGCACTCTCCGGCCGGATCGGGGATGACTCTTTGCTCTCGGGGCATCGGGCCTTGATGACCGGGTGGGAAGAGGCCCATCGAGGGAGAGGAAACCGGGGACATGACTGACAATCCGAGCACAGGATCCCACTTGGGCGGCAAGCGCGAGGTGCTGACCAACCGGCAGGGACATCCGGTCTACGACAACCAGAACCAGCGGACCGTGGGCGCGCGCGGCCCGGCGACGCTCGAGAACTACCAGTTCCTCGAGAAGATCAGCCACTTCGACCGTGAGCGGATCCCCGAGCGCGTGGTCCATGCCCGCGGGGTCACCAGCCACGGCTTCTTCGAGGCGTACGGCAGACTCGGCGACGAGCCGATCAGCCGCTACACCCGAGCGAAGATCTTCCAGGAGGAGGGCAAGCGCACCGATGTCGCGGTCAGGTTCTCCACGGTCATCGGCGGGCGCGACTCGGCGGAGACCGCCCGCGACCCGCGCGGCTTCGCGATCAAGTTCTACACCGAGGACGGCAACTGGGACCTGGTCGGCAACAACCTCGCCGTCTTCTTCATCAGGGACGCGATCAAGTTCCCCGACGTCATCCACGCGCTCAAGCCGGATCCGGTGACCTTCAGGCAGGAGCCCGCGCGGATCTTCGACTTCATGTCGCAGACGCCCGAGAGCATCCACATGCTGGTCAACCTGTTCAGCCCGCGCGGCATCCCGGCGGACTACCGGCACATGCAGGGCTTCGGCGTCAACACCTACAAATGGGTCAACCAGCAGGGCGAGACGGTCCTGGTCAAGTATCACTGGATGCCCAAGCAGGGCGTACGCAGCATGACCGAGGCCGACGCGGCGGCCGTACAGGCGAACGACCTCGGGCACGCGACCAGAGACCTGCACGAGGCGATCGACCGCGGCGACTACCCCGAGTGGGAGCTGCTGGTGCAGGTCATGAGCGACGACGAGCACCCCGAGCTGGACTTCGACCCGCTCGACGACACCAAGGTGTGGCCCGAGAACGAGTTCCCGGCCCGGCCGGTCGGTCGCATGGTGCTCAACCGCAACGTGGACAACAACTTCGCCGAGAACGAGCAGATCTCCTTCGGCACCGGCGTGCTCATCGACGGCCTGGACTTCTCCGACGACAAGATGCTGGTCGGCCGGACGTTCTCCTACAGCGACACCCAGCGCTACCGAGTCGGCCCCAACTACCTGCAGTTGCCGATCAACCAGGCGCGCAACTCTCCGGTCCGCACCAACCAGCGCGACGGCCAGATGACCTACTTCGTCGACACCGCTGGGGAGAGCCCGCACATCAACTACGAGCCATCGCTGGTCGACGGGCTGCGCGAGGCCGACTACCCGACCGTGGACGAGCAGGGCCCGGTCATCTCCGGACGGCTCACCCGCAAGCGCATCCCGCGGACCAACGACTACGTCCAGGCGGGTCAGCGCTACCTGCTGATGGAGCAGTGGGAGCGCGACGACCTGGTGGACAACTTCATCACCGCGCTCAAGCAGTGCGACCCGCGCGTCCAGGAGCGGATGGTCTGGCACTTTCTGCTCGTGGAGGACGACCTCGGCCTGCGCGTCGGCGAGGGGCTCGGCATCCGTCCCGAGGACGTCGCCGACCTCCCGCCGCTCGACACGCAGACCCTGACCGACGAGGAGCGGGCACGCCTGTCGAACCTGGGCGCCAACGGGCCGCGCGACGTCAGCGACCTGAAGATGACGCACTGCGTGCCCAACGAGCGGGCCGCTCACGCCGGATAGCTCCTCACGTGGGCCCGGCCGTCGCGCCCGGCGGCGCGGGCCCGCCACGTTCGACGACCCCGCGAGAGGAACACCATGCCCGAGTCCCCCGTCATGCCGGAAACCATGGAAGAGACCGATGTCGTCGATCTGCTGGTGGCCCAGCATGTGATGATCCAGGACCTGTTCGACGAGGTCGAGCGGGCGTCCGCCGGCCGCCGGTACGAGTCGTTCACCCGCCTGGTGCGGCTGCTGGCCGTACACGAGACCATCGAGGAGCAGATCGTCCACCCCTACGCCCGGCTGGTGCTCCATGACGGCGACGCGGTCGTCGACGAGCGCCTGACCGAGGAGAGGGAGGCCAAGGAACTGCTGAGGGACCTGGACCGGACGGGGCCGGACGCCCGCGGATTCGAGACGCGCCTCGCCGCGCTGCGCGCCGCCGTCACCGAGCACGCCCGCAACGAGGAGAGGGTCGAGTTCCCGAGGCTGCGCGCCACCACGTCGGTGGCCCAGCGCCGGGCGCTGGCGGCCTGGGTCAAGGCCGCCGCCGCGCTGGCGCCGACCCATCCCCATCCGGGGATCGAGTCGGCGGTGACCAATATGGTGCTCGGCGCTCCCATCGCGATGATGGACCGGGCTCGCGACCTGATCCGCCAGGCGATGGCCGAGCAGGACTGACCACTGGTCGGACGAGCCGCTGGTCGGACGAGCCGCTGGTCCGACTAGCCGCTGGTCCGGCAGCCGCTAGTCCGACAGCCCGGCGCGCAGTTGGGAGAGGACGTTGCGCAGGATGCGGGAGACGTGCATCTGCGAGATGCCGAACTCCGCGGCGATCTCCGACTGCGTCATGTTGCCGTAGAAGCGCAGCAGGAGGATCTTCTTCTCCCGCGCGGGCAGGGAGTCGATGAGCGGTTTCACGGCGTGCTTGTCGATCAGGACGCTGAGCGAGTGGTCTTCCTCGGGGATGACGTCCCCGAGCGTGGCGTCGTCGTCGGGGCCGCCCAGCGGGGCGTCGAGCGACAGGGTGCTGTAGGCGGCCGACGCGTCGAGCGTCAGCAGCACGTCCTCCTGCGAGATGTTCATCCGGGCCGCCAGCTCGGCGACGGTCGGCGCCCGGCCGAGGTCCTGGGAGAGGTCGGAGCTGAGCTTGTTGAGCTCGGAACGGCGCTCCTGGTAGACGCGGGGCACCCTGATGGCCCAGGTGCGGTCCCGGAAGTGGCGCTTGACCTCGCCCGTCATGGTGACGACCGCGTATCCCCTGAACTCGTGGCCGAGGGAGGCGTCGAAGCCGTTGATCGCCTTCATCAGGCCCACGTACGCGGCCTGGAGCAGATCCTCCATGGGCTCGCCCCGGTAGCGGTAGCGCCGGGCGATCTCGTGCGCGAGCCGGTCGTGCATCTCCACCAACCGCTCACGCAACCGCTCGCGGGCGCTCTCGGGCGTATCCGGGTTGACCATCTCGGTGAGGAGTTGTTCGGCGGTCATTTCGGTGAGCACGAGTTCCTGGACAGCCATACCTGCTCCTTGTTCAGCGGGCGGCCACATGCAGGAAAAGTCCAGGCAGAAGCACGCCTCACCCATTCTCGAGGCGAAGCCCTCTGCTGGACTTCGATAGGTATGTACCCATTTCTCGCAGAATATTCCGCCGACTTTGGCGGCGAAGTGGAGGAGGCACGTCAGGCCGTCCCGCTTCTCTTTCCCGGGCGGGCCGTATACCGTCGCCAAGACTGAGGTGTTCGGGCAGTCGAAGGCGGCGAGTCGGTGCGGTCGTGGGCGCGGTTACCGGTCGGCCGGCCAGTATGGCTCGACGGCGCCGACACCGAGGCCGTCGCGCTGGCGACCGACCCCCTGCCTGACGACGCCCCCGCGCTCGTCACCTACCTGCCCGCCGACGCGCGCTCCACCACCGGCTTCGTCGCCGCCGTGCTGTGCGAGCTCCAGCGCACCGCCGTCGCGTTGTTCCCCGCCTGGCTGCCCGGCGCCGAAGGGCTCGACGGGCCGGGAGGCGCGGGCATGGCCGCCGTACGCACGCTGGCTCTGCGCCGGGCGTCGGCCAGCGACCACTTCGGGCCGTTCCTGGCCGAGCTGGCCGAGCTGGCGCTGTCCGGCCGGCCTGACGCGCCCAGCGGGTTCTCCCCCGAGACACGGGCCGCCGGGCTGGCCCGAGTGATCGCCACGAGCTTCGGCAGGTCACGCGCGGCACTCCTGGTCGACGTGCCCGCCGGGCTCTCACCGGCCGGCCAGGAGGTGCTCGTCGCGGGTTGCGAGTGGCTCGCCCAGCGCGGCCAGCTGGGTGTCTGGCTGACCGGCGCCCCACTCGACACCGACCGCGTCCCGCACGTGACACCTCCACTCGACACCAAGCGCATCCAGCACGTGACACCTCCACTCGACGGCGATGAGGGGCGGCCGCGCGTGAGTTATCCGGCGGTGGCCGGGCGGCCGCATCCGGGGAGCCGGAGCGAGCAGGCGCTGGAGGCCGCGCTGGCGCGGTACGCGTGGGCTGCCGGACGGGCCTGGAACCAGACCTACCGGCCGCACCCCCTGGCCGCCCCGGTGCGGGTCGACCTCCTGTGGCAGGACGAACGGTGCGTCGTCGAGATCGACGGCCCGGAGCACCGCCGCCCCCGGACGTTCGACGAGGACCGGCGGCGCGACGTACGCCTCCAGCTCGCCGGTTACGCCGTACTCCGCTTCACCGATTCCCATGTGTTGACCGACCCGCAAGCCGTGGTCCGCCAGATCGAGCTGTATCTCAGCCGTCGCCGTGGAACACCGGAAGGATGACCGATGTCAGAGCGCGCACTGTCGCTCCCCGAATTCTCCGCCCTGGTCGTGCTGGCCGTGGAGGCCCGTGAGATCTCCAACAGCGAGCTCAAGGAGCGCTGCGGGCTGACGATCGACGGTGCGAAACGGCGCAGACTCAACGAGCTCAAGCTGGTCGACAGCTGGAAGCAGGGGCGCACGTTCGTCCACGTGCTGACCGACTCCGGCTGGGCCCGCCTGGCCGAGGACCTCCGCGCCGGCCGGGTCCCGGCGTTCACCGGATCGTCGGGGGTGCTGGCACGGGCGCTGCTCGGCTGGCTGCCCGCCTTCCTGGAGCGCACCGACCAGCGACTCGCCGACGTCTTCCAGCCCGCCGAGGTCGAGGCGGGACAGGCTCCGGCCGAGGATGCTCCGGCCGGTGAGGTTCCGACCGGTGAGGTTCCGACCGAGGAGGTCCTGCGCGGGAAGGGCCCGGGCGAGGAGCCGGGCGAGCTGGAGGCGCGCGTCCGCGCCGCCTACGCCGAGCTGGCCGCCGAGCCCGGCGCCTGGGTCAGCCTGACGAGGCTCCGCCCGCTCCTGGGCGACGCGCCGAGGCAGCGGGTCGACGAGACCCTCGTACGGATGGAGCGGCTGGCCGACGTCAACCTCGTCCCCGAGTCCAACCAGAAGGCTCTCACGGCGCAGGATCGGGAGGCGGCCGTCATCATCGGAGACCAGGACAAGCACCTGCTCTGGATCGGCAAGCCGTGACGGCCCCCGGCGCCGACGCCCTGGAGGCACTCAGCTTCAACTACACCGAAGGCGCCGACGACGTGTGGCGGCACTCGGACTTCCACGTGGAGGGCCTGCACGGCGCGTCCACGAAGGTGCTGCTCGACGGCCTGGCCGAGGCCGGGAGCCGGCCCGACGCCAGCCCCATCGGCGTGGTCGTGCAGGGCCAGCGCGGCGCGGGCAAGACGCACCTGCTCGGCTGGATGCGCGAGCGGACGCAGCGGGAGGGGGGCTACTTCGTCCTGGCCGGGCTGCTGGACGCCAAGGGCTTCTGGGAGAGCATGGTCGTGTCCCTCCTCGACAGCCTCGCCCGTGAGGGCGCGAACGGGGAGAGCCAGCTCAAGGTGTTCCTGTCCCGTCTGGCGGCGGTGGCGGACGTGCCGAGGATGGTACGACGGGCGGTGACCGGAAAGAAGTCCGTCACCCGGGAGGAGCTCGAAACGTTCGTCGGCGCGCTCCGCCGCTTCGACCGGAAGGTCGGCAGCCTGGCCCAGGACGCCGCGCGGGCGCTCGTGCTCTACGCCTCCGACGACCTCGGCCTGCAGGACCTCGGCGAGGCGTACCTGTCGTCGGTGCCCGAGGGCGAGCCGGGCGAGCGCGCGCGGTGGGGCATCAGGCAGGTCGACCGGACCCCGCAGGAGATCGTCAGGGACATCTCGCACCTGCTCGCGCTCACCGGCCCCACGGTCGTCGCCGTCGACCAGATCGACGCGCTGGTGGCCCAGTCGCTGACCTCGACGGATCCCACGACGGTCCACGACGCCGGCGAACGCCTCATGATCGAGCGGATCGCCGGCGGCCTGATGGCCCTGCGCGAATACACCCGCCGCACCCTCACCGTCGTGTCCTGCATCCCCGCGACGTGGACCCTCATCGAGAAGGTGGCGACCGACACGGTCCGCGACCGCTTCCGGCAGGCCGCGCCGTTGATGACCATCCCCGACGCCGAGACCGGGCGCCGGCTGGTGGCCAGACGGTTCGAGGTGCAGTACCAGGCGGCCGGGATCGAGCCGCCGTACCCGACGTGGCCGGTGCGGCCCTCGGCCTTCGAGGACGCCCCCGGCTTCACCCCGCGTCAGCTGCTCATCCGGATCGACGGGCACGTCCAGGCCTGCCTGAACGACGGCGAGGTCAGGGAGCTGGACGGCTTCCGGCGCACCACCCCGGCCCCGGCGGCGCCTGCCACCGACCTCGCTCAGCTCGCCGACGTCGCGGAACTCGCCGACATCGACGCCCTGTACGCCAAGCTGCGCGAAGCCGTGGCCCGGCCCGTGCCGGACTCGGCCACCGAGGACGCGATCATGCCCGCCCTGCTGTCGGCCGGGCTGTCGGCCTGGATCGCCGAGCAGGGCGACGCGGGGCGCGAGTTCAGCCAGGACCCTCCGCCCAGCTCCAAGCCGCCCCTGCACGCGCGGCTGCGCCGGACCCTCGACGAGGCCACCGAGGACGAGATGCACTGGGGGTTCCGCGCGGTCGGCGCGGAGAACGCCGTCGCGGCGCTGAACCGGGTGCGCAAGGCGGCCGTCGCCGCCGGGCTGGACGCCGAGGTGCCCAAGCGGCGGTTGTTCGTGCTGCGGAACACCCCGTGGTCGAGGGGGCCTCGCACCAGGGAGGTCATCGAGGCGTTCGAGCGCGCGGGCGGGCGGACACTGGCCCTGGGCGACGACGACCTGCGGGAGCTGGCCGTGCTCAAGGAGCTGCTCGCGGCCGGGCCGCCGCACCTGGCCGCCTGGCTGGTCTCCCGCCGGCCCACCCGGCAGATCGCCTTCCTCACCGAGGCCCTCTCCGCCCCCTGGACCGTTCCCACTCATCCCGAACCCGCTCAGACCGCATCTGTTCGGGACGAACACACCCAGACTGGACCCGCCCACACCGGACCCACCCAGGCCGGACCCGCGCAGGCCGGACCCGCGCAGGCCGGACCCACCCAGGCCGGACCCGCGCAGGCCGGACCCGCGCAGGCCGGACCCGCGCAGACCAGATCGGCTCAGACCGGACCCACGCAGCCCGCTCAGACCGGATCGGCGGGCTTCGGGCGGGCAGAGGCGGCGGCGCGGATCGTGGTCGGGCGGGCCGTGGAGGGCGGCGCGCCGGCGAGTGTCGAGCTGGAGGCACTCAGGAAGCACACCGCGATCTTCGCCGGCTCCGGGTCGGGCAAGACGGTGCTCATCCGGCGGTTGATCGAGGAGTGCGCCCTGCGAGGGGTGTCGTCCATCGTCCTCGACCCGAACAACGACCTGGCCCGGCTGGGCGACAGGTGGCCGGCGCCACCGGCGCACTGGGAGGACGGCGACGCGCGCCGGGCCGACGAGTACCTGGCGAACACCGACGTGATCGTCTGGACCCCGAGACGAGCGACGGGAAGGCCGCTGAGCTTCCACCCGTTGCCCGACTTCGCCGACGTGGCCGACGATCCCGACGAGTTCGCCGAGGCCGTGGAGGCGGCCATGGCCTCGATCGTGCCCCGGGTCAAGCTCAACGCCTCCACCGGCAAGGCGCAGCTCGGTCAGGCGGTGCTCAGGAAGGCGCTCGAGCACTACGGCCGCTCCGGCGGGACGCGCCTCAGGGGCCTGGTCGCGTTGCTGTCCGAGTTGCCCGAGGGCGTGAGCGAGCTGGCCGACGCCCCGCGCATCGCGGCCGGCCTGGCCCAGTCGCTGACGGCGGCGATGGACAACGACCCGCTGTTCGGTGGCGAGGGCGAGCCGGTGGACCCCGGCCTGCTGCTCACCCCGCCTCCGGGCAAGCGGGCCCGCGTCTCGGTGATCAGCCTGGCCGGGCTTCCGGCCGACGAGCAGCGGCAGAGCTTCGTCGGCCGGCTCCAGATGGCGCTGTTCGCCTGGATCAAGAAGCACCCCGCCGGTGACCGGCCGCTCGGCGGCCTGTTCGTGATGGACGAGGCGCAGACGTTCGCCCCGGCCGTCGGAGGCGCGACCGCCTGCCTGCGCAGCACGCTGGCGCTCGCCTCCCAGGCCCGTAAGTACGGCCTCGGCCTCGTCTTCGCCACCCAGGCGCCCAAGGGGCTGCACAACCAGATCCCCGGCAACGCCGCGACCCAGTTCTTCGGCCTGCTGAACGCGCCGATCCAGATCAACACGGCCAAGGAGATGGCCCAGGCCAAAGGCGGCAGCGTGCCCGAGATATCCCGTTTGACCTCCGGTGAGTTCTACCTCGCGGCGGAGGGCCGTGCCTTCGTCAAGACGCGGGTCCCCATGTGCCTGAGCCACCACCCCAAGACCCCGCTCACCACCGAGGAGGTCATCGCTAGAGCGGCGGCGTCCGCGCCATGACCCCCACCCAGCTGCGCGCGTACGCCGCCGTGGTGCGTCTGGGCTCGGTCAAGCTGGCCGCCGCGGAGCTCGACGTCTCCGAGGCCGCCGTCTCCCTGCACATCGGGCAGCTGCGCAAGGAGTTCGGCGACCGGCTGTTCGCCAGGACCGCCTCCGGGCTCGCGTTCACGCCCGGCGGGCTGCGGCTGGCCAGCCGCGCGGCAGAGCTGCTCAGCCTGCAGGAACGCACGATCATCGAGGTCGGCCAGGCGGCCCAGGGCCGCAGACTGCTGCGGGTCGCCGCGTCGAGCCTGTTCGCCGAGCACGCCGCGCCCGGACTGATCGGGCTGTTCGCCGGACGGGCCGCCGACCTGGACGTGGAGCTGAGCGTGCACGACCCGAGGCAGTTCGGCGCGCTGCTGCACTCGCGGACCGTCGACGTGGCGATCGGCCCCAACCCGGGCAACGTGGACGGCTCCCTGGTCTCCAAGCCGTTCCTCAACTATCAGATCGTGGTGGTCTGCGGGCCCGACCACCCGTTCGCCGGCCGCGACGTCGGCTTCCACCAGTTGCGCGAGCAGATGTGGCTGCTCGGCCCGTCGGCCGCGACCGACCTCGGCGCCGTGCCCACCATGCTGCGCAGGCTCAACGTGCCGGAGGAGCACCAGCAGATCTACCAGAGCCACGCGGCGGCGCTGGAGGAGGCCAAGCGCGGCAGCGGAGTCGCGGCGGCGATCTCGTTCGCGGTGGGACAGGACCTGGCCAACGGCCGGCTGACCCGCGTCACCGGCCAGTCCCTCCGCTTCGACGGCACCTGGGTGACGCTCACGCTGGCCGAACGCGGCGCTCCCCCGGCGGCGGCCGAACTCGTCAGGTTCGTCACCAGCCCGCGCGCCACCCAGGCCATGCTGCGCGGCCCGGGCGTGAACGTCGGCCGCTTCCGCCCGTCCATCCACATCACGCTCTGGAGCTAGAGAGTCGGTCATCCAGTGGCGGTGACGTGTGCTTCCTGATCGCGTCCCCAGGTCAGGTCCCGTCTATACGATCAACTGGACAGCCCGATGATGGATGACCATTGCGAACAACCGGTGGCTGAACGTGATCGTCACTCACGTCAGTCGTCGATTCGGCCGGTTCACGCCGGTCAGCGAGAATCAGGTGAGAGGGCCGGTGTTCGTCTCCATCCAGGCCCGAGAACAGGAGCATCCATGATGACCGGATTGGATACCCGCCCCAGTGCGGCTACGTACGAGTTGGAAAAACTCGTCGGCATGGCGTGGCGGGGCCAGATCCGGGTGCCGCACTTTCAGCGTGATTTCCGCTGGAATCGAGCGGACGTGGTCCGCCTGTTCGACAGCATCGTCAAAGGGTATCCGGTTGGCAGCCTGTTGCTTTGGGTACGGTCGGCTCCTCCGAAACGCATCAGACTCGGCGCCCTCCAGATCGAAGCACCACGCATGGACCAGGCATTGTGGGTCGTGGACGGGCAGCAGCGCATCACGAGCCTGGCGAACGCTTTGCACGAGGACGCGGCACACGAGCCACGTTTCGCCCTGGCCTACGACCTGCGCGAGAACGAACGGATGCCCGGGCGTGACATCGGCTTCGTCTCCCGTCCGTCCACAGTCGACCCCTTCGTGGTCCCCCTACCGGTGCTGTTCGATCTGCGCCGGGTGCTGAAGTGGTTCTCGACCTATCCCGAGGCTGCGGACTACCAGGACAAGGCGTTCAACCTGACCACGATTCTGCGCCAGTACCCGATGCCCGCCTATCAGGTCGAGCAGGAGAACGCCGAAGTCCTGCAGGACATCTTCGACCGCATGAACAACTACGGTAAGCGACTGAGCCGGGCCGAGATCTTCTCCGCTCTCTACGCGGGTGACGAGGAGCAGCCGGCGCTGACGATCGACGAGATCTCCGCGCACATTGATGAGCAACTCGACTTCGGCCGGATCGACAATGACACTGTTCTCTACGCGATTCTGGCTCGGCGCGGTCACGACGTCCAGCGCGAGATCCGCCTGGAGTTCGACGACGACGACCGGCGCGGAGTGAGCGATTTTCCGGGAGAGGATCGCGACACTGCTTTCCAGGCAGGCGAAGAGGCCATCCGGCGCGCCGTGCAATTCCTACAGAGTGACGCGGGGGTGCCACATTTCACGCTCCTCCCCTTCCGCTATCTCCTCGTGGTTCTCGCTCGCCTCTTCGCACACTTCCCCGAGCCTGATCCCGCGAACAGACGGCTGTTGCGGCGCTGGTTCTGGCGTGCTGCCCTGATCGGGCCCGAAATCTTCCGCGGAAGCACCACGGGCGCAGTCCGCACACTCTGCGCGAAGATCCATCCGCACGATCTCACCGGATCGGTTCAAGGGCTTCTGAGCACGGTCGACCGGCCCGCTCCGCCCCTGCCCGAACTGCGGCGGTTCAAGACCAACGAGGCCGCTGCGAAGATCACGCTGTGCGCCTGGTGGGCGCTGGAGCCGCGCGATCCCAGCTCGGGTGAGCGGCCCGAGATCGGCGACCTCGCCGAATGCCTCGTTGATCGCCCCACGCCTGCCGACGCCGTCCGGTACGTCGTCCCTTCCAGACTGGTCGACGCCAAATACCGCCTCTGGGCCGCCAACCGTGTCCTCGTTCCCACCATGGCCAGGGAGGCGGGCAAGGACATCGGTGGCCTGCTCGTCACCCCACCACTGTTCCTGGAGGACACCGCGTGGAGCGATGTGCTCGCGTCACACCTCATCTCTCCCGAGGCGATTTCCTTGCTGCGGGCGAGCGAGTTCACCTCCTTCCTCCAGGCTAGGCAGGAGGAACTGGTGCGTAACTTGGCGGGTTTCCTCCAGCGGATGTGCGAGTGGGGCTTCGAGAACACCCCGCCCCTGTCCGAGTTGGTGATCGAAGACCTGCCGGAGGACGAGCAGGCCCTACCGGACGAGGCAGCATATGGCTCTGGCTGAAAACCGTTTCGCCGTACTCCTCGGCGAGGGTCGCGTCGGAACGCTGCTACAGCGTGGCGACCACACGCGCTTCATCTTCAGCGAGGGCTACCTCAGCGATCCACACAGAGCCATACTCGGGCTCGCCTTCGAGCAGAATCTCAGGGGTCGGCAGGCTGCCGCCCTCAGACTTCCGCCCTGGTTCTCCAACCTCCTCCCCGAGGGAGTCATGCGTGACTGGATCGCGACCGACCGGGGGGTGTCGGCGGATCGGGAGATGGAACTACTGGCCCAGGTAGGCCATGATCTCCCGGGTGCGGTCAGGGTGCTTCCGTGTGAAGACGACGATTCCCTCATCGATGAGGTGTGGGGGAGCAGCAGCGAGCACCCCGGCGGGCATCCTGCCGAAGGGCACCAGGAGTTGCGCTTCTCATTGGCCGGCGTCGCGCTGAAGTTTTCCATGCTCGCCGAGAACGACCGCCTCACCTTGCCTGCCTTCGGGCAGGGCGGTGATTGGATCGTGAAACTGCCCGACCGGACCTATGCCGAAGTGCCACGCAACGAGCACGCCATGATGTCCCTTGCCGCAGCCGTGGGGATCGACATTCCTGAGGTGCGGCTCTACCAGCGCGACGAGTTGGACACGCTGCCGTCACGGATGTGGCCAGGAGCGGAGACTTTGGCCTACGCCGTGCGCCGCTTCGACCGCGACAACGATCGGCATCCCATTCACATGGAGGATCTCGCCCAGGTACGAGGGGTGTATCCGAATGAGAAGTACCTCGGCAACTACGAGACGGTGGCCGCGCTGATCTATCGCCGCCGAGATCTCGACGGGTTGCGTGAGTTCGCCCGGCGGCTCGCCTTCACCGTTCTGATCGCCAACGGGGACGCTCATCTCAAGAACTGGTCGCTCCTGTATCTCGATCCACGGGTGCCGACCCTGTCTCCCGCTTATGACCTGGTGTGTACGTCTGCGTACATGGGAGACAACGAGACTTTGGGGATGAAGTTCGCGGGCTCCCGCCGTTTCGACGCGGTCACGGTCCGGACCTTCGAACGACTGGAGCGCCGCCTCGGCGCCGAAGGCGCGGCACTCGCCGACGTCGTGTCAGATCTCGTGAAGAACATTTCCGTGGCCTGGGCACAGCAGTCCGAATCGCTCACCGAAGCACCTCTGATCCGGGACGCCGTCTCCGCAAGCATCCACAGGCGGAGTCGAACACTGCTGAAGACCTGAGGCTGACCGCTGGAGTACGTGAGAACGGGGGCTCGCGGCGGACCGGGGATCAGACCCGGATCTGAAACTGCGAGAAGCACACCACGGCCTTCGTGTGGTCACGCAGGCCGGCGGCCAGGAGCAGATCCCGCTGGGTGTGCAGGATCCGGTAGCGGGGATGGGCCGGCACCACGCCCGGGATGACCACGATGAGCCATCTGCCGGACGCCTCCTTGCGCTTGACGTACTCGATGACGGGGCGGACCACCAGGTGGCGGGGGCTCTCGATGACCTCCAGGCCGACTCCCGGGCTCCAGTCGTCCCATCTCCTGCGGATGTCCTCGGTGGTCTCGGAGCTGTCGGAGGCGGCGACCGCGATGACCTCGTGGCCGAAGGCCAGCGCCGTGCTGAGCGCCTTCTCCGTCAGCGCGCTGACCGCGTGCGTCGGGCTGATCGGGACGATGACCAGCGCGGACGCCGGATCGGGGGCGTGCGGCACCGGCTGGGGCCTGCCCCGTTGGAGCGCCTCGTCGACCTTGGTGTAATAACGCTGGATCCGGCTGAACATCAGCATGAGCAGGGGCACCACCACCACGACCACCCAGGCGCCCTCGGTGAACTTCGAGAAGAGCAGCACCAGGGCGGCGATGGCGGTGATCACGGCGCCCACACCGTTGAGCGTCACCTTGCCCACCCACCTCGGCGGGCGCCGTATCGTCCAGTGGCGGACCAGTCCGACCTGGCTGATGGTGAACCCGATGAACACCCCGATGGCGAACATCGGGATGAGCCGCTGGGTGTCGGCGTCGACCGCGATCAGGAGCACCGCGGCCGTGATCGCCACCGCGGCGACCCCGTACCGGTGGACGGGCCGCTCGGCGCGCAGCGAGAACAGATGGGGCAGGCGGTTGTCCTTGGCCAGCAGGCTCATCAGCACCGGCAGGCCGCCGAAGCTGGTGTTCGCCGCCAGCCCGAGTGCGAACGCGACGATGATGTTGGCCGCGTAGTACAGCCAGCCCGTACCGTAGGCACCGGCCGTGAGCTGGGCGAGGATGGTGACGTCCGCCCGGGGGACCACGCTGTCACGCCGGATGAGGGCGGCCAGCCCGACCAGCATCGTGGCCAGCAGCGCGCCCAGCATCAGCTCCGTCCGCTGGGCACGCCGGACCCTCGGCCGGCGGAACATCGGCACGCCGTTGGCGATGGCCTCCACCCCGGTCAGGGCCGAGCATCCGGAGGAGAACGCCTTCAGGATCAGCAGCACGCTGACCGCCTCGTAGGCCGGCAGCGGCTCCGGTGTCCCGACCATTGCCGCCGGTTGGGTCCGCAGCAGGCCCACGACCACGATGCCGAGGATGGTCGCGATGAACAGCAGAGTCGGCAGCAGCAGCACTTTCGCGCTGTCCGCGAGGCCGTAGAGGTTCACCGCGGTCAGCACGGCAAGCCCCACCAGGCAGGTTTCGAGAAGGTGCGGGGCGAGGACGGGGAACGCGGAGGCCAGGCTCGCGGCGCCCGCCGTCAGGCTGACCGCCACGGTCAGGACGTAGTCCACGATGAGCGCGGCGGCGGCCAGCAGGCTGACCCGCTGACCGAGGTCCTGCTTGGCCACCGCGTACGAGCCGCCGCCGTCCGGATAGGCGGCGATCACCTGGCAGTAGGACGTCACCAGGATGACGAGCAGGAGGGCGATGACGATGGTGATCGGCAGGGTGTAGCCGATGGCGGCGCTGCCCGCGGCGACCAGCACGACGGCGATCGCCTCTGGACCGTAGGCGACGGAGCTGAGCGCGTCGAGGGACAGGGCCACCAGCCCCTGCAGGCTGGTCAGATGCGCCCGGTCACCCTCGCCATGCCGAAGCTGGACCTTCGGCCCCCGCCGGCTGGACAGCAGCCCGCTCGTTGTGGCGACCGCGCGGCCAGCCGGCAGAACCCGGTGTCCCGCGTGCCCGTCCGGATCCCCCGTCCGCACAGCCCCGCCCGATCCATCGTCGTGTGCCCCGAACTTCCCCGATGCCCTATACCCGGCTTCCGGCCATGGCTACCAGCGGAAACGCGACCCGGCGACCGCGCCGATCACGTCTCGAAGCGAGCCGAACGTGTGCGCGGGCAGCATCAGGTCGCAGTACGGCAGGGCGGCCGCCATGCTCGCCACCCGTGGTTCGAAGCCGGGGGCGGCGGCCCGGGGATTCATCCAGATCACCTGGTGCGCCCGGCGGCTCAGCCTGGCCATCGCGGCGCCCAGCTCCTCGGGCGGATCGCCGTCCCAGCCGTCCGAGCCGACCAGCACGATCGCGCCCCTGACCTTCGCGCCGTGGTGCGACGACAGCAGCGCCCGTACGTTGGTGGCGATCCGCGTCCCGCCGAACCGGTCGGTCACCCGCTCGGTCGCCAGCTCGACCGCCGCGGCCGCCGAACGGCTCGCGAGCACGGGCGTCAGACGGGTCAGCGTCGTCCCGAACGCGAACACCTCCGCGTCCACGGTCATCGTCAGCGCCCGCATCAGATGCAGGTAGGCCGAGGCCTGTGCACGCATCGACTGGCTCACGTCGCAGAGCATCACGACTCGCCGTGGCCGCACGACCGGCTCCTTCCCGGCCAGCCGGAACGGCTCCCATCCGGTACGGCGGGAGCGGGTCAGCGTCGCCCGCACCGCGATCCCCCGTCCCTTCCACGACACCCGGAACCTCCGGCTGCGCCGGGTCGGCCAGCTCGCCGCCGCCTCCTCCAGCCAGCCGCCGAGCAACTCGCACTCCCGCTCGTCAAGCTGCTCGAACGGCACGTCGCCCAGCGCTTCGACATCACTCGGCGACAACTCGGGCACACGCGCCGGGCCGTCCGAATCCTCGGCCCCGGCGACCACCGCCGGCAGCGTCGTCCACGGCAGCCCGCCCGCGTCGTCGCCGCCCGCTCGCGCGTCCGGCAGGGGGGCGAACGCGTCGTCCGCGCCGTTCTTCCGGGCGAGCGGCCGGCGCCGGGCGTGCGGGTCGAGCGCGGGACCCGTCGCCTCGAAGATCTCCGCGAACGCCTCGTCGAAGAGCGCGATCTCGGAGTGTCGCCGAACCAGGGTGATGCGGGCCGTCCAGTAGAGCTCCGGCAGCGTCCTGGGTTGCGCCACGTCGATCGCCCGGAGGAAGTCATCGACGCCGGTCAGTCCCACGGGCACGCCCCGCCGCCGCAACCGCGCGGCCAGCGAGGCGGCGAAGGCGGCCCGATCGACACCCGGCAGCATCGCCGGGCGCGTGGGGCGGCTAGGTGACAAGGGTCCAGACGACGATCACGGCCACGATGACGACCACGATCCCGACGACGAGGGGTATCACCCTCTTGTACACCGACCCGCCCGCGACGCTCATGACGTCGAGCGGCTCCACCTCATCATCATCAATGACCCGCCTCCCACCCGCACCAGCGGCCCGCGCGTCGGCCGACGCGACGCCACCCCCGTCCTGTGCGGCGGTCGGCACGGCTGCGTCATCCCGCGCGGGCGACGACTCAGCGACCGGCGCCGTCGCACTGTCAGCGGCGGCCAACGCCGCCGCATCCTCCGCCGACACCGACACGGCAGCGCCATCGGCCGGGCCTGCCGGGGTGGTGAGTTTGGATTCGAGGCAGGTGACGAACTGGGCGAGGAGTTTGGTGGAGACCTCCTTGATCATGCCGCTGCCCAGCTGGGCGATCTTGCCGGAGATCTTGAGGTCGGTGTTCACGGTGACGACGGTGTGGTCGCCGTCGGCACGGAGGTGGGCGGTGATGGCGGCGGAGGCGGTGCCCGCGCCCCGGGAGTCACGGCCCTTGGCGTCGATGACGGCGCGGTGGTTGACGGCGTCCTTCTCCAGGAACCTGGCCGTGCCCGCGTACTGCGCGACGACCGGGCCCACCTTCACCTTGATCTTGCCGGTGTAGACCTCGTCCTCCACGCCGGTGAGCTGGGCTCCGGGCATGCAGGGGGCGATCGCCTCCAGGTCCGTGAGCACCTCCCAGGCTCGTTCGACGGGCACTCCGACCGTGAACTCGTTGTCGATCTTCATTTGGGTGTCTCCTCAGGTCAACTGGTCGAGCGCGGCGGTGATGACCTCGCGGTCGTCCAGGGTCTTCGCGACGGTGCTCAGCGTGCGCAGGACGTCCTCCCTGACCAGTTCGGTCGCGCCGAGCGAGGACAGCGCCGAGACCCAGTCGATGGTCTCCGCCATGCCCGGCGCCTTGTCCAGGTCGAAGCGGCGGATCCGGCCGACGAAGTCGGTGGCCGAGCGGATGAGCGCCTCGTTCGCGCCGGGCACCGTACGGCGCAGAATCTCTACCACGCGCTCGGGGGCCGGGAAGTCGATCCAGTGGTAGAGGCAGCGCCTGCGCAGCGCGTCGTGCAGGTCGCGGCTGCGGTTGGAGGTCAGGACGACGACCGGACGGCGTTCGGCGGTGAACGTGCCCAGCTCCGGGATGGTGATCGACGCCTCGCCGAGGAACTCGAACAGCAACGCCTCGAACTCGTCGTCGGCGCGGTCGATCTCGTCGATCAGCAGCACCGGCGGCTGCGGGCCGCGGTGCCTGACTGCCTGCAGAATCGGGCGTTCCTGGAGGAAGTCCTCGGTGAACAGGTCGGCGTCGTTCAGCCGGTCGTGACGGGCCTCGGCCAGGCGGATGGCCAGCATCTGCCGCTGGTAGTTCCATTCGTACAGGGCTTCGCCGGCGGTCAGCCCCTCATAGCACTGCAGCCTGATGAGCGGGGTGGCCAGGGCGCGGGCCAGTGCCTTGGCGGCCGTGGTCTTGCCGACTCCGGGCTCGCCCTCGAGCAGCAGCGGCCGGCCGAGGCTGAGCGCGAAGAACAGCGCCGCCGCGGTGCCGTCGTCGACCAGGTAGTCGAGCTCGTCGAGGCGGCGCCTGATGTCGTCGGCCCCGGTGAACGCCGGGCTCGTGAGGCCGCCGCTTTCCGCCACTTCGCTACCGCCCCGCCGTCCGCGCGAAATGATCACGGCAGCCCGTGCCGCAGAACCAGACGTCCTCGCCGTCCACGACCAGGTGCGGCGTACCCGCCGAGACGGTCACGCTCATCCCGCACACGGGATCGACCGCGAGCACGGGCTCCTCGCCGGCGCCCACGGACGCGCCCCTCAACGAACCGGATGAACCGACCGAGTCGGGCGAGCCAGGCGTCGCGGGCGGACCCGGCGGTGCCAGGTCGCCGCCGCGGAGGGTGGCGACGATCTCGGCGAGGATCGACAGGGCGATCTCCGGTGCCGTGCGGGCGCCGATCCGAAGACCGGCCGGCGTGTGGATCCGCCGGCGTTCGTCGTCCGTCAGCCCCATCTCGTCGAGTACGGCGGTGCCGCGCCGGTGGCTGGCCACGAGACCGATGTAGCCGGCGCCCGCGTCGAGGGCGGCCCGGATCGCGGCCTGCTCGTCTCGCCCGTGGCCGGCCACCACGACCGCCGAGGCGCCATCGGGCGACCGCCCCTCCGCGGCCCGCCGTACCGTGAAGTCGACCGTCGCGGCGAGGTCGGCGAGGCTCATGGCGATCGGCGAGTCGCCGGACACCCAGAGCACCGGCGGCGGCAGCAGCGGTTGCAGGAAGATCTCCAGGGCGCCGCCCGACAGGCAGGGGTTGACCACGACCCGCGCGCCCGGCGAGTCGGGGAAGTCCTGTTCGCCGGAGGGCAGGACGCGCAGCAGGACGGTACGCCCGTCCTGCAGCGCGCCGAGGGCGGCGGTGCGGACCGAGCTCTCGGCGCACTGCCCGCCGACGAACCCCTCGATGGACCCGTCGGGCAGGATGATCGCGTCGTCGCCCGGGCTGACCGCCGTCGGCAGTTGTGCCCGGACCACGACCGCGTGAACGAAGGGAACCCGGCCGGCGACCAGTTCCTCCATCCGTCTGCTGGACCGCATCGCGTCTTTCCTGTCAGATCGGCGGCGTCGGCACGCCGCGCATGGCGTCCCACACCCGCGAGGGGGTGAGCGGCATGTCGGCGTGGCGGATGCCGTACGGCTTGAGCGCGTCGACGACCGCGTTGACGATCGCCGGCGGGGAGCCGACGGTGGCCGACTCGCCGACCCCCTTGGCTCCGATCGGGTGGTGCGGTGAGGGGGTGACGGTGAAGCCCGTCTCCCAGTCGGGCACTTCCAGCGCGGTGGGGATGAGGTAGTCCATCAGCGAGCCGCCGAGGCAGTTGCCGTCCTCGTCGAACGCGATCATCTCCATCAGCGCCATGCCCACGCCGTCGGTGAGGCCGCCGTGCACCTGGCCTTCGATGATCATCGGGTTGATCCGGGTGCCGCAGTCGTCGACCGCGATGAACCGGCGCACCTTGACGTGGGCGGTGCCGGGGTCGATGTCGACCACGCAGATGTAGGCGCCGTGCGGATAGGTGAGGTTGGAGGGGTTGTAGCAGATCTGCGCCTCCAGGCCGCCCTCGATGCCTTCGGGCAGGTCTCCGGCGCCGTGCGCGCGGAACGCGATCTCCTGGATGGTGACCGACTTGGACGGGTCGCCCTTGACGTGGAAGGAGCCCTTGGTCCAGTCGAGGTCGGCGACCGACACCTCCAGCATGCCCGAGGCGATGATCCGCGCCTTGTCGCGGACCTTGCGGGCGACCATGGCCGCCGCCGCGCCCGACACCGGCGTCGAACGGCTGCCGTAGGTGCCGAGACCGAAGGGCGTCTGGTCGGTGTCGCCGTGGACCACCTCGATGTCGTCCGGCGGGATGCCGATCTCCTCGGCCACGATCTGCGCGAACGTGGTCTCGTGGCCCTGTCCCTGGCTCTGCACGGACAGCCGGACGACCGCCTTGCCGGTGGGGTGGACACGCAGCTCACAGCCGTCGGCCATGCCGAGGCCGAGGATGTCCATGTCCTTGCGCGGCCCGGCGCCGACGGCCTCGGTGAAGAACGCCACCCCGATGCCCATCAGCTCGCCCCGGGCCCGCCGCTCGGCCTGCTCGGCGCGCAGCTCGTCGTAGCCGGCCAGGCGCAGGGCCTCGCGCATGGTCGGCTCGTAGTCGCCCGAGTCGTACACCCACCCGGTCTTGGTCGTGTAGGGGAACTGGTCGGGCTGGATGAAGTTCTTCATCCGGAGCTCGACCGGGTCCATCTCCAGCTCGTACGCCAGGCAGTCGACGATGCGCTCGACCAGGTAGACGGCCTCGGTGATGCGGAACGAGCAGGCGTAGGCCACGCCGCCGGGCGCCTTGTTGGTGAAGACGGCCGTCATCTTGCAGTAGGCGGCCTCGATGTCGTAGCTGCCGGTGAAGACGCCGAAGAAGCCCGCAGGGTACTTGGTCGGCGCGGCGACGCCGTTGAAGGCGCCGTGGTCGGCGAGCACGTTGGTGCGGATGGCCAGGATCCGGCCCTCGCTGGTGGCCGCGATCTCGCCGCGCATGATGTAGTCGCGGGCGAAGCCGGTGCTGGTGAGGTTCTCGGCGCGGTCCTCGACCCACTTCACCGGCTTGCCGGTCACGATCGACGCGACGATCGAGCACACGTAGCCCGGGTAGATCGGCACCTTGCCGCCGAAGCCGCCGCCGATGTCGGGCGAGATGACCCGGATCTTGTGCTCGGGCAGGCCGGCGACCAGCGCGTACAGCGTGCGATGGGCGTGCGGCGCCTGAGTGGTCGACCAGAGGGTGAGCCTGCCCTCGACCCGGTCGTAGTCGGCGACGGAGCCGCAGGTCTCCATCGGCGCGGGGTGCACGCGCGGGTAGACGATGTCCTGGCTCACGACGACGTCGGCCGAGGCGAACACCGCCTCCGTCGCCGCCTCGTCGCCGGTCTCCCAGTCGAAGCAGTGGTTGTCGGTCTTGCCCTCGAGGTCGTCGCGGATGACGGGGGCTCCGGGGTCGAGCGCGGTGCGGGCGTCGATCACCGGGTCGAGGAGGTCGTACTCGACGTCGATCAGTTCGAGGGCGTCGCGGGCGGAGTAGCGGTCCTCGGCCACCACGAAGGCGACCTCCTGGCCCTGGAAGCGGACCTTGTCGGTGGCGAGCACGGCCTGCACGTCGTTGGACAGGGTCGGCATCCAGGCCAGGCCCTGCTCGGCCAGGTCGGCGCCGGTGACGACGGCCTTGACCTTGGGGTGCGCCTGCGCCGCGCTGACGTCGATGCTGACGATGCGGGCGTGCGCGACCGGTGAGCGCAGGATGGCCAGGTGCAGCATGCCGGGCAGTTGCACGTCGTCGACGTAGCGGCCCCGGCCGCGGATGAAGCGCGGGTCCTCCTTGCGCAGCATCCGGCCGTAGCCGAGCGGTTTCTGGTCGTTGTTCTCGAATCCGGCGGGCCGGTGGTCGGTCGCGGTCATGGGGTGGCTCCGCTGGTGACGTCGGTGGCGGGCTCCAGGACGACGGGCTTCTGAGGGGCGGGCTCGTGGTCGGCGGGCTCCCGGTCGGCGGGCTCGTGGTCGGCGGGCTCCCGGTCGGCGGCCTCGTGGGCGGCGGCCCACCGCACGGAGCGGACGATGCTGGCGTAGCCGGTGCAGCGGCAGATCTGGCCGGAGATCGCCTCGCGGATCTCGCCCTCGGAGGGGTCGGGGTTGCGGTCGAGCAGCGCCCTGGCCGTCATCATCATGCCGGGCGTGCAGAACCCGCACTGCAGGCCGTGGCACTCCATGAAGCCGCGCTGGACGGGGTCGAGCTCGCCGTCGCGCTCCAGCCCCTCGACGGTGCGCACCTCGTGGCCGCCGGCCATGGCCGCGAGCACGGTGCAGGACTTGACCGGTTCGCCGTCGAGCCACACGACGCAGGTGCCGCAGTTGCTGGTGTCGCAGCCCCAGTGGGTGCCGGTCAGTCCGAGGTGGTCGCGCAGGAAGTGGATGAGGAGCAGCCGCCCCTCGATCTCCCCGGTGACCTCCTCGCCGTTGACGTTCATGGTCACGTGCATGTCACACCCTCCCGTTGAGCCGGGCGACGGAGCGGCGCAGGGCCCGCCTGGTGAGCTCCATGGCGAGATGGCGTTTGTAGTCGGCGCTGCCCCGCGTGTCGGTGGCGGGGCTGCAGTGCCGCGCGGCGAGGTCGCCGGCCAGCTGGTAGACCTCTTCGGACGGTTCCCGGCCGCGCAGCGCCTCGGAGACGGCGGGCAGCCCGGTGGTGTTGGGGCCGACGGCGGCGAGACCGACGCGGGCGTCGGAGATGACTCCGCCGTCCAGCCAGACGGCCGCCCCGGCGGACACGATCGCCCAGTCGCCCGCGCGCCGCTCGACCTTCTCGTACGCGCTGGACCCGTTGCCCCTGATCGGAACGCGGATCTCGACCAGCATCTCGGCGTCGCCGACCGCGGTCTCGTACGGGCCCCGGTGGAACTCCTCCATCGTGACGACCCGTTCGCCGCCGCTGTTGCGGATCACGCAGCTGGCCCCGAGCGTGGTGCACACCGCGGACAGGTCCTCCGACGGGTCGGCCTGGCAGAGCGAGCCACCGAGGGTGCCCCGGTTGCGGACGACGGGGTCGGCGATGACGCGCTCGGCGTCACGGAAGATGGGGAAGGTGTCGGCGAGCGCCTCGGACTCCAGCAGCTCTCGGTGCCGGGTCATCGCGCCGATGCGGATCTGGGTCTGCTCCACCTTGATGTAGCCGAGCTGGGCGTGCAGATCGTTGATGTCGATCAGGTACTCCGGCGTGGCGAGCCGGAGCTTCATCATCGGGAGCAGACTGTGGCCGCCCGCGACGAGTCTCGCGGAGTCTCCGAGCCGCTCCAGGAGCCCGATCGCGTGATCGACACTCGTGGCGCGTTCGTACTCCAACGGCGCTGGAACCTGCATCCAACACCCCTTCGCTGGTCGTGGAGGCCAAGTGGAACGCCGCGCACCGGGGATGTCAACGCCCACCTAAGGTTTCCCTTAATAAGGTCGCCCAGCGCTTTCCCTACTTCCGACATAGCGGGAAAAGTCGTCACATAAAAGCACTCCAAACTGTGATAAAGCAGGCGCCTGTTGGAGTTGGAGACCCTTGTAGGCTCTCGCGCGTGACAACGGCTCCCTCCCGGCTGCCGCCCCGGCTCTGGACCGCGGTGATCGTCCTCGGCTTCGTCGGTCAGGTGGCCTGGACCGTCGAGAACATGTATCTCAACGTGTTCGTCCACGACACGATCAGCGACGACCCGCGCGTCATCGCGGCCATGGTGGCGGCCAGCGCGGTGGCCGCGACGCTGGCGACGCTGGTGATCGGCGCCTCCTCCGACCGGACGGGCCGGCGCAGGGTGTTCGTCTCGGCCGGATACGTGTTGTGGGGTCTGTCCACCGCCGCTTTCGGGCTGGTCACCGTCGACGCCCTCGCCGGGGTCGGCCCCGTGGCCGGCGCCGTCACCGCCGCCGTGCTGGCCGTGATCGCGCTCGACTGCCTGATGTCCTTCCTCGGGGCCGGCGCCAACGACGCCGCCTTCCAGGCGTGGGTCACCGACGTGACGCGGCCCGACAACCGCGGCCGGGTCGAGTCGGTCCTGGCGATCATGCCGCTGGTGTCGATGCTGGCCGTCTTCGGCGCCCTCGACCCCCTCACCCGGGCCGGCGAGTGGCGGCTGTTCTTCCTGCTCGTCGGCGGCGCCATCACCCTGGTCGGCCTCGCCTCCTGGTTCCTCGTCCAGGACCGGCCGCACCTCGTCCGCCAGCGGGGCGGCTACCTCGCCTCCGTGCTGCACGGCCTGCGGCCCTCGGTGATGCGCGCCAACCCGCCGCTCTACCTCGCGCTGTCCGTCGCGGCGCTCTCGGGCATCGCCACGCAGATCTACCTGCCGTACCTGATCATCTACGTCCAGCGCTACCTGCACATCGAGGCGTACGCCGTCGTGCTCGGGGTGGTCCTGACCGGCGCCTCGATCGTCAGCGTGGTCGCCGGCCGGTTCATCGACCGCGTGGGCAAGGTGCGCTTCCTGCTGCCGGCCATCGGGGTGTACGGGCTGGGTCTGCTGCTGATGTGGGCCGTGCGCGGCCTGGTCCCCGCGATAGCCGCCGGGCTGGTGCTCATGTCCGGCCTGATGCTGGTCATGGCCCCGGTCGGGGCGATCATCCGCGACCACACGCCCGCCGACCGGGCCGGGCACGTCCAGGGGCTGCGGATGGTCTTCGGCATCCTCATCCCGATGGTCGCCGGCCCCTTTCTGGGCGCGCTGGTGATCAGGGGCGCCGACGAGTACTACGAGGACCTGGGCGTGCTCAAACAGGTGCCCACGCCGGCCATCTTCCTGGCCTCGGCCGCGATGCTGGTGCTGGTCGTGCCGACCGTGCTCGCGCTGCGCAGACGGCAGGCGACGACGTGAACCCGCCCACGCCCTGGGGCGCCGCGCTCGACCCCGACGCGATCCTGCCCGAGTATCCCCGGCCGCAGCTCGTCCGCGACAGCCACCTCAACCTCAACGGCCGCTGGGAGTACGCCATCACGCCCGCCGGCGAGGAACCGGCCGAGTACGACGGGGTCATCCTGGTGCCGTTCTCGCCGGAGTCGCCCCTGTCGGGCGTCGAGCGGCAGCTCCAGCCCGACCAGACACTGTGGTACCGGCGCACCCTCACCCTGCCCGACGGCTTCCTGCCCGCCGACGGCCGGCCGGTCCGGGTGCTGCTGCACTTCGGCGCGGTGGACCAGACCTGCCGGGTGCTGCTCAACGGCGTCGAGGTGGGCGGCCACACCGGCGGCTACCTGCCCTTCACCTGCGACCTCGGCGAGGCCCTGACCGAGGGCGCCAACACCCTGGTCGTGCAGGTGCGCGACCTGTCCGACACCGGGCACCACGCGCGCGGCAAGCAACGGCTGAAGCGCGGCGGCATCTGGTACACCGCCCAGTCGGGCATCTGGCAGACCGTCTGGGCCGAGTGCGTGCCGGCCCTGCACGTGGAACGACTGACCCTCACCCCGCACCTCGGTGACTCCTGCGTCGAGGTGACCGTGCACGCCTCGGGAGCGGGCGACGCCGACGTCGAGCTGCGCGCCGACGGGACCACCGTGGCCCGCGCCACCGTCCCGGCGGGCCATCCCGTCCGCCTGCCCGTCCCCGACCCGAGGCCGTGGACGCCGGAGGACCCCTTCCTGTACGACGTGACGGTACGCCTCGGAGACGACCGCGTGGACGGCTACGTCGGGCTGCGTTCGTTCGCCGTGGGACCCGACGCCGACGGCGTGCCCCGGCTGACGCTCAACGGCGCCCCCTACTTCCACGCCGGCATCCTGGACCAGGGCTACTGGTCCGACGGCATGTACACCGCGCCCTCCGACGAGGCCATGGTGCACGACATCGCCACGATGAAGCGGCTCGGCTTCACCATGCTGCGCAAGCACATCAAGATCGAGCCGCTGCGCTGGTACTACCACTGCGACCGGCTCGGCATCCTGGTCTGGCAGGACCTGGTCAACGGCGGCGGCCACTACCACCCGCTGGTGATCACCGCGCCCGCCGTCACGCCGCTGCGGCTCAGCGACCGGCGGCACCGGTGGTTCGGCCGCGCCGACGAGGATGGCCGGGCCCGGTTCCGCGCGGAGCTCCACGAGACCGTGGAACACCTGCGCAACGTGGTGAGCCTGGCCGTGTGGGTGCCGTTCAACGAGGGCTGGGGCCAGTTCGACGCGGCGGAGATCGCCGCCGAGCTGGCCGAGCTCGACCCCACCCGCACGATCGACCACGCCAGTGGCTGGCACGACCAGGGCGCGGGCGACCTGCGGAGCCTGCACGTCTACTTCCGCCGCTTCCGGGTGCCGCGCCGCCGCGACGGCCGGGTCCTGGTGCTGTCGGAGTACGGCGGCTACGGCCTTCGGGTGGACGGGCACACGTTCAACGACCGCAACTTCGGCTATCGCAGGCACGACACGGCCGAGGAGCTGGGCGAGGCGTTCGAGCGGCTGCACGAGGAGCAGATCGCGCCGGCCATCCCCCTCGGGCTGAGCGCGACCGTCTACACCCAGCTCTCCGACGTCGAGGACGAGCTGAACGGCCTGCTCACCTACGACCGCAGGGTGCTCAAGCTCCCGGAGGAGCTGGTCCGCCGGGTCAACGCCCGCCTCCGCCTGGGCTGACGGCCCGGCCGTCCACGAAGGACGGCCGGGCGCCGGGCTACACCACCGCCCCGCTGCCGTCGCGGGATCGGGGCGTCCGCGCCTTGGGCGGCTCGGGCGGCGGCTGCTTGCTGAACCTCTCCAGCTCGATCGCCAGCGGCCCGGCCACGAACGACGAGGAGGCGGTGCCGGCCACGATGCCGATGATGAGCGCGATGGCGAAGTCGCGCAGCGAGTCACCGCCGAAGACGGCCAGCGCGGCCAGGATGAACAGCGCGCCCAGGCCGGTGTTGACGGTACGCGGCACGGTCTGCAGGATCGCGCCGTTGACGACCTGCGCGAACGGCGCCTTGCGTTGCGCCGCCCACATCTCCCGCACCCGGTCGAACACCACCACCTTGTCGTTGACCGAGTAGCCGATGATGGTCAGCATCGCCGCCAGGAAGACGCCGTCGATCGGCTTGCCCAGCCAGGCGAAGGCACCGACCACGGCGGCCGTGTCCACCACCAGCGCCAGCACCGCGGCCGTGCCGAACGTCCACCTGAACCTGACCGCCAGGTACAGCAGCTGGGCGGCCAGGGCCACGCCCAGCGCGATGAGCGCGTTGCGGCGCAGCTCCTCGCCCAGGCTGGGGCCGATCAGCTCGTCGCGCTGCTTGTTCACCTCGCCCACCTCGGTGTCGAGCGCCTTCTCGATGGCGACCACGTCGTCGGAGGTGATCTGCCCGGTGCGCACCGAGATGGCGTCGCCCGACGACTGGACGACCGCCGTGGGATGCCCGGCGTCGGCCACGACCTGCCGGGCCGTCTCGGCGTCGACCGGTCGCTGGGTGGCGAACTCGACGATCCGGCCGCCGGTGAACTCGACCCCGAAGTTCAGGCCCTGGAAGGAGAGCCCGGCGACGGCGGTGGCGAGCACCGCGACGGAGATGGCCAGCCAGAGCCGGCCGCGCCGCATCAGGTCGAAGTTACGCCTGGTGATCCAGGTCCTGACCCGGCCGACGTCGCCGAGCCCCGACATGCGCGGGCCGACCCGGCTGATGATCAGCTGAGTGAGGGCCCGGGTGATGATCATCGCCGAGATCAGCGAGGCGATCACACCGATGGCCAGCGTCACGCCGAAGCCTCGTACCGGCCCAGAGGCCAGCCAGAACAGCAGGCCCGCCGCCACGAGCGTGGTGATGTTGGAGTCGGCGATGGCGCTCCAGGCGTTCTTGAACCCTCGGTCCAGGGCCGATCTCAGCCCCCGGCGGGACGATACGGCGTACTCCTCCCTGGCCCGCTCGAAGACCAGCACGTTGGCGTCCACCGCCATGCCGATGGCCAGCACGAAGCCGGCCAGACCCGGCAAGGTGAGCGTCGCCCCCAGGGCGACGAGCGCGGCGTAGGAGATCAGCCCGTACGCGCCCAGCGCGATCGCGGCCATCAGGCCGACCAGCCGGTAGATCGCGATGATGAACAGCGCCGTCAGGATCACTCCGGCGATGCCCGCCTTGGCGCTCGCCTCGATGGCCGCCGAGCCGAGCGTGGGACCGACGGTCCGCTGCTCGATCATCTCCAGCGGCACCGGCAGCGCGCCGCCCTTGACCAGGATGGCCAGGTTCTTCGCCTCCTCCGAGCTGAAGGAGCCGGTGATCTGCGTCGAGCCGCCGGGAATGCCGCCGCGGCAGGGCACGGACGGGTCGACCTGCGGCGAGGAGATGATCTCCTTGTCCAGCACGATCGCGACCCGGCGCTTGGGGTCGCCGACGGCCTCGCAGGCGGCGGCCCCGGTCAGCTTCTGCCAGGCGCCGGCCTCGCGGAAGTCGATGGTGACGAACCAGCCGGGCCCCATCTGGGGGTCGGTCGCCGCCGCGGCGTCGGTCACCCCGTCGCCGGTGATCGCGGCGGGGCCGAGCGAGAGCCGCTGCCCGGACTCGTCCGCCAGCGCCTCCTTGTCGTCCGGCTTCGCCTCGCCGGTGACCGGGTGGAAGGTGAGCTGCGCGGTCCGGCCGATCACCTCGGCGGCCTGGCGCGGGTCGAGCACGCCGGGCAGTTCCACGATGATCCGCTGCTCGCCCGACCGGACCAAGGTGGGGTCGACCACGCCGAGCGCGTCGGCCCGGCGCCGGAGCACGTCGAGAGCACGGTCGGTGGCCTCGGAGTCGGCCTTGACCGTCGGGGTGTCGCGGGTCTCGAAGACCAGCTGGGTGCCGCCGCGCAGGTCGAGGCCGAGGCGTGGCGACATGGTGAAAGCGATCAGAAATGCGGCGGCCACGATGACGCACGCGACCAGCGCGCGCCACAACGGCGCACGTGACATGGGAGCCTCCACGGGCTTCGGATGAGAAAGAGGACGTCAGAGCGTCGTGGAGGGTGGTGCGCGGGCGGGGGCGACCCGGTGGCCCGGCTGCGAGGGGAGGACCTCGCCGACGAGCCCGGCGGGCACGGACCGGAGGTCCCGCGCGTGCCAGGAGGTGACGGGCAGCACGGCGATGGCGCCCGCCACGGCGTGCCCGCCCGTGTGGGCGTGCATCCGGGGCACGCCGTCGTCCGGGATCAGGCCGCCGAACGCGAAGTCGTTCTGCCAGACCCCGATCGGAGCGGAGACGGCCTTGCCGTGACCGGCGGCGTCGGCGCTGTGGCCGCCCACGAGCGCGAACATGGACAGCAGGAGGAGAAGCGCGGCAGGCAGCCTGGTGCGCATGATCCCCTCCTCGACCGGTTCGGCCAACCGTACCCCGGCCGTCAATCTACCCGGGGTATTACCCACATGCCTTTCCGCGCGGGCTGGGCTATGGTCGAGCTCATGGGCAGGTCGTGGCAGGTTCCACGCCGGTCCACCGCCTTCTCGGTCGCGGTGGGCCTGCTCGTGCTGTCCATGTTCCTGACCGTCTCCACCCCGGCCTGGGCCGGGGGTGATCCCTCGCGCCGCTGGGCCGACCCGATCGGGTCCGGAGACTGGATCGCGCAGTCGTCGAGCATGCCGTCGGCCTTCGCCGGCGCGCGCGAGCACCTGCCCTCCCTGTGGCCGCCGCTCCGCCGCGGGTCGCGGCCGGAGGCGCCCCGCCTTCCGCTGCCGGCCGCCACGGGCGCCGACACCGGCTCGATCCGCAGCCCTCAGCAGTTCGCCTACCGTTCGGCCGACTCGCGCAGTCCTCCGCTGATCTGACCGTTTCCCGCATCTCTCCCTGCCCGCGCAGGCCCATGGCCCGCGGGCGCTCGCGCGTGCCCGCATCCGATCACCGGTGGGTCCCGCGAGCGTCCGCCCACGCGTGCTGCCCAGCCACGCGGCGCAGGTGACCACCGGCTGAGACGTACCTTCCGGAAGGACTTCACATGATCATCGAACTCAGCAGCATCCAGATCCAGACCCTGCGCGAGGAGCTGCGGGAGCAGCTGCGGCGCCGGGAGACCCAGCTGGACAGCCTCAAGTCGTCGGCGGACAGCGGCAACGGCGCCGACATGGGCTGGCAGGACCTGATGGCCGCCATCGCCGCCGCCGACCGGGCGATCAACGAGACCCAGCAGGCCCTCGACCGGCTGGACGACGGCAGCTACGGCCGCTGCGCCCACTGCGAAGCCGGCATTCCGTACGAGCGGCTGAAGATCCGCCCGCTGTCGCGCTACTGCATCACCTGCCAGCGGCGGCACGAAGCCGCCTGAGCGCGCCGCCCCCGGCCGCCCGTGAGCGGCGCGGCCGGGGGTCGGCGCGGAGATCGGCGCTTACCGGACCGTTCCTAGACCGTTTGCATGGACTACGCCTAGTCAGCGCAGGCAAGGCCTCAAGGCATCCGACTTCATTTGGGGTGTTCTGCGATGATCTCTGCCCGGCGTGTCCTCGGCCGGCTGGCCTACGGTTCCCGCTACGACCGCCTGCCCGTGGGGCAGCGCGTCTACGTACGTCCAGGCGAGCGGTTCGCCCGCCAGGTCCAGTGGCGGTGGCGGCTGCGCCGGACGCCGGTCCTGTCCCTGGAGGAGTACGCGGCGACGCGGGAGCTCGGTGAGATCGAGGAGTTCCTGAGCTGCATGCTGTGCGGTGAGCCGCGGCAGCAACCGCTGTTCGAGCCGAGGGGCGACAAGGGCTGGCACTACCACGTCGTCCGGTGCCCGTCGTGCGGATTCCTCTACCGCAATCCCAACGTCCGGCCCGAGCGGCTCGGCGATCTCTACTCCTCCGGTTACAGCGGCTTCCTGACCGGCGCCTACGCGGCCAATCGGCAGCGCCGCTACCAGCTGACCATGGAGGCGTTCTCACCCGTGCTCGACCAGGGCGAGGGGAGGCGGCTGCTCGACTTCGGCTCGGGGGTCGGGTTGTTCCTGGAGCTGGCCGAGCAGCGCGGGTTCGACGCGTGCGGGGTGGACCTGTCGCCCGACTCCGTCGAGCGGGCCAACGCGCGGCTCACCCGGGCGCGGGCCTACCACGGCGCGCCCGAGGACGTGCCGGAGATCGCGGCGGGCGGGTTCGACGTCATCACGCTCTGGTCGGTGCTCGCGCACCTGCCGAGGCCGCTCGACGACTTCCAGAAGTTCCGCGACCTGCTCGCGCCCGGCGGCGTGCTGCTCATCCTGACCGTCAACGCCCGGTCGCTGCAGCTCAAGGCGTACGGGTCGGCGTGGAGCGGCTTCACCAAGAATCACCTGATGTTCTACTCGTCCGAGACGCTGCCGACGCTGCTCCGCCGTACCGGATTCGCCGGGGTCGCGTACGCGCCGCACTACGGCGACACGATCGAGGCGGGCACCGCCCGGATGGCGGGGCCGCTGCAGTGGCGGCTGCGCCGCGCGGTGGACGCGACCGACGGCGGCAACATGATGCGCGCCCTGGCCTTCGCCGACGAGGAGGCGATCACCCGCTGGGGCGACGGGCTGAAGGTGCACCGGCTGCGGCGGGCCGGTCTGCCGCCCGTGTCGTCCGTGCCGCCCGCGCCGTCCGCGCCGGCGGGTCCGCGTGACCTGACCGACTCCAGCGAGATGGCCACCTGAGGGCGGCCGCCGGAGGACTCAGATCCGCAGCCGGTCGGCGGCGGGGCCGTGCCATTCGGTCAGCAGCACCGTGGCGTCGTCGTCGAGTTCGTCCTGGTGGTACTTCATGACGCTCTTGACCAGCCGCCGCAGGGTCTCGGGCACGGGCAGGCTGGCGGAGCTGTGGCGGATCATGAAGTCGATGAACCTGTGCAGGCCGAACTCCCGGCCGGCGCGGCCGCCCGCCTCGATGATGCCGTCGGTGAAGAACAGCACCCGGTCGCCCGGCTCCAGTTGTTCCTGGCAGAGGGCGAGGGGCAGGCCCAGGTCGAGCCCGAGCGGGTGGGAGGGCGGGCATTCCAGGACGGTGGCCCACCGGCCGCCGCGGATGACCACCGGCGGGTGGTGGCCGCGGTTGACCCAGGAGAGCAGGCCGGTGCGCACGTTCAGCTCGGCCATGATCGCGGTGACGTAGCGGGTCGTCCGCCCGAACTCCTCGATCAGCACCTGCTCGATCGCCTCGCTGTTGGCGACCAGCCCCATGTACTGGCGGCGGTGGTTGCGGCAGGCCGCCATGGCCAGGTTGGCGGTCAGCCCGGCGGCGACGTCGTGGCCCATGGCGTCGAAGACCGCCAGGTGCGCGACGTCGCCGGCCAGGGCGTAGTCGAAGGCGTCGCCGCCCACCTCGTAGGCCGGTTCCATGACCGCCGCGATCGTCACGTCCTCGGTGGCGAACGTCAGCGGCGGCGTCAGCTGCCACTGCATCTCGGCGGCGACGTGCATCGGCCGCGAACGCACCAGCCGGGCGTAGGTGTCGCTGCGCGTCCGCAGGCTGACCAGCATGAGCGCCACCAGGGAGGCCAGGTGCCGCATGACCTCCTCGACGCCGTCGTCCGGGTCGGCGACCCTGACCTGCAGCAGGCCGAGCCGTTCGGTGCCGTCGAGCAGCGGCACCCACCAGCCGGCCGGCCCCTGCTCCGTCGCCGGCATGGGAAGCACCCGCACCTCCTGGAACGCCCGCCCGGCCAGCGTGGCCTCGACCCGCAACTCGGCCGGTCGCTCCCCGAAGGTCTGCTGCGCGTCGCCGCCGCTCCCGGTCACCAGGCGCAGCAGGTGTTGCTGCAGGTCCACCAGGTAGACGCTCACCTCGTCGAGGCCCGCGAGCGCGGCGTGCTTCTGGACCAGCTCCGGAAGCTGTTCCAGCGAGGCCAGGTGGCTGTCGTCCAGTAGTCCGGTGAGCATGCGGAGCACGCCGTGGTCGGCGATCATCGCCTTGGTCCTCCCGGTGGTCGTCCGGCCTCCGTCCTCTACCCCGATCTGGAGACGTACCCTCCTGTGACACATCGTATGAAATATCCGTTTTGCTCCTATTCGAGAAGATAATGGCCGAATCTTTCCATCAAGCGATTGACCGGGAATCGGCCCGGCGACTACCTTCTGCGACATGACATCCGCCGACAACCGCGGCCAGGTCGCTCTCATCCTGAAGGTCGCCACACAACTGTTCGCGGCACTGGGCTACGACGGCACCTCCACCCGGGCGATCGCCGACGCGGCGGGCCTGAACATCGCCACCGTCAACTACCACATGGGCGGCAAGCGCGAGCTCTACCTGGCCGTGATGGAGCGCGCCCACCGGGCCGAACGGATGATGCTGGAGGCGTCGCTGTCCGACCTGTCGGGCACGAACCCCGTCCTGGCGATCCACCGGGTGGTCGACGACTACCTCGACTTCAGCGTGGAGAACCCCGAGGTCCCCGCGCTGTGGATGCACCGCTGGCTGTCCGACGCCAGCGACCTGACCGAGCTGGAACAGCAGTACGTGCAGCCGCTGATGTCCGCGGTGATGGAGGCGCTGCGGCCGGTGGTCGCGGCCGGCGTGATCGACTCCTCGGCCGACGTGGAGTACGCCGTGTGGACGGTCGTCTGGTGCGTCCACGGCTTCGCCAAGGGCGGCGTGCTGGACGAGCAGGGCAACCGTCACGGCACCGACGACCGGGTCGAGCTGCGCCGCTTCCGCGCCCACCTGCACCAGCTAGTGCACCGCATGCTCCGCCTGCCGGGCGACGCCCCGTGAGCGCGGAGCGGCTCGGCAGGGGCCGCTTACTCGGCTACGGCGCGGGCTCGGTCGGCACCGGCGTGTTCTCCGCCGTCCCCGGGCTGCTCCTCCTCTACTACCTGACCGACATGCTCGGCGTGCCCGCCGCCGTGGCCGGCGCCGTGCTGGTCGTGCCGAAGATCTGGGACGTGCTGCTCAACCCGCTCGTGGGCGCCGCCAGCGACCGCGAGGCCGTGCGCATGGGGAGGCGGACCCGGCTGATGCTGGCCGGGGCGGTCGGGCTGCCCCTGGCGTTCGCGCTGATGTTCGCGGTGCCTTCGGCTTCACCGCGCTGCCCGCGGTCCTCATGCTGCTCAGCCTGCCGTTCATCGTCCGGTACGGCCGGCTGACCGGAATTTCGAATGAAGGAGTACGAGTTAAGGAGAACGTGTGAATCTGCCCGAAACCGGCGCGACCGTCGAGGAGCTGCTGGCGGAGGTCGCCCGGCTCAAGGAGCACGACCTGCCCGTACGAGGCGGCCAGGTCACGGCCTACGTCTACGACACCGGGCGCGGCGAGGTGCACGAGGCGGCGGCCCGTGCCTACTTCGAGATGCTGGAGGTCAACTGCCTGGACCCGACCGCCTTCCCCAGCATCGTCGAGATGGAGAAGCAGGTCGTCGGCGCGGTGGCCGACCTGCTCGGCGGCGGCCACGGCATCTTCACCAGCGGCGGCACCGAGTCGATCATGCTGGCGGTGAAGGCGGCCCGCGACGCGGCCGGGCGTGAGCGGCCCAACCTGGTGCTGCCCGTCACCGCCCATCCCGCCTTCCACAAGGCGGCCCACTACCTCGGGGTGACCGTCCGCCCGGTGCCCGTGGACCTCGGCACCTACCGGGTGCCGGCGCTGGGGATCAAGGAGGCGATCGACGAGGACACCGTGCTGGTCGTCGCCTCCGCGCCCTCCTACCCGCAGGGCGTCGTGGACCCGATCGAGGAGGTGGCCGCCGTGGCCGCCGCCGCGAACGTGCCCTGCCACGTCGACGCGTGCGTGGGCGGCTGGCTGCTGCCGTGGCTGCGCGAGGCGGGAGCGGACGTGCCGCCGTTCGACCTGTCGGTGCCCGGTGTCACCTCGCTCTCCTGTGACCTGCACAAGTTCGGCTACGCCCCGAAGGGCGCCTCGGTGCTGCTGTTCGCCGACCCGGCGATGCGCCGCAAGGCGTACTTCGCGTCGGCCGCCTGGCCCGGTTACACGATCATCAACGCCACCGTGCAGAGCTCCCGGTCGGCCGGTCCGCTGGGCGGCGCCTGGGCCACCCTGCGCGCGCTGGGCAGGGAGGGTTACCTGGAGCTCGGCCGGTCCACGCTGCGGGCGGCCGCCCGGTTACGGGCGGGGATCGCCGAGATCCCTGGCCTGGAGGTGCTCGGCGAGCCGGACTCGTCGCTCATCGCCTTCCGGGGCACCGACGTCGACGTGTTCACGCTGGCCGACGAGGCCCGCGCCCGGGGCTGGTTCCTGCAGCCGCAGCTGTCCTACGCCGGCATTCCGGCCAACCTGCACATCACGGTGACCGGGGTGACGCTGGCCGGGGTCGAGGCGATGCTCCAGGTGATCGCCGAGTCGGCCGAGGCGGCCCGGTCGCGCGGCCCCGCCGAGCTGCCGGAGGGCCTGGTCGACCTGATCGCCGGGCTCGACCTGGAGTCCCTGGACGACGCCACCTTCGCCGAACTGGCCGCCTCCGTCGGCGTGGACCTCCGGCCGGGCGCCGGGCAGCCGGAGATGGCCGTGGTCAACGCCGTGCTCGACGCGCTGCCGGCGGCCACCCGCGAGGCGGTGCTGGTGAGATTCCTGTCCGTGATCTACCAGTAGGCGGGCGAGCGGATGGGTGGCCTCACCTCCGTGAGGTTCGGCCACCAACCCGCTTCGGGTGACGGTCAGGTGCGGCGCCAGCGCGACTCGCCGAAGCAGTAGCCGGCGAAGAGCACCAGGCCGAGGGCGATCAGCACCAGCAGCCACGGCCCGACCGGGGTGTCGGCGAACGCCCGGAGCGCGTGGTCCATGCCGCCGGCCTTGTCCGGGTCGTAGGTGATCGCCGCCTGGACGACGAAGATCCCGGCCAGCCCGGCGATCGCGCCGCGGGCGATGTAGCCGGCCATGCCGAGCCGCTCCATGACCGAGCGGGCGCGCGGCGACATCTGGCCGAGGTTGAGCTCCTCGAGGAACTTCTTCTTGATCCCCGAGTGGATCCAGTAGACGCCCACGCCGAGAACGGCGAGGCCGATGGCGCCGACGATCAGCTGGCCGCCCGGCAGTTCGAGCAGCTTGGCGGTCACGTCCTGCGACTTCTCGTCGTCGGACGTGGCCTTGCCGGACAGCAGCATCGACAGCAGCGTGAAGCAGACCAGCACGTACACACCGGTCCGGACGGCCGCCTCGGCGCGGTCAGCGGTCTTGAGACCGCCGAACAGCGCCTCCGTGGCCTGCCACAGCGCCAGGGCGGCGAAGCCCACCACCATGATCCACAGAATCACCTCCCCGAACGGCAGATCCGCCACGGCGGCGATCGCGCCGCCTTTGTCGGCCTGTTCCTTGCTGCCGCCGCCGATGGCGATCTGTACCGCCAGCACCCCGATCAGCGCGTACAGCACCCCGCGGCACGCCAGGCCGACCCTGGCGAGCCGGTCCAGTGCCGGATGGTCGGCTGCCCGGCGCGCCATGGACTGCGCCTGGCGCCCCGCCTGCTCCGCAGTGCTCACCGTTCCTCCTCAAGTGTCGGTCAAGGAATGGCAAAGTGCCCTGAAACAGACGTTGTACGCCTTCGCTGACCGCATCCGGCCGCTGACCACGACGGGAACCCTTTTCGGCAGCCGGCGGAAGGCGGAACGGCGGCGGGCTCGCCACCACGCGAAGGAGGGCGGCCACCGAGGTGACCGCCCTCCTCGGAGCCGGGATCAGCCGGCGGACTTCACCGCGACGCGGTCCGCCGCGGCGGCGGTGTCACGGGCCGGGATGGACCGGAGGTTGAAGGCGAACCTGGCGGTCGAGTCGGCGATCGCGTCGGCGTTGACGTCGAGCGCGGTCGCGTTGATGTTCGCGGTCGTGTCGCACGCCTGGTGGTAGCAGACGTCGTAGGCCACGCCCGCGGTCCCGCCGAACAGGGCGGCCTCCTCGGGCGTCTTGATGCCCTCGGCGCCGGTGAAGATGCCGCCGGAGGGGATGCCCACCGCGATGAACGGGCCGTAGTCGGAGCGGCCGTCGAAGTCGGTGCCGACGTGGGCCAGGCCGCGGCTGTCGAAGAAGGATTCGAGCTGCTTCTCGATCTGGGCCGATCCGGGCGGGCCGGCCGGGCTGCCGGCGCCGTCGGAGTCGTCGCCGTCGTACAGCTTGTAGGCGTAGTTGGGCGAGGCCACCATGTCGAAGTTCAGGTAGACCTTGATCCGGTCACGCTGTGCCTGGGTGAGCTCCTCGACGTACTGGTCGGAGCCGAGCAGGCCGATCTCCTCCGCGGCCCAGAAGGCGAACCGGACCTTGTTCTTGACCGGGTAGTGCTTCATCTGCAGGGCGGTCTCCAGGATGGCCGCGCTGCCGGAGCCGTTGTCGTTGATGCCGGGCCCCTCCGGGACGCTGTCGAGGTGGGCGCCCACCATCACGACCTTGCCCGGGTCGCCGCCACGGGTCTCGGCGATCACGTTGTGGTTGGTGCCGAGCTGGAGCGTGGCGTCGACCTTGAGGCGTACGGTCGTGCCCGGCGTGGCCGCCAGCTCGTTGCCCACCGCGAAGTCGGCGAAGACCATCGGCACGCCGGCCCGCCACTCGCCGATGTCCAGCGGGAAGGCGTCGGTGCGGCCCGGCTGGCCCTCGTTGAAGACGATGATGCCGGAGGCGCCGGCGAACCCGGCGTTGCGGATCTTGGCGGCGAACGCGCAGGTGCCCCGCTGGATGAGCGCGATGTTGCCCGGGACGAATCCCGCGAAGTCCGACGTCTCGCAACCACTGGTGGAGGTCGGCGTGGGTGTCGGCGGAAGGGTCAGGTCCACCCCCTGGACCTGCGCCGTCACGTCACCGGCGGGCGAGGGCTGGAAGGTGTGGAAGTCCTCGTTCGGGACGTAGGTCTTCTGTCCTGGGATCTCCAGGGTGGGCGGGTTGTTCTCGGTCCAGCCCTGGACGAAGTCGATCGCGTCGAGTGTGACCTTGTAGCCGGCCTTGCGCAGCTTGTCCGCCACGTAGTCGCGGGAAGCGTCGTAGCCGGGCGTCCCCGCCGCACGGGTGCCACCGTTGGCGTTGGCGATGGCCTGCAGGGCGTTCAGGTGCTTTGTCACGTTAGCGCCCTTGACCTGCTTCACCAGGAGCTTGGCGAAGACGTCGTCGACCGGGCCGGCACTGGCCGGAGTGGCCAGGGCCAGGGGAAGGGCGAGTGCCGCGAGCACGGCAGTGACGCCCTTCATCAGGGAAACGCGCATGTGGATCCTCCAACGACACCAAATGCGCTGCAAGATCCCCCGAGACAGCGCCTATTGGAACTTAACCCCACAATCAAGGCCCGCCTAGGGCCCAACCTGTGAGTGGTGACCGATGGACGAATCCCGAACACCATGACGAGCCGGACATCGGTGAGAAGTTCTTCCCCTCACCGATAGATCTGGCAAACCACCCCGGAGCAGATCAGAGCCACCGCACGGTCAGCCGACCACGCGGTAGTAGGTCAGCAACCGGCCGCCGTCGAGAATGTGGAAGGCCAGCGACGGCGCGACGTCGTAGTCGATGTCCTCGGCCAGGCTCGCGCCCGACTCCCACGGCAGCTTCAGACTGGAGACCACGCCCGGAGCCGCCCGCAGCGGACGCCCGCCGAAGTCGGAGGCGACCGCCGCGTGGCAGTGGCCGCACAGGACCGCCGCGATGTTCGGATGCCGTCCGACCAGCTCGGCGAGCCGGTCGGGCTCGCGCAGGCCGATGGGGTCGATGCCCCGGTGGTGCAGCACGATCGGCTGGTGGTGGAAGGCCACGATCACCGGGACGTCGGCCGGGGTGTCGTCGAGCACGCCGGCGAGCCAGTCGAGCGTCTCGTCGGCCAGATGCCCGGCGTCCTCGCCCGGGATGGTGGAGTCGCACAGCGCGTAGACGGCCTTGGGCGTGCGGTGCACCTGGTTGATCGGGGCCGTGCTGGGCGGCTCGCCCAGCAGCACCCGGCGGAACTCCGCCCGGTCGTCGTGGTTTCCGGGGCCCATGAACGTGGGGTGACGGAAGTCCAGCAGCTTGCGGGCCTCCTCGTACTCCGAGGCCCGGCCGTGGTCGGCGATGTCACCGGTGACCAGCACGGCGTCGAAGTCGTAGGGCAGGCCGTCGAGGAACTCGGCGACCCTGCGCGTCCGCTCGATGCTGCGCGGGGTGTCGTCGAGATGTGTGTCGCTGAGATGGGCAATCACGATCATGTCTAGATTTTTTCACCACCGGATCATCCGGCCAAGGTGCGCAGCTCACGCAGGTACTCGCGCAGCGGCTTCATCCCGGCCCCGGCCCGGCGCTCGTCCACGCGGGCCTCGTCCTCGATCGGCGTCCGCGGACGCCACTCGCCCTCGGGCGTCAGCTCCCACTGCGTGCCGTAGACCTGCGGGCGGCCCTCGGCGACCCGTACCCGGTCCTCCAGGAAGGCCAGCTCGCTCGGCTCGGCGTCGCCGTCGTCCACCGCCTTCCGCATCAGGACGAGCCCCCTGCGCTGGAAGGCGAGGTCGAGATCGGAGTGCTGGACCAGGGCCCACGCCGCCTTGGCGCCGTCCTCGCCGACCAGCGACCGGCCCGGCCAGCCGTACGTGTCGAGGATCTGCTTCATGCGCAGGGTGTTGGCCTCCTCGACCCGCCGCCACTGTTCCTCGGGCGCCTCCATGGTCCTGAACGCCTGGTCGCGGTCGAGCATCCGCAACAGCTCACTCCTCAGCCCCGGCTCGCGCGGTCCGGCGGCGCCGCATGCGGGGAGCATCGAGACCGCGGCGAACACCAGGAGCCATGACACCATCGCGCGCACGTCGAGCCCTCCTGCCCGCAAACCCCACCACGACCGTAGGCGAGGGGTCGCTCCCAGGGAATGCCCAGGTTTTCTGGGTAGCCTTCATCCGCATGACCTGGCAGACGAAGCTCAACTCGGCGCTCGGCAGATACGCGGGTGTCCGTTTCGAGCGGGTCAGGAAGGCTACTCCACCGCCCGAGAGCGCGGTCAGGCCGCCCGCGGATCCCGCCACCGACAGACTTCTCACCGAGCCGGTGTTCATCCTGTCACCCGTGCGCTCCGGCTCCACCCTGCTGCGCGCGATGCTCGACGCCCACCCGCTCCTGCACGCGCCGCACGAGCTCCACGTACGCCGCCTCAGCGTCGGCTTCGGCACCTCCCTGGCCCGCAAGGCCATGGAAGCGCTCGGCCACAACCAGGCCGACCTCGAACACCTGCTGTGGGACCGCGTGCTCCACCGCGAGCTGGTACGAAGCGGCAAGCAGTACATCGTGGACAAGACCCCCGCCAACTCCTTCGCCTACCAGCGCATCGCCACCTGCTGGCCCGACGCCCGCTTCGTCTTCCTGCTGCGTCACCCCGCCTCCATCGCCACCTCCTGGTACGAGGCCAGCCCCGACAAGCGCACCCGGGCCGAGGCCGCGGCCGACGCCCTGCGCTACATGAAGGCGGTGCAGCGGGCACGCAAGGGGCTGACCGGCCTGACCGTGCGCTACGAGAGCCTGACCACCGATCCCGAGCGCGAGACGCGGGCCATCTGCGAGTTCCTCTCCATTCCGTGGGCACCCGAGATGCTCGACTACGGGCAGCCGGGCGTCATCCGCAAGGGGCTGGGCGACTGGCAGGACAAGATCCGCTCGGGCACGGTGCAGCCCGGCCGCGATCTCCCTACGCCCGAGGAGATCCCCGAGATCCTCAAGCCGATGTGCCAAAGCTGGGGTTACCTGTGAAGATCCGCTATCTGCTGTTGCACGCGTACGGACTGGGCGGCACGATCCGCACGGTGTTCAACCAGGCGGGCGCGATGGCGGAGCTCGGCCACCAGGTGGAGATCGTCAGCGTCATCCGCCGGCGCAACGCCCCGCAGTTCGGCCTCGACTCCCGGGTGAAGATCGTGACGCTGGTCGACCAGCGTGAGCGGATCCTCGCCGACTCGCTGGGCCGCAAGGTGTGGCGGCGGCTGCGGGGCAAGATGGTCCCGTGGGGCGAGTTCGCCGCCGAATACTTCACCGAGCGGGTGGAGAAGGCGGTCATCGACTACGTGTCCGGCCTCGACGACGGCATCCTGGTGACCACCCGGCCGGCCCTCAACCTGATCTCCGCCCGCCGCACTCCCAAGGGCGTCATCAGGGTGGCGCAGGACCACATGAACCTGGCCGCCTATCCCGAGCCGGTCCGCAAGGAGATCGCCCGCTACTACGGCCGCTTCGACGCCGTGGTCGTGCTCACGAAGACCAACCAGCGCGAATACCGCGCGCTGCTGCCCCGCACGCCCGTCGTGCGCATCCCCAACGCCGTCCACCTTTCGCACGAGCCGTCCCGGCAGACCGACCCGATCGTGGTGACGGCCGGGCGGCTGGTCCGGCAGAAGGGCTACGACCTGCTCATCCCCGCGTTCGCCAGGGCAGCCGAGCGGCATCCCGGCTGGCAGTTGCGCATCTTCGGCTCGGGTCCGAAGAAGGACCACCTGGCCTCGCTCATCGAGGAGCACGAGATGGGCGACCGGATCCGGCTGATGGGGCGTACCGACCGGCTGGACAAGGAGCTCGCGAACGCGTCGATCTACGCGCTGTCGTCCCGCTTCGAGGGGCTGCCGATGGTGATGATCGAGGCGATGGGTCAGGGCCTGCCGGTGGCGGCGTTCGACTGCCCGACGGGCCCGGCCGACGTCCTGACGCCCGAGGTCGACGGGCTGCTCGTGCCGCCCGAGGACGTCGACGGGCTGGCCGCGGCCCTCGACCGGCTGATGGGCGACCGCGAGCTGCGCCTGCGCATCGGCGCGGCGGCCGCGCAGACCGCCCTGAACTACGCGCCCGACGTCATCATGCCGCTTTGGGAGGACCTTTTCTCCGAGCTTCTCTCCCGGGAGCCGATCATCGACACCCACTGGACCAGTTGACCGATCACAACGCCGCCGAGCTGGCCGTATGCTCGATATGTGCACTACTCAAGCGAAGTTATCTCCATTAACGGTAGACATCTGCATTTTTGAGGTTTTAGTACACTTTTGGGGAGACTCCTCTAAGAAACGGTGACCGCGACCATATGACGGCAACGCTGATCGACCCCGAAGTGGAGACGGCGAGACTGGCGGCGGTGCGCCGTTACCGGATTCTGGACATGCCACCCGACGGCACATTCGACCGGATCGCCCTGCTCGCCGCCCGGGTCTTCGACGTGCCCATGGCCTCGGTGACGATCGTGGGCGAGGACCACGTCTGGTTCAGGGCGCACACCGGCCTGCCCGAGGGGCTCTGCCAGATCCCCCGCCACCCCGGGCTCTGCGCGTCGGTGATCCTGCAGTCCGACCCCTACAGCGTGTCCGACGCCCTGACCGACCCGCGGACCGCCGCGAACCCCCTGGTGAGCCAGCTCGGCGTGCGCTTCTACGCCGCCGCCCCGATCATCACGGCCGACGGCCACCGGCTGGGCACCGTCAACGTGCTGGGCGACCAGCCGCGCGAGACCACCTTCCAGGAGATGCGGACCCTGACCGACCTCGCCGCCGTGGTGGCCGGTGAGCTGGAGCTGCGCCTGTCGGCCATGAACACGGTCGCCCTGGAACGCAGGCTGCGCGAGCAGGCCGAGGCCGAGCGCCGACGGCTGGAGCTGCTGACCTCGACGCTGCGCAGGGTGCTGCTGCCGCCGTCGCCGCCGAAGGTGCCGGGGCTCGACATCGCCACGCTCTACCACGTGGCCTCGGCCGACCAGGTGGGCGGCGACTTCTACGACGTCTTCCGCCTGGACGAGGACCGCTGGGCGTTCTTCCTCGGCGACGTGTGCGGCAAGGGCTCCGAGGCGGCCGTGGTGACCGCCCTGGCCCGGCACACCCTGCGCGCCGCCGCCGTCTACGACGGCGACCCGCGCGCCGCGCTGGCCAACCTGAACGCGGTGCTGCTCGACGAGTATCTCGGCGCCGACCCCTGCTACTGCACGGTCGTCTACGGCGTGCTCACGCCCGGCCGCGACGGGGTCGAGGTCAGCCTGGCCGGAGGCGGTCATCCGCCCGCCCTCGCGGTGCGGTCCAGCGGCGCCGTCGACGCCCTGCACACCGAGGGCGGCATGCTGGTCGGGCTGCTGCCCGAGGCCCACTTCGCCGTCGCGAACACGCGGCTGGAGCCCGGCGACGGGCTGCTCCTCTACACCGACGGGCTCACCGAGGCTCGGACCCGAGCCGGGCACATGTACGGTGAGGACAGCCTGATGGGTCTGGCCGCCAAACTCGCCGGGCAGTCCGCCGAGGCCATGGTGGAGCAGTTCGAGGACACTCTCTCGGCCTTCGGCCCCGGCCTGACCGACGACACGGCCGTCCTGGCCCTGACCGTACCTCCGATCGTGAAAAGGCACTCCCGGTGACCGCACCCGTTCACATGACGCAGGTCTCGGCCGACACCGGCGCGGGAGTCTGCGTCCTGTCCCTGACCGGCGAGCTCGACTACATCAACGCCGCGGAGCTTCGCTCCGACATCGAGGGCGTGCTCGCTCCAGAGCACCGCAACCTCGTGCTGGACCTGAGCGGCCTGGAGTTCTGCGACTCCACCGGCATCCGCGTCTTCCTCATCTTCCGCAAGCTCATGCTGGAACGCGGGGGCTCGATCGCCCTGGCCGGGCTCACCTCGCGGCTCGAACGCATCTTCCGGATGACCGGTCTGTCCCAGGCGTTCCCCTTGTACCCGAGCGCCGATCAGGCCACCGCCGCCGTCGCGGAGAGCGACTGAGCCGTCCCGGCGGCTCGCCGCCAAACCGGGACCCGGTACACCGCGATCGGCGCGCCCCGAAGGGCTATCGTTCGTCCATGGCGACCTACAGTCCAACACCGTTGCCCGACGCCCGGGGCACCAGATGTCGTGGCTGACCTACGCCTGCCAGCACCTCCCGGGCGTCACGGTGATCGCTGTGGGCGGCGACCTCGACGCCACCAACGCCGACCGGCTGGAGAGCTTCATCGACGAGTCGCGCCAGCGGCCCGACGACCATCTCGTGTTCGACATGACCGAGGTGTGCTTTCTCGACAGCTCGGGGTTAAGGGTGCTGCTCAACGCCTACACCCACTGTGTCCGGCACGGCGGCAGCATTCGCCTGGCCGCGCTCCGGCCGATGCCCGCCCGGATGGTGCAGATCACCCGGATCGACGCTCACCTGCCCGTGCACGCGACGGTCGAGGAGGCCCTGACCATCGTCCTCGCTCCGCCGGCCCCCGACAACGGCGGCAGCGTCGCCTGACCGCCCCTACGGCCACACCCCCGCTCCGGCGTGGATCTCCCCGGCCGGCTCGCCACGCGGCGCGAGCGGCGGCGTGTCCAGCCCGGCTCCGTCGTGCAGCCCCTCCATGAGCTCCTGTACGGCCTCGCCCGCCGTATGCCTCGGCGTCCACCCCAGCACGTCGCGGGCCCGGTCCATGTTCATGATCGGGATCTGCAGCACCAGCTCCAGCAACCCCGGCGCGGCGGGCAGCAGCCGCAGGTGCCAGCCCGCGGCCATCGCGCTCCTGGCCACCCAGGCGGAGACCGGCACCGTCCGGGCGCCGAGCAGCCGGGCCAGCTCGGCCGGGTCGAGCACCGGATCGGCCGCCAGGTTGAACGCCCCGCTCACCGGCCGCGTGACGGCCAGCCGGAAGGCCTCGCCCGCGTCGTCGGCGTGCAGGGCCTGCAGCCGAAGCCCCGGAATGTCGGGCACGAACGGGATCCGGCCGGGCCGGATCAGCCGCCGCGGCACGAGCGCGCCCGCGAACAGGCGGCGCTGCTCGGTCGCGGCCTCCCGCTTGAAGATGAAGCCGGGCCGCATCCGCACCACCCGGATGCCGGGATGGTCGTTCTCGAAGACGTCCAGCACCCGCTCGACGTAGGCCTTCTCGCGGCCGTACGCGGCACCCGGCCAGCCATGGGTCGGCCAGCTCTCGTCCACCGCGCGGTCCTTGGGCCCCGGCGAGTACGCGCCGACCGACGAGGCGTGCACCAGGGTGGGCACCCCCGTCTCGGCCACCGCCCGGAAGACGCGCATGCTGCCCAGCACGTTCGCCCGCCAGGTGACGGTGGCGTCCCTGGTCGGCTGGAAGAGCCAGGCGAGGTGCACCACCGCGTCGGCGCCGTCGAAGATCCGCGTCAGGTCGTCGGTGACCACGTCGGCGCGCCGCCACTCGGTACGTCCGCCGCGCCAGCTCGGCATCCGCCGGGCGACCCCCACGATGGAGGTCACCTCGCCGTCGGCCTCCAGCGCCCGCACCACACTGGTGCCGACGTTCCCCGTCGCCCCCACCACGACCACTTTCATGCGTCCCCCGCTGCCCCTGCTCAGTGGCCCGAAACCGGACGTTTCGCGTGTTGTCCCGATGGCCCCGCGGCGACCGGGATCCGCGTCAGGAACCCGCCGCCTTCTCCAGCAGGGACAGGTGGTCCTCCAGAGCGGGCAGCGCGGACTTGGCCAGCGCCACGACCTCCGGCGAGGAGCCCCGGTCGATCTCCTGCTTGGTGGCGGCGATCGCGACCTTGTGCGCCGCGGTCATCTGCGTGACGAACTCGCGGTCGAACTGGGCCGACGAGGCGTTCGCCAGCTTCTTGGCCTGCGCACGCTGGTCCTCGGACATGCCCTCCGGCAGCTTGACCCCCAGCTTGCCGGCGAGCTCCACGACCTGCTTGTCGAGCTCGCCGTGGTCCTTCACCAGCATCTCGCCGATCGACTTGACCTGCTGTGAGGTGCCCTTCTGCTCGGCCAGCCGGCCCGCCCCGATCTCGGCCAGGTTGCCCCGGTGGGTCTTCCGCAGCCACGTCTTGTCACGGTCGGAGGGCTGCACCGCGCTGGTGGCGGTCGGCGAGGAGGCCGCGAGGCCCGTGCCGGCGGTGGTGACGGAGCCGCCGCATCCTGCGGAGGCGGTGACGGCGAGGGCGGCGGCGAGCAGGCCCAGGTATGAGCGGCGCATGGACATGGGATCCCCATCGGTCTGAAGCAGGCGACGATCGACTACGACTAGGCACACTGCCTATACGCCGGGTAGTCGTCGCGTCCAGCGCTTCGGCCGCCTGCCGCATCTCTCATGGGCGGACGTTGGCGTTGGGACCACAGAGGTTGCCCTGGTCATGGACGCCCTTGACCGCCGTTCGCACGTCTCCGGCAACGTCGGCCGGAGCCGCTTTCGTCACCCGTCCGGACGCCCGGCGCCCCGCGCCGCGTGTGACTGCTGGGACCGATCATTACTCCAGTGACGCCAGAGGCTTTACACGCTCCGTATTGAATGAGTAACTACACGTAGCGAAATCTTTGCGGGAGGAGTGGTGTGCCATGACGGTCGGCTTCACGCACAACCTTGTGGGACCACGCATCGACGATCGGCTGGGCCGGTTCCTCGAGTCGTGGCGCGCCCCGGTCAGCGACCCCGACGTGGTGGCGGCCTACCAACTGCTGACCGGCTTCATCCTCAACGGCGGCAAGCGCATCCGGCCGCAGTTGTGCTACTGGGGCTGGCGCGGGGCCGGCGGCGACGACTGCGACGAGATCATCAGCGCGGCGGCGGCGCTGGAGCTGTGCCACGCCGGGCTGCTCATCCACGACGACATCATGGACGGCAGCGACCTGCGCCGCGGCCAGGCGACCGTCCACCGCAGCCTGTCGCGACTGCACGAGGGGCCGGGCGCCGAGAGTTTCGGCCAGGCCGGCGGCATCCTGCTCGGCACTCTCAGCCTGGCCTGGTCCGACGCCCTGCTGTCGTCCTGCGGGGTGGAGCCCGGGCGGCTGCGCGCCGCCCACCACCTGTTCGACGCCATGCGCAGCGAGGTCATCAGCGGTCAATACCTCGACATGCTGGCCCAGCTCAGATCCGGCTCCACCGTACGCGAGGCGCTCACGGTCATCCGCTACAAGACGGCCAAGTACACCGTCGAGCGCCCACTGCAGATCGGCGGCGCGCTGGCCGGCGCGTCGCCCGCGCTGCTCGACTCCTACTCCCGCTTCGGCCTGCCGCTCGGCGAGGCGTTCCAGCTCCGCGACGACGTGCTGGGCACGTTCGGCTCGTCGGCCGAGACGGGCAAGTCGGCGCTCGACGACCTGCGCGAGGGCAAGCACACGGTGCTGTTCGCGCACGCCGTGCAGCGGGCGACGCCCGTCCAGCAGGCCTACCTGCGCGCCTGGCACGGCCATCCCGAGCTGACCGAGGAGCACGCCGCCGAGTTGCGTCAGATCATCCGCGTGACCGGCGCGCTGGCCGAGGTCGAGGACATGATCGACGACCGCGTCCGGATGGCCACCGACGCGCTCGCGCTCGCGCCGCTCGCCCCCGAGGCGCGCAGCGCGCTCACCGTGCTCGCCGTCCAGCTCGCCCATCGCGATCGCTAGAAGGAGCAACCTCATCGCCCGAGCGCCCCCGGCGTCTCCACGCGCCCTGGAACGTTCCAGCAGTCCCCGGCCAGGCCCTACAGATCAAGATGGGTGATGCAGCATGACCGAAACGACCGAATCAACCGCGCCCAACGGCCAGCAGCAGCTCAGCCTCGGCACCGACGCCGCGCGCAATCTCGCCACGACCACCAAGACCCCTCCGCAGATGCAGGAGATCACCTCCCGCTGGCTGCTGAGACTGCTGCCATGGGTGCAGACCGCCGGTGGCGTCTTCCGGGTCAACCGCCGGCTCACCTACACCCTGGGCGACGGCCGCATCACGTTCACCACGACGGGCGCCGAGGTGCGGGTCATCCCCGCCGAGCTGACCGAGTTGCCCCCGCTGCGCGGCTTCGACGACATGGAGATCCTCGAAGCCCTCGCCGACCGCTTCACCCAGCGCGAGTGCGAGCCCGGCCAGGCGATCGTCGCCGAGGACGGCCCGGTCGACCAGCTCGTCCTGATCGCGCACGGCAAGGTGGTCAAGATCGGGCACGGCGCCTATGGCGACGAGCAGAGCCTCGGGGTGCTGGCCGACGGCGACTACCTCGGTGAGAGCCTGCTGACCGACCCCGGCCGCTTCGGCTTCACCGCGAAGGCGATGACCTCGTGCACCGTGCTCACGCTGTCCCGCCAGGACTTCCAGCAGATCCTCGACCGGTCGCCCGAGCTGCGCGAGCACCTCGACCGGCTGCGCGACTGCGGCGGCAAGGCCCAGAACGACTACGGCGAGGCCGCGATCGAGATGTCGTCCGGGCACTCCGGCGAGCCGACGCTCCCCGGCACGTTCGTCGACTACGAGTCGAGCCCCCGCGAATACGAGCTGAGCGTCGCGCAGACGATCCTGCGGGTCCACACCCGGGTCTCCGACCTCTACAACCAGCCGATGAGCCAGCTCGACCAGCAGCTCCGGCTGACCATCGAGGCGCTGCGCGAGCGGCAGGAGCACGAGCTGATCAACAGCCGCGACTTCGGCCTGCTGCACAACGCCGACTTCAGCCAGCGCATCCGCACCCGCACCGGCCCGCCCACCCCCGACGACCTCGACGACCTGCTGTCCAAGGTGTGGAAGGAGCCGGCCTTCTTCCTGGCCCACCCGCAGACCATCGCGGCCTTCGGCAGGGAGTGCTCCAAGCGTGGGCTCTACCCGCAGGCCAGCGAGGTCAACGGGCACCGGGTGCCGGCCTGGCGGGGGGTGCCGATCTTCCCCTGTAACAAGATCCCGGTCACCGACACCCGCACCAGCTCCATCCTGCTCATGCGCACCGGTCAGGAGAACCAGGGGGTCGTCGGCCTGCACCAGACGGGCATCCCCGACGAGTACCAACCGAGCCTTTCGGTCCGGTTCATGAACATCAACGAGCAGGCCGTCATGTCCTACCTCGTCACCGCCTACTTCTCGGCCGCCGTCCTGGTGCCCGACGCGCTCGGCGTCCTCGAGGACGTCGAGATCGGTCGCGAGGACTAGACAACCGGGGTCTGGAGATTGGCGGTGTTCGGTGTGACGGAGCGGGACCAGAGAGACACACGGCTGAGCTTGGACACCGCGGCGGCGCGTACGCTCGCCACGACGACCAAGACGGTCGCGCAGATGCGGGAGATCTCCCCGCGCTGGCTGCTGCGGGTGCTCCCCTGGGTCGAGGTGGCCGGCGGAAGCTACCGGGTCAACCGGCGGCTCAGCTACCCGGTGGGCGGCGGCCGGGTGAGTTTCACGAGTGCGGGCTCCCGCGTACGGGTGGTCCCGCCGAGCCTGACCGAGCTGCCGCTGCTGCGCGGGTTCGACGACGCCGCGGTGCTCGACACGCTCGCCGGGCTGTTCGAGCAGCGGGAGTTCGACCGGGGCGAGACGATCGCGCGGGCCGGCGAGCCGGCCGGCAGCCTGCTCCTGATCGTGCACGGCCGCGCCGCCAAACTCCAGACCGGCCAGTACGGCGACAGCGTCGTGCGGGCGACGCTGTCCGACGGCGACCACGCCGGGGGCGACCCCCCGTCGCCGCAGGCGCGCTGGCGGTTCACCCTGGAGGCCCGCACCCCGTGCACGGTGCTGGCGCTGCCGTGGGAGGTGTTCCGGGTGGCGGCGGACCGCTCGCCGTCCCTCCGGGACCACCTCGCACGGCACCGGGCCGCGACGTCCAGACCACGCAACAAGTACGGCGAGGCGGCCGTCGAGCTGGCCGCCGGCCACCGGGGCGAGCCCACGCTGCCGGGCACGTTCGTCGACTACGAGCTCAGCCCCCGCACCTACGAGCTGAGCGTCTCCCAGGCGGTGCTCCGGGTGCACACCCGGGTCGCCGACCTGTTCAGCGAACCGATCGACCAGACCCAGGAGCAGCTCAGGCTGACCGTCGAGGCGGTGCGCGAGTCGCAGGAGCGCGAGCTGCTCACCAATCCCGACTTCGGGCTGCTGCACAACGTCGATCCCCGTCAGCGGCTGCCCAGCCGAGGCGGCCCGCCCACCCCCGACGACCTCGACGAGTTGCTCACCCGCCGCAAGAAGACCCGCTATCTGCTCGCGCACCCGCTCGCCATCGCCGCCTTCGGCCGCGAGTGCAGCCGGCTGGGCGTCTACCCGCAGCCCGTCGAGGTCGCGGGCAGGACGGTGCCCGGCTGGCGGGGCGTGCCGATCCTGCCGTGCGACAAGCTCCCGGTCACCCGCCACGGCACCACCTCGATCCTCGCGTTCAGGACGGGCGAGGCCGATCAGGGCGTCGTCGGCCTGCGGCAGACCGGCCTCCCCGGCGAGCGCGAGCCCGGCCTCAGTGTCCGCGACATGGGCATCGACGAGCGGGCTATCGTCACCTACCTGGTCAGCGCCTACTACTCCGTCGCGGTCCTGGTGCCCGACGCGCTCGGCATGCTGGACCACGTCGAGATCGGAGCCACCTCTTGAGCGGTCAGCCCTTCGAACTGCCCGACTTCTACCAGCCGTATCCCGCTCGGCTCAACCCGCACGTACAGGAGGCCAGAGAGCACTCCGAGCGCTGGGCCCACGACATGGGGATGCTGGAGGGCTCGGGCATCTGGACCCTCGACGACCTGCGCGCCCACGACTACGCCCTGCTGTGCGCCTACACCCATCCCGACTGCGACGGGCCCGAGCTGAGTCTGGTCACCGACTGGTACGTGTGGGTGTTCTTCTTCGACGACCACTTCCTGGAGACGTTCAAGCGGTCGGGCGACCGCAAGGGCGGCAAGGCCTATCTCGACCGGTTGCCCGCCTTCATGCCCATGGACCTGACCGATGGCCTGCCCGAGCCGGCCAACCCCGTGGAGGCCGGGCTGGCCGACCTGTGGGCCCGCACGGTGCCCGCCCGCTCACCCGACTGGCGGGCCCGCTTCGCCGAGAGCACCCGGCATCTGCTCAACGAGTCGCTCTGGGAGCTGTCCAACATCAACGCGCACCGGGTGCCCAACCCGGTCGAGTACATCGAGATGCGGCGCAAGGTCGGCGGGGCGCCGTGGTCGGCGGGGCTGATCGAGCACGCCGTGGGCGCCGAGGTGCCCGCCCGCATCGCCGGCTCCCGGCCGATGCGGGTGCTGCGCGACGCGTTCTCCGACGGGGTCCACCTGCGCAACGACCTGTTCTCCTACCAGCGGGAGGTCGAGGACGAGGGCGAGCTGAGCAACGGCGTCCTGGTCCTGGAGACGTTCCTCGGCTGCACCACCCAGGAGGCGGCCGACGCCGTCAACGACCTGCTCACCTCGCGGCTCCAGCAGTTCGAGCACACCACCCTCACCGAGCTGGGCCCGCTCTTCGTGGCGCACGGCCTCGACCCGCTCTCCTGCGCGGGTGTGATGGCGTACGTGAAGGGGCTGCAGGACTGGCAGTCGGGCGGTCACGAGTGGCACCTGCGCTCCAGCCGCTACATGAACGAGCGGGCCCGGACCGGCGGCGTCCTGGGCCCGGCGTCGATCACCGGGCTCCTCGGCGCCCAGCGAATCCGGTCGTTCACCCACGTCCCCCACCAGCCCGTCGGGCCCTCGCGCATTCCCGAGCTGCCCATGCCGTTCGAGCCCCGCCTCTCGCCCCACCTCGACCGCTCCCGCGCCAACGTCATCGCCTGGGCGCACGAGATGGGCATCCTGGAGGCGCAGCCCGGGGTCACCGGCTCGGCCGTCTGGGACGAGCAGAAGATCGCCGACTACGACCTGCCGCTGTGCGCAGCCGGCATCCACCCCGACGCCTCCCCGGAGGAGCTCGACCTGTCGTCGGCCTGGCTGGCCTGGGGCACCTACGGCGACGACTACTTCCCCGTCGTCTTCGGCCGCACCCGCAACCTGGCCGCCGCCCGCATCACCGTCGAGCGGCTCCGCCTGTTCATGCCGCTCGACGGCTCCGCGCTGCCCGCTCCGGCCAGCGCGCTCGAACGCGGCCTCGCCGACCTGTGGTCGCGCACGGCGGGGCCGATGGAGCCCGAGGCCCGGCGCAGGTTCCGCACGGCCATCGAGGACATGATCGACAGCTGGCTGTGGGAGCTGGACAACCAGACCGCGAACCGGATCCCCGACCCCGTCGACTACGTCGAGATGCGGCGCAAGACGTTCGGCTCCGAGCTCACGGCCAGCCTGTGCCGCCTCAGCCACGGTGACCAGGTGCCCCGCGAGGTCTACGACAGCGGGCCGATGCGGTCGCTGGAAAACTCAGCCATGGACTACGCCGCCCTGCTCAACGACGTCTTCTCCTACCAGAAGGAGATCGAGTTCGAGGGCGAGGTGCACAACTGCGTGCTGGTCGTGCAGAGCTTCTTCGGCTGCGGCTATCCGGCCGCGCTGGACGTGGTGGCCGACCTGATCGCGTCGCGGATGCGGCAGTTCCAGCATGTGGCCGAGCACGAGCTGCCCGTCCTGTACGACGACTTCGAGCTGTCAGAGGAGGCCCGGGGCGTGCTGGGCGGCTATGTGCGCGACCTGGAGCACTGGATGTCGGGGATCCTGGTCTGGCATCGCGACTGCCGACGCTATGACGAGTCCTCCCTGCGCCGCCACCACCAGCCACCGCGGTGGCGGCTGGGTGGGCCGACCGGTCTCGGCACCTCGGCCGCGACCCTCGTCTTCGGCGCTATGGGTAGGCCCACAGCGCCGGGTCACCCGATTCCGGGTGCGTCCGGTAATACCAGCCCATCAGGGTCAGCAGTCGGCGTTGGTACGCCGTGACGTTGTGCAGCCTTATCCAGCACTCCGCCGGGGGCACCGCGGGCATGATCAGCACGCGCAGGCCCGACAGGTCGATGAAGGCCAGCTCGCCGGTGTCGACGTCCACCTGCCCGCGGTCCCGGTGACAGCACGTCAGCGTCCTCCTCAGCGCCTCGCTGTTGGTCACGTCGATCTCGCCGACGAGCGTCAGGAGGGGAGGGTCTGTCGCCCCGCTCAGGGTGATCCGGACGAGGTCGTCCTCGTAGATCAGTTGTCGCGTGACGTCCGCGTCATCGCTCACCGGCCTCACACCCCCTCTTCTACGAGCGTGGGGGTTGTCTCCGGACCGTCCGGTGGCCCTGCCACCGGGGAGGATGACCGCCATCGACAGCTGACGATAACCCGCAACCAGATTACACGAAAGGTGTTTTGTTTCGTGATATTCGCAATAAAATAGTGGTATTAGAGCGCACAGTTAAGTAGATCCACCCTGAACGCCAGAACGCCCGGCTGGTCGAGGTATCTCGACCAGCCGGGCGTTCGCCTGCCCTGCGGACTACCTTGCTCGGCCGCCCTGTAGACGGACCTTGCCGCGCCGGCGGCTGCGTCGCCGACACCACCCGCCACTGTGGTGCTCGTCGCCGCCGGAGTCCGGGGCTCTCACCTTCATGATGATCTTCACCGGCCGGGGCCGGACGGCCTACTGAAAGCCGCCATCACCGGCCCGCGCGCCGGAGTTCGCGCCTGGGGAACACCGCCGCCATCAGGCGGTGCCTCCCCGGCGCGATCCGCTCCTCACGGTTCGCTCTGGCGCTGGACGCGGGTGCGCGCTCATGCCCCCGCGCGAGCGCGAACACCGAGATCCCTTGGCATGGAACCGTGGTCGTCCTAGTAGCGCGAGTGCGGCGTGCGGACGGACGGCACGCGGGTGCCCGGGGTGCGGACCGGCGGGGTCACCGTGCAGGGCGTGCAGGTGCGAGGGGTGGTGGTGGTCGTCGTGGTGCCAGGGGTGGTGCTGGTGCTGCTGCTGGTGGTGGTCGTGCAGGGCACCACGTTCGGGACGCGCACGGGCGGCACGGGCGGCACCGTGACGCACGGCAGGATGATGTCCGGCGTACGGACGGGCGGGGTGCAGGTCGTGGTGGTGCTGGGTGTGGTGGTGCAGGTGGTGGTGGTGGTGCACGTCGTGGTGCCGGGAGTGGTGGTGCCCGGCGTGCGGACGGGCGGAGTGGTGGTGGTCGAGTCGCAGATCCGCACCCCGCAGTTGCGGGACGTGCCGGTGCCGCGGTTGTTGTTCAGCGCCGAGGCCCGGACGTTCTCCAGGTGCGCGATGCTGAGCACGTCAATGTTCTTGAGGGAGTTGTTGCCCACGTTGTTGAGCAGCGCGAGGTCGTCGATGACCGACAGCTGGCTGCCCAGCTGGTTGCCGGTGTTGACGGGGTTGGGGCCGACGTCCGCCGAGGCGCTCGCGGCAGAGAACCCGATCACGAAGCCGGCGATGGCTGCACCGGCGAGAATGCGACGCATCATTTTACTTCCCCTTCGTTGGAATCGGCGCTGAATGCGCGTCATCTAATTCACTCTCACAGGGTTGCGAGAGGCGCGAATAACGATCCACCGCACGGCCGAACGGCGCAAGCTGAAAGAGCTAAGCCGAAGTCAAATACGCGCCCCAATTCCTTGTAGGGGGTCGTCTTGATGCGATTGGTCCAGATTTGCGAGATGTCGTCGGCGTAAGGCCGCGATAATTCCACTGAGGTGGTACGAAAAGCAGCGTTGCCAATACGACGTACACCCCGTCTCGCAGTCCGCAGGCGACTCCCCGTCGCTTCTCGCCGGGCCCGGACGGTTCTCGCAAGCGGCTCTCGCGGGCCACCGCGTCATGCCACCGCGTCATGCCACCACGTCGCGGAGCCGATGCCAGTCACTCGCCGAGCGCGTCCAGCGCTTGCCGAGCACGCACAGTTCTCGCTGACGGCTGCTGCGAGGCGCGCACAGCTTCAACTGACGGCTCTCGCCGAGCGCGCACAACTTTCAGCTGACGCCCCTCGCGCGGCGAGGGACGCGGCTGCCACGCCATGTGCCCACGTCACCAGGCCAACGCGAACCGCTCGCCGACCGGGCCGGTCGCGCCATGAGCGGCGTTCGGCATGCCCCGTCTGAACCACCGGGCGATGGCCGGCGACGGGCGACACCAGCGGACGAGAAGGCGCGGGGGACGCCGGCCGACAGCGCACGAAAGGGCCCCTGCCAGGAACAACCGGTGACCGCGAGCAAGAGACCCGGCGAGGACCACAGGCGAGAAAAGCCCTGCCAGGACGGCGGGCGAGGAGGGCCCGGCGAGACTGCAGGCGAGAAGGGTCCGACTGGACCGAAGGCGAGAACGACCGCAGGTGAGGAGGGCCCGGCGGGACCGCAGGCGAGAAGGGTCCGACTGGACCGAAGGCGAGAACGACCGCAGGTGAGGAGGGTCCGACGGGACCAAAGGCAAGAACGACCGCGGGCGGGGAGATGGTGGGGAGGGGTAACGGTGGGGGTGAAGAGGTCGGGCGGTGGGGTGGTTCCGAGTCGGGAGTCTCGGAGCGCGAAACGGGGCTGCGGGCCTGGATGGGAGGCCTCGGAGTCGCCGTTCTCGCCGTGAGACCGGTCGCGGATGACGGGGCGTGGTGCGGCCTGGGGCGGTCGTACCAGCCCTGGAGGAAAGGCGGCGGCCCGGACCGGTCCGCTGAGAGAGCGGGCCGGCCCGGGCCGAAGACGCTTCGTGCTCGGTGCGCACCGAGCCGGTCCGTGGCCTCGCGAGAATCCACGGTAGATCCAGCGGTCCGCACATGGGCGTGCCATGTGCACCCCGGCCCGGAGAGCGAAGGGATGGCGGCCTCGGCGGCTCGTCCGGCCATGCGGCCGACGAGCCGGCGACGCACCTTCGCGTCCGTGCCATGGGGGAACGTCAGTTGTTGTTGGCGACGTCGACGGCGACGTTCTCCAGGTGCGCGATGGTGAGGACGTCGATGTTCTTGATCGAGTCGTTCAGCACGTTGTTGAGCACGTAGGCGTCGTCCACGACGCTGATCTGGCTCAGCAGGCTGTTGCCGGTGTTGACCGGGTTGGGGCCGACGTCGGCGGAGGCCGCGGAAGCGGAGAAACCGAACGCGATGCCTGCCATGGCTGCGCCGACGAGAATGCGACGGATCATGATTTGTTTCCTCCGTTTGTTGGGCGCGGAATTTCCAGCGCCATTGTCGTTTGTGCAGGGCGGTGAGGTGCCGTCAATAACGATCCCGACACTCGACGAGGTCCGCAACCCAAGAAGATCTGGCCGGAGTCAAATAGCCGCCTCGTTTTCTTGGCACACGAGTTTCGCGCTGCCGAAGAGGCCGAGTCATATACAGAATGTATGGCCCGCTCCACCGCGCGGTTTAAGCATGATCACCCGAAGCTTGGCGAACTCCATCCGGGCCGGTGGACGTTCGCCGGGATCGACTGATGCGGCCGGTGAAGGCGTGGCTATCGCCTGGCGTTTTCCGCAGGCGGCCGTGACCGGCGCCGGCGTGGGCGGGCCCGCGCGTGCGTCCGGCGACCGGCACGCCGGTGTCGTCAGTCCGTATAGCCGGTTTTGCCGTCCGCGCCGGGTTCGGCGAGGCGGTCGAGGGCGGCCGAGAGCCTGCGCAGGGCCTCCAGGGACTCCCGGGCCCCGGCGGCGCCGAGCTCGGCCACGAGGCGGTCGGCGAACGCCTGGTGGCTGGGATTGATCTTCTCGATGGCCGCCCGGCCGGCCGCGGTCGGCTGGAGCAGCTTGGCGCGGCGGTGCGCGGGGTTGGGCCGGTATTCGGCCAGCCCCTTCTCCACCAGCAGGTCGGCGACCCGCTGCACGCCCTGGCGGGTCATGCCCATGGCGCGGGCGATGCCCGCCACCGGCAGCGGTTCGGGCAGGACGGCGCCGAGCACCTGCCACCAGGCCGCCGTCAGCCCGACCGGCCGGGCCAGCTTCTCGGAGACGTCCAGGAACTGGCCGTTGAGCCGGAAGGCGGTCAACGCGGCCGCCGAGAGCAGGTCGGCTGACTCGTTCATGCCGACCTGAGCACTTCGTAGGCCGACGCGTCGCTCCTGGAGTGGAGCCGGAACCAGGCGTCGAGCACGTCCGGCCGGCACGCGTCGAGACGGCGGAGGATCTCGCGAGCCTTGCGGGCGAACGGCGCCGGCTCGTCGCCCTGGTCCCACAGGTCGGCGCCGGCCAGGATCAGCAGCGCGCTGCCGGCCGGGTCGAGCCGGTCGAGCGTGCGGTCGGGGGTGACGCGCAGGCCGCCCATGGTGGTGATCGGCTCGGCCGTCAGTGCGACCGTGACCAGGTCGTAGCCGCCGGGCTCACGGTGGAAGCGTCCGCTGCGGAGGTGGGCGGTCGCGTGACCGGTCTCCCAATCGGCCACCGTGTCGTAAACACCCACATGCACCGGTCTCTTCATGACCATATGCTGTCATAACGACAACATACTGTCAATGAGATCACGTGCGAGGATAGCTCCATGGCAGAGATCGTCGGCGGGGGACGTCCGGTCAACGACGCCGAGCGCCGGGTGATCACATACCTGCGAGACCACGCGCCGGCCGAGTGGCTGCTCCTGCACAACGTCGAGGTGCCTCGCGGCGAGGACGTGTTCGAGGTCGACCTGCTCGTGCTCACCGGCCACGCGCTGGTGGTCGTCGACGTCAAGGGCACGCGGGGGCGCATCGAGGTGTCGGGTTCGCGGTGGTTCCCCCCACGCAGAGAGGCGTACGGCTCGCCCGTCACCAAGCTGAGAGGCACCGCGCGAGCGCTGAAGGGCCTGCTCGTCTCCAAGGCCACCCAGCTGGAACGCGTCTACGTCGACAGCCTCGTCGTGCTCACCTCGCCCGACGCCAAGCTGATCGACCCCGCCGGGCGCGACGTGGTCAACGTCACCGACCTGCCCGGCCTGATCCCCACGCTGAGCGACGTCACGCGGGTCAGGCGCGGCTGCAGCCCCGACATCAGGCCCTACCTCACCGCGATCCTCGACGCGCTCAACCAGACCGTACGCCGCAGCACCGCGCCACCCAGGTTCGGCAACTGGGAGGTCGAGGAGCAACTCGGCGGCGACGCCAAGGTCACCGAATACCGGGCCTTCAACGCCACGCTGCCCGGCAGCGAGACGGTGCTGCTCCGCGTCTACCAGGCCGACCCGCTCGCCGACCACCAGTGGCGGGCCGCCGAGCGGCAGCGCATCGCCAACGCCTACCAGACGCTGACCAGGATCCCGCCGCACCCGTGTGTGGTGCGCTCCCGCGACTTCTTCGCCATCGACGACGAGAGCCGGTTCGTGCTGGTGCTCGACGACGTGCACGGCGAGACGCTGCAGCTGAGCCTGGGCCGGGGCGTCCGGCTGAGCGTGATCCAGGACCTGCTCCGCGGGCTCGCCCATGCCCACGCCCACGGCGTCATCCACCGGGCGCTGACGCCGGCCTGCGTGCTGGTCACCGACGACGGGCACGCGGTGCTGACCGGGTTCGACTACGCCAAGCCGGGGCCGCGCGACTTCACGGTGGCCCACGAGCTGAGCAACGTGCTCGACGCCCACTACGTGGCGCCCGAGTGCCAGGACCGGTCCGACCGGATGTCGGCCGCCTCCGACGTCTACGCGGCCGGGGTGATCGCCTACCAGCTGCTCACCGGCCAGCTGCCGACCAGCGCCGACGCTCACGGCCCCGATGTGCCCGAGGTGGTGCAGCGGATGCTCGACCACTCCCCCGCCAAGCGGCCGACCGCCGCCGAGTCACTGGAGGCGCTTCAGGGCATGCAGCAGGTGTCCCGCCTGCGACGCCTGGTGCGCCGCATCGTGTCAGGCCCCTGACGTGCGGACGGGCAGGTCGCGCCGCAGCTCGCTGGCGTGCTTGAGATAGTCGCGGGCGAGCACCGTGCGACCGGCCGAGCGGTGCAGCTCGCCCAGCAGCTGGGTGGTCGAGGCCGCGCCGCTCCGGTCGCCCAGCTCCTGGAAGATCTCCAGTGACCGTTCGAGCGCGGCCGAGGCGGGCGCCAGCTCGCCGCGGGTGACCTGGAGCCCGGCCATGCTCTGCAGGGCGTAGGCGCCGCAGTGCCGGTCGCCGAGCGACTCGAAGATGTCCAGCGCGTGCCGGTGGAAGGACATGGCCCCGTGCAGGTTGCCCATCTGCAGGCAGACACAGCCCTCACGGTGGGAGTCGCCCAGCTCCTGGGCCAGCCGCATGGCCTGGCGGAGCGACTCCGACGCCTGGGCGAGCTCGCCCGCCCTGAGATGGACCCGGCCGATCGCCTGGCGGACGAACGCCTCGCCGTGCGGGTCGTCCGCGGCCAGGAACATGGCCAGCGCGCGCCGGAAGTGGCCGAGCGACCGGGCCTGCCGGCCGCTGAACTGGCTGACCGCGCCGAGCCCGCAGATCGACGTGGCCTCGGCCCGGACGTCGCCCAGCTCGTGGAAGAGCCGGCGGGAACGGGTGAACCCTCCAGCCGCCTCGTCGTACCGGTCCTGGTAGAGGGCGACCTGGGCGAGCCCTCGGAGCATGGCGGCCTCGCCGTACGTGTCGCCGGACGCGCGGGCGGCGGCCAGGGCGAGCGTGTGGGTGCGCTGCCAGGTGTCGAGCCGGCAGTGCAGGTCGAGGTAGGGCACCATCGCGGCGGCCAGGCCCCACGCCGACTCGGCGAGCCCCGCCTCGGCGGCCACCGCCACGGCTCCGGCCAGCGAGTCGTGCTCGGCCTCGAACCAGCCGAGCGGGTCGGCGGTCAGCCGGTCGAGCGTCTGGTCCGGCAGCCGCCAGCGCGGGGCGCGGGCCGCGGTGAGGCTGAAGACGGTCGTGGGCAGCCTGGCCATGGCGTGTTCGGTGGTGACGGTCCAGGCGGCCAGCACCCTGGACAGCGCCTCCCGGTCGTGGCCGCGTTCGAGGGCGTGGTGACGGATCAGGTCGGGCAACCGGTAGCGCGGCTGCCCGACCGGGTCGGTGCCGACCAGCTCCAGGAGGTTGACGTCCACCAGCAGGTCGGTGACGTCGTCGGCCCGGTGCCGGTCGAGCAGCGACAGGGCCTCGTCCTGGGGCGGCTCGGCGAGGTCGATCTGCACCGCGCCGGGCAGCTCGGTGATCCGGCGTCTGCTGGTGACGATCACCGAGCAGGCGTTGCCCGGCAGCAGCGGTCGCACCTGCCCGGCGTCGAGCGCGTCGTCCAGCAGGAGGAGCATGGGCCGCTCGGCCAGCAGTGACCGCAGCAGCGCCGACCGCTCGCGCGGCGTGGGCGGCGCGGCCTCGACGCCGAGCGCCCGCAGCGCCTCGGCCAGCAGCTCGGCCGGTTCGCGGCCGTCCAGGTCGAGGTAGAGCTGACCGGCCGGGAAGCGTTCGCGCAGCGCGTGGGCGGCGTGCACGGCCAGCGCGGACTTGCCGACTCCCGGCGGGCCGGACACGACGGCGACCTGGAACGGCTTGGCCAGCGCGGCGAGGGCGTCGGCCCGGCCGGTGAAGTCGGGCAGGTCGGGCGGCAGTTGCCGGGGGGCGGCGGGGGCCGGCGCGTCGTCGGCGAGGATCGACTCGTACATGCCGCGCAGGTCGGCGCCCGGCTCCACGCCCAGCTCGTCGACCAGCTGCGCCCTGATCGTGGCGTAGGACCGCAGCGCCTCGGCCTTGCGGCCGCTCCGCTGCAGGGCCAGCACGAGGACGCGGCCAAGCTCACCTCGCAGCCGGTGGCCAAGCTGAAGTCGGACGACGCGGCCAACGTGCTCGGCGGCGCCGCCGTGCTCCGCGCCCGCGCCGACGCGCTCAAGCTCGACGCGAAGGCCCGCAAGGACGTCGCCCGCTGGTACTCGGCGGTCGCGGCGTACGGGCAGGCTCCGAACGACGACGCGGCCAGGATCTACGCCGACGCCGTCTATGAGACCCTGGCCGCCGGGATCGACGCGGCAGGCGTGCGGGTCGCCCCACGGGCCGTACAGCCGGATCGGGGGGCGTACGCCGACGAGCCGCGCATGCTCGCCGCGGCCACCGACTACGCCGGCGCGCTGTGGAAGGCGGCCAGCCCGTCCAACTACGCGGTGTCCAGCCGACCGGCCAGCGACAAGATCGACCGGATCATCGTGCACGTGACGCAGGGCTCGTACGCCGGGACGATCTCGTGGTTCCAGAACTCGGCGGCCAAGGTGTCGGCGCACTACGTGGTGCGCTCGTCCGACGGCCAGATCACGCAGATGGTCAGGGAGAAGGACCGGGCCTGGCACGCGGGCAACAGCGACTACAACCGGCGCTCGGTCGGCATCGAGCACGAGGGCTACGTCGGTGACGCCTCGTGGTTCACCGAGCAGATGTACCGGGCCTCGGCGGCGCTGACCCGCGACATCGCCGACCGTCACGGCATCCCCAAGGACCGGACCCACATCATCGGGCACGTCCAGGTGCCCGGGTCCGACCACACCGACCCCGGCTCGTACTGGAACTGGACGAAGTACATGAGCTACGTGACCGGCGGCGGCAACCCGCACAGCCCCGAGGAGGTCTGCGGCTCCGGCTTCCGCGTCAACGACTCGCAGGGCCTCGGCACCGCGGGCACCGTCTACCTGCTCTACAACGGCTCGACCGGCGCCAACTGCGTGGCCACCATGAAGGCGACCTCGCTCGGCACGGCCACCGCCACGAGCGCGTTCCTGGAGGTGCAGGGCAGGACGCGGGTCACCGACTCGGGCAACTTCGGCTACTACGCCGGCCCGGTCCGCGCCACGGCCGCAGGCACCTGCGTGAAGTGGGGTGGCAGGGCGGGCTCGACGAGCTACGAGAGCCCGTTCGAGCACTGCCGCTGATCCCCTCGTGGATCCCCCGTGGGTCCCGCCTTGGTCCAGGCGGTCCCGGCGTCCCTCCTGCCGCCGGGGCCGCCTACGCCTGTCCGGCGAGGTCGAGCGCGTCCAGCACGTCGACGACGTACATCCTGGCCTCCTCGGGGGCGCCGAAGGCGAGCCGGGCGCCGATCCGCCGGCCCTGGAGGGCGTCCGGCCAGCCGGCGGGCGCCGTCCCGGCCGCGAGGTCGAAGGCGGCGGGGCCGCCGCGGCGGTAGGACGAGTCCACCACCCGCCGGCTGGGCCATTCGGCCGTCACGTACTGCGCCACCACCTTCGAGCCGGGGCGGACCTCCGCGCCGGAGCCGTCGATGAGGACGCGCGGGGCGGCGGTGGGCGTGAGGTCGGCGGGAACGGCCGGCAGCGGCCGGCCCACGAGGCGCGCGTCCGGCGGGTAGCCGCCGATGATGTCGAAGACCAGCACCACCGCGTCCTGGGGCGCTATCCCGGTGAGCGGCACGCCCGGCCCGGCCGCGTGTGCCGCCGGGCTGATCAGCATGACGCGCGAGCCCGCCGGCCGGTCGATGAGCGCCTCGTGCCAGGTGCCGGGAAGGTCGCGGCCGTCGAAGGCGACCGCGACGGGCCGGTGGCAGTCGTACGTGCTGATGTACGGCCGGTCGCCGGACCACTCGTGGACGGAGACGTCCGTCAGCACCACGTCGCCCGGGACCGTGCGCCGGCCGTCGCCCGCCGACAGCACCATGACCCGGGGGGTGTGTCCCGGCTTGGCGTCGGGAACGGCGATGACCGGCCGGCCGCCGAACCCGCCCGTCACGGTCGGTACGTCAGAGGTGGCGAGCACGGCAGGCCAGAACAGACGCACGTTTTCTCCCAGATAGCTCCCGGCCTGTCCCCTCAGGCAGCCGGATCCGGCCTGTTTCCTAGCCCCGATCGGCAAAAGGAAAGCCGATCGGACGACAAAGAGGCGGCACACTGAGGGGCGTGGGAAAGCCGAATCTGGCGCGCAGGGTCGCGGAGGCGGCCGAGATCGCGTTGACCAACCAGAAGTACGTGACGTTCATCGACGTGGTGACCGGGCTGCGCTGGCTGCACACCCGGCACGTCGAGCTGTGGCGGCAGGGCCGGGTCGCCACGCTGGCCGAGCTGGCCGCGGTCGACGACGACCGGCTGCGCGCGACCGCCGCCCTGCTGCGCGACTGGGCCGAGGCCAGAGGGCTGCGGCCGGTGGCCACGCCCTATCTGGCCGGCAGCCGTGACCGGCGCGAGCTGCGCTTCACCGCCTCGCCGGAGCAGGAGCCGTTCCGCGTGCACTGGCTGTCGCCCGACCTGAGCGAGACGCGGGTGAAGCGGCTCACCGAGCGCCAGGCCAAGGCTCCCGACCTGGTGGTGGTCGCCCCCCTGGACGTGTGGACGTGCTCGACCTGCCGCGACACCGGCCCCTATCTGATCATGGAAGAGGACCGACCGCACTGCCTGACCTGCGCGGACATGGACCACCTGGTCTTCCTGCCGGCGGGCAACGCCGCGCTCAGCCGCCGGGCCAAGCAGGAGAGCGGCCTGTCGGCGGTGGTCGTCCGGTACAACCGGCGGCGCAAGGTCTACCAGCGCCAGGGCCTGCTGGTCGAGGAGCGCGCGCGGGAGGCGGCCGAGGACCGCTGCCTGGCCGACGAGGAGGTCCGCCTGCGCCGCCGCGAGCGCGACAGGGAGCGCAGGGCCGAGCAGGACGTCGAGTTCCAGACCCGGATGGCGGCCGAGATCGCCCGGTTGTTCCCGGCCTGCCCGGCCGAGCGGGCCCAGGAGATCGCCGCGCACGCCGGTCAGCGGGGCAGCGGCCGGGTCGGCCGCACGGCGGCGGCCAGGGCGCTCGATGCGGGCGCCATCACCCTGGCCGTCGTCGCGTCGATCCGCCATCTCGACACCGACTACGACGCCCTGCTGATGTCGGGTGTCCCGCGGATGGAGGCGCGCGACCGGATCAGGCATCGGATCGACGCCAAACTCGCCGAGTTCCGAGCGACCAATTCCCGAGCGGTCGAGTCCCGAGCGGTCGAGTCCCGAGCGGTCGAGTCCCGAGCGGTCGAGTCCCGAGGAGAGGTATGAACGACTGGCACGACGTACGCGAGGAATTGCGGGCGTTCGCGCTCGGACTGCCCGAGACCCACGAGGACCACCCGTGGGGCGAGACCGTCATCAAGGTGAACAAGAAGGTGTTCCTCTTCCTCGGCCTGGACGAGCCGACCGAGAAGTGGGATCCAACGTTCGGGGTGAAGCTGCTGTCGGAGGCGCACGGGCACGCGCTGACCGTGCCCGGCGCCAAGCCCAGCGGCTACGGGCTGGGCAAGGCCGGGTGGGTGACGGTGCCGTTCCTGGCCGAGCTGCCGGAGACCGAGGTGCTGATCGACTGGGTGGAGGAGAGCTACCGGGCGATCGCGCCCAAGCGGGCGATCAGGCTGCTGGACGGCCCGGTCACGTGACGGCCGGCCGCCGGGCGTACCTCTCGTCCTTCCACAGCTCCTTGTCCAGCACCTCGACCAGGGTGTGGGCGGCGTCCCACACGTCCACGTAGCGGGTGTAGAGCGGCGCGATGCCGAAGCGGAGGATGTCGGGCGCCCGGAAGTCGCCCTGGACGCCCCGGTCGATGAGGGCTCGCACCACCGGGAAACCGTCGGGGTGGTGGAAGCTCACGTGGCTGCCGCGCCGTTCCGCGTCGGCCGGCGAGGCGAGCTCCAGCGCGTCGCCGACGAGGTCGACGAAGAGTGAGCCGAGCGCCATGCTCTTGGCGCGCAGCAGGTCGAGCGGCACCCGCTCCCAGATGTCGAGGGCGGCGTCGAGCGACGCCATCGACAGCACGTGCGGGGTGCTCACCGCGAACCTCCTGATCCCCTCGGCCGGCCGGTACCCCTCCTCGAACGCGAACGGCTCCGCGTGGCCGTGCCAGCCGGACAGCACGTTCACCGCGTCGGCGTGGTGGCGCGGGTTGACGTAGAGGAACGCGGGCGCGCCCGGCCCCGCGTTGAGGTACTTGTACGTGCACCCCACGGCGAAGTCGGCTGCCGAGACGTCCACGTCGAGGGCGCCGACGCTGTGGCACACGTCCCATGCCATGAGCGCCCCCGCCTCCCGCACGCGCGCGGTGACGGCGGGCACGTCGTGCCGCTCGCTGGTGCGGTAGTCGACCTCCGACAGCAGCACCACGGCCGCGTCGTCGAACCGGCCCTCGGCGAAGTCGCGGATCTCGTAGCCGCCGAGCGCCTGGGCCAGCCCCTGGATCATGTAGTGGTCGGTCGGGAAGTTGCGCGTGTCGGAGACGATCACCCGCCGCTCGGGACGCAGCCTGACGGCCGCCGACACCGCCTGGTGCACCGCGATGGACGTGGTGTTGCCGACGACCACCTGGCCGGGGCCCGCGCCGATGAGGGGCGCTATGCGGTCGCCGAGGGTGAGGGGCAGGTCGTACCAGCCGGCGTCGTTCCAGCCGCCGACGAGCCGGCCGCCCCACTCGTCCTCCACCGCCCGCCGCACCCGTTCGGGGGTGTGGCGGGGCAGCGCGCCGAGGGAGTTGCCGACGAGGTAGATGACTCCCTCGGGGAGCACGAACTCCGCCCTGAACTCCCGCAGCGGGTCGTCGGCGTCGAGGGCGAGGCAGCGATCGCGGTCGAGCATGCGGTCACTCTTTCATAGCGATAGTGGCTAATCACCCCATTTTCATCCCTCTTGTCCGCGCCAGGCGCGGGAGGGTCGCTCTCACCTCAGGAAGCTCTCGGCGTTGCCGCCGAGCAGCTTGGCGCGGGCCTCCTCGGTGAGGAAGGCCGCCTTCCTGATCAGGTCGCCCGCCGGAGACTCCCCCAACGGGTACGGGAAGTCGGAGCCCAGCATGACGCGGTCCTCGCCCAGTGTGTCGACGAGCAGCCGCAGCGCCCGCTCGTCGAAGACCACCGAATCGACGCTGAACCGACCGAGGTAGCCGGAGGGCGGCAGCTCCGACCCGCCCACCACGTCGTGCCTGCGGTGCCAGGCGTTCTCGATCCGCCCCAGCCAGAACGCGAACGAGCCGCCGCCGTGGGCGAAGCAGACGCGCAGCGTGGGCGGCACCCGGTCGAAGACGCCGCCGAGGACCATCGACAGGATCGACAGGTGGGTCTCGGCCGGCATGCCGACCAGCCACTGCGCCATCCACCTGCCCATGCGCGCCCCGCCGGGAAGGTCCCAGGGGTGCACGAAGACGGGCACGTCCCTGGCCGCGCAGTGCTGCAGGAACTGCACGATCCCGGCGTCGTCGAGGTCGCGGTCACCGACGTGGTTGCCGATCTCGACTCCGCGGTGGCCGTTGTCGACGCACCGGTCGAGCTCGGCGCAGGCGAGGTCGGGGTCCTGCAGGGGCACCTGGCAGAACGGGATCAGCCGCTCGTCCGAGCAGATCTCCAGGGCCAGGTCGTTGAAGATCTTCGAGACCCGTACGCCCTGCTCCGGCGGACGCTCGTAGGCGAAGAACACGGGGGTCGGCGAGACCACCTGCCGGTCGACCCCGTCCTCGTCCATCTGCCGCAGCCGCTCCCCGGCATCCCAGCAGTCATCCTGAATTTTCCGGAAATCGCGGTCGTTGACAAGGATCATCGCCTCGCGCTCGGACTCGACCCGCAATCGGGGCGCCCCGGGCCAGCCCAGCTCGGGCCAGCCCCTGGGCACGTAGTGCGTGTGAACGTCGATGACCACGCGCTAGCCCTTACCGGGGTGCAGGGCGCCGCAGCCGCCGCACGTGCGGGCGGCCGGGTCCGCGTAGAACGCCTCGAACACCGGCGGCAGGTCCTTGACGATGTCACGCACCTGCAACTGCACCTCGTGCACCAGGGCCGCGCACTCCGCGCAGTACCACTGGAACCGCTCCAGCTCGCCCTCCGGCCGGATCCGCTCCACCACCAGGCCCACCGACCCGGCCTCCGGCCGCTGCGGCGAGTGCGGCACCCCGGGTGGCAGCAGCCACATCTGCCCCTCGCGGATGTGCACGGTGTCGGGCCCGTCCTCGGTCATCACGTTGACGTGCATGTTGCCGCGTACCTGGTAGAAGAGCTCCTCATAGGGATCGACGTGGAAGTCGGTGCGGGCGTTCGGCCCGCCGACGACCATGACGATGAAGTCGCTCGCGCCCTCGAAGACCAGCTTGTTGCCGACAGGAGGCTTGAGCAGGTGGGCGTGCTCGTCGATCCACTTCGTGAAGTCGATGGGGGGCATCATGATGGCTCCTGGGGACGGTAGGCGACAGCCTGTATCTCTATCAGCAGGTGCGGATGGGGCAGTTGGCGCACCGCCACCGTGGTCCGCGTAGGTCCGGCCACGTCGAAGTAGTCGGCGTAGACCTCGTTGTAACCCTCGAAGTCGGACATGCTCACCAGATAGGTCGTGATCTGCACGAGATCGGCCAGGGAGCCGCCGGCGGCGGTGAGGATGTCGCCGACGTTCTCGATCACCGCCCTGGTCTGCGCCCGGATGTCGAGCGTGACGGCCCCGCGCTCGTCGACCTCGACGCCCGCGTAGGTGTCGTCCGGCCTGCGTGAGCTGGTGCCCGACACGTAGAGGAAGTCGCCGGCCCGCTTGACGTGCGGGAACGCTCCCCTCGGAGTGGCCTTGCCGGGCACCAGCAGGGCGTCGCCGGACCCTGTCACGGCGCGAACACCGCCCGCACCGACCCGAGCCCGGCGATGCGCGCCTCGAACACGTCACCCGGCTCGACGGGCGCCACGGGCCCGAGCGCGCCCGTCAGCACCACCTCGCCGGCCCGCAGCGGGCGGTCCGTACGGCCCAGCCGCCCGGCCAGCCAGACCAGGGCGTTGACCGGATGGCCCAGGCAGGCGGCGCCCGAGCCGGTCGAGACCTCCTGTTGTGGGGCGTCGCCACGCGTCATGGTCATCGCGGCCTGCCGCAGGTCCAGGCCGGCGAGCGGGACTGGCGTGTTGCCCAGCACGAACGCGCCGCTGGAGGCGTTGTCGGCGATCGTGTCGACCGGCGTGATGTCCCAGGCGGCCACGCGGGAGTCGGCGATCTCGATCGCGGGCAGCGCGAACTCCACCGCCCTGATCACCTCGGCCGCCGTGAACGGCCCGCCCTCCAGGTCGCGGCCGAGCACCAGCGCGATCTCGGCCTCGGCGCGCGGCTGGAGGAACCCGTCCATCGGCGCGGGTAGCCCGTCGAGCTGCGACCTGTCCGCGAACAGCGTCCCGAAGCTCGGCTCGTCGGCTCCGAACCGCCGCCGGTTCTCGGCGTTCGTGAGGCCGATCTTCCATCCGACCGGCCGCCGCCCCTCGTCCAGCGCCCGCCGCCGGTTGATCTCCTGTACGGCGTAGGCGTCCCGCTCGGTGCCGATCAGGTCACGGACGGGCGGGCACGGCTTGCCGGAGCGCGCGGCGTCGAGCAGCCGGTCGGCCGCCTGGGTGCGGCTGTCCACCGCCTCCGACCATTCGTCGTTCATCACGCGGCTCCAGGGGGCGTCAGGGGATTCCAGCAGAGGGTGAGCATCACCACAGTTTCCCGGTTTCCCGCATTTCTGGGTAGAACAGGACGAGCGGCTGGGGCAACCGGCCGCTTGCCCGCAACAGAGTAGACATCCTGGACATCATGCAGACACGCCTCGATCAGGTCACCGCCCACGACGGCTCCTTCGACGTCCACGTCTGGCTGCCTCCCGGCGGCAGCGGCCCCGGCATCCTGTTGATCCACGAGATCTACGGCGTCGGCCCGTACATCACGAAGGTGGCCGAGGAGCTCGCGGCCCGAGGTTACGTCGTCGCCGCGCCCGACCTGTTCTGGCGCCTCCAGAGGGGCTGGGTCGGCGAGCACACCCCGGAGGGCACGGCGGCCTCGATCGAGCTGGCCCGCGGATTCGAGGTCGCGCAGGGCGTGGCCGACTGCGCGCTGACCCTCGGCCACCTGCGGCGGCTGCCGGAGGTGACCGGCGGCGCCGGCGTGCTCGGGTTCTGCCTGGGCGGCTCGCTCAGCTTCATGCTGGCCACCCAGACCGAGCTGGACGCGGTGCTGTCCTTCTACGGCTCGGCCGTGCCCGATGCGGCCGGGCTGGTGGAGCGCATCGGCTCTCCCCTGCTGCTGGTCTTCGGCGGCAGCGACCCCTTCATCTCGCGCGAGCAGGTGGCCAAGGTCGAGCAGGCCGTCGCCGGCCGGCCCAACGTGCGCCTGCACGTGGACGAGGAGGCCGGGCACGCCTTCCTCAACAGCGAGGCGCCGATGTTCCACCAGCCGGAGGCGGCCGACCGCGCCTGGCGGATCGCCCTGGACTTCCTCGGGGAGCACCTGCCCGTACGGTGAGCCACCCTGTCCGCGAGGACACCTTCCCGTACCTCATCGGGGTGCGCGTGAGGCGAACCCGGGAGTCAGGGGGCGGAGCGAGCGTCGCGGCGGCTCCCGCCTCGGTCACCGTCGAGGCCCATCGGTACGGCTTACGGCCGGGCGGGTTCACCTTGATCAACGACGTGCTCCTCGACACCCTGGGGGCGGTGCCGGCCGCGCTGGTTACTCGCCGCTGGCGGGCCCGCAGAACAGCGGCCGGAGTCATTTCGCCATAACGGATGGCTGAAACCCATCACCTATCACCACATAGGCCCGATCTGCTGAAAAGAAGCTCGCGACCAACCTCCGTATCTGTGCGATCGTGGACAAGACGGGGCAAGTTCTCTGGAGACGCCGAACCCGGTTGGTGACAGAGGGTGGTCAAACGTGTCTGAATCCCCGGTAGCCCACGATCCCCCAATCTACCGACGCATCGCCGACGGCCTCCGCGCCCGGATCCTGTCCGGCGAACTGCGCGACGGGGACCGGCTGCCGGGCGAGAACACACTCATGGCCGACCACGCGATCGCCCGCGCCACAGCGAGGCAGGCGCTCGCCGTACTCATCAACGAAGGGCTGGCGGTGCCCAAGCGAGGTTCGGGGGTCTACGTGAGGCTGTTCAAACCGATCCGCAGGCATGGCTCCCGCCGCCTGTCACGCGAGCAATGGGGTGGCGGGCGGGCCATCTGGGACGCCGACGCCCGCGGCCGGCCGTTCACCGTGGACGAGGTGGAGGTGGTGCGCGAGGAGGCGTCCGAGGAGATCGCCGGCTTGCTCGCGACCGAGGAAGCGTGGGTCCGGCGCCGCCGCTACTCGGTCGACGACCGCCCGGTGCAGCTGGCGACCTCCTACTTTCCCGCTCCTCTGGTCGACGGCACCCCCATCACGCTGCCCGACACCGGCCCCGGCGGCGTCTACGCCCGGCTGCGCGACCTCGGCCTGTCGCCCGCGCACTTCACCGAGGAGGTACGGGCCCGGATGCCGGCTCCGCGCGAGACCCGGTTACTCGGCCTGCCGGGCGGCACGCCGGTGATCGTGATCAGCCGCACCGCCTACACCGAGGAGGGGCGGCCCGTGGAGCACAACGAGATGGTGCTCGACTCCGCCGCCTACGTCCTTCAGTACGACTTCGACGCGTAGCTGTGCTCTAGTCCCATCCGACCCGCAGTCCAGCCCGTAGTTCAAGCGGATATGTCAAGCGATAGGTTGACCTGTCCTCCCCGATCATAGATTTCTCTAGAGAGGTGACGGATCCTTCAGGGAGACGGAACCTCGTAAAGGGGGCCCCGGAAGGATGACCAGATGTCCTTTGACCGGCATCTCGCCGAAATCGCCCGGGAGTTCCCGCAATGGACCATCTGGCGAAGCGACGCCGGACGCTGGTGGGCCACCAGGCACCATCCACTCAGCGCCGGGCAACGCGACGCCGGATGCGCGATGACCATCGACGCCGACGACCCGGAAGACCTGCGCGAGCAGCTCCGGGACCAGGAGAGCAGGGCCGCGGAGCGGGAGGGACCACGACGCCGCACCGGCCCCGCCCCGCCCTAGCGCGGGCCGCCGGCCGTCAGAAGACGGCCCGGCGGCAGGCGCACACGAACAGCCCGGTGCCGGGTCCAGCGTCTCGGCGGCCCCGGCACCGGGCCCCCAGGGGGCCGCACACGCGGAAGCCTCCGACCCGATCGGGGGCGGAGGCTTCCGCTCACGGGACGTCCGCCCGCGAAGGCTGTCCCGGGGACGCGTGCTACTTGCGGATGTCGGACAGGTGGCCGAGGGTCACGTCGGTGTCATCGGAGACCGCGGGCCGGACCCGTGCCGCCTCGTCCTCCTCGACGATGACGCGCACGTCGTCCTGCGCGTTCGCCGGCAGCGTCAGGTCGCGCGTCTGAGGCTCCTCGTGGTGGGCCTCCCGCCCCTGAGGGTCCAGCGGCTCCGCGCGAGGGTCGGCCAACGTGACCTCCTCGGTCGGCGACCCGTCGTACCGGACGTCCTCGGTCCGCGACTCGTCGTAGCGGGCCTCCTCGGTCGGCCGCTGGTCGTAGCGAGCCTCGGTCGGCCGCTCGTCGTGGCGGGCGTCCTCGGTCGGCCGCTCGTCGTGGCGGGCGTCCTCGGTCGGCCGCTCGTCGGATCCGGCCTCAAGGGACCGAGCCTCCTGCGGGCGCTCGAGCCGCGGCGCGTCCGCCTGCTCGACCAGCAGCGGGCCCGCGGCCTTCTCGGCGTGCATGAGGTCGCCGAGCACCGAGCTGATCTCGGTCAACCGGCGCACGACCTCGGTGTGGGTGTTGCCCAGGTACTCGACCCGCCGGCCCGCGTGCTCGTCGAGCGCGGCCACGCGCTGCTGCGCCGCCGCGAGGGTCGACTCGGCCTCCTCCCGGGCGGCGGCCAGCCCCTGCGCGGCCTCGGCCTGGGCGCTCTCGATCAGCCGCTCGGCCTCGGCCTGGGCGGAGGCGACCAACTGCTCGGCCTCCTCGCGCGCCTCGAGCCGGGTGGCGTCGGCCTCCATGCGGGAGCTGGTCAGCTTCTCGTCGGCGTCGGCGCCCGCCTGCGCCAGCATCCGCTCGGCCGCCGCCGTGGCCTCACCCACCCGCCGCTCGGCCTCCGCCTGGGCTGAGGTGAGGATGCTGTCGGCCGTCTCGCGGGCCGAGGTGACCAGCCGCTCGGCCTCCGACTTGGCCGCGTCACGCACGCTGATGGCCTCGGCCTCGGCGTCCTCCTTCTTCTGCGCGGCCTCTTCCTCGCCCAGCTTGAGAATCTGCGCGAGCCTGGGGCTGAGGTCCTCGTAGCTCTGTGGCGCCTCGACCATGCGCCGCCGGGCCTCGGCGAGCTCCAGCCGGCCCTGCTCGGCCTGGTCGATCGCCCGGACCAGCCGTTCCTCCAGATCGCGGATCTGGTTACGGGTGCGGTTGACGTAGTCGTTGACCTGAGCACGGTTGTAGCCGCGGAGCGCGACCTCGAAGGTGTCCTCTTGCATCAGATCGGGAAAGCTCTCGTGCTGGTTTGTCATGGGGGTTACCTAAGGGTTTGCGTGAGGCGGGGGAGAACTGCGGCTGGTAAGGGTCTGGTGACGAGACGTCAGGAAACGACTTTCCTGCCATCTGCCCACGTCCGCAACCGGAACACCAGACCTGGGCGGGAATTACGATGAGACGGGTGTACATCGCTGCATTGAACAACGGAGCAGTCCCGGACATTCATCCCGAGGCGTACATCGCCCCTGGCGCCGTCGTGGTCGGGCGGGTGCGAGTGGGCCGGGCGTCCAGCATCTGGTACGGCTCCGTTCTCCGGGGAGACGACGAGCGGATCGAGATCGGGGAGGAGTGCAACGTACAGGATCTCTGTTGCCTGCACTCCGATCCGGGCGAGCCGGCGATCCTGGAGTCGAGGGTAAGCCTGGGCCACAAGGCGATGGTGCACGGCGCCCACATCGAGACGGGCGCGCTGATCGGCATCGGCGCGATCGTGCTCGGCGGCGCCCGCGTCGGCGCGGGCACGCTGGTGGCGGCCGGAGCGCTGGTCGGGCCCGGCAAGAAGATCCCGGCCGGGGTGCTGGTCGCCGGAGTGCCGGGCCGGGTCGTCCGCGAGCTCACCGACGACGACCGCGAGTCCTTCGCCCGCACGCCCGACAACTACCTGGCCAAGGCGATCAGGCACGGGCAGGCGTCAGTGATTTGATCAGCGCCGCGTCCGGCACCGAGGCGGTGTTGAGCGGGTCCGCGTAGTCAGGCAGCTCCGGGCGCAGAAATCTGACGAAGTCCACGGTCAGCTTCACGTCCGGCACCCCCCTGACCTGCGTGGCGTTGCCCTTCGTGGCGTCCTTCTTGAGGGTGCTGTAGCTGTCCCAGTCGGTGTAGGCCGTGATGCCCCACTGCAGCACCTCGGGCAGGTTCGACTCCCAGCGCTTGCCGACCTTCCAGCTGCCGCCGTCCTCCTTGTAGAGAGCCACGGCGACGCGGCCGACCCTGGCCAGGACGAGGTCGACCCAGCCGGCCTTCACCGCCAGTTCCTGCGGCTTGGAGCTGCCCTCCCTGGTGTACTTCACCTCGACCTGGCTGCCCTTGTCGGCTGTGCCGGTGGTGACCGACACCCAGTTGGGGACTGCGTACGAACCGGGCTGGCGGGCCATCAGGCCGCCGAGCGAGAACTTCCGCTTGGGTACGCCGCCGCTCCTGCCCTCGACCTTGACCCGGGCGTGCATGACGATGTCTCCGGCCAGCTCCTGGAAGACGAACGGCCCGCGGAAGCCGTCGAACCAGGCGGAGGTCCTGGGCTCCAGGTACATCGCGCCCTTCGCCGTCTTATTCACGTCGAGCTTGGCGATGCGGTCGAGGTCCTTCTCGACGTCGCTCAGCTTCTTCCACATCGCCAGGTCCGTGGCCATGGCGAACTCCGCGGAGGCGGCGCCCACCTCGCCTCCCGGCGTGGGCGGGATGGCCGCCTCTAAGGTGAGCACGCCCGGTCCCGTGGGCGAAGGTTGCGCCGACGTCGCTGTCCCGCAACCGGCGAGCATGCCCGCGACCGACACGATTGCTGCCATCTTCGCCCTCATAGTGGACATTCTGCCGTGTCATGGTCACTGCTGATTTCCTAACCCGGACAGTACGATGGCCGCCGTGCGCACCTGGGACGCGTTCGCCGCGGCGGAGGCCGAGGTCCGGGCGATGGTCGCCGACCATCGCTGGGCCACTCTTCCGGCGCCGGCGCGCGCCCGCGCGATCGCCGCGCGCGGCCTCGGCACACCCGACGGCGACCGGTGGCTGTTCGGCGCGCACGCGCGGTGGCACCTGCACGACCCGGCAGACGGCCGCTGGCACCTGTCCCCGCCGCCGAAAGGCGGGCGGGCCCGGCGGGTCGGCCACGCCGCCGCGGCGCTGCCCTCCCGGGTGATCCCCCAAGGCCCCGACTTCGCCGCCGAGCCCGGCTCCACGCAGGCGTTCATCGGCCCCGACGTGCCGGCGGCGCTGACCGACCAGGTCCGGGTGCTGCTGCGGGCCAGTGGCCGCAGGTCCGAGCACGACTTCCCGCTGACCGCCTTCGGCGAGATCTTCGCGTCCGACGTGCCCGGGACGGTCGCCGCCGTCTGGGGGACGGTGATGTGGTGCGCCTACGCGCCCGCCTTCGACGGCAACGAGGGGCTGATCACGATCTTCGGCGAGTACCTGCGGCGGCCGCTGCCGGGTGACGAGTGGGTGCGCTGGCTGCCCGCGCCGCCGCTGCTCGACCTCGTCGCGCTCGTCGCCGAGCGGGTGCGCTCGGGCCGTTCGCGCGAGGCGCTCCGCCTGACGGCCGTGATGGCCGACACGGCCCAGGTCCTGCTCGCCGACCCCCGCTTCCGGCCGCGCGCGCTCGCCCTGCTCACGATGGTCGAGCCCGCCCTCGACCGGCCGGGCCTCGACGACCGCGCGGCGCTGCGCGACGACGAGACCGTACGCCGGGCGTGGCTGGAACGCTGCCCCGCCCGGCTGTCCAGGGCGGTGCTGGCGGAGACCGATCCCTCGGCGCACTTCTGCCACACCGTCTACGAGCTGTCCGAGGCGCTCGCCTTCACCGGCGATCCGGCCCACGCGGCGGCGACGCTGCTGGCCGATCTGTCCGACTCCAGGGGCATGCTGCCCGGCCGGCTCGACCATCGGCTCAGACGGGCCTACGGCGAGCTGGCCCGCGCGGGTCTCACCGGCACCTCGGCCGCCGAGTCGACGGAGCCCGACGGGTTCCCGGTGCTGGGGCCGGCCCAGCCGTTGCCCGCCGGCCCGCACGAGCGTCACGGGCAGGTGGCGCGGGAGGGCGAGGGGTGGCATGTGCCCGCCCGGGCACCGGGTCATCACGTGGTGTCGGGGTTCGAGATCGAGCCGCCCGACCGGGTGAGCGCGGCGGCGGTGCTGGGATCCGCGTACGCCGTCGGGCTGGCGTGGGCGAGGGTGAGCGGGGCCAGGGTGCCGGAGCGCGGGTTCGCCGGCCAGTCGGCGCTCGTGCGGCGGGTCGCCCACGAACGCGATGATGTTCCCTCTTAACCCACTAATACCGGTATTAACTCTTACCCGTCCCGTATCGTGTCGCCACTTCAGGCAACAGATAATTCGCTGAATTGTGATCTCGGTTTCCGGAAACGATCCTGGAGGGACCGGAGTGGCGCCGAAAGGAATGACTCCGATGGGCCATGTCGCCGGAAGGGCCTCAGCCGTAACCTCGTAGAGGGTGTGGGCTGCGGAAGGAAGGACGACGCGGTGGGGCACGATGACCTGGACTCTCGGGTCCACGACCGTGTCGCGTTGGACGAGATTGCGCTCTACGCCGAGGTGCTTACCGCCGTCGCAGTCAGTGAGCGGCGGCTGACCTTGGACGAGCTCGACGACGCGCTCGGATTGCGGACTTCGGCGAGCCGCTGAAGGACCATCACTGGACCTAGTCCCGGGCTCCTCAGGGGTCCGGGACAGTCATTTTGGGGGGTGTGCCGCTTCCCACAATATGACTAGTCAGTCAAGCCGCCGATCTCCTACGAACGGACGAGACGCGCGATCGCGGCCGACGCCTCCTTGACCTTCGCCTCGGCCTCGGGCCCGCCGGTGTTGATCGCGTCGGCCACGCAGTGGGAGATGTGATCCTCCAGCAGCCCGAGCGCCACCGCCTGCAGCGCCCGCGTCGCCGCGGAGACCTGCGTGAGCACGTCGATGCAGTAGGAGTCGTCATCGACCATCCGCTGCAGACCTCTGATCTGCCCCTCGATCCGCCTCAGCCGGGTCAGATAGGCCTGCTTGTCTCCGCTGTACCCATGCATACCTCCACGATACCCGTATCAGGTATCTCTCAGCGGAGGCCGGAAATCAGCGTCTCCCACTGCCTGGCCATCTCGTCGGCCGAATGGCGGACCGCCGTCTCCAGCGCCCCCGCTGCCAGCGAACGCCGCCTGCGCTCGTCGTCGATCAGCGCCAGCAACGCCGCGGCGAACAGCTCCAGCTCGTCCTCGACCTCGGGCACCAGCACGCCGTTGTAGCCGGTCGCCACGAACTCCATCGGCCCTCTGGCGCCCTCGACCGCCACCACGGGCACCCCGCAGCCCATCGCCTCCAGCACGGTCATGCCCAGGTCGCCGGTGTGCGAGGTGTTGGCCACGATCGACGCCTTGGCGAACTCACCGGGCAGGTCGGGCGTGGTGCCCATGAAGTAGACGTGGTTGTGCAGGTCGAGCTCGCGCACCAGGGCACGCAGCCGCCTCTCCTCGGGCCCGCCGCCGTAGAGCCGGAGCCGCCAGTCGGGCCGCTTGTCCGCGACGACGGCGAACGACCTGATCAGCCGGTCGTACCCCTTGACGGGCACCCACCGGCCGCCCGCCGCCACGATGCGGTTGTCCATCCGCGAACGCGGCCACGGCCCGTGGGCCAGCGCGTCGGCCACGGTGTGCACGACCGGCCCCTCGTCCTCCAGCAGCTCGGACCACTCCGCCTCGGCCGTCTCGGTAGCGGTGACGACCGCGTCGAGCCGTGGGTAGAACCGCTGCACCGGGCCGGGAACGGTGGGCCGGCTCCACTCACGGGCGATCTTGAGGATGCCGCGCGGCGCGTGCTTGGCCACCTGGACGCCGAGACCGGGCCGGGTCGTGATGATCACGTCGGACCTGAGGCCGCGGAGCAGTCGCCACAGCGCGACCTCGGCCCGCACCTGGCCACGCGGGAACAACCGCCTGCTCCCCGGCCGGGCGTCGATCACCGAGCGCATCGTCACTCCGGACGCGACGGGGAAGAACGGTTTCTCCTTCGGCCGCCGGACGCTGATCACCTCGACCTCGTTCCGCTCCGCCAGCGCGTTGGCCAGGTTGAGGGTGGAGCGCACGTCGCCGCGCATGCCGTACGCGGAGGCGAGGACGAGGGTGATCTTCACCCGCCCACCTCGATCCGCAGCTCGTCGTCGGCGGTGTAGCAGGGGCGGATCGGCACTCCGTCGATGCGGGCCGACGGGTAGTGCAGGCGGCGGCGTTTGCCGTCGACGTCGTCGAGGCGCGAGCCGAGCTTCATCGCCGTCGGGACGCCCTCGACCTTCAGCGACGGCTCCCAGGTGCCGGCCCCGTCGGGGTCGGCCGCGAGCACGTCGACCAGCGAGAACGCGGCATGGAACCGGACTCCCTGCACGGTCGCGGAGGTGCGCGTCATGAAGTCCTCGGACTGCCTGCGGTGCAGCGCCAGGCGAGCCTCGTGGCGGCAGTCGTCGTCCTCCAGCCCGGTGAAGGCGAGCACGCCGGTCACCTCGAAGCGGCCTTCGCGGAACCAGATCGCGCGCACCTCGGCGGCCGGCGAGGCATCGTCGATCTTCAGGGCCAGGAATCCGTTGCGGGTCCGGTAGGACCGGTAGGCCAGGGTGCGCCTGCACAGCGCGTAGGTGTCGAGGTGGTCGAGCGAGAAGCCCGGGTCGACGCTGCGCAGCCGCGTGCGCTTGCCGTCGTGACGCAGGTAGGCGTCCCAGCGCCCGGCGGTGAGCACGAGCGGCGCCAGTGAGACGGCCAGCGTGGCGTCGCTGGCCCTGGCGCCCGGCGTGCCGAGCAGCACCCCGCGTTCGACCCCCGTCGTGCGGTGCCGGAGCACCAGCTCCGTGCCGTCCACCAACGGCTCCTCGATGGCGAGTCGCAGGGAGAGCACGTCCGCGAGCGTGACTTCCGCGTCTGTGACGACGACGCGCATCGCGAGCCCCCTCCCCGTCGAATGAAGCCATGCGACGTTGAGGTTACCGTGATTTTCCCGTTATGTGGATGGCAGATTTCCGGCGAGAAGCGCTCCTGACAGGCGGAACTCCCCCACAGAAACCATGGAGGAGTCCGACTTTATCCGGTCAAGATGCGCTTTTAACCGATTTGATCAAGAGCTGTGCGACGTCCACAACCTCCAGCGACTCCTTCGCCTCGCCGTTGTTCTTCTTCTCGTTGATGGCGTCGCCGAGCATCACCATGCAGAAGGGACAGGCGGTGGAAACGGTGTCGGGATCGGTGGTGAGGGCCTCGTCGACGCGCTCGGTGTTGATGCGCTTGCCGATGCGCTCCTCCATCCACATGCGGGCGCCGCCGGCGCCGCAGCAGAAGCCGCGATCCTTGTGGCGGTGCATCTCCTGGGTCTGCACGCCCGGCACCTTCGACATGATGTCGCGAGGCTGGGAGTAGACCTTGTTGTGGCGGCCGAGGAAGCACGGGTCGTGGTAGGTGATCTTCTCCTCGATCGGCGTGATCGGGGTGAGCAGCCCCTCGTCGACCAGCTTGGCCAGCAGCTGCGTGTGGTGGACGACCTCGTACGTGCCGCCGAGCTGTGGATACTCGTTGGCCAGCGTGTTGAAGCAGTGGGGGCAGGTCGCGACGATCTTCTTGACGCCGGCCTCGTTCAGCGTCTCGATGTTCTGCTGGGCCAGCATGTTGAACAGGTACTCCATGCCGAGCCGGCGGGCCGGGTCACCGGTGCACGCCTCCATCGGGCCGAGCACCGCGAACTTCACGCCCGCGATGTGCAGCAGCTCCGCGACGGCCTTGGTGGTCTTCTTCGCCCGGTCCTCCAGGGCCCCGGCGCAGCCGACCCAGAAGAGGTACTCGGTGTCCTCGGGCATCCTCTCGTCGACGACCTCGACCTCGAAGTCCAGCTCCTCGATCCAGTCGGCCCGCTTCATCTCGGACATGCCCCACGGGTTGCCCTTGTTCTCCAGGTTCTTCACCATCACGCCCGCCTCGGACGGGAACGACGACTCCACCATCACCTGGTAGCGGCGCATGTCGAGGATGTGGTCGATGTGCTCGATGTCCACCGGGCACTGCTCGACGCAGGCGCCGCAGTTGGTGCACGCCCAGAGCACGTCGGGGTGGATCACGCCCTCCTCGCCGACCAGCGGCTTCTCCAGGAGGGCCAGCACGTCGGTGTCGGCGTGCGGGTTGGCCTCGGCCGTCGAGCCGCCGTTGGCCGCCGCCATCAGGTACGGGGCCACCTTGAACGCGTGGTCACGCTGGTCGAGGATGAGCATCTTCGGCGACAGCGGCTTGTCGGTGTTCCAGGCCGGGCACTGCGACTGGCAGCGACCGCACTCGGTGCACGAGTAGAAGTCGAGGAAGCCCTTCCAGGTGGTGTCGGCGATCTTGCCGCGGCCCAGCCGTTCGGGGTCGAGGTCCTCGTCCTCGAAGTTGACGGCCTTGCCGTCGATGCGCAGCTCGGAGGCGGCCCCGAGGCCGTCGGGGCGGCGCGAGAAGAGCACGTTCAGCGGCGCGGTGAAGATGTGCAGGTGCTTGGAGTGCACCACGATGACCAGGAACACCAGCATGAAGCCGATGTGCAGGAGCAGCGCGATCTCCTCCAGCAGGGTGCTCCGCGGCAGCACCTCGCCCAGCGGGATCGACACGAAGGCGCCCGCCGAGTAGGGCAGGTTGCCGTTGGCCGACGCCGCGCCGCGCGCCAGGAAGAGCGTCCAGATGATGTTGAAGATCATGAACAGCACGAGCCACGCGCCGCCGAGATGGGAGCCGGAGAAGCGCGACTTGCGGCCCAGCGTCTTGGGTGAGTTCTTGATCCGGATGGCGGCGAACGCGACCAGGCCCAGAAGACAGGCCACGGCGATGAAGTCCTGCAGGAAGCCGAGGATCGGCCAGGTCCCGACGAGCGGGATGTGGAAGTCGGGGCTGCCGGTGATCGCGCCCTGAATGATCGCGCCGTAGGCCTCGATGTAGACGGTCAGCAGGATGAAGAACGCCCACATGACGAAGAAGTGCGCGACGCCGGACGGTGTCCACTTGAGCAGCTTCTTCTGCCCGAACACCTCGACGAGTTGCGCCTTGAGCTCGGCACCCGCGTTGTCCTTGGCGTACTCGATGCGCTCGGGCGCGGGTGGGCCCACCGTCGCGAGCTTGAAGAGGAAGATCGCCCTGCGGCCCGCGACGGCCACCGCCAGGACGGTCATGACGAGCCCGATGATGGCTACCCAGAGCACGGGGTCCTCCCACAGACGACGTTGGCTGCCAGCGTACGGTCGCCGGTCATCCACGTAATGACCAGGTGTCCTCTAAATCCTACCTATCGGTAACATCGCCGAGGTTACGCGACCTTACCCTATGGCCAGGACCTATTCTAGAACAATGCTCTACTCGGTGAAGTAGCGCTGGATGGTCGGAGCCAGCAGTTCGACGAGTTCCTCCGGGTCGGCGCCGGCCATCGGTTCGAGTTTGAGCACGTAACGAGCCATCAGCACGCCGAACATCTGGCTGAACGCGGCCTCGATCCGCAGGTGGGGAACGCCGAGCGCGTCCGCGACCCGGTAGAGGAGGGCATTGGTGACGAAGTCCCTGAACATCGACGCGGCATGGTCATGCGTCATGGCCGAACGGATCAGGGCGAGCATCGGCTCCCGGGTCTCGGGGACCGCCGTCACTTTCAGGATCAACCGTACCAACCGCTCTCCGATGCCTTCGCGCGGGCCCTCCAGCAGCGTCGACACGACGAGTTCGGGGTTGAGCGGCAGGCGCAGAGCCTCCGCGAAGATGCCCTCCTTGGTGTCGAAATAGTGGTGCACGAGAGCGGGGTCGACCTGGGCCTCCCTGGCGATGCCCCGCACCGTGGCCTTGTCGAACCCCATCTCGGCGAAGACCCGCCTGGCCGCCGCCAGAATCTCGCCGCGGGTGTCGGCCGAACCGGGCCGGCGGCCGGGACGCCGCTTGATGGTGCTCACAGCCACACTCCGCGCACCGGGCCGGCGCTCATGTGGACGCCGCCAGGTGGAGCCGGGCGAACGCCAGCCCCTCGGCGAGATCGTCGATGCGCTCGGTGCGGCTGGTCGCCTTGCGGGTGTTGACCTCCAGGACGACCAGCCCGCCGTAACCGGAGCGCGCCAGCCGTTCCAGCATCGGCGCGCACGGCTGGTTGCCGCGGCCGGGCACCAGGTGCTCGTCCTTGTTGGTCACGCCGAGGCCGTCGGCCAGGTGGAGGTGGGCCAGCCGGTCGCCGAGCTTGGTGGCCAGCTCCATCGCGTCGGAGCCCGACACGGCGGTGTGCGAGAGGTCGAGCGTGACCTGGGGGAAGTCGTAGTCGAGCGGGTTCCAGTCGGGCGAGTAGGGCACCACGTCGTTGCCCCTGGCGCGCAGCGGGAACATGTTCTCCACCGCGAACGTGACGTCGGTCTCGTCGCGCATGCGGGCCAGCCCGGTCTCGAAGTCGCGCGCGTAGTCGCGCTGCCAGCGGAACGGCGGATGCACCACGACCGTCGAGGCGCCGAGCCGCTCGGCCGCCTGCCGGGCCTTGACCAGCTTGGCCCACGGGTCACGCCCCCACACCCGCTGCGTGACGAGCAGACACGGCGCGTGGATGGCCAGGACCGGGATCTCGTAGTGATCCGAGAGCCGCTCGATCACGTCGATGTCCTGGCTCACGGGGTCGGCGCCGACCATGATCTCGACACCGTCGTAGCCCAGGCGCGCGGCCAGCTCGAACGCGTCGGGAGTGCGCTCTGGATATACCGAAGCGGTGGACAATGCGATCTTCGCATTGGGCACACGGATGACGTCAGCCACGTTGCCAGCCTAAGCCGGTGAAGCCGTTCTGGCGCGCGAGCCCCTACGGTTGAGGCATGTCCCGGATCGCCAAGGGCGCCATCCCGAGCCCCAACATCTGGCACTCTCCGCAGGTCTACGAGCTGGAGAATCGCGCCGTCGATCCGGACGGCGCGGCCAACGCGGCCATGTGGGCGCTGCGTCCGTGGGCCGGCGCCACGGTGCTCGACATCGGCTGCGGCACCGGCTACCACCTGCCCGGCCTCGCCACGGGCGCGGCGAGCGTGCCCGGGGTCGCCAGGGGCGCGGCGAGCGTGCCCGGGGTCGCCACGGGCGCGGCGGGCATGGCGGAAGTCGCCGCGGGCGCGGCGAGCGTGCCCGGGGACATCATGGGCGCGGCGCGGGTGATCGGGGTCGAGCCGCACGGCGACCTGGTCGCGCTGGCCCGCCGCCGGTGCGCCCGGCTGGCCAACGTCACCGTGCACGCCGGCACGGCGCAGGATCTCCCGCTGCCCGACTCCTCCGTGGACGTCGCGGTCGCCCGCTGGGCCTACTTCTTCGGCCCCGGCTGCGAGCCCGGCCTGCGCGAGCTGGCCCGGGTGCTGCGCCGAGGCGGCACGGCGTTCGTCATCGACCTCGACGCCGGGCGCGGACCGTTCGGACGGTGGTTCTCGCGTACCGTGCCCACCTACTCCGCGCAGCGGGTGGAGGACTTCTGGCTGCGACAGGGCTGGCAGCGGCAGCCGCTCGACCTGCGCATGGTCTTCGAACGCAGGGCCGACCTGGAGGCGGTGCTGCGCATCGAGTTCGCTCCGCGGGTGGCCGAGGAGGCGATCGCCGAGACGCCCGGCCTGGAGCTCGCCTACCCCAACGTGCTGCGCTGGCGCCACTTCCCGGCTTGACCCTGACGTCGGTGTCAAGGATTACCGTGGCCGCATGCGCATCGGAGAGCTGGCCCGGCGGACCGGGGTGAGCAGCCGTTCCCTCCGCTACTACGAGCAGCACGGCCTGCTGACGACCCGGCGGGGGGCCAACGGCTACCGGCAGTACACCGAGGACGACGTCAGGCTGGTGGACGAGATCCGGGCACTGCTGTCCGTGGGCTTCACGCTCGAGGACACCCGGCCGTTCGTCGACTGCCTGCGCGCGGGCAACACGACGGGCGGGTCCTGCCGCGAGTCCGTCGCGGTCTACCGGCGCAAGCTGGCCCAGATCGACGACGAGATCCGCGTCCTGCTCGCCCGTCGCGCGGAAGTGGCCGCCCAACTGGCCGAATCCTGTCCAGGTTGCGTACTCAAGGGAGAGACATGATCACGTTGACCACGGAGAACTTCACGGAGCGGGTCCTCGGGAGCGAAGAGCCGGTGCTCGTCGACTTCTGGGCCGAGTGGTGCCCGCCGTGCCGCATGGTCGCCCCGGTGCTCGCCGAGATCGAGACCGAGCTCGGCCTGGCCGTCGGCAAGGTCAACACCGACGAGCACCCCGAGCTCATGGCGCGCTACGGCGTCATGAGCCTGCCCACACTGGTGTTGTTCGAGAACGGCGAGCCGGTCAAGCAGGTCGTGGGCGCCAGGCCCAAGCGCATGCTGGTCGCCGAGCTCGGCCTGGCGTAGTCCCTCGGCGCAGTCCGTCGGCGCAGTCCGTCGGCGCAGTCCGAGGCTCGCAGTCCGTCGGCGCAGTCCGAGGCTCGCAGTCCGTCGGCGTAGTCCCTTGGGCTGACCCGAAGATCATGCTCGGGGCTGATCACAGGCGGTATCCGGCCGCCTAACGTGGTGCCCATGACCCGCAACGTTCTCATCGGGCTCGCGGCGCTCGCGGCGTTGCTCGCGGTCACCATGCTCGACCTCGCGCCCCCCAACCCCAGCCCGGCCGGCGCCCCCGCCGGCTCCTTCAGCGCCACCCGGGCCTTCGAGCATGTCGAGGCCATCGCCCAGGCTCCCCATCCGCCCGGCTCCACCGAGCACGACCGCGTCCGCGAACATCTGGTCTCCCGGCTGCGCGCGCTCGGCCTGGAGACCAGGGTCCAGGAAGAAGTGGGAGTGCTGCCCCTCGACCACGACGGCGTGACGTCGATGGGCCGGATGCGCAACATCGTCGCCGTCCGGCCCGGCACCGATCCGACCGGCCGGGTGGTCCTGGCCGCCCACTACGATTCGGTGGCCGCGGGCCCCGGGGCCTCCGACGACGGCGCGGGCGTGGCCACCATGCTGGAGGTCGCCAGGGCGCTGCCCGGGCCGCTGCGCAACGACGTCATCTTCCTCATCACCGACGGCGAGGAGCTCGGCCTGCTCGGCGCCGACGCCTTCATCAGGCACGACGCCCTGGCCAAGGGCACGACCGTGGTGCTCAACAACGAGGCCCGCGGGGTGCGCGGCACCGTGCAGATGTTCCGCGGCTCGCCCGGCGCCGTCGAGGTCTACGGCTCGGCCGCGCCCCATCCGTCGGCCGACTCGGCCTTCGCCGCGCTGCTGGCGCTGCTGCCCAACAACACCGACTACCACGTGTTCGACGAGGCCGGCTGGATGGGCCTCGATTCGGCCTTCCTGGGCGGCGGGGCCTACTATCACACGCCCCTCGACGACCCGGCCCACCTCGACCTGGGCAGCCTGCAGCAGATGGGCGACAACGCCCTCGCCCTGACCCGCGCGCTCGGCGGGGCCGACCTGGCGACGCTCCGATCCGCCGGAGAGTCCGTCTACTTCACCGTGCCCGGCCTGTTCGTACGCTATCCGGCCTGGCTGGAGCTGCCCGTCGCGCTGGGCGCGCTGGTGGCGGCCGGCGCGCTGGTGTGGGCGCTGCGCCGGCGGGCGCTGCTCACCCTGCCCCGCCTGGCCGCGGCCACCGGGCTGGCCCTGCTGCCGGTGCTGGCCGCCGGCGCCGCCGGCTACGCGATCATGCCGTTACTCGGGCTGATCAGACCCGAATACACCGAGCTGCTCACCGGCGACCCCTATCGGCCGTGGCTCTACCAGGTCGCACTGCTGGTGTTCACGGCGACGATCGTGGCGGCCTGGCGGCTGCTCGGGCGGCCCGTCGAGCTCGCGGCCGGCGCGGTGCTGCTCGTGGCCCTACTGGGCGCGGCCTCCGCAGCCGCCTTGCCTGGCGGGTCCCACACCCTGGCCTGGTCCGCGCTGTTCGTCGCGCTCGGCTGGCTGGTCTCGCTGCGCGTGCGATGGCCCGTCCTCGCGCTCACGGTCGGGCTGGCTCCGGCCACCGTGCTGCTCGGCGGCACCGCACTGGGCTCGCTCGACGTGGGCCTCCGGATCGGCGGCATGTTGTCCGCTCCGCACCTCGCCCTCCTGGCGCTGCTCCTGCTGGCGCTGGCCGGGTCACCACCGTCCGCACACCGTCAGACGCCCCTGCCGCCACCGGCCGGGTCACCACCGTCCGCACACCGCCCGACGCCCCTGCCGCCACTGGCGGGGTCACGACCGTCCGCGCGTCGCCGGGCCGTCCTGGTGCCGGTGACCGGCCTGGTCGCGGCCGTGGCGCTGCTGGGGGCGGGCCTGGCCGTCGACCGCTTCGACGCCGAGCATCCCCGCCAGACGCGCGTCGCCTACGCCATGGACACGGCGACCGGCACGGCCGTCTGGGGGGCCCGCTCCGCGGAACAGAGCGCGGAAAGTGAGAAGTTCTTCGACGACGGAGGCTGGGCCACCACTCCGGCCCAGGCGTCCACCCGGTTACGGGCGCCCTCGGTGGACGTGCTGAAGGACGAGACGTCCGGTGACCGCCGCACCCTCACGCTCAGGCTGACGCCTGGAGCAGGCGCTCCGGCCACCGGCCTCAGGCTGGCGGAGCCGGTGCCCATCACGGTGGACGGGAGAGAGCTGGGCAGCCGGAGCGGCTTCGCCTATCACGTCCCCGCCGGGTCGCTGGAGGTCACGCTGGTGCTGCCGCCGGCCAAGACCCAGGTCCGCGTCTTCACCCGCGGCCACGATCTTTCGGTGGTCCCGGGCTTCACCGCTCAGCCGCACACCGCGTACCTGGCGCCGCAGACGACCGCCTTCCGGACGTACACGTTTTGAGCGACGGCACGACGGGGTGGTCGAAGATTGTCGGCGGTGCCCGCTAGCCTGCACCGCATGGCCAAGTCAGCGCAGAAGCCCGGTTACCGCTGTGCCGAGTGCGGGTGGCGCACCACCAAATGGGTGGGCCGGTGCGGCGAGTGCCAGGCGTGGGGCACGGTCGACGAGGAGGGCGCGCGAGCCGGCGCGCACGTCGTCCAGGCGGGCGCCACGACCGCTCCCGCCATGCCGATCGGGCAGGTCAAGGCCGAGGTGGCGACCGCCCGCACGACAGGCGTGGCCGAGCTCGACCGCGTGCTGGGCGGCGGCCTGGTGCCCGGCGCGGTGGTGCTGCTGGCGGGCGAGCCGGGCATCGGCAAGTCGACGCTGCTGCTGGAGGCCGCCGCCCGCATCGCCGAGCGCGACACCGTCCTCTACATCACGGGCGAGGAGTCGGCCGCCCAGGTGCGGCTGCGCGCCGACCGCATCGGCGCGATCGAGCGCGATCTCTACCTCGCGGCCGAGACCGAGCTGTCGGCCCTGATCACCCACGTGGAGAAGGTCCAGCCCAGATTGCTCGTCGTCGACTCGGTGCAGACGATCGGCTCCGCGCAGGCCACCGGCGTGCCGGGCGGGGTCACCCAGGTGCGCGAGGTCGCGGCCAACCTGGTGCGGCTGGCCAAGGAGCGCAACATGGCGACCGTCCTGGTGGGCCATGTCACCAAGGAGGGCTCGATCGCCGGCCCGCGCACACTTGAGCATCTGGTCGACGTCGTGCTCAGCTTCGAGGGCGACCGGCACTCCCGGCTCCGCATGGTCCGCGCGATCAAAAACCGGTTCGGCCCCATCGACGAGGTCGGCTGCTTCGACCTGCACGAGCGCGGCATCGAGGGCATCACCGACCCGAGCGGCCTGTTCGTCTCGCGGCGCAGCGAGCCGGTGCCCGGCACCTGTGTGACCGTGACCGTCGAGGGCACCCGGCCGCTGCCCGCCGAGGTGCAGGCCCTGGTCGCCCGCACCGAGGCCCAGCAGCCCAGGCGCTCCTCCTCCGGGCTCGACACCTACCGGGTCCAGATGATCCTCGCGGTGCTGGAGCGCCGGCTCAACGCCAAGCTCGGCGGCTGCGACGTGTTCACCGCGACCGTCGGCGGCATCAAGCTGGCCGACCCCGCCATCGACCTGTCGGTGATGCTGGCCGTGGCGAGCGCCGCGGGCGACAAGCCGTTGCCCGCAGGGCTGGTCGCGCTCGGCGAGGTCGGGCTGGCGGGCGAGCTGCGACCGGTCAAGGACGTGCGGCGGAGGCTCGCCGAGGCCGCACGGCTCGGCTTCAAACGCGCGCTGGTGCCCGCCGGTTCGCTCGACGAGAGCACCCGCAAGCGCGGCGGCGGGCGCAGCCTCGTGCCGGTGGGGCCGGTCGCCTTCGCCCCCGGCTTCGAGGTCGTGGAGGCGGAGAACGTCTGGGACGCGCTCACACACGTCACATAGCACGGCTAAGCTGGCCTTGACTAATCGGACACGGGGGTCAGGTGGCAAACGACAGGAGTCTCGACGACCGTCGTCGCATAGCCCTTGCTTCGGTTGCTCCGGGCACACCACTGCGCGACGGGCTCGAGCGGATCCTTCGCGGGCAGACCGGTGGGCTGATCGTGCTCGGCTACAACAGCGTGGTCGAGCAGGTGTGCAGCGGCGGATTCGAGCTCGAGGTCGACTTCTCGGCGACCCGGCTACGCGAGCTGGCCAAGATGGACGGCGCGATCGTGGTCAACGGCGAGCACAAGATCATCCGGGCGGCGGTGCACCTGGTGCCCGATCCGGCCATCCCCACCGACGAGTCCGGCACCCGTCACCGCACCGCCCAGCGCGTCGCCCGGCAGACCGGCCTGCCGATCATCGCGATCAGCAAGTCGATGCGCATCATCGCCCTCTACCTCGACGGCATCCGCTATGTCCTGGAGGAGTCGGCGGCCATCCTGTCCAAGGCCAACCAGGCTTTGGCCACCCTTGAGCGCTACAAACACCGCCTCGACGAGGTCTCGGGCACGCTGTCCGCCCTGGAGATCGAGGATCTGGTCACGGTCCGCGACGTGGCGGCCGTCGCGCAGCGGCTGGAGATGGTCAGGCGCATCAACGACGAGATCAAGGGCTACGTGGTCGAGCTGGGCACCGACGGCCGCCTGCTCTCGCTCCAGCTCGACGAGCTGGTGGCGGGCGTCGACTCCGAGCGCGAGCTGGTGGTGCGCGACTATCTCCCGTCGCCCACGGGCCGGCGCACCCGGCGGTTCGCCGAGGCCATGCACGATCTCGACCAGCTCTCGGGCAGTGAGCTCCTCGACCTGTCGGCGGTCGCCCATGTGCTCGGCCACGACGACGGCGAGACGCTCGACAGCGCGGTCAGCCCGCGCGGTTTCCGCCTGCTGGCCAAGGTCCCCCGCCTGCCCGCCACGGTCGTCGACCGCCTGGTCAACCATTTCGGCGGCCTGCAGAAGCTCCTCGCGGCCAGCATCGACGACCTGCAGGCGGTCGGCGGCGTCGGCGAGTCCCGCGCCCGCAGCGTCCGCGAGGGTCTGTCGCGCCTGGCCGAGTCGTCGATCCTCGAGCGCTACGTCTGAGCCCTCACGGGCTAGCGCAGGTGAAAGACCCCCTTGGGGCTCCGTAGCCCGCCCATCCGCACCACCGCCACGTACGTCCCCGGCAGCGCCTCCGACGACTGGGTGCCGCAGGTCTCGCTCGAACGGCGGCGGTCCCACTCCATGGAGCGCACGTAGGGCACGCCCCGCTGCAGCTCCTTCATGTCGGTGCCCGGCCCGCTGACGCAGTCGACCGTCGACCAGATCCGATCGTCACCTGAGGTGATGCGGATCTCCATCGCCCTCGGCCCGACGTCGGCCTTGCACATCACCGGCCCGGTGTTGACCACGGTGACGAGGAAGGTGGGCCGGGCGCCGGCCCCGTAGACCTCCTGCTCGCCCTGCAGGCTGAGCACCAGATCGCCTTCGGCGCAGGGCTGTCCTGCCCGTTGCGACGGCTTGGCGGACGGCGTGGCCTTGGTGACGCTCGGCTTGGGCGTCGGGGTGGCCGTGCCCAACGCCAGGGTGCGGAGCCCGGCCAGCAGGGGGTCGGTGCTCGGAGAGGCGGACGGCGAGGTCTCGGCGTTGGAGGTGCGCTCGGGCCCGTCGGCCCCGCTGGAACACGCCCACGCCACCACGGCCACCACTACCAGGACCGCGATGAGCACGCTCATCCGCCGTCGCCAATAGACGTCGCCGTCTCCATCGCCGCCGTCGCCACGCATCGCTTCCGGATCCATACGCACAGCATGGTAATTCGTTGGCTACTTAGGGTGACGACACGCCGCTGTTGGCCATCTCGGCATACGCTGGGGCGCGTGGTTGAGCCGAACCTCCTGCACCTACCCATTCTGGAGTGGTACGACTCCAACGCCCGGGATCTCCCGTGGCGCGCCGCCGAGGCGACGCCCTGGGGCGTGCTGGTCAGCGAGATCATGCTGCAGCAGACGCCCGTCGCCCGCGTGCTGCCCGTGTGGCACGAGTGGATGGACCGCTGGCCCACGCCCAAGGCGCTGGCCGCCGAGCCGTCCGGTGAGGCCGTCCGCCACTGGGGCAGGCTCGGCTACCCCCGCCGGGCGCTCCGGTTGCACGCGTGCGCCCGGGCCATCACCGATGATCACGGCGGCGAGGTCCCGGCGGACCACGCGACGCTGCTGGCGCTGCCCGGCATCGGCGAATACACCGCCGCCGCGGTCGCCAGCTTCGCGTACGGCGGCCGGCACGCGGTGCTCGACACGAACGTGCGCAGGGTGTTCGCGCGGGCGGTGCGAGCCGAGGAGTATCCACCGACGGCCACGTCCGCGGCCGAACGCCGGCTGGCCGAGGCGCTTCTGCCCGAGCTGGGCGCCGCCCGCTGGGGCGTCGCGGTCATGGAGCTGGGCGCCCTGGTCTGCACGGCCCGCGGCCCGAGATGCGCCGACTGCCCGATCGCCCACACCTGCGCCTGGCGTCTGGCCGGAAAGCCACCGCACGCCGGCCCCGCCCGCAAGGGCCAGACCTACGCGGGCACGGACCGCCAGTGTCGCGGCCGCCTGCTGGCGGTGCTGCGCGCCGCCCACGGCCCGGTGCCCAAGGCGGCGCTGGACACGGTGTGGGACGACGCCGTGCAACGCGAGCGCGCCCTGGACGGCCTCATCGCCGACGGCCTGGCCGAGCACCTCGACGACGGCACCTACCGCCTACCCGGTCACTGAGCCCACGGGAGCGGCATCCGGACGGTCCCCTCGGGGACGAGGTCGCAGGCGCCCGGAGCCGCCAGCCCTTCCTGGTTGTAGACCTGGATCCCGGCCGGCGCCGTCACGATCGCCGCGAAACCATGCTCCGGGTCGGCGAACATGCGCCGCGTCACGTGGGCGGGCAGCACCATCGTGTCCCCCGCCGCCAGCTCGAACCGCTCGCCGCCCAGGTCCACGGTGCCCGCCCCGGCGAGCCAGGTCCACACGGACTCGCCGTCGAAGGCGTGCACGGGCCCTGCCATGCCCGGCGTGGCGTCGACCCGCCACATGGCCTGCCCGGCCGCGCCCTGGGTGGGCGAGGCGAGAGTGGTCATCACCCCGTTGGGCGTCTCGATCCGGCGAGCCTGCGCGTCACGAATGACAGCCATGACTGTCCCCTCTAAGATAGACAACACATTTGTCTAGATAGTGAACCAGGTTGTCTATCATGTCAAGCGCCCCCCCGGGCTTCGAGCTGCCACTCCGTCTCCTTCTGGCCTTCCGGAGCCTCATCGACGAGCTCCACGCCGAGCTCGGACGGCAGGGCCACCCGGACATCCGGCCCATGCACGGCTTCGTCATGCAGGCCATCGGCCCTCAGGGCACGACGGCGGTGGACCTCGGCCACACCCTCGGCGTGACCAAACAGGCCGCCGGGAAGACCATAGAAACCCTCGAACGCATCGGTTACGTGGAGCGCACGCGCGACCCCGAAGACACCCGGCGGAAGATCGTCCGCCTGACCCCCTACGGCATGGACGCCCTGGCCCGCTCGGCCCAGATCTTCGACGACCTTCGCGCCCGGTGGTCCGCCACGCTGGGCGAGGACCGCCTCCAGGCACTCGAGTCCGACCTCCGCAAGGTGACACCGGCCGACCTGTGGCGCCTCGACGCCCCCGGCTGGTTCGGCACCATGTGACGGCCGCACCGCACGAGTGAAGACCCGCCGGGGCCGAGGGACGCGCCGCTACGCGGCGAGCTGGAGACCCAGACCCGTGAGGTTGCTGCGAGCCCAGTCGAGCTCCTCCGCCAGCAAGGACACCAGGGCGCCCGGCCCCTTGGCCCGGCCCGGGACCGACAGGTTGTGCGTCTCGACCTCGATGTGCGCGGTGCCGCTCACCGCGCCCGACAACATGGCCGTGAGCGTGTCGTGCAGCACAGCGCCCGTGCCGGGCGTCTCGTGGCTGTGGACGTGGCCCAGCTTGACCACGGGAGCGCCCGCGGCGGCCAGGCCGCGCAGCGCCTCACCGGCCTCCTCGGCGCCGCCGGCCAGGTGGCAGGCGTCGAGAACGACGCCCAGATGCTCGGAGTCGATGCCGCAGACCCGCTCCAGCGCCTGCTCCGTGGTCTCCAGGACACAGCCGGGCCACGGCTCGAAGCCGACGCGGATGGTCTTGCCGGTCACGCTGTAGATGCCGCGCAGCTCTCTGGCCAGCCGCTCCAGGCGGCGCGTGGCGATCGAGTGAAGATCGGCGGGCCAGTCGCGCCGCCAGCCGATCGGTATCGTGGAAATGCTGCCGAACCGTACGTCGTCGGGCAGCAGAAAGGCCAGGATCTTGGCCAACGCCATCGTGTAACGGTAGCGCTCGGGCTTGGCCCAGTCGGGGCCCGGCACTTCCTGGTTGCGCCCGCCGGTGCCGTTGAGGCTCACCACCTCCAGGCCGCGCTCCTCCAGGGAGCGGCGCAGGCGTACGAGCTCGATGCGGTCGGCCGTGAGGTGGTCGGCCACGCTGGACGAGAGCCACAGCCCGATGCCCATCCGCTCGACGCCGAGCCTCTTGCGCACCGGCACGGCGTAGCGGGTGAGGTGAGCGATCAAGTTCTCCAGGTCTTCAGCGGGGTGGACGCCTGCGTTGTAGGCGAGGTGAACGAGCGTTCCGTCGTTGTGACGCAGGCGCATCGGTTTCCTCCACGGCTTGCATTCGAGATCGTTCCCGTCGCCCGCCTCAGGGATCACACGGGGGCCCTGCCGAGCATGCCTGCTCCGGGCGGGCACACGCGTCCCCCCTGAGTTGACGGCTCACTACTCCCGTGGGAGCAGTGACAGCCTAGGAATTCGATCTTGTGGCTTACTTGGAGCAGGCTGAACGTACTCTACGCAGTGTAGTACTACTTGTGGTGGCGATACACCTCGCTGACCAACAATTCAGCAACAACCACCGGCCAGGCGTCCTGGGTACGCGAAAGCCCCCGTGTGATGACTCACACGGGGGCTTCGACGAGCCTGGCGGCTGTCAGTGCTGGATCGGCGCGGCGATCGCGGCGGCCGAGTCGGGAACCTGGGAGGCCGCGTCCTCACCGACGAAGACGAACTTGGCGTTGTCGCCCTCGCCCTCGATGGTGACCTTGACGACCTGCCCCGGACGGAGCTCGCCGTAGAGGATCTTCTCCGACAGCGAGTCCTCCAGCTCGCGCTGGATGGTGCGCCGCAGCGGGCGGGCGCCCATGACCGGGTCGTAACCGCGGTCGGCCAGCAGCTGCTTGGCGTCGGGCGAGACGTCGAGCCCCATGTCGCGGTCCTTCAGGCGGGCGTCGACCTGGGCGAGCATCAGATCCACGATCTTGATGATCTCGGCCGGCGTCAGCTGGTGGAAGACCACGATGTCGTCGACACGGTTGAGGAATTCGGGCCGGAAGTGCTGCTTGAGCTCTTCCTGGACCTTGGACTTCATCCGGTCGTAGTTGGAGTCGGCGTCGTTGGACTTCGCGAACCCGACCCCGATGCCCTTGGAGATGTCCCGGGTGCCGAGGTTGGTGGTCATGATGATGACCGTGTTCTTGAAGTCGACCACGCGCCCCTGGGCGTCGGTCAGGCGACCGTCTTCCAGGATCTGCAGCAGCGAGTTGAAGATGTCGGGGTGGGCCTTCTCGATCTCGTCGAACAGGACCACGGAGAACGGCTTGCGCCGCACCTTCTCGGTGAGCTGGCCGCCCTCCTCGTAGCCGACGTAGCCAGGAGGCGAGCCGAACAGCCTGGAGACGGTGTGCTTCTCCATGAACTCGGACATGTCCAGGCTGATCAGAGCGTCTTCGTCACCGAAGAGGAACTCCGCCAGCGCCTTGGACAGCTCGGTCTTACCGACACCGGACGGCCCCGCGAAGATGAACGAGCCGCCGGGACGCCGCGGGTCCTTCAGACCGGCGCGGGTGCGCCGGATGGACCGCGACAGGCCCTTGATGGCGTCGTCCTGGCCGATGATCCGCTTGTGGAGCTCGTCCTCCATGCGGAGCAGGCGCTGCGACTCCTCCTCGGTCAGCTTGAAGACCGGGATGCCGGTGGCCGTCGCCAGGACCTCGGCGATGAGCTCCTCGGTGACCTCGGCCACGACGTCCATGTCGCCGGCCTTCCACTCCTTCTCCCGGCGCTCGCGCTTGAGCTGGAGCTGCTTCTCCTGATCGCGGAGGGCAGCCGCCTTCTCGAAGTCCTGCGCGTCGATCGCGGACTCCTTGTCGCGACGGACGTTGGCGATCTTCTCGTCGTACTCGCGCAGGTCCGGCGGAGCGGTCATCCGGCGGATACGCATCCGGGAGCCGGCCTCGTCGATGAGGTCGATCGCCTTGTCGGGAAGGTAGCGGTCGCTGATGTAGCGGTCGGCCAGCTGCGCGGCGGCGACCAGCGCGCCATCGGTGATGGACACGCGGTGGTGCGCCTCGTAGCGGTCGCGCAGACCCTTGAGGATCTCGATCGTGTGGCTGAGCGAGGGCTCGGCCACCTGGATCGGCTGGAAGCGGCGCTCCAGCGCGGCGTCCTTCTCGAGGTACTTGCGGTACTCGTCGAGAGTGGTGGCGCCGATGGTCTGCAGCTCGCCACGGGCCAGCATCGGCTTGAGGATGCTGGCGGCGTCGATCGCGCCCTCGGCGGCGCCCGCACCCACGAGCGTGTGCAGCTCGTCGATGAACAGGATGATGTCGCCGCGCGTTCGGATCTCCTTGAGGACCTTCTTCAGGCGCTCCTCGAAGTCACCGCGGTAGCGGGAGCCGGCCACCAGGGCGCCGAGGTCAAGCGTGTAGAGCTGCTTGTCCTTCAGCGTCTCGGGCACCTCGCCCCTGACGATCTTCTGAGACAGGCCCTCGACGACGGCGGTCTTGCCGACGCCGGGCTCGCCGATGAGAACGGGGTTGTTCTTGGTCCTCCGGGAGAGGACCTGCATGACCCGCTCGATCTCCTTCTCGCGGCCGATGACCGGGTCCAGCTTGCCCTCACGGGCCGCCTGGGTCAGGTTGCGGCCGAACTGGTCGAGCACCAGGGAGGTCGACGGGGCCGACTCCTGCGGACCGCCCGCGGCGGCCGGCTCCTTGCCCTGGTAGCCGTGGAGCAACTGGATGACCTGCTGCCTGACACGGTTGAGATCTGCTCCAAGCTTGACCAGCACCTGCGCCGCCACACCCTCACCCTCACGGATGAGCCCGAGCAGGATGTGCTCGGTGCCGATGTAGTTGTGACCCAGCTGCAAAGCCTCACGGAGCGACAGCTCAAGAACCTTCTTGGCCCGCGGGGTGAACGGAATGTGCCCCGACGGAGCCGACTGGCCCTGGCCGATGATCTCCTCGACCTGCTGGCGCACTCCTTCAAGGCTGATGCCGAGGCTCTCCAGAGCCTTGGCGGCCACGCCCTCACCTTCATGGATCAAGCCAAGAAGAATGTGCTCAGTGCCGATGTAGTTGTGGTTGAGCATCCTGGCCTCTTCTTGGGCCAGGACGACAACCCGCCTCGCTCGGTCGGTGAACCTCTCGAACATCTCGTCGCTCCTCACAGAGCGGTCAGTCAGGCCGGTTAATCCGGTCCCGTCATCCCGCATGCTAGCCCTGGCTCGGCGAACCGCGCCGACTGCCGCTGACACGCTCTATAGCAGAGACGTTCCCCGAGAGCAGGGCGTTCACCCTCTATCCAACTACCGTTCGGGGGTGGCGTGTTCCCGATACGCCGCAAGCGAACGATGTTTAGCGGGACTGCGGGAAGCGGCTCGAAATGGCCGCCGCAGCGGGGGCGGATCGACGTGGATCGCCGTCGGACGCGGGAGCGAGTGGGCCTGGGGAGGCCGTCGCGGATGTCGCGCCCGAGACTCATACGCAAACATCCTATGTCGCGCTTCAAACCATGCCAAACCGCCCGGGACGGCCGCCCTCTCCACACGCAAATCCGCGGACTGGTCAGCCCGGTTACCGAAGGCGCTCCGAGCCTCCGAACTCCCGCCGGAGACGGGGTCGGCGCCGGCATTCGGCGCGCACGCCGGATCCGGGCGTCCGAACGCACCGTGGAACGCGCCAGGGCGGAGAAACCCGCATTCGTGGGGGTCGTCACAAAAGGCTTTACGTTCGTGGCATTCAGTAACGGGAGCGACACAGGCCCAAATGTCCCCATACGAAGCAGTGGGAAGATCGACAAACCGAACCGTCCAGCATTTGAGAAGGACGGTAAAATGATCATGCGCTTATGGCGTTCGCCGGGGTCCTAGGCGAACGGCATAAGCGCATGGTCGGAGGCGAGGTCGCTCAGTGAGCGGCTTCGTACTTCTCCACGACGGTGGAGGCGATGCGGCCTCGCTCGCTCACCGGCAGGCCGTGAGCCTTTGCCCACTGCCGGATCTCCGAGCTCTTCTCGCGGCTCATCGCACGCTGCCCACCACGCCCCCGTCGCCGCGCGGCCACGGCACCAGCCCGGCGAGCGTGCTGCACGAAAGGTGTGAGCGCGTCCCTCAGCTTCTTGGCGTTTACGTCGCTGAGGTCAATCTCATAGGAGGAGCCGTCAATAGCGAAGCTGACCGTCTCATTGGCCTCGCCCCCATCGAGGTCATCGATGAGAATCTCCTGGATCTGCTTGGCCATCTACGCAATCCTTTCGCGGAGCATTGTTTCATTCGCTGAGGCCAAACATATACCCGAAAAGGCGCGGAGACAATTCAACGCTACGGGGATTCGGCTGACTCGCCGATCAGTTGTGGTTCTCGACCTGATCCTCGGGGTTTGGGCCTCGCCGGGGGCCGTCCGCGCGGACCAACTTCACAACGCCAAAGATGAAGGCGCCGGCGACGACCACCGGGGGGATGAGCGCTGACAATACGTCGGTTACGGCTTCCATTCGTCCTCGCTTCCACAGCGGACGGGGTTTCAGGGGCGTCTTTTCGGATCGCCGACGCGGCGAGCGGGAGCAGGAGCGGCTCGCACACCGCGTGGGATGGACAACCCCCGCACCCGACCATAGCGGCACAGAGACGCACTCGGCGTGTCAGGGGCACCAACGTCCGACATCAGGGACGCCCATAGCCTAATGGCAGTCTCTCCAGGCTCCTTACCGGATCAAGGGAAAACTTTGCGGAAAGGCTTCAGCCGAGGGCCCCGGCCGGGTCAACCAAGATCTTTGGCCACCCGGGTTCGTCCCAGCCTGTCGTGCGGACCGCGTTCGAGCGGTTTGTCCACCAGGATCAGCAACCCCACAGCGAACACGAAGATTCCGGCGAGCACATTGACCACCGGAATGCCCATCAGCATGACCGGCCCGGGATAGACCAGGGCGCGTTTCAGCAGGGCCCTGCGAGGAAGGTCGTCCGGCGTCACGTGAATCTTCATGATCGCCTTGCCGAACGTGCGACCGCGCGTGCAATGCGCGACCCAGTCATAGACCGTATATCCCAGACCTGCCAGTAACCAGGCGAACACCCCCGGCAGACGGCCGTCGAGGGCGTCCAAGACCCCGACAGTCCGGAAGGCGCCCCACAACGTAATGAACAGAATGTAATAGAAGACCCCGAAGACGAGGCCTTCAATGAGTCGGGCTACGAGTCGTTCCCACCATTCCGCGGGCTTCGCGCCCGCCGACGTCCCCGCCATAACCCCACCTCGCCCCATCGGCGATCCGGTCGACTCCCATATTGGTACGGGAGGTGCACGCAAAACAGAGGCCGGCCAGAGGCCGGCCTCTGTTGACGTGGACGACGACTACTTGATCTTCACCACCACGGTGCCGGCCACCTTGTCGGCGAAGGTCTGCTGCAGTGGCTTGTCCCACAGCTGGGACGCGCCGTTCAGACCCACGGCGACCGCGGCGAGCAGAGTCCCGAACGGGATGAAGGTGAGGAGGTAGCCGCCCCACGTCACGCCGGCCCGCTTGAGGGCCACCTCATTGGGGATGCCCTCCAGCGGCACCGGGCCGCCCACCTGAGCGATCTTGATGCCCATGACCATCTTGCCGACCGTCTGCCCCTTGGCCTTCGTCAGGAAGAACTCGTAGGCGACGTACAGGGCGGTCATGACGATGGCCATCATGAGGCCGAACACGAAGGGCCCCATCAGGCCCGTCGTCTGGCCGGTGGTCCAGTTGTAGCTGGCGAGGAAGAGGCCTCCCATGATCAGCGACAACACGGTCGAGGTCACGCCGAAGATGACGCCGTCGATCAGCCTCGCCACCAACCGCTGCCACCACTCCGCGAGCGGCGCCGGCGCGCCCGGCGGCTGCACGCCCACCGGCTGGCCGTAACCGGGCTGACCGTAGCCCTGCTGGCCGTAACCGGGCTGACCGTAGGCCTGCTGCGGCTGGCCGTACTGCTGCTGGCCGTAACCGGGCTGGCCGTAGCCCTGCTGGGGCTGCGCGTAGCCGGGCTGCCCGCCGTACTGCTGCTGACCGTACTCCGGCTGGGAGGGCGGCTGCTGACCATAACCGGGCTGCTGGCCGTACTGCTGGCCCGAGGGCGGCTGCTGGCCGTAGCCGGGCTGCGACTGCCCCTGCTGACCGTAGCCCTGCTGGCCCGAAGGCTGCTGCTGGCCGTACTCCGGCTGCTGGGCGTAACCAGGCTGGCCGTATTCGGGCTGCCCCTGCTGCTGGCCATAGCCCTGCTGACCGTATTCGGGCTGCTGGCCGTACTGCGGCTGCTGGCCGTACTGGGGCTGCTGACCATAGCCGGGCTGGGACTGGCCCTGCTGACCGTAACCAGGCTGGGACTGACCTTGCTGACCGTAACCGGGCTGGGACTGGCTCTGCTGCCCGTAACCCTGCTGGCCGTACTGGGGCTGCTGGCCGTAGCCGGGCTGCCCCTGCTGGCCATAGCCCTGCTGACCGTAGTCGGGCTGCTGGCCGTACTGGGGCTGCTGACCATAGCCCGGCTGGGACTGGCCCTGCTGGCCGTACTGGGGCTGGCCCTGCTGCTGGCCGTAGTCGTCGGCACGGTAGCCGACGACCGTCACATCGGGGTCGGGCTCGCCATGGGGACGACCCTGGTACTGCTGTCCGTATTCAGGAGATCCAGGATTCTCGCCGGATTCGTCCTGAGGATACGGTGGCTGTCCTGTGCTCACCGTGTCACCTCGCTTCGAGTGCGCATGTGGCACGTGTCAGGACACATGCCTGTGTCGCCCAACGTATCGACATAGGTATCAACAATCACCTTTCGCCTTAGTCAAGACCCGAGTCACCTGATGTCAAGTGGAGCAGCATGCGGGTGTTGCCCAAGGTGTTCGGCTTGACATGTTCGAGATCAAGGAACTCCGCCACACCCTCGTCGTACGAGGCCAGGAGTTCGGCATAGACCTCAGGGGAGACAGGCGTGCCCTGGATGGGATGGAATCCGTGCCTGCCGAAGAAGTCGACTTCGAATGTGAGACAGAAGACCCGCTGCAGGCCGAGCTCCCGGGCCGTGCCCAGCAGCGCGGAGACGATGCGGTGACCGATCCCGAGCCCGCGGTGTTCGGGGTCCACGGCCACCGTGCGGATCTCGGCGAGGTCCTCCCAGAGCACGTGCAGCGCCCCGCAGCCGACGACCTCTCCTGACCGCTCGGCCACCCAGAACTCCTGGACGTCCTCGTACAGCGTGACCGTGGCCTTCCGCAGCAGGCGGGGCCCGGCGCCCGCGTAGGTGGCGACCAGGCGTCCGATGGTCCTGACATCGGCGGTGCGGGCACGGCGCACGAGAATGCCGGTGTCCTGGACCGTCACTTCGGTGGCCTGTTCCATGGCTCTCCAGAGTACAGATCGCATTAGGGCTCGCCCGTAAATCTCTCCTCTTGCCCTTCTCCCGACATGTCACTCCCAGAAGGACAAGGCCAGCTCAAGCAGGGGCAAACACGGCATAAAATCAGTCAGGGTCGCCTGGGCCCGACATCACCTTGTGACCCATCGGTGGCGCAATCTCAACCGAGTTGGCAGTTCTGGTTGAGCAAGAACCCAAGGTGCACTAATGTCCAGCGACGATGTCACCCATGCGATCGCCGCGTGGAGACGCGCCCAATCCCCCACGGGGGAGCCGGGGACCCGCCGGTGGCCGCCAACCACCACTGGGGTGAATCCGAGCGCGACGCTCGGTAGGGCTGCTCCGGCCCGAACCCGTCAGCTAACCCGGTAGGCGTCGATGAGAGGAGCTGGTCGGTGAAGCGCACGCGCGATCGCGGGAGGAAGATCGCGGGCGAGCACGCCCGCCCCCCGGAACATTCCGGGCCCCGCCGGTTCGCCGTCCTCGGCGCCGCCATCGCCGCGCTCGTCTTCGCCCTCCCCGCGGCTCCGGTCGCCGCCGATCCCACGCCATCCCTCAGCGAGCTGTCCAAGCAGGTCGAGGAGATGCACACGCGGATCGCGACGCTGACCGAGGAGTACAACGGCCAGCGCGAGAAGCTCAAGACCGCCCAGAAGTCGGCCGCGGCCGCGAAGAAGACACTGGCCGCCAGCGAGACCGACCTGGCCACCAAGCGCGCCAAGGCCAGCCTGCTGGCCCAGAACGAGTACATGACCGGCGGCCTCGGCCGGGCCATGGCCCTGATCAGCTCCGACGACCCCGAGCGGTTCCTCGACCGCGCCGCCACCACCTACGCCCTGGAGCAGCAGCAGGGCGAGCAGGTCAACCAGGTCAACCGGGCCAGGGCGACGGCCGAGCAGGCCAGGGACAGTGCGGCTTCGCGCATCGACGAGGTGCGGAAGCTCGTCGATGACCTCGGCGCCAAACGCGACAAGATCGTGACGCTGGTCGCCAAGGTCGAGAGCAACCTGTTCAACCGCGCGCTCGGCGAGGCCGGCCGTCCCGGCACCCGCGCCGTGCGGGTCAACCTGCCGATCGCGGGCAGCGGCAAGGCCGCCGAGGCCGCCAGGTGGGCGCTGACGCAGCAACTCAAGCCCTACGTCTGGGGCGCCGAGGGGCCGAGCGGCTACGACTGCTCCGGCCTGGTCATGGCCGCCTACCAGCGAGTCGGCATCTCGCTGCCGCACTACACGGGCAGCCAGTGGACCGCCGGCCGGCATGTCTCCAAAGAGGAGATGCGGCCGGGCGACCTGGTGTTCTTCTACAGCGACCTGCACCATGTCGGCATCTATCTCGGCGGCGGCATGATGGTCCACGCGCCCCGCACCGGCGACGTCGTGCGCATCGCGTCGATCGCCCGGCGGCCGTTCGCCGGCGCCGTACGCATCGCCGACTGAGCGCCTTCGCCCAGGGCGCCCGATCTCACGGCGAGGCTCCGGCGGCCGGGCGCCGGTTCTCCGCTAGATCAGCTGGCGGCGCGCCGCCCAGGCCACTGCCTCGATCGCCGTGGCCACCCCGATGCGGTCGCAGATCCCTCGCAGCCTGCGGCGGACCGTACGGCCGCTGATATCCAGCCGTCTGCCGACCCGATCGACCGTGACTCCCTTGGCAAGCTCCGCCAGCAACGCTAAGTCGGCATGGCTCAGCTCAACACCCTCGGTGAGCACATCCATCGGGAGCCCTCCCCCCAACAGCGATTCTCCCCGAACCACCTGCTCGTCCCGCAGACGGTAAACGCATATCTGAAAGGTCGTCAAGCGCGATAATCCCTGCACTTGACCTATACATTGACATGATCCGTTATATATGAAGTACTCGTGATATGTCGCTACACTTCGGAGCGCGATGAGCGGCCACAGTGACCCTTACAGCTCGTCGGCGAGCGCGACCGACCTCCTGGGTTTTGATCCGTTCGATCCGGAGTTTCTACGCGATCCCTACTCGCACTATCGGGAAATGCGGCAGCAGGGCGCGCTGCTCCGCACCCGGGGCGGGCTCCTGGTGGCGACCACGTACGAGCACTGCTCGACCCTGCTGCGCCACCCGGCCTTCGGCCACGACTCCAATCCGCTCAGGACGGCCGATCCGGAGCAGCGCGTGCCGTCGTTCCTGCGCATGGACCCGCCCGACCACACGCGCCTTCGCGGCCTGGTCAGCAGGGCCTTCACCCCGCGAATGATCGAACGGCTGCGGCCGCGGATCGAGGCGATCACCGCCGAGCTGATCACCGCGCTGCCCGAGGAGGGCGACCTGGTCTCCGGGTTCGCCTACCCGCTGCCGGTCATGGTGATCACCGAGATGCTCGGTGTGCCCGCCGAGGATCACGAACGCTTCCAGGCCTGGAGCGAGGCGCTGGCCCGCGGCCTGGACCCGCTGCTGTCCACCGAGCTGATGTCGGAGAGCGAGCGCGCCCGGCTGGAGTTCGGCGACTACTTCCGGGGGCTCATCAAGGAGAGGCGCAGCCGGCCGGGCGACGACCTGCTCAGCGCGCTCGCCCGGGTCGAGGAGCTGACCGAGGCCGAGCTGCTCGCCACCTGTGTTCTGCTCCTCGTCGCCGGTCACGAGACGACCGTCAACCTCATCGCCAACGGCGTGCTCGCCCTGCTGCGGCACGGCGCGCTGCCCCTGGCCGCCGAACACCCCCGGGAGGTCGTCGAGGAGGTGCTGAGGTACGACCCGCCGGTTCAGCTGACGCTCAGGTCCGCGCTGCGGGACACGGAGCTGGGCGGCACGCCGACACCGGCGGGCACCCCCGTACTCGCGCTGATCGGCGCCGCCAACCGGGACCCGGCGGAGTACGCGGCCCCCGACCGGTTCGACCCCACGCGCGGCCCGGGCAGGCACCTGGCCTTCGGGCTCGGCATCCACTTCTGCCTCGGCGCGACGCTGGCCCGGCTGGAGGGCGAGATCGCGCTGCGGGCCCTGGCCCGGGCGGCGCCCAAGCTGGAGCTCGTCGACCCTGACCCGCCGTACAAGGCGAACCTGGTGTTGCGCGGCCTCGCGAGCCTGCCGGTGCGGGCGCTCAGCGTGCGGGCCTGACGCTCAACGCTGGGCTTGACGCTCAGCGCGTGGGCTTGACCAGGGGGAACAGGATGGTCTCGCGGATGTTGCGGCCGGTGAAGGCCATGATCATCCGGTCGATGCCCGCGCCCATGCCGCCGGTGGGCGGCATGCCGTATTCGAGGGCCTGCAGGAAGTCCTCGTCGAGCTGCATGGCCTCGGGGTCGCCGCCCGCCGCCAGCAGCGACTGCTCGACCAGGCGGCGGCGCTGCTCGATCGGGTCGATGAGCTCGGAGTAGGCGGTGCCGAGCTCGCTGCCGAAGCCGATGAGGTCCCACTTCTCGGTCAGCAGCGGGTTGTCGCGGTGCTGGCGGGTCAGCGGGGAGGTCTCCAGCGGGTAGTCCATGACGAACGTGGGCTGGATGATCGTGTGCTCGACGAGCCCCTCGAACAGCTCCTGGACGAGCTTGCCCTGGCCCCACTTGGCGTCCCAGTGGACGTCGTGCTTGTCGGCCAGCGCGCGGACCCGCTCCAGCGGGGTCTCGGTGGTGATCTCCTCGCCCACCGCCTCGGACACCGAGCCGTAGAGGGTGACCCGCGGCCACTCGGAGATGCCCAGGTCGACCTCGACGCCCTCGTGCACGACCACGCTGGTGCCCAGCGCCGCCACCACGGCCTTCTGGTACATCCGCTGGGTCAGGTCGGCCATGTCGTTGTAGTCGAGGTAGGTGCCGTAGGCCTCGAGCATGGTGAACTCGGGGTTGTGCGTGGAGTCGGCGCCTTCGTTGCGGAAGGTGCGGTTGATCTCGAAGACCTTCTCGATGCCGCCGACCACGAGCCGCTTCAGGTAGAGCTCGATCGCGATGCGGAGGTAGAGCTCCATGTCGTAGGCGTTGATGTGGGTCCTGAACGGCCGTGCCGCGGCGCCGCCGTGGATCGGCTGCAGCATCGGGGTCTCGACCTCGAGGTAGCCCTCCTCGTGCCAGAAGTCGCGCACCGCGCGCACGGTGGCGCTGCGGACGCGGGCCATCTCGCGGGCCTCGTCGTTGACGATGAGGTCGACGTAGCGCTGGCGCACCCGCGCCTCGGGGTCGGTGAGGCCGACGTGCTTCTCCGGCAGCGGGCGCAGGCACTTGGCGGTGATCTGCCAGGCGTCGGCCAGGATGGACAGCTCGCCGCGCCGGGAGGTGATGACCTCGCCCGTCACGCCCACGTGGTCGCCGAGGTCGACGTCGCGCTTCCAGGCGGCCAGCGACTCCTCGCCCACCTTATCGAGCGAGATCATGACCTGCAGATCGCCGCTGCCGTCGCGGAGCGTGGCGAAGCACAGCTTGCCGCCCACGCGGTTGAGCATGACGCGGCCCGCGACCGCCACCTCGTCACCGGTCGCCGTGTCGGCCTCCAGCCCCTGGTATCGGGCCCTGACCTCGGCATTGGTGGCCGTACGCGGGTAGTTCACCGGGTAAGGGTCGACGCCCTCGCTGCGAAGGCGGTCGAGCTTCTCCCTCCGGATGCGCATCTGCTCGGGAAGTTCGTCGCTCACAGCATCAAAGCGTAGGGGATATGGCGAACTGCAAGGACTCGTCGGGTCGCTGCAGGAACGCCGCAAGAACTCTCCGTTACCCATGTTCCACGAGCTCAAGCGGCCCCTTCCCGAGCGGGGGCCGCTTGTTCGGTCTCAGGCGGCGTTGCGGTGGTAGACGAGCCGCAGGCCGATCAGCGTCAACCACGGCTCGTGCACGTCGATCGAGCGCGACTCGCCCACCACGAGCGCCGCGTGGCCGCCGGTGGCCACCACGGTCACCTCGTCGGGGTCCTCGGCCAGCTCGGCCGCCATCCGCTCGACGATGCCGTCGACCTGGCCCGCGAAACCGTAGATGATGCCGGCCTGGAGTGCTTCGACGGTGTTCTTGGCGATCACCGAACGGGGCCTGACCAGCTCGACCTTGTGCAACTGGGCGCCCGCCGCGGCCAGCGCGTCGACCGAGATCTCGATGCCGGGCGCGGTGACCGCCCCTATGTACTCGCCCTTGGCCGACACCGCGTCGAACGAGGTCGCGGTGCCGAAGTCAACGATGATGCAGGGGCCGCCGTACTGGTCGATGGCGGCCAGCGCGTTGACGATGCGGTCGCTGCCGACCTCCTTGGGGTTGTCCATCCGGACCGGCACACCTGTGCGCACACCGGGCTCCACGATCACCGCGGTCACGTCGCCGTAGTAGCGGCGGCACATCTCGCGCATCTCGTTGAGCACGCTGGGCACCGTCGAGCAGATCGCGATGCCGCTGACGTCGGCTCCCTTGAGCAACGGTGACTGGGCGAGCAACCCCTGAAGCACGACCGCGAGCTCGTCGGCGGTGCGGCGGGCATCGGTGGCCAGCCGCCAGTGCTCGATGACCTCCTCGCCCTCGAACAGGCCGAGCACCGTGTGCGTGTTGCCGACGTCGATCGTGAGCAGCATCGGTTACCCCCGTAGATCAAGTGCGATGTCCAGGGCCGACGCCGAGTGCGTAAGCGCTCCCACCGCAAGGTAGTCAACGCCAGTTTCAGCCACAGCCCGGGCCGATTCCAAGGTCAGCCCACCGCTCGCCTCCAGTTTCGCCCGGTTTTTCACAATTTGTACGGCCAGCGCGGTCTGCTCGATCGTGAAGTTGTCCAGCAGGATCAACTCGGCCCCCTCGTCGAGCACCGGCTCGAGCTGGTCGATCCGGTCGACCTCCACCTCGATCGGCAGCTCCGGAAAGCGCTCGCGCACCGCGCGGAACGCCTCGGCCACGCCGCCCGCCGCCACCACGTGGTTGTCCTTGATCAGGGCCGCGTCCGACAGGGACATCCGGTGGTTGACGCCGCCTCCGCAGCGCACCGCGTACTTCTCCAGCGCCCGCAGGCCCGGCAGCGTCTTGCGGCTGTCGCGCACCCGCGCGCCGGTGCCGCTGACCGCCTCCACCCACCTGCCGGTCAGGGTGGCGATGCCGGACAGATGGGTGAGCAGGTTGAGGGCGGTGCGCTCGGCCGTCAGCAGGCCGCGCGTCGGCCCCTCGACCGTCATCAGCACGTCACCCGCCCGGACCCGCTCACCGTCCTTGGCCCTGCGCTCGGCGCGGACCCCGAACCGGAGGAACACCACCTCGGCCACGCCCAGGCCCGCGACGACGCCGTCCCTGCGGGCCACCACGTCGCCCGTGGAGCGCTGCCCGGCCGGAATGGTCGCCTCACTCGTGACGTCACCGGCCTCGGTGAGGTCCTCGGCGAGCGCCCGGTCGACGACCGCGCCGACCTCGGCCGGATCCAGCCCCGACGCGGTGAGCTCCTGGGCCAGGCGCGGCGGCGTGGCGTCGCCGTGCGGCGTGTAGGTCATCGTCAGGCCCTCCTCCGTCAGGGTCACGTCCAGGTGCCCCAGCCAGTCATTGTCGTCGCGATCGGGGAAGTCCTCGCGCCAGTGCGAGCCGCGCGTCTCCAGCCGCGCCAGGGCCGCCCCGGTGAGGACGGTGGCGACCGTGAGCAGGTTGGTCGCCTCCCAGGACTCGGTGCACGGGGGCACGTGGACGGGGGTCCAGCGGGCGTCGCGCAGCGCCCTGGCAGTGGCCGTGAGCGACTCGCGGCCGCGCAGCACGCCCGCTCCCGTGCTCATGTGGGCCTGGATCCGGGTCCGCGCCCGTGGGTCGACCAGGCCGGAGGTCGTCCGGCCGGCCACCGGCTCGCCGGGCGCGGGCCGTACGGCGTGGATGTCCTCGGCGATGCGCTCGGCGAAGACGAGCCCTTCGAGCAGGGAGTTGGACGCGAGCCGGTTGGCGCCGTGCACGCCGGTGCAGGCGACCTCGCCGCACGCGTAGAGGCCCTCGATGGACGTACGGCCCCTCAGGTCCGTACGGATGCCGCCGCTGGCGTAGTGGGCCGCCGGGGCGACGGGGATCGGCTCGGTCACCGGGTCGATGCCGTTGTCGCGGCAGATCGCGTAGATGGTGGGGAATCTGGTCCGCCACCTGTGCTCGCCGAAGTGGCGGCCGTCGAGGTGGACGTGGTCCCGCCCGGTCGCCCGCATCGTCCGCATGATCGCCTTGGCCACGACGTCACGCGGGGCCAGGTCGGCCAGCTCGTGCGCGTCGCGCATGAACGCGTTGCCCTCGTGGTCGACCAGGAACGCGCCCTCGCCCCTGACCGCCTCGGAGATCAGCGGCTGCTGGCCGGTCGAGCCCTCGCCGAGCCAGAGCACCGTGGGATGGAACTGGACGAACTCGAGGTCGCGCAGCTCGGCGCCGGCCCGCAGCGCGAGCGCCACGCCGTCGCCCGTGGAGACGACGGGGTTGGTCGTGGCCGCGTAGACCTGCCCCATGCCGCCGGTGGCGAGCACCACCGCCCTGGCGTGCACCGCGCCGACGCCGTCACGCGCGCCCTCGCCCATGACGTGCAGCGTCACGCCACGGGCCCGGCCTCGGGCGTCCTTGAGCAGGTCGAGGACGAGCGCGTGCTCGATCACCTCGATCGCGGTGGTGGCCCGCACCGCCTCGACCAGCGCGCGCTGCACCTCGGCGCCCGTGGCGTCGCCGCCCGCGTGCACGATGCGGTCGCGGCGGTGGCCGCCCTCCCTGGTGAGCTGGAGCTCTCCGCCGGCGGTCCGGTCGAACAGCGCGCCGCGGTCCATCAGCCGCCGCAGCGCGCCTGGGCCCTCGGTCACCAGCGTGCGCACGGCCCCCACGTCGCACAGGCCGACCCCGGCGACCAGGGTGTCGTTCAGGTGCTCGTCGGTCGAGTCGTCGGGCGCGAGCACCGCGGCGATGCCCCCCTGCGCCCACCTGGTCGAGCCGGACGAGAGCACGTCCTTGGTGACGACCAGGATCTTGGCCGTGGGGTCGAGCTCGGCATGACGCAGGGCCACCGTCAGCCCGGCGATGCCGGAACCCACGACGACCACGTCCGCCTCGACGATCCAGCCCGGTGCCGGGGCCGTCAGCCGCAGGGGAATCGCCGGTGCGCTCATGGAGTCTCCTCATCGAGGCGATTTCGTCACTATGACGATAACGCCTGCCGACTCATGGGGCATGCCCGGGGTCATCCGCCGACGGACACGACGACGTTGTCGATCAGCCGGGTGGCGCCGACCCTGGCGGCGACCGCGAGCACCGCGGCGCCGGAGTAGGACTCCCCCACCTCGGCGAAGGTGGACGGATCGACGAGCACCAGGTAGTCGAGGTCGAGCGCCGGCGCAGCCGCGTCGAGCACCGCCCGCGCGGCCCCCAGGATCTTCGGCGCCGCGGCCTGTGCCGCCCCGGCGCGCAGGGCCCGGGAGAGCACGAGCGCGACCTGGCGGTCGGCCGCCGACAGGTAGCGGTTGCGACTCGACAGGGCCAGGCCGTCGGGCTCGCGGACCGTGGGTGCGCCGACGATCTCGATGTCCAGGTCGAGGTCGGCGACCATCCGCCGGATCATCGCGAGCTGCTGGGCGTCCTTCTGGCCGAAGACCGCGAGGTCGGGCTGGACCAGGTTGAACAGCTTGAGCACGACCGTGAGCATGCCGTCGAAGTGGCCCGGCCTGGCGGCGCCCTCGACGATCCGCCCCATTTCGCCGGAGTGAAGGCTGACCTGGCGGTCGGGAGCGTACATGTCCTCGGCCGACGGGGCGAAGACCACGTCGGCTCCTTCGGCCTCGCAGACGGCCAGGTCGGCCTCGAAGGTGCGCGGGTATCGCGAGAAGTCCTCGTGCGGGCCGAACTGCAGCGGGTTGACGAAGATGCTGACCACCACCTGGGCGGCCCGGGCCCGGGCGTCGCGGATCAGCGAGCGGTGCCCCTCGTGCAGCGCCCCCATGGTGGGGACCAGGGCGACAGGTCCGTCACCGCGTGCTTTACGCAGGTCGGCGCGGTTGCGGGCGACGATCAGGGCCATGTGGTGCCTCCGGAGGCGGCGGTCGGATCCGTGCCATGCGGGTCACGGTCAGGTCCATATGTTGCCACCCAGCGCGTCGAGCAGGCGTTCGGCCTCCTCCGGCTTGAGCAGCCCCGCCGCGAGCGCGCGGTCGGCGGTGAGCCTGGCCAGCGCGATGTAGGCGTCGGCCGCCTCGGGAGCCGCCAGGATGAGGGCGTCGACGTGCTTGCGTACGGTGCCCGCGTCGCCGCGCACGACGGGACCGCTGAGCGCGGCGATGCCGAGCCTGAGCACGTTGTCGAGCGCGGCGCCGAGCAGCGGGCCGAGCATCCGGCCCGGATGGTCCACGCCGATGCGCTGCAGCAGCTCGGAGGACTCCGCGATCAGGGTGACCATGTGGTTGGCGGCCCCGGCCAGCGCCGCGTGGTAGAGCGCCCGGTCGGAGTCGGCGATCCAGACCGGCTCGCCGCCCATCTCGATGACCAGCGCCTCGGCGATCGGCCGGAGCGGATCGGGCGCGGTCACCCCGAACGAGCAGCCGGTGATGCGGTTGAGGTCGTCGTCCCTGCCGGTGAACGTCATCACGGGATGCAGGGCCAGCGGCAGGGCGCCGGCCCTGGCGGCCGGATCGAGCACCGACAGCCCGTAGGCCCCGCTGGTGTGCACCAGGAGCTTGCCCTTGAGATCGGCACCGGTCGTGGCCAGCCCGTTGACGAGATCGGGCAGCGCGTCGTCGGGCACGGTCAGCAGGATCAGCTCCGCGGCGGTGACGACCTCCTCGGGGCGCGTCGGTGTGACGCCCAGCCGGTCGGTGGCCCAACGATGCGAGGCGTCGGACACCCCGCTCGCGGCGACGATCCGGTGCCCCGCCTGCGCGAGCGCCGCGCCCAGCGCGGAGCCCACCTTTCCTGCCCCCAGCACGCCGACGGCCAGCCGTGCCGGGCGATCACCTGCGTCCATGACGTCCCACCCCTGTCGACCCGATGGCACTGCCGACCAGCGTAACCACTGTGGGGAGTTGCGTACGTGACTGGGGTTTTGCCGCATGTTGAGTTAGTGACATATCACACAAGGGCAGACAAAACGGTGCACCCCTGTCGGAAGAGATGAGGAGAGGGGGCATCGCGGAGGAGCGGGCGCCGAGTCCCCGAACCGGACCCGACGCCCGCGTCGTGCGACCCCCTTGGAGGTGCGCACCTGGGCCGGCCAGCCGCCGACTGACCGGCCGGGAATGGGAGCTCGGGCAGGCTGGACAGGGCCGCCCGAGCTCTCACGAACGCGTACACGGTAGCGCAACGGCGTGACCAAGAGTGTTCGCTCGTTAACTTCACGTCTCCAACGACCGGTCATGAGATAGTCCAGGAATGTGGCTCACCTGGCGCGCCGCGACACAGCACGCGCTCTACGGCGAGGGCGGCTTCTACCTCCGCGAACGGCCATCGGGCCACTTCCGCACCTCGGTCGCCGCCTCGTCGGTGTTCGCCGAGGCGGTCCTGGCGCTGCTGACCGAGGTCGACGCCGAGCTGAAGACGCCGCCCGTCCTCGATCTCGTCGATCTCGGCGCCGGCGAGGGCCTCCTGGTCGGCCACGTTCTCGACGCCGCCGAGCCCGCCCTGCGCGACAGGCTGCGCATCACGGCCGTCGACCTCTCCCCCCGGCCCGCCGGGCTGGACGACTCGATCAGCTGGACCGCCGCCATCCCGTCCGGGATCATCGGCCTGGCGATCGCGAACGAGTGGCTCGACAACATCCCGCTCGACGTGGCCGAGCAGACCCCCGACGGGCCGCGGCTGGTCATGGTCGACCTCCGCACCGGCGCCGAGCGGCTGGGCGAGCCGGTCGGGGCCGCCGACCGCGAGTGGATCGACCGGTGGTGGCCGCTGTCCTGTGTGGGGTCCCGCGCCGAGATCGGCCACCCCCGCGACGCGGCCTGGGCGGCGGTGATGCGGCGGCTCGCACACGGCCGGGCGGTCGCCGTCGATTATGCACACCCTGTGGATAACCGTCCGACCCATGGCACGCTCACCGGATACCGCGACGGCTCCGTCGTGACGCCCATCCCTGACGGCACCTGCGACATCACCGCCCACGTCGCCCTCGACGCGTGCGCCGAGGCCGGTGAGCGGGCCGGCGCGATATCCACAGCCTTGTCCACACAGCGCGACGAGCTGCGCTCGCTCGGGGTCACCGGCGCGCGACCGCCACTCGACCTGGCCAAGCACGATCCGCGCGGCTACCTCCGGGCGCTGGCCCGGGCCTCCGAGGAGGCCGAGCTGATCGACCCACGGGGTCTCGGCGGCTTCGGCTGGCTCAGCCAGACCCGTTAGACGGCGCGGTCCGAAGAAACCGCACCCGTTGGACGGCGAGGGCCGCAGTCCTGTTCAGACGCCGAGGCCGTGGACCCGTTCAGACGGCGAGGTCCAGGGACTCCAGGCCGCGGATGACGTAGCCCGGCTTCCAGACCGGCTCGCGCACCAGCTCCAGCTTGGGCGCCCGGTCCAGCAGCGCCCCGAACGACTCCAGCAGCTCGATACGGGCCAGCGGCGCGCCGAGGCAGAAGTGGATGCCCGCGCCGAAGGAGATGTGCGGGTTGTCCGCCCGGCCCACGTCGAGCCGGTCGGGGTCGTCGAAGACCTCGGGATCGCGGTTGGCCGAGCCGAACAGCAGCGCCACCTCGACCCCGCGCGGGATCTCCACCCCGCCGACCTCGATGTCCTCCAGCACCCACCGCTCGAACATCTGCAGCGGGGTGTCCCACCGCATCAGCTCCTCGATCGCCGTGGGCAGCAGGCCGCGGTCCTCGCGCAGCCGTACGAGCTCGGCGGGGTTTCTGAACAGCGACCACCAGCCGTTGCCCGTCACGTTCACGGTGGCCTCGTGACCCGCGTTGAGCAGCAGCACACAGGTGCCGATCAGCTCGTCCTCGGTGAGCTCGTCGATCGCGGCCAGCGCGCTGATCAGGTCGTCTCCCGGACGGGCGGCGCGCTCGCGGGCCAGGTCCTTGAGGTAGCCGGCGAACTCGTCGGCCGCCCGGACCGCCGTGTGCTGGGCCTCCGGCGAGGGGTTGAGCTCGTACATTCCGCAGATGTCGGCCGACCAGGGGCGCAGCAGGTGGCGGTCGGCCTCCGGGATGCCCAGCATCTCGGCGATGACCGTCACGGGCAGCGGCTCCGCTACTTCGGCGATCAGGTCGCCGCCGCCCTTCTCCACGAACGTGTCGATCAGCCCGCCGGCGATGGCCCGCACGCGGGGGCGCAGCGACTCGACCATGCGCGGGGTGAACGCCTTGGAGACCAGACGGCGCAGCCGGGTGTGCACCGGCGGCTCGACGTCCAGCATCCCGGCCCTGACCACCCGCCAGAACGGCTCCTGGAACTCCGGCTCGGCCTGCCGGCCGAACTCCTCGTGGGTGGCCACGTGCAGGTAGGAGCGGCCCAGCCGGCGGTCCCGGAGCAGGGCGTTGACGTCGGCGTGCCGAGAGATCAGCCACTGTCCGGTCGGCTCGAAGAAGCTGACCGGAGCCGCACGCCTCAGGTCGGCGTAGACGTCATAGGGGTAGGCCACAAAATCCGGATTCCAAGGATCAAAGCGCACTATTTCATCTTAGAAGGAAGTTCTTCCTGCTTGGAGTGCTTGCCGCGCATCCGGATGTTCAGCAGCTCGACGATGACCGAGAACGCCATCGCGAAGTAGATGTAGCCCTTCGGGATGTGCTGGTCGAGACCCTCGGCGATGAGCACCACGCCGATCAGCACGAGGAACGCCAGCGCCAGCATCTTGATGCTCGGGTGCTGGTCCACGAACCTGCTGATCGGCCCCGAGGCGAACAGCATCACCAGCACCGCCACGACGACCGCCGCCACCATCACGCCCAGCTCGTCGACCATGCCCACGGCGGTGATCACCGAGTCGAGCGAGAACACCACGTCGAGCACCATGATCTGCGCGATCACCGAGGCGAACGAGGCGGCGGCCCGCGTCCGGCCGTCCTGGTGCTTGGGCTCCATGCTGTGCCCGATCTCGGTGACGCTCTTGGCCAGCAGGAACAACCCGCCCAGCAACAGGATCAGGTCGCGCCCGGATATCTCGTGGCCCAGCACCTCGAACAACGGCTCGGTCAGCCGCACCACCCACGACAGCGCCAGCAGCAGGAGCAGGCGGCTGATCAGAGCCGCCGCGAGGCCCAGCACGCGCGCTCTGTCGCGCTGCTCGGGCGGGAGCTTCCCGGCCAGGATGGAGATGAAAATGATGTTGTCGATGCCCAGGACGATCTCCAGGGCCACCAGAGTGAAGAAGCCTATCCAGATCTGTGGGTCGGCCACCCAGTCCAGCATCTGTCTGCCTCCACGGCCTCGGGGATGTCGGGATGTCGGGGGTACCAACGAGCCAGCCGCTTCAGAAGTTCACCGGATTGCCAACGAATGTGGCGGTTCGGTTATAGTGCGGGCGTAGGTCATGAGTGCCAGCGCCAAGCCCCGGCTCGCTGGCCGGCAACCCTCGCGTCCGCGGCGGGGTGCCCCGGGTGAAGACCTGGTCCGTCACGAGGTGTGGCGGGCAAGCGCGGGCTCCATGGCTGCTCCAGGGGTCCGACGGCCCTCAGGAGGTTCGCCGTGTCCACCTTGACGATCTTCAACTCCGTGCCCGCCGAGGCGTCCGTCGAGGACGGCCGCCGCCCGATCCCGGCCGTGCTCGGCGCCGACCTGGAGGTCCCGGTCAGGGGCGGCCGACTGGTCGGCTACGCCAACCTCGACTACGCCGCGAGCGCCCCCTGTCTGGAGCCGGTCAACGCGGCCGTCGCCGCCGCGCTCCCGGCCTACTCCAGCGTGCACCGCGGCGCGGGCTACGCCTCCCAGCTCACCACCACCCGCTACGAGCAGGCCCGCCACACCGTACGAGCCTTCGTCGGCGCCCGCCCCGACGACGCCGTGATCTTCGCCCGCAACACCACGGACGCCACCAACCTGCTCGCCTCCTGCCTGCCCGCCGGCACGACCACCGTCGTCTTCGACACCGAGCACCACGCCTCGCTCCTGCCCTGGCCCCACACGGTACGGCTGGCGCCCCCAGCCTTCCCCGGCGAAGCCGTGCGCGCGGCCGACGAGGCGCTGGCCGCCACGGACGGGCCGAAACTGCTCGTGGTGACCGCCGCCTCCAACGTCACCGGCGAGCTCTGGCCGATCGCCGCCCTGGCCCACGTCGCGCACCGCCACGGCGCCCGCATCCTGGTCGACGCGGCCCAGCTGGTGCCGCACCGGCGGCTCAACCTGACCGCCCTCGACCTCGACTACGTGGTCTTCTCCGGTCACAAGCTCTACGCGCCGTTCGGCGCCGGGGCGCTGATCGGGCGGCGCGACTGGCTGGCGGCGGGCGAGCCGTACCTGAAGGGGGGCGGCGCGGTGCGTTCGGTGGACGGCGAGCCCGAGTGGCACGACGACCCCGAGCCGCGCCACGAGGCCGGCACCCCCAACGTGCTGGGCGCCATCGCGCTGGCCGCCGCCTGCGACGCGCTGTCCGCCACGGGGTGGACCGCGCTGGTCCGCGAGGAGGAGCGGCTGATCGCCCGGCTCCGCTCCGGGCTCGCCTCGATCGAGGGCGTACGCGAGCTGTCACTGTGGGGGCCCGACCACCCGCGCGTGGGCATCGCCTCGTTCACCGTGGACGGCCACTCCGCGCGGGAGGTCGCCGAAGCGCTCTCCGACGACTACGGGATCGGCGTACGGGACGGCAAGTTCTGTGCGCACCCGTTCGTCCGCCACCTGCTCGGCAGGCCCGAGCGCGGGGGCTCGGACGAGGCGGGCGACGCGGGAGCCGGCGAGAGCCGAAGCGGGCGCGGCCAGGAGCCCGGCGGCGGCTGCCAGGACGGCGCGGCCGCCGCGGTGCGCGCGTCGATCGGCATCGGCAGCACCGAGGAGCACGTGGACCGCCTCATCGGAGCCCTGCGCGACCTCGCCGGCCGCTAGGCCGCTCAACGGTTGGGCGGCCGCCGCTTCGTCGGCTCGTCGATGATGGCGTCGATGTCCCGCATGTCCTGGTCGCTCAGGTCGCTGACCGATCTGGGCGCCCTCGGTTGCCTCGGCACGTTCATCGGACGCGTCGGGGTCTCACCGGATGGGGTCCCCCCGGGTGTGCTCTCACGCGATGTGGGCGCGGGCCTGGTCGTCGCGGACGAGGTCCGCTTGGTCGTGCCGTTCTCGGCGAGCTCGCGTTCGGCACGTCTGCGGTGGATCCGGCGGAGCAGGCCGTCGAGGCCGAGCCGCCCGCCGCTCACGGCGAGGAACAGCAGGCAGATCGCGGCCAGCGAGCCGACCAGCTCCCATTCGAAGATTCCCTGCGAACCGTGGACGAAGACGAGCGCGCCCACGCTGACGATCAGCAGCGCCAGGGCCGACAGCCGGACGAACAGGCCGAGGATCAGCAGGGCGCCTCCCACGATCTCCGCCACCATGGTGAACCCGGCGGCCAACTGCGGGAGCGGCACCCCCGTCTGCGTGAAGTTCTGTGCCGTGGCGCCGAGACCGGCCTGCCACTTCTGCCATCCATGAGCGATGAAGATCACGCCGATTGTCACCCGCGAGATCAGGGCAGCTAGGTCGAAGAGAGATCGTTTCATGGTGATTTCTCCCTCCATTCCCGTTTATCATCCCCATGTCCGACTCTGCGATGCACTCCCATACCGTTCCTTGACCATTCGCCCGGCTGGCCCCCCACCGCGGCCGGTGGCAGCATGGGCCCTATGACGGAACGCGTGGTGGGGATCGGTGCGGGCGCCAAGGAGCTGGCGACCGAGGACATGATCCTCAACATCGGCCCGCAACACCCGTCGACCCACGGCGTCCTGCGGCTGCGGCTCACGCTCGACGGCGAGCGCATCGCCACCGCCGAGCCGATCATCGGCTACATGCACCGGGGCGCTGAGAAGCTGTTCGAGGTCCGCGACTACCGCCAGATCATCATGCTGGCCAACCGGCACGACTGGCTGTCCGGCTTCGCCAACGAGCTGGGCGTGGTCATCGCCGCCGAACGCATGCTGGGCATGGAGCCGCCGGTCCGGGCCGTGTGGGCCCGCACTCTGCTGGCCGAGCTCAACCGCGTGCTCAGCCATCTGATGTTCCTCGGCTCCTATCCCCTGGAGCTGGGCGCGATCACCCCCCTCTTCTACGCCTTCAACGAGCGCGAACGCGTCCAGGGCGTCATGGAGGAGATCTCCGGCGGACGCATGCACTACATGTTCAACCGGGTGGGCGGCCTCAAGGAGGATCTCCCGCTCGGCTGGCTCGACCGGGTGTCGGAGGCCGTCGCCGAGACCCGCCGCCGCGTCCCCGACATCGAGGACCTCATCCTGGGCAACGAGATCTTCCGGGCCCGCACCAAGGGCGTCGGCGTGCTCGGCCGCGAGCAGATCATGCAGTACGGCGTGAGCGGCCCCATCGCCCGGGCCTCGGGCGTCGACTTCGACCTGCGCCGTGACCAGCCCTACCTCGCCTACCCCGAGCTGCCCGTCAAGGTCGTCACCCGCACCGCCGGCGACTGCCACGCCCGCTTCGAGGTGCTGCTCGACCAGCTGAAGGTCTCTCTCGACCTGGCCGACGCCTGCGTCGAACACCTCCGCTCGCTGCCTCCCGGGCCCATCAACCAGCGCCTGCCCAAGGTGCTCAAGGTGCCCGAGGGCCACACGTACGCCTGGACCGAGAATCCTCTCGGCATCAACGGCTACTACCTCGTGTCCAGGGGCGACAAGACGCCGTGGCGGCTCAAGCTGCGCTCGGCCTCCTTCAACAACATCCAGGTGCTGCGCGAGATGCTGCCCGGCCACCTGGTGGCCGACATGGTGGCCATCCTCGGCTCGATGTTCTTCGTCGTGGGTGACATCGACAAGTGACGGCGGCCGGCCCTCCCCTTCTGCGCGACCAGTACGTCGACTGGCTCCGCGCGCTGAGCCTGATCGTCGTGGTCGTCTGGCACTGGGCGTTCACGATCCTGCAGTGGGAGCCGGGCGGCCCCGTGCCGACCAGCCCGCTCGGCTTCACCTCCGGCCTGTGGATCCTCACCTGGCTGCTGCAGGTGCTGCCGCTGTTCTTCTACGTCGGCGGCCACGTCCACCTGCTGTCCTGGAACCGGGCTCACGGGCGCGGCGTCGGCATCGGTGCGTTCGTCTGGCGGCGCATCCGCGCGCTGGCCGTGCCCGCGCTGGCGTTATCCGGCGTCTGGGTCGCCATCGGCGCGGTCGTGACCTGGGTGTTCGGGGTCGACTGGATGTGGCGGGTGGTGCTGCTCGTGCTCAGCCCGCTCTGGTTCCTCGGCGTCTACCTGGTGCTCATCGCGCTGCTGCCGTTGGCGCTCTGGCTGCACCGGCGCTACGACGTGCTCACGCTCATCTGGTTCGGCGGCGCGGCGCTGGTGGTCGACGTGGTGCGCTTCCGCTACGGCGTCGACTGGGTCGGCTGGCTGAACATGATCATCGTCTGGGGGCTGGCCCACCAAGCGGGCTTCTTCTACCAACGGATCGTCGCCCTGCCCAGACGTTATGACGTCGGCCTGCTGTGGACAGGGCTGTTCGCGCTGTTCGGGCTCGTCTACTCGGGCATCTACCCGGGCTCGATGGTGGGCGTGCCCGGCGACAAGTGGTCGAACATGGCCCCGCCCACGTTCGTCATCGTGGCCCTGCTCATCTTCCAGATCGGCCTGGTCGAGGTGCTGCGGCCGTCGATGGAACGCCTCCTGGAACGGCCCGGCTGGCAGCGCGCCAACCACACCATCAACCGCTTCGCCCTGCCGCTCTTCCTCTTTCACACGACGGGCATGGCGATCGCGCTGGGGGTCTCGTGGTGGCTCTTCGGCACCCTGGGGGAGAAGGTGCCGCCCGACCTCAAGTGGTGGCTGGAACGCCCCATCGCCATCGTGGGCCCCCTGCTCTGCACCCTCCCCGTCATCTACCTCTTCGGCCGCCGCCGTTGAACATCTGCAAGACAAAACTCGAGCGTTAGGTCTGGCTCAAGCAGGCACATGCCGACGCCGCGCGGCTGGCCGAGGAGGACCTGTCCACCGAAGAGGACGCCTGGTGATCCGCGGCGCCGTCTATCGGTTGGACCTGGGAGACGCGAAACGAGGACACGAGCGACGGGGGCGACGCCACGGCCTGGTGTTGAGCCCGACGGACATGTCATGGAGCGTCGCCACCATCGTGCCGACCTCCAGCAGCGCGCAACCCTCTGTGTTCAGGCCCGAGTTGGAGTTCGGCGGGCGGCGGACCCTGCTGCTCGTCGATCAGATCCGGACCGTCGACGCCGCTTTCGTTCACGGCGAGCCGGTCTACTACCTGGGTCGGGACGAACTCGCCGAGGTCGAGCATGCCGTCGCGCGTTATTTGGGGCTCTGATCCTCCGGGGCCTTCGGAATGCGGCAGGCGTGCTCCAGCAGCAGAGCGGCGCAGACGAGCGCCACGCAGGACAGGAACGACCCCAGCGAGATGAAGAACTCGAGCCGCGGCGTGTCCCGGGTGAGCAGCTGGACCGTGTGGAGGGCGAACCCGGCGAACAGGCCGGCGCACACCGCTCCCACGTAGGCCGACGCCTTGGCCAGGGCCGCCAGCCGCGCCACCGCCATCGGCTCGACCGGCTTGGTGTTGGGCTTGCGGTCGATCCTGGCCTTGGTCATCCACGCGGTGTAACCCTCGCCGACGGCCAGCAGCAGCACCGTGGGGATGGCGGTCCACGGCAGGACCGGCAGCCCGGCGTAGACCTGCCTGACCACCAGCCAGGTGATCAGGGCGGCGACCAGGACCAGACCGACGAGCACGCCGGGACGGGTGGGCCTCAATCGGGGCTCTGCAGATCGAGGTCGGCCCGCCGCCGCACACCTTGCTCGTCGGGCTCGGCCAGCCCGGCCAGCAGTGCCGTGATCGGGCCGCGCCCGGGCAGCTCACCCTCGGGGTCGACGTCCGCCCAGGGCGCGAGCACGAACGCCCGCTCGTGCGCCAGCGGATGCGGCAGGGTCAGCTCTGGGTCGTCGCAGACCGTGTCACCCACCATGATCAGATCGATGTCCAGCGTACGCGGCCCCCAACGCTCCAGGCGTTCGCGGCCGAACGCGTTCTCGACTCCCTGCGCCCGCTCCAGCAGCGTGCGCGGCTCCAGCGTGGTCTCGGCGATCACGATCGCGTTGAGGAACGGCCGCTGCCCGGGAGGACCTCCCACCGGATCGGTCTCGTAGACCGGCGACGCTCGTACGAACTCCAGGCCCGGAGCGTCGAAGAGTGTGTCGATGGCCCCCTGCAGCGTGTCGAACCGCTGGCCGAGATTGCTGCCGAGAGAGAGGACTGCCTTCATGGGCGGCTCCGCTCGATCGTCACCGTGACGTCGTCGAAGGGTAGCGGAATCGGCGCCGCCGGCTTGTGCACGCTCACCTCGACCGAGCGCACCAGCTCGTCGGCCAGGCACACGTCGGCGAGGCGCTGCGCCAGCGTCTCGATCAGTTGGACGGGCTCCCCCTCCACGACCTTGACCAGTGCCTGGGCGAGCTCTCCGTAGTGGACGGTCTTGCTGAGATCGTCGGTCAGTGCGGCGGGCCGGGTGTCGAGGAACAGTGTCGCGTCGATGACGAACTCCTGCCCCAGCTCACGTTCGGCCGCAAGCACGCCGTGCCGCCCACGGGCCCGCAGGCCCGTCAGCGCGATGCGATCAGCGCTCAAGCTCGCCTTCCTCCTCCTCGTCCTCGTCGCCCTGGAGCACGGGCGAGCCGTGGTGCATCCACAGCCGCCAGCCCTGAGCGGTCCGGATGTAGACGTTGCTGGCCACGACCTTGCCCGCGGCGAAGCTGGACTCACCCTCCTCGCCGGCCGTCAGGATGTTCTCGACACAGGTGAGGACGGCCACGTCGCCCAGCACAGTCGTGTGGACGTCGGTCAGCACGAACTGGATGTAGGTGGTGTTGGCCATGATGAGCGCCCACGAGCGCAGCACCTCGGACCGCCCGGCCAGCAGGGTCCAGCCCGGGTGAACACAGCTGACCTGCTCGTCGCCGGTGTCCTCGGCCCAGATCTCGGTCATCCTGTCGAGGTCGGCGTCCTCGATGGCGGTGTAGAAATCCTGGTTGACCGTCTCGATGGCAGCGGTGTCGACGCTCATGTATTGGCTCCGGCTCTCTTCCATGCGGCGGCCACGCGCACGGCATCGGCGTTGGGACCTACCTGGTGAACCCTGACGCACCAGGCCCCGGCGTGCGCGGCCAGCGCCGTCACGGCCACGGTGGCGTCGTCGCTGCGACCGAACGGGCGAGGGCTGCCGTCGGCGTCGGCCAGCAGCCGCCCCAGGAACCTCTTGCGCGAGGCCCCGATCAGCAGCGGGTAGCCGAGCTCGGCCAGCTGGGAGGCGCCGGCCAGCAGCGCCCAGTTGTGGGCCGCGTTCTTGGCGAAGCCCAGCCCGGGGTCGATCACGATCTGGTCCTCGGACACGCCCTCGGCGAGCACCAGATCGACCCGCTTGGCCAGCTCCTCGCGCACCTCGGTGACCACGTCGGTGTAGACGGCCCTGCTGTCCATGTCGTGGCTGTGGCCGCGCCAGTGCATCACCACGTAGGGGACGCCGGTGGCCGCGACCACGCGAGGCATGGCCGGATCCGCCAGGCCGCCGCTCACGTCGTTGACCAGCCTGGCCCCGACGGCGACGGCGGCTCTGGCCACCTCGGCGCGCATCGTGTCGACGCTGACCGCCACGCCCTCCGCGCTGAGCGCCCTGATCACGGGCACCACCCTGGCCAGCTCCTCGTCGAGCGGCACCCTGGCGGCGCCGGGCCGGGTGGACTCGCCGCCCACGTCGACGATGTCGGCCCCCTGCGCGACCAGGTCGAGCCCGTGCTGGATGGCGACCGTCTCGTCGAACCACTCACCGCCGTCGGAGAACGAGTCAGGCGTCACATTGACCACGCCCATGACGAGACACCGCTCCTCGGCGGCCAGCCCCGGCACGCTAGTCGGCAGGCTTGTCATGAGCCAAGCCTAGGCTCTTGTTCATACCCGTTGATGTCATGGGTCCCCCATTGTGCATAACGAATCCCACGCGGCCATCGGGTGGCCGGCCGAGCGTCGCCGCGTCAGCTGTGGAGGATGAGGGACATCGCCTCGGCCCGGGTCTTGTCGCTGGTGCGGAAGTCGCCGCGGACCGCCGAGGTGACGGTCTTGGCGCCCGGCTTGCGGACTCCGCGCATCGTCATGCACAGGTGCTCGGCCTCCACCACGACGATGACCCCGCGCGGCTCCAGCACCCGCATCAGGGCGTCGGCGATCTGCGAGGTCATCCGCTCCTGCACCTGCGGCCGGCGGGCGAAGACGTCGACCAGCCTGGCGAGCTTGGACAGGCCGGTGACCTGCCCCTTCTCGTTGGGGATGTAGCCGACGTGGGCCTGCCCGTGGAACGGCACGAGGTGGTGCTCGCAGGTCGAGTAGACCTCGATGTCCTTCACCAGCACCATCTCGTCGTGGTCGACGTCGAAGACCTTGGTGAGGACGTCCTCGGGCTGCTGACCGAGGCCCGAGAACTGCTCCGCGTAGGCCCGCGCGACCCGCGAGGGGGTGTCGAGGAGGCCGTCACGGTCGGGATCCTCGCCGATGGCGTAGAGGATCTCCCGGACGGCCTTCTCGATCCGGCCCAGATCGACCTCGTGCTGAGACGTCACGCACTGTCTCCGGAAGGCAGCGCGTCCTGGTGGCCCGTGGGGAGCGAGCCGTTGCCCGACTGCTCCTTGGGGGTCAGGATCGGCGGCCGGTCGGACGGGAGCCGCTTGCCGTAGCCCGCGTAGGACGGCCGGTGTTCCTTGACCACCACGGGTGCGAAGACGCGCAGCACCTGGTCGCGGGAGAGCGTCTCCTTCTCCATGAGCTCGAGCACCAGGTTGTCGAGCACGTCGCGGTATTCGACCAGGATGTCCCACGCCTGGTCGTGCGCCGACTCGATCATCCGGCGGACTTCCTCGTCGATCGTCGAGGCGATCTTCTCGGAGTAGTCGCGCTCGTGCCCCATCTCGCGGCCCAGGAAGACCTCGGCCTGGCCGGTGCCGAACTTACGGGCGCCGAGCTGCTCGCTCATGCCGTATTCGGTCACCATCCGGCGGGCGACGGCCGTGGCCTTCTCGATGTCGTTGGAGGCGCCGGTGGTGGGCTCGTGGAAGACGAGCTCCTCCGCCGCGCGGCCGCCGAGCAGCATGGCGAGCTGGTCCATCATCTCGGACCTGGTGGCCAGGAACTTGTCCTCCATCGGCAGCGTCATCGTGTAGCCGAGGGCGCGGCCGCGGGACAGGATCGTGATCTTGTGCACCGGGTCGGAGTTGGGCAGCGCGTGGGCCACCAGCGCGTGACCGCCCTCGTGGTAGGCGATCATCTTCTTTTCCTTGTCGGACATGACCCGGGTCTTGCGCTCGGGCCCTGCCATGACGCGGTCGATCGCCTCTTCGAGGGTCTCCATCGTGATCAGTTTCTGGTCGGCCCGCGCGGTCAGCAGCGCGGACTCGTTGATCACGTTGGCCAGGTCGGCACCGGTGAACCCGGGCGTGCGGCGGGCGATGACGTCGAGGTCGACGTCGGACGCGAACGGCTTGCCGCGGCCGTGGACCTTGAGGATGCCCTTGCGGCCCTCGAGGTCGGGACGGTCGACGGTGACCTGCCGGTCGAACCGGCCGGGACGCAGCAGCGCCGGGTCGAGGATGTCGGGCCGGTTGGTCGCGGCGATCAGGATCACGCCGCCCTTGACGTCGAAGCCGTCCATCTCGACGAGCAGCTGGTTGAGCGTCTGCTCACGCTCGTCGTGACCGCCGCCCAGGCCGGCGCCGCGGTGGCGGCCGACGGCGTCGATCTCGTCGATGAAGATGATCGCCGGAGCGTTGGCCTTGGCCTGCTCGAACAGGTCGCGGACCCGGGAGGCGCCGACGCCGACGAACATCTCGACGAAGTCGGAGCCGGAGATCGAGTAGAACGGCACGCCCGCCTCACCCGCGACCGCGCGGGCGAGCAGGGTCTTGCCGGTGCCGGGCGGGCCGTACAGCAGCACGCCCTTGGGGATCTTCGCGCCGATCGCCTGGAACTTGGCCGGGGCCTGCAGGAACTCCTTGATCTCCTGGAGCTCCTCGATGGCCTCGTCGGCGCCCGCGACGTCGGCGAAGGTGGTCTTGGGGGTGTCCTTGGTGATCAGCTTGGCCTTGGACTTGCCGAAGCTCATCACCCGCGAGCCGCCGCCCTGCATCTGGTTCATGATGAACAGGAAGAGCAGCACGATGATGACGATGGGCAGGAAGCTCACCAGGATGCTGACCAGGATGCTGTCCTGGGGCACCTCGGTCGTGAAGCTCTTGGTCTTGCCGGCCTGGAACTGCGTCTGCAGCTCCTCGGTCAGCTTGGGCCCGTAACCGGAGACCCAGTCGGACTGGATCGTCTTGGTGGGGGTGTCACCCGGCTTGACCGGGATCGCGTTGTAGAGCGTGAGCTCTATGCGCTGGTCCTTATCGACAATCTTCGCGTTGCTGACGTTTCCAGTGCGAATTTGCTGAAGGACCGTGGACGTGTCGGCCTGCTTGAAATTACCGCCGCCGCTCCAGAGCTGGGTGACGAGCAGGAGCAGCACGACGATGCCCAGGATCCACAGCAGTGGCCCACGTGTAAATCGCTTGAGATCCATCCGATGCGGAACCCCTTGCGGGCCCGTCCCTTCCTGACCATGGCCTGGAACCCCGGGGAGCGCCCGGGGCCGCGACATCCGGCGCCGCGACTTCTGACTACCCGAAGGGGACACGCGGTCACCCTTCCGGAGTCAGAAGGTACACCTGCACAGCGTGCGGCGGCACCGCCCGCTGGACCGGTCTTGCCCTACCAACGTACGTCAGGGTGCCCGGTGTTCCCGGCGGCCGGCGGTATCAGGACTTGTACACATGGGGCGCGAGGGTCCCGATGAAAGGCAAGTTACGGTAGCGCTCGGCGTAGTCGAGGCCGTATCCGATGACGAACTCGCTGGGAATGTCGAAGCCGACGTACTTGACGTCGATCGGCACCTTCAGGGCATCGGGCTTGCGAAGCGCGGCGCAGATCTCAAGGGACGCGGGGTTGCGCGACTTGAGGTTCTCGAGCAGCCAGTGGAGGGTCAATCCGGAGTCGATGATGTCCTCGACGATCAGCACATGACGGTTCATGATATCGGTGTCGAGGTCTTTCAGCACCCGCACGACACCCGACGACTTGGTGCCCGCCCCATAGGACGAGACCGCCATCCAGTCCATCTGCACGGGCACGTGCAACGCTCTGGCCAGGTCGGCCATCACCATGACGGCGCCTTTGAGCACCCCCACGAGCAACACGTCCTGGCCCGCGTAGTCAGCGTCGATGCGCCCGGCCAGCTCCTTGATCTTGGCCTGGAGGTCGTCCTCTGAAATGAGGACCTTCTCCAGGTCCTTGCCCATGTCGGCAGCGTCCACGTGTGGTTCCTTACGGGATGGGACGGGTGGCGAGTATCAGGGTCCCATACCGTCGAACGGCCGACAGACCGCCGGGCAGGTCGACGGCTTTCTGCCCGCGCCAGTGCGTGATCAGCCGGTCCAGGGCGAGCACGTGCGTCGCCGACAGCGCTCCGGAGGGCGCCCCCGCCGCGAGCGCCGCCCGCCGCAGCACCCTCCGGCGCACCGCGGCCGGCAGCCCGCCGAGCCCCTCCACGGCGAGCGTCACGGACCCGCCGATATCGCTAAGAGCGCAATCGTCGTACGCCTTCGCGGCCCACCCGTCGAGGGCGTCGGCGTCCTCCCGCGCCATCGCGGCGGTGCGGGCGAGCGCCTCGGCCACCCCGGGACCGAGCTCCGCCTCCAGCACCGGCAGGATTCTGGCACGCACCCGCACCCGGGTGTAGCGGGGGTCCTCGTTGTGCGGGTCGTCCCACGGCGTGAGGCCGAGCGCGCGGCAGGCGGCGACGGTGGTGGCCCGCGAGAGCTCCAGGAAGGGCCTGCGATAACGGCCGCTCCTGGCGGCCATCCCCGAGATCGACCTGAGGCCGCTGCCCCTGGCGAGGCCGAGCAGCACGGTCTCCGCCTGATCGTCTCTCGTGTGGCCGAGCAGCACGGTCGCCGCCTGGAGCCGGTCGGCCGCGCCGGCCAGCGCCTCATATCGGGCGTCGCGGGCGGCCGCCTCGGGCCCGCCGGCGGTGCCGACCTGGACGGTGAGGACCTCGGCGAGCTCCAGGTCGAGCCGGTCGGCCATCGCGGCCACTCGGGCCGCCCGCTCGGCCGAGCCGGGCTGGAGCCCATGGTCGACGGTCAGCAGGCCCGCCCTGAGCCCGGCCCGCCGGGCGACGAAACCGAGCGCCGCCGCCAGCGCGAGGGAGTCGGCGCCGCCACTGCAGGCGGCCAGCACCAGCCGGCCCTCGGGGACGTCGGCCAACGACTCGCGGACGACCCGGCGGACGTCGGCTACGGCTGGTTGCGGACCCACGGGCTCCATTGTCGCCGAGATCGTGGACCGGCGATCTCGGCGAGGGTCAGGCGGGCAGCGCCGGGGCGTCGACGACGCGGCGGATCCAGGCGGCGGGGTCGGAGATCTCCGGGGTCGTCGGCAGCGTCTCCGGGGAGGTCCACACCTTGTTGAACCCGTCGATGCCCACCCTGTCGACCACCGTGCGCACGAAGGCGGAACCCTCGGCGTACTGCTTCATCTTCAGCTCGATGCCCAGCAGGCGGCGCATCGTGCGGTCGAGCCGGGAACCACCCTCGCGGCGCTGCGCGAACTTGGACCGGATGATCGCGACCGAGGGCACGACCGACGGCCCCACGGCGTCCATGACGAAGTCGCCGTGGCCCTCCACCAGGGTCATCACGGCCGTCAGCCGGTCGAGGATCTCCTTCTGGCCGGGCGACTGGATGGCGTCGATGAGGTTGCCCTCGCCGCCGCGCACCACGTCGGCCACCGTGTCGGCGGCGCTGCGCAGTCGTTCGAGCACGGTGGGCAGGTCGAGGTCGGAGGCCAGCAGGAACTCGGTCATCTGCGACCGGATGTACTCGCGCAGCCAGGGCACCCCGGTGAACTGCACCCGGTGGGTCTCCTCGTGCAGGCACACCCAGAGGCGGAAGTCCTGCGGGTTGACGTTCATCTCGCGCTCGGCGTGCACGATGTTGGGCGCGACCAGCGTGAGGCGGCCGGCCGGCTCACGGCCCGTCGGGTCGGGCGGCAGGAACAGCTCGTACTGCCCCAGCACCCGCGAGGCGAGGAAGGCCAGCACGGCGCCCACCTCGACGCCGGTGATGCGGGAGCCCACGGCGGCGACGATGGCCGGAGGCGGGGTGGCGGTGCTCGTCATGCGTTGGGTCAGCGGCTCCAGGACGACGCGGAACCCTTCGACGTTGGCCTTGATCCAGCCGGGGCGGTCGACGATCGTCGCCGGCTGCGGGGCGGTCTCCGTGTGGATTTTGGTGAACTCGCGGACGTGTCCCTCAGCCTCTCGGGACAGGGTGCGGAGCTCGGTGACGGCCTGCCTGGCCTCCTCTCGGCTCACCTGAGGACCGGGGCGCACCAGGCGCGTGCCGGTCGTGACGGCCAGATCCCAGTCGATCACCTGCATACCGTCCACCGTACGTGCTCCATGCTCGTACCGCGAAGAAGCCCCCTTATGACCTCGCCACGATGGCGGCGAGGCGGTCGAGGACGGGTTCGGCGTTGGACGGGACCTGGTCGGCCATGAAGGCGAAGGTGACGAGCCGGCCGTCCTTGGTCGTGGCCAGCCCCGCGAGCGTGTTGACGTTGTTGAGGGTGCCCGTCTTGGCCCGGACGAGGCCCACCTGGCCCTTGCTGTCGCCGCCGGTGAAGCGCCGGCCGTTGCCGAGCGTGCCGGAGAACCCGGCGATCGGCATGCCGGAGGCGAGCGCGCGCAGGTCGGGCTGGCCGGCGGTGAGCGCGATCAGCCGGGCCAGCGCGTCGGCGCTGATGCGGTTGCGCGTGGACAGGCCGCTGCCGTCGTGGACCTCAATGCCCTTGGCGACGCCGCGGCGCTGGAGGACGGTGTGGACGGCGTCGCTCGCGCCCGCGAAGGAGGCGGGCTTCCCCTCCTTGACGGCCACCTGCCTGGCCAGGGATTCGGCCAGATCGTTGTCGCTGTAGGTCAGCGCGCGCTCGACGAGGGCGTAGACCGGGGCGGACTCGACCCTGCCCAGCTCGGCGGCCCCGGGCGCGGCCCTGGCCGGGCGCATCGTGCCCGCGACGCCGATGCCATGCCCGCGCAGCAGCGCCGCGAAGGCCACGGCGGCGAAGCGCGGCGGGTCGGACACCCGCGGCCGGGAGTGCCCGGGGTACTGCCGGCCAGCGTCGATGGTCAGGGCGTGCACCGGGGTGACCTCGCCGTCGGGCACGTAGTTGGGCTTCCAGCCCGGGGCGCGCGTGGGACCGGTGTAGAGGGAGGCGTCGTACGAGAGCGTGACCTTGGTGGTGCCCCGCGCCTTGAGGGCCTTGGCGGTGCGGGCGGCGAGCGTGGCGAGCGTGGGCTGCCTGGGGTAGGCGCCGGGCTTGGCCGACGGGCCGGCCAGCGTGGTGTCGCCGCCGCCCACCAGCACGATCGAGCCGGCCGACGCGCCGTCCACCACCCGCGTGGACAGGCGGGCGTCGGGGCCGAGCGCGGCGAGCGCCGCAGCGCAGGTGACGACCTTCGTGGTCGAGGCCGGGACGATGCCCGTCTCGGGATCGGCGGCGAAGACGCGCTCGCCGGTGGCCGCGTCGATGACGACCGCGCCGACCCTGTCACCGAGCGCCTTGTCACCCAGCGCGTCGGTGAGCTGTCGCGTCAAAGTACCCTTGGTCGGGAGAGGTCCGTCTCCGGCCCTCGCCGGCAGCTGGGCCAGCACAGGGCCCGCGGTGACCACGGGGACGGGAGGAGTCTCCTCGGGAGACGCTGTCGGCGTGGTCGGTGCAGGCCCGCTCGTCAACGTGCTCAGGTTGAGATCGTCGCGCAGCACATGGACGCCGGTGACGATGGTGACGACCTGCAGCAGGACGAGTGTGGTCAACATCACCCACCGCTCGTGCCGCGCCACGTCGCCTGACCTCTCTCTGGTGTTCGCCTACGAGACATTAACGCCCAACCGGGGGTACCCGGGGGCTCGAGCGGAGGAACCGCGGTGGAGTTCGACGTTGTCGTTGAGATTCCCAAGGGGCAACGGAACAAGTACGAAGTGGACCATGAGACCGGCAAGATCAGGCTCGACCGGCTCCTGTTCACCTCCACGCAGTACCCCGCCGACTACGGCTTCATCGAGAACACCCTCGGTGAGGACGGCGACCCGCTCGACGCGCTGGTGCTACTCCAGGAGCCGACGTTCCCCGGCTGCTACATCACCTGCCGGGCGGTCGGCATGTTCCGGATGACCGACGAGAAGGGCGGCGACGACAAGGTCCTCTGCGTCCCCTCCACCGACCCCCGGATGGAGCACATCCGCGACATCCACCACGTCGCGGAGTTCGACCGGCTGGAGATCCAGCACTTCTTCGAGGTCTACAAGGACCTGGAGCCCGGCAAGTCCGTCGAGGGCGCCAACTGGGTGGGCCGCATGGAGGCCGAGGTCGAGATCCAGCGTTCGTTCCAGCGGGCCAAGGACACCGATCACGCCCACTGATCACCCCTGGGGCCTGGTGGCGCCCACGAGGTCGGGGCGCCACATCGAGGCGATCCGCACCACGTCGCCGGTCTGCGGAGCGTGCACCATCATCCCGTCGCCGACGTACATGCCCACGTGGTGGATCGTGCCGGGGTCGCTGGAGACGTAGCCGAAGAACAGCAGGTCGCCGCGGCGTAGCTGGTCGAGCGGGATGTGCGGGCCGGACGTCCACTGGGTGCCCGTCCAGTGGTCGATCCGCACCCCGGCCTGCTCCCAGGCCCGCATGGTCAGGCCGGAGCAGTCATAGCTCGACGGCCCGTCGGCGGCCCACACGTACGGCTTGCCGAGCTGGGTCAACGCCCAGTTGGCCGCCACGTCGCCCATCAGCGAGCCCGTCCCGCGCAGCGCGGCGCTGTAGCCGACCTGCTGCAGCGCCGCCAGTCGCTGCCTGGCCAGCCGGTCGGCCCGGCCGCGTGCCGCCTCCACCCGCCGCCGCAGGTGCGCGCGCTCGGCCCGCAGGTCCTTCGTCTCGGCCCGCTGCTCGGTCACGGCCCGCGCGGCGGCGGCCTGCGCCTGTTCGGCGCGCTCGGTGGCGGCCTCGTGCTCGGTGTAGGCGTCGGCCGCCTGGGCGCGCAGGATGGCCGAGACCTCCTGCGCGTCGCGCAGGCGGCCGAGGATGTAGGCGCGTTCGCCGCTGAGTTGTTCGAGGGTGCTGGCCCGGTGCAGGTAACCGTCCTGGTCGCCGGTGTCGCTGATCAGGAGGATGGCCGAGCTGCTCACGTTGAACCCGCCGTAGCTCTGCGCCGCCATCAGGGCCACCGCGTCGCGCGCCAGCGCCACCTCGGCCTCGGCCGCGCTCAGCCTGGCCCGCGCCAGGTCGAGCGTCTCGCGGGCCTGCCGGAGCCGGACGAGCTCGCCGTTGTAGGCCTCGACCAGACGCTCCGCTCCGGCGGCCAGGTCATGGAGCCGGGCCTCGGCCGTGGCGAGCGCCGCGCTCGCCACGCCCAGGTCCTTTTTCCTGTCGCGTACGGCGTGCCGCGCCTCGGCGATGTCGTGCGGCGACGGCCGGGGGTCGGCGTGGGCCGGTGTGCACAGCAGGAGGGCCAGGCAGGCGACAAGTCCAGCCCTGACGGTGTGCATAGATCCCCCTCGGATGTGGTCTATGCACACCGTTCCCATCAGTCACTCTTCGCACACCCGTCACTTACGCAACGTAATCAGGGCTGGTCCGGGCCTCAGGTCGGAGTCGCCGTGGGCACGGGGGTTTCGGTCGGCGTGACGGTCGGAGCCGGGTTGGCGGTCGGCGTCGCGGTCGGCGTGTGGGGATGTCGCGGTCTGTCCGGACGTGGGCGGAACGGCCCGGGTTTCGGGGTGGCGGGGCAGGGCGTGGGCGGGTGGCTCTGGTGGTCACGGGGCGGCCGGCGCGGCGGCTCCTTGGGACCGGTCGGGCCGGTCGGGCCGGTCGGGCCGGTCGGGTCGGCCGGGTCGGCCGAGATGACCGGGTGGCCGGTGGGTTGCGGCTTCGGCGTGCCGTCGGGCCGATGGGTCGGGTGGGTCGGAGGGGTGGCGCGGGGCGAGGCGCCCGGAGGGGCCGTCGTCGGACGCGCGCCGGGCGTGGCGACCGGGCCGTTCGGCGAGGCCGAGCCCGTCGCCCCCACCGGGACGGCGTCGCGCATGTCGAGGATGGGCTGAACGTTGACCGGGGAGTCCTGGGGGGCGGCCAGCCACGGGAGCCTGATGCCGGGCGAGTCGCCGATCACCGGCAACGCGACCGCGCCGATGCCGGACCCGGCGCGCTCGTGCCTGCCGAAGTCGTTGAGGAGCATCGCTATCGCCACCACGGTCGCGACCGCCGCCAGCGCGCCCGCCACCGCCTGAGGCCACCGTCGAGCCGGCCTGCCACCGGGGACGGGAAATCCGGCGCCGTCCAGCGCTCCGGACCGCCTGGCCACGTAGCGCCGGTAGGGCACCAGGCCGGGGTCGGCGAAGCAGCTCATCACCCTGACCCTGAGCGACTCGGGCAGCGTGACCACCGGCAGCAGCTCGAAGACCTTCGCCTCGGACACCTGGCGGGCGCGGTGGGGCGAGCAGGCGACGCACAGCGGCACGTGGCGGACCAACCGGTCGCGCAGCTCCGGGGTCAGCTCGCCGGCGAACCCGGCCAGGATGCCCGCCCGGGCCGGGCACTCGTAGGGGCTCTTGCGGGCCAGAATCTCGGCGGTGATCGCGTCACGGAGCCGCTCGCGGGCCTCATGCCGGCGATCCTCGACCTGGCGCGGCGCCACCCCGAGGATCGCCGCGAGATCGGCGGTCGGCATCTCGTGCCTGGCCGACAGCTCCAGCACCTCGCGGTGGGCCGGACCCAGGCTCTGGGTCGCGTTCCACGCCATGACCCGCAGGTCGGCGTCGGCGGGCTCGACGGGCGGCGCCTGGGCGCCGCCGGGCGGGCTTTCGCCGGGGCCCGCGGCCCGGCGGCGGCGCAGGCATTCGCTCCGGGCCAGCGCGTAGAGCCACGGCCGGAGACGGTTGGGATCGGCCAGGGAATCGGCGTGCGCCTCAGCCGCGATCAACGTGTCGCGGAGTGCCACCTGGGCGCCGTCGGAGTTGCGGAGAAGGGACCAGCAGTATCTGTAGATGCCCTCGGCGTGCGCATCGTAGAGCGCCGCGAGGGCACCCGGGTCGTCGGCGCGGAGTGCCTCGACCAGGACGCGGTCATTCATGTGACCGAAGGTAATGGATTAGTAACTAGTAGTTCTACCCTTTCACCATGAATAGCTGCGATCACTATCGGGACGGCCGATAAAAAACAACTCTTTCACCTAGCGCGCGGTGCGGAATTTCACTGCCTGCCCGATTTATTGCCTTATTCGATTGAGATTTACCATAGGACGAGATAGCGGGAAATAGGGCGAGCCGCGCCCGGGAACAGGCGCGGCTCTCACTGCTTGCCGGTCACGATCTGGCTGCCACGGTCCACGGCGAACGGCGGGGTCGTGGGCTTGATCGTGTGCAACGGGACCGCGCCGCCCAGCGCGAGATCCTCGTACGGCCGCGCGGTCGAGCCCCAGGTGCGGGCCGTCACCTCGGTCCTGGCCACCTCGGCCCCCTTGGGCAGCCCCTCGATGGTCAGGATGAAGCGCGGTGGGCGGCCCGCCTTCACGTCGTCGGCGAACGTGCTGCCTCCCCCGAGCAACTTGCCCGCCTTGTCACGCAGCAGCGCGCTCACCACCAGCGTGCTCGCGGGCAGTCGGTACGGGTTCGCGATGTATCCGGTAATGAGGTACGACCCGTTCTTCTGCGGCAGGGTCTGCACCCGCGTGACGGGAAACTGCTTGAACGCCGAGACGATGCGGGCCGCGGGCCGCCACTGGGCGGGGCGGTAGCCGATCGTCACCTTGACCGGTTTCTTCGTGGCGGACGTCTGGCCGGTGAAGGCCAGCGAGCCGCCCGGCGGCACCGCGTCCAGCGGTTGCTCCATCTTGACGACCTCGGCGCCGGCGGCGTCACGCCCGACGACCGTGGCCACGACATGCTCGCCGAAGTGCCATGGGTTGGCGTTGGCGAGGACTCCGGCCCAGTTCACGGTGTAGCCGTCGGGTGATTTGACGACGTTCGACACCTGCTCCTTGAGCGTGAGCGGCTTGAGCTGGGGCTCTGGCGGTTTCTCCGTCGAGCACGCGGCGAGACAAATCGCCCCGAGTGCGAGGAGGCTGACGGTTCGGCTACGCGGGATCACTTTGCCGTGATAGCCCCTCCATGGGTGCGGCTGGCAGAGGACACGCGCCAGCCGTACCAACTCTTTAACGCGGACGCTCTTTAACGCGGACGGACGACCCTGGCCTCGTCCCAGACCGGTTGTGGCGCCTCGTAGACCGTGCCGTCGGAGCCGAGCACCAGGAAACGGTCGAAGTCGGCGGCGAACCAGCGGTCGTGGGTCACCGCCACCACCGTGCCGTCGAAGGCGTCGAGCCCCATCTGGAGCGCCTCGGCGCTGGCCAGGTCGAGGTTGTCGGTCGGCTCGTCGAGCAGCAGCAGCGTGGCGCCCGACAGCTCCAGCAGCAGGATCTGCAGCCGCGCCTGCTGTCCGCCGGAGAGGGTGTCGAACCGCTGCTCGGCGATCAGCCCCGCCAGCTCGTAACGGGCCAGCGCCTTCATGGCCTGGCTCTTGTCCTTGGCGTGCTCGGACATCACGATCTCGACCGGCGTGCGGCGCAGCAGGTCGGGCCGGGCGTGCGTCTGCGCGAAGTGGCCGGCCACCACGCGGGCGCCCAGCCTGGCCACGCCGGAGTGGCCGACCGGCTCACCCGCGAGCAGCCGCAGGAAGTGGGACTTGCCCGAGCCGTTGGAGCCGAGCACCGCGACCCGCTCGCCGTACCAGATCTCCAGGTCGAACGGCCGCATGAGACCGGTGAGCTCCAGCTGCTCGCAGATGACCGCGCGCTTGCCGGTGCGTCCGCCCTTGAGGCGCATGCTGATGTTCTGGTCGCTGGGGGCCACCTCGGGCGGGCCCGCCTCCTCGAACCTGCGCAGCCGCGTCTGGGCCGCGTGGTAGGGGGCGGCCATGCCGTCGTTGTAGCGGGCCTTGTTCTTGAGCATGTTGACCAGGGCCTTGATCTTGGCGTGCTCCTCGTCCCACCGCCTGCGCAGCTCGTCGAGGCGCTCGTTGCGGGCCCGGCGGGCCTCGGCGTAGGTGGCGAAGCCGTCGCCGTGGATCCAGATGTTGCCCGACTCGACGGTGACGATGCGGTCGGCGGCGTTGGCGAGGAGCTGGCGGTCGTGGCTGACCAGCAGGACGGTCTTGGGCGTCTCGCGGAGCTGCCGCTCCAGCCACTCCTTGCCCGGCACGTCGAGGTAGTTGTCGGGCTCGTCGAGCAGCAGCGTCTGGTCGGGGCCGCGCAGCAGCGCCTCCAGGACCAGCCTCTTCTGCTCACCGCCCGACAACGTGGACACTTCCCGATATTTCACGTTGTCGTACGGCACGCCGAGGGCGGCCACCGTGCACGTGTCCCAGAGCACCTCGATGTCGTAGCCACCGGCGTCGGTGTAGTCGGTGATCGCCTGCGCGTAGCGCAGCTGCGCCTTCTCGTCGTCGCGCTCCATCATCACCAGCTCGGCCTGCTCCAGCCGCTCGGCCGCCTGCCGCACGGACGGAGGGGCGACCCCGAGCAGCAGGTCGTGCACCGTGCTGCCATCGCGCACGCTGCCGATGAACTGGCGCATCACGCCGAGCCCGCCGGAGCTGGCCACACTCCCCTCGACCGGCTGCAGGTCGCCCGCGATGAGCCGCATCAGCGTCGTCTTGCCCGCGCCGTTGGGCCCGACCAGCGCGGCCTTGACCCCCTCGCCGACCCGGAACGACACGTCGTTGAGCAACGGCCGCCCGTCAGGCAGCACGTAGGTCAGGTGTCCTACTTCGACGTGTCCCACGACGATTCCTCTCCAAAGGTCCTCGCGCAGCGTACTCGCCGCTTTCGCCGACGGGCACCTCATTTCCGCTGGTGCGGCACCACGTCGAGCGGCGCGCCCTCGGCCGCGAGGTGGACATCGACCGGATCTCGCCGACGCCGTGTTCACACCTCAGAGCCGTCCGAACGGTTACCCGGGAGGGCTCACAGGAGGGCTGGACAGTAAGTGATCTAATGACTAGAACTGTAGGCAGCCATCCTCCCCCCAAGGACGGACGTGTGATGACGCGATTCCGGTCAGCCCTCATCCCGTTAGCCGCCGCGACGCTGCTCGGCCTGACCTCGGTGCCGCAGCAGGCGTTCGCCGCCCCACCCAGGCCGGTGCCCTCCGTGGCCGTCGCCCAGCAGGCCACGGAGGCGTCCTCGTGCGCCCCCACGGTGCGCGGCGCGACCATCGACCCCAGGCTGACCAGCCTGTTCACCACCTACGGCGACGACAACAGCCGCCTGGACGACTGGACCGGCGCCGACGGCACCTACTCGCTCCGGCTGCCGAACGGACGTGAGCTGTGGGTGTTCTCCGACACGTTCCTCGGCCAGGTCAACGCCGACGGCTCCCGGCCGCCGGTGGTCGAGGAGGGCGGCACGACCGTCTTCCTGAACAACTCCTTCGCCGTCGAGCGCGACGGCCGGCTGTCGACCATCCACGACGGCACCGCCGAGCGGCCGACCGCGGTGATGCCGCCGCGCGACCAGAACCACTGGTACTGGGCCGGCGACGCCACCCTGGCCGGGGGCATCGTCGAGGTGACCTACCAGGAGTACGAGCGCTTCGGCGCCGGCGCCTGGGACTGGCGCTGGCACCGGAACGTGGTCGCCAGGTTCGCGCCGGGGCGCCTCAACCGGCCGATCAGCGTGCACGACCTGCCCTCGGGGCACGGCGTGGCCTGGGCCTCCGGGATCCTCAAGACCGGCGGTCACACCTACGTCTACGGAGTGGAGGACCACGGGTCGCCGAAGTACATGCACATCGCCCGGGTCAAGGGGCAGAGCCTGCTCGGCCGGTGGGAGTTTCTCAAGGCCGACGGCACCTGGTCGCCGGACGAGGCCGACTCCGCCCGCGTGATGAGCGGCGTGGCCAACGAATACAGCGTGAGCCGCGTCGGCGACGGATACGTGCTGATCACCCATGACACGACCGAGGTGCTCAGCCCCGACATCGTGGCCTACTCCTCCTGCTCGCCGTTCGGGCCGTTCACCGGCAAGCAGCACGTCTACACCACCCCCGAGACGGGCGGGAACATCTTCACGTACAACGCTCACGCGCATCCCCACGCGGCGGGTAATGGCCTGGTCGTGTCCTACAACGTCAACAGCTTCGTCAACACCGACCACTACCGCGACGTGTCGATCTACCGGCCCCGGTTCATCGACGTGACGTTCGAGTGAGACGCAACTGGGGCGCCCGCCTGCGGCACGTCGTGATCGACGGGCTGCGGGCGGTCGTGCTCGAGAACGAGCGGCTCCGCGTGACCGTCGTGCCGGGCAAGGGCGGCGACGTGGTGGAGTTCCTGCACAAGCCCAGCGACACCGACTTCGTCTGGCTCTCCCCGCAGGGCCTGCGTGACCCGGCCGGCCATCTCCAGGGCGCGTCCGACGACGTCGCCCAGTTCGTCGACCACTACGAGGGCGGCTGGCAGGAGGTCTTCCCCAACGGCGGCGCCCCGAGCGAATACCGGGGCGCGCGGCTGGCCCAGCACGGCGAGGTCGCGGGGCTGCCGTGGGAGGCCGAGGTCGTGGCCGACTCCGAGCAGGAGGTCGCGGTCCGGCTCAGGGTGCGGACCAGGCGGCTGCCGTACCTGGTGGAGAGGACGTTGCGGGTGCGGTCCGGCACCGCCGCGCTGGAGATCGAGGGGCGGGCCACCAACGAGTCGGGCGTCGAGGTGCACGCGATGTGGGGCCAGCACATCGTGTACGGCCGGCCGTTCCTGCGGCCGGGCGCCCGGATCCGGCTGCCGGCCGGCGTCATCGTGGTGCCGCACGAGAGCGCGATCAACCCGGCCGGGCGGCTGGTCCGGGCCGGCGGGCCGTGGACGTGGCCGGTGGTGCCCGCCGAGGGCGGCGGCGAGATCGACCTGAGCGTGGTCGGGGCGCCGGGGGCGCCGAGCGACATCGTCTACCTGACCGGGTTCACCGAGGGCTGGTACGAGATCTCGGCCGACGTCGGCCTGCGGGTGGAGTGGGACGCGGCGCTGCTGCCCCATCTGTGGATGTGGCAGGAGTTCGGCGCGACGACCGGCTATCCCTGGTGGGGGCGGGCGTACACATTGGGGCTGGAGCCGTTCTCCAGCATGCCGACCGACGGGCTGGCCACGGCCGTGGCCAACGGCACGGCGCTCACCCTGGCCCCCTACGCGAGCAAGGTGTCGAGGTTGCGGGCGGAGGTTCTGGCATGAGCGAGTTCGGCGGGAAGGTGGCGCTGGTCACGGGCGGCTCGATGGGCATCGGGCGGGCGGTGGTCGACCGGCTGGCCGACGGCGGGGCGTCGGTGGTGTTCTGCGGCGCCGACAAGGACGCGGAGTTCGACGGCGAGCAGGTGACCGGTGTGGTCGCGGACGTCCGGCGGGCGGGCGACATGCGCGACCTGGTCGACCTGGCCGTGACCCGCTACGGCGGGCTGGACGTCGTCGTGACGTGCGCGGGCGTGCAGCGCTACGGCACGGTCGTCGACACCCCCGAGGACGTCTGGGACGAGGTCCTCGACATCAACCTCAAGGGCGTCTACCTCACCTGCCAGGCGGCCATCCCGCGGCTGAGGGCGCGCGGCGGTGGGTCGATCGTGCTGATGTCGTCGGTGCAGGCGTTCTCCTCGCAGACGCGGGTGGCCGCCTACACCGCGAGCAAGGCCGCCCTCAACGGGCTGACCAGGGCGATGGCGCTCGACCACGCGCCCGACGGGATCCGGGTGAACGTGGTCTGCCCGGGCTCGGTGGACACACCGATGCTGCGCTGGGCGGCCGACCTGTGGCGGGGGGAGCTGTCGCAGGACGAGCAGGTGGCGCAGTGGGGCCGCGCTCATCCGCTGGGCCGGGTGGCCAGGCCGGAGGAGGTGGCGGAGCTGGTGGCGTTCCTCGCGGGGCCCCGCTCGTCGTTCATCACCGGCACCGAGCACCGGGTGGACGGCGGGCTGCTGGCGCGCAACCCGGCGGCGCTGCCCGAGTGAGCGACACGGGGCCAAGCGGCCGGGCCGCGCCGAAGCCAGAAGACGACGGCCGGTCGACATCCGGCGCCGGACCTCACGCCGGTCGACATCCGGCGCCGGACCTCACGGCCGGTGGACGCCCGGCGCCAGATCTCAGCGGTCGGTCACGGCGGAGGCGCGTGAGAGGCGGTGCCGGAGGTTGGCGCGCAGCATGGCGAACCGGTCGGGCTCGGCGGCGATGACGGCCCGCTGGAGGGCGGCGTCGGCGGCGAACCAGGCCGCCACCAGGCCGGACGACCACTTGCAGGCGGTGTCCGCCGACGCGATGCGTTTCTCCGTGGCCGTGATCGCGGCCCGCTCCAGGTTCCAGCGGCGGTCGGCGATGGCCGCCTCCGGCGTCGGGTAGCGCAGACCGGCGCGCTGCATGCACGCCTTCCAGCGCTCGACGGCCTCGGTGACGGCGGGCTGGGCGGCCGCCTCGTCGAGGCTGCGTGAGTCCTGCAGCGCCAGCCAGCGCCAGTCGGCCTTGGGCGCTCCCCCGGCGATCATCGCCGCGGCCTCGCTCATGCAGCCCGGACGTCCGGACGAGCCGTAGAGGCGGTGGCGGGCGGCCCGGGACAGCTTGTCGTGCCACGCCGGACCGGCCGGGTCGGACGGGGCGAGGTGGTAGCCGTAGCGCCGGGCATGCTCGGGGTCGGCGACCCCGTAGCGGCGACTGTTGCCGGGATCGGTCCGCGCGATCTTGAACGCGTCGGCCGGGGGCGGTGACACGGTGAACCCGTGGCGGCGCATGCACTGGGCGAGCAGGCCGGCGTGGGCGTCGGCGAGCACGGCGCGCTGCCCGGCCGTCGGCTTGTAGGCGTCGAACGGCAGCACCAGGTCGGCCATGCCGGTGACCCGGACCACGGGCTCGGCCGCCTTCGGGACAGGGGCTGCGGAGCAGGACGGCAGCCCGGCCAGGACGACCAGGACCGGCGCGAGCCGCCGCCCCCTCCCCGCCGGCCGGGCCCCGGCACCGGACCTCATTCGCAAGAGATGTCGATGGAGCTGGCGCTGTTGTCGCCGACGGCGTTGTTCGGCAGGTAGCCGTCCGCCGCGCCGGGCTCGAACGTGCTGTGCGCGCCGGTGAAGAAGCGGTCCTGCCACAGGGTGACGCGGCAGGCGCTGTCGTTCTTGAGCGAGCTGGTCTCGTTGTCCACCCGCGACCAGAAGGCGATGGCGTGGTCGCCGAAGCGCCACCGGTTGTTGCGCAGGTCGGTGTCGTCTGCGCCGAAGTCGGCCCACAGGTCGCTGAAGCCGTTGTTGAAGTCGGGCGCCTTGTACAGGCACACCCGGCCGGAGGAGCAGGTGCCCCTGGGGCCGGCGAAGGCGGCGGCGGGGAGGACCAGGGCGAGCGACACGGCCGCGCCCACGACGGCGGCGGCCCGGATGATCGGCTTCATGGCTGTCTCCTTGATCGGCGGAGCCTTTCGACCGGTAACCTAGCGTGCCGACGAGAACGCGCCTCGTTATGACATGCCAGGTCAGGTAAGGGTTCCGCGCGCTCGCCGTCCATCCGCTCGGCTGGCGTGGCCGGGCCCAGGGGTACGCACCTGTCAGAGAGTGATATTTCCGGAAACAGTGGGGTCTGCGAAGCGTTCGTTGGGCACCTGGGCGTACCAGCCCGGCCGCCCGGGATCGCGGTCGTACGGATAGCCGCCCAGCTCGCGGTAGAGCTCGGCGTAGCGAGCGACCCGCTCGCGATCCAGCCGCACCCCCAGCCCCGGCCCGGTCGGCACCGCGATCGCGCCGCCGGAGTAGGCCAGTTTGCCTCCCTCGATCACGTCGTCACGGAGCTGGTGGTAGTGGGCGTCGGCCGCGTACGTGAGGTTGGGCAGCACCGCGCCGAGGTGCAGCATGGTCGCCAGCTGGATGCCCAGCTCGCCCGACGAGTGCACGGCCACCCCGAGCTGGAACGTCTCGCACACCCCGGCCGCCTTCAGGCACGGCCGGACGCCGCCCCAGAACGTGGTGTCGAGCAGCACCACGTCCGCGGCGCGGCGCAGCACGTTGGAGGCGAGCTGCTCGAAGTTGACGACGACGGTGTTGGTCGCCAGCGGCACCCGGACCTGCTCGCGCACGCTCCTGAGCCCTTCGAGCCCCCAGACGGGATCCTCCAGGTAGTCGTTGTTGAGCCCCTCGATGGCCTTGCCGAACCTCAGCGCCTCGGCCAGCGACAGCACGGCGTTGGGGTCGTACCTGAGCCGATCCTCGGGAAACTCATCGGCCAGCGCCCGGTAGCACTCCAGCTCGTGGCCGGGCGGGAACACGCCGCCCTTCAGCTTGTGCACGCCGAACCCGTGCGCCGCCCGCAGCGACCGCGCGTGCTCGACCAGCTGCTCGGGGGTGCGGATCTCGGCGTGGCCCTCGGCCGCGTAGCGGAAGAACAGATAGGAGGCGAACGGCACCTCGTCGCGGATCCGGCCGCCCAGCAGCTCGGCGACGGATACCCCGAGCTGCTGCCCGACCAGGTCGAGGCAGCCGAACTCGATGGCCGCGAGCAGCTGGGTGCGATTGTTGTAGAGCGAGGCGGTCGGATTGGCGATCTTGAATCGCAGGGCCTCCAGCTGGAACGGATCGTGCCCCTTCAGGTACGGCAGGAGCGCGCGGAACGCCGCCTCGGCGCTCTCCCCGCCCCCGCCCATCTCACCCAGGCCGATCAGCCCGTTGTCGGCCTCGACCTCCACGATGGTCCGGACGAACCGCCCCCAGTGGGCGCCGTTGCTGTGCCGCAGCGGCGCCTCCAGCGGGACGGTGACCGTCGTGGCCCGGATGTCAACGATCTTCACTCGCATGTCCCCCAGACGGCGGCCACCCCGCAGGCGGGCAGCCGTACGTTGACCGATTCGCCGGTGACCTCGGCGGGCTCCAGCTCGTGCGCCAGCCCGGCGCTCACCCGCGCGCGGAGCAGGCCGGGCAGACCGACGGTGACCTCGACCGGCTCGGCGGCCAGTGACTGCAGTCGGACCACCCGCTCCGCGCCCGCCCGGCCGATCGAGGTGACCAGCACGTCGGGATGGTCGACGGAGACGTAGGCGCGGGCGGCGGCCTCGGCCGGGCCCTCCAGCAGCGCGCCGACGAACGGCTCGGTCAGCCCGGAGGCCGCCAGCGCGCCGAGGCGCCTGCCCTCGACGCCCGCCGCCGACATGACCGCGTAACGGAACGTCGTCTCGCCCTGCTGCTGCGCCGGGAAGTTCGTGTCCCAGATGTTGTTGAGCGCCCACGAATAGACCGTGCCGTCCTCCCGGTCCAGGGTCGGCGGGAACGGCGCGTACGGCATGTGGATGGTGCCGAGCTGCACCAACGGCGCCTCCAGCGTGGCCCAGGCGATGGTCAGCTCGGGGTCGTCGAAGGCGATCCAGTGCCTGATCGGCAGCATGTACGCGGCCGACCCCGGCACCTGGGGCACGTCGGGGCCGCCGACGCCGCCGGTCAGCTCCCACGCGGTCGGCGGCCCGGAGGCGAACGGGAAGGCGAGGAAGACCGCCTCCTTGGCCGGGGTGCCCTGCTTGGCGAGCTGGTAGGTCAGGTCGAGCCGGGCGACGCCGTGGTGCAGCTCGACCGTGGTGCGCAGCCAGTCGACGCCCTTGCCCTGCAGCTCGACGACGAGCTTCTCCCCCACGGCGGTGCGCTGCGCCTTGACGATCGTCGCGTTGCGGCCGATGGCCCGGTCGCCGAGCAGGGTCCGGTCGTGCGCCCCGACATGCCCCGACAGGTGGTTGAAGTGCGGGGCGGTGGCGTAGCGGTCGTAGACGTACTGGCCGAACCCGGCCGCCGCGTCGCCGTTGACCAGCTCGCGGCCCGCGGTCTTGTCGAAGATCGAGCTGATGTAGCCTTCGCGGACGTCGTAGGCGACCCGGTAGAACTCGTTCTCGATCACCCCGCCGAGGTCGAGCTCGACCGGCTCGGGAGCCTGGCTCTCGCCCGGGACGACGTCGATCCGGGCATAGCCGTAGCCCGCAATGTCCGGCACGACCGCCCGCAGGTGCCGCCCGATCGGCCTGGTCGGCCAGTCCACCGGGTCGACGTACTCCTCGTGGTGCGCGACCCGCTCCCCGGTGCGCGCGTCGACCAGCGCGATCGGCACGTCGACCGGCACCACGTCGCGCGGCAGAAACGCCCTGACCACGTCGGTCCTGGCCCGCGTGCCGGGATTGAACACCGCGAACGAGGCCAGCGGGCCCGGGGTCTCGCCCGAGAGCGCGGCGGCGAACCGGCGGGTGGCGGCGTGCAGCAGGTCGGCCGCGTCGTCCTGGGCGTCGTAGGCGCCCGACGACTTGCGCGTCCACTGCAGCCCGCCCGAGTCGCCCGCCTCCTCGGCGTCCTCCCACGGGTTCGCGGCGCCCCAGGTGTGCTCGTTGAACAGCGCCACCTTGTCGTACGCCTCGTCGACCAGCTCGGTGGCGTCGGCGCCGGCCAGCGTGTGCAGCGTCTCGGCGACCCGCAGCGCCGACTGCGCCCGCCGCACGTAGCCGAGCGGGCGCGCGCCCGAGCCGAGCCCGTCGGCCCACCAGTCGGTCCAGTCGCCCTCGTGCACGGCCAGCCGGTCGAGATAGCGCTCCTCGACGTGCTCGAAGAAGTCGCTGTTGACGGCCGAGCGCAGCCGGGGGAAGGCCCACTGCTCGTTCCACCTGCGGGCGATCGACGCGGGCACGATCGACGGGCCGGCGTTGTCGGCGTGCGCCCCCTGCACCCGCAGGTGCAGCACGTCCAGCTCGTACGGCTCGCGCGGCGCGTCGGGCCCCTGCCAGCCGAACGTCCCCGGCCCGTACGGGTAACCGCGCGAGGCCAGCGCCGACAGGTAACGCGGCAGCAGGTCGTCGGCCAGCTCGTAGGAGTCGGTCAGCCCGACCGTGTTGCCCTCCATGTACGCCATGCCGTGCGGCGTGTCGGTGAACCAGACCAGCACCTCGTTGCCGCTCGGCGCCCGCCACCGGAACGGCCGGGTCAGCTTGTCGCCGCCGTGCAGGTAGGGCACGGACCGCCCGGCCCAGTTGTGGGCCGCGGCCAGGTAGCGCACCCCGGCGGCGTTCAGCGCGTCGACCAGGCCGACGACCGCGCCGGGGACGTCGGTGTGCATGGCCGACCGGGTGGCGAAGCCGTGCCTGCGCTGGAGCTGGGAGGTGAAGCGGAGCTGGCGGTAGAGCTCCTCGGTCGAGCAGGCCTCGGTGTGCAGCTGGAACGGCAGCGCGGTGACCTCGATGACGCCCTCGCGGGCCAGCGCGGCGAACGCGTCGACCTGCTCGGCGGGCCGGGCGGCGAGCCACTTCAGCGCGGGCATGGACGACTCGACGGTCCAGCGGAACTTCGCGTCGTCGGGCCAGGAGGCGGTCTCCTCGGCCAGCCGGAGCGCGGCGTCGAGATAGTCGAGGTGGTGGCGCAGCACCGTGCCCTGCGGGTCGGTGTAGCCGATGTCGAGGTGGGAGTGGTGGACGACGAACACGCTCCACTTGCGCTGCGGGCTGATCGTGACCTGCGCGGACCCGACGAGCCCGGCGTCGTCGCGCGACTCCAGCGTGAGCACGCGGGGGGCGTTCACCTCGGGCACCAGCAGCGTCACGTCGGTGCCGGTGGCGCTGTCGACACCGACCAGGACGTGGGTCAGTGGCTGGGTGCTCGACACCCGGACCGCCTGGCGGCCGTCGTGGGTGAACAGCGGCAGCACCGCGACCCGCACCTCCAGCCCGCGCACGCTGATCACGGGCGTGGAGGTGCCGTCGCGCAGCGCCTGCCGGATCCCGTCGTAGTCGGGGGAGCCGAGACTCCGCTGGAGCAACCGGCTGGTCAATTCAGACACTCCCTAGGGACAGGCCTCGGGCGAAGAGGCGCTGGGTGGCGAGGAACAGCAGGACCGTCGGCAGCGAGCAGACGAGCCCGGCGGCCAGCCCGACGGGCACCGGGGTGCCGGCGTAGACGTCGGTCATCAGCCCGGCGAGCGCGGTCATCACCGGCCGGACGTCCGCGGTCGTGCTCAGGGTCAGGCCGAAGATGAGGTCGTTCCAGATGAAGGTGAACTCGAGGATGAACACGGCGGCCAGCGCGCTGGTCGAGATCGGCAGGTAGATGCGCCAGAAGACGCGCCAGGTGGACGCGCCGTCCATCCGGGCCGCCTCGAAGATCGAGAACGCGACGCCGGAGTAGAAGTTGCGCAGCACGAACGCGGCCAGCGGCACGTTGATCGCCGTGTAGATGAGGATCATGCCGAGCCTGGTGTCGTACAGGCCGGCGTCGCTGTAACCGACGAAGAGCGGCACGAGCAGCATCTGCGACGGGAAGACGGTGCCGCCGAAGATCAGCAGGAACCACCAGAACCCGTGGCGCAGCCGCAGCACCACGATCGTGTAGCCGGCCAGCGCCCCGATGACGACGCCGAGCAGGGGCGAGACGACGCTGTAGAGGGCGGTGCTGGCCAGGCTCTGGCCCAGGTCGGCGCTCGCCAGCGCCCTGCCGAAGTTGGCGAGCAGCTCGAAGTCGCCCGACGGCAGCCACGCCGACCCGGGGTCGTACGAAGCGGCCGGCCGCGAGGCGTTGACCAGCAGCAGATAGGTCGGGCCCAGCCAGACGAGGCCGAGCACGATCAGCACGGCACGGCGGATCATCGCACCTGCCTCCTGAGATAGAGGTAGGACGCCAGCCCGGTCACCACGGTGAGCAGCACGGCCACCGCGGAGCCGTAGCCGTAGTCGCTGGCCACGAACGTCTCCTTGTACATCGTCACCGCGAGCGTCTCGGAGTTGCGCCCCGGCCCGCCCTGCGTCATCACCCAGACGATGTCGAACGTCTTCAGGCTCGCCACCAGCGCCAGGCCCACCACGACGGCGGTCAGCGGCCTCATCAGCGGCCAGATCACGTATCGGAACAGCCGCCAGCCCGACGCGCCGTCGATCCGCGCGGCCTCGATCGGCTCCTTGGGGATCGACTGCAGCCCGACCACGAACAGCAGCGTGTTGACGCCGAGCTGCTGCCACGTCCACACCAGCAGCATGGCGAGGGTGTTCTGCGGCGCGTCCTGTAAGAAGGCCGTGTCGACGCCGAGCAGCTGGTTGGCGATGCCGTCGTGCGACAGGATCGGGCTCCACACCAGCCCGAGCCCGGCCCCGCTCAGCGCGTACGGCAGCATGAACGGCACCCGATACCAGGCGCCGCCCTTGAGGTCGTAGGACAGCACCGCCACCAGCAGGCCGAGGCCCACCGGCAGCACCATGGTGCCGATCACCCAGAGCAGCGTGTTGCGGATCGAGGTCAGCAGCGCCGGGTCGTCGAGCAGCTTGACGAAGTTGCGCGGGCCGGTCCACTCGGGCGGCGCCAGGCCGTCGTAGCGGGTGAGGCTCAGGTACGCGGTCCACAGGAAAGGCGTGTAGAGCAGCCCCGCGACCAGTAAGGCCGCGGGGGCCACGTACCCGAGCCGGAAGCGGCCGAGCATGGGGGTGCGCGTGCTCATGGCTTCACGAGGCTCACTGGTGCGTGCTCCAGTACTCGTCCGCCTCCTTCTGGATGGTCTCCAGAACCTCCTTGTAGCTGCCGGGCTCGGTCACGAACTTGCCGAACCCGTCGAGCGCGGCCGTCAGGATGGGGGGCGGCGTGGCCTCGAAGTAGCGGTTGACCAGGCGATACCTTCCGCTGCCCGCGTCCTTGGTGACCTGGCCGAGCGCCTCGTCCTTGATCTCCACCTTGGGGTTGGCGCTCACGTCGCCGCGGGTCGTGGCCCACTTCTCCTGGGCCTCGGCGGTGGTCCACCAGGTGAGGTACTTCAGGCTCGCCTCGGGGTCGTCGGCCTTGGCCAGCGAGCAGAGCGGGCCGCTCTCGAAGATCATCGACGTCTTGGGCAGCGAGGCGTTGACGTTGGGGATCGTGAAGAAGCCGTAGTCGGCGCCGGCCTTCATGTCGCGCTGGGTCATGCTGGTGTTGAACCAGGTGCCGAAGGAGACCATGGCGGCCTTGCCGTTCTTCAGCACGTCGCCCGGGTCGGTCTTGTCGCCAGGATTAATGAAATATCCGGCGTCGATGAGTTCCTTCCACTTCTCCATCACCTGGACCACGCCCGGGTCGGTGTACTTCGCCTCGCCCGTGGACAGCCGGTCGTACAGGTCGGGGTCCATCCCGGCCATGAGCTGCTCGAACCAGACGAAGGAGAACAGCACGCTGGTGTGGTAGAACGCCTTGACGTCGTTCTTCTTCAGCGTCTCGGCGACCGTGATCAGCTCGTCCCAGGTCGTGGGCGGCCGCAGGCCGTGCTTGTCGAAGATCTTCTTGTTGTAGAACATCCCCCAGTAGGCGACGTTCATCGGCACGCAGTACTGCTTGCCGTCGATCGTGTAGTAGGGCGCCAGGTCCTGCGACAGGTCGCCCGCCTTGATCGCCTGCTGCCAGACGGCCGTCGTGTCGGCCACCTGCTTCTGCTTGACGATCTCCTCCAGCATCCCCCCGGTCTGCCAGGTGAACAGGTCAGGCTTGACGTTCGTACGGAACGACGCCTTGATGAAGGCCTGGTACTGGGCCGAGTCGGTGTAGCCCGTCGGCTTCATGCCCAAGCCGATCTTCTCCTTCGACAGGACGCCCATCTCGTCGAAGAACTTGGTCCACGCGCCCTTGTCGTTGTAGAGCGTCAGCTCGGTCTTCTTCTTCGCGGGCGCCTCGGCGCCGTTGCCGCCACAGGCGGCGAGGACAACGGCCGCCACGCCGAGCACGGCCATGCGTGACCGGATCATTTCCCGGCCTCCTTGCTTCACTTGGGGGGGTGGTGCAACCTCTGCTCGATCACCGTCTTGACGTCCACCAGATGAGCCCGCATCCGCTCCTCGGCCGCCGCGGCGTCGCGCGCCACGATGGCCTCCAGGATCGACAGGTGCTCGTCGTGGTCGCGGCGGCGGTCGTCGAAGATCTGCAGGATCTCCCTCTGCTCGGGTCCGTGAACGGTGAGCAGTGAGTCGACGACCTCGTGCAGCACGCTGTTGCCGGCCAGCCGCGCGGTCGCCCGGTGAAAGGTCATGTTCGTGTCGTGGAGCTCGGCGTCCTTGCCGTCGAGATGCCTGGCGGCGGCGTCGAGCACCTGTTCCAGCGCCGCGAGCTCGGCGCCGTTCGCCCGCTCGGCGGCCATCGCGGCCAGCGGCGGCTCGATGACGATGCGCGCGCCGAGCAGCTCCAGCAGCTGGGCGGCGTGCATCTCGCGCATGTTGGGGTTGGGCAGCACGAGGCGCTCGATGTCGGCGCCGACATAGATGCCGGAGCCGTGGCGCATCTCGATGGCCCCCGTGGCCTCAAGTCTGCGCAGTGCCTCACGCAAGGTCGGGGTGGTGACGGCGAACCGCTCCGACAGCACCCTGGTCGAGGGCAACCTGTCGCCCGGCCGATGCCCGCCGGTGCGGATGAGCTCCAGCATGCGTTCGGTCAGCGCGTCGGAAAGTGTCGGCCGTGTTACCTCGGACATATCAAGTGATCTAATCACTTTTCGTCATGGCCGTCTATGAGGAGAGTATTTTTCTCGTCATCAGGCGGATGACGGCCCGCTCGTCCCGTTCGCTCGTGAAGTCACGCCGGGAGCAGGGCCCGCATCAGCCGCACCTGCTCCGTACGCGACGCCTCCACCTGCCCCGCCCACCGCCTGACCTCCGGATTGACCCCGGCCGTGAGGTGCTCGCCGGCCATCCGCGCGGCGACGCCCTGGTGCGCGATCATCAGGTGGAGGAAGTCGCGCTCGAACCTCTTCGAACTACGCGAGCTCCGCAGCGCCGCGATCCGCTGACGGTCGGTCTCCGGCAGGCCGCCGTGATCGTCGTGCGACCCCGACGCGGCCGTCAGCGGCTGGTCCCAGGCGTGCAGCCAGCGCAGCATCATCTCGACCTCGGCCTGCTGCGTCGTCTCGACCGCGGCGGCCAGCGTCTTCAGCTCCGGCGTCCGCGCCCTGGCCGCGCCCAGTCTGGCGAGCTCGATGCCCTGCCGGTGATGCTGCACCATCATCTGCACGAACATCACGTCGTCGGCGTCGACCGGATCACTCGCGGGCTCGGCCACCCCGCAGGCGGCCACCAGCAGCAACCCCAGGACGACGAGCCAGTGCGCCACTCCGCCGCGTTCCCGGATCGAGCTCTCGCGCACCGGCGCTCCCTGGGCATTTGGTAAGAAACCTTCCTAATGGTTGGGCATTTCGTCCCACCCCGCAAGGGCCCCCTCAAACAGCCGATATTGCAGGCGAACACCCTCTGGTCGTTTCTTTGGGCATCCGACCCGTTTCGCGGCTTTTTATGGCTCTAGGCTGTGCGCTGTGAATCCTGGGCGGATGGTCATCGACGGCCGTTTCGAGCTGCTGGAACAGTTGGGAAGCGGCGGCATGGGCACGGTGTGGCGCGCCCACGATCTCGCCCTCCAGCGGGAGGTGGCGCTGAAGGAGGTGCGCCCGTCCGGCTCCGAGCAGATGGACTCGGACAGGGCCGGGATGCTCCGCGAACGGGTGCTGCGCGAGGCCCGCGCGCTGGCCCGGCTGCACCATCCCAACGTGGTCGCCATCCACCACATCGTGGACTCCTCGATGACGCCCCACCCGTGGATCGTCATGGAGCTCGTACGCGGCCGTTCGCTGCAGGAGCGCCTGGCGCACGGACCGCTGGCCCCGGCGGAGGCGGCGCACGTGGGGCGCGGCATCCTCGCCGCGCTGCGGACCGCCCACGCGGCCGGCATCTGCCACCGCGACGTCAAACCCGCGAACGTCCTGCTGCGCCCCGACGGCAGCCCGGTGCTCACCGACTTCGGCATCGCCGCCCTGCACGACGCACCCGGGCTGACGGTCAGCGGCGAGGTGGTCGGCTCCCCCGAGTACATCGCGCCCGAACGCCTGCGCGGCCAGGAGGGCAACCCCGCCTCCGACCTGTGGTCGCTGGGCATGCTGCTGTACGTCGCGGTCGAGGCCCGCCACCCCATGCGCCGCGACACCCCCATCGCCACGCTCGCGGCCGTGCTGAACGGCCACGTCCCACCGCCCCGCCAGGCCGGTCCGCTGACCCCCGTGCTGACGGCACTGCTGACACCCGACCCCGCCGCCCGGCCCGACGCCGCGCGGCTCGACTGGCTGCTGGCCCAGGCGGCCGCCGGTCAGCCCATGCCCGGCTACCAGCCGGCGTCGCCGGGAAGCCCGCCCGTGCCCGGCTACTCGACGATGCCCAACCGCCGCCCCCGCCGGCTGCGCGCGGTGACCATCGCCGGAGTCGCCGCGCTCGGCGGCATCCTCGCCACGGTCCTGGTGCTGCTCCCCCGGACCCTGAACGACCTCGCGAGCCCGACGACGTCCGCGAACTCGCCGTCCGCCACCGACACTCCCCAAGTGACCGCCAGCGACGCCCCCGAGACGACCGCCACCAACGCTCCCGTGGCCACCGCCACCGACGAACCGTCGCCGCAGGACACCCCGACCGGGTCGCTGCTGACCCCGGCGGGGATCAAAGCCGTGATCCCCCTCCTGGAGAAGGCTTCAGGCGGCACCGAGTTCACCGGCCTCACCGTGTACAAGGAGTACGCGATCGCCCAGGCCCCGGTCCGCGGCAGGAAGAATCTCTACGACACCTACACCTACCGCAACGGGCAGGTCACCCGGGACACCGGAGGAACCCTCAGCCCCGACGACGCCAAGGTCAAGCTGAGCTCCTTCAACTGGGACGCCCTGCCCGCCCTGTGGCGCACCGCCGACAACAGGCTCGGCATCCCCAAGGCGACCAGCCGCTACTTGATCGTGCACGGCTCCTGGACGTTCGCGGACGACCAGCCCGTGCTGCTCGCCTACCTCTCCGACGAGTACGGCGGCGCCTACCTGGCCGCCGACATCAAGGGCAAGGTGCTGACCCTCATGCCCAGGGACGAGTGACCGCCGCGCGTCAGCCTTCTTCGGACACTCCCAGGTACTTCACACACCTGTCTCCAGCCGACACCTTGTCGCGTACCGGTCAGCGCGGCGACGGCAGTACGGACAGATCGCAGGCGTAGGCGTCGGCAGGTGCGCTCAGCACCCACACGATCATCGCAGCGACCGTCTCCGGCCGGATGCACAGCTCGGGATCGTACGGCCGACCGAAGGCGCTCCTGACCTCGCCGAGGAGGTCGGTCGCCGTTGGGCCGGGATAGACGGTGGTCACGCGCACCCCGCGGGCCGCCTCCTCTTCGCGGAGCGAATCGGCCAGCTCGCGCAGCGCCGCCTTACCGGCGACGAACGACGACCAGCGGGCGACTCCGGTCATTCCGGGCGCCGCGTTAACGAAGACCACGTGACCACGTGAGCGCCGTAGCGCGGGCAGCGTCAGCCGTACGAGTTCGGCGGCGGAGGCCACGTTCACCGCCAGCGTCCGTCGCCACGTCTCGGGGTCGGTGTCGGCAACGGCCGCGACAGGGGAGATCCCCGCGCAATGCACCAGCGCGTGCACCTCCCCCAACTCCCCCGCGTCCTCCGCCGCGCCGATCGTGACGGCAAGCGTCCCAGGCTCGGCGAGATCCACCTCGATCCCGGGCACAGTCAGCCGCCCGACGTCGCGCCCCACGGCAGTCACCCGATGCCGGGCCTCCACCAGCGCATCGACCAGCGCCACCCCGATCCCACCGGTGGCCCCGGTCACCAGCACGTGCCCCATGACGGCTCCCATCCCCTGGTCCACGGCGTGGTCATCGTACGCGCCTGGCGATGACCGGGACTCAGGCCCGCGAGCCGTAGGCAGGGCCGAACACGACCAGCAGCGCCAGATCCTCGGTGATGTCCACGAAGCGGTGTTCCTCGCCTGCCGGCACGAAGATCACCGCACCGGGTCCGACCTCCGCCTCATCGCTCGGTGTCACGATCCGGGCCCGACCTGAGGTCACCACGTAGATCTCGTCCTCGGTGTGCGGGCTCTGGTTGTCGACCCCGCCCGCCGGGATGCAGTACGTCCCCACGGACAGGTCTGACACCTTGAAGTGCTCAACCCAGTCGTTGGCGGCCCCGGCAGCCGGCGGCGCCCATTCCCCGGCACCCTTGATGATCTCCATGGCGGCCAACGTACGGCGTTCGCCCGCGACCGCGCAAAGGTGGCCGGATCTCGGTCAGCTTGACCTCAAGCTCGGTTGAGGCGCCATTCTGGCCCGCATGGACCGGATCGGCTCCGGCCTCGGCCCCTCGGGGCCGCGTGTAGAACTGGTGCGAAGGACGCTGGTAGACGTGGGCGGCCTCCGAAGAGGAGAGCACAAACCCTGCGACGGATACGACCGGAAGGTTCTGCGATCGGAACCAGCCGGAGGATGTGTGGGTTCTCGCCTGAACCTTCGGCGGTGCCGTGCGGCGGACACGCAAGGCACCGCACCGCCTGCCACTGCACTTACCCGCAGCCCCCGATTCCGGACCTGAGCTTCCAGAGCCCGTATTCCGACCGCAGTCTCAGCTTCCGAAGCAGGCACCTCGAGTCGTGCACCTGACTCACTCCCGCCATCCGCTCCAGCCGACGGCGCGGGGAGTCCAAGTCGGCCGCGGACTGCACCCACAGCCGGTACGACGCAGGCATGTCCGACATCCTGGTGGCCGAGACAAGTGCTTCGTTGTCCGCGTACGCCTCAACGAAGTTCCGGTACGCAGTCGCCTGGTCTTCGTACTCGTACGATTCGAGCCCGGGGATCCGCTCGATGACGGCGACGATGGCCTTCCTCTCCTTGACCGTGACCGCCGACTTGTTCGCCTTACCCCGTCCACGCAGACAGGCAGGCTTGAACGAGTCCTTCTCGCATAGAAATACGGACATATCCGACGCTTGGGGTGCCGCCGCACCGTCGACGTGGCTGTCCGCATGGTCGACGGCGAGCCCTACACCTGGCCGCCGGTTCGCCAAGGCCACGATCCGGGTTCGGTCGGCCACTCCAGACACCCGCACGCGGAACGACTCCGGCACGTCTTTGGCATGCACACTCGCCAGCACCTTCTGCTGGCCGGCGAACTCCTGGCGGAAGTTCGCGTACGCCGCCGCCCGGCTCACGAAGCGCACCTCGGTCACCTCAGGTGTGGCCTGTAGGAACGTCTCGATGTCCCGCCTCTGCTTCGCCGTGGCGTACCGCTTGTGACACCCATACGCGGACGGCGTACACAAGAAGACAGCGATCTCCCAGTCGTCGCTGAAGTTGATCTCCGGGGCATGCACCGCCTCGGCGGACACGACCGGCCCGGTCATTCCTGAGAGCGCCACGACGGCCGCGACCGTCACCCGCCATGACCAGCGCTTCACCGCACTCCTCGCTTGACGATCAGAGGGCTCGGATCGGGGGGATCTTGCTGCCGGCAGTTGCCGGCAATGCATGATCGCATGGGTGGGTCGCAGCGTCTCCCGGGCGGGTCGTCACCCGTCCCGCCAGGCCTGGCAGGTGCCTTCCACCTTTACGCTCACGGTCGCTCCGGCCGCCACCGGGACGGTATGACCCGGCACCCGCGCGGTGATCCGGGAGCCGTCGATCAGGTGCAGGGTGACGGTCGCGTCGTGGCCGTGGAAGTCGTGGCCGACCACGGTCGCGGTCACCACCGGGTCGACCGGTGCCGGGGCGATGCGGATCTGCTCGGGGCGCACCATCACGGTGAGCCGGCTCGTCCCGGCGGGCACCTCACCGACCGTGATCGGACCAAGGGCTGTGGACAGCGTGGTGCCGCCCGTGCCCGGCCGGGCGCCGTTTTCAGCTGGTAGGAACACCGCCTCGCCCACGAACGCCGCCACCCATGAATCGGCCGGCTCCCGGTAGACGTCGACCGCCGGGCCGCTCTGGAGCACCCGGCCGTCGCGCATTACCGCGACCTGGTCGGCGACTGAAAGGGCCTCACTCTGGTCGTGGGTGACCAAAATGCCGGTCGCCTCGTCGGCCCGCAGAGCCGCTCGCACGTCGCGCCTCAGTTCGGTGCGCAAGCCGGCGTCGAGCGCGCTGAACGGCTCGTCGAGCAGGATGACGGAAGGCCGCGGCGCCAGCGCTCTGGCGACCGCCACGCGCTGCTGCTGGCCGCCGGACAGATGATGCGGCATCCGCTTCCCGTAGCCGGACAGACCCACCAGGGTGAGCACCTCCTCGACCCGGTCCGAACGGCGTTCCTCGCGGCTCAGGCCGTACCCGACGTTGTCTCTCACCGACAGGTGCGGGAACAGCGCGCCCTCCTGCGGAACGATGACGATGTGCCGGCGTTCCGGGGGCGTGTGCACCCCCGGACCGGCGACGGTCCGTCCGTCGACGACGATCTCGCCGGCGTCGAGCCGTTCGAAGCCCGCCACGCAGCGCAGCAAGGTCGTCTTGCCGCAACCGGACGGGCCGAGCACGGCGAGCAGCGTGCCGCTGGGCACGATCAGGTCGGCTCCGGCGAGCGCGACCACCGAGCCGTAGCGCTTGGCGATCCCGCGTAGTTCCAGACGGCTCATTTCGAGGACTCCCGGGTGAGAATGCCGGTGCGCGCGGTGAGCAGCCACGTGGGCACCGATGACAGCACCACGAGCAGTGCCGCGTAGGGGGCCGCGGCCGCGTAGGCGGCCACGGTGGTGTGCGTCCACAACTCGGTGGCGAGGGTGTCGGTGCCGGTAGGACGGAGCAGCAGTGTGGCTGGCAACTCCTTCATGCAGGTCAGGAAGACCAGGGCGGCACCGGCCCCGATTCCGGGCAGGGTGAGCGGCAGAGTCACGGTGCGCAGCACGACCAGCGGCCCCTTGCCCATCGATCTGGCGACGTCGTCCAGGATGGAGGGCGCCTGGGCCGCCGCTCCGGCGACCGCGGTCACCGCCAGTGGGAGGAACAGCGCGGCGTAGCCGAGCGCGAGCAGCCAGGTGGTCTGATAGAGCGGGTAGGCCAGAGTGACCCCGAAGGACACCAGAGACAGGCCGATGACCAGGCCCGGGAGGGCGTGACTCAGGTAGGCGAGACGATCGAGCAGTGTGGTCGACGGGCCGGGCGCCTTGGCGCTCAGCAGGCCCAGCGGCAGCGCGAGCAGCATGGTGAGCGCGGCCCCCGCCAAGGAGAGCGACAGCGAGTTGCCCATGGCGGCGGCCACTTCGGCCCAGGCCCCCGGCCGTGACGCGCCCTGGATCATCCGGTGGGTGAGGCTCACCGCGGTGACGCCGAGCGAGAGCCCTGCCAGGGCGACCAGCATGAGGACCGCGGGCCACCGCATCCGGGCGAGGTTGAGCCGGGCCGGGACCCTACGGACGCCGCCCAGATGGGCATAGCGAGCGCCGCGTCGTCGGCTGGCCGTCTCACCGGCGAGGATGAGCATCGTGAGCATGACGAGCACGCTCGACAGCACCAACGCGCCGGTCCGATCGAAACCGAGGTCGAAGGCGACGAAGATGGCCCGGGTGAAGGTGTCGGTCCGCACGATCGACACCGCACCGAAATCCGACAGAACGTACAGCGCCACCAGCAGCGCACCTCCGGTGAGCGCGGGGCGGATCTGCCGTAACGTCACGCCGGTGAAAGTGCGCCAAGCGCTCCTGCCCAGCGACCGTGCCACCTCCTCCTGCGCCGGGTCGGTCCCGTTGAGCGCCGCGGCGACGGGCAGGAAGACGTACGGATAGGAACACAGAGTCAGTACGAGTGCCGCCGCCCAGAAGCCCTCGAACCCGTCCAGGGTCGATCGCCAGGCGAACGCGGCGATGTAGGTCGGTACGGCGAGCGGCAGGGCCGCGAGGATGGCGAACGCGCGCCTGGCTGGAAGGTCGGTGCGTACGACCAGAAACGCCGAGCCGACCCCCAGCACGAGGCATCCGGCGGTCACCAGCGCCGCCAGACCGAGAGTGCGGAGCGCGAGCCACGCCACTCGCACGGTGAGCAGTTCCTCGGCGATGCGGGCCCAGCCGGCTTCGGCCGTTCGGACGCCGAGGTAGACCACGGGAACGAGCGCGACCGCGACGGTCACCACCGAGAGAACGAGCAGCAGCGGCCTGCGCGGACGCCCGGCCGCCCGCTGGGCCCACCGGACGGGTCCGTCACGACGAACCCGCCCGTCAGGGTGCGAGGACCTGTTCAGGGAACGAGTCCCGAATCCTTGATCAACGCGATCGTGGCTTCCAGCTGGTCCAGGTCGTTGAGGTCCACCGTGGGCACCCGCAGCTCGCTGAGCGGGGGCACTCCGGCGGGCGGGGCGGCGCCGCTGACGACCGGGTATTCGAAGGTCTCCTCGGCGAAGTACTTCTGCGCGTCGGCGCTGAGCAGGTACTTGACGAAGGTCTGCACCTCGGGGCTCTCGGCGGCCTTCTTCAGCACGCCGACGCCCGCGACGTTGACCAGCGCGCCGCTGTCCCCGTTGGGAAAGAAGTGCAGCTTGGCCGTGAGGGCGTCGGGCGTCGTGCCCTGCTCCTTGGCCAGCTCGCCCAGGTAGTAGTGGTTGATGAGGCCGACGGCGAGCTTGCCGGAGTTGACCTCTTCGAGGATCGGGCCGTTGCCGTCCCGGATCTGCGGCTCGTTCGCCTTGAGCCCGGCCAGCAACTCCTTGGCCTTCGCCTCGCCGTGCTGGACCACGATGGCGGTGACGAACGCCTGGAAGGAGGCGTTGGTCGGGGCCACGCCGACCTTCCCCTTCCACTCCGGCTTGGTGAGGTCGAAGACCGACGTGGGCAGCTCAGCCTTGGGCACGAGATCGGGGTTGTAGACCAGGACTCTCGATCGAGCCGTGATGCCGACCCATTCCTTGCTCTTGGCCCGGTACGTCTCGGGCACCTGGCCCACGATTTCATCCGGAAGCGGGGCGAACATCCCCTTCTTCGCCACGGCGCCCAGCGCCCCGGCGTCCTGAGCGAAGAACGCGTCCGCCGGAGACCTGTCACCCTCTTCCAGCAACTGGCCGGCCATGGCGGCGGTGGCGGCGTACCGAGCTTCCACGACGATGCCGCTCTGCTGGGTGAACTTGTCCAGCAACGGCTTGACCAGTGATTCGCTGCGTCCGCTGTAGACCGTGATCTTCTTCTCATTCGCGGCGGAGGTGCCGGAACCGTTGTCGGACGCGCCGCCGCATGCGGTGAGTCCGAGCGCCAGGACACTCGCGACCAGCGCGACTACAGCCTTGGGAGCTTGGACGGACACAGTGATATTCCTTTTGTCGGCGAAGAGAGAGTCCAGCCAAGACTCCCACCACGGCACTGCAGAAGTTAGCTGAGCCTAACCTTGCCGTGGAATGCCCAACAAGGCACCCCCTCGATTTCCGAAGCAGACCGGCGACGCCCGCATCCGCGCGGACGGGAGCGCCTTCGAGTTGGAGCCTCCTCCGCCGGAAAGTCGAGGTGCGTGCCACCTGACCGTCGCCGTCGTGAGCAAGGAGACCATCGAGCCGGCGTTCCTGGCCGCCGTCCAGCACCTGCCTCCCAGGCAGCGGGCGGCGTTGATTCTGCGTGACGTGCTCGGCCGGTCGGCAAAAGGAGACCGCCGCGCAGCTCGACACCAGCATCGACTCGGTCACAAGCGCGCTGAAACGGGCGCGATGGACCTTGCGGCTCACCTTCCGGAACGGCGAGTCGAATGGGCGCCGTCGGCGACTCCGACCGCTTCGGAGCGGAGGAAGGCCGACAGCCGGTCAGGCCGAGGCGGACATGGCGGGCCGGAGCAGCCGCTTGGCCTCGTCGTGGTGGCCGGCCATCTCGCGCAGCGTCTCGCCCGTCGCCTTCAGCACCGACAGGCGGGCGCCCGGGTTGTCGCGCAGGGCTCGGGCGACGGCCTTGACCATGCCGCTCATCGCCAGCGTCTCGCGCGGGTCGCGGATCCTGGAGTAGACCTCCAGGATCCGGCGGACCCCGTCGGGCCCGTCGGTCAGCCCGCGCAGCAGCTCGATCTGCACGTACGCGAGCCCGTCGCCGCGCCCGAGCAGGTTCGTCCAGTGATACATGATCAGGCACTGCGCGTCGCGTGACCGTTCCCAGGCCCGCGTCGCCTGGTCGAGCGCCGCGGGGTCGTCCACCACATCGGCGACGCGCTCGCCGAGCAGCCGCCCGAACCTGACGGCGTCGCGGATGCCCTGCGCCGTGACCGGGTCCTTGAAGTGCCCGGCGTCGCCGACGAGTGCCCAGCCGGGGCCCGCCGACGTGCGGAAGAACGAGGGATGCACGGCCGAGCTGACGATCTTCGTCGCCCTGGTGCACCCCTCCAGGCGCTTCGCCAGCCCCGGCACCAGGCCGACGGTACGGTGGAACTCCGTCTCCAGGTCGCCCCGGAAGTCCGCGGCCCGCGCGGCCGGCGGCATCAGCAGCACCATCGACAGCCCGCCGTCGCAGGGGAAGGCGTTGCCCAGCTCCTGCCCGGTCAGCCACATCGCCGCGGTCGTGCGCCACTCCTCACGCGGATCCTCGTAGTACGCGTAATAGCAGGCCCGGCCGTTGGCGTGGGAGATCCGCGGCTGCTCGGCGCCGACCAGGCGGGCGACGGTCGAGCGGCGCCCGTCCGCGCCGATGACCAGGTTGGCGCGCACCTCGTACTCCCGGCCGCCGCGCTCGCTGACCTTCACACCGACGGCCCGGCCCCCCTCCCACAGGAGGTCGACGACGCGGTGGCCCTCCCTGACCTCGGCACCGGCCGCGCGAGCCGTGTCGACGAGAGCAGCGTCCAGCGCGGTCCGGCGCACGCACATGCCGTAGTCGATGCCGTCGATCGGGGTGTAGCGGCCGGAGGCGGCGTGGCCGGGGCCGCCGACGAAGGCGCGGGACAGCTTCGGCGCGCCGATCTTCTCGACGCGTTCCAGGGCGCCGGCCCTGGCCAGTTCGGCGACGCCCGAGGCGAACAGCAAATGGGTGGAGACCGTGGTGGACGGAAACCGCGCCGGGTCAACGGCGATCACCTTGCAGCCGCGCCGTGCCAGAGCGGCCGCGGCGGCGGAGCCCGCGCAACGTGCTCCCGCGATGACGACGTCCGCCTGCTCTGCCATGTGGCCTCCTGGCGCGCTAACCGACTCTAGTGTCGGTTTTATGCCTACGACAGGCGCGTCGTCAACAGGTCGAGGGTAGGCTGCCGGACATGGCGAGCCAGGAGCCGAGAAAACGCATGCGGGGTTCAGCCCGGCGGGCCCGCATCACCGAGGCGGCCCTGGACGTCTTCGCCGCCCGCGGCTACCACGCCACCGCCATGGAGGAGATCGCGTCGGCGGCCGGGGTCACCCGCTCGGTGCTCTACGACCACTTCCCGTCCAAGCGGGTCCTGCTCATCACGGTTCTGCAGGAGCAGAACGCACGGCTGGTCGCACACATCGGCGCCCGCATCACCGGCACCGGCTCGCCCGGCCGGCGGCTGCGCGCCACGCTGGACGCGTACTTCAGCTTCTCCGAAGACTGGCCGGCCGCACGCCGCCTGCTGTTCGACCACACCGATGAGGACGATCCGGAGATCAAGATCGTCCGCTGGGGCATCCGCGAGACCCGCACCCGCTCGGTCGCCGTCATGCTCGGGCGCGACCTGCGCAACCTCGGGCTCGACCCCGACAGCGACACCGCGCACGCCGTCGTCGAGTTGCTCATCTCCGGCACCGACGGCCTCGCCCAGTGGTGGGCCAAGAACCCGTCGATGCCGCGCGGGCAGCTCGTCGAAGCCGCCATGCTCGTGCTGTGGAACGGTCTGTCCCAAACTCCGGGACGCACATCCATGTCTTGACAGAAGTGATCCGCGGGTTCATCGTCTCGCCTAGCTGAACGAACAGTCGTGTCGGTTAGCTATCGGCGAGCGGAGGCCGGTTCATGGCAGAGCAGGAAATCCAAGACAACGGACAGGGCGGGATCAACCGGCGCAGGTTCGTCACCGGCGCGATGGCCGCCGCGGCGGGAGCGGCCACCGGCCCGTTATGGGGCGCGGAGGGCGCCAGGGCGGCCGCCCCCGCACTCATCAGCAGCAGCGCCGGCCACAGGGTGGCGGTCTTCGGGGCCGGCATGGGCGGCCTGAGCACCGCCCACGAGCTGGCCGAACGCGGCTTCCAGGTCACTGTGTACGAGCGCAAGATCCTCGGCGGCAAGTCCAGGAGCATCCCGGTGCCCGGCACCGCCACCGGAGGGCGCAAGGACCTGCCCGGCGAGCACGGCTTCCGGTTCTTCCCCGGCTTCTACCAGAACCTGCCGGACACCATGAGCCGCATCCCGTTCGGCTCCGGCACCGTGCGCGACAACCTGGTCGCCGCCAGCCTCACGGCCATCGCCTACCGGCAGAAAATGTTACGCGTCCCCATCCCCAGTGAACTGAGCAGCGGGCTCACCCCGGAAGTCATCCAGGACTTCTTACGGAGCGCGCTCATCGCGGGCACCACCATCCCGCTCACACAGGTCAACTTCTTCCTGTCGAAGATGATCACGTTCATCACCAGCGGTCCCCGCCGGAAGCTCGGCCAGTGGGAGAACATGAGCTTCTCCGACTTCACCAAGTCCGACAACATGTCGGTCGAGTACCGCGAGCTGCTGACCAGGATGTTCACCGCCTCCCTGGTGGCCGCCCAGCCCGACCGGGCCAACACCCGCACGATCGCGATGATGTTCGAGGCGCTCCTCTACAGCGGGCTCGGACTCGGCCCGTACGGCCCGCCCGACCAGGTGCTCAACGGCCCGTCCAACGACGTGTGGATCGACCCCTGGATCAACTACCTGACCGGGCTCGGCGTCCAGTTCAAGGTCGGCTGGACCGCCACCGGGTTCGACTACAGCAGCGGCCGGATCACCGGCGCCCGGGTGACCGACCCCACAGGCGCCGTCGGCACCGTCACCGCCGACCACTACGTGGCCGCGATGCCCATCGAGCGCCTCACGCCCCTCCTGTCGACCGCCATGAAGTCCGCCGATCCCCAGCTGGCCAGGCTGAGCAACCTGGAGACGGACTGGATGAACGGCGTCATGATCTACCTGAAGCAGCCCACGCCGATCGTCAAGGGCCACATGGTCTACGCCGGCACCCCGTGGGCGCTCACCTCGATCAGCCAGGCGCAGTTCTGGACGACCGACTTCCCCGCCACCTACGGCAACGGCCAGGCCCGCGACTGCCTGTCACTCGACCTGTCCGACTGGAACACCCCGGGCATCCTGTTCGGCAAGACCGCCAAGCAGTGCACCCGCCAGCAGATCGTCCAGGAGGTCCTGGCCCAGGTCCGCGCCGTCACCCCCAACGGCGCCCAGTTGCTGCCGGACTCGCTCGTCCACAGCTGGTTCGTCGACCCCGCCATCACCGGCGAGGGCACCCCGGCGGTGGCCAACGACGAGCCCCTGCTCATCAACTCCCCCAGCTCGTGGGCGAACCGCCCCGACTCCGTCACCCGGATCCCGAACTTCTACCTGGCCGCCGACTACGTCCGCAACAACATCAACCTGGCGACCATGGAAGGCGGCAACGAGGCGGGCCGCACGACGGCCAACGCCATCCTCGACGCCGCCGGCTCCTCCGCGACCAAGGCCCAGCTGTACGACCTGTACCTGCCGCGCGAGTTCCAGACCCTCTACGACCTGGACGACGTCCGTTATCGGCTGGGCCTGCCCAACAAGTTCGACCTCCTCGCCCCGTACTGGCCGTGACGCCTCTGATCACTTTTTCCCGTTCTGTCGGTGCCGACCAGTTGACCCAGGGTCGGCTGTTCGGCCGAAGCGGACATTTTGTACCGCTCGGTTACGAAAGCTACCATGCACCTTTTGTACCGATCGGTTGCACACCGATTCGTCATCTCTACCGATCGGTAGGATGGGCTCATGAGCACCGAGACGCCGACCATTGGACGACCGCGGGCGTTCGACGAGGAGGCGGTCCTCGACCGGGCCGCCGAGGTCTTCTGGCGACACGGCTACGAGGGTGCGTCAATGACCGCCCTCACCAGTGCGATGGGCATCAACCGACCGAGCCTGTACGCCACGTTCGGCAGCAAGGAGCAACTGTTCGAGCGCGCCTTCGCGCGCTACCGCGAGACCCAGTTGGCCAACGTCCGCGCCGCACTCGACCGACCCACCGCGTACGCGGCCATCGAAGCGTTCCTGCGCTCCAGCGCCGACGGCCTCACCGCCGGCGATCACCCCCTGGGTTGCCTCTCCATCCAGGGAGGCCTGGCCTGCTCGCCCGAGAACGCCCGCATCTCCGAGGTCCTGGCCGCCGGCCGGGCCGCCAACGAAGCCGTCGTCGAAGAACGGCTGTCTCGCGCGGCAAGAGAAGGAGACCTCCCGCCCGGCGTGGACCACCGGGCACTGGCGCGCTTCGTGATGGCGCTCAGCGAGGGATTCGCCGTCCACGCCGCGTCCGGCACCAGTCGTGAAGACCTGCAGGCTTCCGTCAACGTCGCCCTGCGAGCCCTCGTCCCATCCCAGTCCTAACGGACACCGCTCCGCCCGCTCGCGAACCTCTCCGACCCGGACGCCGGACCCGGTAGAGGCGCTGATCTGTCGCTTAGACACTCAGAAGCCCCTCAAGGGATCTTGAGGGGCTTCTGACCTGGAGCCGCCTTCGGGATTCGAACCCGAGACCCCTTCATTACGAGTGAAGTGCTCTGGCCGACTGAGCTAAGGCGGCGTGCCGTACGGCTTGGAAGAGTCTACAGGAGCCGCGGGGCTCTTCGCTCCCGACGACCAACTGAACCTGGGACAGATCGCACCGTCCCGCGGTTATTTCGACGTCCCCGCCTCAAGGATGGAGACGATGGAGAAGAGAGTGAAGCAGACGGCCCCAAGACCGACCATGACCCGGGCCGGGATGAAGAAGGAAGCGGCCGTGTCCGCGGCTTCGAAGAGGAAGGCCCCGAAGAACAGGCAGGCCAGTGCCGTGATCACCGGGATCATGGGAATGCGGTTGGCGAGAGGGAAGGTCCGGCGCCAGACCAGGGCCAGGAGCAGGGCCTTGGAGAGGATGCTGTAACAGACCAGACCGAGCCCGATGAGGATGCAGCCGGGGGCGATGCGGTAGGGCTCGTCAGAGGCGGCCAGGACGTAGGCGCCGAAGAGGAGGTTCATGGTGCCCATGGCGATGACGAGCCAGCCCCAGCGGTAGCGCTCAGGCTCGTCGAAGGCGTTGCGTACCTGGCGGACGATGCTGGCGACCAGGGCGATGAGGCTGGCACAGACGGCGGCGAGGCCGAAGACGACACGACCGGCGGTGTAGTAGGCGCTGCCGCCCTGGGCCATGAGAATGAAGGCGTAGACGAACCCGACAAGGGCGCAGACGACGGGGATGGCTATCAGGATCCTGCCCACGGCTGACGAATAGGCGTTCGGGGGCGGATCGTCCTCCGGCATACGGGCGGCGTTGACCGGAATGAGGGCGAAGCAGGTCGAGGAGGTGGCCACGGTGCTGACACAGGTGCTGATCAGGCCGACACCGACGACCACGTGGCCGGCCACCACGTACTGAGCTTCGTCGCCTCGGGTGATGAGGACGATGCCGTAGGTGATGGCGACGAGGGCGGCCAGGTAGCCGGTCAGGGGCAGGATGACGCGCCAGGCCAGGTTGTAGCGGTAGATCAGCTGACGGATGATCGTGGCCGCGGTGGTGAAGAGCGCGTAGCAGATGGCGGCCAGGGACACGACCACGTGACCGGCCACGAAATGGTTGGGGTCCGAGCCGCCCGTGAGGATGTACCAACCGAAGGCGACGCAGATCACCCCCATCACCAATGGGATGGCACGGAAGACGACGCTCATCGCAAAGTTCACTGTTACCCCCCGATAAACAGCCATGCCTGCTCCGGAAAGTGGCATGTAGCAACAACTTACGCTGACTGTTTTCGGGTCTGGTCGGGGGCTCCCAGAGGGGCACATTGTCAGGTCCGTGCCGCCTGCCCTACCGCTGCTCCTCCAGGGGCGAGGCGCCGCCGTCCGCGCCGTACACCTTGTCGTGCTGTTGCCGTGGTGAGCAGACAGAGGCCGAAGGGCAGGCGCAGCGCCGTCCCCCGTCGTCCAGACGGACGGTGACCGTGTCGGCGGGCACGTTGTGCCCGACCACGCTTCCATCTCCTTGAGGCGTGCTCACGCGGCTTCCCGTGCGAGGCATCCTGTTGCGCGTCTCGACGTAGAGCGGATGCTCGTACTTCAGGCAGCACATGAGCCGCCCGCAGGCGCCCGCGATGCGCAGTGGGTTGACCGGAAGGTCCTGGTCCTTGGCCATGCGGACCGAGACGGGCTCGAAATCCTTGAGGAACGTCGCGCAGCACAGGTCACGGCCGCACGGCCCGATGCCGCCCTGGAGCCGCGCCTCGTCACGCGGGCCGATCTGCCGCAGCTCGACCCTGGCCCGGAGATTGCGGGCCAGATCACGTACGAGGGCGCGGAAGTCGACGCGATGCGGGGCCGAGAAGTAGACCGTGTAGACGTTGTCACTGTCGAGATAGTCGACGCCCACCACCTTCATGGGCAGTGTGTGCCGCTTGATCAGGCGTTTTGACACGCTCCGGGCCTCGGCTCGGCGGCGTTTGTTGGTCTCGTCGCGCGAGAGATGTTCGTCGGCCGCGATGCCCTCGCAGACCGGCAGCCCGTCGATGTCCTCGCTCGTATATTGCGGCGCCCACACGCACTCGGCCACCTCTGGCCCAGAGTCCGTCGGCACCAGCACCTTGTCGCCGACCTTGGGGCTGTGCCCGCCCGGGTCGAGGTAGTAAAGCCTTCCATAACGGGTGAAGCTCACGGCCATGATCATTCCCATGGGCTCGTGCTCGCCTCCTGACGGCCTCGGGGGTTCTTGCGGCCTTCGGTTGACACAGTACGTCTGCGGACGCGCGTCGCGTGAGTGCCCCATGATGATCTCGTGCCACACATCTTCCGCGACGGCGCCGGGAGGCCGTATCGCAGCTGAACGTCGACCCGGAACTCCTCACACCTGTTGTCGACTCCGTCCATACGGCCCGGCTTGTCGACGACGTCGTACGGAGACCTTCCCCTTACCCGTTTAAACGATTATCGTCGATTAACGATGAATGAGGGCGATAGACCTCTGGCACGCGCCGAGGCGGAAGAGTACGCGAGCTGGTTCAAGGCGCTCGCCGACGCCACCCGCATCCAGATCGTCTCCCTGCTGGCCAGGCGGCGAGAGCCGATGAGCGTGGGTGAGATCGTCGCGGCCTCCGGAGTGGGGCAGTCCACGGTCTCCCACCATCTGAAGATCCTCGCGGAGGTGCGGTTCGTGCTGGTCACGCGTCACGGCACCTCCAGCCGCTACCGGATCAACGAGAACTGCGTGAGCTGCTTCCCCACGGCGGCCGATGTCGTGATGGGCAACCCCGTGCCGGCAACCCCGGTGTGCGAGTGAGGAGAGATCTCTGATGGCTGATGACGACGTGGTCAAGCGCTATTCCGGTCTGGCCCGGGCGGCGCTGCTCGGCCGGGTGATCGTCGACTGCGGCGCGGCGGAGTTCGAGCAGGGGTGTTTCGGTACGGCCGACTACGACGACACCAGTGGTCTGCCCGCCGGCGCGCTGAAGGCGAGTCTGGGCTGCGGCGACCCGGTGGCGGTCGCCGGGTTGCGCGAGGGCCAGACGGTGCTGGACCTGGGCAGCGGCGGTGGCCTCGACGTGCTGCTCTCGGCGCGCCGGGTCGGCCCGCACGGCAAGGTCTACGGCCTGGACGCCAGCGCGGACATGATCGCTCTGGCTCGTGCCCACGCCGCCGAGGCCGGGGCGGCCAACGTGGAGTTCCTGCACGGCGGCATCGAGGCGATTCCGCTGCCCGATCACGCGGTGGACGCCGTGATCTCCAACTGCGTGATCAACCTGTCCGACGACAAGTCCGCCGTGCTGGCCGAGGCGTTCCGGGTGCTGCGGCCGGGCGGCCTGTTCGGGGTCAGCGACATCGTCACCGACGGTTCGGCCGATCCGGCACGACGGGCTGCCGCCGAGCAGCGGGTCGGCTGCGTCGCAGGTTCGCTGGAGGCCGAGGAATACCGGGCGCTGCTGCGGCAGGCGGGCTTCGTCGGCATCACCGTACGGCTGACGGCCGCTCACGGCGACGGCGTCCACTCGGCCATCGTGCGGGCGAGCAAGCCCGCCATCGGGCCGGGGCTGGAGATCCGGCCGATGTGTGACGCGGACGCGGCGCAGGTGCTGGAGATCTATCAGGCGGGCCTGGACAGCGGCCAGGCCAGTTTCGAGACCACCGCACCCGACTGGGAAAGCTTCACCTCGGGCAAGCTACCGCACCTGCGCTATGTCGCCGTCGACACCGACAGCGGCGAGGTTCTCGGCTGGGTCGCCGCCTCAGCGGTCTCCTCGCGCCCGGTCTACGCCGGCGTGGTGGAGCACAGCGTCTACGTCCACCCCGGCTGCCAGGCCCACGGCATCGGCCGCTCCCTGCTCGGCGCGTTCATCGCCGCAGCCGAGGACGCCGGCGTCTGGACCGTCCAGGCCGGGATCTTCCCCGAGAACACCGCCAGCCTGACCCTGCACCAGACGCTCGGCTTCCGGGTGGTCGGCACCCGCGAGCGCATCGGCCGCCATCACGGCCGCTGGCGGGACGTGGTGCTGCTGGAGCGCCGAAGCGCCCGCTGAGTGTCCACCGACCACTTCACCATGGTGTCTCGCGCAGGGGCCCGCTGCTCCTGGTCTACGTCAGCCTGTGGGGCCGTCGTCTCTTCAAGGAGCCCGTCCGTGCCTGGCGCGCTGTTCGTCCGCTGCCCGCGCCGCCCCCGGCCGTTCAGGTGCTGACGAACTCCACCTCGACCGGCGCACCTGAGGCAGGAGCTGGATCGGCCAGCGGAGCGAACAGCGCGCCGAGCCGGGTCACCGTCTCCGGGACGATCCGGTAGTAGACCCAGGTGCCGCGCCGCTCGCCGTCGATCAGGCCCGCCGTACGCAGGATCTTCAGGTGGTGGGAGATCGTGGGGGCGGTCAGGTCGAAGGCGCCGGTCAGATCGCAGACGCAGGCCTCGCCGCCCGCATGAGAGCCGATCATCGACAGCAGGCGCAGCCGTACGGGGTCGGCGACCGCCTTGAGCAGCACCGCGAGCTCGGCCGCCTCATGCTCGGCGAGGGGCTCGCGGGCGATCGGCGCGCAGCACTGGATCGTGACGGCGGTCATGACGACAACCCCCTACTTCGACAATTGTCGAAATCATAGGCGATGGCAGGCGAGCGGAGCCAACGCGCCGAGGGCGGTCGGCCAGCGCCCGGCCCTCGCCCTCGGAGTCCTTCCTCAGCTCAGCCGCAGCAACCGCCGCCGTCGGAGGCGGAGACGGTGGCCAGCGGGAGCGGGGTGGCCAGCAGGCCGCCGCTGATCCCGGTGGCCAGGCCGATGCGCTGTTCCTGGGCTTCGGCGAGGTTGGAGGAGCAGACGCCGGTCTCGGGCAGGTCGAGCCGAACGTCGCGAGCGGCCTCCCAGTCTCCGGCGATGGCGGCGACGACCGAGCGCACCTGCTCGTAGCCGGTGGCCATGAGGAACGTGGGGGCACGGCCGTAGCTCTTGACGCCGACGGCGTAGTAGCCCGGCTCGGGGTGGGCAAGCTCGTCGACTCCGTGAGGGGGCACGGTGCCGCAGGAGTGCTGGTTCGGGTCGATCAGGGGCGCCAGCGCCCGGGTGGAGCCGAGGACCGGGTCCAGGTCCAGTCGCAGCTCGCTCGCCATGGAGTGGTCGGGCCGGTAGCCGGTCGCCGACACGATCTGGTCGACGGTGACCGTCTGCTCGTGTCCGGACGGGTCGCGGCTGATCACCTCGACGCCGTCGCCGTTCCGCCGAACGGTGTGGGTGAAGAAGCCGGTCAGCAGCCGGATGCGACCGGAATCGACGTGCGCGCGCAGCCGGGTGCCGAGCGCGCCGCGGGCCGGCAGCGCGTCGGCGTCGCCGCCACCATAGGTACGGCCGGCGCTGCCCGCCCGGATCGCCCAGGTGATCCGCGTGTCCTCCAGTTGGGCCAGGGCCAGCAGCGTGGTGGCCGCGGAGTGACCTGCTCCGACGACCAGGGTGTGCCTGCCCGCGTACCGGTCGCGGTCGGCGCCGAGCACGTCGGGCAGAGCATGGTCGACGTCGACCCCGGGCTCCCCGTGGGCGGGCAGGCCGCTGGCCCCCAGGACGTTGGGCGTGGTGTAGGTGCCGGAGGCGTCCACGATCGCTCTGGCGTGAAGCTCCTCGCCCGAGTCCAGGCGGATCAGGAAGGGCGCGTCCTCACGACCGTTGGTGCGAACGCGGTCGTAGCCGAGACGGCTGATCGCGGCGACCTTACTGCCGAGCCGTACCTTGTCTCCGAAGAGCTCGGCCAGCGGGGCGAGGTAGTCGTCGATGAGCTCGGCGCCTGTGGGCAACCAGTCGGCGTCGGGCGCCGTCCAGCCGTCGGCCTCCAGCAGGCGGCGGGCGGCGGTGTCGATGTTGTACTTCCACGGACTGAACACCCGCACATGCCCCCACTGCGCCACCGACGCGCCGACCTGGTGCCCGGCTTCCAGCAGGAGGAAGTCGAGGCCGCGTTCGGTCAGGTGCGCGGCGGCGGCCAGGCCGACCGGCCCGGCGCCGATCACGACGACCGGCAGCGCGCTGGTGTCACCTGTGCTCACCAGCTGGTCAAGCTCAAGGGAGGTGGTGGTGCCGCAGCATCCGTCGCTCATGATGGCGTCTCCTGGATCGGTGAGGTCTTGACGGTCAGAGGTGGGGCACCGGCGGTCGCCACGCACCTCATCGAAGGTGGCGTGCCGTGATCGGCAGACCCTCTTGAATAGAAGCTTGTCTAAGTAGCCATCATCATGACCCTTGCTTAGAAGCATGTCAAATTAGCTGGCTGTCGAATCAAGGCCCAAGGCGGTTGGACGTCACGCCGGACGGCCGCCGTGGGGTCGTGGTCTCGGCCACCTCCGCTCGCTCACCGACTTCAAGGCCGAGCAGCGCGCCGACCGGGCGATGGCCACCCTGGTGGACCACGCCCTGTGCGGCACCGGTTGACGCGAGCGGTGCACGGACGGCGTCAGGGACTGCGCAGGGACAGCATCATCGCCTCGACGGCGATCTGGGGATTGACGTTGGCGTCGAGACGCTCGCGGCACAGCATGATGGCGTCGATGCGCCGCAGCGTCTCCTCAGGGGTGGACCCCTTGGCCAACTGGTCGAGCTCGAACCGCAGGTCGTCGTTGGCCAGCTCCACCTGGGCGCCGAGCTGCATCACCACCACGTCGCGGTAGAACGACACCAGCTCCAGCAGCGCCGCGTCGAGCGAGTCGCGCTTGATCCGGGTGGCGCGGGACTTCTGCCGGTCCTCGAGCTCCTTGAGCGCCCCCGCGCCACCGCGAACCAGGCCGCGGTTGAGCCCCTTGCCCGTGGAGCCCTCGCCGTAGAGCTTGCGCAGGTCGGACGTCTCGGACTCGTTGAGCGCGGCCGTCGCCGCGGCGGCCTCCTCCTCGGCCGTCTTGACCAGGCGTTCGGCGGCCGACACGCACTCACCCACCCCGGTCAGCGACCTGGGGATGCTCAGGACGGCCTCGCGCCGACGGCGGACGTCCTCGTCGAGGGCCAGCGCCCTGGCTCGGCTGATGTGGCCCTGGGCGGCACGGGCGGCGAAGCGGGCGGTCTCCCAGGGCACGCTGTCGCGGGTGGCCAGCACGTGTGCGACCGCCTCGGTCGTCGGTGTGGCCAGGGTGACCAGGCGGCTGCGGGACCGGATGGTGATCATCAGGTCGTCGGGGGCCGGGGCGCACAGCAGCCAGACCGTGCGCGGAGGCGGCTCCTCGATGGCCTTGAGCAGGGCGTTGGCGGCGGACTCGGTGGCCCGGTCGGCCGCCTCGAACAGGATGACGCGCCAGCGGCCCTGCGTCGGCGCGCCGGCCGCCCTGAGGATGAGCTCGCGGGTCTGCTTGACGCTGTAGGACAGGCCGGCGGGACGTACGGTCTCAAGGTCGGGATGTGAGCCGATCAGCACCTGGTGGCACTGGTCGCAGTGGCCGCAGCCGCGGTCGGGACACATCAGGGCCGCCGCGAAGGCGCGAGCCGCCTCCTCACGCCCCGAACCGGGCGGGCCGGTGAACAGCCACGCGTGCGTCATGCCGGCCCCACGGCCGCCGCCGATGACCTCGTCCGCCGCCGCCGCGGCCCGCGACAGCGCGGCTACGGCCTGGTCCTGCCCGACGAGGTCATCGAAAACCGTCACGGACACAGGCTAGTCGCGGATGGCCGGCATCGTGCCTGTGGCGTCTTCGGACTCGTAGGGCACCGGGTCGGGCAGAATCTCCCGCACGCGGTCCTGGATGGCGCGGCTGAGCTGGTCGGACGGCAGGGTGCCGTCGACGACCACGTAGCGGTCGGGGGCGGCCGCCGCCAGCGCGCGGAACTCCTTGCGCACCCGCTCGTGGAACGCCAGCGGCTCGGCCTCGATCCGGTCGGCGGCCCCGCCCAGCCGGGTCAGCCCGATCTCCGGCGGGGTGTCGATCAGCACGGTCAGGTGCGGCACCAGCCCGCCGGTGGCCCAGGCGTTGACCTTGGACACGTCTTCGGGGTCGAGCTCCCGCCCGGCCCCCTGGTAGGCCAGCGAGGAGTCGACGTAGCGGTCGGTGACCACGATCGCGCCCCGCTGGAGGGCCGGCCGGATGACCTTCTCGACGTGCTCGGCCCGGTCGGCGGCGTACAGCAGCGCCTCCGAGCGCGCCGACAGCCCCTTCTCGGCCGCGTCGAGCAGGATGGCCCGCAGCCGCATGCCGACCTTGGTCGAGCCGGGCTCACGGGTCTGCACCACGTCGTAACCCTGGTCTCGCAGCCAGATCGCGAGCAGCCGTGACTGGGTCGTCTTGCCCGACCCCTCACCGCCCTCGAACGCGACGAACAACCCGGGCATCCGCTCGGCCGACTCAGGCTGGAACCGCTCACCCCGCACCGCCGCGAGCAGGTCCTCGGAGAGTGAGACGCCCTTGCGGTCGTCCATGTGGCGGAGCGCCAGGATGCCCACGGCCACCGCCAGCACCCCACCTACCAGCAGCACCAGGTTGGAGCCGTCGAACTGGTAGGTCAGGTCGCCCAGCGTGAAAACGTGGGCGCCGACGAGCGCGGCCAGCGGGTTGGCCGCGGCGACCACGAGCAGCAGCGTCACCCGCGCCGTGGACTGGAGGAAGGAGAACGTGCGCCCGCGCATCGCGTCTTCGACCTCAAGGCCGATCAGCGTGTAGCCGATGATCCAGGCGATGCCCGCGCACGCCCCCAGCAGCACGGTCAGCATGACCACGATCGCCAGGTTGTGCACCACGGCGATCGCGGCCAGGACCAGACCGGCCAGGGTGATGGCGAGCCCGAACAACCGCCGTCGCGACAGCTCCCGCAGGAACCGGAGCCCGAAGAACATGCCGAGCGCCATGCCGACGAAGACCGCGCCGAACACGACACCGTAGGCCGCGTCGCCGCCGCCGAGCGCCTCCACGTAGATCTTGGCGACGCCCACGACCGCGCCGCCCGCCGCGAACGCGCCCAGCATGCCGATGATCAGACCGCGCACCAGGCGGTTGCCGCCGACGAACCGCCACCCGTCCACGATCTGCCTGAGCACCGACGGGGTGGAGATCGCTCCGTCGCGCCGCGGGATGTCGCGCAGGGTGAAGATGAGCGCCGCCGACACCAGGTAGGCGACGGCGTTGAGGATCAGCGCCGGCGCGGTCGGGTCCATGCCCGACAGGAACGGCACGAGGTTGCGCATCAGGTCGGCCGCCACGGACAGCACCGCGAACAACAGGGCCGCGATCGGCGCGCTGCCATAGGTGACCAGCAGGTTGAGCTGGTTGGCCGACTCGAGCTGATCCTTGGGCACCAGGTTGGGCACCGTGGCGTCCTTCGCCGGGACCCAGAACAGGTTGACGCACTCGACGAGGACCGTCGCGATGATGATCCACTGGTAGCTGCCGACCAGCGGGATCGACAGCACGACCGCGAAACGCGACAGGTCGGCGGCGACCATCGTCACCCGCCGGTCGAACCGGTCGGCGAACGCGCCCGCGAGCGGGCCGAGCAGGACGGCCGGCAGCATCTTGGCGATGAACACGCCGCCGATGGCCAGCGACTGGGTGCGGTAGTCGCCCTTCGTCAGGTTTCCGGCAAGGGCGGTCAGAGCGAGGATGTTGAGCCAGTCACCCAGGCTGCACACCGACATAGCCGTCCACAACCGGCGGAACGGAGCGTTGGCCAGCACATGGATGGTTCGGCGTCGGCCAGGGGCGGTCATGATGTCAGCGTATCCAGGTGCTCGCCGGAACTTGGAAGACTAGCGAAAAGCCGGAAATGCCCCGGCCGTTCGCCGCTGAGGGTATTACGTCGGCAGGCGGTCGCGCAGGTGACCCACCCTGAATAGGCCCCCGAAAAGACCATGGATGAAACCTCCCGTCCCGCTCGTAGCTCTCCACACTCGTCGCACGGGCTCCGCGAGCCTGCCCGACGCTCTTTCGCACATGAGCGCGGACTCCGCGGGCCTCCTTGATGCTCCCTACCCACAAGTGCGGACTCCGCGGGCCTCCTCGACCAGCGGCAGCCAGCCCGATCGGACGGCGGCGGGCAGGACCAGATCGTCCCAGAGCTCGACGAGCAACACCCCGTCGACATGGTCGAGCAACTGCTCCGGGTCACCTTCCCTGAGCAGCACCGTGTAGGCCTCGCGACGCTGGTCACGGTCGGCCAGGTCGTAGGCGGTGCCGTGCAGCCAGACGGCGCCCAGCGCCTGGGCCGCCGCTAACCGCGGGAGCCTGCTGGGCACGAAGAACCGGCGGCCGTCGGCGATGCCGGCGGTGAACTCGATCTTCGGCTCCAGCACCAGCCGGAACCCGGCCGCGTCGAGGATGCGCCCCGCCGTCTCCAGGGTGGGCGACTTTCTGCCGTGCTCGTAGGCCGACAGCGTCGTCCTCGACGTGCCACTGACACTGGCCAGCGCCGACTGCTTCATGCTCGCCGCATGACGGGCCTGCTTCAGCAGCAGCCCGCCTCGCTCCGCCCAGAACGTGACATCGGGGACCGACGAAGAGATCATCATCATCACCACCTCCGGAGAGCGTATCCAGTTGGATACTAGCACCCGCAGCAGGGCCGGCGTGACGGGCAGATCACGTAACGTAATCGACCAACCTGTCACCGCGCGTGAGGTCGCGCACGGGATGTCACCGCAGCTCGACCAGCGTGATCTCCGGCGGCGCGCCCACCCGGACCGGCGGTCCCCAGAACCCGGCACCACGCGTGACATAGACCTGCACCCCGTCGACCGTGGACAACCCGGACACGGCCGGCTGCTGCAACGGCACCACCAGATTGAACGGCACCATCTGCCCGCCGTGTGTGTGACCCGACAGTTGCAGATCGACCTTGTGCCGGGCGGCCTCCTCGACCTGGATCGGCTGGTGCGCCAACAGGACCGTGGACCGCGTGGTGTCGCGACCGCCGAGCGCCCGGTCGAAGTCGGGCCCGTCGTCCATGGTCGCGCCCGTGACGTCGTTGATCCCGGCCAGGTCGAGCACTCCGCCCTGGTGACGGATCTCCACGCGTTCGTTGCGGAGTGACCGCACCCCAAGCGACTGGAGCTCGTCGATCCACTCCGTCGGACCGTTGGCCGTGTAGTACTCGTGATTGCCGGTGACGAAATAGGACCCGTGACTCGCCTCCAGGTCGGCGAACGGCCTGGCCAGAGCTCCCAGCTCGGCCACCGTTCCGTCGATCAGGTCGCCGACGATCGTCACCACGTCGGGCCGCAGAGAATTGATCATCCGGACGATGCGTTCGGCGTGCGCCCTGCCCGTCAACGGACCCAGGTGAATGTCGCTGACCACGGCGAACCGCAGACCGCCGAGTCTGGGGTCGAGGTTGGGCAGCATGACCTTGACCGGCTCGATCACCGGATCGCCGAGCGCGGTGCGGATGCCGTAGCCGACCGTGCCGAGCGCGCTGACGCCCGCGATGGCGGCGGTGGTCCGGCCGAGGAACAACCGCCTGCTCATCGCCTCACCGACCGGCCCTCCTCCGGCAGGGACGCCCTGACCGTCCGACGCCCCTCCGAGGGGAGCGTCCTGACCGTCCGACGCCCCTCCGAGGGGAGCGTCCTGACCGTCCGACGCCCCTCCGAGGGGAGCGTCCTGACCGTCCGACGCCACCGGAGAGCCGTCGCGTGCGCCCTCCCCAGCGGAACCGGACACCACAGGCGGACCCGGGACAGTCGAACGTGCCGCGACAGGGACCGCGACCGGCGGCTCGGACGCCTTCGCACGCGGGGACCGGCGAATGAACAGCCACGCCACAGCCCGCGGGATCTCCAGCACGACGAGGTAGACCAGCAGGTAGAACATGATCGCCAGCCAGAGGTAGCCCGGCCAGGCCAGCCAGTGCCCCCACTCGGAGCGCGTGCCCGCGAACGTCACGGGCACCAGCGCCCCCAAACCCACGAGCCCCCAGGTCAACGCCCTGCGCGCCCTCCCGCGCCGGGTGGTGGAGCGCACCAGCCGATGCCACAGGTATACGTGCACGGCGATGACCACCGTGATGACCATGCCTACGAAGCCGACAATCACGTCGTCATGCTACGAGCAGAGCCACACCGGCGGGCGCTCACGCCTGAGAGGGCTCTCAGGACTTGGCCGCGGGCTTCTTCTTGGCGGGCGCCTTCTTCGCCGGAGCCTTCCGAGCCGCCGCCTTCTTGGGCGCGGGCGCCCGGTCACGTCGCTCGGCCAGCAGCTCGGCCGCCCGCTCGATGGTGATCTCTTCGACCGAATCGCCCTTGCGGAGCGAGGCGTTGGTCTCGCCGTCGGTGACGTAGGGGCCGAATCGGCCTTCCTTCACCACGACGGGCTTCTTGGAGTTGGGGTCGTCGCCCAGCTCGCGCAGCGGCGCGGCGGCCGCGGCCCGGCCCCTGCCCCGCTGCTTGGGCTGCGCGAACAGCTCCTTGGCCTGATCGAGCGTGACCGTGAACAGGTCTTCCTCCGACGCCAGCGACCGGGAGTCGGTGCCCTTCTTCAGGTAGGGCCCGAACTTACCGTTGTGCGCGACGACCTGCTCGCCGTCGAGCTCGCCCACGACCCTCGGGATCTCCAGCAGCTTGAGCGCGTCGTCGAGCGTCACCGTGTCGAGCGACATGGTCTTGAACAGCGAGCTCGTACGCGGCTTGGCCACGTCGGCCTTCTTGGTCCGCTTCTTCGGGGTCTCCTCCTCCTGCACGGGAAGGATCTCCGTGACGTACGGCCCGAACCGCCCGTCCTTGGCCACGATCGTGTTGCCGGTCACCGGGTCCTTGCCCAGCTCACGGTCGCCCGTCGGCCGCGAGAACAGCTCCTCCGCCTTCTCAGCGGTCAGCTCGTCGGGCGTCATGTCCTCGGGCACGTTGACCCGGGTGCCGTCGCGGTCGAGGTAGGGGCCGTAGCGCCCGACCCGGATGACGATGTCGGTGCCCCTGATCGGGAAGGAACTGATCTCCTTGGCGTCGATGTCACCGAGGTCGGTGACCATCTCCTTCAGGCCCTCGTCGCCGTCTTCGCCGTAGTAGAAGCGCTGCAGCTCGGGCACCCGCTCGGCCCGGTCGTTGGCGATGTCGTCGAGCACCTTCTCCATCTCGGCGGTGAAGTCGTAGTCGACCAGGTTGCCGAAATGCCGCTCCAGCAGGTTGACCACGGCGAACGCCAGGAAGGACGGCACCAGCGCGGTGCCCTTCTTGAACACGTAACCCCGGTCGAGGATCGTGCCGATGATCGAGGCGTACGTCGAGGGACGCCCGATCTCGCGATCCTCCAGCTCCTTGACCAGCGACGCCTCGGTGTAGCGGGCCGGCGGCTTGGTCGAGTGGCCGGCCACGTCGAGCCGCGTGACGCTGAGCGCGTCGCCCTCGGCCAGGTTGGGCAGCCGCTTCTCGGAGTCGTCGCGGTCGGTCGACGGGTCGTCGGCGCCTTCGACATAGGCCTTCAGGAAGCCGTAGAACGTGATCGTCCGGCCCGAGGCGCTGAACTCGACCTCCTCGCCCGAGGAGGACCGGCCACCCACCTTGACCGTGACCGACTCGCCGACCGCGTCCTTCATCTGGGACGACACGGTGCGCTGCCAGATCAGCTCGTACAGCCGGAACCTGTCGCCGCTCAGCCTGGTCTCACCCGGCGTGCGGAACTCCTCGCCGGACGGCCGGATCGCCTCGTGCGCCTCCTGCGCGCTCTTCACCTTGCTGCTGTAGACGCGCGGCTTGTCCGGAACGTACGCCCGGCCGTACAGCTTGATCGCCTGGGAGCGCGCGGCCGCGATCGCGGTCTCCGACAGCGTGATGCTGTCGGTGCGCATGTAGGTGATGAAGCCTTCCTCGTAGAGGCGCTGCGCGACCTGCATCGTGTACTTGGCGGAGAAGCCCAGCTTGCGGCTGGCCTCCTGCTGCAGGGTGGTCGTCCGGAACGGGGCGTAGGGCTTGCGGGTGTACGGCTTGCGCTCGACGGACTTGACCGCGAACGACGAGCCCTGAAGCCGGCCGGCCAGCTCACCGGCGGCGGCCTCAGACAGGTGCAGGACGTCATTGGTCTTGAGCTGCCCGGTGCTGGCGAAGTCGCGGCCCTGCGCCACACGCCTGCCGTCGACGTTGGTCAGCGTCGCGCTGAAGTCGCGTGGCCGCTCCTCGGCCTTGCCCGTGTCGAACAGCGCCTGCAGGTCCCAGTAGTGGGCCGACGTGAACGCCAGGCGCTCGCGCTCCCGCTCCACGACCAGGCGCGTCGCCACCGACTGGACCCGGCCGGCGGACAGGCGGGGCTTGACCTTCTTCCACAGGACCGGGCTGACCTCGTAGCCGTAGAGGCGGTCGAGGATGCGCCTGGTCTCCTGGGCGTCGACGAGGCGCAGGTTGAGGTCGCGGGGGTTGGCGACCGCGTCGCGGATCGCCTGCGGGGTGATCTCGTGGAACACCATGCGGTGCACCGGCACCTTGGGCTTGAGCACCTCGCGCAGGTGCCACGCGATGGCCTCGCCCTCGCGGTCCTCGTCAGTGGCCAGGTAGAGTTCGTCCGCATCCTTCAGCAGCTGCTTCAGCTTGCTGACCTGCGCCCTCTTGTCAGGGTTGACGACATACAGCGGCTCGAATTCATGATCGACATTGACGCCCAGACGTGCCCACGCCTCCCCCTTGTACTTCTCGGGGATGTCGTCGGCCTTCTCCGGCAAGTCACGGATGTGGCCGATGCTCGATTCGACGACGTAGCCGCTACCGAGGTACTCCTCGATCGTCTTCGCCTTGGCCGGCGACTCGACTATCACCAGGCGGGTTCCGCCGACGCTGCCGTTGTTGGCTGGCACGCTGCTTCCTACCTCGCTGTTCGCTAACAATTCCCCCTGCCGGGACCCGGCACAGATCTGAAAGGTAACCCGTCTCGCGGATTTTTCCTTCCCCCGGGGCTACCCACTAGCTTCCGGGTCCACCCACCAGCACGCAGAATAAGGCTCACTGAGCGGCATCGCGCCCTGACTCACCCTGGAGACTAATCGCTGTGCTCGACTACTCCTACATGGATATCTACATTCCGCGCGACCTGTCCCGTGAAGCCGCACGTCAACTGCTGACCGAACACGCGGAGTACGGCCACTGGGAGCTCGCGCGGGTGCGGCTGCATCCGGACGGAAGTCGTCATGTGCGGCTCCGCCGCAAGATCATGCGGGTGCGGCGCACCCTCTGACCATCGCCATGCTTTGCCCACCAAGTATGGACATGGCTTTGCCCGTCCCGGGGCCGCGCCCCCCGGAACGGGCAAAGCGTCACGTGGGCCGGCAGCTCACAGGGTGCCGGCCGGGGACCCTACTTCCGGCCGAGACGGAACCGGCGGGTCGCCGCGAACAGCGTGGCCGAGGCGGCGAACATCCCGCCCAGGACCAGCGCCAACAGCGAACCGTTGTTCATGCCGGTGACGCCGATGGGCTGGGCGGCGCTCATCAGCCCGATGGGCAGAGCCCCCGCGGCCGACGTCACGGCGCCCCCCACCGGGGTCGAGGAGACCAGCGAGGTCGCCGGGCTGACCGCGGACAGCGGCCCGGACGGGCCCGCGACGCTGGACGCGGCGGCCGTGGCGCGCTTGGCCGGCTTACCCGGAGTGGCGGGCTGGGCCGGCAGGCCGGGGAGACCGGGCAGGGCGGGGAGCCCGAACGACTGGGACACGTCACCGACGACCGGCAGGGCCGGCAGGCCACCGCGCATCGACTGCGTGACGTTGCCCGCGTCCTGCAGGCCGCTCAGGGCCGGGACGACCGGCAGCGCGGACATGCCGCCCTTGGTCTGGGCGACCTTGCCGCTCATCTGGGTGTAGCGGTCGAAACGGTCGTGCCCGTGGTCGACCGGCCGGCCGACGCGGGCCCCGCCGAGGCATCCGGCGGCGGCGTCACCGAGGACCGCCACGGCGTTGCCGCAGACGTTGATCGGCGCGGTGATCGGCGCGACCACCTGGTTGCCCGCCAGCACGCCCGACCGGCCCGACGTGGTGTTGCCACCGGCGCCCGAGCCCTGCTGGGGCGAGACGCTGGCCCCGCCCTTGCAGTGGGCCTCGGCCAGGCCGAGCGCGGCGACCGCGTTGCCGCAGGCGTTGATCGGCGCGGTGATCGGGGCCACGACCTGGTTGCCGGCCAGCACGCCCGACCGGCCCGACGTCGTGTTGCCACCGGCGCCCCGGCCGCCGTTCTGCACGGAAGCGCCGCCCCGGCATCCGGCGAACGCCTCTCCGAACGCGGCCACGGCGTTGCCGCAGACGTTGATCGGCGCGGTGATCGGCGCGACCACCTGGTTGCCCGCCAGCACACCCGACCGCCCCGACGTGGTGTTGCCACCGGCGCCCGAGCCGCCGCCGCGGTTGTCGACGGACGTGCCGCCCTTGCAGCCGGCTTCGGCGTTGCCCACGGAGTTGCCGCAGGCGGTGATGGGCAGGCTGATCGGGGCGACGACCTGGTTGCCGCTGCCTGCGCCGAACCGCCCGTCGGTGTCGTTGCCGCGGGAGCCGGGGCGACCGTGGCCACCGTGGTAGCCGTGGCCGGGCTTGCGGCCGCCGTTGGTGACGGACGAGCCGCCCTTGCAGCCGGAGAACGCCTCGCCGAACGCCGCGACCGAGTTGCCGCAGACGTTGATCGGAGCGCTGATCGGCGCGATGACCTGGTTGCCGCCGAGCACGGAGCTGCGGCCGGAGGTGGTGTTGCCCCCGGCGCCGACACCGGTGTTCTTCACCGAGGCGCCGCCCTTGCAGCCGGCGGTCGCCTCGCCGAAGATCGCCACCGCGTTGCCGCAGGCGTTGATCGGAGCGCTGATGGGTGCGGTGACCTGGTTGCCGCCGAGGATGCTGTGGTCGCCGGAGGTCCGGTTGCCTCCCGCGCCGCCCTTGCCGGAGTTGGTGACCGAGGCGCCGCCCTTGCAGCCCGCGTCGGAGCTGCCGAAGATCGCCACCGCGTTGCCGCAGGCGTTGACCGGAGCGCTGATCGGCGCGTTGACCTGGTTGCCGCCGAGGATGCTGTGGTCACCGGAGGTCTTGTTGGGGATGCCGCCCTTGCCGGTGTTGGTCACCGTCGCGCCGCCCTCGGAGGACGCGTTGGACTCGCCGGCCACGCCGACGGCGTTGCCGCTGATGTCGATCGGCAGCGAGATCGGCAGGTTGACCTGGTTGCCGCCGCCGATGGAGTTGTCGCCGGACGTGTCAGCGAGCGCGGTGCCGCTGAATGACATGACCGCGACCGCCAGCAGGGCGGCGGGAGTGGAAGCCTTGGCCCACGTACGCATAATGGATGCTCCTGTGTGGTTCTAGGGGGATTGCCTGACAGTTCGCGGACAGCCGAGGCCGTGCGAGGTCGCAGGGCGCCGCGCACAGCGGGACCTCGGATTCGGCGAACCAGGGATGACTGACGTGTCTCCCGCTGGCGGAGGGGATCGATGCCGCGCTCCGCCGCCGGCACATGAAGGGCCGGAACCTGTGGCGAGGATCAGTCAGGTGAGAAAGAAGGGTCGTCCGCCGCTGTGCGGACGACGGGGGGAAGCACGCGCGCCAGGGGGGCGCGCACAGCTTCGGGACGCGGGCCGTCAACAGACCTCGCGATGTCCCCCAGGCCCGGCCCGAACGGGCCGCTGCCACCGCCGTTGGGCACCAGACCGTCGGTGTCCAGCATCTTGCTCGCGGTGGAAGGTGCAGGCAGGCCGGGATCGGACTGGCTGGTGAGCCCGTCGACCGTCAGCCCTGCCATCGCCTCGGCGTCGTCCAACGCCGTGGCCGTGCCGTCGACCGCGGCAAACCCGTCGATGACGGACCCGGTGACGGTGAGAGGCGCGCCGACTCCTGGCGCCGCGGTGGAGTCCGCAGCGGCGGGAGCGGCGAAGGTCATCCCGAACAGGACGGCGAGCAGCCAACCAGCGGCCAGCAGGAAGCCGACCGCGACCGCTCGTGCGATGACCTGACGGACGCCGGCCGCGAACCGCGCCATCCGGGCGGCCCGCTCGGTCATCACATCCTCCGCCCGGAGGGACATGGACGCGCGCCGCACGGCGGAGGGCTGCGCCCTCAGCTGCCGCATCGGCGTGCGTGCCACGTGACCTCCCGGAACTCCAGAACCGACCTCACACAGTGAGGCCGGTCCATGGACTCACCCCTCAACGGTCCGTAACCGTAGCAGCACCCACGGTTGCCACAAGGAGTTTTCAGCAGAGATCCAGGAATCGGTCATGCACCGGCACCCCGAATCGCAGCGAATCGCCCTGCTCCCGCTGGTCCGCCCCATGGGACGTCCCAGAGAAGCCCAGGATGGGCAGCGGCCTGGCCGGCGCGACCCGCTCCCTTGGGACTCAGCGCTTCTTACAGCGGGTACGGACCGCGCCCCGATCGGCCCGGCGAAGTTCTGGTATGACGCACCCCTCAGAGTTTGCTAACCTTACGGAGCCGACGCGGGATGACGGTCCCACGTGCAGGCACCACGTCCGGGTGGCGGAATAGGCAGACGCGCTAGCTTGAGGTGCTAGTGCCCTTTGCGGGGCATGGGGGTTCAAGTCCCCCCTCGGACACAGGATTACCCCATGAAGAGCCTGCCCTGAGGGGCGGGCTCTTCTGCATTGAGCTCAGTTACGACGCGGGTCGCCGCGTGGCAGACGATGACCAGGCCATTGGCTCGTAATGCAGAGACGATCTCTGCTGGCCCCTCCTGTCCTCTGCCGCCTACATGCGCTGATAGCTCTGCCAGCAGCCGATCCTCACGTATGTACAGGAACTTCGGGCCGGACGCCGTGCGAGGTCTGGCGCTGGTGTAGCCGTGGCGGCACCGATAGCCCGGACGTCCGTTCACCCAGTGCGAATCCAGACGGTGCCCGCAGAACCCGCACTTCAGTAGGCCCGCGAGCAGATAGACGCGCGGACTGCCGTCTTGGGTGGGTCGAGCAGCCCGGATCGCCTGCGCGGCGACGAAGTCGTCGTCGCTGACCAGTGCCGGATGGCTCGGCTTCGTCGAGATCGCCCACTCTTGGGGAGCGTTCCAGCCACGCTGTGTTGCATCGCTGACGCTGCCGCTCCGGCGGTTCCAGACCTGGCGGCCGGTATAGCGAGGATTGCCGAGGATCGCCGCAACTGTACGTAACGTCCAAACATGTCCAGACCGGTGCGGGTTACGCTCGCGATCCACGTCCGAGGGGCACGGTACGCCGCGTTCGTTCAGCATCCGGGCGATCCGCGCCACGCTGACACCCACCAGTCGCTGCGCGAACATCCACCGTACGTGCGGTGCCGTGGCCGGGTCGGCGTCAAGCCGGTGCAGACGGCGCCCCCAGCGGGCGTGCGCCCGATTCGGATGCGGGCCCGCGTCTACCAAGCGGTAGCCGTACGGCGGCCGTCCACCGAGAAAGCGTCCCTGATCGGCAGCCTGGTTCCGCATCGCGGCCAGCACGCGGTGGCGGGCCCGCAGCACCTCACGCTGTGATTGCCCGCCCAGCAACAGCATCAACGCCTGATGCATCGGACTCTCCGGATCTACCGGCCCACCCGCCTCCGGCATCCACAGCTGGACGCCGTAGGACTGAAAGAGCGGCAGAAGCTGTGTGAGCTGATCCCCCGAGAACGCTCTTTCGTACTCGCCGACCACGATCGCGTCCCAGCCACGGTCCGAATCGGTCAGAGCTGCCAGCAGTTCGGCGGACTGCGGCCGCTCGCTCCACGGCAACCGCCGCGAATAGCCGATATCCACGAACTCGGCCACGATCACACCCTGGCCCGCGACCAGGATCTGCGCCGCCTCACGCTGCCACCCACACGAGGAGACGGGATCCTGGAATTCCGCGGTGGAGGTCCGCGCGTAGAGGGCGAACCGCAACGGCCCGTCCTTCGAACGATGACGAGGAGATCGCGGACTGATGACCTTGTGCTGGACCCAGCTGTCGAACAAAGAGGACATACCTAGTTGACGCAGGAATGCGCCACCTACGGCACCACACCATGAGGCATCATGGAGAGGCTCAACGACGTGATCCAGGAGGTGAGCATGGCCATCGATCGGTTCACCACGCCGTTGTACGGCATCGCCGAAGCTGCCGGCTACCTCGCGATCCCCGCCTCCACCTTCACCAGTTGGGCCTTCGGCTACCAACGCCGTCAGCGCGACGGCCGTGCGATCCGCGCCAAACCGGTCATCACCGCCATCCGGGCAGAGCGGCCGAACGAAGCGTCCGTGCCGTTCATCGGCTTGGCCGAGGGCTACGCCCTGGCCGCATTCCGGCAGGCGGGCGTACCGCTGCAGCGCATCCGGCCGGCAATCGACGCGTTGCAGCGCGAGCTCGGCCTGGAACACGCCCTGGCCAGCCGCCGGCTCTTCACCGACGGCGCCGAAGTCCTCTACGACTACGCCGAGCACGTCGGCGATGATTCGGCCCGCGAACTGGTCGTCGTCCGCAACAACCAACGAGTTTTCACCGAGATCGTGCAGAGCTATCTGCGCCGCGTGCACTTCGCACACGACGGATACGCCGAAGTGATCACGCTTCCGCAATACCGCGTCGCCGAGGTCACGATAGATGCCCGCCACGCCTTCGGCCGGCCTCGGTTCGCCCGCGGGGGCGCCAAGATAGAGGACGCGATCGACCTGTTCCGGGCCGGAGAGCCCGTCGATGTCGTGGCGGAGGAGTACGGGCTCACCCGCGACGAGATCGAGGATGTCCTGCGTGTCGCCACCCGAACAGCCGCGTAGGTTCTTCGTCGATCGCAGTCTCGGCCGGGTCGCCGTACCCAAACTGCTACGTGAAGCCGGGTGGGACCTGATCACCCTGGCCGAACACTACGGCGTCCCCCAGGACGAGACCATCGAGGACACCCGCTGGATCGAAGACAGCGCCAAGCTCGGCTGGGCCGTCCTCATGAAGGACAAACGCATCCGCTACCGGCAAGCAGAGATCGCCGCGGTCATCGAGCATCAGGCCCGCTGTTTCGTCATCACCCGCGGCGATCTCACCTCCGCCGCCTACGCCGAACGCTTCATCACCAACCAGCAGGCCGTCTTCGCCGCCTCCAACAGTCCTGGCCCCTTCATCTACGCCGTCCACACCGACCGACTCGAGCGCCTGTATCCCCCACATGCCTGACACCTGCGGCGTGGTCGCCGGGTGTGATGAACTGGAGCATGCCCAAGAGCCGCAGCCGTCGCAAGGCCACCAGCAGCAAGCCGGTCCGTCGTTCGCCCTTGCCACCACGCCGACCTGACCTGCTGCTACGTGACGCACGGCAGCTCACCGGCCTGGCCGATCCACTGATGGCCGAGATCTGGGCCAGCAGTTGGCTCGGTCAAGCATGGGTGACCGCGGAGCTGAGCGAACGCGAGGCCGAGCATCGGTTGTGCACGGAGGTGACCGGCCGGGCATGCACCATGCCCACACCGCATGGCTTGGCGGCGATCGCCGCGCTGGCGCGGGTCGCACCCGCGACCGACGTCACCATGCTGGCCGAGACGATCGACATCTTGGTCGAGACGCAGCCACTGCCTCCCTGGTACACCGCCGCATCCGCGGGCACGGAATGGACCGCGACATCGGCGTGGCGAGCGGTGGACGTGTGGGACAGCGAACAGGTGCTGCTCGTCGATTACGACGGCCCGCACCCCCACACGTTGATGGCCCAGGTCCTCAAGCCCGGTGGGCTGATGATCGGCAAGATTGCGATCCTCGACCCCGGTGCCGCCGCGCAGTGGGACCAGCGGCACGAATCCGACGAGGTGCCCATGCCGATCAACCAGGCTCCGGTGGCTGAGGTGCTCGCCGACCTGGCCGACGCGTTGCGCACCACCGATATCACCTGGCCGCGCAACGACGACGAGGACTTCGTCGACAATCGGGCGCTGGCCTGGTCCCGCTGCCGCGATCACCTGCCCGTCTGGCCCAAACGAGACAGCCTGCCCGAAGCCGAACGCCACCGCCTGATCCAGGAGTTCACCACCGCCAACCATCTGGACGACGACGTGAGCAGGTCACTGGCCGAGCTGTTCCTGGACTACGGCGAGGGCTACATGATCTCCGGCCCGCTGGCTTGGAGCCCGGCCGAGGTCATGCTGCTGCTCACCGACTGGCTGCCACGCAAGGCCGTTCTCGACGCCGACCAGCGCGCGGCCCTTCCCGACGTGCTGCGCCGGTGGGTGGCCTACGCCCTCGGCCGGCGCGGCGTCGATGCACGCTGGATCACCCCGGTGGTCGACGCCGTCGACGCCCACCTTCCCGCCTTCCGGCAGGTGTTCGATGACGGCACCTCCTGGGGACCCGCCAAACAGATCGCCGCCGCTCTCACCGACCGCGGCATCGACCTCACCGACCGGCAAGCCGTCGATGATGCCATCCGATCCCTCAACGCCGAACGACTCGCACGCCGCCTCCTCCCGTGATCAGGTGCAGGCACCAGTGAGTCGCGTTGAGGCTCCGATCGTGGTCTTCGACATTCACTGACGGCATTCCTGGACACCCCACGGAAGCGCTCTCTTCGCGCAGGGGGTTGGTGCCGCGACGAAGGAGGATTCCGTGCCCGGCATCGCTCGTGAACAAGTGGCCGAGTTGCTCGCCACGTCGGCGGAGTTCGCTGCGGCCAGCGCCTTGCGAAAGCTTCCAGGAACCGATCTCTCGGTGGCGGTCGATGGACTCGGCCCACTGCGGTTTCCCGTCGCCGATGAGCAGGCGGTCCAGCTGCGCGAGCTCGGCCGCCGGGCGCAATTCGGGCGGGGTGAGCAGACCCTGACCGACCCAGAGGTGCGCGACACCTGGGAGATCCCCAAGGAGCTGGTGCGCGTCCAGTGGACGGAAGCGTTCACGACCGTCCTCGACGGGATGCGCGCGGAACTGGGACTGCCACCGCACTGCCGGCTCATGCCCGAGCTGCACTCCATGCTCCTGTACGAGACGGGGCAGTTCTTCGTCCCGCACCAGGACTCCGAGAAGGACGACGCCATGGTCGCGACCTTGGTGGTGTCGCTGCCGTCCGCGCATACCGGCGGCGAGCTCGTGGTCGAGCATCAGGGCCAGACCAAAAAATACCGGGGGCTGAAGACCGCGGTCTCACTGGTGGCCTTCTACTCCGACTGTCGGCACCAGGTTCTTCCCGTCAAAAAGGGCAACCGTGTCACCCTCACCTACAACCTTCTCCTGGCAGGAGACAGCCAGGCCGCAGCGGCCAAGAATCCGCTGGTCAGCGAGCTCGCGGCCGGTCTTCTCACGCACTTCGCCACTCCGGTCGTCCTGCCCTACGGCTCCCGCCGGGGGGAACCACCGACGCGGCTGGCGTACCTCCTCGACCACGAGTACACCGCCCGCGGGCTGAGCTGGTCCCGGCTGAAGGGATCGGACGCCGCGCGGGGCGCCCTGCTGCGGGCCGCGGCCGAGCGGGCGGGCTGTGAGATCACTCTGGCCCTCGCGGAGATCCAGGAGACCTGGGACGCCTACGACCCCGACGAGGACGAGGACGCGTGGTACGGACACCACGAGGACGAGGATCCCGACGACTACGAGAACCCGGGCAGCGCGGACGACAAGCAGTACGTCCTCCAGGACCTGATCGAGACCTCCACCACCCTCGCCCACTGGATCGGCCCGGAAACGGGGCGACTGGAGGACATCTCGCTGGACCTCAGCGACGCCGAGGTGGCCTCGACGACCCCGACGGCCGACATGACGCCCTACTCCTCCGAGTACGAGGGCTACATGGGCAACTACGGCAACACCCTGGACCGCTGGTACCGGCGGGCGGCGCTGGTCATCTGGCCCCAGGGCCAGGGCTTCGCCAGCCGGGCCGAGGCGTCTCCAGGATGGGCGCTGGATGAACTCGCCGCGACGGCCCGTGCCGGGAAGATCGGGGAGGCTCGTGAGGCGGCGCGGTCGCTGGAGTCCTTCTGGCACGCCGCCGGCCGTTACCCCGGCCAGACCGAACTGGTCGGCAAGGCGCTGGAAGCGGCCAGGGAGCTGGACGACGCGCAGGTCGCAGTCATGCTGTTGCGGCCGTTCGCGCTGGAGCGGCTGGTCCCTCCTCATGGTCCGGCATTCGCGGCCCTGGCCGCGCACTACGGCGACACCTGGACGGACGGCCTGCTGCGCCACTGGACAGAGGGCTGGCGACCCGGCTCCTACGGCCTCGCTCAGGCACCGTTGGAGTGGTTCGAAGATCTCCCATGGCTGTGTGCCGCGCTCTCGGCGGAGGGGAACGCGTCCACCGCAGCCGCCCGCCGCATCGTCGAACTGTCATGGACGATGTTCGCGGGCCAGGTCGCTCCAGCACTCGATGGGCCGCTCACCTCCCGGCGGGAAGCATGGCTGACCGCCTTGGGTGCGCCGTGCTCCGGGATCATCGCGGCCGCGGCCGGGCTGGGATCGACGGGCGTTCTGGAGAACGCCCACAAGCTCGCGCGAACGGCCGGTGATCGGACGCACGCCCTGGCGATGGCGACGCTGCGTGCCGCCGGGATGCGCCGAGCGGGCTTCGACGAGCTGGCCCTCTCCTGTGCCGATCGAATCCGCGCGTTACTGGCGCAGCCACGACGCGCGCCGGGCGACTGGTCGATCGAGCTGCCCACCGGATGCTCGTGCGAGCTGTGCGAGACGCTCGGCACGTTCCTCCGAGAGCCTGGGCGACGTGCTCTCGACTGGCCGCTCGCTAAGGACAGGCGCAGGCATGTCCACACCAGGATCGATGAGGCTGAGCTGCCGGTCCATCACGAGACCAGGCGGCAGGGCCGCCCGCACACCCTGGTACTGACCAAGACCGAAGCCCTGTTCGAACGTGAGCGTCTCGCCCGCGAGCGCCACCAAGCGGATCTGGCCTGGCTCACCGATGAGTGGAAAGTCTCCACCTGAACCGTCACGGGCATGGTCGGGCCACGGCGGTCAGCACCGGCGACGGACATGGCGTTCACGATGCCCGCGCCTCACACGAGTGGCCGGCCTGGCGTTGGAAGGACCGCAACCCGGCTTCCGGACCCCGCCTCACTTTGCAGAGCGCGGTGTGCGCCCTGGTCACGTGGCCGGGTGACCGGTGTCACCGAGTGGGCGCCGCCGCGGCGCCCACTCGTGAGCGGGCGGAGGGGCCAGTGACTGGTTCTGCTCTACGCGAAGCCGACAGGACTCGAACGTGAGGTCTCCCTATGGTGTAGGCATGGCCTCCTCCATCCCGCCGCTGCGTCCGGCGATCGATCGGACCGCCCCCGAGTTCTCTCCGGTTCGCGAGCGCCTGTGGAGGCAGGTGCTCGGTGAGTGCCTGCGAGGCATTCGTCACGAGCGAGGTGAGAAGTTGAGCGAGACGGCGAGTCGCGCCGGAGTCTCACCGCAATATCTCTCCGAGATAGAACGAGGGCTCAAAGAGCCGTCGAGCGAGATGATCGCTGCGGTCGCCGGAGCGCTGGATGTGACCCTGGTCGATCTGACCCTTGCCGTGGCCGAGAGCCTGCGCCCCGCTCAGCACAGCGTGTCGAGAGGCGCTACCTGCTCGGCGGCGACGGCGTACGCGCTGGCCGCATAGCGCGGCTTGCCGGGGTGTCCACAGGGTTAGGAGTGCTCCTCGATGATCTGATCGAGGAGCCCGTACTCCAAGGCCGCGGTCGCGGTGAACACGCGATCGTGATCGGTGTCGGCGCGTAGGGTCTCGATCGTCTGGCCGGTGTGGCGTGACAGGATGCGCTCGATGTCCGCCCGGACACGTACGACCTCGTCAGCCTGCAAGATGAGATCGGGGATCGTTCCGCGCCCTTGAGCGGCCGGTTGGTGCAAGATCACCCGTGCGTGTGGGAGAGCGGCACGTTTTCCCTCGGCGCCTGCGGCGAGAAGGACAGCGCCCACGGCGACGGCCTGTCCGACGCAGGTGGTCGAGACCCGCGGGCGGATATGACGCATCGTGTCGTAGATCGCGAGCATCGCGCTCGGGTCGCCGCCTTCGCAGTTGATATAGAACTGGATCTCGGCATCGGGGTTGTCCGACTCCAGAAAGATCAGCTGCGCGATGAGCGCGTTCGCGACGCCCGCGTCAATGGCGGTGCCCAGATAAACGATTCGCTCGGTGAGCAGGTGCGAGTAGACATCCATGATCCGCTCGCCGCGAGGATTCTGGGCGATTACGTTCGGGATCGTATATGAGGTCACTTGCCGACTCCTTCGGTGATGCCGAATCCGGGCCGCGGGCGATGGTGGGGCGCGATTTCGCCGAAGTTCTGCACGATCGCATCGATGAAGCCGTAGTCGAGTGCTTCTTGCGCTGTGTACCAACGATCGTGCAGGGAATCCTCGAATATGCGCCCGACGGATTGTCCCGTGTCCTCGGCGATGAGGCCGAGCACCGTGTCGCGCGTATGCCGAAGGTCGTTGGCCTGCAGTTCGATGTCAACCGCGGTGCCGCCGATTCCCGCCGAGCCCTGGTGCATCAGGACGCGTGAGTGCGGCAGGGCGCGGCGCTTCCCGCGGGCTCCCGAGGACAGCAGGAATTGCCCGGCGCTGTAGGCGATGCCCAGCACGAGGGTCGATACGTCGCAGGGAATGAGTCGAATGACGTCGCGAATCGCCAGCATCGAGGGAACCGAGCCGCCCGGGGAGTGGATCCACAATGCGATGTCGGTCGACGCGTCCTGCGTGGCGAGTGTCATCAATTGCGTGGCCAGCAGCGTCCCGTTGTCATCGTCGAGAGGGCCGTCGAGAACGAGAACACGCTGCTCATAAAGCTCGCGTCTTACCTGCGCGTTCAACAGCGGAAGTTTTGATTCTTCGCTCATGCGTCCATCATGTGCAGCGTTTCGGACCAGGGGTGACGCGATCTGCCTGGGGCGGATCTGCTGTGAGCTGATCGATCTCCTGAGCTGGGACGACTCGGCGGCCAACGGATCGCGTCAGGGCTTGCGGCCCCATGCCTGTACCAGCAGGCTCTCGCGCACGACGGTGGCCGGATGGGCGAGATGGTCGCCGAGTTCGCGCTTCAGGGTGGCCAGGGTGTGCGGGGCGATGCCGCAGGCGCGGAGCCGCTCGTCGAACAGGTCGACGAAGTGCAGCAGTAGCCTTTGGCAGGGGTTGGCGGCACGCCAGTAGTGGGCGTGCGCCGCGGTGTGGACGTCCTGGCAGCCTGCGGCATCGCGCAGCAGGCTCGCCAGCCGGGCGCCGATGTGTACGTCCCCGCCGAAGACCGGGGCGAGCAGGGTTTTGAGCGTGTCCCAGGCAGGGTGGGGTGGGTCGCAGTGCCAGGTGGCCCAGTCGTATTCCTGTACGGCGATCCAGCCGCCGGGGCGGGTGGCTGCGGCCATCGAGGCCACGATCGCCGCCGGGTCGGTGCTGTTGATCAGCAGGAGCCGGCAGTGGGTCAGATCGAAGGCCGGTTGGCTGTCGCCCTGAAGCGTGCCCAGCGTGGTGGTGACGTTGGCCAGGCCTAGTTGAGCGATGGACTGCCGCGCCCAGATGATCATCTGCTCGTTGTTGTCGAGGCCGACGACAGTGCCGTGCGGGCCGACCGTGTCGCTGAGCAGGTCCAAGATACCCAAGGGGCCGCAGCCCACGTCGATGGCGCGGGCCGGTGCGGGCAGCGGAAGGCGGCCGAGGAGGTGTTGTGCGGCCTCGCGCAGGAGGGTGCCCTGGGCCAGCAGTCGCCGGTGTTCGGCGCTGGAGGCGCCGAGGAGATAGGGGGAATCGTGTGGCGCTGAAGCCGGTCGGGTCACCTGGATGCTCCTCCCTTGCGGTCCGGGTCTGTGTCCCAGACAGAAGGCATTACCTCATCGTTGCCAATAGTAGTTTTAAAATTACACTCAGTGAGTGATGGAGGTTGAGGCGGTGTCGCCGACCCTCCGTCGCTCTTTCCGCCCGACGAGGAGACACGACATGCCGACGGACCCCACCGATCGCTTGATCCGCCTTCGCACCCGCTTCGCCCTGCTGGACACCAACGGCAACGGCCACCTGCAGGGCGACGACTTCGCCCTGCTCGCCGACCGCGTTCTCGATTCCCTCAGCGCCGACCGAGACTCAGCCAAAGCCCACGCCCTGATACAAGGATGCAGAACCTTCTGGCAGGGCCTGGCCGCGGCCTGCGACCGTGACGGCGACGCAACCGTCACCTTCCAGGAGTACGCGGCGGCCATCCCCGACGCCGCCCACTTCGACCAGTACGGCTCGCCGTACGCCCGCGCCCTGGTCGCCCTGGCCGACACCGACGACGACGGACAGGTCGAACAGGGCGAGTTCATCGCCTGCATGACGGCCATCGGCTTCGCCCCGCCGCACGTGCGACAGCTCTTCGCCGCGCTGGCAGGACAGCGCGGCCGTATCACCACCGACGCCTGGTCAGCGGCCATCAGGGACTACTACGTCAGCGACTCGGCGAACACCCCAGGACAATTGCTGGCCAACCAGCCGGCATGACGCACAGCCCACCAGCCTCGCCGCCGCCCGCCCACGCTCTTCGCGACGCGGGCGGCCCGCAGGACGCGCCCGCCGACCACGCGACCCCGCCCCACGGGCTGCACACCAGTTCTCCGGCCTACCGGCCCGCAGGCCTGCTGCCGGTCCCGGCCAGCTCTTTCACCAGCGCGATCACCTGCATGCTGCTGGCCAGCGACGGCTCGACCACCCTGCTGCTCGAAGCGCTCACCGGCGGGCCGATCAGCGTCCACCTGCAGAGCCTGACCGACCAACCCGCCGCTGGCATGCCCGCCGACGTGCGAGCCCTGCTGCAGCTCACCAGCGACGCCACCGTCACCATTCGCCGCTCACTGCTACACGATCACCACGACACACCACTCTCCCGCAACGAGGTGATCACCCCACCGAGCACTCCCCTCATGCAACGCATCGCCACCGACCCCGCCCACCCACTCGGACTCAACCTGATCGCCCACGACATCGATCACAGCCGCCACCTACGCTGCACCGGCCTGGCCCGCTGGAGCGCAAACCAGCGCGAAACCGCGTCCAAGGCCTACCTCATCCGCGCCGCCGACATCCCCCTCATGCTCGTCTGGGAAACCTTCAACCCAGCCGTCGTCCCGCGCGGGCATCACGGCCCCGCTTCGAACCCTGCAACGCGCTTCGCCTCTTGACCACGCGCCCACGAGCACGGCTCTGAGCTGCGAGCCGAAGTACGACAGGTACCGGGACCTTGCCTACGTCAACAGCGACGGGCGGCGTGCTACACAGCGCGATCAACGATCACCGGGAAACGTTCGCCGGTCACCCGTTCAATTGCCATCGGGTACGTGATGCCCATCGGTCAGCTGACCCGGATGCGGTGCATGGGGTTGTAGATGGCGGTGGGCCATGTGCGGCCAGTGGTGCTCGCCCCTCGGACACGATGAAGGCCCTGAGAATGTGCAGGTCACAGGCTCGGGGCTTTTGCGTTTCTGCTTCCGGAACGAGCCGTGATACTCCGCTGATATTTGGGGGCCTGAGCACGAGGGTTACGCGCTCTCGACCTGGGCCGCGAACCAGTCGGCGGCCTCTCGCTGGTTGCCGGGCATGACATGAGCGTAGACCCGGAGAGTGATGGCGGGTCGGTGTGATGGCGGGCCGCGGCCTAACGTCGTTACCGGTCTTCGGCCAGGGCCTGGGCCGGCCGCTGGGACGAGGCCGTCACGCACGCCAGAACGCACCAAGGCATCGGCCTGCACCTCATGGCCAGTCGCGTTCACGCCCAGCTAGCCGCCGAGGTGATCGAGTCCGGAGACGGGTACGCCGCCCGGGACATGCTCACGCACCGCCCTTGCCCGGGATGTCGGATGAGCACTGACAGGCGCTGACCGACCTGGTGGCGCCTTCCGGCTTGGGAACAGGGAAACTTCCGGCGCCACTGCTCGATTGGCTTACTCACCCAGTGAAGACGGCTAGCGATGCGTTGGTCGCGGCCGTGTGACTATCGAGTGGTCGGGGAGACGCTGGTCATCCCGGGCAATGGCGGGATAGGTCCGGCGCAATAACGATCATCAAGGCGCTTCCGCAGGTCGCAGTGATCGATATCTGGGCTCATGTCAACCGCCCGGCTCCGCTGACGCGCCGTCTTGCCCCTTCTTGGCTGCCGGCTCCGAGGCTTGGCACACGGTCCGCCACCCGTGCTTGCCCAGCTCCTCCCGCCAGCCCGGCGGCCACCGCCGCTCCGACATCGCGGCCACCGGCGCCACTTGCACACCGCGCAAATCTGCGATCTCCATTCCCACCGCCCCCTCGAACTGGGCGCCGCCGCAGAACGTTGCCCCGTTGAACGTGGCGCCGCCGAACAAGGACGCCTCGTCGAACCGGGCGTTGCCGGTGAAAGTCGCCCCGTCGAACAAGTTGGCGCTGCTGTTGAAGGTCGCCCCGGTGAACAAGGCGTTGCCGGTGAAGGTCGCCCCTTCGAACCTGGCGAAGCCGGTGAAGGTCGCCCCTTCGAACAAGGCGAAGTCGGTGAAGGTCACCGCGTCGAACCTGGCGAAGCTACTGAAGGTCGCCTTACCGAACCGGACGAAGCCGGTGAAGTTCGCCTCGCTGAACCAGGCATCGCCGGTAAAAACGGTGTCGTCGAACAACCACTCCTCGCCAGTGAAGGTCACCCTGACGAACCGGGTGAGGCCGGTGAAGGTCGTCTTGTTGAACACGACGTCGCCGGTGAAGGTCGCCGCCTCGAACTCGGCACCGCCGTTGAAGGTCGCCCCGGCGAACCAGGCGTTGCCGGCGAAGGTAGCCTCGGCGAACCGGGCGTTGCCGGTGAAAATCGCCTGGTCGAACCGGGCGTCACCGATGTGGCAGTGGCTGAGGTCGAAGTCCACGAGGGCGGCACCGGTGAGGTCGAGGCGGATGTCGGTCCAGTGGCTCGGCTGGGGAGCGGCGCGGCGGGGTGGCCACCAGCGGCGCGGCGGGGGCTGGTCGTAGCGCAGGTATGCGGCCAGGATGAGTAGGACGATGAAGCGGGGTGGCCACCAGCGGCGCGGCGGGGGCGGGTTGTAGCGCAGGTCTAGGCGTAGGAAGCGCCGGACGAAGAGGAGGGTTGTCGACCAGCGGCGCGGCGGGGGCGGGTTGTAGCGCAGGTGTGCGGCCAGGATGCGCTGGGCGGTGAGACGGACCTGGCGCTCCTCGTGCGGATCGCGTCCAGCGCCGGGTGCGGATACGCCGGCGATGGCGGCGCGCGGGACCACCGGTCCGGCCGCAGGCGTCTGGTCCGGGGGCGGGGTGTAGGGCATGCGCAGGTAGGAGCAGATCACGTCCACGATCGTCTGCCGCAGCGCCGGGGTGTCCTGCGCCAGCCGTTCCAGCGCGTACAGCCCGCCGAGGCGAACCGGGGCCTGTTCGTTGCCGAGTTGCTCGACGGCCTTGGTGTACAGCTCGGTCACGCGGCGCTCGGTGGCGTCATGCGTGGTATGCACGGTAGCCAACTCCTGGTGCCGCTGCCGCCGCACCGCCAGCATCAGCGTCACTGCCGCACCGACGCCGGCCGCGGCCGCCAGCGTGGTCCGGGCCGCCTCGATCCGGGCCGAGACCTGCTCGGCGACGCTGGAAAGCTTGTCAAGGTCTTGCAGCAGCCACGCGGTGGTGCCCCAGGCCGCCGCGGCGATCAGCACCGCCGCGGGGAGAACCCACCACCACATCGAGCGCGGCGGACGCAGGTCGGGCGGCCGGGCAGGCGGTTGGTGGGAGCGCTGACGACGGATCATGCTTCATTCCACCCCGCCGCGCTGCCGCTGCCGAGGCAAATGCCCCAAATCGTGATCAGGGGACTGTAACCTGCGGCAACGCTCTACTTTGGGGCTCATGGCGGCTGCCCGAGGGGAAGGCCCGGAAGGCCCGGAGTTCACGCGAACTGAAGGTTCTTCAGCGGGAACTCACGTGGGTTCGGCATCTCAAGGCCTGCTTGCCTCGTGGGTTCAGCGCATTGAACGTCGCCAAGAGGGTGTCTCTGATCCCTCTGGCGTTGATCCTTTCGTGCATGGGCCGGAGCTGGGATATCAAGATCCAGTCCTTGATCTTGCCGGGATAGCCTGGCTTCCAGCGTCGGCCCGCCCCCCCGGGCGGTCGAACCTCGCCGCCGACCATCCGGCTGGCCGGTCGTCCGCCAACGTGTCGGCTATGTCAATCGGTCGCGCTGGCGTGCACGGCGATGATTCGCCAGCCGTGCGTCTCGCCGTATAGCCAAGTACGGGTGTAGCGCATCCTGGCCGCGAACGGCTCACCGGAGACCGTCCCTTCGACGGTGCCGAGAAACCACGTCACCCCGGTGCGCCCATCGGCGAGCACGGTCAACTCTTCCTCGGCCACTTTCGTCACGACCTGCGCCCGAGTGCGGTGCAGCTCCAGATCGTCCGCCTTGGTCGCAACGTTCGCACCGAAGGTAAAGATCAGCCGATCATCCAGCAGCCGATCCAGGGCCTCGACATCTCCAGCGAGCTGCGCGGCCTGGAGTCGGCGCTCGGCGTCCCGCAAGTCCTCCATCATGAGATCCACCCTCCCAGCCAGCGCCGTATCCGCGCCAGGAGGTTCACGCTCGGCTGATCTTCGCAGTCCGATCCAGGGACTCCGATCGTTGATTCGCGACGGTCGAGGATTGAAACACCCTCCAAGAGTGTCAGCGGAGAGCGGCTTCAAGCGCGTCCGGCAGAGCAGTGTTGGTGATGACCAGTTCGTCGCCCAGGTTGAGGATGCGCACCTCGCCGTGATCGAGTCCGAGCCGGACGGCGTTGGTGACCCAGAGCTTGCCGACCGGGGAGGTCTCCATCGCGGTGTGCTGAGTGAGCAGCAGGTGGGGGTTATGCGAGGGTTGCCCAGGTCGATGTCGTCGAGCCGGAGGTCGCGGATTTCGGTGCCACTTGAGCCCGGCCGCCCGGCGAGAATATTCGTGAGAATGAGCGGGCCTTACTGATCAGAGCTCGGAGTGATGGCGAGTCGGGTGCGTAACACCCGGTCACCTCCATAGGTGACGATCGTCGTGGCGGGAACCGCGCCCCGATCCCCACATACAAATTGGTCGACAGCGGTCTCCACGATCCCGTCGAGCAGTTCCGGCACGACGAGGTTGCCGTTCACGAGTGTGCGATGCCCGGCAACGTCGCGAACGGCACGATTCCCACGCGTTGCGGATCCTCGGGCTCGAGCACGCCCTGTTCCTGCTCGATCAGGGCGTTCATCAGCCCGAACGACGCGGCGGCGACCATGGCGAACCGGTCGCGACCTCGACTGGAACCGCGACGCTAAATGGCCGCCTATGGCGAAGTATGCCGTGGCCGCCTTCAGTCTGGTCTGGCGCGGATCGCTTGAGGCTGCGGCCGTCCGATTAGCGACATGAAAGTCTGGGGCACATCCAGGCCGCTAGCATGATGGATACCAAATAGCCGCTATTTAAAGGACGTTACCTCGTGTCTGAGATGTCCGATCCAGTAGACCTGCAGGTAGTTGTCGAGGGTGCAGAGGCCGCGCCCCACACTGTGGCGTTGTTCAACTGGCTTGGTCTGGAGGACGAACTGCGAGGACGGGTACGGCCTCAGCGGCGAGCACCCGAGCCGGGAGAGATGGGCGCGTCGGTGGAGTTGCTGACGGTGGCGGTGGGCTCCGGTGGCGCGATGGTGGTGCTGATCCAATCGGTGTGCACCTGGCTTACCTCCCGCCGTGCCGACGTCAAGGTCACCATCAGCGCTGCCGACGGGCGGCGTATCGAGGTGGATATCCATCGTGCTGCGGACCCGATGGCGGTGCTGCGCGAGGTGGCGGAACAGTTCCCGGCGGCTGTCGAGCGGCATAGTGAGTCGTAAGCCGCTCCTGGATGGTAGGAGCAGCCGGGCGGTGCTCATCGGGGCAGGCACCTTCCGCGACCCGGAGTTGCCTGACATCCCGGCTGTGCACACGAATCTGGAAGACCTGCGCCAAGTGCTGACGCATCCCGTACATGGCCTCCTCACAGCCGATCATTGCCAGGTATTGGCCGATCCCGCAGACCAGGCCGCTGTCGGCGTGGCCTTGACCGCCGCTGTCCGCGAGGCGGAGGATCTGCTGCTGGTCTATTACTGCGGGCACGGGGTCCTCGACGACACCGGAGTGCTGCACTTCGCTCTGACCGGCACGAATGCCGAGCACGTCGGCTTTTCCGCCATCCACGTCGACCTTGTCAAACGCATGGTCGGTAGCGCTCGCGCCAAAGCCCGCGTGCTCCTACTGGACTGCTGCTTCTCCGGCCAAGCCGTCACAGTCATGAGCAGCCGGAGGAGCCTCGCCCTGGGGCAGCTTGACCTGACGGGCACCTATACCTTGACGTCCACGCCTGCCACCTCCCTCTCTCACGCCCCACTCGGTGCCCGGAACACCGCCTTCACCGGAGCGTTGCTGAACGCACTACGCGTACCCGGCCCGCTCACCCTGGATCAGATCCACCGCCACATCGACCAAGAACTGGTTGGCCGAGGTCTCCCCCGCCCGCAACGCCGCTCCGTCGGCACCGCCGGAAACCTCACCGTGACACGGGGGCCGATCAAACCCCCGCCCCCACCTGCTGTCCCCCGACTGTCCTCTCAACAAGGACCCCGTCCGGCCACTTCCCGCTCCCGCAAGAAGCCGCCGAGCGCTATGGCGAAGACGGGCCGTGCCCTGCTCGCGATGTTGCCGCTCGCTTTGCTCCAGGGCAGCACCTACGTACCCCAGGCGCCAGACCCATTCCTCGATGCCACGCGCATAGTGGCGGGAGTCTGGAAAGACGACGAAGGAAATCGCAATGACGAAGCAGATTCGAGCTACAACGAAGACGTAATCACTGGATTGCTTGATTTTGCCGACTTCGAAGGAGATATCACATTCAAGAAGGTTGCGCGAGAAGAAGCGATAAGAACGCTGATGACGCGCGGGGTTCACATCGCCGGCACGCTGGGCATAACCCCATCCAGAGAAAGAGAAGTCGACTTTGTCGGTCCGCTCGCGTCCTCGCGACTGGGCGTATTGGTTCGCCGCCAAGAAAAAGGTATCGAGAAAATTCCCGACCTTTCCGGGCGGCGTGTATGCACGATTGCGGGTTCGACGACAACCGACTCTTTGGTGAAGGTCGAAAAGGGGGCACAGATCGTCACGGAAGAGGGTCTTGGCGGCTGCCTCACCAGGCTATATCAGCGTAACGCGGACGCGATCGTCGGAGACCGGTTGACACTCGCCGGCATGCAGTTAGCGGAGCAACTAGGTACTAAACTTATCGAGGGGATCAGCTTCGGCGATCGGGAATCCACGGGATTCGCGATAGCCAAGGGCAATCATGATACTTGCGAACGCCTCCGAATCGCCTTGCAAAAATACGTCAGCAGCAAGGACTGGCAGAAGCACTTCAGCGAACGTCTGCCTCTGACGCAGGATTTCCTTGAAGCGCAACCCAGCTCGGAAGAGATTAACAAAATGTCTTGCCGAGCAAGCGCGGCAGGCTGAGCGGCAGGTTCGGCCGGCAGTCCGTGCGCGGCGGTTACCGCGCGATCTCCTCCTGGCTTGCGCCCCTATTTCCAGGTGCGATCGAGGAAGTCGGCGATCAGCGGTGCGATCTCGGGCAGGTGGGTTTCCAGGGCGAAGTGGCCGGTGTCGAACACGTGCAGTTCGGCGTCGGGAAGGTCCCGCAGGTAGGCACGGGCGCCGGGTTCGGGGAAGAACGGGTCGCGGACGCCCCAGGTGATGAGCATGGGCGGGGTGTGCGTGCGGAGCCAGGTCTGCCAGCGGCCATAGCGCTCGACGTTCGAGTGATAGTCGAAGGCCAGCGCGACCTGCGCCTCCTTGCGGCCGGGCAGGTCAAGGAAGTGCTGGTCGAGCAGCCAACCGTCCGGGGCCAGCACCGCGAGGTCGCGTACGCCGGTCTCGTACTGCATGCGCGTACCTGCAAGGGTCAGCAGATCGCGGATCGTCTCCTCCGCGCCGGGCGTGTCCGGGCGTAGCGAGATGAAGTCCCGGGCACCGTCCGACAGGCCCTCGTCGTAGGCGTTGCCGTTCTGCACGATGAGGCCCGCGATCCACTCGGGGTGCCGATCGGCGAGCCGGAAGCCGATCGGCGCGCCGAAGTCGAACACGTACATCACGAACCGCGTCAGACCGAGTGCGCGCACGAGGCCCTCGGTGACGTCCGCGAGCCGGTCGAAGGAGTAGGTGAAGTCGTCCGGGGCCGCGGTGTGGCCGAAGCCGGGGTAGTCGGGCGCGATGAGCCGGTAACGCGAGCCGAGGACGTCGATGAGGCGACGGAACTGGTGAGAGCCGGAGGGGAAGCCGTGCAGGAGCAGCAGCACCGGCGCGTCGGGCCGCTCGGGCAGGGACTCCCGGTAGAAGACCTGGACCCCGCCGACGTCGAGGTGACGGTGGGCGGTGCGGGCGATCGCAGGGGGAAGCATGTCTACTACCTCTCTCGGCCGTGGGGAAGGTGCCGCTGCTTTGCTGCCACAGCGCGACCAGCGGGGTGCCGTCGCGGCCGAGAAGGGGCTCATGCGGAATCTCCGGAGTGGACGTGACGAACACCGTCGATATCTAACGCATACCTTCCCTTCTGGGCGTTAGAAATATGACAGAGGTGTCCTAACGTCGTCAACCCGGAGATACCGTTAGAAACGTGGAAGTGTCGGCCACTTCCCTTCTCGCGAAGCCGGGGGTCAGAGCGCGGGGCGGCGGTGCTCGGCGAGGAGGCGGCCGTTGTGGGTGACCCGGGCGCGCTCGTACGGGCACAGGGGGCGGGTCACGTAAGACCGAGCGAGGGCGTCGGCGTCCTGGCGGCCGATGCCCCAGCCGACGGTGTGCCACCGCGCCTCCGTACCGGTGGTGTCCAGGACGGTGATCTCGAACAGTCGTGCGGGCGTGCACCTGGTGTGGCCATGTCCGGTTGTCGCCTGATTCATGGCCAGAACGTGCTCCGCTCCGGCGGTGAGTAAACCGGCTCATCCGCGCGCCACCCCCATGACGTCCCCTAAGTCCTGAAAAATCGCCCGATAGCGGGAACCGGCCCTCCCTGCGGCGGCAAATACCTGCGTAACCGCCGATACCGGAGAGGCAGCAGATGCGACCACAGAGTCCACCGATGGACCAGGAGACGCTGGGCGACGCGGACATCATCGCCCGCTCCAGGGATGACCCCGAGCGCTTCGCCGCCCTGTTCACCCGGCACGCCCCCGCGCTCAAGCGGTACGTCGTGCGCAGGCTGGGCGCCGAGGCGGCCGAGGACGTCGTGGCGGAGACGTTCGTGGCGGCGTTCCGGCAGCGCGCCCGCTACGACCTGACGCGCGCCGACGCGCGGCCCTGGCTGTACGGCATCGCGACCAACCTCATCGGCCGGCACCGCCGCGGCGAGATCGCGCTGTACCGGGCGCTCGCCCGCACCGGCGTCGACCCCGTCACGGAACCGTTCACCGACGGGGTGGAGTCACGGGTGGCCGCGTCGGGGGCGCGGGCCGCGCTCGCGGGCGCCCTGGCGAAGCTGCCCGGCGGGCACCGCGACGCGCTGCTGCTGGTCACCTGGGGCGAGCTGAGCTACGAGGAAGCGGCCAGGTCACTGGGGGTGGCCGTGGGCACGATCCGCTCACGGGTGAACAGGGCCAGGGCGAAGCTGCGCCGCTCCCTGCGCGACATCGATCCGACCACTTCATACGAGGAGTACGGCCAATGAACGAACTGGAGCTGCTCGACCGGCTGCGCGCCGAGGTCCCGCCGCGGCAGGACCTGCGCGCCGAGGAGGCCCGGCTGCACGCGGCCATCGCGACGCCGCACCAGGCTCGCCGCCCCAAGCGTGTGGCACGGCTGAGCTGGGGCTTGACGCTGGCCGGGGCCACCATGGCGGCCGCCGTGCTGGTGGTGCCCCGGCTCGACTCCGGCCCCGCGCCCGACGTGGAGACCGGTCTGACCGGTCTGACCGCGGCGAAGGTGCTGGAGAACGCCGCGCTCGTCGCCGAGCGCACCGATGTTCCCGCTCCCCGTCCGGACCAGTGGTTCTACCTCAAGGAGCAGCAGAGCCTCGACAGGATGCCGGTCTTCGAGACCTGGTGGCGGATGGACGGCAAGCGGTCCGCCGCCCGCGGGGGCGACGGTGGCGAGGTGAAGGTCGGCGACGAGAAGGGCCGAACCTACCCGCTCAAGACGCAGCAGGAGGTGGAGGCGTTCCCCGCCGACCCGGACGCGCTCCTCGCCCACCTGCGAGGCATGGACGAGCGGACCGCGCTGTCGATCTGCGAGCCCGAGTGCCCGGCGGGCACCGAGGACGACGTCAAGGCGTTCGGCATCCTGCAGTGGTACATGAAGTTCGGCCCGATCATCCCGCCGGACACCGCCGCCACCATGTTCCGCGCCATGGCCCGCATCCCGAACGTCAAGATCGAGGAGAACGTGTCCACGGCCGACGGCCGCACCGGGCTCGGCGTCGTGCTGGACCTGGGTGAGGCGGGCAAGGGCTACACGATTCTGGACCCGGCCGACTATCACTACCTGGGCGCCAAGAGCGTGCGCGATGGCGAGGAGTGGGCCATGTCGGTCCTGGGGGCCGGACTCGTGGACCAGCCGGGTCAGACGCCCTGACGACCAGTCTCCGGGCACGGCGTCCCTGGGGTCATCCGCCCGCCGGCGTAGGACGTCGCGCCTATGTGGGGGCCGCGTGACAGGCGAGGCAGGCGTCGCTCGACGCGGTGGGCGCGGTGTAGTCCTCGGGCAGGAGGAAGGCCAGCACGCGATGACTCTCTCCTGCCCGCACCGGAGTGAGTGTGGTGATGGTCAACCGGACGTGATGGTGCCGGTCGTCCGCTTGGCGGGGGTCGGTGTAGCCGGGCTCGCGAAAGAGCATCGGCCGGGAGGGGCCTTGGACGAGCAGATCGGTGCCGCCGGCCCAGATGCGTTTGGCGTCGGGGCTCCGGTCGCAGATGTCGTTCACCACGGCCGTGAGCTCGTGGCCGCGCCGTGACCGCATCGCCCAGCCGCGGACCAGCGACATCAGCGCCGTCGCCTCGTACTCCCATTCGACCATGACGTGCTTGGAGTGCTCGTGCAGGAAGAACCAGTGCAGGATCGTGCGCTCGTCGGCGGGCATGGCGGTGAAGTCGCAGATCCAGCGGGCGAACTCGGCATTCTGCCCCTGGAAGTTCCACAAGCCGTCGGTCACGTAGGCGGGATGCGGTTCCAGGGCGTTGACCAGTCGGTGCAGGGCCGGGTCGGGCTCGGCGGTGCCGTGGGGCTCGGGCGGCGGGGTGCCGTTCGCGAGATACCACAGGACGCTGCGCTCGTCCTGGCTGAGCTGGAGTGCTGAGGCGATGGCCTCGAGGAGTTCGGGGGTGGGGCGATGTTCGGCGCCCTGTTCCAGCGCGCTGATCGTACGGATGGAATACCCCGTGATGTACGCCAGGTCCTCCTGCGTAAGGGTGCCTCCGCGGCGGGATCGTCGTGCGGGGAGCCCCGCCTGGCCGAGGGTGATCCTGGCACGGCGTTCGCGCAGGAACTGGCCAAGGAGTTCGCGGCTCTCGTTCAGCGTCTTCCCCCTCGCCGCATCAAGCAGGAAATGGCGTTGCCGGTAACGCTATCGCTGGTGACGGCATGCCGGGAACTCAGTTTGCTCTGGTGCCTCGGCGACGCCGTTCTGAAGATTGCCGATATGACAATCATTGAAGCGAGAACGCGGAGCGGGCCGCTCCTGCTCACTGCCGGCATGCTGGCAGCCCCGCTCTGGATTCTGCTCGCCGTGGCCCAGGCGGCCACTCGCACGGGCTTCGACCTGACCCGGCATCCGGTCAGCATGCTCTCCTTGGGGGACCTCGGCTGGATCCAGATCTCCAGTTTCGTGGTGGCCGGGGTTCTGACCCTGTGCGGCGCGGCAGGGCTACGGCACGCCGGTACGGGTGGCGCCTGGGGGCCTCGCCTTCTCGGCCTCCAGGGAGCCGGTTTGATCCTGGCCGGCGTCTTCCCGGCCGATCCAGGCTTCGCGTTTCCTCCTGGAACGCCCGATGTCCCAGGAGTGATGAGTTCCGCCGGGGCCGCGCACATGGCCGCGGCGAGCATGTCGTTCATCGCGATGATCGCGTTCTGTTTCGTCCTGGGCCGGCGGTTCAGCGGCACGTCGTGGGCCGTTGCCGGCCGCACCGGCGGCGTGATGCTGGCAGTGGGCCTGAGCTGGGCGATGAGCGGCGCGGCAGGGGGGCCGCTCGCCATGTTCGTCGGCGTCATCGCGGCCTGGACCTGGATCACGGTGACCATGTTCAGGCTGAAGCAGGCCGCTCAGATCTGACGGACCGTCCCTGGCAACGGGCGCGGTGCTCAGGGACCGCGCTGCACCACTTCACGCAGTATGGACGTACATGCACATGCTCGTGGCTCTACGACCGGCAAGGAGAATCACATGTCTTTTCAGGCGTACTTGGACAACATCGAGGACAGGACCGGGCTGACGCCCCGTGAGTTCATCGATCTCGCGAAGGAACGCGGGTTCGATGACGCGTCGGTGAAGGCGGGCGTGATCGTGGAATGGCTCAAGCACGACTATGGTCTCGGCCGCGGGCATGCGATGGCGCTGGTCCACGTGATCAAAAAGGGTCCGGAGCTCGATTCGAAGCATGTCGGTAGCTCCGGGACTCATCGGGATGAGTCGAACATGCTGTGGCTGGATGGGAAGAACAACCGGCCCTGATGTGCGAACGGCTTCGAGTGCGGTCAGCTCTCCCGGTGCGGCCGGGGGACCTGGGCGAAGCTGGACAGCCTGAACCACCGGGGCATTTCGCGACGTAGCGCCTCCGGGCCGTGCACCTCGACAGCGCCGGAGCGGAGGGCGTCCGGCCAGGTGAGATCGCCGCGCCAGATCTCGGTCATCCGCCGCAGCCCCACGGTCACCTTCACCGTCGGCGGATGGCCGGGATCGTCGTCGCACACGTCGGCGTCGCCGCGGGTGATGACCAGCCACCAGTCGCGGGTGTGCGCCGCCACATCGGTGAAGCTGAACTGCACCACCGTGCGCTGTTCGGGGAGGGCATCGTGGTCGACGTTGCGGTGCATGTCCCACAGCAGCAACTGCGGATCGAGGTCCTCGTCGCCCAGCTCGGGGATCCAGCGGATGCCCCACGCGCCCAGAGCCTCGATCACCGGCCGCAGCTCCTGCCCGGCCTGGGTGAGCAGGTACAGCACGCGGTTGCCGTCGGGACGGCGTTCCAGGACGCCGGCCCGTTCCAGCCGGTTGAGACGATTGGACAGCAGAGAAGGGGACATCCTCGGCACCCCGCGGCGCAGCTCGTTGAAGTGCCGGCTGCCGGTGACCAGCTCACGGACGATGAGCAGCGTCCAGCGCTCGTCGAGCAGCTCCATCGCCTTCGCCACAGGACAGAACTGTCCATATGAAGACCCCACGACGATCAGGGTAACTCCGCACCGGAATCACCTGGTGGTACAGATCTCGTACTGGAGGCGGCCGCCCGGCGTTCCTACCGTCGAGCCATGACTCTCACGATGAGCCCGGCCCGGCACGACGCCGACGTCGTCGCGCTGGCTGCCGAAGTCGGCCTGCGGTGCGCGCCGAGCGAGGCGGAACACGACCTGGACGCGACCTTCGTCACCGAGGGCTACCAGGTGATGCGGGATCACGGCTACCTCCGATTGGCCGTGCCCACGGAGTTCGGCGGCCTGGGCGCCGCACTACGTCAGGTCGTGCTGGCCGAGGGCGAGCTCGCCCGCCATGCCGGATCGGCCGCCCTGTCCGCGGCCATGCACCTCTACCTGACCCTCGTCCAGTGCTGGCGGCACCGTCGAGGCGCGCCGGATGCCCAGGGCGTGCTGCGCCGGGTCGCCGCGGACGGGCTGATCATGGCCACCAGCGGCGGATCGGACTGGGTGTGCCCGACGACCACGGCCGTCGAGGTCGACGGCGGGTTCCGGCTCACCGGACGGAAGACGTTCTGCTCGCAGGCGCCGGTCGCCACCGTCATCTCCACCTCCGCGGTGCTCGGGGAACCCGGCCCTGACGCCGAAGTGCTGCACGCGGGGGTACCGCTGTCCAGCCCCGGCGTTTCGATGGTCGAGACCTGGGACACGCTCGGCATGCGTGGCACCGCGAGCCATGACCTGGTGTTCGAGGACGTGTTCGTCCCGGCAGACAAGATCCTCGGGCGCCGGCCGTACGGGAAGCTGGCGGGGCCGCTGCTGGTCGCCGCCATTCACTTCGCGCCCGTCGTGAGCGCGGTCTATCTGGGCATCGCGCGGGGGGCGTACGAGGAGGCGCTCCGCGTGCTCGGCTCGCGTACGGGAGACCCGGCTCCGGCGACGGTACGTCAGCTGGGAGAGATGGCCACCCGCCTGCGGGTGGCCTGGTGGGCGCTGCTCGCCGCCGTCGACGAAGTCGGCGACGACCCCCCGGCGGACGAGCCGACCTTGATCACGCTGATGGTGGCCAAGCGGCACGCCGTGTGCGAGGCGAAGGCCATCGTCGATCTCGCTCTCGACGTCGTGGGAGGTGCCGCGTTCTTCCGAACCTCCCCGTTGGAACGGGCCTATCGAGACGTCCGTGGCGGCCCATTCCACCCCCTCACCCCCGAGGCGACCCTGGTTCTGGCCGGCACCGCCGCGCTGCGGGCCATGCACGTCCGCGGCGGGCCACTGTCCGGCCTGATGCCACCCGGTCGGACCGGCGGCGCTCCCAGACCTGTGTGACCACGCGGACCGCCGCCGGCCCTCTCAGCGGCCCGCCCGGGTCATCCGCAACGCGAACTCCGCGTAGGTGTCAGCGACCTGGTCGGTCTCGTAAGCCCCGGGTCCGCCTCTGCTCCGCAGGCCGCCCGGGGCACGGCTTTTCCTGATCGTCGGAAGCGGAGGAGAGTCAGAGCCAGTGCCAGGTGATCTGGGCTCGCTTGGCGGCGTCGGCCAGCCACTGATCGAAGGCGGCCTGTCCCGCGGCCTCCAGTGTTTCGGCGTCCGCCACGGCCTCCTGCCGTTCGGTGATCAAGCCGGTCAGGAAACGCCCGTCGTGGGAGACCGGTCCGACACCGCCACCGGCCGGCGTCTCGCGCAGAGGGGCGGGCAGATCGCCGGACCAGGTCCGGGCCCTGGTCAGTCGCAGGTCCCAGCGGTCGCCGAGTGAGCCGTCAAGTTCGGCGACGTCGATCGGCTCCTCCGACAGCACCCAGGTCGCCCATACCCGCGCGAACCGCTCGGGATGACGGGCCAGATGCCCGGGGCCGAGCTCCTCACGCATCCGGGCCCGGAACCGGTGATCCCTCGCGCTGGCAGCCATGTGGTCGTGGAACGCCTCGGCGCTCAACCCCATCCGGTCCAGCCACTCCCGCATCGTGTCCCGGCTGGTCAGGCCGCGCCGCTTGCGGAAGCCGTCCGCGGCCGCCTGGATGTCGTACAGGCTGACCTGCTCCTTGGCGGCGGCGTCGCGCAGGAGGCAGAACCGCACCAACTCGTCCTGCGGCGACAGCCCGGGGCGGGTGAGCGAACGGAGCATGAGCATCGCCTCGGAGACCGAGACGGGGGTGCCGTCGACGGTCAGCAGCCGGCTGGCGGCCCAGTGCGTCGCGTGGTCGACGAGCCAGGACGCCCCGTCGTCCGCCTGAACGCAGAGCATGATGGTGCCGCCCGACGGATCCTCGATCAGCAGATCGTAATCGACGAGCGATGACCCGGGACGCGGGCTGGCCACGAGCTGGGCGGCGAGCGAAGGATGCGCCGTGGCCCACTCATCGGCGGTGCGGTGTGCCTCCGCCACCGCGGAACGCCGCCGGGTCAGCCCGCGGAGCAGGTTGACGCCGCTTTCCAGGGCAGGGCCGAGGGAGGACTGAGTCATCGCGGGTCCGTTTCTCCGGCCGTGAGCCAGTCAGCGATGGCGGTGCTGATGGGCAGGCCGGTCAGATCTTCGATCCAGCCCCATTGACCGTTGGGGTTGATCTCCAGAAACACGTACTCCCCTTCGGGGGTCAGGATGAGGTCGATCGCCCCGAACGACACGCCGAGCGCCGCGACCAGATCGACGCAGCGGCGAGCCACGTCATCAGGCAGGTGGTGCACGCTGTGCCGGGCGCGGTCGAAGTCATAGTGCCGCCAGTCGTCCCGCGTGCGCGGCGAGTCCTGCGAGGCGATCTCGGCGGTGAAGACCTGGTCGCCGACCACCGTGACCCGCAGCTCCACCGCCTTCTGGACGTACGGCTGCAGGATGGTCGGCTCATGGGCGATCCGGCTCCGGCCCACGAGATCCCTCCGTTCGACCACGGTGGTGAACACGGTGTGCGCCTCGCCGTCGATCTGGAACGGGGTGTGCTCCATCGGTTTCGCGATCAGCCGTCCGCCCGCCCGCTCATAGGCGGGCGCCAGCTCGGACGGATCGTTGGTGATCGTGGTCGGTGGTACGGCGAAGCCCAGTTTCCGGGCCAGGGCCAGGTGGACCAGCTTGTTGTGCGCCCGGCGCAGCACCGGCTCCCTGCCGGGCAACCAGCGCGCGTCCAGCAGATCCCAGAGTCCTTCGAGAAACCACTCCGAGAGCTCCCCGACGCGATCCCGCAGGTCGGCCGCCGTGACCTGCTCGGCGGCGCGCGGAGCCCCGGGGCGTCGGAACCACACGGCCGTCGCCGTGGAGAGGTCGGCGACCTCCCCGTCTCTGGCCAGGGTGAGCCGGGTCCCGTCCGCGTCGAATCGGGCGGTCAGCCGGGCGTCGGCCGGATACTCGCCGGGATCCCACCACAGAACGTCCACCCCTCGGGCTTTCAGCTTGGGCAGGACCATGTGAACCGTCACGTCGCCGGGTTCACTCAGGATCAGCAGCAACTCTCCCCCTCAGCCGCGTGGGAGGGACGCGTTTCCCTCCCACGCGGCGCCATGTCGACCCCTGGGTTTAGTAGTCCGAAACCCAGCCGTCGGACGGCCTGCCCTCGGTGCCGGCCGTGTGGTAGCAGCGCTCCATCGGCCGGCCACCGGTGACGAGGCCGAGATCGACCTCGTCGATCGCGGTCAGCTCGTCGCTCAGGTCGTCCAATCGAACGATCTTCTTGTCCACTGGTCTTCCCTCCCTTTCAGTGAGTCGCGAGCCCCCTTGGCGACGTGCGCGGGCGTCGTCCTCGCCGACGTGCGCAGGCGTCGTCGGCTCGCGGTCGAAGCCCACCACCTGGCGTTTGTGGCTCACTTGGAGGCGACTTGTAGCGGACACCGGCTGGTACGCCAGCGCGGCGCAGCGCCGGGCCCGCTGCCGACGCAGAATGACGGCATGAGGGCAATCGTCCAGGAAGCGTACGGGTCACCAAATGTCCTTCAATTACGAGACATCGACATTCCGGCGGTCAAGGACGACGAGGTGCTCGTACGCGTGCGCGCCGCCTCCGTGCACCCCGACGTGTGGCACGTCGTGAGCGGCCGGCCGTACGTGCTGCGCGTCATGGGGTCCGGGTTGCGACGGCCGAAGAACCGCGTCCCGGGCACGGACATGGCCGGCGTGGTGGAGTCGGCAGGGGCGAACGCGACCCGGTTCCGGCCCGGCGACGAGGTGTTCGGCGAGACCATCCGCGGCCGGCAGTGGAAGAACGGCGGCGCCTACGCCGAATACGTCTCCGTGCCAGCGGACAACCTGGCGCCGAAACCCGGCGGCGTCAGCTTCGAACAGGCCGCGTGCGTGCCCACCGCCGGGCTCATCACCCTGCTGAACCTCCCGCCGGGCCCGCTGGGAAACGTCCTGGTCAACGGCGCCGCCGGAGGCGTGGGCGGGTGCGCCGTACAGATCGCCAAGGCGCGCGGCGCGACGGTGACGGGCGTCGAGCACACCTCCAAGCTCGACCTGGTGAGCGCGCTCGGCGCGGACCACGTGATCGACTACACCGTGGAGGACTTCACCCGGCGCGGCGTACGCTACGACCTCATCGTGGACATCCCCGGCAACCACTCGTTCGCGGACTGCCGCCGCGCGCTGACCCCCGACGGCACGTACGTCCTCATCGGCCACGACCGCTACGGCGACGCGGGCCGCAAGGTGCTGGGCAGTCTGCCGCGCTTCGTCGGTCTGATGGCCCGGTCCGTGTTCCAGCGGCAGTTGCCGAGACCCACCAGGGCCACGCCTCCCACGAAGGACTCGATGGCCGTGCTCGCGGACCTGCTGAGGACGGGCGAGCTCAGCCCGGTCATCGACCGCGCGTTCCCCCTGGCCGAGGCACCGGCGGCGCTCCGCTACCTGACCGAGGGGACGGCCCGGGGCAGGATCGTCGTCACCCTGTAGCTCCGGGCCGGGCGGGCGGCTCAGCCGCGTGGAGTCGCCCTGGTTCGGTGGACGATCAGGGCTTGCGACTGTCCCGTGAAAATCGGACAGTACCGTCATCCCCTTTGAGGCGTCACCGACATTCTTGGAACGTCAAGAACAGACTGGCTGATCGATTTGTGGCCATTTGCATTGAATAGCGGCAAGGGCCAAGGGATCATGGTGGAGGGCTTCACCGGGGGAAGGGACGGTCCTCGTGACCGAATGGGTCAAAGTCGAGACGGTTGTGGAACCGACGGGGCTGAAAGGAAAGGGGGACCTGGTTCTCTTCTGCGGCTTCCAGGGCAGGGACGGCGGGCCCGGCGAGGATGACGATCTGACGCAGTGGGTGCCAGGGACCGAGGACGAGCGGCTGGCGTGGCTGGCGGCCTTACAGGAGTGCCGCGGGGAGATCGCGGCGGCGAGGGATGAGCTCCACAAGGCGAAGGCCTGGGAGCTACGCTGGCGGACCCGTCGGATCTCTTCACGCCATGACGCACGAGTCCGGCGGGCGGTCGAGGCGTACCAGCCCGTCCAGGAGGAGATCAGGCTCAGGCTGGCGGCGGAGAGGCGCAGGCAGGAGGAGGTCTTCAGGACGGTGTCCGCCCAGCAGGTATGGCGGTACGGAGTGGCGGACCACTCTCCCTACACCGCGGTCGCCTATCGGGATGACGTGACTCCGGACCCGAGCATGCCGCCGTCCAGCGCGGCCGCCCGCGCTTCGCGGCCGGTGAGCGGGTTTGAGCTCACGGCAGGACTTCGCGCCCTGCGCCGTGGTCGGGTCAGGCGCGTCAAGTGGGATCCCGCCGCCGTCGCGGAGACGCGGCGGCACTACGGTGAGGCGGCCGCCGAGGTGTGGAAGCAGTGGGTGAACCAGATCTCCGGGTCCATGGCGCGAGACTTCCCCGAGGGCGGCGGCGACTGGCCCAAGTCGGATGCCGGCAACCTGGACGAGGGCGCCAAGGGCTGGTTCGAGCCGGAAGCCGGCAACCTGGACTGGCTCGCCGACATCTCGCCGCACGCCGATTCCGCCGGCGAGGCTTCAACGAGCGGGTCCTCGGGCGGCGGTTACTCAGGCGGTGGCTACTCGGGCGGTGGCTACTCGGGCGGTGGATCGTCCAGCCGCGGGGGCTCCAGTGGCGGGTACTCCAGCGGTGGATCGTCCAGCAGCGGGGACAGCGGTGGGGACAGCGGCTCCTCCGGCGGGTGGGACTGACGCGCGTCGGCCCATGAGGCGGCGCGCTCGACGAGCCGAAGGTCTCGTCACGGTTGGCGGGCACACGCCCCTGCGCGGCGCTCGGACCGGCGCCAACGCGAAACCCCGGGAATCCCGCCAGCCACAACAGGAAGATCCACAAAAAACTCCCCATCTATATAGAGAACGAATAGAGTTCGCTTTCGGAGTATGACTGGACATTGCATGAAATCCAGACGCCACAAAAGCCGTAAGTCATGCATTTCGCCGCAGTCCGGCGCCCACGGTCCGGCGCATCCCAGATCTTCCTCGGCGACCCGGCCGCCCCCGCCGTGCGGTACGCCCGGAGCGCCGACCCCGGCTCCATCGCCGACGCCGTGATCGACCTCATGAACGATCCGGCCGCACGCCGTGCTCTCTCGGAGAACGGGGAACGGTTCGTCCGGGATCGGCTGAGCTGGGCCAGGGCCGCGAAGGAGACGGTCGAGGTCTACCGGGTCGCTGCCGCAGGGCCGCCACGGCACAGCCGAGTCCGACCGCCGCGACCAGGATCGTCACCGGGACCAGCGCCGCCCAGCCACTTCGTTCCATGACAGCGGCGTACAGGGGCGGCCCCAGCAGCGTGCCCAGGCTGCCGAGCTGGGTCAGGGCGCCGGCGGCCCAGGCCGTACGGTCGCCCGCGACCACGGGCACCATCGCGAACAGCGCCGACACGGCCAGCCCGTTCATCGCCATCAGGGCCGCCGCCGACAGGGCTGCCACGACAGTCGATCCGGCGAGCAGAACACCTGCGGACGCCGCCGCCATGGGCATGACCGCGGCCAGGAGCCGCTGTGGCGCCACCCCCGCGTTCAGCAGCGCTCCGGCCGACATGCTGCCGAGCGCGCTCGACGCGGCCACCACCCCGGTCACCAGACCCGCGTCGCTCACGGCCAGTCCATGCACGGTGGAGAGGAACGTCGACAACAGGGTCACCACGGCCACCCCGACCAGGGCGATCAGGGCGAACGCCACGGCCAGCGGCCAGACCCCGCGGCCACGCCCGCGCACCGCCTGCCGGGGGCGACCCGCGATGTCCGGCAGGGTCAGGCGTGCCACGCCGGCCGTGACGAGCGCCAGCCCTCCTATCGCGGTCGCCGACGCCCGCCATCCTGAAGCGCTCAGCAACCCGCCCATCACCGAGGCCAGGGCCAAACCGACCGGAACGCACATCCCCCACAACGCCAGCGCGAGCCGTGCCCGCTCGGCTCGGAGCAGCCGGGCGAGCAGGGCGGGGCCCAGAACCACCACGGCCGCGTATCCGACCCCCTGGCCCACGCGGAGCACGATCAGCGCTTCGGAGTGGCTCATGCTCGCCGACGCCATGCTCGCCGCCGCGAGTATCAGGAGTCCTGCGATGAACGGCCCGCGCAATCGACGCGTGTCCGCCCACTGGCCCACCGGCATACAGGTGAGCCCGGCCACCAAGGTGACCCCGGACGCCAACCAGCCCGTCGTCGCGAAAGGGAGAGCGAACTCGTCGCTCAGCTGTGCCAGGAACGGGGTCAACGCCCCGAGCGTCATGGCGGCCGTGACACCGGCCAGCAACACCACCGCGATGATCCTTCGTTCGGCCATGCGGCCGCACCTCCCCTGCTCGGGAGACACGACCGGTTCTCCGGCCCGACCCTCAGCCCATGGGGCGATGTCTCTGGAGGATCCTCACGATCGCGCGACGTCCGCGCCGCGGCTCAGCCTACGGCCTTCCCCGTCGTCGAGCCAGGCCGGGCCTGTCAGGGAGCCATGTCGAGCCAGCCCTTGAACCCCGACGGGTCATGGCGGCCCATCACGGCGTGCTCGAACATGCCATGGCCGACGCTTCCCTCACAGGTGACCCGGGCGATGTGGCCGACGGTGGAGTACGGCAGCCGGCCGACGATCCCGGGGTCGGTGAGGTCGTACTCGCTGGCCGACGTCCAGTCACGGCCCTTCCACTGCCCGTGCTGCCATTCCGGGTCGCCGCCGTACCCCGCGCCGACCGTGAGCGACACGGAGCCGAGTGTCTGGACGTCCACCACCAGCGGAGCGCCGTCAGGCGTGGTAGTCGTCGAACCGCAGCGGGGCGTAGGTCCACCAGTGCCCGTCGGTCGGCTCGTCGCCGAGCCGGCCAGGACAAGGCGAGCCGTAGCAGTTCGTCGGTCGGCAACGCGCCGAGCGTGGGCAGAGACCGGTCCGGCCGGAAGTGGACGACCGTCCCTCGGCCTCAACGGCGGCGTGGGCGACGACTTCCAGGATCAGGTGCGGGACGCCGCCGGGAGCGAACGTGGCCGGCCTCTGGCGGATGTGCGTGAGGTGGTCGACGTGGACGCCGCTCCCCCAGTCATGCGTCGTGTTGGACCAGAAAGCCCTCGGCGTACCCATCGGAGAAGTATGCCAGCCGACACCGACGCGCTCGACGGCGACAACGTCCACCTCGTCGCCGCCAACGGCGCCGAGCCCGTCGCGTTCGTCAGCGTGACGCCGTGATAATGGCCGACGTGGAGGAGATCAAGGTCGTCGTCGCCCATCATGAGCGCGCGACCCTGCGCGTCGGCGACGTGTTTCTGAAAATCGACACCAACCAGAGGCGTACCGACGTCGAGGTCGAGGCGATGACGTTGGCGCCGATCCCGACTCCGGACGTCTTGTGGCGCAAGCCCCCCGTGCTCGCGCTCGCCGCCCTCCCCGGCACGGCACTCGGCCGCCTCGGCGAGCCATCGACCGTCTCATCGGCGGCGTGGGCCGCGGCGGGTGCCGCCGTGCGGAAGTTGCACGAGGCGCCACTGCCGCCCTGGCCTGGCCCGAACCTGGAGGAGGTCGCGTCGCGCCTCGACGGCGAATGCGAGCGGCTCATCACGAACGGCGTCCTTCCGGCCGACCTGGTCACGCGTAACCGTCAGGTTGCCGAGGCCGCGCTCCGGCCGTGGACACCGGTGTTCACGCACGGCGATCTGCAGGTCAGCCACGTGTTCGTCGACGGTGACGAGATCACCGGCGTGATCGACTGGTCTGAGGCGAGCCAGGGCGACGCCCTGCATGACCTGGCCATCCTGACGTTCGGACACGAGGAGCGTCTTGGCGACGTCGTCGCCGGCTATGGCACCGATGTCGACCTCGACGTGATTCGCGGATGGTGGTCGTCGCGAAGCCTGCTGGCGATCCGCTGGCTGGTCGAGCACGGGTTCGACCCGTTCTTGCCAGGCTGCGAGGTCGACGTGCTGAGATCCCGGATGTGAGACTGCACGAGCCCACCCGTAACCGGACATAGGCGTTGACACGAAGACAGACGGGCGGAGGACCGGCGGCACGCAGTCCATTGTCTGGACGCAGCGAAGATGACAGTGAGAGCTGTTCCCGACCTGGGCACTGTCGTTTCGATAGGTCTCGAAGTATCGCCGCTCACCTTATCGAAGTTGACAGTATCCAGCCGAAGATCGTTCACCTCGGGCCTAGGGAGACATGCGACGGTCGTTGTATCGGGGGTGGTCATCCCTGGACTATTCCGGCGTCAGCGGGTCGGCTGGCGACCTCGGGACTGTAGGGCCGGTTCGAGGTGATCAGCGAGGCGGCGGAGAGTGACCGCGAGCCGGCAGCGGAGGCATAGAAGAACACTCCGACGCGAGCGCGGCGGGATCATCCGCAGGTGTGCGGCCTCGGCTCGCCGCTCAGACAAGTTCGCGCGGATGAGCTGTTCCTGTAAGTGATGCACGAGAGGCTCCTCAGGGCTCTTCGGGAAATGCGTGGTAGAAGATGAAGATCGGGCGGGTATCCGGCGGAATCGCTCCATTCGACGAGCGCTCGTGGCCTCCCCGCCGGTTTCTCTCCCGGCAAGGTGGCGTCCCTGGCGTCAGTCACCGGTGCCGGTGGTCGGGAGCGGAACCAGGAGGGTGGTCAGCAGGACGGGCCGCGCCCCTTCCGGCCGCTCGGACGGGTCGGCGATCCGCGCCATCAGCGGCTCCAGCAGGCGGCCGAACTCCGCGTCGAGCGCGGCGAGCTCGTCGGGTGTGACATAGAGATAGGAGTTACCGATCCCGCCGCTCGTTCGCCACGGGTCCGGCTCGTCCATGCGGCGCTCCTGCCACTCGGCCAGCCGTGCCAGCGCCCGTTCGGCGATGACCTGTTCCAGCAGGCCGCGGGCGGCCGAGGCCTCGGGGCTCGACTCGGCATCGGACCAGTTTTGGGTCAGCGACGTCGCCTTCCACGGCCGTTCCCGCTCGTCGCGCGCCTCGGCCTGCTCCACGAAGCCGTACTTGGCGAGTTGCCGCAGATGGTAGGAAGCCAGAGCCTGGCTGATGCCGACCTCGCGGGCGGCGTCAGCCGCAGTTGTGGCGCCGGCCCGCATCAGCAGCTCGTGCAGTGCCAGGCGGACGGGGTGGGCGAATGCCCGCATGGCGGCCGGATCGTCGACCACCTGCCGTGGCAGCTTCTTCCAGGATTCCAAAGACATGCTTGGAATCCTGGGTTAACGACGATCAGATGTCAAGGAAACCTTTGGAATGCGATGCAGGCCGATCAAGGTGTGATTGTTGCGGCCTGTACTCGCTTCAGGGATGCCCGGAAAGCTGCGGTGGTTTGCCAGGGGCGCATGCCTTCGCCGGCCAGGAGCAGCGCGGCTTCGGGCAGGTCGAGGTCTTCGGCGGTTTCGGCTGGGTGCAGGTAGTGGGGCGCGCCGGGTTCCGAGAGGGCGAGCGGTTTGAGCAGTGCCGGGTCGAGGGTTCTGATCTTGAGGTGGTTCAGGATCCGGTTGGTGACGGCGGTGGGGTGGTAGTCGTCGCAGTATTCGTGCCAGAGGGTGCCGGCCCAGGGGTCGTAGCGGCGTTGGTCCATGAAGTAGCGCAGCGCGTCCAGCGGGCTGCCGGTGAAGCTGAGTTCGTCGATGATGAGCAGCGCGGCGGCGCTGAGCAGCGGTCCGGGCTGGTAGGCGAGCAGGTCGCCGCAGCGTTCGCGGGCGGTGGGTCCGGCGGTGAGGGCGAGTTGGTCGCGCAGGTGGCAGAACTCGTGGAAGGTCCACCACGGGTGGGCGTCGGTGTCGGCGGGGAGCATCTCCGGGGTGCCGAAATAGATCGCCAGGCGGAACAACAGCTCATAGAGGTCCCAGAACGCCTTAACGGGTTCGATGGGTCCATCGCGAGAGCGGCGTAGCCGGGCCAGGAGGCCCTGCTGGATGCGCAGCAGCCGCTCGTTTCCGACCGGCTGGCAGGGCAGCCGGGCGAGTTGCTGCCGGCAGTTGCGGGCGCCGACGATGCGGCCCTGCGGGCCGAACGGTCCGTTGCATTCGCGCCGGTAGCGGGGGGTGTCGCCGACGCTGATCCGGGTGTGGCAGCTCGGGCACCAGCCGGTCAGATAGACGCGGTGCTGGGGGCAGATGACGCAGGGCAGCAGGTGCCAGGCGATGCGCCAGATCGGGTCGGGCCCGGCCAGGCAGCGGGGGCAGACGGCGGCGGTCTCGGCGCGCCAGGGCCAGGGCCGGGTGCTGGTGGTGCCGGTCCAGCTGTAGGTGATGAACTGGCCGCCCTGACCGAACAGCGCCATGCGCATCATGGCGCGGGCGCGCAGCCCGGTGGTATCCCGCAGATTCTCAAAGACGTACTCGCCGTCGAAGATGGTCAGGAAGTCCTCGCCCAGGGTGTAGCGCTGCGGGGTGTAGGGCGGCAGACCGAGCAGGGACACGAGGGTGTCGCGGTGGCTGTGCTGCGCCTCGACCAGGCGGAAGAACCAGGAGTGGAACGCCTCGCCGTCCACCGGTGGCGGCACCAGGGCCAGCCGGCGCGGCGGCAGCCGGTCCGGGCGCCGCTCCTCGACGTCGAGGTCGAGGTCGAGGTCGAGGTCGGGCCGGATCATCCGGTACTCGCGTCCCGGCCGGAAGCGGGCGGGGCCTTCTTGGCGGTGCGACGGCGGGCGGCGGACTGGCGGCGGGCTTGGGTCTTGGCGTAGTCGACCTCGTCATCGTGGCCGAGCACCACGCTGTCCAGGATGGTGCGGGTGAGGGCTTCGACGCCGGTGTCCATCGCCCGGTGGGCGGCTTCTTTGAACAGCATGGCCAGCGAGCCGATGTAGCCGGAGGTGCGTTCGTGCAGGTAGCGCCAGTGGTGCAGGGTCAGGTCGTCGGCCGGGTGATCGAGCAGGATCAGGTTGGTCTCGAAGTGGCGCACCAGCGACATCCAGGTGCGCTGCTCCTCGCGGGTGGCGATCGTGAGCGGGGCCAGATGCTGCAGGTCGGCGAAGCGGGAGCCGAACTGGCCGGCCCGGCCACGCTCGTGCCCAGCCGGGGCGGTGCCGGCCTTGCCCGGCCGGGTGCGGGGCGGGGCGCCGTCGGTGAACAGGTTGCCCTGCTCCAGCAGGATCCCGGCGCCGACGATGGTGACCGCGGCGTGGTTGGCCAGGTTCTTGATGTGGTCGTTGGTCTCCTGACCGCCGTCGCGGATCTTGTCCAGCATGTGCAGGTCGTCCAGCAGCAGCAGCTCGACGCCGCAGGCCTCGATCGCGTCCAGCACGGGGTCGGTGAGGGTCCACTGCGTCGCGGTGCGGCCGGGGTTCGGGACGTGCAGGAACTTGCCGATGGCCTGCGACAGCATGCCGGCGGTCGCCCCGGTGCTGGCGCTGACATAGATCACCGGCACCCGGTCGCCGAGAAAGTCTCCGCGAAAGTCGGCCGGTGACCCCCCGGGGCCGGGGGCCAGGTCGGGATGGCGGCGCCGCCAGTCCAGCTCGCACTCCTTGCCGATCAGCTTGAGCAGCGACGTCTTGCCGCAGTGCCCCGGCCCGTTGATGATCGCGCTGTGAAAGGTGGCGTCCTGGCTGTATCGGCCTTGGGTCAGCTTCGGCTTCAGCGCGGCCAGCACCCGCAGGACCTGCGGATGCTTGAGGAACGGCGGGTTGGCGTTGCAGCTTCTGCGCATCTCATCGAACGGGTCCTGCCGCTCGGCGGCCCAGCTGTCGTACTCGCCGCGGCTGACCAGCTCCGGCCGAGGTGGTGCCGGGCGAGCGCAGAACTCGCGCCACTGCTCCTTGGTGCGTGGCTGCGCGACACGTTTCCTCATGCGCTGCCCGGCCCCCGCGGTGCGCCGGGATCCCAGATCTCGAACTCCTCCAGCTCGGACAAGTCCACCACCTCGTCCTGCGCCGGATCCTCCTGATCGGCGGGCGGGACCAGACTCAGCGCCGGAGGCGGCTCCTCCTGCTCACCGAACCGGAAACGAGCCTGATCACGTTTGATGGCGCGCACGTAGCCACTTGCGTCAACAGATCCGGCCGCCGCTCCTTCCATCGCATCCGCGCGGCGGCAGCCAGCGGCATCAACCGGGCCACCAGCGCCGACTCGCTTTCCGCCGCAGCCACCTCCAAAGCCACGGCCAGCAGTCCCGCAGCCACCAGCGCCGTCCGCGGAGCCATCCCGAAGCGGCCCACCGGCCCCGCCCGATTCCACCGCTGTCCACCAACCTCTGCGGCCAGCGCGCCCTGACCATCCAGAGGCGCATCCAGCAGAGGGAGAACCTCCGGCACCCCCAGCCGGACCAGCATCGCCGTCGCTTTCAAGGCCGCGAACCACTGACCGGCACTCACCACCTGGCCTGCGATCAGCGCCGACCGGCGATGGGTCACCACCTCAAGCACGAGTTGTTGCTGATCAGCGAATTTGCTACTCACCGAGCTCGTACCGATCTGCGGGATCGGCTGATCGCATACGGCCCCACTGAGAAGCGCACCGCACCGCAACGGAGCCGGCATCCGTGAGCGAGAAAGCCGCGCAGGCCGCCCGGCGGGACCTCGTCGCACGGAAACGCGGCATCTCGGGCAGAGATCCACCAGCAGAGTCCTATGCTCGGGACAAACCGCAGCCCAGCCCAGCTTCCACCAGACCAGCCACACTCCGCCCGAAGCCGCCAGGCACGTCGGGCATACCCGGCTGCCGAAGAACTGCACCCACTCACGGCCCTCAGCCCGGCGGACTGACTCCTTGTCGCCCACGCGGACGCCGGCCAGATCCAGGACCGAGCCGTCGAACACCTCCAGGTGCATACCACGCACGACCTCGGAGCTCACGCCTGTAGCAGCCTCGATCGCCCTGCACGTCTCCGGCATCGTGACGACGCCGTACGCCAGTGAACGGACGTCACTCGACGCGCGTACATCCACCCCCAACGCCTCGATTATCGCCCACGCCGGACATCCGTTCCGCAGGGCCATCCGATCAACCCACGACGCGAACGACTCGCCGGACGCCGGTGCCACCACCAACGCCAGCCGCCGGGGCCGCACCGTCATCATTTCCTTGGCCGAACCTCCTGCTGTACACGTGCCTACTGACATCTGCGATGGCCTGCTGCCAGGTCCGCTGACATCCCCCGTGCCGTACTGACATCTGCAAGCGCGCCAGACACCCATAGAGTATTCGTCGCGCTCTTGACGGAGGAAATGAACGCTCTTTTAATTCGCATATGGCGCGACCCGTGAACGGCTGCTGCAGGCGGCCGCCGACGGGTTCGCGGAGCGCGGCTACGACGGCACCCGCGTGGCCGACATCGCCGCCGCCGCCGGAGTGAGCAACGGCGCGCTGTACGCGCACTTCGGCTCGAAGGCCGAGTTGCTGGTGGCCGCGCTGCGCGCGCACGGGCCGCGCCTGCTGGCCACGCTGTTCGCCGCCGAACCCGACCGGCCGATCGCCGACCTGCTCGTCGACGTCGGCCGACGGCTGCCCCACCGCCGCGAGGCCGCCGGCTATCTCATCGTCGAGGCGCTGGTCGCGGCCCGGCGCGACCAGGACGTCGCCCTGCCCATGCGCGACTACATCGGCGAACGCGCCGACTGGCTCGCCGGGCTGGTCCACGTCGGCCAGGCGGCGGGCGAGCTCGACACCACGCTGTCGCCGGACGCGCTCGCCCACCTCTGCCTGCTGCTGGCGATGGGCAGCGCGCTGATCACACCGGACCTGCACGCCGTGAACGACGAGGAGTGGACCTCGTTGCTCACCCGGATCGTCGGCGCCCTCGCTCCGACCGACACCACAGCACCGACGGGAGCACCGCAGTGAAGGTACGGATCGACGCCGGGCGATGCCAGGGACACGGCCGCTGCTACGACCTCGCCCCCGACCTGTTCGGCGAGGACGACGAGGGCTACGGGCAGGTCATCGGCGATGGCTCCGTGCCGCCCGGCGAGGAGCGGCCCGCGCGCCTGGCGGTGTCCAACTGTCCCGAACGAGCGATCGAGATCCTCTAGGAGCCGCCATGACCGTCGACGATCGCTTCGGCCAGGACTACCGGGAGGCGTTGGAGGAGCGGCCCCTCGGCATCCGCAACGAGATCATCACCGGCCCGGTCTCCGACTGGGCGACCGACTTCTCCCACGCCGAGCCCGAATGGGCGGCCGACCCGTACCCCATCCAGGACGACCTGCGGCAGCGCTGCCCGATCGCGCGCACCGAGCGGTTCGGCGGCGCCTGGTTGCCGACCCGCTACGAGGACGTCGCGGCCATCGCCTACGACACCGAGCGCTTCTCCTCGCGCGCGATCATCGTGAGCAACGTCCGGCCGCCTCTCGAACTGGCGCCGGTGGGCAGCGTGCCGCCGATCTCCTCCGACCCGCCCTTCCACCACCACGCGCGCAGGCTCCTGCTGCCGGCGTTCACCAAGACCGCGGTGGCCCGGCGGGAGGCGGAGACCCGGGCGTTCTGCCACTCGCTCATCGACGCGCTGGAGGGGCAGGAGGTCGTCGACGCCGCCCGTGACTACGCCCAGCACATCCCGATGCGCGTCATCGCCGACATGCTCGGCTTCCCGCCCGAGGACGGGCCGCAGTTCCGCGAGTTCGTCGAGAACGCGCTCGAAGGCGTCAACGCTCCGCCCGAGGTGCGCATCCCCCGGATGGAGAAGCTGTTCGACTACCTGCTCACGCAGATCCGCGACCACGTCGACCACCCGCGCGACGACCTCACGACCTACCTCGTCAACGTGGAGCTGCACGGCCGGAAGCTGGAGCAGTCACACGTGGCCGGCACGATGGCGCTGCTGCTCATCGCCGGCATCGACACGACGTGGAGCGCCATCGGCGCCTCTCTCTGGCATCTGGCGAAGACTCCCGCCGACCGCGAGCGGCTGGTGGCCGAGCCGGAGCTGCTGCCGACCGCGATGGAGGAGCTGCTGCGCGCCTACGCCCCGGTCACGATGGCCCGGCTGGTCAAGGAGGACATGCACTGGGGCGGCGTCGACATGAAGGCCGAGGACTGGGTCCTGCTGTCGTTCCCGGCCGCCAACCGGGACCCGGCGCAGTTCGACCGGGCGGCCGACGTCGTCATCGACCGCGAGGTCAACCGGCACGCCGCGTTCGGCCTCGGCATCCACCGCTGCGTCGGGTCGCACCTGGCCCGCATGGAGTTGCGGGTCGCCCTCGAGGTCTGGCTGGAGCGGTTTCCGGTCTTCGGGCTCTCCGACTCGGCGCCGGTGACCTGGGCCACGGGTCAGGTGCGCGGCCCGCGCACCCTCCCGATCCGTGTGGGCTGAGCACGGCCCCGAGGCGACCGGTCGTCAGTGGCCGTGATGGTACTGGTGCGTCACGGCGTGCCCCTTGCCTCGTGAGATCAGCCACTTGTTCACCGGAGTGGTGAGCAGGAACGCCACGAGCAGGGAGCCGGCCAGCGCGCCCCAGAAGAGCATGCTGGTGACGCCGGCGTCCATCGCCCCGGGCACGACGAGCATCACCGCGTTGTCGAGCACCTCCATGACGGCGATGGAGATGGTGTCGGCGGCCAGCGCGACCTTCAGCGCGGTGCGCAGCCCCACCCCGGCGCGCAGCACGCCGCGCATGGTGAGCGCGTAGCCGAAGACGAACGCCAGCGCCACCGACAGCACAACGGTCGCGAGGTTGCTCAGGCCGGCCGAGGTGCCGATGACCATGCCGAGCACCTCGCCGATGGCGCACCCGGTCAGACAGTGCAGGGTCGCCTGCGCCGCCATCGCCCAGGACGCGCCGGGGCCGGCGGCGTCATGGTCATGAGACCCGGCTGACCGGGAAGGGGGGTGGTGGCTGTCGTGAGACACGTGGAGCCTCCTTGGTGGTCGGCTCCTCATGATACGGGTAGGGGGTATCTGCCGTCGAAGCCGGTGGCCTCCGCCTTCGGCTCCGGGCGTCACAGGCCGTAGCGGCTGAGCACGTCCCGCCTGCGCGGCGCGAGGAACTTCCTGGTCATCCGGCCGGTGGTGAGCCAGGCGACGGCGTCGCCGTTCCTGGTGCTGGCCAGCATCCTGTCGACGAGGTAGGGCGCGACGTCATCGACGTGGTCGCACAGGATGTTGAGCGCCTTTCGCTGCTTGGCCACCAGTTCCGGGGCGACGGCGGCCTCCCGCAGCCAGCCCTCGGTGATGAGGATGCCGGGCCTGACCTGCCCGATCCGTACGCCGGTCCCGGCGACCTCCTTGGCCAGCGCCCGGGTGAACGAGTCGAGGCCGCGCTTGGTGGCCGAGTAGACGCCCATGCCCGGGCGGATCCGGCCGTCGCTGCCGCCGCCGAGGATGTTGAAGATCTGGCCGCCGCCGTGGGCTCGCATGCCCCGGACGGCGACCTGGGAGCCGTACACGGTGCCGAGCATGTTCGTGGTGACCATCGCGCGGACGTCGTCGGGCGTGGTCTCGACGATGGAACGGGTGGTGTGGGCGACACCGGCGTTGTTGATCCACAGGTCGACCCCGCCGAGCGCGTCGACGGCCGCCGTCCACAGCTTCTCGACCTGCTCGGCATCGGTGACGTCCACGGCGAACCCGTGGACCGTGGCCTCTCCGGTCGCCTCCGGCCGCAGCCGCTCGACGGCGTCGTCCACGGCCGCCTGGGTGCGGCCCGAGACGACCACGGAGTGCCCGCGCCGGAGCAGCTCCCGGGCGAGCGCGAAGCCGATTCCCTTGGTGCTGCCGGTGACGACTGCCTTCCGCATGGCTACTCCTGGGGGGTGACGAGTCGCAGGCACGGGCCTTTCTCGCCGGTCCGCGCGGGCGGGAGCCGGGGACGCGGACGACCTGGCGTCGCGCCTGACATCGGCGTTGATCTTACGCCCCGCCCGCGTCCTGGGATAGACCACTTGTCCGGCGGTGACCGGTCTGGTGGGAGTCAGTGCGGGAAGGACGGAGGTTCCGGAGTGCGGCCCTCGTGGTGGTGGACGATCTTCCATTCGCCGTCGCGCCGGCGGAGCAGGTCGGTGATGCGCACGGACGCCGACATGGCGTTCGGCTCGCCGTAGGTGAAGTCGAAGTAGTAGCAGAGGAGGGCGACGTCGCCCCACATCTCCTCGCGGACGAAGTTGATGTTCCACGCGAACTCGCCCCGAGCCTTCGACTGGGCCCGGTCGGTCTCGTGGAAGTCGAGCCGCTGCTGCCGGCCCACCACCAGGTCGGGGACGAACAGGTCCCACAGCGTGCAGTCGTCGGCCAGCAACGTCTCCATGGCGTCGATGTCGCCGTTGCCGAAGTTCTCGAACAGGGTGGTGATCAGCTGCCGGAGCCGGTCGAGTTCCTGGCGCTCGGCGGGGGTGGTCTCGGTCATGACAGGGCCTTTCGGTGGAGGAGCTTCAGGTGGAGGAGCTTCGGTGGAGGAACCTTCAGGTGGAGGAGCTTTCGGTGGAGGAGCTTTCGGTGGAGGGGCTTCGGTGGAGGGGCTTCGGTGGAGGAACCTTCAGTGGCGGAACACGTCGTTCATGTCGGGGATGGCGGCGACGATCTGCTCCAGCAGCCCGACCGTCGTCGGCCCGTCGAGGCCGACCGGTGGCGCGAGCTCGATCCAGTCGTAGATCTCGGCGTGCACGCGCAGCCGGTCCAGCACGGATCGCCGCGAACCGGCCAGGCTGAAGGTGGTGACCATCTCGTCGCTGACCGACGCCACCAGGGCGTCCTCGTCGCCGCGCGCCATCGCGTCGAGGCCCGCGGCGAGCTCGCGTTCGAACCCGTGCCACCGCAGGACGTCGTGGAAGTACGGGGTCCGGAAGTAGAAGGCGATGCCCGGCCGCGCCCGGTCGATCGCCTCCCGCTCGTCGTCGCCGATCGTGGTGTAGACCATGGCGGCCCGGCCGACCGGCGAGTCGCGCCGCGTCGAGGCGGCGCCCCGGGCGATGGCGGGAAGCGACGTCTCACGGACCCATTCCGGGGAGCACATGACGTTCATCAGCAGACCGTCGGCCGCCTCGCCGCCCAGCTCGGTCATCTTGGCGCCGGTGGCGGCGATCCACACTCGCAGCGGATGGCCGGTCGGCGGCGCCAGGCGGCGGTAGCCGGCGAACCGGTAGAACGGCCCGTCGTGATCGCGCGGCACGCCGTCCGGAGCCTCGTAGGCCTGGCGGACCGCGCCGATGAAGTCGCGCATGCGGGCGACCGGCCTGCTGTGGTCGACGCCGTGCCAGTCCTCGCTCCAGGCCTTGGGCATCGCCCCGAACGCCACCGCCGCGCGCCCGCCGGACAGCCCCTGCAGGGCCGACACGGCCACGGCCGTGGCGACCGGGGTGCGGGTCCAGGTCGCCACGGCGTCACGGCGGGCCGTGCGTGGACCGGAGCACCAGCCGGGTGGGGACGCGGCGCTCGACCGGCCGCTCGTCCGGCGAGCGGTCGTGGCGGAGCAGCAGGTCGACCGCCATCCGGGCGAGCAGGTCGAGGTCGCAGTGCACCGTCGTCAGGCCGATCAGCGGCCACGCGGCCATCGGGATGTCGTCGAAGCCGATCACGGTCAGGTCCGCCGGGACGGTGAGGCCCAGCTCGCGCGCCGCCGACAGCACGCCGAACGCGACCACGTCGTTGCCGCAGACGATCGCCGTGGGACGGTCGGCGCGGGAGAGCAGGTCAAGGGCCGCGGCTCGCCCCGCGTCGTGGGTGAAGTCGACCCGCCTGGTGAGCTCGTGGCGCGGGTGCACGCCGTGGCGGCGCAGCGCGCGGTCGAGACCGTCGGCGCGTTCCTGACCGGTGGACGTGGCCGCGGGGCCCTGGACGGCGCCGACGCGCTCGTGCCCCAGCTCGACCAGCAGGTCGCCGATGGCCGTCGCGCCGCCCTGGTTGTCGAACCCGCAGCTGTCGGACTCGGCCCGGTCGAGCAGCCGGTTGGCCAGGACGTGCGGGATGCCGCGTTCGGCGAGGTCGCGGGGCAGCGTGGAACGGCGTCGCGTCGTGGTGAGGATGACGCCGTCGTAGGAGCCGTCGGCCAGCGCCTCCAGCCCGATGGGGCCCTCGACGTTGTCGGTCACGACCACGGTGCGGAAGTCGTGCCGGGCCAGGTGGCGGCGCAGCGGCTCGACCAGCTCCGGGTAGTAGGGATTGGTCAGCTCCTCGGTGACCACCGCGATGCGCCTGGTGGTGCGCATCGACAGCGTGCGGCCGGCCTCGCTCGGGATGTACGCCAGCTCGCGGGCGGCGCGCATGACCCGTTCGCGGGTCTCGGGCGAGATGCCGGGGACGTCGCGCAGGGCCCGGGACACGGTCGGCTGGGAGACGCCGGCCAACTGGGCGACGTCGAAACTGGTCACCTTCTTCGGCACTCGCCTACGCCCCTTTCGCTCCTGAATCTCCGGGCGCGTGGAGCGGAGATTCACGCGCCTCGGCACACCCCTTCCAGATGCGGTCATGACCTGTTCGCTGTCTGTTCACTTTCTCCCGTTTGTATCTAGTTGCACCGCAACCAGAGCTCACTACGGAGAAGGAACGCATACCGTGACCAGTGGACAGCGCCGCCTCAGCGCGGTGGCGACGGCCGCCGTCGTTGTGGCCCTTTCCGCCGCATGCGGCGGCACCAACACCACGCCGCCCGCCGGGGAGGGCACCACTGCCGCCACCCAGGCCGCGGGCGCCGAGCTGACCGGGCAGGTCAAGATCGACGGCTCCAGCACCGTCGCGCCCCTGACCAGCGCCGCCGCGGAGTTCTTCGCCGAGGAGCAGCCCAAGATCAACGTCACGGTGGGCACCTCCGGCACCGGCGGCGGTTTCGAGAAGTTCTGCAACGGCGAGACCGACGTCGCCGACGCCTCCCGTCCGATCAAGGACGAGGAGAAGGCCGCGTGCGACGCCAAGGGCATCAAGCACAGCCAGCTGTCCGTCGCGACCGACGCGCTCACCGTGGTGGTGAACAAGGAGAACACCTGGGCGACCTGTCTCACCACCGACCAGCTCAGGAAGATGTGGGAGCCGGCGGCCGAGGGCAAGGTGACCACCTGGAAGCAGGTCGACGCCAAGTTCCCCGACGAGCCGCTGAAGCTGTTCGGTCCGGGCACCGACTCGGGCACCTTCGACTACTTCACCGACGAGATCAACGGTGAGGAGGGCGCGAGCCGCAAGGACTACAGCCCCAGCGAGGACGACAACATCACCGTCCAGGGTGTGACGGGCTCCAAGGGCGGCCTGGGCTACTTCGGCTTCACCTACTTCGAGGAGAACGCCGACAAGCTGAAGGCCGTGGAGATCGACTCCGGCGAGGGCTGCGTCGCCCCGAGCGTCGAGACCGCGCAGAACGGCACCTACGCCCCGCTGTCCCGGGCGCTGTTCGTCTACCCGTCGGCCACGGCGGCGAAGCGACCCGAGGTCGCCGCCTTCCTCGACTTCTTCGTCGCCAACATCAACAAAATCGCGACGGACGCCCAGTTCGTCCCGCTGAACGCCGAGCAGGAGGCCAAGCTCAAGACCGACTTCGCCGCGCTCAAGACGCAGGCGGGCTGAATGGCTCCCCGCCAGTCGGCGACCGCGCCAGGGACACCCATGTCCCTGGCGCGGTCGCGCCCGCGTCACGGCGAGCAGGTCATCAAGGCGATCCTGCTGGTCGCCGCCCTGGTCTCCGTCGCCACGACCATCGGCATCGTGGTGTCGCTGCTCGAACCCACGATCAGGTTCTTCGGCCAGATCAGCGCGGTGGAGTTCTTCACCTCCACCCAGTGGGGGCCGCTGTTCGAGCCTCCGCACTACGGCGTGCTGCCGCTGGTCAGCGCGACCCTCATCACGACCGGCATCGCGATCGTGGTGGCCGTGCCGCTCGGCCTGGGCGCCGCCGTCTACCTGTCGGAGTACGCCAGGCCGCGGGTCAGGAAGATCTGCAAGCCGGTCCTCGAAGTGCTGGCGGGCATCCCGACCGTGGTCTTCGGCTTCTTCGCGCTGAGCTTCGTCACGCCGCTGCTGCGCGGCATCCTGCCGTTCGAGATCGAGATCTTCAACGCGCTGTGCGCCGGCCTGGTCGTCGGCTTCATGATCATCCCGATCGTCGCCTCGCTCTCCGAGGACGCGATGACGGCGGTGCCGAGCGGGCTGCGGGAGGGCTCGTACGCGCTGGGCGCCTCCAGGATGATCACCTCACTCCGCGTGGTGCTCCCGGCGGCCTTCTCCGGCATCGTCGCGGCCGTCATCCTGGCGATCTCGCGGGGCGCGGGCGAGACGATGATCGTCTACATCGCCGGCGGCGGCCAGCCCAACTTCACCCTCGACCTCGGCAAGGCGATGCAGACCATGGCCGCGTTCATCGCCCAGGCGGGCTCGGGCGACGTGCCCATCGGCACCGTCGACTACAACACCATCTTCGCGGTCGGCTCACTGCTCTTCGTGATGACGTTCGCGATGAACTACGTCAGCGCCCGTCTGGTGCGGAAGTACCGTGAGGTGTACGAGTAATGGCCGTTCTCTCGACGCCGCGCTCAGCCGTCCAGCTGGCGAGCAAGGGGCAGCCGCTCAGGGAGCACCTGTTCCGCATCGCCCTGATCGCCAGCCTGGCGATCGCGTTCGTCTTCCTGCTCGCCCTGCTCTCCTACGTCCTCATCGAGGGCTGGCCGCGGCTCGACTCCCGCCTGTGGGAGAACATGCCGTCGGTCCGCAACCCGGACATCGCCGGAGCCCAGTCGGCCATCACCGGCACCCTGTGGGTCATCTCGATCACCGCGCTCCTCACCCTGCCCACCGGCATCGCCGCGGCGATCTACCTGGAGGAGTACGCGGACAGGGACCGCTGGTGGAACCGGGTCATCGAGCTCAACATCCAGAACCTGGCGGCGATCCCGTCGATCGTCTACGGCATCCTGGGCCTCGGCATCATCGCCCGGACGTTCGGGCTCGGATTCAGCGTGATCACCGCGTCGATCACCCTCGGGCTGCTGGTGCTGCCCATCGTGATCATCGCCTCGCGTGAGGCGATCCGCGCGGTCCCGCCGTCCATCCGCGAGGGCTCGCTGGCCCTGGGCGCGACGCAGTGGCAGACGATCTCCCGGCAGGTGCTGCCCGCCTCGATCCCGGGCATCGCGACCGGCTCGATCCTGGCCCTGTCGCGGGCGATCGGCGAGGCCGCCCCGCTGCTCATGCTGGGCGCCGTGTCGTTCATCAGGTTCAACCCGGACGGGGTCTTCGCCAGCTACACCGTGCTGCCGATCCAGATCTTCAACTGGATCTCCCAGTCGCGTGAGGGGTTCCACATCCTGGCCTCGGCGGCGATCGTGATCCTGCTGGTGATCCTGCTGCTGATGAACTCCGCCGCCATCTGGCTCCGTAACCGCTACCAGAAGCGCTGGTGAGGGAAAGATGACTGAGATAGGAACCTCCATGCCGAACGTCACGGTCCGCGGCCCGGTGGCCCCCCACACCGCCGAAGCCCTCGACCCCGTCTTCACCGTCGCCGGCCTGAGCGTCTTCTACGGCGAGTACGAGGCCGTGCGCGAGGTCGACCTGACCATCGGCAACCGCGAGATCACCGCGATGATCGGCCCGTCCGGCTGCGGCAAGAGCACGGTGCTGCGCTGCTTCAACCGGATGAACGACCTCATCCCCGGCGCCCGCGCGGCCGGCAAGATCATGTACCACGGCGAGGACCTCTACGGCGCGCACGTCGACCCGATCGAGGTACGGCGGCGCATCGGCATGGTCTTCCAGAAGCCGAACCCCTTCCCCAAGTCCATCTACGACAACATCGCCTACGGCCCGCGGGTCAACGGCATGAAGGGCAAGATGGACGACCTGGTCGAGGAGGCGCTCACCCAGGCCGCCCTGTGGGACGAGGTCAAGGACAAGCTCAAGCAGAACGCCCTGTCGCTGTCGGGCGGCCAGCAGCAGCGCCTCTGCATCGCGCGGGCCATCGCGGTCAAGCCCGAGGTGATCCTGATGGACGAGCCGTGCTCGGCCCTCGACCCGATCGCCACCACCAAGATCGAGGACCTGATGCAGGAGCTGTCGCGCGACTACACGATCGTGATCGTCACGCACAACATGCAGCAGGCGGCCCGCGTCTCCAACCGCACCGCGTTCTTCACCGCCGACGTCGACGAGCGCGGCGAGCGGCACGGGCGCCTGGTGGAGTTCGACGAGACCAGCCGCATCTTCACCAATCCCACCGACAAGCGCACCGAGGACTACATCACCGGGCGCTTCGGGTGACCCACTCTGCGGAGGAGAACCGGGCTCACACCGCCGAGCTGCCCCGGTGCGCGGGACCGTGCGGGTCGGCGCAGTGGACGTCCGCCTCGCCGGGCGGCAGTGGCCGTTCCGGGGCGTGGTCCACCTGCAGCGTGGTGTGCTCGATCCCGTACGTGTCGTGCAGCAGCCGCTCGGCGGCCAGCCGTACGGCATGGCAGTCGACGCCCGGCGTGACCAGGATGTGCGCGGACAGGGCGGCGTAGCCGGAGGTCACCTCCCAGACGTGCAGGTCGTGCACCTCGACCACGTGCTCCAGCGCGGCGGCCCGCTGCCCGATCTCGGCGGGGTTCATGCCGACCGGGGCGGCCTCCATGAACACCCGGCCCGAGTCTCGCACCAGCCCCCAGCCGGCCTTCAGCATCAGCGCCGCCACGACCAGGGCGGCGAGGGCGTCGGCCTGGGCCCAGCCGGTCAGCCACACGACCGTGCCCGCCACCGTGGTGGCCGTGAACGCGAACAGGTCGTTGAGGATGTGCTGGTAGGCGCCCTCGACGTTCAGGCTGGACCGGTTGGCCCGCGACAGCAGCCAGGTGGCGGCCAGGTTGACGACGATGCCGGCCAGGCCGGTCACCACCACGTAGAGACCTTCCACGTGCGGCGGCTCGATCACCCGGCGCACGCCCTCGTAGATGAAGTAGGCGCTCAGCAGCAGCAACGTGATGCCGTTGACCTGGGCCGAGATGATCTCGGCCCGTTTCAGCCCGTAGGTGAAGCCGCCGCGCGGGGGCCTGGCCGCGATCCGCATCGCGACCAGGGCCAGGATGATCGCCACCGCGTCGGTCAGCATGTGGCCGGCGTCGGAGATCAGGGCCAGCGACTGGGCCGCCAGGCCGACGACGACCTCGATCGCCATGAACCCGACGATCAGCGCCAGGGCGCCGCCGAGGTAGCGGCGGTCCGCGTCGATGGTGACGGCGTGACCATGCCCGTGCCCGTGACCGTTGTGCTCGTTGTGGCCATGACCGGTCATGGTCGCGTCCTCTCCTATGGGCAGCCGCGCGTCACCGCAGGCCAGGCTCTCTGCTCTTCTGCCCTGCGGGCACGACATCACTCAAACGCATGAATGATTGCTCATATGTGAGGGTGCACGATCGAATCCGGTTCTGTCAATGCGCCGTCCACCGGGCGCTCAGTCGCGCTCGGGATGCACCGCCTGGGTGTGCTCGGTGTGGGCGACGGCCAGGTCGAGCAGCATCCGCACGTGCGCGTCGTCGAGCCGGTAGTAGGCCATCCGGCCGGCCCGCCGTACCGAGACCACGCGGTGCGCCCGGAGCAGACGCAGCGCGTGCGAGGTGGCGGACTCGCTCAACCCGCTGACCACGGCCAGGTCGCAGACGCAGAGCTCTCCTTCGAGCAGCGCGAGGAGGAGGCGGAGCCTGCCCGGATCGGAGAGCAGGCCGAAGACGTCGGCCGTGTCGGCCAGGTCACCGTCGGCGGGCATCCGCGAGGACACCAGGGCCACGCGCTCCGCGTCCACCACCCGGGCGCTGCAGCTTTCGATGTCGGACACCTCGTTAGTTGAAGAAGCCTTCACATGAAGACCATAGGTACGGCGTGGCGGTAACCGTCAAGCCAGGGCTGGACTTACCGCTATACGCGTGTATAGCGTGCTATGTGTACGACTAGTAAGCAATACCAGTGAATAGGATGAAGATGACCCGACCTGACCCCGAAGACCTCACCGCTCGCGCCCGCATCAGGGACGCGGCCTTGCGGCACTTCGGCGAGCTGGGCTTCGAGCGGGCCACCATCCGCGCCATCGCCGAGACGGCCGGCGTGTCACCGGGGCTGGTACGCCACCACTTCGGCTCCAAGCAGGCGCTCCGCGAGGCGTGCGACGACCACCTGGTGAAGATCGTCCGTCGGCTCAACGCCGAGGCCCACGCCGGGCCCACCCCCGGAAACCTGAGCCCCATCCGGGTGATGGGGCCCTACCAGCGCTATCTCGCGCGCTCCCTCACCGAGGGCGGCGCCGCCCAGTTGTTCGACGAGATGGTCGAGATGAGCGAGGAGTGGCTCGCCGACCTCGACCGTCACCGGCCCGACCCTCCCGACGTCGACCGGAAGGCCAGGGCGACGGTGGGCACCGCGATGGGGCTGGCCGTCGGCATCCTGCACCAGCACGTGTCACGCGGCCTCGGCGCCGACGTCTTCTCCCCGGAGGGCGAGCGGCTGTTCTACCGTGCCCTGCTCGACATCCACTCCCACCCCATGATCACCCCGCGCGAGGCCGCCGAATACCGGGCCGCCATGGAGCAGGCCCTTGACCCCACCTCGCGGAGCCCCGCTCCGCCCCAAGGAGGACCCCCATGAACGTGATCGAGCTCGCCCGGGTGAACGCGAGCATGGTCGAGCTGGTGGGCGGCAAGGCCGCCGCGCTCGGCGAGCTGATCGGGGCAGGTGAGGCGGTGCCCGCGGGCTTCTGCCTGACCACTGAGGCGCACGCGACGGGCGTCATCCCCGAGGACGAGCTCGTCGCGGCCTACGCCAGGCTGGGCGGCGGCCCGGTGGCCGTCCGGTCCAGCGCCACCGCGGAGGACCTGCCGGACGCCAGCTTCGCCGGACAGCAGGACACCTTCCTCGGGGTGAGCGGAGCCGCCGACCTGGTCGACGCCGTCCGCGCCTGCTGGGCCTCGCTGCGGTCCGAACGCGCGATCGCCTACCGCAAGGCCAACGGGATCGACGAGGACTCGGTCTCCATGGCGGTCGTGGTGCAGCGCATGGTCGACCCCGAGGTCGCCGGAGTGCTCTTCACCGCCAACCCGATCACCGGCACCCGCACCCAGATGGTCGTCGACGCCGCCCCCGGTCTCGGCACCGCCGTGGTCGACGGGTCGGCCGACACCGACCACTACCTGCTGGACGGCTGCGAGCCGACCGGCGCGCACGGCTGCCTCGGCCCGCGACACCTGACCGCGCTGTACGACGCCGGGCAGCGGCTTCAGGAGCACTTCGGAGCGCCTCAGGACGTCGAGTGGGCCTTCGACCGCGACGGAGCCCTCTGGCTGCTGCAGTCCCGGCCCATCACCACGCTCTTCCCCCTCCCGCCGGAGAGCGACCGGCCCGGGCCCCGCGTCTACTTCGAGTTCAGCCACATGGAGGGGATGCTGCGACCGTTCACCCCCATGGGGATGTCGGCGTTCAAGGGGGTCATCGCCGGCCTGGCCGCCGTCTGCGGGGTCAGGGTCGACCCGATCGACGGACCCAGGTCGGTCGTCTCCGTGGGCGGGCGCCTCTACGTCGACCTGACGGATCTCGTCCGGCACCGGGCGAGCCGCGAGCGACTGCCCGAGGTGCTGCGGATCTACGGGCCCCGGGCCGCCGTGGCGATGGAGCGGTTGTCAGGGGATCCCCGGTTCGCGCCGCTGCCCGGCCGGCCGTACCGGCTGAGCACGGTGATCAGGATGACGCTGCGGTTCGCCCCGCTGATCACGGCCGGGATCGTACGGGCCCTGGTCCGCCCGGCTCCGGCCCGCGAGAGGGCCTTCCGGGTGGCGGAGGAGGCCCGGCGGCTGGCCGCGCCGCCCTCCGGCTTCGCGCACGGGGCCACGGCGGCCGAGCGGGTGCGCTTCGCCACCGGCCTCCAGCGTTCCTTCGTGACCGGGGGCATGATGCGGTCGATGTCGGCCCTGTACGCGGGACTGCTCTCCGTCCGGCTGGCCGCCCGGCTGCTCAAGGGCGTCACCGCCGAGGGCGAGATCGAGACCGTGCTGCGCGGCATGCCGTACAACGTCACCACCGAGATGGACCTGACCCTGTGGCGGCTCGCGGCGAGCGTCGGCGAGCATCGCGACCTGCTGCTCGACACGCCCGCGACCGAGCTCGCGCGACGCTACCGGGAGGGTGAGCTGCCGGGGATCGGCCTGGAGGCGTTCCTCGCCGAGTACGGCATGCGAGGCGCCGCCGAGGCCGACGTCGGCGTGCCCCGGTGGGCCGAGGACCCGGCGCCGCTCTTCTCCGCGATCGCCAACTACCTCCGCCTCACCGACCCCGGCCAGGCGCCGGACCGGCGCTTCGCCCGAGCGGCCCGCGAGGCCAAGCAGAAGATCGACGAGCTGGTACGGCGGGCCCGGCGGCGGCCGGTCCGGGCCCGGCTGGCCAGGTTCTTCCTGCTCCGGGCCCGCGCGCTGAGCGGCCTGCGGGAGCTCGGCAAGTTCGCCTGGCTGTATCCACTGGCCGAGATGCGCCGCCAGCTCCTGCTGGCCGGAGCCGAGCTGGCCGGGCGCGGCCTGCTCGACCGGGCCGACGACATCATGTTCCTGGACCTCCGGGAGGCGGGCGCGGCGGCCGAGGGCACGGACCACCGCGAGCTGGTCGCCTCCCGCCGGGCCGTGTACGAGCGGGAGTCACGCCGTCGCAGCGTCCCGGGGCTGCTGCTCTCCGACGGCACCGACCTGGAGGCCCTCGCGCCGGACACGCCGCCCGCCGAGGGCACGCTCGTCGGCCTGGCGGCGGCGCCGGGCACCGCCAGCGGCCCGGCACGGGTGATCCTCGACCCCGCCGGGGCGCACGTGGAGCCCGGCGAGATCCTGGTGGCGCCCACCACCGACCCCGGTTGGACTCCCCTGTTCCTGACGGCCGCCGGGCTGGTGACCGAGACCGGCTCGCCGATGGCCCACGGGCCCACGGTGGCCCGCGAGTACGGCATACCCGCCGTCATCTGCGTGCGCGACGCCACGCGGGAGATCCACACCGGTGACCGGGTGACCATCGACGGCGCCGCCGGCACCGTCACGCTCGGCCCGTAACCGGTCCGGACACCCGCCGCGAGCGGCGCGGGCGCGTCGCTCGCGGGCGTCGTCTGGACCGCTGTCGTCAGGACGCCGAGGCGAGCATGCCGTGCGGGTCGAGCACGTACTTGCGGGCGGCTCCCTCGTCGAACTCGTGATAGCCGCGCGGCGCGTCGTCGAGCGGGATCGGCGTGGCGTTGACCGCCTTCGCGATCTGCACCCGGTCGTACAGGATCGCCGTCATGAGCTGCCGGTTGTACCTCATGACGGGACACTGGCCGGTGACGAAGCTGAGCGACTTGGCCCAGCCGAGACCTAGCTGGATCGACAGCGACCCGTGCCTGGCCGCCTCCTCACGCGCTCCCGGGTCCCCGGTCACGTACAGGCCGGGAATGCCCAGCGCGCCACCCGCCCGGGTGACGCCCATGAGCGTGTTGAGCACGGTGGCCGGGTGCTCCTCCTCCGACTCGCGCCCGTGCCCACGGGCCTCGAAGCCCACCGCGTCGACGGCGCAGTCGACCTCCGGCACACCGAGGATCTGCTCGATCTGGTCCTTCGGCTCCCCCGCGGCCACGTTGACGGTCTCGCAGCCGAAGCTGTGGGCCTGGTCCAGCCGCTCCTTGTTCAGGTCGCCGACGATGACCACGGCGGCCCCGAGCAGGTTCGCGGAGGCCGCGGCGGCGAGTCCCACCGGGCCCGCGCCCGCGATGTAGACGGTCGAGCCCGGCCCCACACCCGCGCTCACGCAGCCGTGGTAGCCGGTCGGGAAGATGTCGGACAGCATGGCCAGGTCGAGGATCTTCTCCATGGCCCGGTCCTTGTCCGGGAACTTGAGCAGGTTCCAGTCGGCGTACGGGACCAGGACGTAGTCGGCCTGCCCGCCGACCCAGCCGCCCATGTCGACGTAGCCGTACGCCGAACCCGGCCGGTCGGGGTTGACGTTCTCGCAGATGCCGGTCTTGCCCTCCTTGCAGTTGCGGCAGCGGCCGCAGGAGATGTTGAACGGGACGGACACGAGGTCGCCGACCTTGATGAACTCCACGTCCGGGCCGGTCTCGACGACCTCGCCGGTGATCTCGTGGCCCAGGGCGAGCCCATGCGGGGCCGTGGTGCGGCCGCGGACCATGTGCTGGTCGCTGCCGCATATGTTCGTCGCGACGGCCTTGAGGATCGCGGCGTGCGGCAGCTTGCGCCCCACATTGGCCGGGTTGACCCCTGGGCCGTCCTTCAGCTCGAACTCGGGATAGCTGACCTCTTCCACCTCGACCTTGCCCGGGCCTTCGTAGATGACGGCTCTGTTGCGAGGCATGACGTTCCTTCCCTCGTACGACGTGATGGTTGACCGGTCGTCTCACCGAAACGGCATCACCTCCCGTGGCCCGGACGCCATCGACGGCGGACCCCGTGGGCCTCGCGGTCGCGGATGCGGTCCTCGTGCGGGAGGCGGGCCTCCGGGATCTCGCACACGGTGCCTCCCGGGCTGCCGTCGAGTGGCTCTCGCTCGCCGACGATCTCCCCGGCGGTGCCCTGCTCGGCCGTCTCGGGCAGCTCGCGCACCGGGCGGGCGACCAGGTCGTAGACGAGCACGCCGAGCATCGCGCCGATGACCGGCCCCGCGATGTAGACGCCGAACTGCGCCCAGGGCGTGTCGCCGCCGAACAGGCTGTTCGTCAGGTACGGCCCGAAGGTGCGGGCGGGATTGACCGAGCCGTTGGTGAACGGGCCGATCAGGAAGATCTCGCAGGCCACGGCCAGGCCGATGACCAGGCCGGCCCAGCCGGACGGCGCCCGGCGGTCGACGGCCAGCGCCATGATCGTGAGCAGCAGCAGGAACGTCCCGAGCGCCTCCAGCAGGATGCCCTGCCCGTAGCTGACGCCCACGCCGAGCTTGGTCAGCCCGACCCCGGCCAGGTCGACCGCCCGCTGCCCGAACCCGGCCACGATGAGCAGCCCTCCGACGAACGCCCCGAAGAGCTGGGCGACGATGTAGAACGGCGCCTCGGCCCACGGGAACCGGCGGCTCACCGCGAGAGCGATGGTGACGGCGGGATTGATGTGCGCGCCCGACGTGCTGCCGAACGCGTAGATGACGATCGCGACGACCACGGCGAACGACAGCGAGATCACTCCGAGTCCGGCGTAGTCCAGCTTGCCGTCGCCGAGCACCAGCGCCGCCACGATCGAGCCGGCGCCGAAGAGCACGAGCAACATCGTGCCGATGGCTTCCGCGACGAGACGCCGCGGCAGGTCTCCAACCATCGCAACCCTCCGACAACGATGGTTTATGCCTTAATTTCGACCATACCCGGCCTTCCTTGAGCCATTCAGAGACCGGACGACGGCATCCGGCAGCGGCGGTGGACGTCGTCCACCCGCTCAGTGAGCCCGGTGCGGTCGAGGTGTTCGAGCAGCGGGACCGCGACCCGGCGGCTGGTGCCGAGGGCCTGTCTGGCCTGGCTGACCGTGAACGGCTGGGGCAGGTGCCGCAGCAACTCCGCCGCCTGGGCGTCGGCACCGGGCAGCAGCACGACTCCCTCGCCCACCCGCAGCAGCCGCCCGGCTCGTACGGCCGCCGCCAGCTCCCGGATGCCCAGCCCCAGCTCCGCCAGCCGCCCGGCCTCCGGCGCCTGGAAGGGACTCGCGGCCAGCTCCAGGCCGAGCCGCTCGACCGCCCGCGCCACAGGTGTGGGCAGTCCCGGCGGGCGGCTCAGGATCCGGCCCTCGACGACCGCGAACGGCGCGCGGACCAGGGCCACGACCAGCCGCCGGTCGGGCAGGCCCAGCGCGTGCCGGGCCGCCTCGACCGGCATGCCAGGCTCCAGTGGATGCTCCGCGGCGTGCCGCCCCACCACCTCCGCCAGCCGGTCCGCCAGCTCGGCCCAGTAATCCGGATCGGCATGCCAGTCGCCGCACACCGGCGCACTCCCCGCCACGGCCCCCACGCCGTCGCCCTGGACGGCACCCGAGCCTCCGCCCTGGACGGCACCCGAGCCTCCGCCGGAAACGGGGCCCGAGCCTCCGCCGGGGATGGCGCCCATCGCGAGCAGATCGCTGGTGCGCAGCAGCCGGTGGGAGCGCAGGGCGGAGGCGGCGTCCTGGGCGGCCGACTCCAGCAGGGCCGCGCGGGCCCGCGCCGCACCCCGGCGGCGCAGCGCCGGGGGGCGCACGTCGAGCACGCTCGCGCCGGCCAGCACCCGCACCTCGCCCCGGTCGCGGCCGGGGTCGCGCAGCAGCAGCACGTCGCCGAGGTGCAGCGGCAGCGGCCGGGCCAGCCGCAGCCGCACGACGCGCGGACCGAGCGGCCGTGACTCGCACACCACCGCGGCCGACCCGAGGTGCGCGGTCAGCTTGACCGGCAGGTCGCCCGCCGCGCCCCCGGCCGGGTGGATCCGGACGTCGACCAGGTCGGTGTAGGTCCATCGGCCAGGAGTGACCAGCGCCTGGCCACGCTCCGGCAGACCCCGGCCGCGCAGGTTGACCGCCACCCTGGTCACCCCGCCCACCGAGGTCAGTGACTCCTTCAGGGACTCCAGCGACCTGACGCCGACGGTCTCACCGTCCAACTCCAGCCGGTCTCCCACCGAGATCGTGCCCTCGGGCAGGGTGCCGGTCACCACCGTGCCGCTGCCCGGCACCGTGAACGCCCGATCGACCCACAGGCGTACCGGAGCGGCCGGATCGGGGCGGGGCAGCGCGGCGACCAGCCGGTCCAGGGCGTCGCTCAGCTCCGCGACCCCCTGCCCGGTGCGCCCGCTCACCGCGAGCGCCTCCACCCCGGCCAGACCGGCGGCGGCCAGGCGAGCGCGCGCCTGCTCCATCGCCGCCGCAGGGTCACGCAGGTCGCAGCGGGTCACCACGAGCAGGCCACGCCGTACGCCGAGGGCCTCCAGCGCCACCAGATGCTCCTCTGACTGCGGCATCCAGCCCTCGTCGGCGGCCACCACGAACATCACGGCCGGCACCGGGCCGACCCCCGCCAGCATCGTGCCGAGAAAGCGCTCATGGCCCGGAACGTCCACGAAGGCGAGCACCCGGCCCGAGGGCAGCGTCGCCCAGGCGTAGCCGAGCTCGATCGTCAGCCCGCGCCGCCGTTCCTCCTCCAGGCGGTCGGGCTCCATGCCGGTGAGCGCCCGTACCAGCGTGGACTTGCCGTGGTCGACATGGCCGGCGGTGGCGACGACGTGCATCAGCGGCTCACCTGGAGGATCGCGCGCATCACGTCGTCGTCGCGGTCGGCGGGGACCGCGCGCAGGTCGAGCAGCAGCCGGCCGCCCTCGACCCGGCCGACGACGGGCGGCTCGCCCGTTCTGAGCGGCATCGCGAGCCGCTCGGGCAGGCTCACGGCGGCGCTCGGCAGCGTCACGCCCGGCGCCCCGCCGCCGCCCACCGTGGCCTCGCTCGGCACCGCCCGCGCGTCGACCCCGGCGGCGGCCAGCTTGCCGGCGAGCACGGCGGCGCGGTCGCCGAGCACGGCCGGATCCGCGTGCAGTGCCTGCCGCACCGGCGGAGTGGGACCGCGCAGCGTGGCCTCCAGTGCCGCGAGGGTCAGCTTGTCGACCCGCAGCGCGCGGGCGAGCGGGTGACGCCGGCACCGCTCGACCAGGTCGCCGCGGCCCAGCAGCAGCCCCGCCTGGGGTCCGCCGAGGAGCTTGTCGCCGCTGGCCGTCACCAGGTGCGCCCCCTGCCTGAGCACGGTCGCCGCGTCGGGCTCGTCGGGCAGCAGCGGCTCGCGGGTGAGCAGCCCGGAGCCGATGTCGACGACGACGGGCACACCGAGCCCGGTGAGCTCCGGCACCTCCACGGAGCCGGTGAAGCCGTCGATCCGGAAGTTCGACGGGTGCACCTTGAGCACGCAGCCGGTCTCCGGGCCCACGGCCGCCGCGTAGTCGTCATAGGAGGTGCGGTTGGTGGTGCCGACCTCGCGCAACCGCGCCCCGGTGGAGACGAGCAGGTCGGGGATGCGGAACCCGTCGCCGATCTCGACCAGCTCGCCCCGGCTGATCACGATCTCCCGTCCGGCTGCGAGCACGGTCGCCGCCAGGACGAGCGCCGCCGCGTTGTTGTTGACCACGTGCACGCCCTCGGCGTCGGGAACGGCCGCGGCGAGCGCGTCGAGCGCCCCGCGCCCGCGCCGCGCCCGAGCGCCGGTCACCAGATCGAACTCCACGTCCGCGGGCCCGGCGGCGGCCGCCGTCGCCGCGATCGCGGCGGGCGAGAGGGACGCCCGGCCGAGGTTGGTGTGGATCAGCACGCCCGTCGCGTTGATCACCGTCCGCAGGCTCGCGGCGTGCGGCGGGAGCGCCGCCACCGCCTCGTCGGCGACCTCCTCGGGGCGGATCTCCCCCTCACGGGCCCGCTGCTGGGCGCGGGTGACCGCGTCCTTGACGACCGACCTGCCGAGCCGCTCCGCCGCCGAGGCGAGGCGTGGATCGGCGAGCACGGCATCCGTGCGCGGCACATGCCTTCGAGGGTCCACTGTTCGAACATAGAACGGCCGCGTACCGGAACAGAACTCGCCCTGCCGAAGATCGCGGGACAATTCGCTCGCAGGCGGGTACGGCTGAGGGTGGCACGCCGACCGGCGGCGTTCCCACGATCGATTCGGTGAGGCACATGGGCGGACACGATGACACGGGCACACTGGACACGGCGCGGACCGACATGACGCCGCACACCGGACAGGATTCGGCACAAGCAGGCGTGACGGAGACCGCGCCACAAGCCGGACGGCGCTCGGCCCGAGCAAGCGTGACGGACACGGCGCCGCAGGCCGGACGGGACTCGGTCCAAGGAGGCGTGACGGAGACCGCGCCCCGGGCCGAGCGGGTCCGGATGACGCAGTTCGCCCACGGAGGCGGGTGTGCCTGCAAGATCCCGCCCGGCGAGTTGGAGGCCGTCGTGGCGGGCCTGCTCGGTGGATCCTCCCCTGGGAGTGATCTGCTCATCGGGCTCGACGACGGTGACGACGCCGCCGTGGTACGTGTGGAGGACGGCCGGGCGATCGTGGCCACGGCCGACTTCTTCACGCCCGTGGTGGACGACCCGTACGACTGGGGGCGCATCGCGGCGGCCAATGCCCTGTCAGACGTCTACGCGGTGGGCGGGCAGCCGCTGGTGGCGGTCAACCTGCTCGGCTGGCCGATGACGCGGCTGCCGCTGGAACTGGCCAAGGAGGTGCTGCGCGGCGGACTGGACGTGGCGCGGGCCGCCTCGTGCCACGTCGCGGGCGGTCACAGCATCGACGATCCGGAGCCCAAGTACGGCATGGCCGTCACCGGTCTGGCCGACCCCGACCGGCTGTTGCGCATCGACGGCGGCCGGGCGGGGCTGCCGCTCTCCCTCAGCAAGCCGCTCGGCGTCGGCGTGCTCAACTCCCGGCACAAGGCGACCGGCGAGGTGTTCGCGCAGGCGGTGACCTCGATGACCACGCTCAACCGCGACGCCTCCCGGGCCGCGCTGGCGGCCGGGGCGCGGTGCGCCACGGACGTGACCGGGTTCGGCCTGCTCGGCCATCTCTACAAGCTGGCCCGCGCGAGCGGTGTGACGGCGGTGGTCGACGTGGCCGCCGTCCCCTACCTGGAGGGGGCCCGCGAGGCGGTGCGCGACGGCTTCGTCAGCGGCGGCACCCGGCGCAACCTGGCCTGGGTGCGGCCGCACCTCGACGCCGGCGACGCCGCCGAGGAGGACGTCCTGCTCCTGGCCGACGCCCAGACCTCCGGCGGTCTGCTGGTGGCCGCCGAGATCCCCGGGGCCCCCGTCATCGGAGAGCTCATCCCCTTCGACGGAGCGGCCCTGCGACTGCGCTGACCCCCTGTGAAGCGCTCCCCACGGATGAACGAGGCCGCCGCATCGTCCTCGACGAGTTGCCGGGGGTCACGCCAGGTTCGCGGGCTCGCGCTCGTCGGGTGGAGCCGCGCTCGGTTCGGCGCGGGCGTCGAGGCGTTGCCGCTGGGGGATGACGGTGTACTTCGGGTCGGCGGCGGAGGCGCGGCCCGCCTCCAGGATCCCGAACCGGGTGCACAGGGCGCCGGCGGTGAGGGCCAGGCCGGACAGCACGGCGAGCGTCCGGCCGCGTCCACTGACCGCGGCCAGGGCCCCGCCGCCGACCGTGAGCACCCGTGCCGCGCGCATCAGGCGGCCTGCCCGCCCCAGCTGGTACGGCTCGCCGAGCAGCCCCAGCCGGCGTTCCATCACCACGCCGGCGGCGGTCTCCAGGGCAGCCCCGGCGACGGCCACCAGGCGGGCCGGCGCCGCCTCGGCGTGGGGCGCGGCCAGCAGCCCGACGGCTCCCGCGCTGGCCAGCGCGCTCCCGGCGAACAGGAACGGCAGCTCCCGGTAGGCCTCGTGCCAGGCGGGCACGGCGGTGTCGGCGACCAGCACCGCCGTGTAGGTGGCGGTGAGCGGGCCGGTCAGTCCGGTGGCCAGCACGGCCGCGTCGCCGGCCACCGGGAGGATCCCGGTCAGCTCGGAGGTGGCGGCGACCGCCGAGAGCCCACCCTGCGCGGCCAGGATCCAGGAGCCCACGCTCATCGGCGAGGTGACCTTGAACACGCGCAGCATGTTGAGGAACCGTTCGGGCCTGCCCAGCTCGGCGGCGAGCAGGACGGCGCCAGCGGCCGAGCCGGCCGCCGCCGCGATCCGGGCGGTGCGGCCCAGCCTCGGGCGGCCGGTGTACCTGGCCATGACGGCCAGCAGGGACGACGCCCCCGACATTCCACCCAGGTATAGATATGTCGGCATGTGGGGTTCGTGCCAGATCGGGGCCTTGATCACCGGCCGCCCGTAGTAGGACCGGAACTCCGCCTCCGGCACCATCGCCCGCTCCCGCCTCACCAACGCCTCCTACCTCCCAGACCCCTGCCGCCCAGAACCCCACGTCCCAGAACCCTGCCCACCAGACTCCTGCCCGTCGGAACCCTGTTCCCCGAAACCCTGCCCTCCAGGAAGGCGACCGCCACGACGCCGGCCATGGAGACCGCCGCCGCCCCGGCCCAGCGCCACATCGACGGCAGGTCGCGGGTGGTGACCACGGGATCCGGCGGCAGGCCGTACACCTCCGGTTCGTCCAGCAGCAGGAAGAACGCGCCCGTGCCGCCCACTCCGTCGTCGGGGCTCTCGCCGTACAGCCGGGCCTCGGTGTGACCGTCGGCGTGCAGACCGGCCAGCCGGTCGGCGGCCCGCTGGCGGAGCTCGTCGAGCGGGCCGAACTGGATCGAGTCGGTCGGGCACGCCTTCGCGCAGGCCGGCTCCAGCCCGCCGAGCTGCCGGTCATAGCACATCGTGCACTTCCAGGCCCGCCCGTCGTCCTGCCTGCGCTGGATCACGCCGTACGGGCAGGCCGGCACGCAGTAGCCGCAGCCGTTGCAGACGTCCGCCTGCACCAACACCGTGTCGAACTCGGTGTGGAACAGCGCGCCGGTCGGGCAGACGTCCACGCAGGCGGCGTGCGTGCAGTGCTTGCACACGTCCGACGACATCAGCCAGCGGTCCACGTCCTCCTCGCGGCCCTCCACCCGCACCGCGCGCGTCTGCTCGATGAAGGCCACGTGCCGCCAGGTGCTCGCGCCGAGCGCCCCGGTGTTGTCGTAGGAGGTCGCCTCGAAGACGAACCCGTCGTCGGGCAGCTCGTTCCACTCCTTGCAGGCCACCTCGCACGCCTTGCACCCGATGCACACGCTGGTGTCGGTGAAGAAGCCCATCCGCTCAGCCATACCGGTACTCCTCCATCAGGTCGAGCAGCGCCTGCCCCCTCGGCCGCCGCCCCGGCCGGACGTGACAGGTCATCGCCTTGCTCTCCTGGATGTAGACGTTGGGGTCGAGCACGATCGGCAGCAGGTCGTTGGCGACGTCGCCGGTCACCAGACCGCCACTGCCCCACCCCCAGTGGTACGGCAGGCCCACCTGGTGGATCACCCTGTCCTGGACGCGCAGCGGCCGGACCCTGCCCGTGACCAGCACCCTGGCCTCGATCAACGAGCGGCTGGTCACGATCGTCGCCCAGCCGCCGTTGACCAGCCCGACCTCGGCCGCGAGCTGGGGCGACACCTCGCAGAACAGCTCCGGCTGCAGCTCGGCGAGGTAGGCCAGCGGCCGGCTCATGGCGCCCGCCGTGTGGTGCTCGGTGAGCCGGTACGTGGTCAGCACGTACGGGAACCGGGGTGACTCCGGCGGGTTGTAGGGGCTGTCCGGACGGCGGTAGATCCGGCGCGCCGGGTTGGCCTGCTGGCGGTAGAGCGGGTTGCGCACCGGCGACTCGTGCGGCTCGTAGTGCGCCGGCATCGGCCCGTCGGCCAGGCCCAGCGGCGCGTACAGCCAGCCCTTGCCGTCCGACTGCATGATGAACGGGTCGGTCCCGGCCAGCGCGTCCTGTGCCTTGGCGCCCTCGGGCGGCAGGTAGTCGGGCGGCTTGCCCGTCTCGAAGTCGGGCACGTCGAGCCCGGTCCACTCACGCCGGTCCTCGTCCCACCAGACGAACGCCTTGCGCTCGCTCCACGGGCGGCCCTCGGGGTCGGCGGAGGCCCGGTTGTAGAGGATCCGCCGGTTGGCCGGCCAGGCCCAGCCCCATTCGGGCGCCACGGGGGTCTGCTCGCGGCCCGGCCGTCGGCGGGCGGCCTGGTTGACCTCGTCGGCGTAGACCCCGCAGTAGATCCAGCAGCCGCACCGGGTGGAGCCGTCGGGCCTGAGCTGGGTGTAGGCCGACAGCGCCCGCCCGTCGGGGCCGACGCCGCCGATCTCGCGGAGCACGGCCGTCGCCAGGGGCTCGGCGCGCTCGCCCTCCTCCGGGTAGTCCCAGGTCAGCTCGCGCAGCGGCCGGTCGATCTCGTCCTCGGTCAGCCGCTGCCTGATCCGCTTGCCGAGGTGGTAGTAGAACCACAGGTCGCTCCGGCAGTCGCCGGGCGGGTCGAGAGCCTTCTCGCGCCACTGCAGCAGCCGCTGCGTGTTGGTGAACGTGCCCTCCTTCTCGACGTGGCTCGCCGCCGGCAGGAAGAACACCTCGGTGGCGATGTCCTCGGTGCGCAGCTCGCCGGTCTCCAGCTCCGGGCCGTCCCGCCAGAACGTCGCCGTCTCCACCAGCGTCAGGTCGCGCACCACCAGCCAGTCGAGGTTGGCCAGGCCGAACCGCTGCGCCCGGCCGCCGGAGGAGCCGACCGCAGGGTTCTCCCCCACCACGAAGTAGCCCTTCACCGTGCCGTCGATCTGGTTCATCACGGTCGTGTAGTGGCCGTGGTCGCCGGTCATGCGCGGCAGGTAGTCGAAGCAGAAGTCGTTCGCCTCGGTGGCCGCCTCGCCCCACCACGCCTTGAGCAGGCTCACCAGGTAGGCGCGCCGGTTGCCCCAGAAGCCGGTCTCGCCGCCCTCGTGCTCCAGGTAGTCGTCCAGGCCCTCGTGCCGGTGGGCGTGCGGCATGGACAGGTAGCCGGGCAGGATGTTGAACAGGGTCGGGATGTCGGTCGAGCCCTGGATGCTGGCGTGGCCGCGCAGCGCCATGATGCCGCCGCCGGGCCGGCCCATGTTGCCGAGCAGCAGTTGCAGGATCGAGGCGGTGCGGATGTACTGCGCGCCGACCGTGTGCTGGGTCCAGCCCACCGAATACACCCAGGCGGTGGTCCGCTCCCGGCCGGAGTTGGCGGTGATGGCCTCGGCCAGCTCGGCGAAGTCGGCCTCCCGGATGCCGCACATCCGTTCCACCAGCTCGGGGGTGTAGCGGGCGAAGTGCCGCTTGAGGATCTGGTAGACGCAGCGCGGATCGCTCAGCGTCGGGTCGGTCCGCGGCCTGGAGGGCGCGGCGGCTCCGCCCGAGCCGTAGCGGTCGGCTCCGGCGGCCTCCGCGTGACGCCGCCCGCCCTCCCGCCGCTCGTCCGGCTCCGGTCCGCCATCCTCGTCGTACGACCAGCTCGCGGGGTCGTACGTACGCGTCTCCGGGTCGAAGCCGGAGAACAGCCCGTCGAGCTCCTCGGTGTCCTGAAAGTCCTCGGACACGAGGGTGGCGGCGTTGGTGTAGGCCAGCACGTACTCACGGAAGTCCAGCCCGTTGCCCAGCACGTGATTGATCAGCGCGCCGAGCAGCACGATGTCGCTTCCCGCGCGGATCGGCAGGTAGGCGTCGGCCATCGCGCTGGTGCGGGTGAAGCGTGGATCCACGTGAAACACCTTCGCCCCGCGCGCCTTGGCCTCCATCACCCACTGGAAGCCGACCGGGTGGCATTCGGCCATGTTGGAGCCCTGGATGACGATGCAGTCGGCCTCCGCCAGGTCCTGCTGGAAGCCGGTGGCACCACCCCGCCCGAAGCTGGTCCCCAGACCGGGGACGGTGGAGGAGTGTCAAATGCGCGCCTGGTTCTCCACCTGGATCGCGCCGAGGGCGGTGTAGAGCTTCTTCATCAGGTAGTTCTCTTCGTTGTCGAGCGTCGCCCCGCCCATGCCGGCGATGCCCATGGTGCGACGCACGACCTTGCCCTCGTCGGTCTGCTGCCACGTCTCGCGCCGGGTCCGCAACACCCGATCCGTGATCATCTCCATCGCGGTGTCGAGGTCGAGCGGCTCCCACTCGGTGCCGTGGGGCCGCCGGTACAGCACGTGGGTCTGGCGACCCGGATGGGTGACGAGTTGCTTGCTGGCCGAGCCCTTGGGGCACAGCCGGCCGCGCGAGATGGGTGAGTCGGGGTCGCCCTCGATCTGGCTGACCCGGCCGTCCTTGACGTAGACGAGCTGGCCGCAGCCGACCGCGCAGTAGGGGCAGACGGAGCGGGCGACCGTGTCGGCCCGCTCGGTGCGCGGGCGCAGCGCGTCGGTGCGCGCCGACCGCGCCGCGTCTCTCCTGCCGTCCTCGCCCCGTAGCTGCCTGATCAGCGACCACCGGGAGAACATGCCCCTACCTGCCACGACAGGATTGCTGCCCCCGTCTGGCGGGGGTAACCACCCCGGCGCGGTTCCCGCGGGCAGTGGCCCTATTCCGCGAGACTTCCGCAGGTGAAATCCGCTTCGCGGTCAGGCGAGTACATCTGCAGCTCGGTCAGGATCGTGCTCTCGGAGAACTTGCGGAACGTCTGTCCCTTGTCGCAGTCGTAGATCGCGTATCCGCCCTCACGCTCACCCAGGATCATCATCCACCGGCTGTCGTAGAGCGGCTTGCCGCTGCTGTCCTGGAGCCTGGCCCACTGGGTCTGGAAGCCCACGGCGTCCAGCAGCGTGGTCGATTCGCCCTTCTCCACCACTTGGAGCGCTCCCATGAACATCTGGATGATGAGGGCGAAGCCGATGCCGACTCCGGTGAACGCTCCGACCAGCACCTTCAGGCCCGCGCGGCCGAGCGGTTTGCGGCGCAGCAGCCGGAAGGGCACGACGTAGGCCAGCACGCCGAGGCCGATGGTGACGAGCAGGTCCGCGGCCTCGAGCTCCAGCTCCTTCGAGTCGAGATTGCTGGCCAGCGCGGCCAGGAAGTACATGTACCCCAGGTAGGACAGACCGGCCCACATGGCGGCGATGACCGCGATGATCCACGGGCGCTGCCTGACCCGCTGGGTCACTCGGCCCGTCCAGCCGCGGGTGATCGCGTTCAGCAGCCAGCCCAGGCTGACCAGGAACCCGACGACGAGCGCGCCGACGATCAGCAGGGGCACGATCGTGCCCAGCAGCCGCCCCAGCAGCACGGCCTGGTCGATGCCCGCCTGCTCAGGAGTGACGCCGAAGAACGAGTAGATCCCCTGGTAGCCGATGTAGAGCAGCGCGTACAGGGTGACGCCGAGCGGGACGATCACCGATCCGAGCTTCTCTAAAATGTCAAGAACACCCGCTTTGTCCTCTTCGTGAGGCTGTTCCTCGTCTTTCTGGGGTTGCGCCGTTGTGGGCGCCACCGGTTCGTGATTGTCCGCGTTCGGACTGCTCAGCGGAGGTGCTTGAAATGACATGGATCGAGAGCATAGATGGTCAATTGGAGCGTCGGATAATCGCGATCATCCAGGCGGGATCCGTACGGTCACCGTCACCGAGCCGCCGCCCCGATCCGACAACCGGCCGAAGGAGAGCGTGAGCTTCGCACCGGTCGTCGCGCGAGCCAGGAGCCGGTGCCCGCGGAGCACCTCCGCCACCGGCCGGTCCCAGGTCACGGTCAGCTCGCTCAGGTCCCGCCGTGGGTCCGACACGGTCAGCGTGGCCGTGCCGTCGCCGCGTTCGCGGACGAGCACCGCGCACGGCGCGTCGGCGCTCAGCCCGCCGGCCGCGCCCTCGCTCCAGAAGTTGACCGCGGTGATCCCGAGCGACGGGACGTGCACCCCCTGCCGCCGGGAGGTGTTGACGAGCACCCGCGCCCACCCGGGGTCGGCGGCCCGAGCCCTGGTCTCGGCCTGGTCCGCCCCCGGCAGCAGCAGGTAGACGTAGCCCGCCGAGACGGGGTCGACGCCGTGGTCGAACCAGAGGGTCACGTAGGTGCGGCGGGCCGGCCCGGAGCCGCGCTGCTCGCGCGAGGCACGCAGGCGGTCGCCGTCGGGCAGGACGTAGCCGCCGTGTCCCTCCAGGTGCGCCCAGTGCCCGGCCGCGTCCACGGCGAGGAACGCGTCGGTCCGGCGGTTGTCCACGATGGTCTCGACCGGCACGCCGTCCTCACCGCTGATGCCCGCGCCCAGGCAGACCACGGCGTCGTCGAGGAAGAACCACGACTTGAACGCCTCCACGGTGCTCTCCAGGCCGTTCAGGTGCTGGCCGACCGTCGCGTACGTGCCGTCGGTGGCGCCACCCACCCAGCGGCCCGGCGGGCAGGTGTCGCCCCAGCTCGCGCCGGCGCCGTCGGGCAGGCGCCTGGTGGAGACCGTCGTGCCCGGCAGGCGGTAGGGGTCGACCGTGGACCAGAAGCCGTCGGAATACTGGTCGCCGTGGCCCTCGGTCCACCAGTAGAGCATCCCGGAGCCGGTGTGCCAGCCACGCAGGTTCTCGCCGTTGCCGTGCTCGTAGTGGCCGATCCGGTCGGAGGCCATGCTGAGCCCCGCGCACCAGCCCGGCCTGCGGTGCACCGCGCGGGCGCTCATCGCGAGCAGCCGGTGCCCCGCGGGCTCGGCGGCCGGAGGGATCCGGCCGTCGTCCATGACCGCGGCCAGCCGGGCGTGGAACCCCAGGTCGGTGGCCTCCGCCGCGCCGAGCATCGGCTGGTGCGTGTTCCGCGCCGCCCACCCCTTGACCATGGCCCGCCAGCGGGACCGCTCGGCGGCGGACGCGGTCTCGGCGAGGAGCAGGATCGCGGCGGCGATCGCGCGTCCCCGCCGGTGGTCGCCGTACGGGTGCCTGCCGATCGCCCGGCCGCTGACGAGGTCCATGCACACGCCGTCGTGGACGACCGGCGCGAACGACCTCTCGACGGAGTCGTACACGACCTGCCGGTTCGGGTCGGTGATCTCCCACGGCGAGCCGCGCAGCACCGCGAACAGCGTCGCCAGCCCGGACAGCAGCACCGCCCCGTAGGTGCCCTGGTAGGGGACGAACGTGTGCTGGACGAACGAGCCGTCCCGGTAGAGACCGTCGCCCTCCGAGACGTACGGGAAGGTCGGGGAGAGCCCCGCGGCGGCCCGCGCGGCCCTGCCGGGGTCGACGGTGAGGACGGCGCGCAGCAGCAGCACCGTGCACAGGTCCACCCGGTTGGCCCCGGTGCTGTTGCCGCGGTAGTCGTTCAGGCGGCGTTCGGGGACGAAGTGGTCCACCGCCTCCGCCAGCGCCGCGCCCTGCCGTTCCGCCAGGTGCGGCCCGATGAGCACGGCCGCGTCGAGCAGCCGCTTGGGGACGCCGATCTCCCAGTTCCACCAGTTGCCGGCCGCCTTCGCGCCCGCCGCGTAGACCCGCCACCGGTAGTGGTCGATCCCGGCCGCCACGGCCTGGCCCAGCTCCGCGTCGCCGGTCAGGCCGGTCCCCGGCAGGGCGAACGCGCGCGCCATGGTCCGCAGCCGGGCGGGGGTGTCGTGGAAAGAGGGGAAGGGCAGGTCGGGCCAGAGCGACCCGCCGCCCGGCGCCATCAGGTCGCGGTAGGCCGCCGCCGTCGAGCCCAGCCGGGCCAGCCGCGTCCGGTACGGCTCCGCCGCCGCGTCGAACCCCGCCCCCGCCGTCACGTCCCGCCACCGTTGACGCAGCCGGTCGAACGCCTGCTCCCCGACCTCCCGGCCCCGAAAGCTCTTGTCCAGAAGGTCCTGGTCCCGGGAGCGCGGGTCCTGCGCAGAGACCGCCGCCCCAGCCGCTGCGGCACCGCTGAGCTGGAGAAATAATCGCCTGGAGTACCCCGTCACGAAACGATTATGGCCGGGCGAGCTTTGTGGCGTGATCTGTGTGCGTATGCCGGTGGAGGGAAGGGGACGCGTGAACTAGCACGGGAGAGATGATGCGCTCCTCCATCAGTCTGGGCCGGATCGGTGGAGTGCCGGTCGGTCTCAACGTCAGTGTGCTCGTCATCGTGGTGATCCTGGTGGTCGGACTGGCCTTCGGCCGGTTCCCGGTCGCCTTTCCAGGGCACTCGGTGGCGGTCTACGTGATCGCCGCGCTCGTGACCGCGGTGCTGTTCCTGGCCTCGCTGCTCGCCCACGAGCTGGCCCACGCCCTGGTCGCCAAGCGGCACGGCATCGAGGTCGCGGGCATCACGCTCTGGCTGCTCGGCGGCGTGGCCCGGCTGCGCGGCCAGGCCCGCACGCCGGGCGCCGACCTCTGGATCGCCGCCGTCGGACCGCTCACCAGCGTGGTCGCCGGGGCGGTGTTCGGGCTGGCGGCCTGGCTGGCCGGCGTGGCCGGCGCGACGTCCCTGATCGTCGGCGTGTTCGCCTACCTGGCCGCGATCAACGTGCTGCTGGCCGTGTTCAACCTGATCCCGGCCGCGCCGCTGGACGGCGGGCGGGTGCTGCGCGCGGTGCTGTGGAAGTGGCACGGTGACCAGTCCAGGGCCTCGATCACCGCCGCCCGCGCGGGCCGGATCTTCGGTTACGTGCTCATCGCCCTGGGCTTCGCCCAGCTCGTCACCGGGCTGGGCTTCCAGGGGCTGTGGCTGGCCCTGATCGGCCTGTTCCTGGTGAACGCGGCCAGCGCCGAGGAGCAGCAGGCCGTGCTCGCCCCCGCCCTGCACGGCCTCCCGGTGAGCCGGGTGATGTCGGCGCACCCCGTCACGGCCCACCCCGACGAGACCGTGGCCACCCTGATCGACCACGTGGTGATGGTCTCGCACCTGTCCACCTATCCGCTGGTGGACGAGCACGGCGTCTTCGCCGGCCTGGTGACGCTCAACCGGCTCCGCCGGGTGCCCGCCGACCGGCGCGCCTCGACCCTGCTGCGGGACATCGCCTGCCCGCCGGGCGACGTGCCCACGGCGCGGCCGGACGACCTGCTGACCGACCTGCTGACGCGGATGGACGGGAGCGCCGACGGGCGGGCGGTCGTCCTCGACGACGCCGGTCACCTGGTCGGGCTGATCACGCCCAGCGACATCAGCCGGGTGATCCAGACCGCCGACCTGCGGCCCCGCCGGCCGGGCGGCGCCGACCTGGCCCCTCCGTACACCGACCGCCCTCAGGGCTGGAAGCGGTAGCCCATGCCCGGCTCGGTGATCAGATGAACCGGGCGCGCCGGGTCGCGCTCCAGCTTGCGGCGTAGCTGGGCCAGGTACTGGCGCAGGTAGTGGGTCTCCTTGACGTACTGCGCGCCCCACACCTCGGTGAGGATCTGCCGCTGGCTGATCAGCTTGCCGGGGTGGCGCAGCAGCAACTCCAGGATGTGCCACTCCGTGGGCGTCAGCCGTACGTCGCCGGAGATCGTCTTGCCGGCCAGGTCCACCACGTGCTCGCCGAGCCGGACCTGGGCGGGCTCCGGCTCCAGGGCGCTGGTCCGGCGGGTCACGGCGCGGATCCGGGCGAGCAGCTCGTCGACCCCGAACGGCTTGGTGACGTAGTCGTCGGCCCCAGCATCGAGCGCCTCGATCTTGTCGTGGCCGCCGGCCCGGCCGGACAGCACGATGATCGGGACGCTGGTCCAGCCGCGCAGGCCGTGGATGACGTCCACGCCGTCGAGGTCGGGCAGCCCGAGATCGAGGATGATCAGGTCGGGATGCCAGTCGGCGGCCTCGCGCAGGGCGGTGCCGCCGTCCGCGGCGACCGCGACCTCGTAGTGCCGGGCCGCCAGGTTGATCCGGAGGGCCCGCAGGATCTGGGGTTCGTCGTCGACGACCAGCACACGGGTCACGGGAGACCCCCTTCCGCCGCGACGGCCGGCACACGGCTCATGGGAGTCCTTCTTCCGTCGCGACGGGCAGCGTCAGGATCATGGTGAGGCCGCCGCCCGGCGTCTCGTCCGGCACTAGGGTGCCGCCCATGGCCTCGGCCAGCCCCCGGGACAGCGCGAGACCGAGGCCGACCCCCGAATGGTTGTCGCGGTCGCCGAGGCGCTGGAAGGGCAGGAAGACCCGGTCGTGCGCCTCGGGCGGGATGCCGGGGCCGCGGTCGATGACGCGGATCTCGACCTGGCCGGCGTACTGGCTGGCGGTGATCAGCACGTGTTCGCCGGGCGGGCTGAAGCGGGCCGCGTTGGCCATCAGGTTGACCAGCACCCGTTCCAGCAGCGCCGGATCGGCGAGGACCTCGGGCAGGCCGGCTGGAATGTCGCCCTCGACCTCGTCGCGGACCGGACCGAGGTCGTCGATCGCCCGGGGCAGGACCTCCTCGACGAGCACGGGCTGGAGGTCGGCTCCCAGCACCCCGGCCTGCAGGCGGCTCATGTCGAGCAGGTTGACGACGAGCCGCTCCAGCCTTTCCAGCGACTCCTCGGCGGTGGCCAGCAGCTCCACGCGATCCCGCTCCGACCAGTCGACGTCGGTGTTGCCCAGGCTCTCGACCGCCGCCTTGGCGGCCGCCAGCGGGGTGCGCAGGTCATGGCTGACGGCCGCGAGCAGAGCCGTGCGCATCCGGTCCACCACGGCCAGCGGCTTGGCCCGGTCGAGCTCCTCCTGGAGGCGTTCCTGGCGCAGCGCCACGGCGGTCTCGGCGGCGAACGCCTCCAGCGCCCGCCGGTCGGCGGCCTCGGTCAGCCGGCCGCGGGCCGCGAGGACCAGGTCGTCGTCGATCACCACGTCGGTGTCGGCGGTGTCCGGGCAGGTGGCCGGGGCGCCGCCCGACGTGGCCACGATCCGCCACGCCCCGGGCTCGGAGCGGTCCTCCGGGCTCGGCCGGCCGAGCCGCTCCAGCAGCGTCACCGAGCCCAGCCCGAACGTCTCCCGCATCCGGGCGAGCAGCGACGGCACCGCGGCCTGGCCGCGCAGGACATGCCCGGCCAGGGTGGACAGCAGCTCCGCCTCCGCGCCGGCGCGGGCGGCCTCCCGGGTGCGCCGGGCCGCGAGGTCCACGATCACGCTCACCGCGGCGGCGACCAGCACGAACACGGTCAGTGCCAGGAAGTTCTGCGGATCGTAGACGGTGAACTGGCCGGACGGCGGCGTGAAGAACCAGTTGAGCAGCAGCGAGCCGCCGACGGCCGCGGTCAGCGCCGGCCACATGCCGCCCACCAGCGCCACCCCGACGACCACGAGCAGGAACAGCAGGATCTCGCTGGGCAGCGCCAGCATCCCGGCGAACGGCAGCATCAAAGCGGTCAGCGCGGGCATCCCGGCGACCGCCATGATCCACCCGGCCAGCCGCCGCCTGCGGGTGAGGGCCGCCCGGGAACGCGGCCGGCGGGTGCCGGCCCTGCTCACCTCGGCATGCGTGATCATGTGGACGTCGATCGAGCCGGACAGCGCCGTGGTCGTGACGCCCACCCCGCGCGAGAAGATCTGCGCCAGCCGGCCCCGTCTCGACGCGCCGAGCACGAGCTGGGTCGCGTTCACCCCTCGGGCGAAGTCGAGCAGGGCGCGCGGGATGTCGTGGCCGACGACCTGGTGGTAGGTGCCGCCCATGCTCTCGACCAGGGTGCGCTGGCGGGCCAGGTGGGCCGGGTCGCCTCCGGCCAGCCCGTCGGCGCTGGTGACGTGCACGGCGATCAGGTCGGCGCCCTTGTTCCTGGCGGCGATGCGGGCGGCCCGCCGTACCAGCGTGTCGCCCTCGGGGCCGCCGGTCAGGGCGACCACGACGCGCTCGCGGGTCTCCCAGGTGCCGGCGATGCCGTGCTCGGCGCGGTAGCGGTCGAGCTGGTCGTCGACCTTGCCGGCCACCCAGAGCAGGGCCAGCTCGCGCAGCGCGGTGAGGTTGCCGACACGGAAGTAGTTGGCGAGCGCGGCGTCCAGCTTCTCGGGAGCGTAGACGTTGCCGTGGGACATCCGGCGGCGCAGCGCCTCGGGCGACATGTCGACCAGCTCCACCTGGTCGGCCCGCCGCACCACCTCGTCGGGGACCGTCTCGCGCTGCGGAACGCCGGTGATCTCCTGCACCACGTCGTTGACCGACTCCAGGTGCTGGATGTTGACCGTGGAGATCACGTCGATCCCGGCGTCCAGCACCTCGTCGATGTCCTGCCAGCGCTTGACGTTGCGCGAGCCGGGCACGTTGGTGTGGGCCAGCTCGTCGATCAGCGCGATCATGGGCGCCCGCCGGATGACCGCCTCGACGTCGAGCTCGGTGAAGACGGCGCCCCGGTGGCTCATGCTCCTGCGGGGGACGATCTCCAGGCCCTCCAGCAGCTCGGCGGTGCGGGGCCGGCCGTGGGTCTCGACGAGCCCCACGACCACGTCCCTGCCACGCTCGCGCGCCCGGCGGGCCTCGCTGAGCATGGCGTAGGTCTTGCCCACCCCGGGAGCGGCCCCGAGGTAGACCCGCAGACGCCCCCTGGTCACGTGCGGCTCCTGGTCATGACCGGTCGAGCGCCAGGTTGAGCCGGAGCACGTTCACGGCGGGCCGGCCCATGAAGCCGAGCGCCGGGCCGGTGGTGTTGGCCTCGATGAGCCGCCTGACCTCGTCGAGTGACCGGCCGCGCGCCGCGGCCACCCTGGCCGCCTGCAGCTCGGCGTAGGCGGCCGAGATGTGCGGGTCGAGCCCGGATCCGCTCGCCGTCACCGCGTCGGGAGGCACCACGGGTGTCCTCGTGTCGCCCCTGACGGGGACGGTCCTGCCTGCCGCATAGTCCTCACCCGGCTTGCCGCATTCCACCTTGAGGCCATCGTAGGTGGTGACGAAGGGAGCCTCCGGACAGGCCTGGTTGACGCTGACCGCCCGGTCGGGGAAGACCTTCAGCACCGCGCCCACCCCGCTGGGCGTGCAGTACGGCCGGGCGCCGCTGACGCCCTCCAGCTCGCCGATCGCCTTGGAGCGGGCGCAGACCTGGGTGAGCAGCGACTGCCTGCCCTCTTCGACGCCTGGCACCGGCAGGACGTCCAGGACGTCCTCGGGTCCCAGGTTGCTCGCGCTGGTCGCGAGGGGGTCGTAGCCGTCTCCGGCGGCCGACGGACGCGACTGGAAGTACTTCCGGACCGGGTTGCCGTCGGCGTCGGTGAAGGACTGGCCGATGAGCGCGCTGCCCACGTCCTTGCCTCGGGCCTGGACGATCGAGCCGTTGGCGTTGTCGTTGAACAGCGCCTGGGCGACGCCGGTGGTGACCAGCGGGTAGATCAGGCCGAGCAGCACGGTGAGGACGGCGACCGCCCGGATCGCGGCGAGATGCAGACGCAGCCAACTAGGTAGACGTTCCATTTATGACATCCCCGGAAGGAATCGAACGAACAGATCGATGATCTTGATGCCGATGAACGGCGCGACGATGCCGCCCAGGCCGTAGACGTACAGGTTGCGGCTGAGCAGTTTGGAGGCGCTGGACGGGCGGTAGCGCACGCCGCGCAGGGCCAGCGGGATGAGCGCGATGATCACGAGGGCGTTGAAGACGACCGCCGACAGGATCGCCGACTGGGGGCTGGCCAGGCGCATGACGTTGAGCGCGTCCAGGCCGGGATAGACCGCCGCGAAGATCGCCGGGATGATCGCGAAGTACTTGGCGACGTCGTTGGCGATGGAGAAGGTGGTCAGCGCGCCCCGGGTGATGAGCAGTTGCTTGCCGATCTCGACGATCTCGATCAGCTTGGTCGGGTTGGAGTCGAGGTCGACCATGTTGCCGGCCTCCTTGGCGGCCGAGGTGCCGGTGTTCATCGCCACCCCGACGTCGGCCTGCGCGAGCGCCGGCGCGTCGTTGGTGCCGTCGCCGGTCATCGCGACCAACCGGCCGCCCTCCTGCTCCTTCCTGATCAGCGCCAGCTTGTCCTCCGGCGTGGCCTCGGCCAGGAAGTCGTCCACCCCGGCCTCGCCGGCGATGGCCCTGGCGGTCAACGGGTTGTCACCGGTGATCATCACGGTCCGGATGCCCATGCGGCGCATCTCGTCGAACCGTTCGCGCATGCCCTGCTTGACCACGTCCTTGAGATGGATCACACCCAGCACCCGCGCCTTGCCGTCGGCGACCTCGCCGACCACGAGCGGGGTGCCACCGGACGCCGAGATGCCGTCCACGAGGTGGCCGACCTCGTCGGTGGGGTGGCCGCCGTGGTCGCGTATCCACTTCATCACGGCGGTCGCTGCGCCCTTGCGCACCTGACGTCCGTCCACGTCCACCCCCGACATGCGGGTCTGCGCGGTGAACGGCACCCACGCGGCCTGAGCCAGCTCGCCGGCCTGCCGCTCACGCAGACCGTACGCCTGCTTGGCGTAGACCACGATCGAGCGGCCCTCGGGCGTCGCGTCCGCGAGGCTGGCCAGCTGCGCGGCCTCGGCCAGGTCGGCCGGGGCGACACCGGAGGCGGCCTGGAACTCCGACGCCTGCCGGTTGCCCAGGGTGATGGTGCCGGTCTTGTCCAGCAGCAGCGTGGACACGTCGCCCGCCGCCTCGACCGCGCGCCCGCTCATCGCCAGCACGTTGCGCTGGACCAGGCGGTCCATCCCGGCGATGCCGATGGCCGACAGCAGCGCCCCGATCGTGGTCGGGATCAGGCAGACCAGCAGCGAGACCAGCACGATGCCGGTGACTCCGTCGGCGCCGAGCGCCACGGAGTCCGCGATGCCGGGATTGACGGACTTGGCATAGATCGCCAGCGGCTGCATGGTGACGGTGGCGACCAGGAAAATGATCGTCAGGGCGGCCAGCAGGATGTCCAGCGCGATCTCGTTCGGCGTCTTCTGCCGGTTCGCGCCCTCCACCAGGGCGATCATGCGGTCGATGAAGCTCTCGCCGGGGTTCTGGGTGATCGCGACGATGATCCGGTCGGACAGCACCTTGGTGCCGCCGGTCACGGCCGACCGGTCGCCGCCCGACTCGCGGATCACCGGGGCGGATTCGCCGGTGATCGCCGACTCGTCCACCGACGCGATCCCGTCGATGACGTCGCCGTCGCCCGGGATGATCTCCCCGGCCTCGACGATCACGCGGTCGCCCGGCCTCAGCTCACCCGCGCCGACGACGTCCCACGTGAAACCTTCCGCCGCGGAACCCTCACCCACGGAGCCGTCCCCCACGGAGCGGTCCTTCGCGGAGCCGTCTCCCGCGGCGGAGCCGGGGCGGAGCCGGCGTGCCATGGTGTCGCGCTTGGCCGCCCGCAGCGTGGCGGCCTGCGCCTTGCCCCGCCCCTCGGCCACGGCCTCGGCCAGGTTGGCGAAGAGCACGGTCAGCCACAGCCAGACCACGATGGCCCAGGCGAACATCGACGGATCGAGGATCGCGAGCGCGGTGCTGAACACCGCGCCGATCTCCACGATCAGCATGACCGGCTTACGCCACAGCGTGGCCGGGTTCAGCTTCTTCACGGCGTCCGGCAGCGACCTCATCACTTGCTTGGGGTCGAGCAGGCCACCGCCGATCCGGCCGTTCCTCTTCGGCCCCCGGGCCGGTCCCGGCGCCGGGAGCACTGGGGATGACATGTCAGACGAGCCCTTCTGCGAGGGGACCGAGGGCCAGTGCGGGCAGGAACGTCAGGGCCACGAGGACGATCGTGACGCCGACGACCATGCCGACGAACTGCGGCCGGTGGGTGGGCAGCGTTCCGGCGGACGCCGGCACGGGCGCCTGCCGGGCCAGCGAACCGGCCAGGGCGAGCACCAGGATGATCGGCAGGAACCGGCCGAAGGCCATGCACAGTCCGAGGGCCACGTCGTACCAGGGAGTGTTGACCGTGAGGCCGCCGAAGGCGGAGCCGTTGTTGTTGGAGGCGCTGGTGAAGGCGTAGAGCACCTCGGAGAACCCGTGCGGCCCCGAGTTGAGCATGCTCGCGCGCAGCTCGGCCGACCCCATGGCCAGCGCCGTGCCGGTCAGCACCAGCGCCGGGGTGACCAGGAAGTACAGCGAGGCCAGCTTGATCTCCCGGGCGCCGATCTTCTTGCCCAGGTATTCGGGGGTGCGGCCGACCATCAGGCCGGCCACGAAGACGGTGACGACGGCGAGGATCAGCATGCCGTACAGGCCGGCGCCCACGCCGCCCGGCGCGACCTCGCCGAGCATCATGTTGGTCAGCGTCATCATGCCGCCGAGCGGCGTGAAGGAGTCGTGCGAGGAGTCGACCGCGCCGGTGCTCGTGAGCGTGGTCGCCGCCGCGAAGGTGGCGGAGTTGGAGACGCCGAACCTGACCTCCTTGCCCTCCATCGCCGCCCCGACGGCCTGCGGCACGGTCGCGTTGCCTGCCAGCTCGAAGACGTTCGTCAGCACCACGCTGGCCAGCGCGATGGTCGCCATCACGGCGAGGATCGCGTGCCCCTGCCGGACCTGGCCGACCATCCGGCCGAAGGTGCGCGGCAGCGCGAACGGGATCAGCAGGATGAGGAAGATCTCGAACCAGTTGGTCCAGCTCGTGGCGTTCTCGAACGGGTGGGCCGAGTTGACGTTGTAGAAGCCGCCGCCGTTGGTGCCCAGTTCCTTGATGGCCTCCTGGCTGGCCACCGGCCCTCCGGTGATCGCCTGGGTGCCGCCGGTCAGCGTGGTGACGGTCTGGGGCTCGGCGAGGTTCTGGATCACGCCGCCGGCCACCAGCACCAGCGCCCCCGCGAAGGCGATCGGCAGCAGGACGCGTACGCAGCCGCGCACCAGGTCCACCCAGAAGTTGCCGAGCAGGTCGGTCCTGTTCCGGGCGAACCCGCGGACGAGCGCGATCGCCACGGCCATGCCGACCGAGGCCGACACGAAGTTCTGCACCGCCAGCCCGGCCATCTGCGTCAACTGGCCCATCGTGGACTCGCCGGCGTACGCCTGCCAGTTGGTGTTGGTGACGAAGCTGATCGCGGTGTTCCACGCGACGTGGTCGGTCACCGGGCCGAGACCCAGGCTGAGGAAGAGCTTGTCCTGCAGGCGCTGCAGGGCGTACAGGACGATGACGGAGACCACCGAGAACGCCAGGAGGCTGCGCGCGTAGACGCCCCACGTCTGTTCGACCTCGGGCCGGACGCCGAGCAGGCGGTAGACGCCGCGTTCGACCCGGTTGTGCCGGGTGCCGGTGTAGACCCGGTACATGTAGTCGCCCAGCGGCCGGTGCACCAGGGCCAGTACGACGATCAGCGAAACGATGAAGACGATCCCGGCGACGGTCGTGCTCACTGGAACCGCTCCGGGAAGAGCAGGGCGGCCACCATGAAGACCACCAGGACGACGGCCACGGCCAGACCGGCGGCGTTGATCGCGCTCACAGGCGCTCCACCGCCTTCACGACCAGCCCGAGGATCGCGAAGACCGCGATCGTCAGGGCGACGAAGATGACGTCGGTCATCCCCACTCCTCGGTTCGGGACAGAGTTGCCTGTCGACCACCAGGACAGGTGGCGACATGGCTAGCAAAGCCCCGGAATCGGGCGGTTTTTCACTTCTTGACGGGTTCCATACGCGCAGCGACAGGAAGTTGACGCGATCTCTACGGAGCGACCCCCTCCATGGTGGCGGCGAGGGCACCTCTTGGGGCAAAGTGAAACAGCGTTTCCCTAGGAGGTCGTGACGTGCGTTATGTGATCATCGGCTGCGGCAACGTGGGCATGGAGCTCGCCCGCCGCTGGACCGGGGCGGGCCATCAGGTGACCGGCACCACCACCACACCCGGACGGATCGAGGAGCTGCGGGAGGTCTGCTCCGACGTGGCGGTCCTGCGGGGCAGCGACCGGCCGGCCGTGGAGCGGGTGACCGACGGGGCCGACGCCGTCGTACTGACCGTCAGCCCGCGCCTCGCCCGCTCCTTCGACGCCGGCCAGCGCGTCGCCGAATACGCGGACACGCTGACCGCGAGCGCGCGGACCGCCGCCGAGGCGCACCCTCGGGTGATCTTCACCAGCTCGGTCTCCGTGTACGGCGCCGGCACTGGAGCCGTGGTGGACGAGGAGACGCCGACGACCACCGATCCCGACGCCTCGCCGCGCAACTTCGTCGCCGCCGAGCAGGCCGTGCTCGCCACGGCTGGCGGCGCGGTCGTCCGCATCCCCGACGTCTACGGCCACCCCCGCGACCTCGACTACCCCACCCGGGTCAAGCTCGCCCACGAGATGCTCGGCGGCAGCGTCCCCTTCTCCGCCGACGCGCTGCTCTACCGGATCGACTACCGCGACGCGGCGGCGGCGCTCGACTTCGTGGTGAGCGAGGGCCTGACCGGCATCTACAACGCCGTCCCCGACGCGGTCACGCCCCGGACGAACAAGGAGCTGTTCGGCGAGATCTGCGCCGCCGAGGGGTGGCCGGCACTGACCTTCCGCGGCGAGATCAGGACGCCGACCGTTCCGCTGAGCTCCGCCAAGCTCCGGGCCGCCGGGTTCTCCTTCGCCCACTGACCGCCCCGGTCCGGCTTCACCTTACGGCCGGGCAGGGAAGCTTCGCCGTACGGCTGGGCAGGGAAGCTTCGCCGTACGGCCGGGCAGGGGAAGAGGAGCGGATCGGACCCGGCTGGGCAGGAGACGAGGAACGGATCGGAGAGGATTGGGCGCAGCTCCGAGAAGTCCACCCGAATCGAGGCACCCATGGCATCGGTCCTGATACTCAACGGCCCCAACCTCAACCTGCTCGGCACCCGCAGGCCCGAGGTCTACGGCTCGACCACGCTGGCCGAGGTCGAGGAGCTGTGCCGGCAGGAGGCCGGGAAGCTCGGGCTCGACGTCGACTTCCGTCAGTCCAACCACGAGGGCCAGCTGATCGACTGGATCCAGGAGGCGGGCCCCGAGGTGAAGGCCGGCCGGTCCATCGGCGCGGTGTTCAACGCCGGGGCCTACACCCACACCTCGGTCGCCCTGCACGACGCCGTCGAGAGCGTCGAGCTGCCCGTGATCGAGGTGCACATCTCCAACGTGCACCGGCGCGAGCCGTTCCGGCACCACTCCTACCTGTCGCCGGTCGCCCGCGGCATCGTCGTCGGCTTCGGCGTGTACGGCTACGTCCTGGCCATCAACGGCCTGTTCCAGGCCACCCGCTGACCGTGAGCAGACCGGCCGTCAGAACCGGCGCGACCGGCGCAGGTCCGAGGGCCGGCCGTCGGGGTCGACCGCGAGCCGGTACAACGGCATGGCCAGCGCCCGCCTCAGCCGCCCCAGCTCCGGCTGAGGGTGCGGGCGCAGCCGCCCGGGCGGGCGCGCCCCCCGGCGGCCACCGCGATGCCAGGACTCCAGGCGCCGCGCCGACTCGGCGAACGCCTCGAAGGCGACCTTCGGATCGCACAGCTCGTCCACGTCGTCCGGGTCGCGGTCGAGGTGCTCGGCGGCCAGCGCGAGCCGCAGCCGCCTGGCGAACACGCGGGCACCGCCGGGCGGGCGCGGGTCCCGCTCCTCGTCCACGACCGCGCAGCTCAGCTCCGAGTCGTACGTCCACGACCGCAGGTTGACGTTGTCGGACCCGACGCTCGCCCACACGTCGTCCACCACGCACGCCTTCGCGTGCACGTACACCGGCGTGCCGGCGTGGTTCTCCAGGTCGTAGACCGCGACCCGGTCGCCGCCCGCCTGCCGGAGCCGGGCGAGCGCCTCGCTCCTGCCGATCAGGCTGGCGGGGCCGGCCAGCCAGCCGTCCTGGTCGGGGTGGCGCGGCACCACGATGACCATGCGGAGCTCCGGCTCGCGTTCCAGCGCCTCGGCGAACGGCTCGATCACCTCGGTCGACCACAGGTACTGGTCCTCCAGGTAGACGAGCGTGCTCGCCCGGCGCAGCACCTTCTGGTAGGCGCGCGCCACGCTCCGCTCCCCCCTCGGGGCGAACGGGTAGGCGCCGCGCCGGTGAGGATAGGTGCGCAGCAGTTGCACGGCATGGGTCCCGGCCGGGTCCGGCGGCGGCCCGGGAGGGGGCAGCGGCGGCACGTCGTCCATCCGCTGGAAGTGGTCGCGTAATCGCCGGAGCGGCTGGCGGGTCGCGGGGGCCGGGTCCTCCCAGCGTTCGCGGAAGACCTTCTCCACCTCGGCCACGGCCGGCCCGTGGATCGCCACCTGGAGATCGTGCCAGGGCGGGCGCTCGCCGTACACGTCGGGCATGGGCGCGGCCTGCGGGTCACCGCCGTGCCGGGCGTCGTCGCGGCGGCTGTGGCACAGGTCGATGCCGCCGACGAAGGCCACGTCCCGCGCCGAACCCGACGAGTGGCGCAGCACGACGAACTTCTGGTGGTGCGAGCCGCCGGGCCGTACCCGCGTGTCGAGCACGGCCTGCCCGCCGGCCTCCTCGATGTCCGCGCCGAGGCGCCGGTTCTCGGCGGCGCTGAACCGCAGCAGGTCGAGGTGCGATCGCCAGATCAGCCCCCTGACCAGCGCTCCCTTGCCCGCCGCGCGGGCCATCGCGCTCGCCACCCGCGGGCCGCCGTCGCTCAGCCGCTCGTCGGGATCGCCGCGCCAGTCGGCGAACAGCAGCAGGTCGTCGCGGCCGAGCCCGTCGAGCCGCTCCTGAAGTTCGGTGAAGTACGTGGCGCCGTGGGCGAGCGGGCGCACCAGGTTTCCCGTCGACCAGGCGGCCAGCCGGGTGGACGGATTGTCGCGTTCCTCCTCAGTGAGGAACCAGTCCGTGAGCCCCATTCGAGCCGGGCTACCCGGTCGCCCCGGGTTCATGCGTCAGCAGCGACCAGACGGCCTCCGGGGTCAGCGGCGTCCTGGTCACCCGGTCGGCGATCTCCGGGAGGGCGGCGGCCACCGCGTTGCCGATGGCGGCGGGCGGCCCGATCGTCCCGGCCTCACCGGCGCCCTTCATGCCGCCGGGCGTGATCGGCGAGGGTGTCTCCAGCATCACGACGTGGATGTCGGGGATCTCGCGCGTCGTCGGCAGGAGGTACTCGGTGACGGGCTGCCCGTCGTCGGTGTAGACGATCTCCTCGGTCAGCGCCATGCCGATGCCCTGCGCGATGCCGCCGCGCAGCTGGCCCTCGACGATGGCCGGGTTCACCTGCACGCCCGAGTCGCCGACGGCCCAGTAGCCCTCCACCTCCACGGCCCCCGTCTCGGGATCGACCGCGACGGCCGCGGCGTGCGCCCCGTAGGCGAAGGTGTAGGCCACGGGGTCGTAGCTGACCCGTTCCTCCAGCCCCGGCGACATGCCCTCAGGTAGGTCCCAGCCGCGCCACGCCGACGTCGCGATCTCCCGGAACGTCAGGGCCGCCCGCGGGTCCCCCTTCACCTGTACGGCGGAGCCCGCGAACTCCAGGTCCTCCGGGGCCGCCTCCAGCCGATGGGCCGCGATGGCCACGATCTTGTCCCGGAGCCGCGCCGCGGCCTGCGTGAGCGCGCCCCCGCCCACCGCGAGCGAACGGCTGGCGATGGACCCGATCGAGGAGTACGGCGTGACGGCGGTGTCGCCGAGCACCACCCGCACCCGCTCGAACGGCACCCCGACCCGGTCGGCGGCGATCTGGGCCAGCGCCGTCTCGATGCCCTGCCCCATGGCCGCCACGCCCGACGAGACCACGACCGACGCGTCCGGCTCCATCCGCAGCACCGCGGTCTCGTAACCGCCCGCCAGCATGCCGGTCGCCTTCATGGCCATCGACGGGCCCAGCCCGGTGGCCTCCACGTGGCAGGAGAACCCGATCCCGCGGCGGCGCCCGTCGCCTCCCGCCGGCGGCTCGACCAGGTCGCGGAGCGTCCGCAGGGCGCGCGGATAGTCGCCGGAGTCGTACGGCTGGTAGGTCCTGGTGGTGCAGGGCAGTTCGTCCGGCCCGAGCAGGTTGCGCAGCCGCAGCTCCACGGGGTCCACACCGAGCCGCCGGGCCGCCTCGTCGACCAGCCGCTCGCGGGTCCAGGTGGCCTCGGGCTGGCCGAAGCCCCGGTAGGAGCCGGTCGGCGTGGTCGTGGTGACGACGCCGCGCAGCCGTACCGCGACCCGGTCGAAGCGGTAGGGGCCGGGCAGCGTGATGGCCGTAACCGAGAACGGCGAGATGCCGACGTTGGACGGGTGGCCGCCGAGGTCGCCGACCACGTCGGCGTGCAGGGCCACGAACCGCCCGTCGGCGTCGAGCGCCAGCCGGGCCCGGTGCACGGCGGGCCGCGCCGGCAGCGTGGCGACCAGGCGGTCGCCGGGCGACTCGGTCCAGCTCACCGGGCGGATCAGCCGCATCGCGGCCAGGCAGACGAGCGCCTCGTCCGGGTAGAGGTGCTCCTTCCCGCCGAACCCGCCGCCCGCCTCGCGGCTGACCACGCGCACCCGGTCCTGCGTCAGCCCGAGCGCTTCCGCGACGTGCTCGCGTACGTGGTGCGGAGCCTGCGTGGACGTGCGGACGGTGAGCTCATCGCCGTCGAAGGACGCGACGATCCCGCGCGGCTCGATGGGGTGGGGCGTGGCCCGGCCGAAGCCGAACGTCAGCTCCACGACGTGCTCCGCGCCCGCGATGGCCTCGTCGCAGTCGGGGTCGCCGAGCACGGAGTCGGTGACCAGGTTGGTGCCCCATTCGGGATAGAGCAGCGGAGCCCCGGGATCCAGCGCCCGCTCGATCCCGATGACCGCGGGCAGCTCGTCGAACTCCAGGTCGACCAGCCCGGCCGCGTCAGCGGCGGCCTCCGGCGTCTCGGCGACCACCAGCACGAGCGGCTGGCCCACGTAGCGGACCGCTTCGTCCAGCACCGGATAGGACGTGTGACGCTGGCCGGCCGCGAGGGTGACGCAGGGCAGGCGGACGGCGTCCGCCTCGGCCGGGGTGATGACGTCGAGCAGGCCCTCGACCGTCCAGGCCGCCTTGGCGTCGCAGCCGACCAGCCGCCCGTGGGCGATGGGGCTGCGGACCACGACGGCGTGGGCCATGCCCGGCAGCCGTACGTTGCCGACGTATCCGGCCCGGCCGGTGAGCAGCCGGGCGTCCTCCCTGCGCGGTTTCCTGGCGCCTATCTGTCTCCCGTCACCCATGGACCGATTGTGAACTCGCTCACACGGGCGGTCCAGACGCCGAGGGCTACCGGGCGCGCCGCCAGTCGGACACCACGCGCTCGACGTCGAAGGGCATCAGGTTGAGCGGCGGGCCGGACAGTCCTGTCCTGATCGCCTCGCGGATCCTCGCGTTGATCTCCTCCACGATCCGCCTGGCCTCGGCCTCGGTCCGGGCGCCCAACGCGTCGGCCAGGGCCTGCTCGGCCTCCTTGCGCAGGGCGAGCGTCGGCGGCAACGGCATGGAGAGATGCTCGCTCTCCAGCTTCTGCTTGATCCACCACAGCTCGTCGGTGGCCTCGTTGCGGTCGGGGAGCGGCTTGCCCTTGCCCGGCAGGTCGTCGAACTCGCCACGCTCCTCCGCCTCGCGGATCTGCCGGTCTATCCACGACTCGAACTGCATGCCGAGGGGTCTGCGCTCCGTCACAATGCGGCTCCCGGGATGTCGTGCCCTCCCGACCAGGCTACCCAGAGCCCGCGCGGTCTCCCCACGGGTGAACGTGCCGGACTAACGGGAGATCTCGCCGTCCCCATGTGGCTCGCGCACCGCCTGAGTAGACTCGGCGAGGTTCAACCGGCCGACATCTGCACGGAGAGGCTCTCGCCACGGGCGGCGCGCTCGGCCCCGTCCTGTTTGGGAGTCACGTGAGCCGCGGGCTTGTCGATGCGCCGCCTTCCCCGTCACCGAGCACGTCGCGCCGCGCCGGTGTGCGCTGGCTGCGCTGGTCGATCGCGATCGCGCTGGCGTTGGTGCTGCTGGTCGTGGGCACCACGGCCGTCATCTACGTCAAACTGACCGGCAACGTCAAGCACATCGAGGTCACCCAGGACGACCTGGGCGCGACCCGCCCGCCCAAGGTGGCGGGCACCGCGATGAACGTGCTGATCGTCGGCTCCGACCAGCGTGACGGCAAGAACGCCAGGTACGGCCGGACCCCGGGCGAGCGCACCGACACGATCATGCTCGCGCACGTCTCGTCCCGGCGTGACACCGCGATCGTGGTCAGCTTCCCCCGCGACTCGCTGGTGCAGCTCCCCTTCTGCCGCGCGAAGGGCGCCCTGCCCGGCCAGCGGCCGCACCTCGGCATGATCAACGAGTCGTTCAACTCCGGCGGCATCACCTGCACCTGGAAGACGATCGAGGCGCTGACCGGCATCCACATCGACCACTTCGTCAAGGTCGACTTCACCGGCTTCAAGAGCATGGTCGACGCCGTCGGCGGCGTCGAGGTCTGCCTGCCGGAGCGGGTCGACGACACCAAGGCGCTGCTCCACCTGCCCGCCGGGCGGCAGACGCTCGACGGCGAGCAGGCGCTCGGCTACGTCCGAGCCCGCTACAGCCTCGGCGACGGCTCCGACATCGGCCGCATCCAGCGCCAGCAGATGTTCATCGCGTCGATGGTCCAGAAGGTGATGAGCGGCGAGACGCTGACCAACCCCGCCAGACTCCTCGGCTTCCTCGACGCCGGCACCAAGGCCGTCACCACCGACCCCGGCCTCACGCCCGGCGTGATGAAGGACCTGGCCGGCAGCCTCCAAGGCCTCACCGCCGGGCAGATCCGCTTCATCACCACGCCGTGGCACTACTCACTGAGCCAGCCGGGCCGCGTCGAGTGGGTCCAGCCGCAGGCGACGCGGCTCTTCCGGCTCGTCGCCAGGGACAGTGGGCCGGAGCGCGTCAAGGGGGGCCAGACGAAGGTCTCCCGGTCGAAGGTCCAGATCGAGCTGCGCAACGGCACCTATCGGGGCGGTCTCGGCTCGCAGGTGGCCGCCGCGCTGGAGCAGCGGGGCTATCACATCACCAAGGTCACCGACGCGGCGCGAAAGCCGCAGGCGAAGACCTTGATCCTCTACTCGCCGAACGGCGAGACGAGAGTGCCGACGCTGGCCACGGATCTGATCACCGCCACGCCCAGGCCGGTGCCCGGCGCGCGGACCAGCCGCCTGGTGCTGGTCGTCGGCGACGACTGGAAGGGGCTCAAGGCCCTGCGCACGGGTGACACCGACGCGCTCGACGGGTTCGACGCCACCCACGACACCTGCGCCGCGTGACGGTCGCGGAAGCGATGGGTGTGGAGGGCCGGCCGGCCTCGCCGCCGTGAGGTGCGGAGCCGTCCGCGGCCCTCGGGACCCGAGCGGGCTCCGGAGGCCGGACGGCCCGACACGTCACCTGCGCGCGCCGACCAGGCTGGCCCGCGTCATTGCGCGCGCTCGGACTCCTGCTCGGACCCCGCGTTCGCGTGCATCTCGTCTCGCCCGGTGTCCGCGCCTAGTTCCTCGCGGAGCCGGTCGTAGTCGATGTTGTGATTGGTGTACTTCAGCTGGCGAGCGACCTTCGTCTGCTTCGCCTTGGCTCTTCCTCGACCCATGGCTACTCCCTAGTCCCCGCGCTCATCCTAGCCAACAACCTTACGACTTGAAGAATTATGCAACTGAACTGGATTAGTGTGGGCAGTATGCACGTGGAGGTCTATCAGGCCAAGGCTGATTTCTTCCGAACTCTCGGCCACCCCGCTCGCATCCGAGTGTTGGAGCTACTCCAGGAAGGCCCGCTTCCCGTCCGGGATCTTCTGACTCAGATCGACATCGAGGCTTCGAGCCTCTCCCAGCAGCTGGCGGTCCTGCGCAGAGCCGGGATCGTGAGCGCCATCCGCGAAGGCAGCACCGTCGTCTACACCCTGGCCACCCCCGAACTGGCCGACCTGCTCGGCGCGGCCCGGCGCATCCTCACCGACATGCTGGCCGATCAGGGCGAGCTGCTGGCGGAGCTGCGCGCCGAGGTCCCCTGACCGAACTCCGGCCGGCGGCGCGGACGGAGCTCCTTCAACATTCCTATAGAGACAGGTCGAAGCTAGAACCTCCTGTCGAGATATGTCAGCATAGGAATATGAGTCTTCGACACGCCGCACTCGGGCTCCTGTCCGAGGGACCCGCGAGCGGATACGACCTGATGAAGCTGTTCGAGGTCTCGCTCTCCAACACGTGGCCCGCCACGCAGAGCCAGCTCTACGCGGAGCTGGGCAAGCTGGCCGACGCCGGCCTCGTGGACGTGGTGGCGGAGGGGCCGCGCGGCCGCAAGGAATACGCGATCACCCCCGAGGGGCTGACCGAGCTGCGCCGCTGGATCACCGACGTCGAGCCGGCCAGGGCGACGCGCAGCGACATGCTGCTGCGGGTCTTCTTCCTCGCCCAGATCTCACCCGAGCGGGCCCGCGGCTACCTCCACCGCCAGGCCGAGCTGTCCGGCAAGGAGGCAGAGCGCCTGGAGGGCGTCCGCGGGTTCGTCGAGAGCGGCACCGACAACCTGTCCGTCTACGGCCGCATCGCCCTCGAGTACGGCCTGCGCATCAGCAGGGCGCAGCAGGAGTGGGCCGAATGGGCCGAAGAGCAGATTCGGTAGGCTCTCGCCCATGGTCTCCGAACTGTTCGATCCCAAAGCGTGGCAGGCTGTCGAGGGATTCGACTTCACCGACATCACCTACCACCGCGCGGTCGACCAGGGCACCGTCCGCATCGCGTTCGACCGTCCCGAGGTGCGCAACGCCTTCCGGCCGCGGACGGTCGACGAGCTCTACCGGGCGCTCGACCACGCCCGGCAGACCACCGACGTCGGGTGCGTGCTGCTCACCGGCAACGGCCCCTCGCCCAAGGACGGCGGCTGGGCCTTCTGCTCCGGCGGCGACCAGCGCATCAGGGGCAAGGACGGTTATCAGTACTCCGACGGCACGGTCTCGACCGGGCGGCTGCACATCCTCGAGGTGCAGCGGCTGATCCGGTTCATGCCCAAGATCGTGATCTGCGTGGTGCCCGGCTGGGCCGCGGGCGGCGGGCACAGCCTGCACGTGGTGGCCGACCTGACGCTGGCCAGCGAGGAGCACGCCCGCTTCAAGCAGACCGACGCCGACGTGGCCAGCTTCGACGGCGGCTTCGGCTCCGCCTACCTGGCACGTCAGGTGGGCCAGAAGTTCGCCAGGGAGATCTTCTTCCTGGGCGACACCTACTCGGCCGCCGACGCCCACCGGATGGGCATGGTCAACGCCGTCGTGCCGCACGCCGAGCTGGAGACCACGGCCCTGGAGTGGGGCCGCAAGATCAACGGCAAGTCGCCCACGTCGCAGCGCATGCTGAAGTTCTCCTTCAACCTGATCGACGACGGTCTGGTGGGGCAGCAGGTGCTCGCCGGCGAGGCGACCCGGCTCGCCTACATGACCGACGAGGCCGCCGAGGGGCGCGACTCGTTCCTGGAGAAGCGCGAGCCCGACTGGTCACCGTACCCCTGGCACTACTGACCGGCGGCGGAACCAGTGGGGGTGTGACCGGACGAAGGTGATCACGAAAAGCGTCTGGATGCCCCCCTCGACGAGCAGGAAGAGGCCGCCGTCGACGCCCTGCAACACGGAGCCGCCGTTCAGGCCACCCCAGACGGCGACCAGCGCCTGCAACAAGGAGCTGACGATGATCGGCAGGGTGTAGATCGCGAACGTGCCGAGGGCGACCGTCGCGGCGGGGACGAGCAGCACCGCGTAGATCCGCACCGCCCGCCGTTCGTGGGCGGACAGCTCGGCGCTCGGGTCGGCGGGGGGCCGCGCCCGGTTGACGACGGCGGCCGCTCGACGGAGCAGGTAGCGGGCGTAGCCGAGCCCGTCGCCGAACAGGTTGCGGCAGCGCAGGAGGTCGGCGAGCACGAAGTAGAAGTCGGTCCGCATGTAGACGTGCAGTTGTATCGGCACGCTCAGCATGGTGACCAGCGCGAGGGCCCGCAGGAGCGCCGCGAGCCCCTCCGGCGGGTTCGCGTGGCCGAGCACGAGTAGCAGGATCGCCAAGAGGAAGAGGTCGCAGTAGGTCCCCGCCAGGTAGACGCGGTAACGCGAGCGCCTCGGCACCGACCAGATAGCGGTGACGTCGGTCTGCACGACCAGGTTGTGCAGACGGGTGCCGAACCCGATGCGCGCCGGAGTGCCGAGCGACCGAGCGGCCGCCAGGTGCATCAGCTCGTGCAGGCTGATCACCACCGAGAACATCGCGGTGTTGACCAGCGTCGTGAGCCCGATGTAATCGCTCCAGAAGAAGTCGTGGTACACAGGCACCAGATCGGGCCGGCCGAACAGGGTCACGACCGCCGCGCCGACCACAACCGCGCACAGCACTCCCATCGGACGGCCGAAGATCCACCTCACGTGCCTCTCGGCCAGCCAGGGCAGGTGGGGCGGCGGGGCCTTGTCCGCCGGGTCCGGCAGGTCCACGCCGTTCAGCTGGGCGACGAAGCCGAGGTCGACGAGTGCCTCCACGAGTTGCACGACATCCAGTTCGACATCGTGCTCGTCCTCGATCCGGCGCTGGACCACGCCGATCGGGAGGCCGTCGCCGAGCAGCTCGACCGCCTTGCCGTAGAGGGCGGGCAGGCTGACGAACTCGCCGAGCTCCGGCCGCCCGACGATGACGCTGTCCGGGTCGTCATCGCCCTGGATGCTGAGCGGGCGCAGTAGGAGCGTGCCGGTCGAATCCACGGCGGCGGGTGCCGTCATCCGCCCACCGAGCCACAGGCGGGGCAGTCGTCGTGGCGCACCACGTCCACGGCGTAGACGTGGTCCCAGACCGCGAAATTCCAGTGGAAGATCCGTCCGCGCGCCTGGGTGGGCAGGCCGCCAAGGTGGTACAACACCTCCAGCGCGCACATGTGGCCGCTGATGTTGGCGCTCGCGGCGACCACCGCGTTCGGCGGTCGGCCCTCGGCGACGAGCTGTCGCTCCCCCGAGGCGTCCTTCTTCGCGTCCTCGTCACGACGCGCGCAGAGCCAGCATCCCGTCTCGCCGGGATGGAAGGAGCCAACCACCGCCATCGGCCCGGCGTAGAAACTGACGAACCATGGCGTTCCCGTACGCAGTGCGGCCTCGTTCGTCCAGAGCATGATGTCCGGCTGGGGCTCGTCGGCGCAGAGCACGAACACGTCGCAGTCGGTCATCAACGCGGCCAGGTCGTCGGGCCCGGTCGCCTTGACGTCGCTGCCCGTCACCTTGACCAGACTGTTCATCGCGCGTAGCCGGGCGACCGCCCGCTCCACCTTGGAGGCGCCGATGTCCTGCTCGGTGTAGAGGAGCTGCCGGGTCAGGTTGGATTCCTGGATCTCGTCGAAGTCGGACAGGTGCAGCGCGCCGATGCCGCTCGCCACCAGGCCCGCCGCGACGGCGGATCCGGTGCCGCCCACGCCCAGCAGACCCACTTCAGCTTCTTTGATCTTCGACTGGACGGTGTAGGGGGACTCCCGAGGGACGGTGTCGATCCAGGAGTAGAAGTGGCTGGCGCGCGCGTACCTCTCCAGCTCCCGTGCGGAGAGGTTGCCGGGCGGCTCCGCCTCGGCGTCCTCGATGAACCCCTCGTCGATGAGTGCCTCGATGATCTCGCGGACGTTCTCCCGGTCCACCTCCGGGCTGTTCGCCACGAAGTCGGCGCAGATCCGCTCGATGTCCCGGGTGCCGTCCATGAGGGTGAGGATTCGCGCGATGTTCCCTTCGGCGTCGTCCTGCAATTCGGCGGCCACGCCGTACTGACCGAGGCCGAGTCTTATCCGGCCGTCCGGGAGGACCGTCGGCAGATGAACGCGTTTGACACGAGGTTTCCGCATGCGCAGCGCACTCTTTCGTCACATGGAACGCCGGAGCCGATCGCTTATGCTCGATCGGCTCCGGCGTGTCGTACCAGCTCAGCCGCTGCCTTCGCGGATCTTGGTCGTCTCGATCTTCTCGAGCTTGCGGACCTTGAGCTCAAGCTTCTTGGTCTCGTTCTTCTGCTTCTCCATGTTCACCTCCGGTGTTTTCCGGCACCGACGAATTGAATCCGTAAGGATGTCCAAAATGTACGAACCGCCACCATGGCGGCGCTACATCACCCACAGTGGCGAGTGTGTGACGGATACGTCGGCCCGGGCGGGGCCGCCGGGAAGCCCTTGTCCGGCCGGGCGTCCCCGTCCGCACGACGGCCCCGTCCGTACGACCGAGCAGGTGGATCGCCCCCCGCGGGCGGGACGTCCCGGGCGCCGAACCGGATCCGGGCCACCCGCCTTTGCGCCAGGCACGGTGACGACCTAAAATCGCCACACCAACCCGTCGAGCTTCGCCGCTCAGCGAGCACGACCGAGCGGCAGACCACTTCTAGCGATCTCCTCTATGCATATTCCAAGGCGGAGCAAGACTGGATGCGTTTCGAGATCCTAGGCCCACTCCAGGTGATCCACGACGGACGGCGCATTCATCTCGGCAGCGCCCGGAAATTACGCGCCCTACTCGTCGGTTTCATTTCGCGGGCCGATCAGCCGGTCTCCAACGATTTTCTGACCACGGTGCTGTGGGGCGACCAGCCGCCCGTGTCCGCGCGCAGCAACCTCCAGTCGTATGTGCACCAGCTACGCGTTCAACTGGGCGCCGACCGGCTGCTCGCCAGGTCGGGCGGATATGAGCTCGTCACGCACGGCGAGGTGGACGCCGCGCAATTCAGGAAACTCGCGGCGGAGGGCACGGCGGCCTTCACCGCACACGATCACGAGTCGGCCGGCCGTTGTTTCCGGCGCGCGCTGGATCTCTGGCGAGGGCCCGCGTTCGCGGAGTTCATCGATTCCGAGCCGATCGCGCAGGAGGCGCTGAGCCTCGAACAACTCCGGCTCACCGTCTACGAGCGGTGGGCGGAGACCGAGCTGGCGCTCGGGCGGCACGCGGAGGCGGTGGGCGACCTACGCGAGGCGGCCCAGGCCCACCCCTATCAGGAGAGCCTGCACGCGCATCTGATGGTCGCCCTCTACCGGTCCGGCAGGCGGATCGAGGCGCTGGAGACCTACACCAGCGTCCGCGACCTGCTCGCGGAGGAGCTGGGCCTTGAGCCGGGCCCCCTCCTGCGCCGCGTGCACGAGGCGATCCTCCGTGGCGACGAGCAGATCGATCCGGCCGCGAAACCCGGCGCGTGGCCTGCGACGGAAGGTCCGGGCGAGTCGCCCTCGCCGCTGGTCCCGCGCCAGCTCCCGCCGACGATCGCCGACTTCACCGGCCGGGACGACGAGGTGGCGACGCTCAGGGACGCGCTGTCCCCGGACCGGCGCCAGGCGCTGACGATCTGCGCCATCTCGGGCATGGGCGGGGTCGGCAAGACCACGCTCGCCCTGCACGTGGCGCACGAGCTGACGGGCGCGTTTCCGGACGGCCAGCTCTACGTCGGCCTCTCCGGCGCCGAAGACTCCGCCGCCGCCGCCCGAGCGCTGGAGGCGATGCTGCGCGCACTCGGCGTCGACGGAGCCGCGATCCCGGAGTCGATCGGCGATCGCACCGCCCTCTACCGATCGCTCCTGGCCGGCAAGCGGATGCTCGTGCTGATTGACAACGTGGCCGACGAATCGCAGGTCAGGCCCCTGCTACCAGGCTCCAGCAGCTGCGCAGTGCTGACCACCAGCCGCCACCGGCTGATGGGCCTGGCCGGCGCCCTGCACCTGCGCCTCGACGTCTTCCGGCCCACGCAGGCCATCGAACTGCTGGCCCGGATCACCGGCTCGGAGCAGGTGCGGGCCGCATCCATGGAGGCCGCCGAGGTCGTCCGGCTCTGTGGCCACCTGCCGCTCGCCGTCCGAGCCGCCGGGGCGCGCCTGGCCTCCCGGCCCGACTGGCCCCTCGCCCGCATCGCCGAGCTGCTGCGCGACGAGCGACGACGTCTCGACGAGCTCTCAGTCGGCGACCTCACCGTACGGGCCTCGCTCGGCCTCGGTTACGCGGCCCTGTCACCGACGTCCCAACGGCTCTACTACCTGCTCAGCAAGCTGGACACCCCCGACTTCGCCGGTTGGGTGGCGGCGGCGGTGCTCGACACGTCCCCGGAGGAGGCCGAGCGATGCCTCGGCGAGCTGCTGAGCGCCAACCTTCTCAACCTCGCGGGCGCGGACGCCGCCGGTCAGTCGCGTTACCGGTTCCACGACCTGATCCGCCTGCACGCCCGCGACCGCGCGGACATCGAAGCCTCTCCACGGCAGATTCACGCGGCCGTGACCCGTGCGCTCGGCGCTTGGCTGGTCCTCGCGCGGCGGGCCGACACGCTGCTCCCAGGCAGGGTCTTCCCGACGCCGCAGGCCGAGGACACGCATCACGAGCCTCGCGTCGAGATCGCGGATCCCTGTGCCTGGTTCGAGGCCGAGAGAGGGGCGCTCCGCGCGGCGGTGACGCAGGCCGCCTCGCTCGGATCGCACACGCTCTGCTGGCAGCTCGCCGACTCGGCCGTCAACTTCTTCGAGCTGCGTGATTACTACGACGACTGGGAGTCGATGAGCCGGATCGCGCTGGCGGCCTGCGAGCGCGCCGACGACCGGCGGGGGCGCGCCTTCATGCTGCGTGACCTCGCCGAATGCCTTCGCATGGCGCCACGACATGCCGAGGACGAAGCCCTCGCGCACGCGCTTTCGTCGGTGGAGCTCTTCGAGCTGATGGACGACGTACGGGGCGAGGTCGACGCGCGCATCCTGGCCGGGACCGCGTTCGTGGTCAGCGGAGACTCCAGGCAGGCGGTGGCGCATCTCGACGCGGCGCTGGAGAAGGCCAAGGCCGCCGGCTATGTGCTCGGGCAGGTCGAAGCGGAGTGGCAATTGGGGTACGGCCACCGAATCCGGGGCGACAAAGAGCGGGCCGCCGTCCACCTGGAGGTCGCCCTGCGGCTCGCCGAGGACGTGCCTCTCACGTCACAGCTGTGCCGGATCCACACCATGCTCGGCATCGTACGACGCGATCAGGGCAGGCTCCGCGAAGCGGAGGAGCACATCACGCGCGGCCTGGCGTACGCTCGCTCCCTCCGCAGCCTGGGCAGCGAGATCACGCTCCTGCCGCACCTGGGCATCATCTACGTCAAACTCGGCGATCCCCGGGCCCGGCAGGTGCTCGAAAGGAGCATCCGGCTGACCCGTCAGTGGGGGGCGAGATTCCAGGAAGCCATGTCACTGCGTGCCCTCGGAGAGCTCGAACAGACGGAGGGCGACCTCGCCCGGGCCGTCGACCACACCATCGCCGCCGTCGGCATCTGGCGCGAACTCGCCAGTCCTTACCCTGAGGCGCAGACTCTCAAGCTCCTCGGCGCCCTCTACGCCGCCACCGATCCCGGCCAGGCTCACGAGGCCTGGAGCAGAGCCCGCCGGCTCTTCGCGGAGCTCGACAACCACACCGAGGTCGCGGAGCTCACCGAGCTGCTCGCGAGCTGTCAGGACGGCCCCGCTCCTCGCAGAGCGGAGCCGCCGGCCCCGTGACCGCTCCGGCCCGGTGACCGCTTCATCGCGCCGGTCGGCTCCTCGGTGGCTCAGCCGACGATGAGGGCGATCTTGCCGCGGCCGTGGCCGGTCTCGATCTCCCGGTGCGCCTCGGCCGCCTGCTCCAGCCGGTACGTCCGGCGGATCGGGAACTTCAGCCGGCCCTCGGCGTACAGGCGCGCGTAGCGGCCGAGGCGCTCGGCCGACCGCTCGCCCTGGACCACGCCGATGCCGAGGCCGGCGGCCTTGGCGTGCTCGACCAGCGTGATGACGCGCCCGCGATCCTTGACCAGCTCCAGCGAGACGTCCACCGCCACCCCGCCGGCGCCGTCGAGCGCCGCGTCCACGCCGCCGGGGGCGAGCGCGCGCACCCGTTCGGTCAGCCCGTCGCCGTAGACGACCGGGACGGCGCCGAGGTCGCGCAGGTGGTCGTGGTTCTCCGCACGGGCGGTGCCGATCACGGTGGCGCCCCTGCTGAGGGCGATCTGCACCGCGGCCGTGCCCACCGCGCCGGCCGCGCCGTGGATGAGCAGCGTGTCGCCGGAGGCCACCGCCAGCCCGTCGAGCGCCAGCTCGGCCGTCTGCACGGCGGCGGTCAGCGCGCCCGCCACCTCCCAGGGCACCGGGTCCGGCTTGGCCGCCACAGCGGAGGCGGGGACCACGATGTACTCGGCGTAGGCGTTGAGCTGGGAGAAGCCGAGCACCTCGTCGCCGGCCGACACCTCGGTGACGCCCTCCCCGACCTGGTCCACCACGCCCGCGAACTCGTTGCCCGGGATGCGCGGCAGGTCGCCGGTGACGCCGGGCGGGGTCCAGCCCGCGCGCACCGCCGCGTCGTACGGCTGCACTCCGGCGGCCCTGACCCGTACCCGGACCTGACCGGGCCCCGCCTGCGGCGCCGGCAGCTCCATCACCTGAAGCACCTCAGGCCCACCGAAGGCGGCGAAGGCCGCCGCTCTCATGATATTTCCGCTCATGAGGGTCAGCCTGTTGCCTCAACCATGGTTGAGGTCAACCGGCCGGAGCTGCATCAACTTCGTAATTCACCGGTTCGGGAACTTTTCCCTTTACTCCGCCTTTATCTAGATATAGTCCGTCAAGACATCGCGGGGGACGGGGCAAACGGGGCTTGATGAGCGAGTTCTTGGACGTCGTACTGGGCTTTCCGACTGTCATTTTCAGCTTCCTGCTCGTCGTGGTCGTCGCTTACTGGGTCGTCGTCATCGTCGGCCTGCTCGACCTCGACGAGGCCGACGCCGCCTGGCTGGAGCTGGGCGGCGTCCCGGCCGGCGTCACGATCTCCCTGCTGGTCGCGCTGGCCTGGCTGCTCAGCCTGATCGGCGGCCAGTTGGTGAGCGGTCCCGCGCTGACGGTCGTGCCGGTCGTCGCGGCGGCCGGCGCGTGGGCGTGCGTCCGAGCCGCGCTGACCACCCTGCGGCGACTGGTCCCCGAACCACGCACGCACTCCCGTGGCGACTTCGTCGGCCAGATGTGCGTGATCCGCACCGGCCAGGCGACCGCCGACTTCGGCCAGGCCGAGGTCACCGCCGCCGACGGCTCGACGGCCGTCGTCCAGGTGCGGACCACCGGCACGGACCACCTCACCCGCGGCGACAACGCGCTGATCTTCGAGTACGACGCGGACGGCGAATTCTTCTGGGTCATGCCCTACGAAAAGGAGCACTGATGGATGTCATCTCGACCGGCCTCGGCGTATTCCTGGCAGTCGTCCTGGTCATCGTCATAGGGCTGCTCATTCTCGTCAGCCGCCTTTTCCGCAAGGTCGAACAGGGCAAGGCGCTGATCATCTCCAAGGTCAACAAGGTCGACGTGACGTTCACAGGAGCCGTCGTGCTCCCGGTCGTCCACCGGGCCGAGATCATGGACATCTCCGTCAAGACCATCGAGATCGGGCGGACCGGTCGCGAGGGGCTGATCTGCCGCGACAACATCCGGGCCGACATCAAGATCACGTTTTTCGTGCGGGTCAACAAGACCGCCGAGGACGTGATCAAGGTGGCCCAGGCCATCGGCACCGTACGGGCGAGCGACGAGACGACGCTGCAGGAGCTGTTCAGCGCGAAGTTCTCCGAGGCGCTCAAGACCGCCGGCAAGCAGCTCGACTTCGTCGACCTCTACACCAAGCGCGACGAGTTCCGCGACCAGATCATCCGGCTGATCGGCACCGACCTCAACGGCTACAGCCTGGAGGACGCGGCCATCGACTACCTGGAGCAGACCTCGCTGCACGCCCTGGACAAGAGCAACATCCTCGACGCCCAGGGCATTCGCAAGATCACCGAGCTGACCGCGATCGAGCACGTCCGCACCAACGAGTTCCAGCGCAGCGAAGAGAAGGAGATCACCCGCCAGAACGTCGATGCCCGCGAGGCCATCCTGGAGCTGCAACGCCGCCAGGCCGACGCCGAGATCAAGCAGAAGCGCGAGATCGAGACCATGAAGGCCCGCGAGGAGGCGGAGACCGCCCGCGTGCAGGCCGAGGAGCGGCTGAAGGCGCAGACCGCCAACATCAAGACCGACGAGCAACTCGGCGTGCAGCACGAGAACCGGGCCCGCGAGGTGGCCGTCGCGGAGAAGAACCGCGAGCGCGTGATCGCCATCGAGAGCGAGCGCATCGAGAAGGACCGCCTGCTCGAGGTCATCGCCCGTGAGCGCGAGACCGAGCTGTCGCGCATCGCCAAGGACAAGGAGGTCGAGACCGAGAAGCGGTCGATCGCCGAGGTCGTGCGCGAGCGCATCGCCGTCGACCGGACGGTGGCCGAGCAGGAGGAGAGCATCAAGCGGCTGCGCGCGGTCGAGGAGGCCGAGCGGGTCCGCCAGACCGTGATCATCGCGGCCGAGGCCGAGGCCCAGGAGAACCTGGTCAAGGACATCAAGGCGGCCGAGGCGGCCGAGGCGGCGTCCAAGTTCAAGGCCCGCGAGGAGCTGGTGCTGGCCGAGGCCCGGCAGCAGGCCGCCGAGTTGGAGACCCGGGCCAAGATCCGGCTGGCCGAGGGCGTACAGGCCGAGGCGGCGGCGGCCGGGCTGGCCGAGGTGCAGGTGCGGGAGCGCGACGCGGAGGCGATCGAGAAGATCGGCCGCGCGGAGGCGCTGGTGCTGAGCGAGAAGCTGCGCGCCGAGGCCGAGGGCGCCCGGTCGATGGCCCTGGTCGACGGCGACCGCCTCAAGGCGCGCGCGGAGGGCGAGCAGGCGATGGCGCTGGCCTCGGCGGCGGCGGTCGGTGAGAAGCTCAAGGCCGAGGCGGAGGGGCTGACCGAGAAGGCCGCCGCGATGGCCGCGCTGGACGAGGCGAGCAGGGCGCACGAGGAGTACCGCCTGCGGCTGGAGGCCGACACCGAGGTACGGCTCCGGCAGATCGACGTCACCCGGCAGGTGGCCGAGTCGCAGGCCAGTGTGCTGGCGGCGGGGCTGGCCAAGGCCAACATCGACATCGTGGGCGGCGACACGATGTTCTTCGACAAGGTGGTGGGCTCGATCACCGCGGGCAAGGCGGTGGACGGGTTCGTGGAGCACTCGGAGGTCGCCGGCGCGCTGGCGGCGCCGTACCTCAACGGGACGGCGAGTCTGGCGTCGGACCTGTCCGCGCTGGTGGGCGGGGTGAGCACCGAGGACCTGAAGAACCTCACCGTGTCGGCGCTGCTCATGCGGCTCATGCAGAGCGGCGGCCCCGACTCGCCGGCGTTCGGCGAGCTGCTGGAGACGGCCCGCCGCCTCGGGGTGGCGGACTCCCCGGTGGCCGCCCTCGCCGCGGCCAGGGTGTGACGATGACCGCTCGCCACGCGTCCCGGAGCCGGGCTTGAGCGCGCCGGCCCCGCGGGACACGGCGGGAAGCGCGCCCGGCGGCTCCGGCCCGGACACGCCGGAGCTTTCGGCCGGGACCTACGAGGTGCTGAGGACGCGGCTCGAAGCCCAGGCCAAGGCCCTCGCCCGGGCCGCCGAGACGGTCAACGCCCGGCGGCTGGACGTGTTCGGCGGCACCGAGCTGCGCCTGGTCGGCACCGAGCGCATCCGCACGGAGAACAACTGCGTCCCCAGGGACATCGTCTCCCTGGGCGACGTCATGCTCTTCGGCTACAACGTCTTCATCGGCCTGAAGCCCGAGACCACGGTGGCCGACGTCTTCTCCGTGCACCGATTCACCAGGGACGGCGACGCGTTCAGGTTCGACGCCGAGCGCCTGCCCGCGCTGGAGGACCCCGCCTTCCGCAAGGACTTCGCCGAGCTCTACCGCTACTACAAGGAGTCCAGGCTCAAGCAGCTCAGGCGGGTCGAGGGCAAGCTGCTGGCCGTCTTCCAGACCGGGCCGGCGGACACGCGGGTCCTCCGGTGGACGGTCAACACCCAAGGAGTCGCGAAATATCAGGACAACCGCGGGGAACGTGACCACGTCTTCCCGCCCTCCCACGACTTCGAGTGGACCCCCACCACCCGCGACGACCACGTACCGGGCCGCCACCCGCACATCTCGATCGAGGACGAGGTGTTCGTCGAGACGATCAACGGCGACCTGACGATCAAGATCGAGAACAACACCGAGACCGGGCAGGGCGTCTACTCCGAGCCCGTCACCGAACGCCTGCAGAGCCTGGCCGACGCCGACGTCGAGCACGCCAGGGTCGGCCCGCTCATCCTGCTCCGGATCCGGCCGTACAAGGAGACCGACTGGCGCCACCTGGTCTTCAACACCCGGACCAAGGCCGTGACCAGGATCGACGGCCTCGGCCAGGCCTGCCAGCGGCTGCCCGAGGACCAGGGTCTGATCTTCCCCGGCGGCTACTACCTGGACACCGGCGTCGGCAAGACGTTCGACACGGACGTGACCGACCTGGAGTTCGAGCGCGTGGTCCGCTCCCCCAACGGCGAGGACGTGCTGTACGTCTTCCACGCCCGGGGCGACGGCCGCTCGCTGCTGCTGCCGTACAACGTGATCAGGAAGGAGGTGGCCAACCCCATCGTCTGCCACGGCTACTCGCTGTTCGACGACGGCACGATGGTGGTCTTCCGGGCCACCTCCGAGGAGCCCACCCGGGTCCACCCGATGCAGATCTGGCAGACGCCGTACGTCTCCGACACCTACGCCGCCACGCAGCCCACCGGCACCGGCCCGCTGGAGCGCATCGGCAACGCCGAGCTGGTGCGCGGCATCTCCGACTGCCTGTCCGTGGCGCGGATGGTCGAGGAGATGGCGCCGTCGGCCGCCACCTTCGAGGCGCTGATCGCCGCCTGCACGCGCGCCTCCGACCACTACCACTGGCTCGGCGAGCACGGCCTGCAGAGCCCCCTCGCAGGGGTACGCGCCACCGCCGAGCAGGTCCTGGACGAGTACGAACACGTCGAGGAGCTCACCCGCCGGGCCGAGCGCGAGCTGGCCACCGCCACGGACGAGATCACCCAGCTGGTACGGCAGGCCCGAGGCGACTCACCGGCCACCGCCGACGCCTGGGTGACGCTGCTGGCCACGTTGCGCCGGGCGCAGGGCCACCTGGTGACGCTGCGCGAGGTCCGGCACATCGACCTGACCCGGCTCGACGCGCTCCACGACACCCTGACCGAGGAGCTGGCCGCGGCCGGTGGCCGGGCCGTCGGCTTCCTGTCCGGCCCCGACGCGTTCACCGGCTACCACGCGGCCGTCGAGCGGCTGGCCGAGGAGGCCGCCGTCATCACCACGGCGGCCGAGGCCGTCCCCCTGTCCGACCGCCTCGCCACGCAGTCCGAGGGCTTGGAGGTGGTCACCGAGGTCGTCGGCTCGCTGGAGATCGCCGACGCCACCGTCCGCACCGCGATCCTGGGCCGCATCGCCGAGGTGCTCGGCGGGATCAACCGGGCGCGGGCCGTGCTGGACGCGCGGCGGCGGGAGCTGCTCGGCGCGGAGGGACGCGCGGCGTTCGCCGCCGAGTTCGCGCTGCTCGGACAGGCCATCGCCGGGGCGCTCGCGGTGGCCGACACTCCCGACAAGTGCGACGAACAGCTCGGCCGGCTGATGCTCCAGGTGGAGACCCTGGAGTCGCGGTTCGGCGAGTTCGACGACTTCGCCGCCCAGCTCGCGGACAAGCGGGACGACGCCTACGAGGCGTTCTCGGCGCGCAAGCAGAGCCAGCTCGACGCGCTCGCCCGCCGCGCCGACCGGATCTTCGCCTCGGCCGAGCGCATCCTGGCCGGCGTCACGCGGCGGCTGTCGTCGCTCGGCTCGCTGGACGAGGTCAACACCTACTTCGCCGCCGACCCCATGCCGGCCAAGCTCCGGTCGGTGGCCGCCGAGTTGCGCGGGCTCGGCGACGCCGTACGGGCTGGGGAGCTGGAAGGCCGGCTCAAGGCCGCGCGGCAGGAGGCCGGGCGCGCCCTGCGGGACCGGCTCGACCTCTTCAGCGACGGCGGCGAGACCATCCGGCTCGGCCGGCACCGCTTCGCGGTCAACACCCAGCCCATCGACCTCACGCTGGTGCCCCACGCCGGCCGTGATGGCGAGCCGGCCGAGATGCGGTTCGCCATCACGGGCACCGACTATCGCGCGCCCGTCCCCGGCTCCTTCGCCGACACCCGCCCCTTCTGGGATCAGCTGCTCGTCTCGGAGACTCCCGAGGTCTACCGCGCCGAACACCTCGCGGCCGTCCTCCTGGACCGGGTCACCCCGGGTGCTCCCATGGGCGATCTCGTACGCGGGGCGGCCGAGGAACGCTACGACGAGGGCTACGAGCGGGGCGTCCACGACCACGACGCCGCCGCCATCCTGGACACCCTCGTCCGCCTGCGCGACGGAGCCGGGCTGCTCCGCTACCCGCCGGACGCGCGGGCGGCGGCCCAGCTCTTCTGGACCTTCGGTGTGGACGAGGTTTCACGTGCAACATTCACCATCCGGGCGACGTCGCTGGTCAGAGCCCGCACGGTCTTCGGCTCCGCCGCCGTCACCGCCCTGTCGGACGAACTCGGCGCCCTGATCGGCACCTTCCTGACCGAACTCGGGCCGACACCGCCGATCGCCCCAGCTCCCGCCCCCGCCCCGACCACGGCGGCACCGGCCGCGACCGAGCCCGGCGCGGCGAGCACGGCGGCACCGGCCGCGACCGAGGCCGGTGCGGCGAGCACGGCGGCGCTGGCCGGCGAGTACCTGGTGGAGGAGCTGGCCTGCGCCCCGGCCGGTTTCGTCACCAGCAAGGCCGCGCGGACGCTGCTCGACCGCTTCCGTCAGGCTCTCGGCCCGGCCAAGGTCCGGGAGTTGGAGGACGACCTCAAAGCACTGCCGCTCAAGGAACGCGTCCAGCTCGCCCACGCCTGGCTGAGTGCCCACGACCAGGGCCCCGACCTGTCCGAGGCGCTCGCCGTACAGCTCTGCGACCTGCCCCGGCACGACTCCAGCGCCACCGTCGCCGCCACCGTGGACGGGCTGCTCGGCAGCCATCCCCGCATCGCCGGCCGCAAGCTGGAGCTGCGCCTCGACGAGCTGCTGGCCCGGACGCGCCGCTTCCGCGCCGAGCGGGTCCCGGCGTACCGCGACTACCAGCGGCGCCGCAACCGGCTGGTCGACGCCGAACGCGCGCGGCTCCGGCTGGAGGAGTACAAGCCGAAGGTCATGAGCGCGTTCGTGCGCAACCGGCTGCTCGACGAGGTGTACCTGCCGTTGATCGGCGACAACCTGGCCAAGCAGCTCGGGGCGGCCGGTGATGGCAGGCGCACCGACCAGATGGGGCTCCTGCTGCTCATCTCCCCGCCCGGCTACGGCAAGACGACCCTGATGGAGTACGTCGCCAGCCGCCTCGGCCTGGTCTTCGTCAAGGTCAACGGCCCGGCGCTGGGCCACGGGGTGACCTCGCTGGACCCCGCCGAGGCGCCGGACGCGACGGCCCGGCAGGAGGTCGAGAAGATCTCGTTCGCGCTGGAGACGGGCAACAACACCCTGCTGTACCTCGACGACATCCAGCACACCTCACCCGAGCTGCTGCAGAAGTTCATCTCCCTGTGTGACGCCCAGCGCCGGATCGAGGGCGTCTGGAACGGCCGCACCCGCACCTACGACCTGCGCGGCAAGAGGTTCGCGGTGTGCATGGCGGGCAACCCGTACACCGAGTCCGGCCGGCGTTTCCGCATCCCCGACATGCTGGCCAACCGCGCCGACGTGTGGAACCTGGGCGACGTCCTCTCCGGCCGGGACGAGCTGTTCGCGCTCAGCTACATCGACAACGCGCTGACCTCCAACCCCGTCCTCGCTCCCCTGTCCGCCCGCCCCCGCACCGACGTCGAACTCCTGGTACGGCTGGCGAAGGGCGACCAGACGGTCAAACCGGACCAACTGCAGCACCCCTTCGCCAGGACCGAGCTGGACCAGGTGCTCAGCGTGCTGCGCAAACTGGTGCGCGTCCAGGAGGTGGTGCTGGCCAACAACCAGGCCTACATCGCCTCGGCCGCCCAGTCCGACGCTTCGCGCACCGAGCCGCCGTACCGGCTGCAGGGCTCGTACCGGAACATGAACAAGCTGGCCGAGCGCATCGTCCCCGCGATGAACGACGAGGAGCTGGAGGCGGTGATCGACGACCACTACCTCGGTGAGGCGCAGACCCTGACCGCGGACGCGGAGTCCAACCTGCTCAAGCTCGCCGAGTTGCGCGGCCGCCTGACGTCCGAGCAGGCGGCCCGCTGGTCGGCCGTCAAGGCCGCCTACCTGCGCGCCAAGGCCCTGGGCGGCGCCGAGGACGACCCGATGAGCAGAGCGGTCGGCGCCCTCGGCCTGCTCGCCGACCAGGTGCGCGACGTCGGCTCGGCCATCAGGGGGACCTAGGCGTCGGGGTGCGGGACGGGGGCCGTAATCCGGTTGATCGTCGGACGGGCCGTGAGTAGGGTGCCTCGGGTGACCAGCCCCGAATCAGACAGAGCCGAGCCGCCGGTCGCCCGGCGGCGAGTCGTTCTCTGACCGATGCCCCATCGGTCGCTGACCGGTACCCCATCGGTCTCTGTGACCAGGAATCCCATCGGTCGCTGACCGGTAACCCCATCGGTTCTCGGTCGATCTCGCTTCCAGTGACCGGACACGAGTCCCGCGCGTCCGCTTCTGGCTCCGGCTCTCGCTTGATTCCGGTGCCCGCTTGATTCCGGCCCTCGCTTGGTTCCGGTTCTCGCTCGGCTACGGCCCTCGCTTGGTTCCGGTTCTCGCCTGGCTACGGTTCTCGCTTGGTTCCGGTTCTCGCCTGGCTACGGTTCTCGCTTGGTTCCGGTTCTCGCCTGGCTACGGTTCTCGCTTGGTTCCGGTTCTCGCCTGGCTACGGCTCTCGCTTGGCGACAGGTCGAGGCCCCGGCGCGCGGATGTCCCTGCCCGCGTACCTCAGCGCTGGAGTCGACCCCTTGCCTCTGTTCGTCTACGTCCTCAGCCTTGCCGTTTTCGCGCAGGGCACCTCCGAGTTCATGCTGGCCGGGCTCGTCCCCGGCATCGCGCGCGACCTGTCCGTGTCGGTGGGAGCCGCCGCGAGCCTGACCTCCGCGTACGCCGTCGGGATGATCGCCGGAGCGCCGGTCATGGCTGCCGTGAGCGCCCGCTGGCCACGTCGCCGAGCGTTGGCGGGTTTCCTGGCCGCGTTCGTCGTCGTGCACGTGATCGGCGCGGTCACGGCGAGCTTCCCGGTGCTGTTCGGCACCCGCATCGTCGCCGCGATCGTCAACGCCGGGTTCCTCGCGGTCGCGATGTCCGTCGCGACGGCGCTGACACCCCCGGCGAAGCACGCCCGAGCCACCGCGACCCTGCTGGCCGGGGTGACGCTGTCGTGCGTCGCCGGCGTGCCCGCGGGCGCGGCGCTCGGCGACTGGTCCGGCTGGCGGTCGGCGTTCTGGGCGGTCGCCGTGCTGTGCCTGCCCGCGCTGGCGCTCGTCTTCCGGTCGGCGCCCGCCGCCGCGGCCCGTCATCACGACGTCTCGATCAGGCAGGAGGCGGGAGAACTACGGTCGGGTCCTGTACGCCTGGCACTGACACTCGCGGCCCTGGTCAACGGGGCGACCTTCGCGACGTTCGCCTACCTCGCCGTCATCGCGACGGACGTCACCCAGCTGCCCGGCGGCGCGATTCCCGGGCTGCTCGCCGCGTTCGGCGTGGGCGCGTTCATCGGGGTCACCACGGCCGGTCGGATCGGCGACGGACGACTGGGGCGCGGTCTGGTCATCACGCTGTGCGTCCTGCCCGCCGGATGGGCGGTGCTGGCCGCGACCAGCACCCACCCGGTCCCGTTGTTCATCGTGACGGTCATCCAGGGCGGGTTGTCGTTCGGCATCGGATCGATGCTCGTCCATCGCGTCATGTTCGTCGCGTCCCGCGCCCCATCACTGAGCGGGTCGTTCGCCACGGTCGCGCTGAACGCGGGCGCTTTCCTGGGACCGCTGCTCGCCGGGATCGCCACGGAGACGACGCACGACTACCGGCACGCCGCGTGGGTCAGCGCCGCCCTGGCCGCGACAGCGGCCGTCGTCCTCGTCGCCTCTCGTACCCGAGCCGCGCACGCGGAATCGAACACCGGCTGATCCAAGCGGGGGTGCACCGCCCCTGCACGAGCCGCGCACACGAGAACGAACACCGGCCGATCCAAGCGGGCGTCATGGGCCTGCCACAGGGATCACATACCTGCATGTGCCGCCACCAGGTCGGCCTGTGACACGGCCCGCTCGCTCGCGGGCAGCAGCGGCAGCCGCACGTCCGGGGTCGGGATCAGCCCCCGGGCGTGCAGCACGCCCTTGATCACGGTCGGGTTCGGCTCGGCGAACAGTGCCGTCGACACCCTGGCCAGCCGGTGTCCCAGCTCCCGGGCCCGGGCCACGTCGCCCGCCTGCCAGGCGTCGACCAGCTCGGCGAACCGGCCGGTGAACAGATGCGCCGAGGCCAGGATCCCGCCGGAGGCGCCCAGCGCGAGCAGCGGCGAGACGAACGCGTCGTCCCCGCCCAGCACCGCCAGCCCCTCGGGCAGGTCGCCCAGCAGGTCGACCGCGTCCTGGTCGATCCCGCCCGTCGCGTACTTCACCCCGGCGATCATCGGATGCCCGCCGAGATGACGCAGCGTGGCCGCGCTCACGGCCTGCCCCGTCCGGTAGGGAATGTGATAGATCACCAGCGGCACCGGCGTCTCCTCAGCCAGCGCCTCGAAGTGCGCGATCACCCCCCGCTCCGACGGCCGCAGGAAGTACGGCACCGTCACCAGCGCGGCGGCGACCCCCGGCGGCAGGGCCTTGAGCGATTCGGCCGTCGAACGCGTGTCGTTGCCCGTGAGGCCCACGGTCAGCGGCACCCCACGCTCTCCGCAGATCCGCGCGCACACCTCGATCACCCGGGCCCGCTCGTCCGGTGTCAGTGCCGCGACCTCCCCGGTGGTGCCGAGCGCGACCAGCCCGGAGGCGCCCTCGTCGAGCACGCGCCCGGCCAGCTTCTCGATCGCGCCGAACGCGACCTCGCCGGTGACGTCGAACGGAGTGATCAGGGGTACGTGGATTCCTCTCAGCATGCGTCGAGCCTGACGCGGCAGCACCCGTTAGGTCCAGCGCAGATTTCTTCGGTCGAGCTTAAGCTGGGCTGATGCTCGACCCTCGTAAGCTCCACCTGCTCCGCGAACTCGCCCGACGGGGCACGATCGCGGCCGTCGCCGAGGCCGTGATGTTCACGCCGTCCGCGGTGTCCCAGCAGCTCAGTGCCCTGGAGCGGGAGGCTGGGGTGCCGCTGCTGGAGCGTACCGGCCGCACCGTCGCGCTGACGCCCGCCGGTCACCTGCTGGTCGAGCACGCCCAGGCCGTGCTCGAACAGCTCGAACGCGCCTCGGCCGCGCTCGCCGCGGTGCGCGGCGGCCCGTCGGGGCCGCTGCGGATCGGCGCGTTCCCCACGGCGGCCCGCGTCCTGCTGCCCCCTGCCCTCGCCGCCCTGTCCAGCGCGCATCCGGCCCTGGAGCCGATGGTCTCGGAGATCGATCCGGCCGACGTCTCCGCCGCGCTCCGAGCGGGCGAGCTGGACGTCGCCCTCGTGCACGAGTACGACTTCGTCCCTCCGGTGACCGACCTGTCCATGGAGACCGAGCCCCTGTTCAGCGAGCCCATGTACCTGACCGACCGCCCCTCGCTCGCCGCCGCCCGCGACGACCCGTGGATCACCAACAAGCCCGGCACGCTCTGCCACACCATGGCCATCCGGGCCTGTCAGGCGGCCGGCTTCGAGCCGCGTGTCCGCCACCACGTCGACGACTTCGACACCGTGCTCGCCTTCGCCGCCGCCGGCCAGGGCGTCGCCCTCGTGCCCCGCCTGGCCGCCCTCTCTCCGCCACCCGGCGTCACCCTCACCGAGCTGCCGCTGAGCCGCCGCACCCTGGCGGCCTTCCGCCGAGGGTACGGCGACCACCCGGCGGTCAGAGCGGCCATCGCCGCCTTCGAAACCGCGCTCACCCGCTGAACCACCCCGTCACGCCTCCAGCCGCCACAACGCCGCCAGAGGGAGCGCCTTCAGTCGTTCGCCAAACGAAAGCGACTGCTCCCCGGCATAAAGGACAAACCCAGCCATAAAACGACTCCCCAGCCGACTCTCCAGATGCCGGAGCCCTCGGAAGTCATCCCCTCGCACCGTCTCCGCCGCCTTGACCTCAACGCCGACCACATCGCCCGAAGCATGCTCCAGCACGGCGTCCACCTCGATCTGGTCGCGGTCGCGATAGTGAAAAAGCTGGACCGGCTCCTCGGCCCACGTGAGCTGACGGGCGATCTCGCCGACGGCGAAGTTCTCCAGCAACGGGCCCACAGGCGCGGTCGGATCCGCCAGGCGTTCCGGCGTCATGCCGATCAGTCTGCCGCCGATCCCGGAGTCGACGACGAGCAGTCTGGGGGTGGCGATCGCCCTCGTGGTGAGGTTGGACGACCAGGCCGGGATCCGCTTGACGAGGAACACCAGCTCCAGCAGGTCCAGGTAGCGCAACAGTGTCGTACGCGGCATAGCGACGTCTCGGGCCAGCGACTGGACCACGGCCAGGTTTCCCATCCGCGCCGCGATCACGCTGAGCAGCCTGCGCATCTCGGCAGGACGTTCGATGTCAGTCACCTGCCGGACGTCACGGGTGATCAGATCCGAGATGTACGAGTCGAAGAATCGGGCGCGACGGCGACCCGCATCACGGCGGACGGCCTCCGGATAGCCTCCGCGCAAGGCCCTGCAGACGTAGTCGCGCTTACGCAACGAGCTGGGCTCGATCTCGACCGCGTGCCCCCGGCGAAAGACGGCGTCCACGAAACCGTCGGGCTGCGCGTCGATCTCCCCCTGAGACAGCGGCCACAGCTCGATCGTCTCCGCCCGTCCCGGCAGGGCATCGGGCAGATCGCGCAGGTCGAGAAGCCGCGCCGATCCGGTGAGCAGAAAACGCCCCGGGCGGGGATCACGATCGACTTCGCGCTTGATCGGCAACAACAGTTCGGGGGCCCGCTGCACCTCGTCGATCAACAGCAGGTCGTCGTGCCGGACGAACCCGACCGGGTCCTCCTGTGCCGCCGCACGCACCGCTGGATCGTCCAGATAGAGCTCCTTGGCACCGGGCATGCCGTCCAGAATCCTCTTGGCAAGGGTGCTCTTGCCGACCTGCCGAGCGCCGTTGACCACCACCACACGGGTATCCGCCAGAGCTTCGAGGGCCATGGCCTCGGCCTTTCGAGGATACATATTCCGGTCGATCATGCTTTAGACATTACACCAGCTCACAGGCGGTGTGTGGTCAGTCTGCCGGACCTCCTGTGGTCATTCTGCCGGAGGTCGCGTGGTCATTCTGCCGTACAGGCGGCGGGCAACCTGCCGGAGAGCACGGGCCAAGGCAAGCCATCTTCCGCCGCCATCGTGAGCACTAAGTCGGATCAATCTAAGTAAGAAGGAGTCTTACTTAGATGCGGTCTTACGTTCGAGTCGGTCAGCAGGCCGGTGCAGCAACCGTTGAGCACGCTAGGCGGGCCGTTCGGCCGTGGAGAGGGGGGCGGCGATCTCCTCCAGGCCCTTGCGTTCGGCCCTGACGCCGAGGAAGAGCTCGACCAGCCCGGCCGCGATCATGAGCAGGGCGCCGATCGAGAACGCCAGCGCCGTGTCGGCGGGCACGCCGGTCGAGACCAGTTCGGAGAAGATCAGCGGCCCGGCGATGCCGCCCGCCGCGGTGCCGATCGCGAAGAAGAACGCGATGGCCATCGCCCGCGTCTCCATCGGGAAGATCTCGCTGACGGTCAGATAGGCGGAGCTGGCCCCGGCCGAGGCGACGAAGAGCACCGCGCACCAGCAGGCGGTCAGCGTGACGGCGGTGAGCATGCCCTGGCTGAACAGCCAGGCCGTGCCGAGCAGCAGCACCCCTGAGCCGATGTAGGTGGCCGAGATCATCGGCACCCTGCCGACCGTGTCGAACAGCGGCCCGAGCAGCAGCGGGCCGAGGAAGTTGCCGACGGCGATGACCGCGAAGTAGTAGCCGGTGTAGGTGTCGATGTTGAAGAACGTCGACAGGATCTGCGCGTAGCCGAAGGTGATCGCGTTGTAGAGGAACGCCTGCCCGATGAAGAGCGACAGGCCGAGGATCGTGCGCTTGGGGTAGAGCGCGACCATCGTGTGCGCGATGCGGATGAAGCCGATCGACTTGCGCTGGTGGATGGTCATCGAGGCGCGCGGCTCCGGCAGGTCGCCGTCGATCTGCTTCTCGATGCCGCTGACGATCTCCTCGGCCTCGTCGTCCCGCCCGTGGATGAACAGCCAGCGCGGACTCTCCGGCACGTGCCGCCGGACGAGCAGGATGGCCAGGCCCAGCACCACGCCCAGGCCGAAGGCGACGCGCCAGCCGATGTTGATCGGCAGGTCGTTCAGCAGCGGGACGGTCAGCAGCGCGCCGCCCGCCGCGCCGAGCCAGTAGCTGCCGTTGATCAGGATGTCGATCCGGCCGCGGTGCCGGCTGGGGATCAACTCGTCGATGGCCGAGTTGATGGCCGCGTACTCGCCGCCGATGCCGAACCCGGTGAGGAACCTGAACAGGAGGAACCACCACACGCTGAACGACAGCGCGGTCATCAGCGTCGCGACGAGGTAGACGACGAGCGTGATGATGAACAGCTTCTTGCGGCCGAACCTGTCGGTCAGCCAGCCGAAGAACAGCGCCCCCGAGCACGCTCCGGCGACGTAGAGCGCCGCGGCCATGCCCGCGACCTGCGCCTGCGTGATGTCCAGGCCGCTGCCCGGCTTCGCGAGCTGGGCCGACAGGTTGCCGACGATGGTGACTTCGAGCCCGTCGAGGATCCAGACGGTGCCGAGCCCGACGACGATCATCCAGTGCCAGCGTGACCACGGTAGCCGGTCCAGCCGCGCCGGCACCTTCGTGGTGACGGTGCCGGTCTCCACGTCGCTCATGGGAGCAACCCGATACCCGGAGCGCGGCGGGCAAACGTCAGGCGGGCTTACGAGCCTCCAGCATCCAGGTCCTGAACCAGGGGCCGCCGTACCAGTAGCGCCGGCCGAGATCCCGTCTGCGCACGTCGACCACGCCGAGCGCGCGCAGCGTGTCCTCGTACGCGGGCGTGTGCTGGAAGTCGGCGATCAGCATCAGGCCGCCCGGCCGCAGCACGCGGTGCGCCTCCCGCACGGCCCGTTCGCGCCCCTCGGCGTCGGGGATGTTGTGCAGGGCCAGGGCCGACACCACCACGTCGAACGACTCGTCCGCGAAGACCAGCTCGCGCATGTCGCCGGTGAACAGCTCGACCGAGACGCCCTCGGCCTCGGCGTTGGCCTTGGTGACGCTCTCGTCGTTGCCCGACTGGTCGGCCGATCGCCACAGGTCGACGCCGGTGGCCCGGCCCTCGGGCAGCCGTTCGGCGGCGAGCGTCAGCACCGCGCCGCGCCCGCAGCCGAGGTCGAGCAGCCGCTCGTCGCCCCGGAGCCGGTCGAGCTCGGCCGCCCACACGAGGAACTTGCCGCGCCGCGTCGTGTAGAGGTAGCTCGCCGCGCTGGCCGCCGTGTAGAGCGCGCCCAGCAGGAACGCCACCCCGGCGGCCGGAACGTCGAAGACGAACGAGGCGACGCTCAGCGCGAGCAGCATGACGGCGCCGAAGACCAGACCTGCCAGTGCCCAGGGCGCGTCGAATCCGTAGCTTCCTCGTCTCACGTTCACGTTATATCTCAATCATCGCTTGGCCGGGAATTGGCGGGACACTTCCCTTTCGTCACCCATATCCACCGGAACCCGTGCCTAGCCTGACTGTGATCCGCGTGAATTCGGGGAGTTGACCAGGCATGACAGGCAGGGAACACAATTTCGGCCCCCTCGCCGGCATCGCGCTGACCGTGGGCTCGGCCCTCCTGTGGGGCGTGGCCCATCTGGCCACGGAGCGCCGCCGGACCGGTCTCGCGCTCATGGCGGCGTACGTGCTGGTGCTGGCGGTCACGATCACCGCCGTCACCGGGTTCGGGCCAAAGCTGCTGTCGCTGGCCGTGCAACCGGTCTGGCTCACCGTCCTCACGATCACGCTGGCCCTCATCGCGCTCGCCTGGTCCGTGGTGATCATCTGGTCGTTCGTCCTCGTACGCCCTCCGCGCGGTGACACCGTGGGCCGCGTGCTGAGCACGGTGGTGGCCGGCGCCCTCTGCGCGCTCATCCTGGCGCCGGCCGCCTACGCCGCCCGGCTCGCCTACCTGTCGCGCGAGGTGGTCACCACCCTGTTCGCGGGCAACAGCGCCTCCCCGATCCTGGCGCAGGACCCGTGGAACGGCGCCCAGCGGATCAACTTCCTGCTCATCGGCGCCGACGCCGCCCCGAACCGGCCCGGAGTCCGTACGGACAGCATGACCGTGGCGAGCGTGGACACCGCGACCGGCGCCACCACCCTGTTCGGCCTGCCGCGCAACCTGGAGGAGGTGCGGATGCCGGAGGGCCCCGCCAGGCACCGCTTCCCCTACGGTTTCACCGGCGAGGGCCCCAACACGCCCGGCCTGCTCAACGAGGTCTTCCAGTACGCCGAGGACCACCCGGAGATGGTGCCGGGCGTACGGAAGGGGCATCGCGGCCCGAACCTTCTCAAGCGCACGATCAGCGACATCCTCGGCATCCCGGTGGACTACTACGCGATGGTCGACATGCACGGCTTCGCGGAGATCATCGACGCGATGGGCGGCGTCAAGGTCACCATCAAGGAGCCCATCGTGTACGGCAAGTACCGCGAGGGACTGCTGGCCGCCGGCACCCGCAGGCTGTCCGGCGAGGAGGCGCTCTGGTACGGCCGTTCGCGCACCGACAGTGACGACTACGTGCGCATGGGGCGGCAGAAGTGCCTGCTCAACGCCGTGGCCAAGCAGGCCGACCCGATCACCGTGCTCAACAGCTTCGAGGAGTTGGCCTCGGCCACCAAGCGGGCCATCGCCACCGACCTTCCGCAGGCCCTGCTGCCGCCGCTGATCGAGCTGGCGGCCGAGGTGAAGGACACGCGGATCAGGAGCGTGAGCTTCGTGCCGCCGCTGATCAGCACGGCCGACCCCGACTGGCGCCTGATCAGGAACACGGTCACCGAGGCGCTCGCCAGGCGGGCCGGCCACCAGCCGGGCGCGCAGACCCGCCAGAACAGGGGCCCCTCCTCCCCCATCGCCCTCGACGCGACCTGCGCCTGAGGCCGCTCAGACCGTCTCGTCCAGGTGGTCGGCGTAGTATTCGACGGCCCGCCGGTAGCCGCCGACCTGCTCGGTGCCGGCCAGCAGCTTGAGCAGCGTGCCGACAGCCTCGCGGGCCTGGCCCGAGTTGTAGAGGGCCATGGCGCGGAACACCCGCAGCGCCGGGTCGTCCGGAAACTCCGCCAGGCCCCGGTCGAAGACCTCCAGCGCCTCGCCATAGCGCCCGAGCACCCGCAGCGTGCTGCCGAACCCGGTGAAGGCGCCGAGCCGGTGTTCGGCGGCCAGCCCCTCTCCGGCCAGGGCGCGCTGGTAGAACGGCACGGCCTCGGCCTCCAGACCGAGCGCGTCGTGCACCCACGCCGTCTGGTAGGCCACCTCGGGGTCGTCCGGACGCCGCCGGGACAGCTCCAGCAGCAGCTCGCGGGCCGCCTCGTGGTCGCCCTCCTCGCGCAGTCGTACGGCCTGCGCCAATTCTCCGTCCGCCATGTGGCCAGTGTGGCATGATGGGCCACCGACAGAATGACAACCGTTTTCATAATCATGGAGCGTGGACGTGAGGGTGGCGTTCGTCGGCAAGGGCGGCAGCGGCAAGACCACGATGTCGGCGCTGTTCACCAGATACGTGACGAGCCAGGGCGCGCCGGTGGTCGCCATCGACGCCGACATCAACCAGCATCTCGCCCTGGTGCTCGGCGTCGACCCGCCGCCCGAGCCGCTGGGCGCGCACCTGACCGAGATCAAGGACCACCTGCGCGGCGACAACCCACGCATCCCGTCGGCTGACGCCATGGTCAAGACCACCCCGCCCGGCCGCGGCTCGCGGCTGCTCTCCTTCGACGACCTGGCGGGCGGCGAGTTCGCGGTCACCACGCCCGAGGGCGCCCGGCTCATGGCCACCGGCCCGTTCGCCGAGGAGGACCTGGGGGTGGCCTGCTACCACTCCAAGGTGGGCGCGGTGGAGTTGCTGCTCAACCATCTCGTCGACGGCCCCGGCGAGTACGTCGTGGTCGACATGACCGCGGGGGCCGACTCCTTCGCCTCCGGCCTGTTCACCCGCTTCGACCTGACCTTCCTGGTCGCCGAGCCCACCCGGCAGGGAGTGAGCGTCTACCGGCAGTATCACGACTACGCCGCCGACTTCGAGGTGCGGCTCGCGGTGGTCGGCAACAAGGTGCACGGCCCGTCCGACGTCGAGTTCCTGCGCTCCCAGGTGGGCGACGACCTGCTGACCTGGATGGAGCACTCCGCCGGGGTGCGGGCCATGGAGCAGGGCCGGCCGTTCGCGCTCGACGACCTGGAGCCCGCCAACACCGACGCGCTGGCCATGCTGCTCAAGCAGGTGGACGCCCAGGAGAAGGACTGGCTCAGGTTCGGCCACCAGACCGAGGAGTTCCACCTGCGCAACGCCCGCGCGTGGGCCAACGCCAGGGCCGGGTTCGACCTCGCCGACCAGATCGACTCCGAGTTCGTCTACGGCCCCTGACCACACGACTGTCCCCCTCCGGCCATCTGGAGCGTTACGCCGACCCCACATAGCGTCAGGTTGATCCCCTTTTGAGAGGAGACAGCATGTCGCTGACCGTTCCGAACGATCTGCTCGACCAGGCGAGAGCCGGTGAGATCGACGACGCGGCGTTCGTCGCCTGCGTCCGCGACTCCCTGCCCTACGCGTGGTCGGTGATCAGCGAGCTGGTCCAGCAACGCGATCAGTCCGGCGCCGAGTTCGCCGACAACCACGTCCCGCCACCGTCGGAGGAGGCTCGCGGCCAGCTCCTGCGCTGCCTGGCCAGTGACGCGATGCGCGGCGCCCTGGAAAACCACTTCGGGGTACGGCTGGCCTTCCAGAACTGCCATCGGGTCGCGGTCTTCGACCCGGCGGCGACCAAGGCCCTGCGCGAGTTCGTCACCCCGAGGGCCCAGATCCTCAACCAGAAGCCGGAGCTGGTCGACTGCTGACCAGGGGTGCGGGCGGGACCCGGTTCAGCACCCGCACCGCTGATCGGTGGTGCGGATGGCGAGCCCGGTCCTGCCCGGTTCACCGCCGTTCGCGCAGCACCTCGGGCAGCACCTCGGCGCCCAGCCGGCGGATGTTCGCCAGGGTGCGCCGGTGGTCGCCGAGCCCTTCGACCATGAGGACGAGGTGTTCGATCCCGGTCGCCTCGGCGGTGCGCAGGATCGTCCGCACGCACCGATCCGCCGACCCGACCGGATGGACCCGGGTCAGGAAGTCCACATATTCACCGACATCGCGGGGTGCCCTGGCCCGGCCGTCCACCGTCACGTAACCCGCCAGTCCGGGCTCCAGCCAGCGCGGCATCGCCTCCTTCAGCTCCCGCACGGCCTCCCGGGTGGAGTCGGCCACGTGCCCGACCACCGCCGCCACGTGCCCGGTCTCGCGCTCTCCCCGGCGGGCCTCGTACGCGGCCACGGCGGCGGCCTTCTCCTGGTCATCGATGTGCATACCCAGCAGCATCGGCAGTCCGCGGTCGGCGGCCAACTCCAGGGTCGACGCCGACGTGCACGCCACGACCGGCCGCATCCGGGCCGAGGGCACCATCGGCACCTCGCGGAACCGGAAGAACTCCCCGTCCGCCGACACCCGGTCCCCCGCCAGGGCCCGCACCAGCACGTCCAGCGACTCCCCGAAACCCCGCTCGAACCGCTCCAGACCGGTGCCGAACACCTCCAGGTCCACCCACGGCCCGCCCCTGCCCACGCCCAGCGCGAACCTGCCGCCCGACAGGTGGCGCAGCATGGCCGCCTCCTCGGCCAGCGCCACCGGGTGCCGCGTGGACAGCACGCTCACCGCCGTGCCCAGGCCGATGCGCGTCGTCCGGCCGATCGCCACGGCGGCCAGCGTGGTCGCCGACGGGCAGACGCCGTAGCTCATGAAGTGGTGCTCGGCGATCCACGCGTCGTGGAACCCGGCCTCCTCGGCCGCCACGACGAGCTCGACGGCGTCGGCCAGCACCCGCTCGGGCCGCTGCCCGGGAAACTGCGCCACGACGAGGAAGATCCCGATGCGCATGACTCAGCCGAACAGGCTGACCTGGCCCTCGCTCACCGCCGGATCGCGGTGGCGCTTGAGATGCCGCCAGCGCGGCAGGTCGTCGAGGTAGGACCAGGACATCCGGTGGTGCTCGGTGGGCCCGAGCCGGGCCAGCGCCTCCTGGTGCGCCGGCGACGGGTAGCCGGCGTTGTCCGCGAAGCCGTAGTCGGGGCAGCCGATCGTCGCCATGTAGGCGTCGCGGCGCACCTTGGCCAGCACCGACGCGGCCGCCACCGAGATGCTCGCGGCGTCTCCCCTGACCTCCAGGCGGACCGGCCAGGGCGCGCCGATGTAGTCGTGGCCACCGTCGAGGATCACTGCGCCGGGCCGGACGGGCAGCGCGTCGAGCGCCCGGCGGGCGGCCCGGCGCAGGGCCGCGGTCATGCCCAGCGCGTCGATCTCCGCGTGCGTGGACTCGCCGTAGCCGATGCCGGCGGCCCACGCCTCGATCTCGACGGCGAGCGTCTCGCGGCGGGCTGCCGTCAACTGCTTGGAGTCGGTCAGGCCGGCCGGCGGGGGCGACAGGTCGGTGACGACCGCGCAGACCGTCACCGGGCCCGCCCAGGCGCCGCGGCCCACCTCGTCGACGCCCGCCACCAGACGGGCACTGGACCGGGACAGCAGGAGGTGCTCGATGTCGTAGGACGGCGCCATAGCCGCAGACGCTACCGGATTCGTCCGCAGTGCTCCGGGCTTCAGCCTGAGGGTGAAGCGGACCCTTGTGCGTCAACGCTCCGCGAGACGTACCGGATCCAGATCGGCGGCGATGAGGCGGGCGGCCACGTGGATGGCCCGCAGGGTCACCGACACCGAGGGGCGGTGCACGCTGGAGGCGCGGGCGACGGCGTGCACCTCGCGGCCCACCGGGTCGCCCGGGAACTGCCGCACGGCCAGGCCGCGCACCCCGGCCCCGAGCGCCAGCGCGGGCACGGCGGCGATGCCGATGCCCTTGGCCACCAGCGACAGGATCGTGCCCAGGCCCTCGAACTCCCAGGGCGTCGGCTTGGTGCCGCCCACGTCCACGAACAGCCGGTCGACCGCCAGCCGGGACGGCTCTCCGTCGGGCGTGGCCATCCACGGCTCGTCGCGCAGCTCCCGCAGGTCGAGCGGCACCTCGGGGTCGGCCAGCCGGTGCTTGCGCGGCACCACCAGCACGAGCGGGTCGCGCAGCAACGGGAACACCCGCACGCTCTCGTTGCCGCGGCCGGCCCGGCCGTACCAGTCGTCCACGAGCGCGATGTCGACCTCGCCCGACTGCACCTCGCGCAATCCGCGCCCGGACCTGCTCTGGCGCATCCGCAACGTCAGCTGGGTGTGGCGGCGCAGTGAGCGGGCGAGCGCGGGCGCGAAGGCGACGGCGGCCGTGGCGAAGGCGGTCAGCACCACCCGGCCGCTGGGGGTGCCCGCGTGCGCCGAGAGGTCCGACTCGGCCTCCTCGACCATGGACAGGATGCGCTCGGCGTGCACCACGAGGCGGCGGCCCGCGTCGGTGAGCTCGGCGCTGCGCGCGGTCCGGTCGATGAGCGCGGTGCCGGTCTCGCGTTCGAGGGCCACGAGTTGCTGGGACACGGCGGAGGGGCTGTAGCCGAGCGACTCGGCCGTGGCGGCGATGCTGCCGCGACGTGCGAACTCGCAGATCAACGCCAACCGTCGCAATTCGAGCATCGGACTTCCTTATGCCTACCCACAACAAGGGTCGCTTGTGCTGATGCCTTCATCAAACCACCCTGGGAACGTGACAAACATGACGGTGACGCTGTCCGCCACGCTGGCGGCGAACGAGGAGATCGACCGACGCCGGCGCGCCGGGGAGCAGGTCCTGCATCTGGCCTTCGGTGAGGCAGGACTTCCCGTCCACCCGGCGCTGCGCGAAAGGCTGGTCGCCGCCTCCGGCCGCAACGGCTACGGCCCCGTCGCGGGCGCCACCGACCTCCGCTCCGCGGCCGCGGGCTACTGGACCCGCCGAGGGCTGCCCACCGACCCCGAGCTCGTGGTCTGCGGGCCCGGCAGCAAGTCCCTCCTGTACGGTCTGCTCCTGGCGATCGGCGGCGACATCGTGCTGCCGATGCCCAGCTGGGTCAGCTACGCCGCGCAGGCCGACCTCATCGGCGCCCACCCGATCCTGGTCCCCGCGCCCGCGGGTGAGGGCGGCGTGCCCGACCCCGACCTGGTGACCTCGTCGGTGCTCCACGCGCGGGCCCAGGGCCGGACCGTCAGCTCGCTGCTCGTGACGCTGCCCGACAACCCGACCGGACGGCTCGCGACCCCCGAGACCGTCGGCCGCCTGGTGCGGGTCGCCCGCGAGCTCGACCTGATCATCATCTCGGACGAGATCTACCGCGACCTGCTGCACGACCCCGACCTGCCCTACGCCTCGCCGGCCGAGCTGGCGCCCGAGCGCACGGTCATCACCACCGGCCTGAGCAAGAGCCTGGCCCTGGGCGGCTGGCGCATCGGGGTGGCCCGGCTGCCCGACGGCGCGTACGAGCTGCGCAGGAGCCTGCTCGCGGTCGCCAGCGAGATCTGGTCGGCCCCGGCCGCTCCGGTGCAGGAGGCCGCCACCTACGCCTTCACCGACCCGCCCGAGCTGCTCGGCCGCATCGCGCAGAGCCGCCGACTGCACGGCGCGGTGGCGCGGGCGGTGCACGAGAGGTTCGCCGAGATCGGCGCCTCGGCACCGGCTCCGCAGGGCGGCTTCTACCTCTACCCCGACCTGGGCCACCTGCGCCTGGGCGGCTCGGCCGACGTCGCCCGGACACTGCTCGACGAGCACGGCATCGGCGTGCTGCCCGGGCAGGCGTTCGGCGACGACCCGGCCGCCGCGCGGGTGCGGGTCGCGGTCAGCCTCCTCTACGGCGAGACGACGGCCCAGCGCCTGGCCGCCCTGCACAGCCCCGACCCGCTCCGGTTGCCGTGGATCGCGGCCAGTCTCGACCACCTTTCGACCGGTCTGAAAGGGCTGTCCGCGGTCCGCCGCACAGCCCCCCGTGAACGGCGTCCGGCGCTCGTGCCGACCGCGTGTCACGGCTAGCCGAAATCTTTCCCGGCGGGCCGCTCCCGGACCTCGAAATCATGAGCCTGACCTGGGCGAACACCCACCTCTCCGGACGACGCGAAAGTTGCCCGGCGGCGCCTGGTCACACCATGCCCGAGCAGCCCTCATCATGTGCTCATGCCCGCTCTTGTCACCTTGTCCGGGCGCCTCGTGCGCCTGGAACCTCTCAGCCACGCGGCGGTCGACGAGCTCGTCGCCGCGGCGAGTGAAGACCGCTCCGCGTATGCCTTCACTCGGGTCCCGGATGGCCGGGACGAGATGGTCTCCTACGTGGAGGCCGCCCTGGCTGAGCAGGCGGAGGGCCGCACGATGCCCTTCGCCATCCGGTGGCTGAACACCGACCGCGTGGTCGGTGCCACCCGTCTCATGCACCTGGAGTACTGGCAGGGTCCCCTGCCCTGGCCTCCTGGTACGCGGGGCGCGGTGGGCGAGGTCCCGTCCGTGGCCGACATCGGTTACACCTGGCTGGGCGCGTCCGCCCAGGGCACGGGTGTCAACCGGGAGAGCAAGTTCCTGCTGCTCTCGCACGCCTTCGAGACGTGGAACGTCCACCGCATCACCCTGAAGGCTGACGTCCGCAACAGCCGATCCCGGGCCGCCATCGACGCCCTCGGCGCACACTTCGACGGGGTGCGACGAGCGGATAGCCGGGGCGCCGACGACACGGTCCGAGATACGGCGTACTACTCGATTCTTCACTCCGAATGGCCCACGGTCCGAGAACGGCTGTCACTCCGGCTCGGCCTGGTCCCGGCCGCGTAGGAACCGGGCCGCGTAGGAACCGGGCCGCTTAGGAACCGGGCCGCTTAGGAACCGGGCCGCTTAGGAACCGGGCCGCATAGGAAAAAACGTCCACCGAAGGCCCCGCCCGCATACCCAGGGCGGGGCCTGCTCTTCCGGGCCCGATATGAGAGGGGCATGACCGCCCCCGTGTCCTGGGGCCATGCCTTTTGTTGACCCCAGCTTGCGACCGAACGGTCAACAGACAATCAACGGCAGATAAACGCCCGGATCGGCGGGTCAGGGCTCGTTCAGCCGCACCACGCCGGAGGTGCCCTCACTGAGATGGTCCTCGGGGTTGAGGAGCGCGCACACGTCTAGGGACAGGCAGTCGTCGCGCGTGGGAGTGCGTGCGACGGGCGTAGGGTTCGCGAGAAGTCCTCCGGTCTGCAGCGGCCCGATCACCTACGCGGTGCCTGTCTGTTCCGTGAGGATGGATCTATGCTTTGGTAACAAATCGTTCCATTGCCTTGGAGTACGGCATGGCTGGTCAGGACATCGAAGGCGGACTGCGCTTCGCCGTGCTCGGTCCTGTGCGCGCGTGGCGTGATGACCAGGAGCTCGACCTGGGCACCCCGTTGCAGCGTTCCATTCTCGGCATGCTGCTGATGCGCGAGGGCCGCGCGGTCACCCCCTCGGAGATGATCGACGCCGTCTGGGGCGAGGAGGCCCCGCCGAGGGCCCTGGGCGCGCTCCGCACCTACGTCTCCAGGCTGCGCACCGTGCTCGAACCCGACCGCCCCGCCCGCTCCCGGCCCGAGCTGCTGACCTCCGTCGGCCGGGGCTACGCGCTGCGGCTGCCCGACGGGTCGCTCGACCTGACCCGCTTCGAACGCCGTGTCGCCGAGGCCGAGGCGTCCCGCAAGTCCGGCCGGCTCACCGACGCCGCCAGGGCGCTGCGCGCCGCGGTCAGCCTGTTCGAGGGCGAGCCGCTGGCCGGGGCCGTCGGCCCCTACGCCGAGCACCAGCGCGACCGGCTGGCCGAGCGCCGGATCAACGTGATCGAGACGCTCATGGACGTCGACCTGGAGCTGGGCGATCACGCGTCGGTCGTGTCGGAGCTGATCGCGCTGACCGCCGAGCACCCCTTGCGCGAACGGCTGCGCGCCCAGCTCATGCTCGCCTACTACCGGTGCGGCCGGCAGGGCGACGCGCTCAACGTCTTCACCGAGACGCGCGTGGCGCTGATCGACGAGCTGGGCATCGAGCCCGGCACCGAGCTGACCCAGCTCCACCACCGCATCCTGGCCGCCGACCCGACCTTGGCCCTGGCCGAGCACCACGAGCAGCCCGAAGAGGAGGAGCCGGCGCCGGAGCTGCCCAGGCCGGCGCAGCTCCCCGCCGCCGTGAACGACTTCACCGGGCGCAGGGAGATCGTCGGGCGGCTGCGCACGCTGCTGTCGGCGCAGGCGTCCAGCGAGGGCGTGCCGGTGGCCGCGATCTGCGGCATAGGCGGCGTGGGCAAGACCACGCTGGCCGTGCACGTGGCCCACGCCACCGCTGACCTGTTCCCCGATGGCCAGCTCTACGTCGACCTGCGCGGCAACACCGGCGAGGCCACCGCGCCCGAGTCGGCCCTGGGGGCGTTCCTGCGCGCCCTCGGCATCCCCGCCGACGTCATCCCCGAGAGGCCGGCCGAGCGGTCGGCGCTGTACCGGTCGATCCTGGCCGACCGGCGCATCCTCGTGCTGCTCGACAACGCCCGCGACGCCGAGCAGGTAAGCCCGCTGCTGCCCGGCTCGCCCGGCTGCGCGGCGATCGTCACCAGCCGGGTCAAGCTGGCCGACCTGCCGTCGGCGCGGCTGATCGACCTCGACGTGATGGAGCCGGACGAGGCGCTGTCGCTGTTCGCCGCGGTGGCCGGGCCCGAGCGGGTGGCGGCCGAGCACGGCGCGGCCATGGACGTGGTGGCCGCCTGCGGGTTCCTGCCGCTGGCCGTACGGATCGTGGCGGCCAGGCTGGCCGCGCGGCCCTCGTGGACGGTCGCCTCCCTGGTGTCCAGGCTGACCGACGAGCAGCGCCGCCTCGACGAGCTGCGGGTGGGCAATCTGGCCGTCGAGGCCACCTTCGCCCTCGGCTACGGCCAGCTCGAAGCCGCCCAGGCCCGCGCGTTCCGGCTGCTGTCGCTGCCCAGCGGGCCCGACATCTCGCTGGGCGCGGCGGCGGCGGTGCTGTCGATGACCCCGCTGGAGACCGAGGACCTGCTGGAGTCGCTGGTCGACGCCAGCCTGCTGGAGGCGCCCGCGCCGGGTCGCTACCGCTTCCACGACCTGATCAGGCTGTTCGCCCGGCGGATTCTGGACAAGACCGAGCGGCCGCAGGCCCGGACGATGGCGCTGCGCCGGTTGCTCGGCTTCTACCTGGCCTCGGCCCAGTCGGCGCACCGGCTGGCGTACGAGGGAAGCATGATCGCCGACAATCTGGTGGTGGTCGGCAGCGGGCGTGAGTTCGGCACGGTCCAGGAAGCCGTCGCGTGGCTGATCGCCGAGGGCGATTCGCTGTTCGCCGCGATCAACCAGGCCGCCGGCTCATCCCGTACGTCCGAGCAGTTGTTGCCCGCCGGCGACCTGCTGGTGGCGATGGAGCCGCTGCTGGAGGCGGGCACGCACACCCGTGAGTTCGGCCACGGCACCCGCGCCGTGCTGGCCTCCGCGCAGCGCATCGACGACCAGGGCAGCGAGCTGCGCGCCCGCTACGTCCTCGGCAGGGTGCTGTTCGCGGGCAACCGGCTGGCCGAGGCCGAGGCGCAGTTCAGGATCGTGCACGAGCTGTCGGTGGCCCGCGAGGAGAAGGTCGTCACCGGCGAGGTGATGAACGCGCTGGCCGTCGTCGTCGGCCGGCAGCGCCGGCACACCGAGGCGTTGTCGTGGTTCGAGTCGGCCACGGGGTTCTACCGGGCGAACGGCGTGCCCGCCGGGGAGGCCCTCGTGCTCAGCTACTCCGCCCGCGACCACCTCGGCCTGGGGCGGTCCGAGGACGCGATCGCCGCCGCCGAGAAGGGGCTGGCCATCTTCACCGAGATCGGCAGCGGAGCCGGCACCGCCCGTGCCCGCTATCACCTCGGCATCGTGCTGTCGCGGGTCGGCCGCCTCACCGAGGCGGTCCACCACCACGCCGAGTGCCTGGCCTTCTTCCGGGCCAGCAAGCAGCGGGTGTGGGAGCAACGGGTCTGTTCGCGCCTCGCGGAGACGTTCATCGCCGCCGAGCGCCACACCGACGCCGTACGGCACGCCGAGGAGGCGTTGGTCGTGTCCCGGGAGATCGGTCATCCGTACGGCGAGGCGCTCTCGCTGACGGTGCTGGGCGAGGCGCTCAAGGGGCTCGGCGACACCGGGCGGAGCACCGACTGTCTACGGCAGGCCTTCAAGATCTTCACCAGGCTCGGCGCCCCCGAGGCCGGGGACCTCAAGGTCCTCCTCGACGGCGCTCAGGTCGTCGAGTCCTGAGTACAGCTCGTCGTCCAGACGTGTCATCCACACATGGTTGATCAAGGCTGTCCTTTGGAAGTCACGAAGCCCCCGTGACCGGTGGTTCCCGAGGATGTTCGGCCCGGCCGGCCGTCCTGACCGGCACGCGTCGCTAGGGGGCCCGGTTGTCCGGATGCTCCGCGTGCCGGCTAGCCGCCTCACAAGAGACGGCCGACCGGACCAGACACGGACCTCGAACCCCCCGGGTCCGTGTCGTGGTCAGAGCATCTCCCTGGCGGGTCAACGTCCGATCAACAGCCGATTGCCGCGCGTGTCAGAGCGCATCAGGGCGCATCAGGGCGCATCAGGAAGCGGAACGGCGCGTCACGGCGCGTCAGAGCAGGAAGTAGCCCTCGGCGATCAGCGGACGGATGGCGTCGGCGTGCGGCATCTCGCCGTTTCCGACCAGCTCGGCTATCACGTTGAGCAGCGGGCCCAGCGCCAGCTCGCCGTCGCACACGCCGGCCAGCGCGGCCTCCACCGTGCCGACCTCCCTCATCCGGCGCAGGCCCGTGGTCTGGCGTAGCACGATCCGCATCGGGTCCTCGGCGCCCGGCAGGCCGATCCGCTCGTCGAGCAGCCCGTCTGCCGTGCGCAGCAACGCGGACGGCAGGTCCGTGGCGCGGTGCGCGGACGCGATGGCGTCGAGCACGTCGTCGACGTAGTCGCCCACCGGGAGGGTGACCTGGTGGGTGAGCTGCTCGACGCGGACCACCGGATCGAGCGTGCCGGAGTTGCGCAGCGTGATCCAGCCGAAGCCGACGCCCTCGACCTTGCGCTCCTCGAACCACGACAGCCAGCGGTCGTAGTGCTCGATGTAGCCGGGGGTGCCCTGCTCGGCGGCGTCTCGGAGCCACAGCTCGACGTATTCGGCCGGGTCCTGCACGTCGCGCTGCACCACCCAGGCGTCACAGCCGGTGTCGGACAGCCAGCCGCCGACGCGCTCGCGCCAGTCCTCGGCCTCGACGTGCAGCCAGTTGGCCAGGAAGTGGGCCTGACCGCCGGGGTTGAGGTGGCGGGGCGTCCATCGTACGAGATCGCGGCAGAAGGCGTCGCCCTCGCGGCCGGTTTCGCGATAGGTCAGCTCCCCGCCGGGGGAGACGACGAACGGAGGGTTGGAGACGACCAGGTCGAACAGCTCGTCCTCGACCGGATCGAACATCGACCCCACCCGCGCGTCGACGCCCGAGACGCCGGACAGGGCCCAGCTCAGCCGGGCCAGCTCAACGGCCCGGGGATTGACGTCAGTGGCCACGATCTCGCCCGCCCGCCCCGCCAGGCCGAGCACCTGCACGCCGCAGCCGGTGCCGAGGTCGAGCGCCCGGCCGACCGGCCGGCGGCTGACCAGCTGGGCCAGGTTGGCCGAGGCGCCGCCCGCGCCCACGACATGGTCGGCGCGCAGGGCCGGGTCACCGGGCCGCACCTTGCGGTCGGAGACCAGGTAGCCACCCGTCTCCCAGGGCTGCAGGTGCACCTCGGCCCTGACCCGTTCACCCTCGCCGACGACCAGGCCCGACTCCAGCACCGCCGGCGGCAGGTGCCGGGCGGGAACGGGAACGCCGAGCCACCAGAGCCGGATCATCGTGGCCAGCGGATCGCCGTCGGCCGTGGCGCGCAGGGCCGGGACGAGCTCCTCGCGGGCCAGGGCGGAGGCCGCCATCCGGCCCAGCCGGTCGCGGACGCCGTCGATCGTGTAGCCGGTCTCCAGTAGGTGGTCGCGCAGTCGTTCCACGGGTCCATCCTTTCACCGCAGAGCGCCACACTTGATCCAATACTTACAGTGTTCATACTGTTACCGAAATACCCAAGTGTTCTGCAAGCGCCGGACAAGCGGGGCGCGATATCTCTAGGGAAGCCCACCCCCGTTCGCAAGAGGAGCGGAACCCATGCTCATCCCGTGCCTGGCCTGCGAGTCCCGATTCGTGCCGGACGAGTATTTCCGCGCCTGTTCCGACTACAACCGCGGCCTGGACCTGGTGTCGTGGACCTGCCCCCGCTGCGGCAACCGTGACGACCTCCGCGTGCTGCCCGGCGAGCTCGGCTTCGGCTATCCCTACCGCGGGCGGTTCGCCGTGTATGTCAGGCTGCGCGTGCCGGGGCTCAGCCGGAAGCGGGGTGACCTGCGGCTCGACATCTCGCTCGACGCGGGCCGCTGGCGGGTGCCTACGCGGATCCGGCAATGCGTGTGACCGGGCCGCAGGCGTACGCGGGCCGCTCGCCGCGCAGCAGCCGCGCGATGTCCTCCACGATCGCCTCCGCCCGCTCCTCCTGACTCTCCCCGGTCGCCTCTCCGAGGCGGGGGGTGAGCACGACGTTGGACAGCCGGGTGAGCGGATGCGTGGGGTCGAGCCACTCGCCCTCGAAGTGGTCGAGCCCGGCTCCGCCCAGTTGTCCCCAGCGCAGCGCCTCGACCAGCGCGGTCAGGTCGTGCAGCCCGCCGCGCGAGGTGTTGAGGTAGATGGCGCCGGGCCGCATCGCGGCGAACTCGACGCCGCCGAAGAAGCCCCTGGTCTCGCTGGTCATCGGCACGTGCAGCGAGACGACGTCGGCCTCGGCCAGCAGGGCGGGCAGGGTGTGGGTGGCCTCCGCGACGTAGGGGTCGCAGGCGATGACCCGCATGCCGAGACCCTCGCAGCGCCACCGCATGGCCCTGCCGACCCGGCCGAGGCCCACGACGCCGAACGTCCTGCCGCTGAGCCGCCGGCCGCGATGCCGCTGCGCCGGTGGCACCCGCCCGCGGTAGACGCGGCCCCGGCGTACCTCCCGGTCGGCTGTGACGATGTTGCGGACGACCGCGAACATGAGCGCGACCGTCAGCTCGGCGACCGCCTCGGAGTCGCGGTCGGTGGCCGACAGGACGGTCACCCCGTGTTCGGTGGCGAGCGCCAGATCGACGCCGGCCGGCCCGCCGATGGTGGCCACCACGTCGAGCGGTAGTGAGAGCACCGAGGTGCGCACCTCGTCGCCGTCGGTGATGATCACGGTCGCGCCGGTCGCGATGACCAGGTCGGCGAGTTGCTCGTCGGTGAAGCCGAGGCTCGGTCGTGCTGGAACCTCGGCAAGGTCGGCGACCTCGCCCAGGCGGGCGAGGGCACTTTCCGGCAGAGCGGGCAGCACCAGCGCCCGAGGTCGTTTCACATCCGCGACGATAACACCACAGAGTGTGGCGGGATCATTGCTCCCCGCGCTGGCGGAGGCTCTGCCATGCCGCCTCTCCCAGCCCCTTGATCTCCTCGTCGGTGGGGGTGTAGGCCCCGGCGAACCAGAGCCGGCACATCTCCTGGGCGGGGCCGAGCCACAGGACGTAGCACATCGTGGGCTGCACGGGCCGGAGCAGGCCCGCCTTCATCCGCGGCATCCACCAGTCGGACACGTGGCGGAAGAACGCGCGGCGGCCCTCGGCCACCTCGGCGCCCCCGGGCTCGTTCTTGCGCGGCGGACGTTCGCTGATCAGCAGCCTGGCCCGCTCGGGATGCTCGCGTGCCCACCGCATGTGGAAGGCGACGACCGCCTCGATGCCGTCGCGCGCGCTCTCGTGCTGGACCAGCTCGGCGAGGAAGGCGGCCTGGTAGGCGTTGAGGATCTCGGTGTAGAGCACGCCGAAGACGTGTTCTTTGCTCGCGAAGTGGTGGTAGAAGCTGCCGACGCTGACGCCGCTCTCCTCGCGAAGGCTGGCCAGCGTGGTGGCCGACACCCCGTCCTGGCTGAATCGGCGGAGCGCGCCCTCAATGATGCGGGTACGCCCGTCGCGTCCGTTCTTGACACTCTTCACGAGGTCAATGGTGAGGCACCAGAACCTTATTCCGCAAATACTCCAGGCCGTTGGATCATAGCGGTCACCTCGACCGAACCGGAAACGACCTTCATCGTGGCGTCCGGCCACTGGCGGCGGATCATCCTGAGCACCCGCCTGTTCTCGCCGAGCACGTCCATGCCGACGGTGGTGGCGCCTCGCACGGCGGCCCGTAACAGCAGCAGGTCGATCAACCGCGGCCCCAGCCCGACACCCTGCCACTGGTCGGTCACCACGACCGCGATCTCCACGTCGGCCGAACCTCCCTGGTAGCTCATGGCATGGCCGATGATCTCGCTCTCGTGCGTGGCGACCAGGACGTCGCGGCGCTCGTCCACGGCGAGGAGGGCGCGCACCAGGCTGGCGGCCGGGCTGGTGACTCCGGTGAAGAAGCGCAGGGTCTGCGTGTTCAGGGACAGCCCGGCCAGGAAGCGCCTGATCCGGTCCTCGTCGTCGGTCCGGGCCGGTCGGATCTGAGTTCTAATCACGAACCCAGCCTTCCTCCTGACCCCTGAGTCTGTCAAATGAACTCAGGTATGATAGAGAGCATGAACGTGTCTTTCCGGGTGGACAACTGCTCGATCGAGCGAACTCTGGACATCGTCGGGGAGAAATGGACGTTCCTGGTGCTGCGTGAGGCGTTCAGCGGCGTACGCCGGTTCGCCGACATGCAGGCCAGCACCGGCGCGCCGCGGCAGGTGCTCAGCGCCCGGCTGGCGCGCCTGGTCGACGAGGGGCTGCTGCGCAAGGTCCCCTACCGCGAGCCCGGTCAGCGCCAGCGCGACGAGTACCGCCTGACCGAGAAGGGCCGCGACCTCTATCCACTGCTGGTCTCACTGATGCACTGGGGCGACAAGTACCTCTCCGGCCAGCAGGGGCCGCCCGTGCTCCTGACCCACCGCGACTGCGGGGCCGCGATCGAGCAGCACTTCCGGTGCGCCGACGGTCACGAGGTGGCCGGGCCGCACGAGGTGACGCCGTTGCCGGGCTCAGGCGCCGAGCTCAAGAGCGCGTAGGCAGCGCCGGAAGTCGGCCAGCGTCAGCAGCGCGGCCGCGGTCAGCAGCACGGCCACCGCGGAGGTGCGTACGACGAGGTAGGTCTGGATGGGCTGGCTGAGCAGCAGCCAGAGGCTCAGGAGGGCGTTGCCGAGCTGGGCGCATCCCCAGACGAAGGACTGCCGGGCGAAGAACCGCTGCATCAACGGACTTTCCAGGACATGGGCGGGGAGCGGCACCAGATCCTCCGCCACCCGCCGCACCAGCGGCCTGCGTACCCTCGCCGTCGCCAGGAACGCCGCGCCGGCGCAGAAGACGCCCAGCGTCGGCTGCAGGAAGAACAGCACCGCGCTGCCCGACAGCAGCGCCAGCACCGCCCGCACGCTGACCATGCCCGCGGCCAGCAGCACCGACCCCGGCACCACCCGGCCCCTGACCAGCCGGTACGCCACTCCCCCGTACACCCAGGCCACCGCCGTCACCACACCCCCTGCGACACCGGCGACGACCAGGCCGGCGTAGAAGACGGCGACGGGCAGGATCATGCCCTCGACGATCCTCGGCACGGCGTGCCGGAGCAGCGACGGAAGCTTGGGCAGCGCGAACACGGGCCCGGCGGCGGGCGCGGCGAGCATGGTCATGAGGGTCTTCGAGGGCCTCTCGCGGGGGGTGGCGGGGAAATCCCGGATGAGGCCCTGCGCGGGGGTCGTACGGGACGAATTCCGACCGTACGCGATGAACCATGGTCCGGTAACCATTTCGACCGGATAACGATCGGGATGGCACCGGGAGGAGCGGAGGCGTGTGGGAGAGCACGGGTGCCGGTGCCTACCCTTGAAGGGTGTACCGGTTCCTCCTCACACCTCGCTGGATCGCCCTGCACGTCGTCGTGCTGCTGGTGATCCCTGCCTTCGTCTTCCTGGGGCAATGGCAGTTCGGGCGGTTCGAGGAACGCTCGGCCAACTCCGACCGGGTCACCGCCAACCTGGCCGCCCCCGCGGTGCCCGTGGAGAGCCTGGCAGGGCAGGAGATCGACCAGGACGACCGCTACCGGACCGTGACGGCCACGGGCGCCTACGACCCCGCCCACGGGCTGCTGGTGCGACGGAGGCCACAGGAGGGCCGGCCGGGATACTTCGTGCTCACCCCGCTGACCCTCGCCGACGGGCGGGCCGTGCTCGTCAACCGCGGCTGGGTGAAGGCCGGGGCGACCGCCGACACGCCCCCGGAGGTGCCGCCGCCACCGACCGGTCAGGTAAATATCACCGGACGGCTACGCCTGAGCGAGACCGAGGAGTCGAGCGGCCTGCGCGACCGGCCCGGCCTGCCCGCCGGCCAGGTGCTGCTCATCAACAGCGACGCCATCGGCCAGAGGTTGCCCTACCGGCTGCTCGACGGCTACGTGGAGCTGACCGGGCAGCGACCGGAGACCGACCCGGCGCCCGCGCCGGTCCCCGCGCCCGACGTGGGCTCCGGCGGCGGCCTCAACCTGGCCTACGGCGTGCAGTGGTGGCTGTTCATCGGGGTGGCCATCGGCGGGTGGCTGCTGCTCATCCGGCGCGAGGCGGCCGACAGGAGGGCCGCGGCGGCCGGGGATGTGGCCGCGGAGGAGACCGCGCCCACCGGTTAAAGTACGAAGGGTGCTTCGTCACATTGAGTTCCTCAACATCTACAACTTTCGTGACGTGGGCGGATACGCCGCTAAAGATGGGCGAGCCGTCCGATGGAAACGGCTCTACCGGGCCGACTCCCTCGGCTGGCTGACCGGGGCCGACATCGAGACGTTCCGGGCGCTGAGCGTGCGGACCGTCATCGACCTGCGGCATCCGGAGGAGGTGGCCAACTCCGGCCGGGTCCCCGAGACCGACGAGCTCGACTACCTCAACCTGCCCATCGAAGGGCGCCGCTGGGACGTCACCGCCTACAACGACACCCTGGGCGTGGGCAGATACCTCGCCGACCGCTATCTCGAGGTGACCGAGGACGGCGTCGACAACCTGCGCGAGGCCATCGAGACGATCGCCCGGGCCGACAGCGCGCCGGTCGTGATCCACTGCGCCGCCGGCAAGGACCGCACCGGCCTGCTCACGGCGCTGGTCCTGACCCTGGTGGGCGTGGCGGAGGAGGACATCGTCGCCGACTACGCGCTGACCGGCCTGGCGACCGAGCGGTTCATCATCAGCTGGCAGAAACGCCATCCGACCGCCGCCAGGTGGCCGGGGTTCGGCGTGGCTCCGGCCGAGGCCATGCGGTTCTTCCTCGCCGACCTCGCCGACCGTCACGGCTCGGTCGACGACTACTGCGCCGACGTGCTCCGGATCGACTCCAGGACCGTCGAGGCGCTGCGGGACCATCTCCTCGCGCCGACCGATCAGCACACCGACTGACCAGCACATCGACTGACCAGAACTTCGTGGGGTAGGGGGCGGACGGGTTCGCATGAGCAGCATCCTCGCAAGGCGGACCCCTCGGGCCCGGGGTCGCCTACCATCCCCCTCCAGGCGATTCCGGGCTCCGCGCGACCAGGGAGACCCAACGGAGACGTCGCAGCTTGTTCGACGTTATCCCGCCGTCGTACGGTTACCTGCGTGACTACGCCGCTGCTCCCCGATCCGGATCCGAGGCGGCGCGACTACGTGATCATCTCCGCCGACGATCACCTGATCGAGCCCCCTGACCTCTTCGAGGGCCGGCTCGCGGAGAAATACGCCGATGTCGCGCCCAAGGTCGTGGAGACGGAGGCCGGTCACCAGGTCTGGCGATACGGAGGCGCCACCTATCCGTGCGCCGGTCTCGACGTGGGCGCCGGTCTGCCGCGCGAGCAGTGGACCCTCGACCCGGTCCGCTTCGACAGCATGCGCCCCGGTTGCCACGACATCGAGGCGCGCATCGCCGACATGGACCTCGCGGGCATCTGGGCCGCGCTCTGCTTCCCGGGCATGCTGGCCGGTCAGGCCGGCATGCCGTTCGCCCGCACCCGTGACCAGGAGCTGGGCCTGGCCCTGGTCAAGGCGTGGAACGACTGGCACATCGACGTCTGGGCCGGCACCTATCCCGAGCGCGTCATCGGCCTGCAGCTGCCCTGGCTGCCCGACCCCGACCTCGCCGCCAAGGAGATCCGCGCCAACGCGGCCCGCGGGTTCAAGGCCGTGGTGTTCCCCGAGTTCCCGACCCGGCTGCGGCTGCCGTCGATCCACAGCGGCCACTGGGACCCGTTCTTCGCCGCCTGCGAGGAGACGGGCACGGTGGTGGCCCTGCACACCGGCGAGTCGAGCTGGTCGCCGGTGCCCTCCCCCGACACGCCCATCGAGGCGATCACCACGCTGATGCCGACCGCCGCCATGTTCGCCTGCGCCGACTGGCTCTGGTCAGGGCTGCCGCTGCGCTTCCCGGCGCTGCGCATCCTCATCGTCGAGGGCGGCGTGGCGTGGCTGCCGATGCTGGCCGAGCGGGCCGACTACGCGCTCGACCATCCCGTGGGCGAGGTGACGTGGGACGGCGGGCTCAAGCCCAGCGAGGTGCTGCGCCGCAACTTCTACTTCGGCACTCTCGACGACCACGCCCTGTCCGGGGTGCGGCTGGCGGTCGGGCTCGACCACGTGCTGCAGGAGAGCGGCTATCCGCACTCCGACTCCACCTGGCCCGACACGCAGCACGCGGTGACCCACAACCTCGGCGCCCTGCCGCCCGCCGACGTCGCCAGGGTCGCCTACGGCAACGCGGCGCGCCTGTTCGGCCACCCGCTGCCGTCGCGCGCCTGGCTGCGGATGGAGGAGATCTAGTCTTCGATCCTGCCCTGGATGACGTCGCGCTCGTGGTCGATGTAGCGACCGCTCTCACCGAGCAGCGAGCCGAAGAGCCAGAGGAAGACCCCGAAGTCGTCAGCGACCCCGACCAGCACCAGGAAGTCGGGGATGACGTCGATCGGCGAGAGGATGTAGACCACGCCGAGGCCCATCAGGGCCAGTTTGCTCTTGCCCAGCCCGGTGTACTTCCCGCGCATCACCGCGCCGACCATCCGGGGGATCGCCCGCACCCGGGCCATCAGGCCCGGTGTGCCCGGCTTGGTCACGTCTCGGTAGGCCCGCCAAGCCGCCGCCGCCCGTGCCGCCTTCGCCATCATGACGCCTCCCTACCCTGACTTCTCACGACATAACGCGTCGCGAGGTCCGCATGGTTCCCGCGGTCAGCGGCGAGGGTCGCACGCCGCTTCCTGGCGCGAGGCCCCGCCCCGCGCCGGTTCCCAGCTCAGCGCAGAGCGCCGTGGGTGAACGGCGCGGCCTGCTCGATCTGCGCCGCCACGCGCACCAGCAGGTCCTCCCTGCCCGCCGCCGCCACCAGTTGGACGCCCACCGGCAGCCCCGCCCGGGTGCCGTGCAGCGGCAGCGAGATCGACGGCTGGCCGGTCGCGTTGATCGGCGAGGTGTAGCCCACGGCGTGCGCGGTGCGGCCCAGGGCGACGCTCAGGTCGTCGGGCGGGATCCAGCCGAGCTCGAACGGCGCCACGCCCAGCGACGGCGCCAGCAACAGGTCGTAGCCCGAATCCCACCACGCCGCCATCCGCCTGCGGAACCCGTCGATCCACTGTGTGGCCAGGATGTGTTCGGCCGCGCTGTGGTTGCCCGCCGCGCCGACCATCGCGGCGTTGCGCGGCTCCAGCTCCTCCATCCGTACGGGCCTGCCGCGCCGGACGCCGATGTTCGCCATCTCCGCCGCCAGGTTGTTCGCCACGATCGCGCCGAAGTGACGGGGGAAGTCGGCCTCGCCGAGCGCCTCGGGACAGCCGGGCGACACGTCGTGGCCCAGCGTCTCCAGCAGCCCGGCGGCACGGGTGACCGCCTCGGTGACCTCGGGCACGTCCGGCACGTCGCCCCTCGGGTGGCTGCTCACGAACCCGACGCGCAGCCGTCCCAGGTCCGCGCCGACCTCCTCGGCGAGCGGCCCCGGCAGCCGAGGGGCGTCGTACGGGTCGCCGTTCACGTAGCCGGAGACCAGGTCGAGCGCCGCCGCCGTGTCGCGGACGGTCCTGGTCACGAACCCCGGGCAGGAGAAGCCGCTCCACCCCTCTCCGCCCAGCGGGCCGAAGCTGACGCGGCCACGGGTGGGTTTGAGCCCCACCAGGCCGCAGAGCGAGGCGGGGATGCGGATCGAGCCGCCGCCGTCGCTGGCCGTGGCGATCGCCGTCATCCCGGCCGCGACCGCCGCCGCCGACCCACCGCTCGACCCGCCCGCTGAATACGCGGGATCGTACGGATTGCGCGTGGGCCCGAAGGCGACCGGCTCGGTGGTGATCGTGCTGCCGAACTCGGGCGTGTTCGTACGGCCCAGCACCACGAACCCGGCGGCCCGCAGCCTGACCGTGCCGTGGCCGTCCGCCTCGACCGGGACGCCGTCGAGCACCCGCGAGCCCGCGCTGTACGGCTCCCCGGCCTGCGCCCAGCCGAGATCCTTGAGCAGGATCGGCACCCCGCGGAACGGCGCGTCGGCGGGGAGGCCGTCGACCTCGGCCAGCGCCCGCTCGAACCGTGGGTGGACGACGGCGTTGAGCTCGCCGTCGCGGGCCTCGATCCTGGCGATCGCCGCCTCGACCAGCTCCCGGGGCGACACCTGGCCGTCGCGGACGGCCCGCGCCTGTCCGATCGCGTCCAGCCTCAGCACGTCGTCCACGTGTCCTCCGTTCAGGCCTTGGGGGCCAGGTCGCGTACGGCCTGGGTGATGGAGACCTCGCCGCCGGGGATGGGGGCGAGGACGGGGGTGTCGAGGCCGTTGTCCACGTACTCCTGGATCCGGGCCCGGCACGTCGCGGCGTCGCCGTGCACCACCAGCGCGTCGACCACCTCGTCGGGGATGGCCCGCAGCGCGGCCTGGCGATCGCCCGCCGCCCAGGCCTCGTGCATCGGCCGCAGCACCTCGCCCCTGCCCAGCCAGTCGTGGAAGGCCGCGTAGACGGGCACGGTGAGGTAGCTGGCGAGCATCCAGCGGGCCTGTTCGCGTACCTTGGCGGTGTCCTCGCTGACGCACACGAACAGCCGGGCGATCAGCTCGGTGTCCGGCCCGATCTCGGCCCGCACCTGGCGCACGTCCTGGGGCGAGAGCCAGTTGGTGATCGCGCCGTCGGCCTCCTCGGCGGCCAGGCGCAGCATGCGCGGCCGGAGCGCGGCCAGCACGATCTTGGGCGCCACCTTCGGCGCCCGCTCCAGCTTGAAACCCTTGATCTCGAACATCTCGTACGCCTCCGACACCTTCTCGCCGGCCAGCGCCTTCCTGAGGAAGCGCAGGGTGTCGCGGGTGCGGGCGTAGGGCTTGGCGAAGGTGCCGGCGTTCCAGCGCTCGACGATCGCGGGAGAGGACGAGCCGATGCCCAGCACGAAGCGTCCGGGGGCCAGGTCGGCGAGTGTGGCGGCGGACATGGCCAGCAGGCCGGGCCCGCGGGTGGAGACGGGGACGATCGCGCTGCCCAGCCTGATCCCCTGGGCCCACTCGGCGGCCATGGCCAGCGGCACGAAGCCGTCGACCCCGTTGACCTCGGCCGACCAGGCGTCGGTGTAGCCGAGCGCGGGCAGCTCCGCGATCAGCTCCCGTGAGTTCGCCAGCGAACGGTCGAAGAAGGGGATCGTCATGCCCCAGTTCTGTGTCATCGAGACCTCCAGCCAAGCGACAGTACCGCGACCATACCAACCGGATGGTATGTCGTCTCCGCCGGCGAAGATCCGGTCAGGTTAGGCGCGCAGCTCGTGCACCACCGCGATGAAGTCCTTCGTGATCCCCCGCAGACCCGGCAGGTGCGAGAGGCCGACGAGCCGGTCCACGAGCGGCACCGTGGCGTCGATCAGCCGATGGGTGCGCTCGCAGCCGGGCGAGGTGTCGTGCACCCAGAACAGCACCATGCCCATCGAGAGCAGCCAGAGCAGCTCGGGCAGTTCCTCGCGCAGCTCGGTGTTCATGGAGTCGCGTGAGCCCTCGACGACCTGCCGGTAGATGGCGATCGACGCCTCGCGCGCCGGCGACGACTGGGCACTGAACGGGCTCAGCGGGTTGGTGGGCTCGGCCGCGTGCTTGAAGAACTTGACCGCGAACTCGTGGTAGGGCTCGGACACGCGCACCCACTCGCGCAGCACGCCGCTCAGCCTGGCCGCGAAGGACGGCGTCGTGGCGAGCAGCTCACGGCAGGCCGCCTCGTGCTCGGCCTGGGCCCGGTCGTAGTACGCCTGGATCAACGCCTCCTTGCTCTCGAAGTAGTAGTAGGCGTTACCCACGGACACACCGGCCTCGGCCGCGATCGCACGCATCGTCGTGGCGTCGAAGCCGCGCTCCCGGAACAGTCGCAAGGCCGTCTCGACGATGACCTCTCGGGTGCTCTCCGCTCCTCTGCTTCGGGCTTCGGACACGTCCGTCACTTTACGGCGTGATGCCAGTTAGGTCATGGAGCCGCACGGTGATCGCCGACACACGGCAAAGATCCGTGTGCGACAGGGGTCAGCTGGTGTGAAGCATGGGATTGATGTTTCAGGCGGAAGGGCTATTTCCGCGAAAAGGCATCGACATGTGGATACGTGGAAGTGTGCGCCTCCTGGTAGGCGTACTCCTCGGCATTGAGATCTCCATAATCGCGCTGGCCTCAGCAGCCTCCGCCGCCCCCAGGCCTCCAGACGGGGAGCCGCGGCAAGCGCCATCGATCATCACTCGGACGTACCGGCTGGAGGGACCGATCGAGGTCGCCCGCTGGTACGCGCCGACCTCCGGCCAGACCGTCATGCTGGCCGGTCTGTCCGGCCAGTCCGGGGAGATCGTGCCCGGTGAGACCGGCGAGACGGCCGGCGTGCTCGGCGAGGCGAGCGAGAAGATCGGCCTGGCCACGCTGCGGTCCATGACCGACGGCGACCAGAAAGGACTGCCGAAGCTGAACCTGAGCCGCGCGAGGCCCCGGCACGCGATGACGCACCTCTCGCACAGCCTCGCCGCGGACTACCTGAAGAACGCCGGGTTGCGCTACCAGTCGACGGGCCGCTGCACCAACCGGCAGGTGCGCACGTGCACCTCCCTGGACTCCGTCCGTACGAACACGATCGCCCGGGTCATCCAGCTCAAGCGCGAGAGCGGCTGCCCCATCATGGTCACCGGCGGCACCGAGGTCGGCCACGCGCCCGGCCGCTACAGCCACGGCCAGGGCTACAAGCTGGACATCTCAAAGAACGCCTGCATCAACCGTCACATCAGCGGCACCCACCAGAGGGTGGGTCACCGCGGCGACGGGTCGGCTCTGTACCGCTCCGCCTCGGGCACGATCTTCGCCAACGAGGCGGACCACTGGGACATCATGTTCCGGTGAGAGCGTGACGGCGCCGTGCCCGATGACCGGGCACGGCGCCGTCGCGCGAAAAGTGTCCCTACAGCTCGCCGGCGACCAGCTCGGCGATCTCCGCCGCGTTGAGCGCGGCCCCCTTGCGGAGGTTGTCACCGCACACGAACAGGTCGAGCGTGTTGGGGAAGTCGACCGCCTGCCGGATCCGGCCCACATAGGTCGGGTCGGTGCCCACCACGTCGATCGGCGTCGGCCAGACACCGTTGGCCGGGTCGTCCATGAGCACCACGGTCGGCGCCGCCTCCAGGATCCGGTGCGCGTCGGCGACCGTGATCTCACGCTCGAACCGGGCGTGCACGGCCAGCGAGTGCGTGGTGATCACCGGCACCCGGACGCAGGTCGCGGAGACCTTGAGGTCGGGGATGCCGAGGATCTTGCGCGACTCGTTGCGGAGCTTCAGCTCCTCCGACGCCCAGCCGCCGTCCTTGTAGGAGCCCGCCCACGGCACCACGTTGAACGCGATGGGCGCGGGGAACGGCGACTCCTCGGGCAGCCTGTTGGCCAGCGCCTTGCGCACGTCACCGGCCGTCTGACCGATCGCCCGATCACCGGCCAGCGCCTCGACCTCGTCGTAGAGTCTGGCCGAACCCGCCACACCGGCGCCCGACACCGCCTGGTAGGAGGCGACGACGAGCTCCTTGAGCACGTACTCGGCGTGCAGCGCCCCCATGGCCGCCATCATCGACAGCGTCGTGCAGTTGGGCGTGGAGATGATGTTGCGCGGCCGGTCACGCGCGTCGAGCGGGTTGACCTCGGGCACCACCAGCGGCACGTCAGGCTCCATACGGAACGTGCCGGACTTGTCGATCGCGATGGCGCCGCGCTCGGCCGCGATCGGCACCCACACGGCCGACACCTCCTCGGGCACGTCGAAGATGGCGATGTCGATGCCGTCGAAGACCTCGGGCGTGAGCGCCTGGACGACGACGTCCTCACCGCGCACCCGCAGCACCTTGCCCGCGGAACGCGCCGAGGCGACGAGACGGACCTCTCCCCAGATGTCGTCACGGGTGGACACCAGGTCGCGCATGACGGTGCCCACGGCACCGGTGGCCCCGATCAGGGCGAGATTGGGCCTGCTCATCGTCCACTGCCTCCATACACCACTGCTTCGACCTGGTCTGCGTCGAGCTCGAACGCTCGGTGGGCGGCCGCCACGGCCACGTCGACGTCGTCCTGATCGACGATCACCGAGATGCGGATCTCCGAGGTGGAGATCATCTCGATGTTGACCCCGGCGTCGGCCAGGGCCGCGAAGAACGTCGCCGTGACGCCCGGGTGCGAGCGCATGCCCGCGCCGATCAGCGACACCTTGCCGATCTGGTCGTCGAAGAGCAGCGACTCGAACGCGATCTCGCCCTGCATCCGCTTCAGCGCCGTCAGCGCGGTCGAACTGTCGGCCGTGGGCAGCGTGAACGAGATGTCGGTGCGGCCCGTCGCCGCGGCCGAGACGTTCTGCACGATCATGTCGATGTTGATCTCGGCGCCGGCCAGGGTTTTGAAGATCGCGGCAGCCTCTCCGACCTTGTCGGGGACCCCGACCACGGTGATCTTGGCCTCGCTCCGGTCGTGCGCGACGCCGGAGATGATCGGCTGCTCCATCTCGGTTCCTTCGGTGTAAGGGTCGGAGACGACCCACGTGCCTTCCCTGGTGCTGAACGAGCTGCGTACGTGGATCGGCAGGGCGAACCGGCGAGCGTACTCGACGCAGCGCAGGTGCAGGATCTTCGCCCCGCAGGCCGCCATCTCCATCATCTCGTCGTAGGAGACCTTGGGGATCTTGCGGGCTGTGGGCACGATGCGGGGATCCGCGGTGAAGATGCCGTCGACGTCGGTGTAGATCTCGCAGACGTCGGCGTCGAGGGCCGCCGCCAACGCCACCGCCGTGGTGTCGGAGCCGCCCCGGCCGAGCGTCGTTATGTCCTTGGTGTCCTGCGAGACGCCCTGGAACCCGGCCACGATCGCGATGTGACCACGGTCGAGCGCCTCACGGATGCGGCTCGGCGTCACGTCGATGATGCGCGCCTTGCCGTGTGTGGAATTGGTGATCACGCCGGCCTGCGAGCCGGTGAACGACCGCGCCTCGTAGCCCAGGTTGGCGATCGCCATGGCCAGCAGGGCCATCGAGATCCGCTCGCCGGAGGTGAGCAACATGTCGAGCTCGCGGCCCGGAGGCAGCGGCGACACCTGCTCGGCCAGGTCGAGCAGCTCGTCGGTGGTGTCGCCCATGGCCGACACGATCACCGTGACATCGTTGCCGGCTTTTTTCGTCGCGACGATCCGCTGCGCGACCCGTTTGATGCAGGACGCGTCGGCGACGGACGAACCACCGTACTTTTGCACAACGAGCGCCACGAGAGTCTCCCGGTTAGGACTGTGAGGTGCCAGTCTACCGGGGGCGTTTCATGGCGCCGCTGGGCTATATCACTATGTGGATGATCAAACCGAGGTGGTCTCCTCCGCCACGTCGAGGCGCGAGTGCGCGGCGAGAGCCTGCAGCGCGCGCATGGCCGCGCCCGCGTGGTTGCCCCAGGTGTTGAAGTAGGAGTATTGCCACCACCACAGCGCCTCGTGCGGCCGGCCGGCCTGGTAGTGGCGCAGCCCGTGGATGAGGTCGGCCGCGACCGCGGTCAGGTCATCGGACAGCCGGTAGGGGGTGACGCCCGTGTCCTTGTACGGGTCGAACACCTCGGCGTAGTCGTCGACCGCCTCCAGCAGCTCGGCCAGCGCCGTGCGGACGCCGTCGATGTCAGGGTCCTCGCTCAGCGGCGGCTCGTAGTTGCCGGAGAGGATGACGTCCTCGTTGGCGCCGAGCTTGGCGCCCGCGAGGCTCACCTGAGCCACTTCGACCAGCAGCAACGACCAGATGGCGTCGCCGCCCTCACCGCCGGCGACCCTGGTCAGGCCGTCCACGTAATTCTGCGCGTGCCCGGCGATCTCTTCGGCGAGCGCACTCCACTGGTCAGACATCCAGCAGCCTCCGTCCTTCGAACGCGCGGCCCAAGGTCACCTCGTCGGCGTACTCGAGGTCACCGCCCACAGGCAGACCGCTGGCCAGTCGTGTCACTTTCACACCCATCGGCTTGACCAGACGGGCAAGGTAGGTCGCCGTCGCCTCGCCCTCCAGATTGGGATCGGTGGCGAGGATGAGCTCGGTGATGCGGCCGTCGGCCAGCCGCGTCATGAGCTCACGGACGCGCAGGTCGTCGGGCCCGATGCCGTCGATGGGGCTGATCGCGCCGCCGAGCACGTGGTAGGTGCCGCGGAACTCGCGCGTCTTCTCGATCGCGACGACGTCCTTCGGCTCCTCCACCACGCAGATCACATGCGTGTCGCGGCGCTGATCTCGGCAGATGCGGCACTCCTCCTCGGAGGCCACGTTGCCGCACACCCGGCAGAACCGGACCTTCTCCTTGACCTCCAGCAGAGCGTGCGCCAGCCGCTTGACGTCGACCGGATCGGCCGCCAGCAGATGGAACGCGATCCGCTGCGCGCTTTTGGGACCGACGCCGGGTAGCAGCCCCAGCTCGTCGATCAGGTTCTGGACGACGCCCTCGTACATGCCTAGAACCCTGGCAACTGACCGAGACCGCCGCCGCCCAGCCCTTGGGCCAGCGGACCGAGCTTCTCCTGCTGCAGATCGGCCGCCGCGCGCACCGCGTCGCGCACGGCCGCGATCACCAGGTCGGCGATCGTGTCGGCCGTGTCCTGCGGGTCGGCGGCGTCGACCACACTCGGGTCGATCTTGAGCTCGAGCAGCTCGCCCGAACCGTTGACGACGGCCGTGACCAGGCCGCCGCCGGCCGAGCCCTCGATCTGCGCGTCGTTGAGCTCCTGCTGGGCGCTCACAAGCTGCTGCTGCATGAGCTGGGCCTGCTCCAGCAGCTGCTGCAGGTTGACATCCCCTGGGTTCACCGTCGTGCGCTCCTCGTGGCTCCGCGTTCTTGACTGTCACGAGCCTACGGTGTTTGGGCGTCGTCATGTACTGGCGGCATGCAGGTGTTTCGACCTCTGATCATTGTTCGGCCGGGTCCCGGCCCCCCTCCAGTGTCCAGGACCCGGCCATCACGCCGACCGGAGCGGCCGCGCTCATGCCGACGCTTGAGCGAAGACCTTAGCCACCGTGACGTTGCACACACGTTGCGATGACCTGATCACCCTTCGCGATCCCTCGAAACGGTTGCGCCGACACACCTCCAGCGTCGATGCTCGCCATGCGGGGGGTTGACTACTTGGAGTGGCCGATGAGTTACGCCGATCTCGACGCGTATTCCGACCGCCTGCGCCATGCGTACGAAAGGGCGGTGTCGGGCAGGCTCCCACCGGCCGGCCTCCGCCAGTTGATCAGCGCGTCCTGGCGGCGCTCCATCGACGCGGGGATCGACCCCGACGGCGGCCCGGCTCCCCTCGTCTACGACTCCGCCGACCTCGCCGACGTACGCGCCGCCCACCCACTGCGTCCCCTGCTCCCGCTGCTCGCCCAGACGCTCACCGTCACGGCCGAGGCGTCCGAGCACGTCGTGGTGGTCACCGACAGCGAGGGCCGGGTCCTGTGGCGCGACGGCGACCGCGACGTCATGCGCCTCGCCGACCGGGTGGGGCTGGCCGACGGCCACCAGTGGGCCGAGGGCCGCATGGGCACCAACGGCATCGGCACCGCCCTGGCCACCCGCCGGTCGGTGCACGTCTACTCCGAGGAACACCTCCTGCGCATACTGCACGTCTGGTCGTGCGGCGCCGCCCCGATCGTCGACCCTGACACGGGCGCGCTGCTCGGCTGCGTCGACGTGAGCGGCACCGCGCCCAGCCTGCACCCCGCCACCGTGGCCCTGGTCGGCGCCGCGGCCAAGCTCGCCGAGTCCCAGCTCGCCCTGCGCATGCACGAACGCGACGCCCGCCTGCGCCACCGCTTCGACGCCCTGCGCGGGCGTCCCGGCATCCTGCTGTCGGCCACCGGCCGCGTCATCGCCGGCGACCCGACCGGCGTCCTCGGCGAACGCGTCCAGCTCCCCGCCTCCGGCGAGCGCCTCCTGCTCCGTGACGGCCGCGTGGCCACGCTGGAGCCGTTCGCCGACGGCTACCTCGTCCAGGGCGCGCCGCCGGCCGCCCCCACGCTCACCCTGAGCTTCCTCGGCGACGGCCAGCCCACCGCCGCCATCGGCGAGCGCCGCCTGCCGCTCTCCCTCCGGCACGCCGAGATCCTCGCCCTCCTGGCTCTCCACCCCTGCGGCCTCACCGCCGAGCAGCTCTCCTTCCACCTGTACGGCGACGAGGGCAACCCGGTCACCATCAGGGCCGAGATCCACCGGCTCCGCGGCCAGTTGGGTGGCCGCGTCACCGCCAAGCCCTACCAGCTCACGTCGCCGGTCGAGGCCGACTTCCTGCAGGTCAGGCAGCTCCTCGCGGCCGACGCCCCGACCGCGCTGGCCCGCACCTACACCGGCCCCCTGCTGCCCCGCTCGGAGTCGCCCGAGATCCGCCGCGAACGCGACGAGCTCGAAGTACAGGTGCGCAGCCGCCTGCTGCTCAGCGGCTCGCCGGGCGACCTGTGGGCCTACGCCCAGACGGCCCACGGGCGCGAGGACATCGAGATCCTCGAACGCCTCGCCGACTCCTTACCCTCCACCGACCACCGCGCCGCCGCCGCCCACGCCCGCCTCACCGCCGACTGACCCGGCACGCGCACAGGGGCGCCTTACCGGTCAGGTGTGGTCGATTTCGCCGATCAGCTGGGCGCCCAGCTCGCGTTGCAGGAGCGCCATGCCCGAGAGCTCGTCCACGTCGGCGTCGGCGTCGTTGAGCGGGTCGACGTCGTCCGACTCGGGCCCCTTGACGCGGTTGGGGATGGCGTCCGGCCACGCCGTCGTGCCCGTCTGCCGAGGGGCGCGGGGCCCCGCCTGAGCGGCTGCCTTGGCCGCCGACCTGGCCGCGGCCAGGCCCGCACCGGTCGCGACCACGCTCGCGTGCGTGGGGTCGGGCCCGGGCGGCGAGCCGGGCCCGGGCTCGTCCGGGGCGTCCGGCCAGGACTCGTCCGTCGTCTGCCGACCCGGGGACGCGGAGATGACGGCCGTGCCGGCCGCCGGTCCGCCGCCTGCCGGCGCGGCGTGCCCGGCCGGGCCAGGCGGCTGGCTCGCCTCCTGGGCGCCGGACTGCCCGGATGACGACCCATGCGAGCTCGTACGGGCACCGGACTGGTGTTGCGCGGCCGGAGGAGTGTGCGTCTGCGGCTGCGGCGCGGCCTGCTGACGTGTCGGGCCGGAGGGCGGGCCCGACTGCGGCCCTCGGTTGGCCTGAGGCGCGGGCGAGCCGCCCACGACCGCCTCGACCCGCCAGGTGCCGCCCAGCACGTCGCCGAGCGCGGCGGCCACCACCGCGTCCTTGCCGCCACCGGTGAAGTTCTTCATCGCGCCGACCTGGGAGAAACCGAGCGTGACCAGGTTGCCCTCGACGCCGACCACCTGGGCGTTGGTGCTCACGTTGGCCCAGACCACGATGCTGCGCTGCTTGAGCGCGGCCAGCACCGCCGGCCACTGCTGCTGGAGCGCCCCGGCTCCGGTGCCGCTCTGCGTGGCGGCGGGCGCCGCAGCCTCAGCCGGCCTGGGGCCGCCCGCCTGTGTGACGGGCCCCGTAGCGGATCCCGAGGTGTTCGCGGCGCCGGCCCCGGCTCCCGGACGAGCCGGCTCCGGCCAGCCGTCGTCGGCGGCCTGATCACCCGGCGAAGTCGGCGCGCCGCCCGCGGCGTCGCGGGCCTGATCGACCGAGACGTCACCCGGCTGGCCGCCGACCTCCTGACCACCCGCGGCCTGGCCGCTCCCCGCGTGACCACTCGCGGAAGCGGCCGCGGGGCCTTTGCCGGGCCCGCCCGGCACCACCGACCCGGCTGTGGCGGCCGCCTGCCGGAGCTCGGCCATCTGGGCGCCGGCGACTCCCGGCTGGGAGACGACGGCCGTGGCGGGGCCGGTGCGGGCGGCCATGGCGGCGACGGCGCCGCCGCGTTCGAGACGTTCGAGCCGGGCGAGCAGCGCCGCCTCGCCCTGCGCGGCGGCCGGAAGCAGGACGCGCGCGCACATGAGCTCAAGCAGCAGCCGGGGCGAGGTGGCGCCACGCATCTCCGTGAGACCCGTGTTGAAGATCTCGGCGGCCCGGGTCAGCTCGGCCGGCCCCATCGAGGCGGCCTGCGCCACGAGACGCTCCAGCTCGTCGGCGGGCCGGTCGAGCAGCCCGCTGGAGGCCGCCTCGGGGACGTTGGCCAGGATGACCAGGTCGCGGAACCGTTCGAGCAGGTCGGAGGCGAACCGGCGGGGATCGTGGCCCCCCTCGATCACCCGGTTGACGGTGTGGAAGACCCGCGCGCCGTCATGCGCGGCGAACGCGTCGACGACCTCGTCGAGCAGGTCGCCGTCGGTGTAGCCGAGCAGCGAGACGGCCTTGGCGTAGGTGATGCCGGCGTCGTCGGCCCCTGCGAGCAACTGGTCGAGGATGGACAGCGAGTCACGCGCGGACCCGGCGCCCGCGCGGACGACCAGAGGCAGGGCCGTGGGCTCGTAGGGGACGCTCTCGGAGGAGAGGATCTCCTCCAGCAGCGCCCGGAGCGTCGCGGGCGGCATCAGCCGGAACGGGTAGTGGTGGGTGCGCGACTTGATGGTGCCGATGACCTTTTCGGGCTCGGTCGTCGCGAAGATGAACTTCAGGTGGGGCGGAGGCTCCTCGACGAGCTTGAGCAGCGCGTTGAAACCCTCTCGGGTCACCATGTGCGCCTCGTCGATGATGTAGATCTTGTAGCGCGCGGAGACGGGCGCGAAGAAGGCCCGCTCGCGCAGGTCACGCGCGTCGTCGACACCACCGTGGGAGGCCGCGTCGATCTCGATGACGTCGAGGTGGCCGGGCCCCGTGGGGGCTAGCGCGACGCACGACTCACAGGCGCCGCAGGGGTCGGGAGTGGGGCCCTTCTCGCAGTTGAGCGAGCGAGCCAGGATGCGGGCGCTGGACGTCTTGCCGCAGCCGCGCGGGCCGCTGAACAGGTAGGCGTGGTTGACCCGGCCGGTCCGCAATGCCTGCCGCAGCGGATCTGTGACGTGCTCCTGACCCTTGACCTCGGCGAACGTCCCGGGTCGGTACTTGCGGTAAAGCGCAAGACTCATGCGACCATCCCGCCTGCGAGGGGGCTTCTAACGAAGAGAACCCCTCGCACACCCGCCAGAGCCCGCTTATCCTTGCTGCCTTCCGGCCCTGGGGAGGTTCACAGGATGACGCCGCGCGAGGGGTCCGTGGACAGTCTAGCGGGATGTCGCAGTGCTCGCTCCAGTGAATCGTGGTCACCACAACCTGAGGAGTCCGGTAAACTCGGCGACGGAGGATTCGCCTAGTGGCCGAGGGCGCACGCTTGGAAAGCGTGTAAGGGGCAACCCTTCAGGAGTTCAAATCTCCTATCCTCCGCCAGTTCAGAAGGGGTGTGCCGATTCAGCGGCACACCCCTTCTGGCGTGTAGGTCTCAGTTCAGAGCGCTTCACGCAAAGGGCCGACGAACCAGGGCGTCGGGGCCGGCGGTGCATTCAAGGGCCCACCAGCGGGGCTCATCCGTGGGCTCGACCCGCGTAGGCGGCCAGCGCGATGCCCAGGGTTCGCTCGTTCTGGCCGGAGGCCTTGGCGTCGGTGGAGTTAACCGAGTAGACCAGGGTCCGGCTCAGGTCGCGGGTCGCACCGACGCCGGCGGCGTACCCGTAGCGCGCGCCGGTCTTGCCATAGGCGACGATCCCACCCGGAAGCACCACTTTTGACATGCCCGAGGTGTAGACGGCCGGCTGGTTGCCGCAGTCGTCGTACATCGTCACGTCTGGCACCGTGAACATCGGCTCCAGCTGCGCGGGCGGCACGACCTTACCCGAGAACAGTGCCTTGACGAACTTCTCCAGGTCCGCAGCGGTGGAGATGAGGTCGCCCGAGGCCCAGGTCGAGGTGACGCTGCTCTTGGTCATGTCGACCACGTGCCCCGCACTGTAGGCGATGGCGTCCGTAAAGCCCGCGGGCACGGACTGGTAGCCCTTGTGGTGCGGGCCGCGGATGCGCGGCGAGGTGCCAGGCAGGTAGCTGTCCCGCATGCCGACCGGGCGCAGGATCCTGGTGGTGACCTCATGCTTGTAGGAGCGGCCCGTGACCTTCTCGATCAGCAGGCCGGCCACGAACGTGTTGATGTTGAGGTAGTGCTGCCTGGTGCCGGGCGTGAACTCGATCGGGTTCCGCACGGCCAGCGCGACGTACTCCTGCGGCGTCCACGTCTTGAACCGGGTCCGGTAGGCCCACTCGAACGAGTCCGGCAGGTCGGGCGACGGCAGCCCGCTGGTGTGGTTGAGCAACTGGCCGACGCGGACTTCGGGGTAGGAGTCGGGCAGCAGGCCGGGCAGGTAGTGCTGGACCGTACCGTCGAGTGAGACGTCGCCGTCGGCGACGAGCTGCAGGACGACCGCGGTGGTGAACATCTTGGTCACGCTGCCCGCCCGGAAGCGTGCGTGCTCCGACGCCTCGCGCCGGGTGGTGAGATCGGCCACGCCGGTCACGCCCCGCCACGAGCCCTTGGTGCCGCCCACCCGGACGATCGCGGCGGTGGCGTCGGCCGCGGGCAGGCCCGCGATGGACTGCCGCAGCGCGGCGGCGTTGACGGGCGGGATGGGCGCGTCCGAATCGGACTGGACGGCGGCCGAGGGCGGGCAGGCGCTCGGCGTGAGGGCCTGGGCGGGCGTGACCGCCTGGGCGGGCGTCGCCACGAGAAGGGTGGCCAGGGCGAGGCAGGCGGCTGTCAACTTCATCGGATGTCTCCAGGTGGGAGGGGTTGCCGTAGCGATGTGACCATCCTGTCGATCACCGGTGCCGGCGCGGATCGCCGGTGCTTCCCATTTCCGCTCCCTCCTGTGAGGGAGCGGAAATATCACCCGTACCGGCGATGCCTGCCCTCCCCACCGGCCGCAGGATTCCCCCCATGCATCGCTTCGCCTTCGTCGCCGCTTATCACACGCTTGTCCATGTCTGAGGAACAATGGCGCACTGTGTCCGATCTGACCCTCGTTGACGTCGCTCGCCGCAGGCTCCAGGCACTTCCCCACATGCGGGTGGACGCGGTACTGGCCGGGCTGATCACGCTGTTCCAGCTGTGGCCACTGATCTCGTCGAGGAGCTACACCGGACAACCGTGGGACTGGTGGGGGTACGCGGTCGCGATCGGCGCCTCTGTCCCCCTGGCATGGCGGCGCCGGGCGCCGCTTACCGTGCTGGCGCTCAGCGTGGGCGTGAGCCTGCTCTACGACCTCGCAGGCAACGTCGCGTCCCAGCCCATCTGGTACGGGATGCTCGTCGCCTTCTACACGGTGGCCGCCTACTCCCCTCCCGTGCCCAGGATCGCCGTGCTCCCGCTGACCTGCCTCTGCAGTGTACTGACGGTCGGGTCGTGGGATACCGCGTTGCGCGGAATGGTGCAGATCGTCGCGGCGTACGCGATCGGCAGGGCCGCGGCCACCGCCCGCGCCCACGCGGCCACCCTTGAGGAACGGGCCGCGAGACTTGAGAAGGAGCGTCAGTTGGAAGCCGAGCGAGCGGCCGAGCGCGAGCGGGCCAGGATTGCCCGCGACATGCACGACATCCTGGCCCACTCGGTCAGCCTGATGGTGGTGCAGGCAGAGGCCGGACCCGTGGTGGTGAGCAGCGACCCGGCGCGGGCCGAGGCCACGTTCGACACGATCGCCGCCACGGGGCGCGACGCCATGGTGCAGTTGCGGCGCATGCTCGGGGTGCTGAAGGAGGACGAGGCGCTGCGCGCGCCCCAGCCCACGCTCGCCGACCTGCCCGTGCTGGCCAGTCAGGTGGGCGGCACGGGCCTCGACGTGGCCTACGTCGAATCGGGTGAACCGCGCCCGCTCACACCCGACAGCGCGGTGGCCGCCTACCGGATCACACAGGAGGCACTCACCAACATCGTCAAGCATTCCGGCGCGGACCACGCCGACATCCGGCTCACCTGGGAGGACGACAACCTGATGATCGACATCACCGACAACGGCACGGGCGGTGCCCGTTCACTGCCCTCGGGCGGGAACGGTCTGATCAGTATCCGCGAACGGGCCGCCGCCTGCGGCGGCGAGGCCACCGCCGGACTGCGGCCTGACAGTCCAGGGTTCATCGTGTCGGTACGGCTGCCGCTATGACCGTGCGGGTGGTGGTGGCCGACGACCAGGAACTGGTACGCGCCGGGTTCGGCATGATCCTCGATGCCCAGCCGGACATCGAGGTGGTCGCCGAGGCGGGCAACGGTCTCGAAGCGGTCGAGGCCGTCCGAGAGCACCGTCCCGACCTGCTCCTGCTCGACATTCGCATGCCGGTCATGGACGGCATCGAGGCGGCCCGCATCGTGTGCGCGAACAGCGACTGCCGTGTTCTCGTGCTGACTACGTTCAACCTGGACGACTACGTCTACGACGCGCTGCGCGCGGGCGCGAGCGGGTTCCTGCTCAAGGACGTCCGCCGCGACGACCTCGTCCACGCCGTACGAGTGGTCGCGGCCGGCCAGTCCCTGCTCGCGCCCGCGGTGACCACGAAACTGATCGCCAAGTTCACCTCCGGGGCGCCACCCCGTTCCGCGGCACCGCCGTTGGAACGGCTGAGGGTGCTCACCACGCGCGAGCAGGAGACGCTGCGGATGATCGCGCGCGGCCTGTCCAACGCGGAGATCGCGCAGGCCATGGTCGTCAGCGAGCACACGGTGAAGACGCACGTCAGCAACGTGCTGAGCAAGCTGGGGCTGCGCGACCGGGTCCAGGCGGTGATCACCGCGTACGAGACCGGTGTGATCGTCCCAGGCGAGTAGAGGCGCGGGCGGACCGCGTGCACGTCCAGCACCAGTTGGACAGAGGTGCCGGGCCTGCTGGAATCCGGTCGCCTCAGGCCGAGGGTTCCGCAGCCCCATGCACCCACTCCGCGCCACGACACGGAGATCGCGTACACGCCTGAACGCACTTGAACGACTACGTAGAGTAACGTCCGTCGTGAAGTCGATCTACGACGACATCCCTCAGGACAGTGGGAGTTCAGTGTTGATGTCACAACGATCCCGATCCGCGCTCACCGCCCTGGCCGGTGCGCTGTTGACGCTGCTGGCCGTGCCCGGGACGCCGGCGGCCGCCGCCGAAGGCGGTGCGCACGACAGCGCGCGGCGGGCCGTCGCGCGAGCCGCCGCCACGCCCTGTGTCCGGCATGGGCAGGCGACCTACCCGGTCAGCTACTACTGGAAGAACGTCATCGGCGCACGGCTGGGCAGCGGGTCGGTCTCGGTCGACACCTCCCCCTCCCTGTGGGGCGGACAGATCGCACCTGGCACCGTCTTCACCCTCACCCTGACGCACCGCACGACCCAGTGGCCGTTGCTGGTCAGCCGCTACACCACCACGTGGGATCTGTCGTCTCTGCTGGCCAACGCCACTGTCATCAGCGAGTCGGGGACCGGAGCCATCAGCGGCAACACCCTGTCGATCACCTCGTCGGGCACCAAGACCGACCCGTCTCCCAAGGTCATCACCTTCCGGGTCAGGCAGGGCACCATCGGCAACGGCATGACCATCCGGCCGACCGGGATCAGCAGCGTCATCGCGGCGCCCGGCCAGCTCGGCAACAACACACCCGCCCCGCCGATCCAGATCGTCAACGGACAGTCCATCTCGCCCACCGTCGCCATCGCCGACACCGCCACCACTCCCATGGGCGCGGCCGTCAACGTGCCCGTCCTGGGCAACGACACCGCGAGCTCGCCGGCGATCAGCAACGTAACGACGCCCGGCAACGGCACCGCGACGCTCTCCGGCGGCAACGTGACCTACACGCCCGCTCCGGGCTTCGCCGGCACCGACACCTTCGCCTACACGATCACCACCGCCTGCGGCACCAGCACCGCCACGGTCACCGTCACCGTCATCTGCCCCTGGAAACCGGTCAACCTGATCAACGGCAGCTTCGAGACGCCGCCCGTGGCCACGGTCGACTGGAACATCCCCGACGCCTCCACCGACCCGAGCGTCGGCTGGCACACCACCGCCACCGACAACAAGCTGGAGATCTGGCGCAGCGGGGCACCGGCGGCCGACGGCCAGCAGTACGCCGAGCTCAACGCCAACGAGGTCTCCACGCTCTACCAGGACGTGCCCACCGTTCCCGGAACCCCGATGACCTGGTCGCTGTATCACCGGGGCCGCCTGGGCGCCGACGTGATGCGGGTGCTCATCGGGGCGCCGGGCTCGACCGTGGCGCAGGTCCCCACCGGGGCGTCCTCGCCGGACCTCTCCGACGACAACACCGCCTGGGGCTACTACACCGGCGTGTACGTCGTGCCTCCGGGACAGACCACCACCCGATTCGCCTTCGAATCGGTGTCGGCCGCGGGCGGCAGCCCGACGGCCGGCAACTTCCTGGACGGCGTGACGTTCAGCACACCCCCCTGCCCGGACACCACCAGCACGGGATGACACCCGCGCAGCCCCCAACGCCCTCGCGGCTGGAAGGCGGATAGGGGGCGAGCCTTCAGGAGCTCTGCCAGGAAGGGGCGCACCGGCCGGTGCGCCCCTTCTCGCCGTTCCGGTGCGATGCCGATCAGACTTTCCATCATTTCGCCACATCAACTGACACGTGGTGAATGATCTGGAACAGGGGCTGGAATCTATGGGTCCCTTTCGGGAAGCTGTCCCCCCGGGCAGACCCGAGAAGGGACGTTGGTCATGGACTTCAGAGACGACGTCAACCTCGACTCCTCACAGGTGGAGGACGTCGGTGGACGCGGGGGTGGTGGTGGGGGCGGCTTCCCGGGCGGGATGGTGGTCGGCGGCGGTGGCGTCCTCACCCTGATCGTGATGGTCGCGGTGTTCGTCATCAACAGCCTCGGCGGTGGCGGCGAAGGCCAACCGGCGCAGCAGCAGCCCTCCTCCAACCTCTCCCAGGAGTGCAAGACGGGCAAGGACGCCGACCAGTCGGAGAAGTGCCGGGTCGTGGGCGTGGTCAACAGCATCCAGGACTACTGGAAGACCGAGGTCTCCGGCTATCGCGCGGCCAAGACGATCCTGTATTCCGGCGGGGTGCGCACCGCCTGCGGCGCGGCCGACTCCTCGGTCGGGCCGTTCTACTGCCCCGGTGACCAGCGCGTCTACCTCGACCTGAGCTTCTTCGACGATCTCCAGAGCCGCTTCGGCGCCAAGGGCGGCCCGTTCGCGCAGGCGTACGTGATCGCGCACGAGTACGGCCATCACGTCCAGAACCTGCTCGGCGCGCTCGAAGGCGGCGGCTCGGTGGCCACGGAGCTGCAGGCCGACTGTTACGCGGGCGTGTGGGCGAACAAGGCCATCGACACGGGCTTCTACGACAAGCCGTTCACCGGGGCGGAGATCGCGGAGGCGCTGGACGCGGCGGCGGCGGTCGGCGACGACCGCATCCAGGAGCGGACCCAGGGCCGGGTCGATCCCGACTCGTTCACCCACGGCTCTTCGGAACAGCGCGTGAAGGCGTTCCAGCAGGGCTACAAGACGGGCCAGCCAGCCCGTTGCGGCACCGCTGACCTGCGATGACGGCACAGAGCAACACGCGGATGTGGAAACTCTCCTAAAATCAATGGGTGATCTTCAAGCTGGTCGGCGACGGACGCCCTTATCCCGAACATGGTCTGACCCACCGCGAGTGGGCTCAGATACCACCGCGGCAGGTCCGGCTCGACTCCCTGATCACCACGAAGGCGATGCTGGACCTGCACTCGCTGCTCGCCGCCGACTCCACGTTCTACGGCGATCTCTTCCCGCACGTGGTGCAGTGGCGGGGCGAGCTCTATCTCGAGGACGGTCTGCACCGGGCACTGCGGGCCGCTCTGCACCAACGATCGATCCTGCACGCCAGGGTGCTGGAGCTGCCCGCCTAGCAGCCGCCGAACGAGAAAAGGAGCCGCGAGCGCGGCTCCTTTTCGGTGGCGGTGGTGGTGGGATTTGAACCCACGGATGAGTTGCCCCATCACACGCTTTCGAGGCGTGCGCCCTCGGCCACTAGGCGACACCACCGCCGACGAGCTTACCGGATCCGCCGAGTGCCGAAGAACTCCTTAAGCACTGCGGAGCACTCCTCGCCCAGAACGCCCATCACGACCTCGGGCCGATGGTTGAGCCGGCGGTCGCGGACGACGTCCCAGAGCGAGCCCACGGCGCCGCCCTTCTCGTCGATCGCTCCGTAGACGATCCGATCGACCCTGGCCAGTACGGCGGCGCCGGCGCACATCGTGCAGGGCTCCAGCGTCACCACGAGCGTGCAGCCGTCGAGGCGCCACTGCCCGCGCAGCCGGGCGGCCTGCCTGAGCGCGAGCATCTCGGCGTGCGCGGTGGGATCGGCAGCGGACTCGCGGTCGTTGCCCGCGGCCGCCAGCACCTCGCCGAGCGGCCCGAGCACCACGGCCCCGACGGGCACCTCGCCACGGGCGCCGGCGGCGACGGCCTCGGCCAGGGCCAGGCGCATCGCCTCGGCGTGGGTCACCGCAGCCGGTCGAGCTCGTCGGCGAACGACAGCCGCTCGGCGATCACCGAGAGGATGTCGGCCGGGAGCACGCCTTCCTCCATGCTCAGCTCCAGCAGCTCCTCGGAGCTCACGCCGAGGTCGCTGAGCAGCTCGAAGTCGCCCGCCGGTCGTACGCCGAGCCCGTTGCCCTCCTTGTCGGGCACGACGCCGGCGAACTCGGCGAACAGCTCGCCCAGGCTCTCGGGCTGGATCGCGTGCACGTCGGAGAGGAACACCCGCGGCTCCTCCTCACCGAGGTAGCGGACGATGGCGAACCACTCGTCCTCGACCTCGACGCAGAGCAGCGCCAGCTCGTCACCGGCCAGGCCCAGCGCCTCGGTCACGGCGTCGCCGAAGTCGTCGACGATCTCGGACTCGCTCAGGTCGATCTCGGCGCCGCTCCAGCCGTCCGAGGTCCTGACGAAAGCCGCAGAGAAGGTGTTCGCCGCCATTGTCCTAGCTCCAGAGGGTCAGCCGAAGACCGATTCGATCGCACGTTCGAAAGGCTCGGAGAAGCCGAGCCGTGCGGCGATGCTGGACAACATGTCCTCGGGGAGCAGGTCGATGTCGCCGGACAGGATGCCCAGCTCCATCTCGTCGAGCCCGAGGTCGGCGAAGATGGACAGGTCGCCCGCGGGCAGAGCCGTCTCCTCGTCCTGCAGGATCTCGTCGAGCTCGTCCTCGTCCGGGATGGGGATGTCGAGGTATTCGAGGACCTGTTCGGCCAGCGGATAGTCCCAGGACGCGGAGATGTCCGACAGGAAGACATCGACGCGATCCGGCAGAACACGCAGCGCCACGAAGAACTCATCCCCCACCGCGACCAGGCCAATCGTGCCACTCTCACTCGGCTGCTGGCGCAGGGCCTTGATCAGCCCTCTGAGGTCGGACGTGAGCGCGATGGGCAGCAGCTCGGCTTCCCAGCGCTCGTCTTCGCGATAGACCACGATGGCGAAGTCGAGCGCATCTTCTTCTGTCATCGTCCACCCCACCCGACGTGGCCTCTACGGCCTCCAATCGTTCCAGACCCGAACAGCCGCCGTGTGCCTCTCCGACCAAATTGTGATCAAATCCGAAGACGCGACGTGCCGGTTCGTTCCACACAAGATAGCGTTGCCCGATATGGAAACCCTCGTCGTCGACCATCCGCTCGTGGCCCACAAGCTCACCACGCTGCGTGATGTCCGCACCGACTCGCCGACGTTCCGCCGGCTCGCCGACGAGCTGGTGACGCTGCTGGCGTACGAAGCCACCCGTGATGTCCGGGTGGCGGATGTCACGGTCCAGACGCCGGTCGCCCCCGCTCACGGTGTGCGGATGGCCAAGCCGTACCCCCTGGTGGTGCCCATCCTGCGCGCCGGGCTCGGCATGCTCGACGGCATGACCCGGCTGCTGCCCACCGCGGAGGTGGGCTTCCTCGGCATGATCCGCGACGAGGAGACGCTGCTGGCCGAGACGTACGCGACCCGGCTGCCCGACGACCTGTCGGGGCGGCAGTGCTACGTGCTCGACCCGATGCTGGCCACGGGCGGCACCCTGGCGGCGGCCGTGCAGTTCCTCTTCGACCGGGGCGCCGTCGACGTCACCGCCATCTGCCTGCTCGCCGCCCCTGAGGGGCTCGCCTACATGGACAAGGTCTTCGCCAACTCCGGACGGCCGATCCGCCTGGTCACCGCGGCGGTCGACGATCAGCTGAACGACAGCGGCTACATCGTGCCGGGCCTCGGCGACGCCGGCGACCGGCTCTACGGGGTCGTCTGAGAAAGCACTCCCTTTGGTCACGCGCAGTGGTCGCTTCGTTACATAATGCTGTTGCGGGGGTACGAAGAGCCAGGAAGGCAGCTTCCGCACGGGGCGCGAGGGGGCGCAATGAGTGATTTTCCGGTTGCGAGGGTGTCGTCGTGAGCGATCACACCCATCCGGACCCGACACCGTATACGGACGTCGAGACGGCTCTTCGTGGTGAGTTCGCCGGCGTCCACTCCGCGACCACCGTAACGCGTTGCGTCGAGGCGGCGCACTACGGCGCGCTGGAAGTGACGGGCTATGCCCATCCCAGCCTGGTCGAGCGGATCGCGCGCAAGCACCTTCATGTCCTCGCGCTCGTCGCTAGCGAGCGCGGCTAGCAAGATCACAACTAACCCGCAAAGTTACCTTTACCCCGGCACCTCGGTGGGTAATGTATAGAGCGGGTGTAGTGGGTAAGTGGTACGGAGGCGACAGTGCAGGTCAAAAAGGTCCTGACATACGGTGGTGTCGGGTTTCTGGCGTACTACCTCTTCGCACGCCCCAACGACGCCGCTGACGCGGTCCGGGGGGCGTTCGACACCGTGGTCAACGCGGCCGACTCGCTGGCCCAATTTGTGAACAATCTCGCATGAGACTTGTGACCCACGGGGACTCCGCCCCGTCATCGGTCAACCGCTACCTACTCCCCGACGAACAACAGGTCATCATGGTGCGGCGCCACCCGGCCGTGCTACTCCGTCCGGTCGCCGAGGTCTTCGGCGGCCTGATCATCGCCGGCCTCCTCAGCAAGGTCTTCGGCGACTCGGGGGGCGGCACGGCCCTCGTCGTCGTCTGGTGGCTCTGGCTGCTCCTGCTGATCCGCTTCGTGTGGAAGGTCGCGGAGTGGTCGGTCGACTACTTCGTAGTGACCTCCAAGCGCATGCTCCTGACCACGGGCCTGATCACGCGCAAGGTCGCGATGATGCCCCTGCAGAAGGTCACCGACATGAGCTTCAAGCGCTCCTTGATGGGGCGCATGCTCGGCTACGGCGAGTTCATCCTCGAATCCGCCGGTCAGGATCAGGCCCTGTCCAACGTCGAGTACATCCCGTATCCTGAGACGCTTTACCTTGAGGTCTGTCAGATGCTCTTCCCCAGCAAGGACAGTGGTGACGATTAACCCTTAGCTGGGGAATTCTTCACCTGGGGATACCCGATTCGGCTACTTCATGCAATCATTGCGGAGTGTTGACCCTTCCCCGCCTTGAGAGATGAGATGCCGAGTCAGGGAACCATCGGTGACCGCGTCCGCGGACTGCGGCTGAACAGGCGGATGTCCCAAGCCCAGCTGGCCGGACCCGACCTGTCTGACAGTTATGTCTCGCTCATCGAGTCGGGTAAGCGCACTCCGACTCCGGTTGTAGCCCGACTCCTGGCCGAGCGCCTGGGGTGCACCACCGAGTTCCTCCTGCACGGGATCGAGCCTCGGCAGCGCATCGACACCGAGCTCGGTCTTCGCCACGCCGAGCTGGAGCTCCAGCATGGCGATCCGGCCGTGGCCGCCGAACGCTTCACCGAGATCGTGAAGGTCGCCGACGAGGAAAACGCGATGCTGACCGCGCACGCCCGCTTCGGCAGGGCGCGGGCGCTGGAGGCACAGGGCCGGCTCGGCCAGGCGGTGGAGGCCTTCGAGCGACTGCGCCGAGAGGCGGCGGCCCACCCCGAGCGACTCGCCGACCTGCCACTCGCCGTCGCGCTGAGCCGCTGCTACCAGCGGGCCGGCGACCGGCTACGCGCCCGAGACCTCGCGGCCCACGCCCTTGAGCAGGCCATGCGCCTTGAGATCGCACAGGGCGAGATCGCCGTCGACCTGGCCGCCACGATCGTCGAGGCGCGAGGCGAGCTCGACACCGCCTCCCCCGAGCTCACCTTCGTCAAGCGCGTGCTCGACATCGCCGGCGTGCCTGACGTTGTGGACCGTTCCGGAGAGATCCAGGCACTGTGGCAGGCGAGTGCCGCCGCGGCCGCCGGTGACGACTCCGCGCTGGCCGTACGCCTGGCCGACGACGCCATCACCGCAGGCCGCCAGGACCGGCTGGCGCTCCAGCTGGCCAGGATCGCCATGCACTGGGCCAGGCTGGCCACGACGCCCGTCGAGGAGGCCGAGCGCCTGGTTGGCGCGGCGGCCCGTGCCTTCGCGTCCACCCCGGCCACCGCGCACGAGCACGGTGAGACCCTCATCGCGCACGCGAGGGTCAGGTTGCGGGCCGGTGACGCCGGTCGGGCCGGCGAGGTCGCGACGGCGGCGCTCGATCTGCTCGGTGACGCTCGCGGGACCGCTCCGGCCGAGGCGCACCTGGTGCTCGCCACCGTCGCCCTCGATCTCGACAGTGAGGCCACCAAGCACCTGAGCAGCGCTCGCGTGCTGCTCGACGGGCTCAACCGGCCGGTGTTCGGCTCCGACCGGCAGGTCGCTCGCTGCTGGCGCGAGCTGGGCGACCTGTACGGCAGGGTCGGTGACCCGGCACAGCAGACCGGCGCGTATCGTAAAGCCCTCGAAGCCGCCGGAGTGCGTTCCGCACTGGCAGGCCTTACGGTCGACGCCTCTGTATCTCGCTGACCGCGCAGTCCTCCGGGGGCTCCAGATTTGTGGTGCCCCAGTCTGGAATACACTGGGGCTTACCAGTCATTGACTCATCGGATGATTGGTTTTCCCCCGGAGGAGGCGGACTGTGAGTCTGCGTACGGCGCAGCGGGCTTCGCTCGTCGACCAGGTGATCGATCAGCTCAAGGAGCAGATCGTCTCAGGGTCATGGCAGATGAACGGCAAGATCCCAACCGAGACCGTGCTCGCCGAGCAGCTAGGAGTGGGACGCAACACCGTTCGCGAGGCCGTGCGCGCGCTCACCCATGCCGGGCTGCTCGAGTGCCGCCAAGGCGACGGCACCTACGTCCGTGCGACCAGCGAGCTTTCCGGCGCCATGCTCCGGCGGCTGCGGCAGGCCGAGCAGTTGGAGATTTTGGAGGTGCGACGCGCGCTCGAGATCGAGTCGGCGCGGCTCGCCGCCACCCGGCGCACCGACGAGGACATCCTGCGCATCGAGGCGGCCCTGGCCGAGCGCGACCGGGCCTGGGAGCTCGACGACGCCGACTACTTCGTGGAGGCCGACCTGGCCTTCCACATGTCCGTCGCGCACGCCACGCACAACCTGGTGCTCATCGACCTCTACGAGGACTTCTCGGCCGCGCTGCGGGCCAGCATCACGGCCGCGGGCACGTCGCTGAACAAGACCTACATCCCGCACGACGCCATCGCCCGTGCCATCGCGGCGGGTGACGCCAGTGCCGCCGAACGCGCCGGTCACGCCTGCATGGAGCACATTCTCATCGCCCTCACCGAGTGACCGCGACGCTGACGTACGTTCCAGTGACTGATCGGGGGCGACGGTGCGCAGGAGCCGGCAGCAACAGGACGATCCCGATCTGGGCGTCCTGACCAGCCGTACGCTGTTCAGCCTGCAGCGCGAGCTCTTCGCCGCCATCGCCGAGCAGGGCCATCCGGAGCTCAGACCGCGTCACGGCGCGGTGCTGGCCTACCTCGACGAGGAGGGCAGCCGGGCCACCGACCTGGCCGCGCGGTCAGGGCAGCACAAGCAGGTCATCGGCACCCTCGTCGACGAGCTGGTCGAGCTGGGATACGTGGAGCGCCGGCCCGACCCCGCCGACCGGCGGGCCAAGCTGATCGTGCCCACCGCGAAGGGGCTGGACGAGATGGCCGTGTCGGACGCCGCCATGGCCGCCATCGAGGCCCGGCACGCCGAGGCCGTGGGCGCGAGGGCCTACGCGGAGTTCAAGCGGGTCTTCCGGCTGGTCGCCGAACGCCAGTCAGCCACGCTGGTCGCCCGGCGCGGGTCAGCCACCGAGCCGCAGTGACATCACGAGATAGCGGAAGGCGGGCTCGCCGTCGCCCGGCACGTCCTGGATGAGGGCGGGCCTGGACGGCGACTCCATGTTGATGCGGGCCAGCTCACTCTCGATGCCGGTGAGGCCGTCGATCAGGAACTGCGACTGGAAGGCGATCTGGATGTCGTCGCCGCGCAGCTCGCAGTCGAGCACCTCGGTGCCGCGGCCGATGTCGCCGCCACCGGCCTGGATCGTCACCTGCCCCTGGGTGAACGAGAGCCGGATCGCGGTGTTGCGCTCGGCCACCAGCGCGACCCGCTTGATGGCCTCGACGAACGGCCCCACCCGCACGTCGGCCCTGATCGACCAGTCGGAGGTCAGCCGGGTGCGGTAGTCGATGAACTGCTCGTCGAGCAGGCGGACGGTGGTGCTGCGCCCGACGCTCTCGAACCCGGCCACCCCGTCGCCCATCGCGATCTCCACCTCGCCACCGCGCAGTGACTTGGCCACCTCGACCAGCACGCGGGCGGGCACCATGGCGGAGATGGCGAGGTCGGGCCTGGCCGGGCGCCAGGCGAACTCGCGGGCCGCGATGCGGTAGCGGTCGGTGGCGGCCATCGTCACCGTCTCGCCGTCGATGTCGACCCTGATGCCGGTGAGCATGGGCAGCGTGTCGTCGCGGCTGGACGCGGGCGCGACCTGGCCCACAGCCGAGGCGAACACCCCGCCGCCGATGGCCCCGATGCTCGGCGGCATCGTGGGCATGGTCGGGAAGTCCTCGACCGGCATCGTCACCAGCCCGAACTCGGCACTTCCGCAGGTCAGCACCGCCTCGGCGCCTTCGGTGAAGATCTCGACATCGTCGCCGGGAAGGCTGCGGCTGATCTCGGCCAGCAGCCGGCCGGGGATCAGCACGCCGCCGGGCTCGGACACCTCGGCCTCGATCCGGGCCTGTGCCGAGACGTCGTAGTCGAACGCGGACAGGCTCAGCTCCTCGCCGGCCTCCAACAGCAGCCCGGACAGCACCGGCATCACAGGGCGGCTGGGCAGAACCCTGGCGGCCCACGCCACCGCATCCGCCAGGACATCACGGTTAACCCGGATCTTCACCTGATCGCCCCTTTCGTCGCGCCTGACTCCTACGAAGGTAGCGGGTCCGACCGACAAAGCCGCCCTAACGGCTGTTCAGATAGGCGAGGACGGCCAGCACACGCCGGTTGTCGTCGTCGGAGGGCGCGAGACCGAGCTTGGCGAAGATCCCGGCGGTGTGCTTGGCCACCGCGCTCTCGCTGAGATAGAGCCGCTGGGAGATCGCCGCGTTGGAACGCCCCTCGGCCATCGCCTCCAGCACCTCCCGCTCGCGTGGGGTGAGCGCAGCCAGGGGCTCGTGCCGGGCGTTGCTGGCCAGCAGCTTGGCGATGACCTCGGGGTCCATCGCGGTCCCGCCCTCGGCCACCCGGTGGACGGCGTCGATGAACTGCTCCGCGTTGAACACCCTGTCCTTCAGCAGGTAGCCGATCGCGCCCGAGCCGTCGGCCAGCAACTCGCGGGCGTAGAGCTGCTCGACGTGCTGGGACAGCACCAGGATCGGCAACCCCGGCAGCTGCGCGCGGGCCGCCAGCGCTGCCTGCAGGCCCTCGTCGGTGAACGTGGGCGGCAGGCGTACGTCCACGATCGAGACGTCGGGGCGGAGCTCGATCAGACCCTTGAGCAGCTCGGGCCCGCTCTCCACGGCGGCCACGACGGTGAAGCCATGGGCCTGCAGGAGGTGGACCAGGCCGTCTCTGAGCAGGTAGAGATCTTCGGCGATGAGTACGCGCTTCACCGGTCGCATCCCGTGGACAGCGGGGTGGCCCAGGCCGGCCGGTTCTGCCGGGCGTACTGGCCGGGGATGAGGGTGGCCAGCACATACATGGCGATACCGAGCGTGATCATGCCCACGATGAAGGGCCACTGCCAGGGGCCGGGTAGGTAAAGCGCCAGAAACCAGCTCTTCTCGTCGGCTCCGACGATTTTGAAGACGCCGGCCACGAGGCCCTGCGGGAACAACGGACACCAGGCCAGGCCCCAGCACACCGCCACCGTGACGGCCTTCCAGCGCGGCATCTTGGGCAGGCTGCCCGCCCAGTGCTCGGGCAGCGCGTGGGGCAACTCCATGTGCACGGTCGTCGGACCGCCCGGCGGGCTGTTGATGGCGAGCACGCCGTCGAAGGCGGCCAGCCGCCGCTCGATGCCGAGCAGGCCGCTGCCCTTGCCGGGCTCGGCGCCGCCCATGCCGTCGTCGGTCACGGTGACCCGCAGGTACGGCCCGTCACCCCTGATGTCGACCGTGGCCGAGCGGGCGTCGCCGTGCCTGGCGGCGTTGGAGAGCAGCTCGCTGACCGCGAAGTAGATCGCCGCCTCCACCGGCGCCTCCGGCCGGTGCGGCAGGTCGACCTCCACGGTCACCCGCAACGCGCTGTCCAGCGCGAGGGCTCGCACGGCGTCGGCGAGCCCGCGCTCGGCCAGCACCGGAGGGTGGATGCCCCGGATGACCCTGCGCAGCTCCGTCAGGGTGTCGGCGGACGCCTCCCTGGCCTTGGTCAGCAGTGCTCTGGCCGCCACGGGATCCTTCTCGACGAGCTCCTCGACGGCGCCGAGCGTCATGCCGATGGCGACGAGCCTGGCCTGCGTGCCGTCGTGCAGGTCACGCTCGATCCTGCGCATCTCGGCCGCCTGGGAGTCGGCGGCCAGGTTGCGTACCCGGTTGAGGTGGGAGACCTGCCCGGCCAGCCTGCTGGCGCGGGTCGCGGACAGCAGTAACTCGCACCAGAGCCCGTAAAACCGCAGACCGCGCTCCGGCATCGTGATGAACACCGGCAGCAACAGCACCTTGATCAGGGGGTCGAGCAGCAGCCAGAGCCCGTCGCGCCAGGTCGCCGGATCGGACAGCATCCATTTCCACCGGTCGCTCCAGGCGGGTATCCGTGGCGTCTTGTAGAGCGTCCGGTCGTGGCGGTACATCCCGTCGGCCTGGGGCTGCGGGGGCGGTGGCTTGGGCAGGTACGGCGAGGCGATCTCGATGTCCGTCCACGCGCGGACCCGGCGCCGGGTGTCCTCCGCCAGCCGACGCACCAGCCGGACGTGCGGCGGATAGAGAAAGACCATGCCGAGCGCGAACGTGCCGAAGAGAGCGAGGAAGGAGAAAACGATCACCAGCAGTTGCACGAAGGTCAACGCGAGCAGCGCCGTCGCCTGACCGAACCTTCTGAGCATGCCTCTAGTGTGCTCGAACCGGACAGGCGCCGTCGATGCACCTAGGTACACCCTTACCTGGCATCCAGCCCGATTCCCCGCGCTTACCGCGCTCCCTACCGTCGTCACCATGAAGGTCATCGAGGTCAGAAACCTCCACAAGCGCTACCCCAACCACGTGGCGGTGCACGACGTGTCGTTCGAGGTGGCCGAAGGTGAGATCTTCGGCATCCTCGGTCCGAACGGCGCCGGCAAGACCACCACCGTGGAGTGCGTCTCCGGCCTGCGCACCCCCGACGGTGGCACCGTCCGGGTCGCCGGCATCGACCCGGTCGCGGAGCGCGACGCGCTGCGCCGGGTGCTGGGCGTCCAACTGCAGAGCTCCGCGCTGCCCGAGAAGATCAAGGTGTGGGAGGCGCTGGACCTGTACGCCTCCTTCTACCCCGACCCCGCCGACTGGCGGGCACTGCTGGAGCAGGTCGGGCTGGCCGACAAGCGGGACGCCCAGTTCGGCAAGCTCTCCGGCGGCCAGCGCCAGCGGCTGTCGGTCGCGCTCGCCCTCGTCGGCAAGCCGCGCGTCGCCGTGCTCGACGAGCTCACCACCGGGCTCGACCCGCAGGCCCGCAGGGACACCTGGGAACTGGTCGAGCAGGTGCGCGACTCCGGCGTGACGATCGTGCTCGTCACCCACTTCATGGAGGAGGCCGACCGGCTCTGCGACCGCATCGCGCTCATCGACTCCGGCCGGGTCGTCGCCACCGACTCGCCGGCCGGGCTGATCGCCCGGGTGGGCGACGAGCAGCGGGTACGGTTCCGGCCCTCCGCCCCCGTCGAGGACTCCCTCCTGACGGCGTTGCCCGAGGTGACGAGCGTCAGCCGCAGCGGCGAGCAGGTCGTGGTGACCGGCACCGGAAACCTGGCCCCCGCCGTCACGCTGGCCCTGGCCCAGCAGCAGATCATCCCCGGCGACCTGCGCATCGAGCAGGCCACGCTGGACGACGCGTTCCTCGCGCTCACCGGAAGGAAGCTCGCATGAAGAAGATCCTGGCCGTCGAGACCAAGTTGCTCCTGCGCGACTGGCCCGCCATCGTGTTCAGCCTCGCCCTGCCCGTCGGCCTGCTGGTGGTCCTGGGGCAGATCCCCGATCTGTCGAAGCCTGATCCCGAGTTCGGCGGGCAGCGGTTCGTGGACAGCCAGCTTCCGGCCCAGATGATCCTGCTGGCGTTGCTCACGACCTCCTTCACCGTGCTCCCCGGCGTGCTGGCCGCCTACCGGGAGCAGGGCGTGCTCAGAAGGATGTCCACGACGCCCGTGCACCCCTCCCGGCTGCTGGGCGCGCACCTGCTGATCAATCTCGGCGTCGCGGTGGTGGCCGTCGTGCTCGTGATCCTGGCGGGATGGCTGGTGCACGGCTCGACGCCGCCCGAGCAGATCTTCGGGTTCGCTCTGGTGTGCCTGCTCGGCACCGCCGCGATGCTGGCCATCGGGCTGGTGATCGCCTCGGTCGCGCCCAACGCCAAGTCCGCGCCCGGCATCGGGTCGGTCGTGATGTTCCCGCTGATGTTCGTCGCCGGCATGTGGATCCCGCGCGAGATCATGCCGGACGCGCTGCGCATGGTCAGCGACTACTCGGTGGTGGGGCCGTTCATCAACGCCATGCGCGACACCTGGGCGGGCGACTGGCCGCAGCTTCCGCACCTGGCCGTGATGCTCGTCGGGCTGGCGCTGTTCGGCGGCCTGGCCGTACGGCTGTTCAAGTGGGAGTAGCTTCCTCAAGTAAGCTTAAGGTCATGACCAAGGTCGTGTGGAACACCCGTGAGCTCACGGTCGGGCAGCTCGCCGAGCGCAGCGGCGTGGCCGTGTCGGCACTGCACTTCTACGAGGCCAAGGGCCTCATCAGCAGCCGCCGCACCGCGGGCAACCAGCGCCGCTACACCCGTGACACCCTTCGCAGAGTCGCGTTCGTACGGCTCGCCCAGCGCCTCGGCATCCCCCTGAAGACGATCAAAGAGGCGCTGGCCACGCTGCCCGAGAACCGCACCCCCACGCGCGACGACTGGGCGCAGCTGTCGGCCGCCTGGCGCTCCGACCTCGACGACCGCATCGAGCAGCTCCAACGGCTCCGCGACGACCTGACCGACTGCATCGGCTGCGGCTGCCTGTCACTCGACCGGTGCGCGCTGGCCAACCCGCACGACCGGCTCGGCGAGGAGGGGCCGGGTGCCCGGCGCATCGACACCCGGCTCACCCCCGCCAACGCCTGCTGCGGCTAGGACGCGGGGGGCGGCACCACGAGCGTCGGGCGGCGCGTGTGGTGCAGCACGTGGTTGGAGACGCTGCCCAGCAGGACGGAGCGGACCGTCGAAAGACCACGGGAACCAAAGACGATCATCGAGGCGTCGAGCTCGTCGGCGACCTCCACGATCGTCTTCCAGATCGACTCGTCGTCGGCCACGGCCCGGTGTGAGACCTCGGTGAACCCGGCCGCGACGGCCAGTTCGGCCCCCTCCTTGGCCTGCTGCTCGGCCAGCGCACCCCATTCGCCCGAGTCATCGGCCACCAATGCCGGCGCTCCGATCGGATATTTCCTGAGCTGCACCAGAAGCGGCTCCCACACGGTCAGGACGACCACCGGCTGGGGCGTCAGGTGCTTGGCCGCGACCTCGATCGCGGTGCGTGAGTTCGCCGAGCCGTCGTAGGCGATGAGGATGGTCATGAGGTCGTTTCCCTTCGGTCTTCTCCTCTCTAGAGCGTTAGATTGATCATCCGTGATTCCCTTCCCGGGGTGTCTCGTGGGTCACATCCCGGCCACGGCCTGCTGGACGTCTCCCAGCTTGCTGGTGCCGAGCCATCAGCAGCCGCGGTCGCGGATGGCTCCGGTCACCGGGCCGGGGCAGAGCACGGCTTCGGCGGCCTTGTTGATGACCTCACCGACGGCCATGGCCTGCTCGTTCTTGATTTTCAAGGTGGTGGACACGGCGAACTGACGGCGGCCGTCGGCGGAGGTGAAGGTCACGGCCAAAAAGCCGGGGGCATTGCCGGCGACCGGCGCGACCGTTCCGCCGCACTGACGCGGCGCTGCCCCGCGCTCTTCACCCACCTGGACTCGATCGGCTCCCACCCACCGGGCGCGCCCCAGCCGATGCCACCGCGGACCGAGGAACTACGCGCTCTCGCCGAACAGGTGGAGGCCGACACCCTGTCCGCGCTGCTGCCCCAGGCCGGTCTGGCGCTCATCGTGGTGACCGGGCTGGCCGCCGTACTGAGCTGGCTGGTGGCAGGTCGGGTGCTGCGGCCGATCCGCGCGACCTCCACCACCGCCCGGCGGCTGTCGGCCGAGAACCTCACCGACCGGGTCCCGGTCACCACCCCCGCCAACGAGCTGTCCGCCTTGGCGGGCACGATCAACGGGATGCTGGACCGCGTCCAGCGCGGCGTCGCGGCGCCGTCGAGCACCTGCAGCGCGTCCTGGATGGGCTGCTGCTGTTGGCGCGCAGCCAGGCCGGGCTCGGCGCGCGGGAACCCCGACCTGGCCGCCATCGTGGCCGCCGCCCTCGACGCGGCCGAAGCACGGGCGGCGACCGCCGACATCGCCGTGCGAACCGAGCTCCGGTCGGCACCGGTCAGCGGCGAACCGGTCCTGCTGGAACGGATGATCGGCAACCTGGTCGACAACGCCCTCCGCCGGCCCCCTCACCAGAACCAGATCTGACTGGAGGCGCGGCACGAGAACCGCCACCCCCGCCGTACGGAGATCGGCGGCCGCCACCGGGGCGGGAGAGAGGGGTGCGTGGCCCGGTCGACGCTCGCCTCGACCGGGACGGTCGCCGCAGCGAGCGGGGGAGTCGTACTCCAGCGCTCGATACAAGGTGGAGCGGGCGATGCCGAGGCCACTCCGCACACTCACCGGCGCCATCTGCCCCTGAGTCGCCTGCCGATATCCATATCGATATGACTGAATGATCAATATCAATATTGGACACCCCTAGCCGGTTTCTGATCTGCTCTCCGCCATGACACAACCACTTATGCGTCTTGGGATCGCGACATTGACCACTTCTATGCTGCTGAGCGGCCCCGCCAGTGCGGCGCATGCCGCCACCGGCGAGAAGGGCACCTCCGGCGTCGACTCCCGGACGGGGACCACCGCCCCGTCCGACTCCGAGCTGGACAAGACGCTGCAGGAACTTGAGAAGTCCTACCAGGGGCGTATCGGCGTAGTGGGCATCGACCTGGGAACCGGTAAAACGGTCGGCTACCGAGCCGATGAGCGCTTTCCCTTCAACTCCATGTTCAAGGTGTTCGCCTGCGCGGCCGTACTGCACAAAGCGCGCACCAGCGACCCCGGGCTGATGGACAAGGTGGTTCGCTGGAAGCCTGCCGAGATGGCCGGACTGACCACGAACTCCCCAGAGACCACCGAATACACCGACACCGGCATGACACCTGCACAGCTGTGCCGCGCCGGGATCACCAAATCCGACGGCTTCGCAGGCAACACGCTGCTGAAGCAGATCGGCGGGCCGCGCGGGCTGACCGGGTTCTTCCGCGCCACCGGCGATCGGACAAGTCGGCTGGACCGACCGGAGCCCACCCTGACCGAGTGGCAGCCGGGTGAAGAGCGCGACACCAGCACCCCCGCCGCGGCCGCACAGACCTTCGCCAAGCTCACCACCGGTAAGACCCTCCACATCGGCGACCGGGCGCGGCTGGTCGCCTGGCTGAAGGCCAGCCTCACCGGTGCCAACCGCATCCGGGCCGGACTCCCCAAGGACTGGACGGTCGGCGACAAGACCGGCACCGGCGGCGCGAGCAACTACGGCACCGCCAACGACCTGGCGATCGTCTGGTCGCCCGGGTCCAACGCGCCGATGATCCTTTCGGTGTTCACCAACCGTAACACCGACAACACCGCGCATGACGACAAGGTGATCGCCTCCGCCGCGACCGCGCTGGCCAAGGCCCTCGGCCGGCTCTGACGGGCCTGTCCGTTCGCAACCGCGATCACGAACCAGCCCGTGCGCTCTCCAGCCACCGAAAGCCGGCAGGGGCTGTACGCAAACGAACAGACGCATGCCCGCTCCGGCACCTTGACGACGTCGGCGGCCGCGGCCGGGGCAGGGCAGGCTCTTGGGCATCTTCGCGATGCCGATCCGGTCCATCGGGTTGGCCTGCAGCAACTCATGCCGGACGGCCTACTTGGCGAAGGAGACGATCGCGGCGCGCTTGCGCTCAGGGCCGGCCGGTGACACCTCGGCGAGCTCTGCCCTCACCCCGCGCGCAGCCCTCGCACCATCGTGTCGAAGGCGCGGTCCCAGTGACGGCGGCGGCTTCGGCGTCAGGCTGGAACTCGGGGATGGGACGGCCGAACATCAGCTCGTAGAGGTGCGGGTTGGCCAGGGCCCGACAGGCGTGCCCGAGCACCAGGAGGTCGGCGATCGGATCGCTGGTGTGCGGGACGGCGGCGAAGGCCGTGGCAAGCCGCTCGAACCGGCCAGGAACATCTCGCGCACGAGACCACCCTTGTCGCCGAACACCTGGTAGACGGCCATGGTGGACACGCCCGCCCGCTCAGTGCAGATGCATTGATCCGGTATTTCGCGCCGACGGCGGCGAATACCGCGCCGAGGATTCAGGGCGGGTCACCAGTACAGGCGCTGCCACAGCGTGATCCACTGGTCTGGGTGAACGTATCCGACGACGGCGTCACGAGGCACGCCGGCCGCCGCCAGAGCGGCGTCCACTCCTCGGTGACGCATCCTCAGCGAGGCGCGCACCGAGCCGCCGAGCCCGCTGAAGCCCAACTCGACCAGTTCCTGGTAGGTGCGGCGGCCGCGCACCAAAGGTTCGGGCCTACGCTCGATCCGCAGGATCGCTGAGTCGACCGACGGTACCGGCCGGAAGGACCTCCGGTTCACCGTGGGGCCAAGCCGCCAGTGGAACCATGGCCACGACTGCACGGTCACGCGGCTCCAGCGGCCGTAGCCGCCCGCGCGTTTGCGGGCGTACTCGCGCTGGGTGAGCAGCGTGGCCGAGGTCAGGGACGGCGCCCCCAAGCACCAGTTCACGATCTTCGACGTCGCCGAGTACGGTATGTTCCCCACGACCGCGAACGGCCGTCCCGGCACCGGCGCGGTGGTGAAGTCGCCGTGCACCACCTCGACGCGGGGATCACCGCGTGTGCGTGCGGCCAGCCGCCGGGCCAGGCGCGGATCGATCTCGTAGCCGATCACTTGCGCGCCCGCACCGGCCAGTGCCAGGGTCAGCGCTCCAGCGCCCGCCCCCGGCTCCAGCACCAGCCCTGCCGGGTCTGCTGCCCTGATCACGAGATCGATGGCCTGGCGGTCGGCCAGGAAGTTCTGTGAGAGCGTGCGCCGCGCCCGGTCCGCGGTGGTGCGGGCGCCGCCGACCCTGCTCGTGGTCCGGGAGGATGGCCGGTCACCGAAGGCGTGATCGCGCGTCACCCGTGCCGCCCTGCCGGGGTGTTCCGTCGGGAGCGCCCCGGCAGGCGCGCTCTGTTCGTCCTGCGGGCGGGTCATCCCGGCGCTCTGCGGCTGAGGTGCTCCCAGGCGCGGTACTTCGCGACCCGATCCTGGAGGTCCTGCTGGACCATGTCGTAGGACGCGGCGCCGACGATGAGACGCCGCGGCGGCTCCGGCAGGTCCACCAGCTCCATGATCACCGGAGCGGCGGTCTCCGGGGCGGGACCGGCTTCATCGCCCCACATCTCGATCAGCTTGTCGCGCAGCTCCTGATAGTGCGGGGCGGATGCGGCCATCGTGGTGCCCGTGGTGAACAGGCCAGTGTCGTAGCCGCCCATCTGCACGATGGTCAGCTTGATGCCGAACTGCTCGACCTCTCCCGCCACGGCCTCGGAGACCGAGTCGAGCGCCGACTTGCCGGCCGCGTACAGGCCGACCATGGGGAAGCCGCCGCCGGTGCCCATCGTGGTGACCTGCAGAATGCGGCCGGAGCCCTGGGAGCGCAGGTGAGGGAGCACGGCCTGGGTGACCCAGATCGCGCCGAACAGGTTGACGTCGAAGTGGGATCTGATCTGCTCTTCCGTCGCCTCCTCCAGCATGCCCAGGAGCATGACGCCGGCGTTGTTGACCACGATGTCGAGCTTGCCGAAGGCCGCTACCGCCCGATCCACACCCGCGAACACGGCCGCGCGGTCGGTGACGTCGAGCGGCACCGGTACCAGGTCGCCGGGATAGCGCCGGACCAGGTCGGCGAGCGGCTCGACGTTGCGCGCGGCCCCGACCACCCGGTCGCCCGCTTGCAGCGCCGCCTCCGTGAACGCCCGGCCCAGTCCTCGTGACGCGCCCGTGATGAACCATACGCGGCTCATGGGCTCCACCTCCTCTTACTCGGGTTCAGTACAACGAGACAAGACGGTACGTCTCGCCTTGCATCACTGTCAAGACGGATCGTCTCGTCTCACCAGTGGTACGATCCCGGCATGGCCAAGCAGCCCAACCCCGCCCGCCGCAGCCAGCGCTCCCGGCAGGCCATCCTGACCGCCGCCCGCGAGCTGGTCTCCGAGGTGGGATACGCCAAGCTGACCATCGAGGCCATCGCGACCCGGGCCGGCGTGGGCAAGCAAACGATCTACCGCTGGTGGCCCTCCAAGGGCGCGGTGGTCCTGGACGCCTTTCTGGCGCTCAGCGAGAGCGGGCCTGACCAGGACATGGCCCTGCCCGACACCGGCGACCTGAAGGCCGACCTCAGGGTGGTAATGCGGGCGACGGTGGCCGAGTTCGCCGATCCGGCGTTCGAGGGGCCGATCCGCGCGCTCAACACCGAGATCATCAATGATCCGGCGCTCGCCGCCCAATACCGCGAGAAACTGGCCGGGCCGGTCGACGAGGCCAAAAAGGCCCGGCTACGCAGCGCCCAGCGAGCCGGCCAACTCCCCCCCGACGCCGACCTCGACCTGGCTCTGGAGCTGCTGTACGGCCCTTTCTACCAGCGCTGGCTGCTCCGCTCAGGCCCGCTCACCCCGCAGTACGCCGACGCCCTCGTCGACGCCTTCCTCAAAGCCATGCGACCGGACATCGGCGGTTCTGCCCACTGATCAATGGGGGGCTTCGCGCTTATGGGGGGCTGCATACCGCGTAGGGCAGCGCGACCACGCCGCCGAGGTGACCGGACGTTCCATGCCCATAGGTCCGCGCCGGGCCCTTCGACATTACAGAAGGTCAGGCGCGCCCCCGCCCCTCCTTCGATCGAGCCCGCTGGCCCGAGTCCGCATACGTCGCCGCTGTTTCATGAGCGACCACCTGCGAAACAGCGCTCGCGGCCGGACACGTCCAGGGCAAACGCTGTTTCATGTGTCGGTGTGAACGCGTGGGTGTCTGAAACACTTCCGGGGTGCCCGACGATGACTTCCTCCGGTGGAGGCCCACGACTGCCCGATGACCTCCTGCGCCGCCCCGGCCGGCTCGCCCTGCTGGACCGGCCGGGGCAAGGTGGCCGTCCAGTACCACACCGCCCGCTTCCGGCTCGTGCCCGCGTGCCAAGGCGCTCAACGTCCCCACCCCGGCCCTTCGCAAGCCGGGCGCGGCCTGGATCGAGCTGCCCCACCCGGCCGCGGCCGACGCCGAGCCGGCAACGAAGCTGCCATCGTGGCCGGAGGAGCTGTGTGAGTCGTCTCGGGGCTGGGTCGCGAAAGGGGAATCGGCGGGACGTCGGCGTAGGAAAACAGTGCCATAACACCAATCCGGAGCGCTGAGTCGTTACGCTCCGGATCGGTTGCGCACCGAGATGCGGATCTGCGCATTCACTGCGCATTGAATCGCGGATCCTACACGGACGGCGTCAGTGCTGGGCCATGTCCACGAAGCGGCTGTAGTGGCCCTGGAACGCCACCGTGACGGTCGCCGTGGGGCCGTTGCGGTGCTTGGCCACGATGAGGTCGGCCTCACCGGCCCTGGGCGACTCGCGCTCGTAGGCGTCTTCGCGGTGCAGCAGGATGACCATGTCGGCATCCTGCTCGATGCTGTTGTGGACAGATATGCCATTCGCTACGAAGTTGTGGGTGCCCAGCACCGTGGCATCGTAGACCGGCTGCTCTCCCAGGCGTTCGATCGACGCGATCTCGTCCCAGAACACATCGTTCGTCGCCCACATCTCAAGGTCGGAATCGTCGAGAATCGCAGCCACCCTGCCCAGCCGCCCCCGGCTCGGCGCATGCTTCCACAGGGTGCTACCGCAAAACTGGGTGCCGAGTTTAGTGGCGAACTGGCGATGACTCATGCCTCGTTCTGCCAGGACGCCTCGAACACGGTCCCAGACTTCGCGCGGAACCGTATCGAGATCGGTGTTGCCCTTGACCTCCTGGAGGAGGGCGATGCATCGAGTGGCCTGCTTCGACCGCTCGCCGTGCGCTCCCACTTCCGTCAAAAACCGGAGTTGGTTCTCCGCGCCGTAGACGAACAACTGATAGCCCGGCCGGTAGTCGCCCTTTCGCACTTCTTCCACCCGAGTCGTCACGTTGAATCGAAGAAGCAACCGCGCGACATCATCGACCAGTCGTCGGCTTGTCGAGGCATAGTGGATCCTCGCCTGCCCGGCCTTCTCATCCCACCAGATGCGGCCATCGGTTGCCCACAAGTGCCGAAGGAACAGCGCGACCTGCCGCTTCGGCAGCGAGAACACACCATCGGGGATGAATTTCTCGTGGCCGCGAAGGCCGAACAGCCCCATGCTGTCCAGCCAGGCGGCGATGGGATTGCGTTTGCCGTGAGTCAGTCGGTATGGGGCGGGGAGCCGCAAGGTCGTAACCCGGGCGGCGGGATGGTCGTCCCGGACGGCGCTGACACCGAAGCTCCTGACGGCTTCTGTCACGGTCGCCAAGCACGCTTCGTCCTGACTCGCGTAGCGGATCGGCTGCCGCTTGACGAACGAACCGTCGCCGATCATGTGTGCGAGCAGGACAATCTCGTCCTCCGGCCACTCCTGAAGCTTTTGAGGGGCTGAGACGTGACGTGGAACAGCAAGGCGCGCTCCAGGCCGGAGCTCTCCCAGGGCTCGCCATCCGTCATAGGTCATGAAGGGATGGTTGGCCGTCGCCTTGATCTCCAAGCCCGACTTCAGCCGCAGCCGGAAAACTTCTTTCGCACCACTGGAGAACACGTGGGTCATGGTCCGTGGGACAAGCCGGAGCTTCTCATCAAGGGACCACACCGGGATGTCACGCTCCCCGGATTCCACCAGGTCACCCAGCGACACCTCCGCGCCGGTGTCGGCCCGAAGGACCCGAGTGTCCGCGGTCAAACAGCCCGACTCTCTCAGGTCGGACACCTGTGGGCGTTTGTCCGTGCGTTGTTCGGGGCCTCGGTTGAGCTGGGAGATCGCGATGACCGGCACCTCGAGCTCCTTGGCCAGCAGCTTGATGGCTCGGGAGATCTCGGACACTTCGTTCTGGCGGCTCTCGGTCTTCTTCGGCGAGCTCATCAGCTGGAGGTAGTCGATGATCACGAACCGCAGGTCGTTGCGCTGCTTGAGGCGCCGGCACTTGGCCCGGATCTCCATCATCGACATGTTGGGCGAGTCGTCGATGAACAGCGGCGCCTCGGCGACCTCGCTCATCCGGCGCGCCAGCCTCGTCCAGTCGTCGTCGCCCATCATCCCGGAGCGCATGGCGTGCAGCGCGACCCGAGCCTCGGCCGACAGCAGACGCATGGTGATCTCGTTGCGCGACATTTCCAGCGAGAAGATGACGGTGGTCATCCCATGCTTGATCGCCGCGGACCGGGCGAAGTCCAGACCGAGGGTGGAGTTGTGGGTGGGGATCCACGTCCGGCCCGCCAGGTACATGTGATCGGCGTTGTCCACCTCGACGCACCGCACCGGCACCGAAGGCGCCGGCCGGACGTCCACGATGTTCCGGTAGGTCGCCTTCGGGTGGGCGTTGGTCTTGACGCGGGCGTTCTTCCGCGCCAGCCGGAAGACCTTGTCGGACGGGGTGAACGTGATCGTATGGCTGGTTTCGCTGCGCCCCGCCACCCGCTTGGACGTGCGGTTCGCTTCGTAGCCGAGGCTCAGGATCAGCTCCCAGGCGTCCTCTGCCAGGCGCCGGTCGGTGACGGCGAACTGCACCGTCCCGGAGGTGTTGACGTGGCCGTCGGTGTCCAGGAGACCGGCCAGGAGCGCCCTGCGCTGTTCTTCGGACGCGCGCAGGTACTCGCCCGGGATGTGCTTGTTGTTCAGCACGCCCAGCTTCCTGAGCCGCGCCCCCATGGTGCCGTGGTCGTTGTGGCAGCCCTGGCAAAGACGCGTCCCGCTGGACGGGCCGCCGCAGTCAGGACACCGGGGCGGCTGAGACGGCCCGTGGACGGACCCTCTCGACTCGCAGCCGCACACCCTGCCGCCGGTGCGCACCTGCGAGGTCTGGGGCGTGAACGGCTTGTCGCACACGACGCACTGTCGCTCCGCGATCGGCTCGGGCTCGGGCTCGGGCTCGGGCTCGGGCTCGGGCAGCAGCATCGCGTACAGCAGTCCGCCACGGTGCTCCACCCGGAGCCCTTCGGCGGCCACATGGTCGGCGATCTCCGGATCTGCGGTGGTGAACCGCGCACTGGCGGAGTTGCCGTCACCCAGCCAGACGCCCAGCGCGTACGGCGGGATCAGCAGGTCCTGGTCGGGTAGTTGCAGCGGCCGGGCGTTGACGACCGTGTGATTGAGCCGCTTTCCGGCGGTGCCGCACCGCAGCGTGGCGGCGATCTCCTCCGTCGTGCGCACCTGCGCGAACGTCCGCTGATGCTGGTGCCGGTTGTAGCCGGTCGCCGCCGACTGAGCCGACTCGCGGGACGCGCGCGTGTCGGTGAGCCACTGATGCCGAGCATCGGCGACGATCACCGTGCCGTCGCTGAACTCCACCTCGTAGCAGGGCCGGTCGTGCATGACGTCGGTGGCCGCGACGACGCGGGTGGGCTTGCCGTCGGCGCCGATCAGGTAGTCGCCAGGCTGCACCTCGCCCATGGTGGTCCAGCCCGTCGGCGTGGGCAGGGGGGTGTCGAGGGCGAGAGCCTTGCCGATGGCGGGGCGGGCGGCGACGACGATCATCTGGCCCGGGTGGAGGCCGTTGGTGAGCTGGTCGAGGTCCTGGAAGCCGGTGGGGACGCCGACCATCTGGCCGCCGCGGCTGCCGATGGCCTCGAGCTCGTCGAGGGCGCCCGGCATGATGTCGGCCAGCGGGGCGTAGTCCTCGGAGGTGCGACGCTCGGTGACCTTGTAGATCTCGGCCTGGGCCCGGTCGACGAGGTCGTCGACCTCTTCGTTCTGGCCGCCGTAGCCGAAGGAGACGATGCGGGTGCCGGCTTCGATGAGGCGGCGGAGGATGGCCTGCTCACGGACGATCTTGGCGTAGTAGCCGGCGTTGGCGGCGGTGGGGACGACGGCCGTCAGGGTGTGGAGGTAGGCGGCGCCGCCGACCCTGGCCATCTCGCCGCGTTTCTGCAGCTCGTCGAAGACGGTGACCGCGTCGGCCGGCTCGCCCCGGCCGTAGAGGTCGGTGATGACGTCGTAGACCATCTGATGGGCGGGGCGGTAGAAGTCGTCGGCACGCACGATCTCGACGACGTCGGCGATCGCGTCCTTGGACAGCAGCATGCCGCCGAGGACCGACTGCTCCGCCTCGATGTTGCTGGGCGGTGTGCGCTCGAAACCAGGGCCTGCGCCCACCTCTTCGTCAATGCTCACCGCGCCCCCTCAACACCGTGCGGCGGTCGCACCACCCCCACTTGTAGTCGACCGGGGTGACAGTTTCGCCGGTTCGGGGGCCGAGGGCAACGCAGCCTGTGGACAACCCTGTGGTCAAGCTGTGCACTACTGCGCCTAGCTTGTGAAAGCACTGTGGACGAACCTGGGGATAACTCTGAAGCTTATCCACTAGACCATCTCTGACCTGCGGAAACGTTATCCACCGGCTGTGGAGGAAAGAAAGTTGGCCCGTCATGTCCGGTAATGGGCATAATAGCAAAATGCCCATTACACGCCGGGATCGGGAGATCCTGCGACTGGCCGTGCCCGCCTTCGGCGCGCTGGTCGCCGAGCCGTTGTTCCTGCTCGCCGACTACGCCATCGTGGGTCACGGCCTCGGCACCTCGGCGGTGGGGGCGCTGGGCGTGGCCGGCACGATCCTGGCGACGATGGTCAACCTCTGCGTCTTCCTCGCCTACGGTACGACGGCGTCCGTGGCGCGGCAGACCGGGGCGGGCAACCACGAGCGGGCCATGCGCAGCGGCCTGGACGGCATCTGGCTGGCGCTGGCCATCGGCGTCGCGCTCGTCGCCGTCGGCTGGCCGCTCGCCCCGGCCATCGTCGACCTGTTCGGGGCCGGCGCCGAACAGGCCGAGCAGGCCGTGACGTACCTGCGCATCAGCCTGATCGGCGCGCCGTCCCTGCTGGTCGTGCTGGCGGGCACCGGCGTGCTGCGCGGACTGCAGGACACGGTGACGCCACTGGCCGTCGCGGGAGGCTCGTTCGCGCTCAACGCGGCGCTGAACGCGTGGTTCGTGCTCGGGCTGCACTGGGGCATCGCCGGGTCGGCCTGGGGGACCGTGCTCGCCCAGACACTGGGAGCGGCCGTCTACCTGGTCGTGGTGGTCAGGGGCGCCCGGAGGCTGGGCACCTCGCTCCGGCCCAGCCTGATCGGCGTCACGCAGGCGGGCACGGCCGGGTTCGCCCTGCTCATCCGCACCGTGTGCCTGCGCGTGGTGCTGGTCGTGGCGACCGTGCTGGCCACCAGGATGGGCCAGGCCGAGCTGGCCGCGTACGCCATCGCCACCCAGGTGTGGACCCTGCTCGCCTTCGCACTGGACGCGATCGCCATCGCCGGCCAGGCCATCACCGGCCGCACGCTCGGAGCGGGCGACCCGGCGGCGACCCGGGAGGCGACCCGGCGCATGGTGTGGTGGGGCGTCTGGTCGGGAGTGGTGCTCGGCGTGCTGGTCCTGGTGGCCAGGCCGGTGCTGCCCGGCCTGTTCGACGCCGACCCGCAGGTCGCCGAGCAGCTGCTGGCCGTCCTCTGGCCGGTGGCGCTGTTCCAGCCGATCTGCGGCGTGGTGTTCGTGCTCGACGGGGTGCTGATCGGCGCCGGAGACCAGCGCTACCTCGCGTGGGCCGGCGTGTGGACGACGGCGGCGTACCTGCCGGCCGCCCTCTTCGCGGCGGATTTCGGCATCGTTGCTCTTTGGTGCGCGCTCGGGGTGTGGATGATCGCACGTCTGATCACGCTGGGCCGCCGGGCCACGGGCACTGCCTGGCTGGTAACCGGGGCGTAACCGTCCTGTGCTTGCTGTTGCACATGGGGTGAGGCACTGTGGGCGAGCTACACGAGCGGGGTGTGCTTTTGTCCACTATCTTCCGACGTCTTCCGCCCAGCGAGGCGACCGGGCTGCGCACCGGCGCCCGCCACAGCCTGGCCGAACTTTACCGCCCGGCCGACCTCGTCGTGCTCGGGCTCGGCGTGATGATCGGCGCCGGCATCTTCAGCATCGCGGGCCGGCAGGCCGCGACCACCGCCGGCCCCGGAGTGGTCCTGTCCTTCATGATCGCCGGCATCGCGTGCCTGCTCGCCTGCCTGTGCTACGCCGAGCTGTCGTCCACGATGCCGACGTCCGGCAGCGCCTACACGTTCACCTACGTCATCTTCGGCGAGGTGTGGGCGTGGGTCATCGGCTGCGCGCTGATCCTGGAGCTGCAGCTGGCCGCGGCCGTGGTGGCCAAAGCCTGGGCCGAGCTCGCGATCGGCGCCATCACCAACTTCGGCATCCGCCTGCCCCAGCACGACCTGGTGGCCAGCCTGCTGGTGCTGCTGATCCTGGGGCTGCTCACCGCCGTCGTGGCGCTGAGCGCGCGGATCGGGCTGCGAGCGCTGTGGGTGATGGTGACGGCCAAGCTGCTCGCCATCGGCGCCGTCATCGTCGTGGGCGCGTTACACGTCGAGGCGGCCAACTTCGGTGACCTGTACGTCGATCCCCAGCCGCTGACGACGCCGTCCACGACCGTGCTCAGCCTGTTCGTGGGCCAGGGCCAGGCGTTCGGCTGGTTCGGCATCTTCGCGGCCGCCCCCGCCATCGCGTTCGCGTACGTGGGCTTCGACATCGTCGCCACCGCCGCCGAGGAAACCGTCAACGCGCCGCAGGCGGTGCCGAAGGGCATGATCCGCAGCCTGGTCATCGCCACGATCATCTACATCGCCGTGGCCGTGGTCATGGTGGGCATGGTGCCGTACACGAGCATCTCGCTGGACGCGCCGCTGTCGGGGGCGTTCCGGGTGGCCGGGGTCGACTGGATGGTGCACATCATCGACATCGGCGCGGTGCTGGGCCTGACCACGGTGATCCTGGTCATGATCGTGGGGCAGACCCGGGTGCTGTTCTCGATGGCCCGCGACGGCCTGATCCCGCGCGGGCTGGCCACGATCAGCCGCAAGTACCACACGCCCTCGCGGGTGACCCTGCTGATCGGGCTGGTGGCGATCCTGCTGGCAGAGTTCGTGCCCGTGTTCACGCTGCAGCAGCTCGTGGTCATGGGGACGCTGTTCGCGTTCCTGTTCGTGGCGGCGGGCGTGATCGTGATGCGGCGCCGGATGCCGCACCTGGAGCGCGGCTTCCGGGTGCCGCTGTCACCGCTGCTGCCCGCTCTGTCGCTGTTCGCGACCCTCTGGTTGATGGTCAACCTGGAGGTGCTCACCTGGCTGTGGTTCGGCCTGTGGATGGCCTTCGGCCTGATCGCCTACCTCGTGTACGGGCGTACGCACAGCCTGCTGGCACCGCAGCGCGAGCCGGTGGCCTCCGGGCGGGGCCGGCACCGGCGTTAGGGCCGGCCGGCTTCGAGCACGCTGCGCAGGAACTCCCTGGTGCGGGCATGGTCGGGATCGCCGAAGATCTTCTCCGGGGGGCCCTTCTCCAGCAGGACGCCGCCGTCGAGGAAGCAGACGGTGTCGGAGACGTCGCGGCACAGGCCCATCTCGTGGGTCGTCAGGATCATCGTCATGCCCGACTGCTTGAGCTCCCTGATGACGCCCAGCACCTCGACGACGAGCTCGGGGTCGAGCGCGGAGGTGACCTCGTCGAGCAGCATCAACCTGGGCCGGGTGGCCAGTGCCCGGATGATGGCCACCCGCTGCTGCTGGCCGCCGGAGAGCTGGTCGGGGTAGGCGCGCGCCTTCTCGGCCAGCCCGAACTTGGCCAGCAGGTCATGTGCCTCCTCCTCGGCCCGGTCCCTGGCGACCCGGTGCACCTGTCGGGGGGCCAGCGTGACGTTGTCGAGCACGGTCATGTGCGGGAAGAGGTTGAACGCCTGGAACACGATGCCGATCCGCTTGCGCACGTCGTCGACGTCGGCCCGTGGGTCGGTGATCTCGTCGCCGTCGAGCAGGATGGCGCCGTCGTCTACGGTCTCCAGCAGGTTGACACAGCGCAGCAGCGTGGACTTGCCCGAGCCGGAGGAGCCGATCAGGCTGACCACCTCGTGCGGACTCACCTCCAGGTCGACGCCGCGCAGCACGGGGCGGCCGTGGAAGCTCTTCCACACGCCCTCGACGGTCAGCAGGCTCATGCGCCGCGCCTCCTTCGGGTGCGCTCGGCGAGGTGGTCGGTGAACCTGGCCATGGGGATCGTCAGCAGCACGAACAGCAGCGCCGCCACCAGGTAGGAGGTGTAGTTGAACTTGCCGGAGGCGTAGATCTGCGCCTGCCGCAGCGCCTCCGGCAGCCCGAGGGTGGCGACGAGCGCGGTGTCCTTCTGCAGCGAGACGAAGTCGTTGAGCAGGGGTGGCCCGACCCGGCGGACGGCCTGGGGCAGCACCACGAACCGCATGGCCTTGCCGTGGCTCAGCCCGAGGGAGCGGGCCGCCGCGAGCTGGCTGGGATGGACGGAGTCGATGCCCGCCCGGAGGACCTCGGCCACGTACGCGCCGTAGGAGAGCGTCAGCGCGATGACGCCGAGCGTGACCAGGTCGTTCGGGATGCCCTGCAGCTTCAGGGCGGGCAGCCCGAACCCGACGAGAAAGATCACCAGCAGCGTCGGCACCCCACGGAAGACGTCGGTGTAGAGCGTCGCCAGTGCCCGGATCGGGAAGAACGCCGGAGTAGTGATCCCTCTGGCCAGCGCCACGAGCAGACCGACGACGAGGATGAGCGGCTCGGCGATCAGGAAGATCTTGATGTTCAGCAGGAAGCCGTCGACCACGTCGGGCAGTGCCTCGACGAACGCGTCGGCGCTGAAGAACGACGCCTGAACGCGGGGCCAGCCGGGTGAGTTGGTGACGATCCACACGACCAGCGCGAGGAACACGATCGTGGAGGCCGTGGCGATGGACGCCGATCGGCGGGCCCGCGACCTGCGGACCCGCTCGCGCTCCCGCTGGCGTTCGCTCTTGACCCAGACCGGGTCGGTGGTCATGTCACTCACCAGGCGGCGGAGGGACGGGTCACGTCAGCTCCGGCGCGCCCGCCGCCGAGCCGAGCCACTCCTGCTCGATCTTGGCCAGCTCACCCTTGGACTTGAGGGCGTCGACCGCCTTGTCCACGCAGGACTTGAGCGGGCTGCCCTTCTCCATGACCACGCCGAACTCCTCGGGAGCGTCGCCCGTGGAGCTGAACTGGCCCACGATCTTGGACTTCTCCACCTGGGCTGCCGTGACGTAGAACGCGGTCGGCAGGTCGACGACCAGCGCCTCGACCTGGTCGTTCTTCAGCGCGGTGATGGCGTCGATCTGATCGTTGTAGACGTTGGGGTCGTCAGCGGGCTTGATCACGTTGCGGACGGCGTCGAGCGAGGTGGTGCCGACCTGGACCCCGATCTTGGCGTCCTTGAGCTCGGCCAGGCTCTTCGCGCCGGCGAACCTGCTGCCGTCGATCGCCACGATCGCCTGCTTGACCGTGTAGTAGCCGTTGCTGAAGTCGACCACCTTGGCTCGGTCAGGGGTGATCGAGACCTGGTTGATGTCGAAGTCGAACTGCTTGGCGCCCGGAGCGAAGGCCGAGTCGAACTTGACCGTGCTCCACTGCACCTCGTCGCGGTCGAAGCCGAGCTCTCCGGCCAAGGCGAACGCCACCGCGCTCTCGAAGCCCTGGCCGTTGCTCGGGTCGTCGTCCTTGAACCACGGCTCGTAGGCGGGCTTGTCGGTGGCGATGGTGAGCTTGCCCGCGTTGACGAGCTTGAGCTGGTCCTTGGTGCAGGCGGTGGCGGCGCCGGTGGAGTCGGCCGGAGCGGCCGTGCTCCCCGTGCTCGCCGTGCTCGCCGGCTCGTCGGCGGGCGCGCACGCGACGACCGCTGCCGCCAGCGCGCCGATCGCGAGCAGCATCGAGGGACGGACCATGGCTGGCCTCCAGGGGAAGAACGCGGGGAGAACGAGGATGATTGTACGCTGCGGCGATATCGACATACCGCCCCACCTGCGGTCATGCCGGACACCACGCCCATGTCACCCCAAGCCCCCTGTCACCCCAAGCCCCCACAAAAGCAACGGCCCCCTCCCTGAGATGAGGGAGAGGACCGGGCTGGCGCCGGAGTGTCAGCCGGCGACGACCTCGACGTCGACGGACGCCGAGACCTCGGGGTGCAGCTTGACGCTGACCTTGTGGGAGCCGACGCTCTTGATCGGGTTGACGATCTCGATGCGACGGCGGTCGAGGATCGGGCCACCGGCGGCCTTGACGGCGTCGGCGATGTCGCCCGTGGTGATCGAGCCGAACAGGCGACCGGAGTCGCCCGCGCGGGTCGTCAGCCGTACGCGCAGGGCGCCGAGCTGGCCCGCGACCTCCTTGGCGGTGCCGAGGTCACGGATCTCGCGAGCGTCACGAGCCTTCTTGATGGACTCGATCTGCTTCTCCGCGCCACGGGTCCAGCGCATGGCGTAGCCCCGCGGGATGAGGTAGTTGCGGCCGTAGCCGTCCTTGACCTCGACGACGTCACCAGGGGTGCCGAGGCCGGAGACCTCGTTGGTGAGGATGAGCTTCATATCGACAGGCCTCCTTAGCGCGCGGTGCTCGTGTAGGGCAGCAGAGCCACCTCACGGGCGTTCTTGATCGCGGTCGCCACGTCGCGCTGGTGCTGGGTGCAGTTGCCCGTCACCCGGCGCGCACGGATCTTGCCGCGGTCGGAGATGAACTTCCGCAGCAGCGCCGTGTCCTTGTAGTCGACGTAGGAGATCTTGTCGTGGCAGAACAGGCAAACCTTCTTCTTGGGCTTGCGCAGTGCCGGCTTGGCCATCGTGGTGCTCCTTTCAGAGCCCCGCCGTCAGGGCGGGAATGGTCTCGGACTGGTGAATGGATCTAGAAAGGCGGTTCGTCGCTGAAGTCGTTGCCGCCGCCGAAGCCGCCCGACTGCTGGCCGCCACCCTGGCCACCGCCCTGGTAGCCGCCGCCGCCACCGCCACCGAAACCGCCGCCACCCTGCGGCGGAGCGGGACTGGCGGAGGCCCACGGGTCGTCGGCGGGGCCGCCGCCGAAGCCGCCACCGCCGCCACCCTGGCGGGTGGTGCGGTTGACCTTGGCGGTCGCGTTGCGCAGGGACGGGCCGACCTCGTCGACCTCGACCTCGTAGACCGTGCGCTTCTCGCCTTCCTTGGTCTCGTAAGACCTCTGCTTGAGCCGCCCCTGCACGATGACCCTCATGCCACGCTGGAGGCTCTCGGCGGCGTTCTCGGCCGCCTGCCGCCACACGTTGCAGGTCAGGAAGAGGCTCTCGCCGTCCTTCCACTCGTTGGTCTGGCGATCCATGAACCGCGGAGTGGACGCGATGCGGAATCGAGCCACCGCTTGACCCGTCGGGGTGAAGCGCAGCTCCGGGTCGTCGACAAGGTTGCCGACGATAGTGATTACGGTGTCGCCTGCTGCCATGGCTAGCGCTCGCCTTCCTGCACGCCTTCGCTTTCGGGTTACGGCTCAGAGTACGGCTGCCGCCCGACAAAAAGCCGGGCAACGAGCTGCTTAGTGCACGTCGGGGCGGAGCACCTTGGTGCGCAGAATGCCCTCGTTGAGGTTCATCTGGCGGTCGAGCTCCTTGACCGTCGCGGGCTCCGCGGACATGTCGATGACGGCGTAGATGCCCTCAGACTTCTTGTCGATGTCGTAGGCGAGACGCCGACGGCCCCAGACGTCGACCTTCTCCACAGTGCCACCGTCGTTGCGGACCACGGTGAGGAACTGGTCGAGGGACGGCGCGACAGTGCGCTCATCGAGCGAAGGGTCCAGGATGACCATTACTTCGTAACGACGCATGCGGGACTCCAACCTCCTCTGGACTCTTGCGGTCACGACACTCTGCCGTGACAGGAGGACGCTGACGTGTTGACCCGGGCGCCCCTTTCGACGCCCGGCCGTGACGGGTCACCCATCACAACGCAGCCTGCCCAGGTTACCAGCCACTGCTGGGTGGGAAGGCATAGGGCAAACCCATGGGGGGTGATAGCCGTGCCGCACATCCTGCAACCATCATCGGAGAGCGACCGGTTCAAGCTCACACTCAACAGCGACGGCCGGGCCCATCCGGTCGAGAACACTCTCGCGGTGACCACGCTCGTGTGCGGGGTCGTGGCCTTGGTCGCGGCGCTGGTCATGTCCAGCCACGTGATCGCTTCGTGGGTCGGCACGTTCGGGTTCGGGACGGGCTTCTACTCGCAGTACGTCTCGGCGACCACGGCGCAGCGGTCCCTCAACATCATCGGCCTGGTCGCGTCGTTCGTCGGCCTCGCGCTCGGCATCGCCCGCGGCGGTTATCTGCCATGAGGAGACGGCCCCGGCTTTCCGGGGCCGTCGTCGTACGGCGTCCATGACGAACTGTCCATATATAGGTCATCCGCACATATAGGTCATCCGCCGATGTGCAGGTCCACGCCGAGCAGGACCAGGAACCAGAGGAAGATCGCCAGCAGAGCCTCCGCGACGTCCCTGAGGATGCCGGGCGTGATGTAGTCGTACACCCAGGCCACGTAGATGCCGATCACGACCCAGATCAAGATGATTAACGAACGCCAGCGCCAGCGGGCCATATCGTTCTCCTCGCGTAGGGGGTGCACCGCAACTGCCCCGCCGCAGGTCGATCAAACGGGAGAGCCGTTCCGGATAGGCTCGGTGGCATGGTGCGCATCGGAGCTCACGTCTCTCAGGACGATCCCGCGGCCCACGCCGCCGAAGTGGGGGCGGAGGTGGTGCAGTTCTTCCTCGGCGACCCGCAGGGCTACGACAAGCCCGTGCTCCCGGCCAAGCCGGTGGAGGGCGTCGACGTCTACATCCACGCCCCCTATCTGATCAACGTGGCCACGACCAACAACCGGATCCGCATCCCCAGCCGCAAGCTGCTCGCCCAGCACCTGGAGGCGGCCGCCGGCCTCGGCGCCAAGGGCCTGATCGTGCACGGGGGCCACGTCAACAAGAGCGACGACCCGCAGGTCGGCTTCGACAACTGGCGCAAGGTGTTCGAGCGGCTGGAGTGCCCGATCCCCGTGCTGATCGAGAACACCGCGGGCGGCGGCAACGCGATGGCCCGCAAGCTGGAGCGCATCGCCCGGCTCTGGGACGCGCTCGACGGGTTCGACGTGGGCTTCTGCCTCGACACCTGCCACGCCCACGCGGGCGGCGAGGAGCTGGTCGGCCTGGTCGACCGGGTCAAGGCCATCACCGGGCGGATCGATCTGGTGCACTGCAACGACTCTCGCGACGCCTTCGACTCGGGCGCCGACCGCCACGCCAACCTGGGCGCCGGCTCCATCGACCCGGAGCTGATCCTCGCGGTGTGCCGGGCGGCCGGGGCGCCGATCGTCGTCGAGACGCCGGCCGAGGGCCAGGCCGGGGACATCGCCTTCCTGCGGAAGAACCTCTAGGAAAGATTCTCCAGGGAATACACACAGCCTGTGGATAACTTCCCTGGATTACCGTGCCCACAAAGTGGGTACGAAGATCACCCTGCCCAGGCGCCGGTCATGAACCGGACCGTGTTCAGCACCATGAGCGGTCCCGACACCATGGCGTACACCACGATCACCCACGGCCTCCTGGCGGCCAGCCGCGCCATCGCCAGCCAGAGCGGAAACCACAGCAACAGCGAGCGCGGGATCGACAGGTAGAACGCCGAGGTCATCAGCGCGCCCGCCTGGAGCCCGGTGTAGACCAGTTCGCTCCACCGGCGCGCGACCGCCAGCCAGACGAGCACCGCGACGGACAGCACGGCCCCGGCGATCTCCATCCGGAAGGCCACCGCGAAGTCGTCCGTGCCCATGGCCGCGTTCCAGGTGGTGGTCCACGACTCCCACGGCCAGACCATCTGTCGGCCCCAGCCGTCCTCCTGGGCGTGCTTCCAGGCCAGCCAGTCTCCCGAACGGGAGTAGTGGAAGGCGGAGTAGGCTACCAGCGGCAGGAACGGCACCAGCAGCCAGGGCGCCCGGCGCACTGCGCCCTTGCCGGTGACGAACTCCACGACCAGGGCGACCGCCAGGAACAGGCCGGTGATGCGGACACAGGAGGCGCCCGCGGCGAGGGCGGCGGCGAGCGGCCAGCGGCCCTGGCGAGCGGCCAGCCAGGCGGGGATCGCGAACGCCAGGAACAGCGACTCGCTGTAGCCCACGGCCAGGAACACCGCGGTCGGGAACACCAGCAGCGCCAGCACCGCGATCCAGCCCGAGGCGCCCTCGTGCTCGGCCAGCCGGGCCAGCGCCATCACGGCCACCGCTCCGGCCACCAGCGAGACGATCATGCCGGCGGCCGTCCAGTCGGGCACGACGAGGTGGACCAGGCGCAGCACCATGGGTAACCCGGGGAAGAACGCGGGCAGTCCCGGATCGGGCGGCTGGTCGGGGTCGCCGTCGTAGCCGTGCTGGGCGATCGTGACGAAGAGCCCGGCGTCCCACTGCCGCCACTTGCCCAGGTAATCGGCGAACGTGACGCCGAGCAGCGTCGCCGTGAGCAGCCCGGCCCGCGAGCTCAGCCAGAGCAGCAGCGCGTCGCGATCGGCGGAACGCGTGATCATCGAGGCGAGGCGGCCAGCGTGAACCGGTCGGGGGCATCGTCGAACACGCCACCCACCTGGTCGTCCACGTCGGCCTGCCGTACCACGTCCCTGTCCGGACGGAGGATGTCACGCACGACGAACGCCATCATGATCGCGATCGTGATGACGCGCCCCCAGACGGCGGTGAAGTAGGTGTCGTCGCCGATGCCCAGGTCGTCGCGGCTGACCGGCGGCTGGGAGAGCAGGTAGAGCCAGATCGCGAAGAAGTACCACACCTCGGCGAGCTGCCAGAGCGCGATCGGCTTCCAGTTGGGCCGGGCGAGCACCGCGAACGGCACCAGCCAGAGCACGAACTGCGGCGACCAGACCTTGTTCGTCATCATGAACGCGGCCAGCGCCAGGAAGCAGATCTGCGCCAGCCGGGGCCTGCGCGGCGCGGCCAGCGTGAGGATCGCGATGCCCAGGCAGAGGATGGCCAGCGAGACCGTGCCCAGCACGCTGACGTCGGCCTCGCCGAGAACGGGCCAGCCCTTGTGCTGGAAGTACAGCCAGGGCGAGCCCCAGTCGACGCCGCGCTCCTGCGAGAACACGTAGAACCTGCGCCAGCCGTCCCAGGCCAGCACCATGAACGGCACGTTGACCACGAGCCAGGTGCCCACGGTCGCGGCCATCGTGACGAGGAACGGTCGCCAGCGCGCGGTCCGCAGCGTCAGCAGGAAGAGCGCACCGACGAACATCAGCGGGTAGAACTTCGTCGCGATCGCCAGGCCGAGCAGCACGCCGGCCAGCACCTGCCGCTTGCGCGCCCAGGCCAGCAGCATGCCCATCGACAGCGCGCCCGCGACCAGGTCCCAGTTGATGTACGCGGCCAGGATCACCGAGGGCGCGAGCGCGTACCAGAGGGCGTCCCAGCGCCGGGCGCGTCCGGCCACCACGGCCATCAGCACGACGCCGGCCACCAGGGAGATCCCCAGGAAGATGACCGTGATGTCGTAGAACCGGACCGCCTGGGCGACATGGTCGGGCTCCAGCCGGCGTACCAGCCAGCTGAACGCCTGCATGACCTCGCCGAGCACCACCGGATACTCGACGTGCTTGTCGAACGGCACGTCGGCGAAGTAGGGGTTCTCCGTCGCCAGCTGCCGGTCGAAGTAGAGCGGATAGATGTCGGTGTAGCAGAAGTTCGTGTAGGTCGAGACCTGGTCGTTCCAGCCGCCGGTCCGGCACGGTAGCCGGACGATGTAGGCGAGCGTCGCCCCCAGGATCCCGAACAGCGCCAGGGGGAGGTACGGGAGTGCCGGCGTGACGAAGACGCGCGCCCGCTCCAGGGCGGTGATCAGCCCTGGAGGCAGGCGCGAGGCGAGCCGCTCGCTCAGCGGCGGACGCTCCTCCGTCTTCACTGGTTCTCGCGTCTGACGGGCATCGGTCCCGGCCGCGCGGGCATCGAGCCCTGCCCCTGTCCGATCACGGTGGGCTCGTCCTGCGGCACGCCGTCGTTCTGGTTGGGGTCGATCGAGACGATCTGGTCATCGTCGCAGAGGCCCATCTCGCCGCAGACCTCGTCGGAATCCTGCTCGGGGAACGGGTCCTTGGTGGCCGTGGGCGTGGGGACGGGCTTGGGCGCGAGGTTCTCGGCGATGCCGGTGTCGGCCCGCGGCGGGAACTGCTCGACCTTCTGCCCCTTCATGGCCTCGGTCATGAAGGACTTCCAGATCGCCGCCGGGTAGGTGGCGCCCTGGAAACCGCTGCCCAGCGGCACCTCGTACGGCTTGCTGTACGGGTTCTGGGCGTTGTACTTCTTGCTCTTGCCCCTCGTCACCGGGCAGTTGTCGTGAACCGGCTGGACGACCCGGCCGGCCTTGGTGCGGCACTCCTGGCGGAACATGCCGACGGCGGTCGACAGCTGCGGGGTGAAGCCGACGAACCAGGCTTCCTTGTTCTCGTTGTTCGTCCCGGTCTTGCCGGCCACCGGACGGTCGTACAGCGCGGCGTTACGGCCGGTGCCCTGCTTGACCACGGCCTCCAGCGCGGTGACGGCGTCGGCCGCGGCGTCCTCCGAGATGACCCTGACCGGCGTCTTCTTCTCGTTGAACACGACCTGGTTCTTCTTGTCGCGCACCTGGATGACGACGTGACTGGGGTAGTGCTTGCCGCCGTTGGCGAAGATCGAGTAGCCGCCCGCCTGCTCGACGGCCGTCACCTGGCTACTGCCGATGGTGATCAGGTAGTGGTGACGGGACTCGGCGTCCTTCAGCCGGCCCTCGTTGAGCCCGGCCTTGGAGGCGATGTCGATGACCTTGTCCAGCCCGACCTTCTCCCCCATCTTCGCGTAGGCGGTGTTGACCGACTGGGCCGTGGCGGAGACGACGTCGACGGCCGACGCCTTCATCGCGTGGTCGTTGTTGATGTCGGTGGTGCCGGGCAGCTTGACCGGGCCCTTGGTCGGCACATAGCTGTTCAGGCTGTAGCCGGCGTCGAGCCAGGCGGCGAGCACGTACGGCTTGAACGCGGAGGCCGCCTGCTTCTGCGAGAGGAAGGCGTCGTTCCACTGGTCCTTCTCGTAGTCGTCGCCGCCGTAGAAGGCGCGGACCCGGCCGTTGGTCGGGTCGACGGCCGCGAGCGTCGCGTTGATCTCGCCGGGCAGACCCGCGGTGTGCTTGTTCACCGCGTTCTTGGCGGCCTGCATGAGCTCCTTGTTGAACGTCGAGTAGATCTTGTATCCACCCTTCTCGACGTCCTCCCTGCTGATCCCGCGGGCCTTCAGCTCGTTGAGCACCGCCTCGACCTCGTAGCCGGCCAGGCCCTTGAAGTAGTCCTTCGTCTTGTACTTGATCCGCTTGGGCGACTTCGGCGACTTGGCCGGCAGCGCGCCATAGGCGGTGGGGTCGAGCAGGGCCATCTGCTTGATCACGTAGTTGTAGCGGAACTCGGTGTCGCCCATCTTGCCGGCCAGCTCGGCGCGGTCGAAGGCGTCGGGGTTCTGGATGCGGCCGGCCAGGTAGGCGCCCTGCTCGGGCGTCAGCTTCTCGACCTTCTTGCCGAAGAAGGCGTCGGCCGCCGCGCCGATGCCGTAGGCGCCCCGGCCGAAGTAGATGGTGTTGAGGTACTGCTCGAGGATCTTCTCCTTGCTGAGCTGCTTGTTCAGCTTGACCGCGACGAAGATCTCCTTGAGCTTGCGCTGCACGGACCGCTCCTGGGAGAGGCCGTCGTAGTAGTTGCGGGCCATCTGCTGGGTGATGGTCGAGGCGCCCTGCACCTGCTGGCCGGAGGCCGTGCTCCAGAGGGAGCGCATCATGCCGGAGAACGAGATGCCGGAGTCGTCACGGAACGAGCTGTTCTCGGCGGCGATGACGGCGTCCTGGACCGCGCGCGGCACCTGGTCGTAGGTCACCGGGATGCGCTTGACGCCGAGCCGGGCCAGCACCTTCTTGTTCTCGTCGTAGATGACGCTGCCCTGGTCGTCGACGCCCTCCTGGACCTGGTCCTGCGTGGGCACCGGCATGTTGGCGTAGGCCACGGCGATCATGCCGAAGAGGCCGGCGGCGAGCACCGCGAAGCCGGCCATGACGATCTTCCAGTTGGGGATGAACCTGCGCCAGCGGGGCTTGTCTCCCTCGGGCTTACCCGGTCCGGCCGGCCCCTGGGGGCCGCCGCCCCCGCCACCGCCGCGACCTCGCGCTCGGCGCGGGCCGTCGCTGACCATGGTCTCCTGGTTGGCCCGGCTGCGCGTCTCGGTCTCTCCGCGCGACGCCTGCCCGCGCGGGCCGGGGGTGCGCGGGGCGACCTCGCGGGGCGCATGCTGGGGCGATTGGTGGGGTGCCTGCTGGGGCGCCGGCTCGCGCCTGCCCGGCTGGTGCGGGCCCGGCTGCTGCTGCCCCGGGTGGTAAGGCTCCGGCGTGCGCGGCCCAGGACGCGGTCCCGGCTCGTACGGCTGCGCCGACATCGTGCCGGTCTGCTCGTAGGCGGCTTCCGGACGGCGTGGAGGTTCGGCGGCGCCCCAGCCGGAGTCGCCGGTTTGCGGCGTGGACCCCTGGGGAACGGAACGGGAGGAATTGGAGCGACGGCGCCTCCCCGGGCGGCCCGTCCCCTCGTTCATGCTGTTACTCACACGTCCTCGCATCGTCGTCGGATAGCACGGCGGATGGGCGTGAGACACCTCGCCGCCCTCGGTCTTCTACGGCTTGCCGACGAGGTCCGGCGGCCCGTTGCCGAGGACGAACGAGACCGTCAGGTGGTTCCAGGAACAACCTTGGCAGACCTCGACGACGTACACCCGGAACTCGTCGTAATCATGGGCCATCTCCACGAGCTCCGACATGACCTTTGCCTGACCGGCAAGTCGTCCCAGGGAATCCCCATAGACATAGGTCACGTTGGTGACGTTCTCCCTCTCGCACACCGGGCAGAGGCGTTCGGTCGGTTCGCCTAAGTGGCGCGCCGTACGGAGGAGGTAGGGCTGTGCGTCACAGACGTCCACGGGCGACGAGCGCCCGGCACGCACGGAGCGGACCACCGCCTTCTTCGCAAGGCCGTAATCCACCACCCTTCGCTGTGACCACATGAGCGCCAGACTACGGCTTTTTACCAATTCATCCCAACCACTTGGCAAAGTCGTTGATTGCGGCCATATAGCGATCCGACGTATCCTCAGGATGTATCGGCTCGATACATCGACGCGAGAGGGGGCGGATCAGCGTGGCCGGCGGACAGGGCAGAGTGCTCGAGTTGGCAGTCCTCGGGTCGCTCCACGAGACCTCTCTTCACGGCTACGAGCTGCGCAAACGGCTCAACGCGCTGCTGGGCATGTTCCGCGCCTTCTCCTACGGATCGCTGTACCCGTGTCTGCGATCGCTACTGGAGCAGGGCCTCATCGCCGAAGATCAGCCGGCTCCCGCCGCCATCGTGGGAGGGCGATCGAAGATCGTCTACAAACTGACCGCCGAAGGCAAGGAACGCCTCCAGGATCTCCTCACCCAGGCCGGGCCCTCCGCCTGGGAGGACGAGAGCTTCGGTGTTCACTTCGCCTTCTTCCGGCACACGGAGGCCGAGGTGCGCCTGCGCATCCTCGAAGGCCGCCGCAGCCGGCTGGAGGAACGACTCGACAGCGTGCGCACGGCCCTGGCCCGCACGAGGGAGCGCCTCGACAGCTACACGCTCGAGCTGCAGCGTCACGGTCTCGAATCGGTCGAGCGCGAGGTGCGCTGGCTGAACGAGCTGATCGCGACAGAGAGACGGGCCTCGCAAGAGCCCGTGAGGGATACCACGTCAACTGATGAGTAAGGGAGCGAGTGCGATGGGTTCGGTTCGCGTGGCCATTGTCGGTGTCGGCAACTGCGCGGCGTCGCTGGTCCAGGGCGTTCACTATTACAAGGACGCCGACCCGGACATCCGGGTGCCGGGCCTGATGCACGTGAAGTTCGGTGACTACCATGTGGGCGACGTCGAGTTCGTCGCCGCCTTCGACGTGGACGCCAAGAAGGTCGGCCGCGACCTGTCCGAGGCGATCGTCGCCAGCGAGAACAACACCATCAAGATCACTGATGTGCCCCCGACGGGGGTGACCGTCCAGCGGGGCCACACCTTCGACGGGCTTGGCGAATACTACTCAGAGATCATCGAGGAGTCCGACGAGGCGCCCGTCGACGTGGTGCGGGTGCTCCGCGACAACCGGGTCGACGTCCTGGTCTCCTACCTGCCGGTGGGGTCCGAGGAGGCCGACCGCTTCTACGCCCAGTGCGCCCTCGACGCCAAGGTGGCGTTCGTCAACGCGCTGCCGGTGTTCATCGCCTCCGACCCCGAGTGGGCCGAGAAGTTCACCGAGGCCGGCGTGCCGATCATCGGCGACGACATCAAGTCGCAGGTCGGCGCCACCATCACGCACCGCGTCCTGGCCAAGTTGTTCGAGGACCGCGGGGTGGAGCTGCTGCGCACCTACCAGCTCAACTTCGGCGGCAACATGGACTTCATGAACATGCTGGAGCGCAAGCGCCTCCAGTCCAAGAAGATCTCCAAGACGCAGTCGGTCACCTCGCAGATCCCGCACGAGATGGGCAAGGCCGACGTGCACATCGGCCCGTCCGACCACGTGCCGTGGCTCGACGACCGCAAGTGGGCCTACGTCCGCCTGGAGGGCCGCTCGTTCGGCGACACCCCGCTCAACCTGGAGTACAAGCTCGAGGTGTGGGACTCTCCCAACTCGGCCGGCATCATCATCGACGCGGTCCGCGCCGCCAAGATCGCCCTCGACCGGGGCATCGCCGGCCCGATCCTGAGCGCCTCCTCCTACTTCATGAAGTCTCCGCCGGTGCAGCACTCCGACGACGAGGCCCGTGACTACGTGGAGAAGTTCATCCGCGGCGAGGTCGAGCGCTGACCGCCGGCTCCGCCGTCTCCACGCTCCCCCGGCGCCGCCTCCCGCGGCGCCGGACGCGTCACGGGGTCTCGCGGGCGGCGCGGGCTGCCGGAGGAAGGTCGTCGGCCGAGGCCCCTGGCCAGCGCAGGGGGTCGGGGCCGAGGTCGGCCAGCAAAGGGATCTGCTCCTTGCACCACGGCGAGATGGCGAGCAGGTCGCTCCGGACACCCGCCACGAACTCGGCCCAGGGCATCCAGAGGATCTCGCCCACCTCGTCGGGGTTGGGCGTGGCCGGGGTGCTGACCGTCACCCGGTAGACCGGGCACAGCTCGTGCTCGACGATGCCGTTGCCCATGACCGCGCGGTAGGCGAAGCCGGGAAGCATCAGGTCGACCCGCTCGACGGTCAGGCCGAGCTCGTAGGAGAGCCGGCGGCCGACCGCGTGCTCAAGGCTCTCGCCGGGCAGCGGATGGCCGCAGCAGCTGTTGGTCCAGACGCCCGGCCAGGTGAGCTTGTGGGCCGCCCGCCTGGTGAGCAGCACCCGGCCGTCGTGGTCGAAGACATAGCTGGAGAACGCGAGATGGAGCGGGGTCCGCTCGCCGTGCACCGCGGTCTTGGAGGCGGTGCCGATCGCGTGGCCCTGACCGTCGACCAGCACCACGAGTTCGTCAGTCGTCACGCTATGAAGCGTACGTGATCATGAGCGTGATCTGGACCCGATCCCGTACCTGCGGCGCCAACCTCTCACGCGCCACCTATCGCGGGCACGGGGCTAGGCTGACGGGGTGTCCTTTGTCGCCGATCTACGCGTGGTCCTGAGAGGCCGAGACTTCCGGCGACTGTTCGGCACCCGACTGGTCTCCCAGTTCTCCGACGGCATCTTCCAGTTCGGCGTCGCCGGGTTCGCCTTCTTCAGCCCCGAGAAGCAGACCACCGCCCTGGAGGTGGCGACGGGGCTGGCCGTGCTGCTGCTGCCGTACAGCATCCTCGGGCCGTTCGTCGGGGTCTTCATCGACCGCTGGTCGCGACGGCAGATCCTGGTGCTCGCGCCGCTGGTGCGCGGGGTGCTGCTGGTCGGCGCTGCCGTGCTGGTCGCGTCCGGTGTGCCCGATCCGGTGTTCTACGTCGCCGCGCTGGGCGTCCTCGCCGTCAACCGGTTCTTCCTGGCCGCGCTGGGCGCCTCGCTGCCCCACGTGGTGCCGCCAGACCGGCTGATGGCGGCCAACGCGGTGACGCCCACCTCGGGCACGGTGCTGACGTTCGTCGGCGCGGGGGTGGGGTTCCTGCTGCGCGAGGTGTTCGGCGGTGGCAACGCGGGCACCGCTCTGCTGCTCACCACCTCGGGCGTGGTCTTCGGGCTCAGCGCGCTGATCGCCCGCACGATGGAGCGCTCGCTGCTCGGCCCGTCCTACGACCCCGAACGGCCACAGGCCCGCGAGGCGTTGCGCAACGTGGTGGTCGGTCTCACCGACGGTGTCCGCCACCTGGGCCGCCACCGCGTCGCCGCCGCCACGATGGGCGCGATGGCCGCGCACCGGTTCCTCTACGGCATGGCGACCGCGCTCGGCATCATCCTCTACCGCTACTACTTCACCGACGGCGACCCCGACGCGGCGCTGCGCGGGATCAGCCTGGTGGTGGCCACCTCCGGCGTCGGCTACTTCTTCGCGGTGCTCATCACACCGTGGGCGACCGAGCGGTTCACCATCGAGCGGTGGGTGCCCATCGCGCTGACCGCCGCCGGGGTGCTCACGGCGGTGCTGGTGATGCCGTTCCAGATGTGGGGGCTGCCGGCGGCCGGGTTCGTGCTGGGCATCGCCGGGCAGAGCGTCAAGATCTGCGCCGACACCACCGTGCAGCGCGACGTCGAGGACGCCTACCTGGGGCGCGCCTTCTCCATCTACGACATGCTCTTCAACGGCATGTACGTGCTGGCCGCCGCGCTCTCGGCGGCGATCCTGCCGGCCAACGGCAAGTCCTACCTGGCGGTGGCGATCATCGCGATCGGCTACCCGGTGGCGGCCGCCGTCTACCGGATGGTCACCTCGGCCACCGAGCCCGCGTCACGCTGACCGTCCGGCCCTTCACGCCGGGCCGGTCGTGAGGCCCTTGTCGCGGGCCCATTCCAGCAGCGCCTCGGTGGCCGCCTCCGTGCCGATGACCCCTTTGTCCAGGCGGAGCTCCAGCAGGAACCTGTACGCCTGCCCGACGACCGGCCCCGGCCCGACGCCGAGGACGCGCTGGATCTCGTTGCCGTCGAGCTCCGGTCGGATCTTGGCCAGCTCCTCCTCGTCGGCCAGCCGGGCGATGCGCTCCTCCAGCTGGTCGTAGGTGCGCGACAGAGTGGCGGCCTTGCGCTTGTTGCGGGTGGTGCAGTCGGCCCTGGTCAGCTTGTGCAGGCGGTCGAGCAGGTGGCCGGCGTCGCGGACGTAGCGGCGCACCGCGCTGTCGGTCCACTCTCCCGTGCCGTAGCCGTGGAAGCGCAGGTGGAGCTCCACCAGCCGCGAGACGTCGGCCACGACGTCCTTGGGGAACCTGAGCTCGGTCATCCGCTTCTTGGTCAGCTGCGCCCCCACCACCTCGTGGTGGTGGAAGGAGACCCGCCCGCCCGCCTCGTGACGCCGCGTCTTGGGCTTGCCGATGTCGTGCAGGAGCGCGGCCCAGCGCAGGATCCGGTCGGCCTTGCCGTCCTCCTCCTGGGCGATGGCCTGGTCGAGCACGGTCAGGGTGTGCTCGTAGACGTCCTTGTGGCGGTGGTGCTCGTCGATCTCCAGGCGGAGCCTGGGCAGCTCGGGCAGGACGTGCGCGGCCAGCCCGGTCTCCACCAGCAGGCGCAGCCCCTCGCGGGGGTTGCCGCCGCAGACCAGCTTGTCGAGCTCGTCGCGGATCCGCTCGGCGGAGACGATCTCGATGCGCTCGGCCATCGCCGTCATCGCCTCGACCGTGGCGGCGTCGACGGCGAAGCCCAGCTGTGAGGCGAACCGCGCGGCGCGCAGCATGCGCAGCGGGTCGTCCTCGAAGGACCGCTCGGGGGCGCCGGGGGTGCGCAGCAGCTTCGCCGACAGGTCGGTCAGCCCGCCGTAGGGGTCGACGAACTCGTGCGTGGGCAGCCGCACGGCCATCGCGTTGACGGCGAAGTCGCGCCGCTCCAGGTCGGCTTCGAGCGTCTCGCCGTACATCACCTCGGGCTTGCGCGACTTGGGGTCGTACGACTCGCTCCGGTAGGTGGTGATCTCGATCAGCCAGCCGCCCTTGCGGACGCCGACCGTGCCGAAGTCGATGCCGATGGTCCAGACGGAATCGGCCCAGTCCCTAACCAGCTCAAGGACCCGCTCGGGGCGGGCGTCGGTGGTCAGGTCGAGATCGTTGCCGACGCGGCCGAGCAGGATGTCGCGCACCGGGCCGCCGACAAGGGCCAGCTCATGGCCGTGCGCGGCGAACAGTCGGCCGAGCTCGTCGGCGACGGGGGCGATCTTGCGGAACAGGTCGTTCATGGCCCGCTGCTGGATTTCGGTCAGATTTGACTCGGACAAGCTGGGTAGGTCCTTCGATTCCGGAACATATCCCCCGGGCCACATCAGGTCCGGGTTACCGTCGGTCAGAGGACCGTCGGGGGCCAAGGAACGAAGGAGCGTGTTCATGAAGGACGCCCTCGCGATCCACCGCTGGCTCCTCGCACACCAGGTCCATCATGAGATCGTACGCCTTCCGCGTCCTATGACTCACGCGGACGAGCTACCTGAGATGATCTCCGCACCACCCGGAAGGTGCGTGGCCGTCACGGTGTTCGAGGTCGCCACCAGGGTGCGAAACGAGGTCGTCGCCGTCGTCTCCACGGTGGCCGCGCCGCCCCGGCCCGGAGTGCTCGGCCGGCTGCTGGGCGCCCGCAACGTACGGCCGGCGCCCGCCTTCCTGGTCAACTCCGCCACCGACTACGCGGCCGGGCTCGTCAGCCCGTTGCTGCTGCCCGACGAGCTGCCGGTGCTGATCGACGAACGTCTCCGGCCGGACAAGGATCCGATCTTCACCGCCACCGGCGAACGCCACACCGCCATCTCCCTGCGTGCCCTTGACCTGCTGACTCTCCTGTCCGGCAAGAGCGTCGACCTGGCAGTCGCACGTCCCAGGGGATCACGTGTGGCGGTCGCGTCGCGGCACTGAACCCGTACCATTGCGGGCGTGCGTCGTACTTCAGCCCAGGCGGACGCGTGATCCGTAAGGTCACGGTGCTCGCCGCCCTGTCCACCACGTTGCTCGCGCCCCTGGTCGCGACGACGCCGGACACCGCTGCCGCGACGACGGTGATGACGGCCCGGCAGGGGCTCGAGCTGACGGTCACGTCCATCACCCCCGAGTTCACCACCGGCGCCGCCGACGAGATCAAGATCAGCGGGACGATCCGCAACGACACCGGCGCCGCCATGCCCGGCCTGCGGGTCCAGCTGCGCTACTCGGGGCAGCGGCTGGCCGATCGGGCCGCCATCGACTCCTACCTGGCCGACCAGACCCCACCGACGCTCCCGGGCAACGTCTCCACCTCGTCGAGCATGGACTTCCCCGCGCTGGAGGCCGGCGCGTCGGCCACCTGGGAGATCACCCGCACACCGGCGCAGTTGCAGCTCAGCTCGTTCGGCGTCTACCCGGTGGCCGTCGAGGTGCTGCAACAGGGCTGGCGATCGCTCGGCGTGCAACGCACGCTGCTCACGTACGCGCCCCCGACGCCGCAGAGGCCACCGCGCAACCGGCTCGCCGTCGTCCTGCCGATCATCGACCAGCCGCACCGCGCCGACGACGCCACCTTCACCGACGACAAGCTGAGCGCGGCCCTGACCGGCAAGGGCCGGCTCGCCGACCTGGCCCGCATCGCCAAGACAGCGTCCAAGAACGTCACCTGGATCGTCGACCCCGCGCTCCTCGACGACGCGCACGCGATGACCAAGCCCTACTCCCTCAGCACCAAGGACGGGCTCCAGAAGAAACCCGCCGACGGCGGCGCCACCCAGTGGCTCACCGATCTGCGATCCGCCCTGGCCAACTCCCCCGTGGTGGCCACCCCCTACGCCGACCCCGACGTGGCCGCCCTCGCCCACCGCGGGTTCGACAGCCAGACGGGCCGGGCGATCGAGTTGGGCGGCCAGAAGGCCCGCGAGCTGCTCAAGCCCGACGTGCAGACGAGCACCGCCTGGCCGGCCGCCGGCCTGATCGACCCCGACGCGCTCGACCTGCTCTCCGTGGGCAAGCCGGGCGTCGCCCGCGTGACGAGGGTCCTGCTCAACTCGACGAACGTGCCGCCCCTGCCGCCCGTGAGCCACACGCCCGACGCCGCGACGACGCTCGACAGCGTCGCGGGCCCCGTCACCGCGCTCATCGCCGACGCGGGCCTGAGCCGCATGCTGGAGCCCGACTCCAGCGTCTCCGGCTCGGTGGCGCTCAGCAGGCAGCGGTTCGTCGCCGAGACGGCGATGATCTCCGCCGAGCCCGGCCAGACGCAGGCCAGATCGCTGGTCATGGCCCCGTCGCGGCGCTGGGACCCCAACCCCACGCTCGTCTCCTCGCTGCTCAAGACCGCCGGCAAGCTGCCGTGGCTGACGCTCACCCCGCTCAGCTCGATCAAGCCGGCCACGACCCAGGTGCCGCGGGCCGGCCTGACCTACACCGAGCAGGACCGCAAGGAAGAGCTCGGAGCCAAGTACCTCGACCCGGTCAAGGAGGTCGCGGGCCGGGCACAGCTCACCTCCGGCATCATCACCGGCAAGCCGCCGTCCGACTTCGACGCGGCGGTGCTCAGGCTGACCTCCTCCGCCTGGCGCAACCAGTCACGGGCCGGCCGCGCGATGACCAAGATCGTCGACAGCGCGGTGCAGAGCCGGATGAACAAGATCTCGATCACCGGCGCCGACCCCGACCGGCCACGCACCCTGGCCGGCGCCGACGGCGTGGTGCCGATCAGCGTCAAGAACTCCCTGCCGGACGAGGTCACGGTCGACATCGAGGTCACCTCCAACAGCCCCGCGCGGCTGCAGATCGACGAGCGCGCGTCCACACGGCTGGTGATCGGGGGCAACGGGCAGAGCGGCACCCTCCAGGTCCCGATGAAGGCGACCATGAGCGGCGGCAGCGGTGACGCCACCGTCAACGTCCAGCTCAAGACCGCCGACGGCCAGCCGTACGGCAAGCCGGTGAAGCTGACGATCCGCACCACCGGCTACACCGGGATCGCGCTGGTGATCGTCGGGGCGGCGCTGACGGTCATGTTCGCCGCCGTCGTGACCCGGGTGCTGAGGCGCAGGTCGCAGCGACGGCTGCAGCGAGCCACCAGGACACGGGAAAGTGAGACCGTATGAGCCGCTTGCTGCGGGCCAGCGCCATCATGGCCGCGGGCACGATGGTGTCCAGGGTCACCGGCTTCGTCCGGACCATGGTGCTCGCCTACGCGATCGGCACCATGGCGATGGGCGACGCCTACAACGCGGCGTACGCGATCCCCTACAGCATCCTCGACCTGCTGCTGCTCGGCGTGCTGAGCAGCGTCGTGGTGCCGATGATCGTACGAGCGCAGCAGCACGACCCCGACGGCGGCCGGGCGTACGAGCAACGGCTGATGACGATCACCACGGTCGCGCTGATCCTGGTCGCGGCGCTGGCGGTGCTGGCGGCGCCGCTGCTCATCGACCTCTACACCACCGACTGGGAGCCCGGCACCCGTAAGTTCGAGGTGGCGGTGGCGCTGGCCAGGTTCATCCTGCCGCAGCTCGCCTTCTTCGGCATCGGAGCGGTCGCGGGCGCCATCCTCAACACCCGGGACCGCTTCGCGGCTCCGATGTGGGCGCCCGTGGTCAACAACCTCGTGGTCATCGGCGTGCTGGCGGCCTACGCGGTGATCGCCGGCACGACCGGCGGCGACATCTCCAAGGTCACCAACGGGCAGCTGGCCCTGCTCGGCCTCGGCACCACGGCCGGCATCGTGGCGCAGGCGCTGGTCCTGGTCATCGCGCTCAAGCGGGTCGGGTTCGCCTTCGTCCCCCGCTTCGACCTGCGCAACGCGCGGCTCGGCGAGATGGGCCGGGCGGGCATCTGGACCATCGGCTACGTGATCATCACCCAGCTCGGGTTCATGCTGACCACCAACCTGTCCAGCGCGGCGGGCGACGCGGTCCCCGGCCACGGCATCACCCCCTACACCTTCGCCTTCCAGCTCTTCCAGCTGCCCTACGGCGTCATCGGCGTCTCGGTGATCACCGCCATGCTGCCGCGGATGAGCCGGGGGGTGACCGAGGGGCGGCTGGACGACGTACGCGGAGAGTTCGGGTCGAGTGTCCGCCTGATCAGCTCGGTGATGGTGCCGGTGTCGCTGCTGCTGATGGTGCTCGGCCCGGCGATCACCGTACCGATCTACGCCCATGGGGCCACCTCGGTCGAGGCGGCCAAATACATCGGCAACGTGCTGCAGGTGTACGGCCTGGCGCTGGTGCCGTTCGCGATCTTCCAGTTGCTGCTGCGCGTCTTCTACGCCTTCGGCGACACCCGCACGCCGGTGTTCGTCGGCGCGGGCACGACCGCGGTCAACGCGGTGCTCATGGTGGTCTTCTTCCAGTTGCTGCCCGCCCGCTACGCCGTGATGGGGCTGGCCTTCGCCTACGCCGTCGCCTACGCCCTCGGCGCGATGGTGGCCTGGTGGCTGGCCGCCCGGCGGGTGCGGGGGCTGGGCGGCTGGGAGATCGGCATGGCGCTGACCAGGATGTATCTCGCGGCCCTGCCCTCCGCCGTGCTGGCACTGGCCGCGGTGTGGACCGCTCAGCAGGTCTTCGGAGGGCTCGACTTCCTCAATTCTCTGATCATCTTGGCCGTAGGCGGTGGGCTGGGCATGCTGTTGTATCTCGCGGTCGCCCACCGGGCGCGCATTCCCGAGGTCAACTCGATCGTTGGGATGGTCGCCGGGAGGGTAGGGCGTTAGGAACGCGGGCCGAACCAACGCGGCACTAGCATGGTGCCCGACACGCACGAATGGAAGCAGGAGGCGCGTGGGCGGATCCACCCGGCATAGCATGCCTACGTGGGACACCTCCGCGCAGGCGCGTCGAGTCATTAGCACACCCGATCGGCCGAGCGGAGTGAGTCAGTGAGCACGTCTGCCGTCGAACCCGGCACCCGTCTCGCCGAACGCTTCCGGCTCGAGGACCGGGTCAGCGAATCCGATGGTGCCACGCTGTGGAAGGCGATCGACGAGATCCTCGCCCGCCCGGTCGCCGTGCACACCTTCGCGCCCGAGTTTCCGCGCGTCCAAGAGGTGGTGACCGCCGCCCGGGCGGCCAGCCGGCTCACCGACCCGCGTCTGACCCAGGTCTTCGACGCGGCCCAGGAGGACGACTACTCCTACGTGGTCAGTGAGTGGGTCACCGGCGACACGCTGGCCGACCTGCTCGCCGCCGGTCCCCTCGACCCCGAGCGGGCGGCCGGGCTGGTCGCCGAGGCCGCCGAGGCGCTCGCCCACGCCCACGAGGCCAACCTCTACCACCTGTGCCTGCGCCCCGCCCACCTGGTGTGGACCACCGGCAACATCGTCAAGGTGCTGGGCGTCGCGGTCGACGCGGCCCTGGCCGGGCTCACCACCGACCAGCCCGCCCTCGACGACGCCGAGGGGCTGGGCCGGTTGCTCTACGCCGGGCTGACCGGCCACTGGCCCGGCGACGAGGAGGAGCACGGCCTGCCGGCCGCTCCCATGAACGACGGGCACTTCTGCACGCCCCGCCAGGTCACCGCCGGCGTGCCCAGCTACCTGGAGACGGTCACGGTCAGGGCCTGCCTGCCCGAGGCGCGCCGGGGGCAGAGCCCGCTGACCAGCCCGGCCGAGGTCGCCGAGGCGCTGGCCGGCGTGGCCCGGCCGATGCCGATCCCCATCGCCTATCCCCAGACCCCTCCCTCGGTGCCGGCGGCGTCCCCCTCCGAGGGTCTCGACACCGAGCGACGGCCCGCGGCGCCGCCGCGCCCGACCATGCAGCACCACCACATGGCGCCCCAAAACGGCGGCGTCCTCAACCGGGTGCTGATGACCGTCGTGGTGCTGCTGGTCATCGCCGCGGTCGGCGTGGGGGCCTGGACGATCGGCCGCAGCCTGGGCAGCCCGAGCACGCCGGAGGCCGCCGACCCCTCGACCACGCCGAGCACCAAGCCCTCCACCCAGCCGCAGGCCGTCAAGGCCGAAGAGGCCAACGGCTTCGACCCGCTCGGCGACCGCGAGGAGAAGCAGGAGCTGGCGCACCTGACGATCGACGGCAAGCCCAGCACGTTCTGGAAGACCGACAACTACAACAGCGCCGAGCTGGGCAATCTCAAGGACGGCGTGGGCCTGCTCCTCGACATGGGCAAGTCCATGCAGATCAGCGACGTGGTGGCCACGCTGGCCGACGCGCCGGGCGCGACCGTGGAGCTGAAGGTCGGCAGCAAGCCGGAGCTCTCCTCACTCAAGACCGTGGCCAAGGCGAAGGACGCCTCGGGCAAGATCACTCTTACTCCTGATCAAGCCGCAACCGGCCAGTACGTTTTGATCTGGTTTACGCGTCTTCCGGCAGATGCGGGCAAGTTTCATGGCACCATCTATGAAGTAGTGGTGCACTCTCCCGGATCGGCATAACCAGGAATCCCTCTTGTGAACTCCCCACCCGAGACACCTTCTCCCGCGGATCGGCCGGCTGTCAGCGACGCCGACCTGCTGACCGCGCACATCAACGGGGATCCACACGCCTTCAGCGAGATCGTCAAGAGGCACCGCGACCGCATGTGGGCCGTCGCCCTGCGCACCCTCGGCGACCCCGACGAGGCTGCCGACGCGGTCCAGGACGCGTTCGTGTCCGCCTATCGCAAGGCCGGCACCTTCCGCGGCGAGGCGGCGGTCACCACCTGGCTGCACCGCATCGTCGTCAACGCCTGTCTCGACCGGATGCGCCGCAAGTCCATCAGGCCCGTGGCCGACGACGAGCTCATCGAGGCCGCCGAACGCGACAGCCCGCTGCCCGACCAGACCGTCGAGCGTGAGGTCTCGATGGAGGTTTCGGCCGCCCTGAAGCTGCTGCCCACCGACCAGCGAGCGGCGCTCGTCCTGGTCGACATGATGGGCTATTCGGTCGAAGACGCAGCTCAGGTGCTTGACGTGCCCAGCGGGACGGTGAAGAGCCGGTGCGCGCGGGGGCGCGCGAAACTTGCCCCAATTCTTTCGCATCTGCGGAACCGATCAGACCTCAGTCGCGTCTCATCCGCGAAGGGAGCAGAACTTCGTGACGGGTGATACGCACTACGATCTGGACGTCCTGGCAGAGCTTGCCGAGGATCTCCTAGACGCTGGCACGGCCCGCCAGGTCCGCGAGCATCTCGCGGTATGCGACCCCTGTGGGGAGCTACTGGCCGACCTGGCAGCGGTTCGCGAGGTGCTCGCGGCGACTCCCACACCGGCCATGCCGATGGGTGTCGCGCTACGCATCGACAAGGCGCTCGCCGCCGAGCTCCGCGAAGCCGAGTCCTACGGGGCGCGGCGGGGTGGGGTGGGGCTCGCGGAGACACCTGACTGGGACGAGCTCATGCGCGACTCCCCATGGGAGCGGCCGGCCGAGGCGCCGGAGCCCGCTCGCCTGGGGGTGGTCGCCGAGGACGGCACGATCGTCCCGGCCGGTCGCCGCGCCGCACGACGTCGCCGGTGGGCGATGCCCGCGGTGGCGGCTGCCGCGGCCGCGGCCGTGGTGGGCACCGCGGTGGTCTCCAGCGGCCTGCTCGCCTCCGGTGGCAGCGGCCCCGACCTCGTGTTCGAGGCTGACGCGCCGTCGCCGACCAGGGAAGAGGCGAGAGCCAGGGCCTACGCGCTGACCGACAGCGGCCACAACTACAGCGATCAGGAGCTGCGCCAGCCCCTTGAGGGCTTCCTGGCTCCGGCACCGATCATCAACGGCGGCTCTCCCGACGTCGACAAGGTCGACACATGTGTGAGCAAGGTGGCCACGCGTTCCAAGCTCACGACGTACGCCGTGGACCAGGGCCAGTACAACGGCCAGGAGGCCATCATCGTCGCGTCCTGGAAGGACAAGGCGTCCGGCAGGCTGCGCATCGACATCGTCGATCCGTTCAACTGCAAGAACCTGCGCAAACCGATGCTCGGCCGCTGGTGACCACTGGCAACCGCCGGTAATCGCTGGTAGCGAAATCTCACGTCAGAGCCCGCCTAGGCGGGCTCTTTCGGTTTGTCGGAGCGTGGTGGTTCGGTTGTCGGGGCGTGGTGGTGAAGGCACGGGAATCACGGCGGCCTAGGATCTGTTGACGCCACTGGCAACCACAGACGAGGAAGGCGTGGGAGCGTTGAGCGACGTTCGTAACGTGATCATCATTGGGTCGGGCCCTGCGGGCTACACCGCGGCGGTCTACTCGGCCCGCGCCGAGCTCAAGCCGCTGGTCTTCGAGGGGTCGGTCACCGCCGGTGGCGCCCTGATGAACACCACCGACGTGGAGAACTTCCCCGGCTTCCCCGACGGCATCATGGGCCCCGACCTGATGGACAACCTGCGCAAGCAGGCCGAGCGGTTCGGCGCCGAGCTGGTCGCGGACGACGTGGTCGAGGTCGACCTCGAGGCCACCCCCAAGGTGGTCAAGACCTACTCCGACACCTACTACGCCAAGTCGGTCATCCTGGCGATGGGCTCCGGCTACCGGGAGCTCGGCCTGGTGAACGAGAAGCGGCTGTCCGGCCGCGGCGTCTCGTGGTGTGCCACCTGTGACGGCTTCTTCTTCCGCGACAAGGACATCGTGGTCGTCGGCGGCGGCGACACGGCGATGGAGGAGGCCACGTTCCTCACCCGGTTCGGCCGCATGGTCACCGTCGTGCACCGTCGCGACGAGCTGCGCGCCAGCAAGATCATGCAGGAGCGGGCGTTCGCCAACGACAAGATCCGGTTCGTCTGGGACAGCGAGGTCGTCGACGTCCTGGGCGACAGCAGGGTCGAGGCGGTGAAGCTGCGCAACGTCAAGACCGGCGAGGAGTGCGAGCTGGCCACCGACGCGCTGTTCCTGGCGATCGGTCACGACCCCCGCACCGAGCTCGTCAAGGGTCAGATCGATCTCGACGACGAGGGGTACATCAAGGTGGCGTCGCCGAGCACCGCGACCAACCTCGACGGCGTGTTCGCCGCGGGTGACGTCGTCGACCACACCTACCGCCAGGCCATCACCGCGGCCGGCACCGGCTGCGCGGCGTCGCTCGACTCCGAGCGCTGGCTGGCCAACAACGAGAGTTAAGGAGCGCACCGTGAAGGCAGTAACCGACGCCACGTTCGAGGCTGAGGTCCTCAAGAGCGACAAGCCCGTTCTGGTCGACTTCTGGGCCGAATGGTGTGGCCCGTGCCGTCAGGTGGCGCCCATCCTGGAGGAGATCGCCAAGGAGCACGGCGACAAGTTGGAGATCGTCAAGCTCAACATCGACGAGAACCCCAACGTTCCGCGTGACTACGGTGTGCTCCAGATCCCCACGATGAACGTCTTCAAGGGTGGAGAGGTCGTCAAGCAGATCATCGGCGCCAAGCCGAAGGCCATGCTGCTGAGGGAGCTCGACGGCATCATCTAGGCCGCCGCTCCGCCGCACTCACCGCGAAAGCCCCCTGCCGGGAGGCAGGGGGCTTTCGCATGGGCTCGCATTCTGTACGGGAGGACGCTCCGGGAAACACGCCTTTGAGGTACGCCGTTGGGTACGCCCTTGGGACATGTCCTTGAGAGACCTACCTTGAGAGGCGTCCTTGAGAGGCGTCCTTGAGAGACGTCCTTGAGAGACGTCAGACGGGGCGAAGTGCGCGTTCCGGGCTCATGGACCCGAGAAGGCGCTCCAGGGCCACCTCGACGTCCTCACGCCACGAGACGGCGGTCTTGAGCTCCAGCCGCAGCCGAGGGAACCGCAAATGCGGCCGGACCGTTTTGAACCCCACCGAAAGCAGATATTCGGCAGGCACGACGCAGCTCGGCTCCTCCCACTTGAGGTCGCCGAACGCCTCGATGGCCTTCACCCCGCGCCGCGTGAGGTCTTTGGCCACTCCCTGAATCAGCATCCGGCCCAGCCCGCCGCCGGAGAACTCGGGGATGATGTGCGCCGTCATCAGCAGGACCGCGTCGGCGCTGACCGGCGAGGTGGGAAAGGCCAGGGAGCGCGGGGTGTAGAGAGGCGGGCTGTAGAGGACGAATCCGGCAGGCACCCCGTCGACGTAGACGACCTTCCCGCAGCTGCCCCATTCGAGCAGCGTGCCGGAGATCCACGCCTCTTTCTCCAGCCCCGGATCGCCTGACTCGACCGCACGCTCGCCCCCGACGGGGTCGAGCTCCCAGAAGACGCACCGCCGGCAGCGGCGCGGCAGATCGTCCAGATTGTCCAGGGTGATGTTGACCAGCCGACGCGACAACTACGGCCCCAATCGTTGACCCGGAAAAGCGCGCGAAAACCACGTCTCCAGCTGGCATCGTAGCCCAGTGATGGTGCCACCAGCGGATACCACGGCGCTCCAGCCCCCTCCATGGGCGACATGTCGGACTGGCGTAATCTGGTATCTCAGCTCTACCTGTGACAGGAGGTGGACCGTGACAGAAGAGCAGGATCACGGTCAAACGCCCGCGACCCAAGGGTCGCGGATCGATGCCTACGTCGATCGGTACGCCGCACGAGCTACCGGGATGGTCGCCTCCGAGATCCGAGCTCTCTTCGCCGTCGCGTCCAGACCCGAGGTGGTCTCGCTCGCCGGCGGCATGCCGTACGTCACGGCCCTCCCCCTCGACCTGGTCGGCGAGCTGGTCTCCGATCTGGTGACCCGGCACGGCCCGGTCGCGCTGCAGTACGGCTCGGGCCAGGGCGATCCGCACCTGCGCGAGCAGATCTGCGAGGTCATGCGCCTGGAGGGGATCCACGCCGGGGCGAACGACGTCGTCGTCACCGTCGGTTCACAGCAGGCCCTCGACCTGATCACCCGGATCTTCATCGACCCGGGTGACGTCGTACTGGCCGAAGGGCCCTCGTACGTGGGCGCCCTAGGCACATTCGCCGCCTATCAGGCCAAAGTGGTGCATATCGCCATGGACGATCAGGGCATCGTGCCCGAATCGCTGGCGCAGACCATCTACGCCCTGGAGACCGCCGGGGCGCCGATCAAGTTCCTCTACACGATCCCGACCTTCCACAACCCGGCAGGCGTCACGCTCAACGCGGCCCGGCGCCAGCAGGTGCTCGACATCTGCCAGCGGGCCGGCGTACTGATCGTCGAGGACAACCCGTACGGCCTGCTCGGCTTCGACGGCGAGCCCATGCGCGCGCTGCGCGCCGACAACGCCGACGGCGTGGTCTATCTGGGGTCGTTCTCCAAGACGCTCGCCCCCGGGTTCCGCGTCGGCTGGGCACTCGCGCCGCACGCCATCCGCGACAAGCTCGTGCTGGCCATGGAGTCGGCCGTGCTGTCGCACTCGTCGTTCACCCAGCTGGCCGTCGGCCAGTACCTCACCACGCAGCCGTGGCGGGAGCAGATCAAGTCGTTCAAGGAGCTCTACCGCGAGCGGCGCGACGCGCTGCTCGACTCGCTTGAGGCGCTGATGCCGCCCGAGGTCACCTGGACCCGCCCCGCCGGCGGGTTCTTCGTCTGGGTGACCCTGCCCGAAGGCCTCGACTCCAAGGCGATCCTGCCGCGGGCGGTGGCCGAGCGGGTGGCGTTCGTCCCGGGCACCGGGTTCTTCTCCGACGGCAGTGGGTCGCGGCAGATGCGGCTGTCCTTCTGCTTCCCCGAGCCCGAACGCATCCGCGAAGGGGTGCGGCGGCTGGCCGGGGTGATCGAGCAGGAGATCCAGCTGCGCGACACGTTCGGCACCGGATCCACCCGTGGCCATGCCGGTGTGGACACCCCCGGACCCGACCTGGCGTGACTTTTTCCGTACGGCCGGCGTCCACCCACAGGGGGCGCCGGCCGTACATTTTGACGGCCTGACACTGAGGAATGCGCCTGGTGTGCACCCATCCGTCCCCGACGCCGGTACGGTTGGACAGCGTTCCATCAGCGGAGGAGATGCAATGAGCGATCTGGGCCACGTGCTCGTGCTGGCCGGAGGCCTCTCGTACGAGCGTGAGGTGTCCCTGCGCTCCGGTCGCCGGGTGAGCGAGGTGCTGCGTGCGGCGGGCATCGACGTCGAGGCCCGCGACACCGACGCGTCGCTCGTCCCGTCCATCCTCGCCGACCCGCCGGACGCCGTCTTCGTCACCCTGCACGGCGGCGCGGGTGAGGACGGCGCGATCCGCTCCGTGCTGGAGCTGCTCAACGTCCCCTACGTCGGCGCCGACCCCGACGCCTGCCGGGTCGCGTTCGACAAGCCGACCGCCAAGGCCGTCGTCCGCTCGGTTGGCCTGGTCACCCCCGAGTCGGTCACGCTGCCCAAGGAGACGTTCCACGACCTCGGCGCCACCATGGTCCTGGGGCGCATCGTGGCACAGCTCGGCCTGCCCCTGTTCGTCAAGCCCGCCCGGGGCGGCTCCGCGCTCGGCGCCTCCATCGTGCGCACCGCCGAGGAGCTGCCCGCCGCGATGGTCGGCTGCTTCGCCTACGGCGACACGGCGTTGATCGAACGCTACGTGGTGGGTGTCGAGGTGGCCGTGTCGGTCGTCGATCTCGGCAACGGGCCGATCGCGCTGCCCGCCGTCGAGATCGTCCCCGACGAGGGGGTCTACGACTACGCCGCCCGCTACACCGCCGGGCACACCGAGTTCTTCGCCCCCGCCCGCCTCTCCCCCGACGCGGCCGCCGCCTGCGCGCAGACCGCGGTCACCGCGCACACGGCGCTCGGCCTGCGCGACATCTCCCGCACCGACCTCATCGTCGACGCCTCGGGCCAGCCGCACTTCCTTGAGGTCAATGTCGCCCCAGGCATGACCGAGACCAGCCTCCTCCCGATGGCGGCCGAGGCCGCCGGGCAGGACCTCGGTGGGCTGTGCCGCATCCTCCTCCACAACGCCGCCGCGCGGACCCGCACCTGACCTCTGGCCTCCGCTGCCGCCGGTTCAACCCCCCGGTGGCTCGGTGGCCGGGCACCGCGCCGGTTGTTCCGGGGTAAGTAGCCTTTTGGTGTGCTGATCGATTCGACATATCCGAAGAGCTTCGCCAGCGACAACCACGCCGGCGTACACCCTGCTGTCCTCGAAGCCATGACGGCGGCGAACCACGGCGACGCCCCCGCCTACGGAGACGACCCGTGGACCGCCGTCTTCGAGCGCCAGATCAAGGACACCTTCGGCACCGGCGCGGAGGGCTTCGCCGTGCTCAACGGCGCAGGTGCCAATATGGTCGGGCTGGCCCTCATGCTCGGCCGGTACGACGCCATCATCTGTGCCGACACCGCCCACATTGCGACGCACGAGACGGGCGCGACCGAACGCCTTCTCGGCGTCAAGCTCGTCACCGTTCCCACGGAGGGCGGCAAGCTGCGGCCCCATGACATCACCGGCCGCCTGAGCGCTCTGGGCAGCCACCACGAGTCCCAGCCGCGCGTCGTCTCCATCTCCCAGGTCACCGAACTCGGCACCTGCTACTCCCCCGACGAGATCGCCGCCCTGGCCGAGACCGCCCACAACTCGGGCCTGCTCCTGCACGTGGACGGTGCCCGCCTGGCCAACGCCGCCGCGTACCTCTCATGTGACCTGAGCACGATCACCACCGACGTCGGGGTCGACGTCTTCAGCTTCGGTGGCACCAAGAATGGCGCCCTGGCGGCCGAGGCAGTGGTGGTGCTCGACAGCTCGCTGACCCACGCCGTGCCATTCCTGCGGCGTCAATCCCTCCAGCTGTCCTCGAAGATGCGCTTCATCTCGGCTCAGCTCTCGGCTCTCCTCACCGACGACCTCTGGCGCCGCAACGCTGGTCACGCCAATCACATGGCCGACCGGCTGGCGGCCGGCCTGACCGGCGTTCCAGGAGTCACCATCACTTACCCGGTGCAGTCCAACGCCGTCTTCGCCACACTTCCCGCAGAGGCGGCAGCCGCGCTTCAGGAGCGCTATCTCTTCCACCAGTGGGACGAGGCCGCCGGCATTGTGCGCTGGATGACCGCCTTCGACACCACGCCCGAGCACATCGACGACTTCCTCACCGACATCCGCAAGGCACTTTCCTCCTGACCTCTCTCGTGGTTTCACGTGAAACACTCGCGATTCACCGAACTCCCTGCGGCCTCCCTCCACTCGGCTCGACGTTGACGTTGAGAGCAGCACCGCAATCACGGCAGAACGACGCAGTAGGCACCCGATGTCGGTACGGCAGGCACCAAGTGGGCAAGACCTACGCCTGCTTGAGGCGTGTTCACTGGCCAGCCCACCACACAAGACGGCACGTACACCCCGAGCTAAGGCCCATCTGTACGCCGCGGTCACCAGACCCAGCGGCACACCGGAGCTCCAAGGCTTTCCCAGGAGACAGTGGCCGCGCGACCGAGCACAGCACCGGACGGGCGCTTGGCCCAAGGCACGGCACGGCGGGACGAGGCGCGGCGCGGCGGGACGGGACGCGGCGCCACGGGTGTCCGGGGGCCGCCGGACCCACGGCACGGCACTCGACGCGCGGCGCGTCAGGGCGGGACAGGGCGTGTTAGGAGCGCTCGCGCTCAGTCCTTGAGCTCGCCCTCCAGCAGGCTCATGAGGACCATGTCATGCCATCGGCCGTTTCTGCGGAGAGTGTCTCGGGCGCGGCCCTCTTCGACGAAGCCGACCTTCTGGTACACGCGGATGGCTGCCGCGTTCTCGTCCGCAACCCACAACTCGATGCGGTGCAGGCGCAGCGCGTCGAAGCCGTAGCGGCAGATCAGGCGGACGGCTTCGGTGCCGTAGCCGTTGCCCCAGCAGTCCTTCTCGCCGATGTAGATGTCGAGCTCGGCGCCGCCGGTCTCCGGCTCTGCGCCGCTGAGGACCACCAGGCCGATCAGACGGTCGTCGGCGAGAGTTTCGATGCCGAGCACGGTGCGTTCGTAGGAGTTCTTCGGGCGGTCGGCGTATTCGTCGACGAACCGCTCCCGGCTGACCGGATAGCTGTGGGCGAACCACTGCATGACGTCGGGATCGTGGTTCCAGCGGTGGTGGGCCGCCGCGTCAGAGGGTTCCATGGGGCGCAGTCGTACGAGATCGCCGGTCAGCAAGACATGTGCTCCGTTCGTTGATCCAGGAGTGCGGGAACCACGACAGCAGCTCGAATGCCCGGCCGGCAATAGGTTTTCTGGATCAACGCGATGGCTGCAGACGGTCAGGTCGCCGAGAAGGACCGCGCTTTCAGTGGCGGTCACAGAAAAGGCCGGCAGCGTTGCGATCGTGTCCTGGCGCGTCGCGCATGCTCACCGGAGTGTGGTCGTGAGGCAGGTGGACGAGCATGACGTAGTGCGGGTGCGCATCGCCCAAGTGCGGCGACGGACACCTGTACACGAGACGCCCCAGGGCGACGGGTGAGCGTGGCGGTTTCACGTGAAACACGGCACGGTTTCACGTGAAACAGGTCAGCCCTCAGACTCTCGCATGGCACGCGCCGCCTCGGGGGCCATGGTGCCGATGATGCGCTCAAGGTCGTCGATCGTGGCGAACTCCACGACGATGCGCCCCTTGCGACGCCCCAGATCGACCTTGACCTTGGTCTCGAAGTGATCGGAGAGCCGATCCGCCAGGTGGGTCAGACCAGGGGCGACGGGCTTGTTGGGCTTGCGCTCACGGGGGGCGTTCTGGGCCGCCTTTGAGCTCCCGAGTGCGACGATCTCTTCGACCGCTCTGACGGACAGAAGCTCGGCAACGATGCGCTTCGCGAGCTGGATCTGCTCCTCCTGGCTGTCGAGGCCGAGGAGTGCGCGGGCATGGCCGGCGCTGATGGTGCCAGCGGCGACGCGGAGTTGGACTTCCGGGGGGAGATTCAGCAGGCGCAGCGTGTTGGTGATGTGGGAGCGGGAGCGGCCGACCTTCTGGGCGAGCTGGTCGTGGGTGGCCTGGAAGTCGTCCAGCAGTTGCTGGTAGGCGGCGGCCTCTTCCAGGGCGTTGAGTTGCTCCCGCTGCAGGTTCTCGATGAGGGCGTCACGGAGGAGCTCGTTGTCCATCGTGTTACGGACGATCGCCGGAACGGGATCAAGCTCGGCGAGCTGGCACGCGCGCCAGCGCCGCTCCCCCATGATGAGCTCATAGCGGCCACCGCCGACGGACCGCACGACGATCGGTTGGAGCAAACCGACCTCGGAGATGGACGCCGCCAACTCCTTGATGCGATCCTCGTCGAACACCTCACGGGGCTGTCGCGGGTTGGGCACGATGGCGCTGAGGGATAGCTCCTTGAAGTACGCGCCGGCAATCGGCTGAGGGTTGGTCTCTCCCGCACCGTTGGTGGCAACCGCCGTTCCGGTGCCGTCAACAATGGGACCGGTCGGGATGAGCGCCCCGAGCCCCTTCCCCAATCCCCGCCGCTGCTGACTCACTACGTCTCCTCATCCACCCCGGCTGATTCCGGTCACTCCAGGAGAGGTTACCGTCGTCAACGCAACACGGTGCCTCGTCGCCACACGCGGTTGCGCCGGATTTACACCATCAACACATATACACGCCCGTCGGCCTCCCAACTGCGCCTCCGGCCCCCTATCCACCCACACTTCCACCGTCGTCGTCCGCCAGTGCGCCGGCCACGCCGACCAGCGAATGATCCAGCCCGACCTCGGCTCCGGGTAGGAGCATGCGGTCGTCAAGCGACGACCCGTACGACACCTAATCCACCGCCCCGACGACCAACGTGAGCGACGCGTCCGACCGGTCCAGGAGGACCAACTCCCAGAAGTGCCACAGCACCCACCCGTAGTCGTGCATGGCCTCCCGCCCCAGCTCGCGTAACTTGTACCGATGCGTCGCCCCACGGAGGGAGTCGTAGACGTGCGTTTCGAGGCACGAAGCCAGCTCTTCAGGTACGGGATCGAGGAATCCGATCTCCTTGACCCAAGTCCGGATCAGCTGATCCGCGACTGCCTCGTCGACAAGGTCGAACGAACTCGCGGTCATGCGAGAGAGCAGGAACGGCCCGTGAAGCCGCCGGTTGTCGATGCTGACCGAATCGCCTGACGCATAGTCGCCTCGATAGCGCTCGTGGCGTAACAGAAGATCCAGAGCCGCCACCTCGTCCCCGGACCAGCGGGCGAGCTGAAACCGCTTCACATCGATCCAGGCGTAACTTCCGTTGCGGAAGTTGATGAACTCATGGGCGATGAAATCGAGAGAAGCCGTCATGGCGTCACGCCAGAGCACCTCGAAACGCGCACCTTTCCTTCGCCGTGAGAGCTGCACCGCCGCACGCACTTCATGGAGCGCACAGACTCACAGAACGCAGTCGGAAATCGCATCGACCGCACTGACCGGCATCGAGTGGACAACCCGCGAAGAGCACTTGCCGGTGCGAGTTGGGCGAAAGGGTTGAGGTGAGAGAAACCCGCCATGTGGAGGATGCGGAGCAGGAGTCAGACGGCGGCGCGGTGGGCGATCTCGCGGGCGGCGTCCATGTACGCCATGGCCCCACTGGAGCCCGGATCGTACGTCATGACCGACTGGCCATAGCTGGGCGCCTCGGAGAGGCGGACGCTGCGCGGGATCACCGTGTTGAGGACCGTCTCACCGAAGTGGGCGCGAACCTCGTCGGCCACCTGTGAGGCCAGACGGGTGCGGCCGTCGTACATCGTGAGGACGATCGTGGAGAGGCTGAGCGTGGGGTTCAGGTGGGCCTTGATCAGATCGACGTTGCGCAGCAGCTGGCCCAGGCCCTCCAGCGCGTAGTACTCGCACTGGATGGGGATCATGACCTCTTCGGCGGCCACCAGCGCGTTGACCGTCAGCAGGCCGAGCGACGGCGGGCAGTCGATGACGATGTAGTCGAACTCAAGCCCGGTGTAGGCGCTGAGCGCTCGGCGGAGGCGGGCTTCGCGGGCCACGAGCGAGACGAGCTCGATCTCGGCACCGGCGAGGTCGATGGTGGCGGGGGCGCAGTAGAGGCCCGGCATGTCGGGCACCTGCTTGATGATGTCCGCCATGGGCAGGTCGTCCACGAGCACTTGGTACACATCCGGCACGTCACCGCGATGCTCGGTGGCCAGCGCCGTCGAGGCGTTGCCCTGAGGGTCAAGGTCGACGACGAGCACGCGTTGGCCGTGCATGGAGAGCGCGGCGGCGATGTTCACGGACGTCGTCGTCTTGCCCACTCCCCCCTTCTGGTTCGCCACGGCGATCACCCGGCATTTGGCCGGCCGCGGCCACATGCCGTCACGACCACCGGGCTCCTCCCCTGCCTGAGCCGCCGCCTGGGTCGCGGATGTTTCACGTGAAACCACAGAGCTGAGCGCCTCTCGTACCAAAGGTGAATCGCCGGGGGTCAGTGGGGTCTGGGTCACGATGGCCATCCTTTCAACCAGTGGTATGCCGGTGCCGGGAATTCGCTGTCGCGACACGCCCTTTTCGGGCCAGCCAACCCCTGTGGGACTCTCGGACGGAGGACTGTCCGGCCAGCCCAGGCCGCATGCTGCGACTGGCATGACCGTCACCTCCTTCGTCGCCGCCTACCGACCTCCGGCGCGCGACCCGCTACCACCCGAACCAATGTTGCAGGCGGCTCGACCTTACCGCGCCCGACGGTCACAAGCTCAGCCGTCCTCACTCCACTGGCACGCAACTGGGGGCCCGCTTCGGCGAGCTCCTCGGCGGCACGCTCCCCCTTCATCGCGATCAGCTCGCCGCCTTCGCGAAGGAGCGGCATGGCCCACTTCAGCAGCCGATCAAGCGGGGCGACGGCGCGGGCACTGGCGACGTCGAACTCACGCCGGCCGGCCAGCTCCTCCGCCCGGCCGCGCAGCACCTCGACGTTCCCCAGCTTGAGCGCCTCGACGCACTCCTCCAGGAAGACGGTACGGCGAAGCAACGGCTCAAGGAGCGTGACCGTGATGTCCGGCCGTACGATCGCCAGCACCAGACCTGGCAGTCCGGCACCCGAGCCGATGTCCACCAGCCGCACTCCCTCGGGTACGGCCTCCGCGACGACCGCGCAGTTGAGCAGGTGGCGATCCCAGATCCGCTGCACCTCCCGCGGCCCCAGCAGCCCACGCACGACTCCGGGGCCGGCGAGGAGCTCGGCGAAGGAGTTCGCCCGCTCCCAGGCGTTGCCGGTGAAGACGTCCCGGGCAATGTCCGGCGGAGCAGGCAGCTCATCGCTCACTGGTTGGTGGCCCTTTCATTGGCTGGTCGACGGCTCGGACACGGGCGGTGCCGAGCTCAAGGCTAGGCGGGGGGATCACGGTGGAAGACTAGCGGGCCGCCCCGATGGCGGGCCGTGGCAGGCGTTCCGCGCTCGGGGCGCAGCCGTACGGGAGGAAAGCGACATACGAACGGCCGCCAGTCCCCGCACAGGGGCTGACGGCCGCACAAAATCCACAGAACGGGTCAGGCGGGAAGAACCACCACGTACCGCTGGGGCTCCTCCCCCTCGGACTCGCTGCGGAGCCCGGCGGCCGCCACGGCGTCGTGAACGATCTTCCGCTCGAACGGCGTCATGGGCTGGAGCGACTTGGGCTCGTCCTTCTCCCGGACCTGGTTGGCGACCTCGGTGCCGAGCTTGGTCAACTCGGCGCGCCGCCGCTCGCGGTAGCCGGCGACGTCGAGCATCAGCCGCGACCGCTCCCCCGTCTGCCGGTGGACGGCCAGCCGGGTGAGCTCCTGCAGGGCCTCGAGAACCTCGCCGGACGGCCCGACGAGCTCGTTGCCCTGGACGCCGACGACGGAGACGAGCGCCCGGTCGCCCTCGACGTCCATGTCGATGTCGCCGTCGATGTCGGCGATATCGAGAAGGCCCTCGACGTAGTCGGCCGCGATCTCGCCCTCCTGCTCAAGCGCGTTGACATCAGGAGCCTTCTCCTGCTCGGCCTCGGTCATCGCCGGCCTCTCCTTCGTGTTCACGACTTCTTGCTGCCGGTGCGCTTGCTGCGGGACTGGCGGCTGGGCTGCTGCCTAATGATCTTAGGCTCCGGCGGCGCGGGAGGTGCTGCTTCCTCAGGGGGCGTCTTGCGAAGCTTGGCCAGCATGCTCTGCTTGGGCTGCACCGGGATCACGTTGCCCTTGGCGTCGAACTCGGGCATCGGGTTGCGGGTGTAGAACCAGTGCTGCTGCGCCAGCGTCCAGACGTTGGTGGTGACCCAGTAGAGGATCAGGCCGAGGGGGAAGTTCAGGCTGAAGAAGGCGAACAGCGGCGAGATGTACATCAGGATCTTCTGCTGCTGCGCCATGGGGTTGTCCGGCATCTGAGCCATCGAGCGCGTGACGCTCTGCCGGACGGTGAGGAACGTGGTCAGCGAGCTGATCGCCACGAAGATGGCCAGCACGATCTTCGTCTGTACGACGGTCGCGTCGAAGCCCTCGATCTCGCTCGCCGACATGAAGAAGTTGGCCGGGAGAGGCGCGCCGAAGATGTGCGCGGACCGGGCGCTGTCGACGAGTTCCTGGCTCATGCCGTAGACCGCGCGGCCGTTGGCCATGGCCTGCAGCACGGTGAACATCGAGATGAAGATCGGGAACTGGGCCAGGATCGGCAGGCAGCCGCCGAGAGGGTTGGCACCCGCCCCCTGGTACAGCGCCATGACCTCCTGGTTCATGCGCTGCTTGTCGTTCTTGTAACGCTTGCGAAGCTCAGCGACCTTGGGGGCGAGCTCCTGCATCTTCCGCGACGAGCGCATCTGCTTGAGGAACAGGGGGAAGATGAGGATCCGCATGATCACGGTCAGCGTGATGATGGTCAGCGCCCATGTCAGCCCGCTGTCCGGGTTGAGGAATGTGCTGTATCCGGTGTGGATCCAGATGATGACGTGGGCTACGGCTTCATAGAGCCAGCTCAGCCAGGACAGCTCCACCGAGCTATCTCCCTTGCAATTCGTGAGACCGAACCGGGCGTGGGGGCACCGGGTCTATACCTCCGGGATGGAATGGGTGGCACCGCCCGATGCGCCGGACAGTCAGCCATGTGCCGCGCAATGCTCCATGTACGGCGATCGCCTCGAGCCCGTAGGCGCTGCACGACGGATAGAAACGACAGCGCGGACCGAGCATCGGGCTGATGAAGGCCCGGTAGAACCGAATAGGGATGATCAGCGCCCGAGCGGCGAAGCTCGGCGGCCTCCCTTGCGGCTGCTCCGTCATCTCTGTCCATCCATCGAGGACTCGCGCCGCCTGAGCAGACGATCCAACGCGAGATCGAGCTCGGCGGCAAGTTGCTCGTATCGCGCGGCCGCGGCCGGTGGGTTGGCGCGTACCACAAGCAGGCTACCTCGTGGCAACCGGTCAAGGCGGTCTCGCATCAGGTGCCGAAGCCGACGCTTGACCTTGTTGCGGACCACTGCGCCGCCGACTGCGCGACTGACCACGAAACCGATTAGAGGTGTTTCATCCCCAGAAACGGTGAGGTGTATCACCACAGCGGGACGACCAGCGCGTTTACCGCGCTTGATCGCCGCTTCGAACTCTTTCCCGCGCCGCATGCGGGTTTGCCGGGGTAGCACCGTATACGCCTAATGCCCGCCGGCGGACTTCACCGGCGGGCGACCTAGCGGGCGCAGGGCGATCAGGCCGACAGCTTCTCGCGGCCCTTACGGCGACGAGCGGCCAGGATGGCGCGACCGGCCCGGGTGCGCATCCGCAGCCGGAAGCCGTGGGTCTTCGCGCGGCGACGGTTGTTCGGCTGGAAAGTACGCTTGCTCACGGGTGGGCTCCAGGCTTGATGATGCGCCCAGGGGCGCTTAACACACATGGCCGGCCTGCCAGGAATAGCGAGGGCACGCGAAATAGCCGTCGCGTGAGCATGCCGACCGTCGTACGTTACGGGTCAAAGGCGTCCCAGGTCAAACCAGCGAGTGGCGCCGCGCGGTTATCCACTAATCCACATGCGGGTTTTCCACCGCCTCGGTGGCGTCCACAGTATGCGGGGCCGGCTGCCACTAGGCTGTGGACAACGTCTTGAACACAGCTGTGCACAAAGATACTGTCGGCGCTCCTGGGGCCCTGTTAGAGGCTGTGGAAAGCCTGTGGATCTCCTGTGGAGAGTCTGGGCACAGAGCCTGGCCGCCAGGCTGTGGACGGGCGGGGTCGATCGTCGGGTGGCGACCGCCGGCTGTGGATAAACAGATCGCGGGGGGCCGCGAGAGGAAGGAGGGGAGCCGCACCATGAACGGTGTCGACCTTGGCACGGTATGGGCGAGGGCCCTGGGCAACTTCCTCAACGAGAACGTCCCGGTTCAGCAGCGCACCTGGCTCTCCATGGTCCGTCCCATCGCCCTGGCCGACGACACGATCGTGCTGGGCGTCCCCAACGACTTCCTGAAAGACCTCATCGAGGGCAAGCTGCGCCCGCTCGTGGCCCACGCGCTGTCCCAGGAGCTCGGCCGGGCCATGCGACTGGCCGTGATGATCGACACGACGGCTCCCGAGCAGCCCCAGCCCGACCTTCATCAACAGGCTGTGGGTCAGAGTTATCCACAGAGCCCGGAGCCGCAGCCACGTTTTGCACAGCCCCCATCGGCCCAGCACTACCAGGCTTCCGAGCCTCCGCAGTTCTATTCTCCACAGCCGGAGCCACCGCAGTCGTCCACCGAATATCCACAGCCGACGTTCACTTTTGAACAGCCCCAGTCGTACACACCGCCTGTGGAGAAGGCGCCGGAGCCGGCGCCGAACCGGTGGGAGGCGAAGAGCAGCAAACCCAGCGAACCCGCACGGCTCAATCAGAAGTACACCTTCGAGACATTCGTCATCGGCGCCAGCAACCGGTTCGCGCACGCGGCGGCTGTCGCGGTGGCCGAATCCCCCGCGAAGGCGTACAACCCGCTGTTCATCTACGGCGACTCGGGTCTGGGCAAGACGCACCTGCTCCACGCGATCGGCCACTACGCGCAGAGCCTGTACGACGGCGCGCGAGTGAGATACGTGAGCTCCGAGGAGTTCACCAACGACTTCATCAACAGCATCCGCGACCACAAGGCCGACGGGTTCCGCGGGCGCTACCGCGCGATCGACATCCTGCTCGTGGACGACATCCAGTTCCTGGAGGGCAAGGAGCAGACGCAGGAGGAGTTCTTCCACACCTTCAACACGCTCCACAACGCCAACAAGCAGATCGTGATCTCCAGCGACCGGGCCCCGAAGCAGCTGATCACCCTGGAGGACCGGCTGCGCAACCGGTTCGAGTGGGGCCTGATCACCGACGTCCAGCCGCCCGAGCTGGAGACCCGCATCGCGATCCTCCGCAAGAAGGCCATACAGGAGGGCCTGGCCGCGCCGCCCGAGGTGCTCGAGTACATCGCCAGCCGCATCTCCACCAACATCCGCGAGCTTGAGGGCGCCCTGATCAGGGTCACCGCGTTCGCCAGCCTCAACCGGCAGGGTGTCGATCTCCAGCTGGCCGAGGTGGTGCTGAAGGACCTGATCACCTCGGAGTCGGGCGAGGAGATCACGATCGCCACGATCATGGCCAAGACCTCCGAATACTTCGGCATCAGCATCGACGACCTCTGCGGCAGCTCGCGCAGCAGGGCGCTGGTCAACGCCCGGCAGATCGCGATGTACCTCGCGCGGGAGCTGACCGAGCTGTCGCTGCCGAAGATCGGCCAGCAGTTCGGCGGCCGTGACCACACGACCGTGATGCACGCCGAGCGCAAGATCCGCTCGCTCATCGCGGAGCGCCGGTCGATGTACAACCAGGTCAACGAGCTGACAATGCGCATCAAACAGACGTCGCGCGGAGCCTGACTCTTATGCACAGCCTGTGGATAACACTGTGGATCAGGGAAAACGTCCGTAGCCGACCGCAGAACACCCCACCTTGGCCCGAAAAATCCCGCGGATGGCCTGGGGATAAAGCTGGGGACAACCTGAGGAGAACTTGGGGACAACCGGTGGATGACCTGGGGACAGCCTGTGCATAGTCTTTTTGGAGCCCCAGGAGAGGCCGTTTACCCGGTGGATAACCTGTGGAAACCCAGTGGATAACCAGTGGACGAAGACCCCAAGACCTGGGGACAGCCTGTGCACAGCGACGCGTCATCCCCAGGCGGCAAAGTTACCCCCAGGCGTCACCCACACCTCCGGTGGACAAAAACAGGGGCCCTGACCAGCGGAAACACAAGTTATCCACGGTATCCACAGCCCCTACTGTGAAGACCACACATCTCTCTTACTAAGAAACTCAAGAGCCAAAGAAGGGTTCTCCCGGATCTCAGGTGCGGGAGAGGCGACACTTTGAATCAACGACGAACTCAGGAGGCTGATGACCGTGATGTTCCGAATCGAGCGAGACGTCCTCGCTGAGGCGGTGGCATGGACGGCACGCAGCCTCCCCGCCCGCCCGTCCGTGCCCGTCCTCGCCGGCATGCGCCTGGAGGTCACCGACGAGCAGCGGCTGAAGCTGTCCGGGTTCGACTACGAGGTCTCGGCCGAGGTCACGCTCGAACTCCACACCGGCGAGCCCGGTGTCGTGCTCGTCTCCGGCAAGCTGCTGGCCGAGATCACCCGCGCCCTTCCCGCACAGCCTGTGGACTTCGTCCTCGAAGGCGCCAAGGCGGTCGTCACCTGTGGCAGCGCCCGGTTCACCCTGCTGACCATGCCTGTGGAGGACTACCCGACGCTGCCGGCCATGCCGCCGGCCGCCGGCCGCGTGGGCAGTGACGTGTTCGCCGCCGCCGTCGGTCAGGTCGCGGTCGCCGCCGGTCGTGACGACACGCTGCCGATGCTCACCGGGGTGCGGATGGAGATCGAGGGCGAGACCGTGACCCTCGCCGCGACCGACCGCTACCGCCTGGCCGTACGCGAGCTGAAGTGGCAGCCCGACCAGTCCGACCTGTCCGCGATCGCGATGATCCCGGGCAAGACGCTCGCCGACACGGCCAAGGCCCTGGGCGCGACCGGCGCCGAGGTCGAGATCGCGCTCAGCTCCGCCGGCGGCACCGGCGAGGGCATGATCGGCTTCTCCAGCGCCGGGCGGCGCACGACCACGCGGCTGCTCGACCCCGAGTTCCCCAAGTACCGCTCACTGCTGCCCACGGAGTTCTCCGCGCGCGCCGACCTGTCCACAGGCCCGTTCGTCGAGGCGGTCAAGCGCGTCGCCCTGGTCGCCGAGCGCAACACCCCCGTACGGCTCGCGTTCAGGGGCGGGGAGGTCGTGCTCGAGGCGGGCAGCGGCGACGAGGCGCAGGCCGTCGAGGTGCTGCCGGTCGACTACGAGGGCGAGGAGATGAACATCGCCTTCAACCACCAGTTCCTGCTCGAAGGGCTGGGAGCGATCGACTCCGATGTCGCGCGCCTGCAGATGACCACGTCCACGAAGCCCGCCATCCTCACCGGGGGCAAGCCTGTGGACGGCGACGGCGCCCCCGACTACCGTTACCTGATCATGCCGATCCGCCTGTCAGGCTGAGGCTGACGTCGGGGATGATGGAAGTCTGACTAGGGGGTAGATCACATGCAGATCGGCATGGTCGGACTTGGCAAAATGGGCGCCAACATGGCCGAACGGTTGCGCCGCGGCGGTCATGACGTGGTCGGCTACGACCACAACACCGAGGTCAGCGACGTCGCCAGCCTGAAGGAGCTGGTCGAGCGGCTTGAGGCGCCACGCACGGTCTGGGTCATGATCCCCGCGGGCCGACCCACCCAGCAGGTGATCGACGAGCTCGGCCGGCTGCTCGACGCGGGCGACCTGGTCGTCGACGGCGGCAACTCCCACTACGTGGACGACCAGAAGCACGCCGCCGAGCTGGCGGACAAGGGCGTCGGATTCGTCGACTGCGGCGTCAGCGGCGGCGTCTGGGGCCTGGAGAACGGCTACGCGCTCATGTGCGGCGGCGAGAAGGCCGACGTCGACCGGTTGATGCCGATCTTCGAGACTCTCAAGCCCGAGGGCGAGGACGGGTTCGTGCACGCGGGCGACGTGGGCGCCGGCCACTTCGCCAAGATGGTCCACAACGGCATCGAGTACGGCATGATGCAGGCCTTCGCCGAGGGCTGGGAGCTGCTTGAGGCCTCCGACATCGTCAAGGACGTCAAGGGCTCCTTCAGCAGCTGGCGCACCGGCACCGTCATCCGCTCCTGGCTGCTCGACCTGCTGGTCCGGGCGCTCGACGACGACGAGCACCTCGACGAGCTGCGCGGCTACGCCGAAGACTCCGGCGAGGGACGGTGGACCGTCCAGGCGGCCGTGGATCACGCCGTGCCGCTGCCGGTGATCACCGCCGCGCTCTTCGCCAGGTTCGCCTCGCGGCAGGAGGACCCGCCCGCGATGAAGGTGGTGGCGGCGCTGCGCAACCAGTTCGGCGGGCACCCGATCGCCGCCACCGAGGGCTCTCTGGGCAAGGGCGCCGACGCGCCGGGCGCCGACGTGCGGCCACCGCGCGAGGCGTCGTGACGCCACAGCGGTTTTCCACAGGCGGCAAGCCGGTGGCCCCGGTGACCTGCGTGGCCCACTAACCTTCGTGGGGTGCATGTCGCCCACCTCTCGCTGACCGACTTCCGGTCCTACGCGTCCGTGGAGCTCGGCCTGGAGCCGGGCGTCACGGCGTTCGTGGGGCCCAACGGGCAGGGAAAGACCAACCTGGTCGAGGCTCTGGGCTACGTGGCGACCCAGTCCAGCCACCGGGTCGCCACCGACGCGCCGCTCGTGCGACAGGGCGCGAGCCGGGCGATCGTGCGCTGCGCCGTCCAGCGTGACGACCGGCGGGCTCTGGTCGAGCTGGAGATCAATCCGGGCCGGGCCAACCGCGCGCGGCTCAACCGCTCCCCCGTGTCCCGGCCGCGTGACGTCATCGGCCTGCTGCGCACCGTGCTGTTCGCCCCTGAGGATCTGTCGCTGGCCAAGGGCGACCCGTCGGAGCGGCGGCGGTTCCTCGACGAGCTGCTGGTGGCCAGGGTGCCCAGGTTCGCGGGCGTGCGGGCCGACTACGACCGCGTGCTGAAGCAGCGGGGTGCGTTGCTGCGCACGGCCGCGCAGGCCCGCAGAGGCACCAGGAGCGCCCGGCGGGCCGAGGGTGACTCCGGGTTCGCGGCGGCGGGCGCGGGCGACGTGCTGAGCACGCTGGAGGTGTGGGACGCCCACCTCGCCCGGCACGGAGCCGAGCTTCTCCAGGCCCGGCTCGATCTCATCGAGGAGCTGCGCCCGCTGGTCGCCGGAGCCTACGCCGGGCTGGCCCCCACGAGCGCCCCCGCGACCCTGGCCTATCGCAGCACGTTGTCCACAGGCGGGGATGTCGCTGAGGACGAAGACGCCGGTGAGCGGGGATCTTCTGATACACAGACGTTATCCACAGACTTGGGGAAAACCCTTGAGGAACGGCTGCGCGAGCGGCTATTGGAGGTCCGCCCGGCGGAGCTGGAGCGGGGGGTCACCCTCGTCGGCCCACACCGCGACGACCTGATCCTCGGCATCGGCGATCTGCCGGCCCGCGGCTACGCGAGCCACGGCGAGTCGTGGTCGTTCGCGCTGGCGCTGCGCCTGGCCGCCTACGACCTGCTCCGCGCCGACGGCGGCGATCCGGTGCTGATCCTCGACGACGTCTTCGCCGAGCTCGACAGCCAGCGCAGGCGCCGCCTCGCCGAGATCGTCGCGCCCGCCGAGCAGGTGCTGATCACCGCCGCCGTGGCGGACGACGTGCCGCCCGAGCTGATCGGTGCCCGATTCGACGTAGCCGAAGGGAGCGTGACCCGTGTCCGGTGACGACAATCCCACGGCCAGGGGGGCCGCCATGGCCAGGGAGAAGCTCGCCCAGGCCAAGGCCGACGCCGCCAAACGCGGGCAACTCCCCCGCCGCGAGCCCCGGCGCAAGGCGGCCGGCGCCCGCAGGGACGCCGGCGATCCCCAGCTTTTCGGACGCGCGATCATGGATCTGCTGGCCGAGCGGGGCTGGGAGCGGTCCGCGGCCGTCGGCGGGGTGTTCGGGCGCTGGCCCGACATCGTGGGGCCCGACCTGGCCGCGCACACCAAGCCCGAGTCGTTCGACGACGGTGAGGTGCTGATCGTCGCCGACTCCACGGCTTGGGCGACGCAGGTCCGCCTGCTCGCGCGCACCCTGGTGCGCCGGCTCAACGAGGAGCTGGGCGACGGCACGGTGACGAAGGTCAAGGTCAGGGGGCCGCTCAACGCCCCCCGTCCGGCCGGCGGGCTCCGGGTCACCGGCAGCAAGGGGCCCGGGGACACGTACGGCTGAGCCGTACACTCCCGAAAACCGATCAGAGAGCCGCAGACGCGATGACCCCCGGTCCCGTGTGGGGGAGCTCCAAACGGGGGGAAAACGAGCTAGAGGCCGCCACAGGCGCGTTCAATGCCACCTTGGGCGTCTGGAGCCGGTAGAATGAAAGCGGATTCCGGACACGTCCGCTTGCGTGTCACCCCTGGCGCGCATGCGACGCGCCGACTCCCCCGGGTGGCGAGCGCAACGGGGCACTCACGACGGTGACGGGCACGGCAGGGGCAGCTCAGCTACGCATGTGACGCCTCCCCCGCCGCGTGTCCGCGGCAGGAGGATTTGGCACTTGTCCTACGACGCTAGCTCAATCACCGTACTCGAAGGGCTTGAGGCGGTTCGCAAGCGCCCGGGTATGTATATCGGTTCAACCGGCGAGCGGGGTCTCCACCACCTTGTCTACGAGATCGTGGACAACGCTGTGGACGAGGCTCTGGCAGGTCACGCCGACCGCATCGACGTCACGCTCATGGCCGACAACGGCGTGCGTGTCGTGGACAACGGCCGTGGCATACCGACCGGGATTCACCCGGTCGAGAAGCGGTCCGCGGTGGAGGTCGTGCTGACCACGCTCCACGCGGGCGGCAAGTTCGACAGCAAGTCCTACGCGGTCTCCGGCGGCCTGCACGGCGTCGGCTCGGCCGTCGTCAACGCGTTGTCGTCGGCCATGGACGTCGAGGTCAAGCAGAACGGCCACTACTGGCGGCAGCGCTTCGAGCGCAGCAAGCCGACCGCGCCGCTGGCCCAGGGCGAGGAGACCGACGAGACCGGCACCATGATCACATTCTGGGCCGACCCCGAGATCTTCGAGACCACCACGTGGAACTTCGAGACGCTCTCGCGCCGCTTCCAGGAGATGGCCTTCCTCAACAAGGGCCTCACGATCGTCCTGACGGACGAGCGGCCCGACCACATCAACGGCGAGCCGGTCAGGGTCGAATACCACTACGAGGGCGGTCTGTCCGACTTCGTCAAGCACCTCAACTCCAAGAAGGAGCCGGCGCACGCCTCGGTGATCGACTTCGAGGAGCACGGCGACGGCGCCTCGGTCGAGATCGCCATGCAGTGGAACAACTCCTACTCCGAGTCGGTCTACACCTTCGCCAACACCATCAACACGGCCGAGGGCGGCACCCACGAGGAGGGCTTCCGCGCGGCGCTGACGTCGATCGTCAACCGCTACGCCCGCGAGCAGAAGTTCCTCAAGGAGGGCAAGGACGAGAACCTCTCCGGTGAGGACGTCCGCGAGGGCCTGACCGCGATCGTCTCGATCAAGCTGGCCGACCCCCAGTTCGAGGGCCAGACCAAGACCAAGCTGGGCAACACCGAGGCCAAGTCGTTCGTCCAGAAGGCGTGCAACGACCACCTGCGCGCGTGGTTCGAGCGCAACCCCGGTGAGGCCAAGGACATCATCAACAAGTCGCTGCAGGCCGCCAGGGCCCGGCTCGCGGCGCGTCAGGCCCGTGACCTGACGCGGCGCAAGTCGCTGCTCGAGTCGGGCAGCGGGCTGCCGGGCAAGCTGGCCGACTGCCAGTGGAACGACCCCAGCAAGTGCGAGCTGTTCATCGTCGAGGGCAACTCCGCCGGCGGCTCGGCCAAGGGCGGCCGCGACTCGCGTTTCCAGGCGATCCTGCCGATCCGCGGCAAGATCCTCAACGTGGAGAAGGCCAGGGTCGACAAGGTCCTGCAGAACATCGAGGTCCAGTCGCTGATCACGGCGATGGGCACCGGCGTGCACGACGAGTTCGACATCGGCAAACTGCGCTACAGCAAGCTGATCCTGATGGCCGACGCCGACGTCGACGGCCAGCACATCACCACGCTGCTGCTGACGCTGCTGTTCAGGTTCATGCGGCCGCTGATCGAGGGCGGTCACGTCTACCTGTCGCAGCCGCCGCTCTACAAGATCAAGTGGGACCGTAAGGGCGACGACGCCTCCTACGCCTACTCCGATCGTGAGCGCGACGCGATCATCCAGGAGGGCATCGCCCGGGGCAAGCGCGACCCGCGCGGGCACGACGGTGTCCAGCGCTTCAAGGGTCTCGGCGAGATGAACGCCAACCAGCTGTGGGAGACCACCATGAACCCCGCGACCCGCATCCTGCTGCAGGCCACGCTCGACGACGCCGCCCAGGCCGACGAGATGTTCAGCGTGCTCATGGGTGAGGACGTCGAGGCGCGCAGGGCCTTCATCATTCGCAATGCGCGAGATGTCCGTTTCCTGGACGTGTAGCGACAGCCGTACACCAGAAAAGGATCTTTACACGTGACGGAAGTGAACACTCCGCCTCCAGCTTCGCCGGAACGCGTCGAACCGGTCGACATCCAGACCGAGATGCAGCGCAGCTACATGGACTACGCGATGTCGGTCATCGTGTCGCGTGCGCTGCCCGATGTGCGTGACGGTCTCAAGCCGGTGCACCGCCGCGTCCTCTACGCGATGTACGACGGCGGCTACCGCCCCGACCGCGGCTACTTCAAGTGCTCGCGCGTCGTCGGTGACGTCATGGGCTCCTACCACCCCCATGGCGACACCTCGATCTATGACACGCTGGTACGGCTCGCGCAGACGTGGTCGCTGCGTCATCCGCTGGTCGACGGGCAGGGCAACTTCGGCTCTCCGGGCAACGACGCGCCCGCGGCGATGCGCTACACCGAGTGCAAGCTCGCGCCCATCGCCATGGAGATGCTGCGCGACATCGACAAGGACACCGTCGACTTCCAGCCCAACTACGACGGACGCTCGCAGGAGCCGGTCGTCCTGCCGGCCCGCTTCCCCAACCTGCTCGTCAACGGCGCGGGCGGCATCGCGGTCGGCATGGCCACCAACATCCCCCCGCACAACCTGCGCGAGGTGGCCGAGGCCGTCAAGTGGGCGCTGGAGCACCCGGAGGCCTCCGACGAGGAGCTGCTCGAAGCGGCCATGGCCCGGGTCAAGGGCCCCGACTTCCCGACCCACGGGCTGATCGTCGGCCGGCGCGGCATCGAGGACGCCTATCGCACCGGCCGCGGCTCGATCACCATGCGGGCCGTCGTGGAGGTCGAGGAGGACAACAAGGGCCGCCACGCCCTCGTCGTCACCGAGCTCCCCTACCAGGTCAACCCGGACAACCTCGCCCTCAAGATCGCCGAGCTGGTCAAGCAGGGCAGGGTGACCGGCATCGCCGACGTCCGCGAGGAGTCGTCGTCCCGCGTCGGGCAGCGCCTGGTGATCGTGCTCAAGCGCGACGCCGTCGCCAAGGTCGTGCTCAACAACCTCTACAAGCACACCCAGCTCCAGGACACCTTCGGCGCCAACATGCTGGCACTGGTCGACGGGGTGCCGCGCACGCTGCGGCTCGACCAGTTCATCACGCACTACGTGGCCCACCAGATCGAGGTCATCGTCCGCCGGACGCGCTACCTCCTGCGCAAGGCCGAGGAGCGCGCCCACATCCTGCGCGCGCTGCTCAAGGCGCTCGACCGGCTCGACGAGGTCATCGCCCTGATCCGCGCGTCCGAGTCGGCCGCCGCCGCACAGCAGGGCCTGATGGGCCTGCTGGAGATCGACGAGATCCAGGCGCAGGCCATCCTCGACATGCAGCTGCGCAAGCTCGCCGCCCTGGAGCGGCGGGCGATCCAGGACGAGTACGACCACCTGATGACGCAGATCGCCGACTACCTCGACATCCTGGGCTCCGAGTCGCGGCAGCGGCAGATCGTCGGCGACGAGCTCGCCGAGATCGTCGCCCGCTTCGGCGAGGACCGGCGTACCGAGATCACCGCCTACGACGGCGACATGTCGATCGAGGACCTCATCGCCGAGGAAGACATCGTCGTCACCATCACCCGCGGCGGCTACGCCAAGCGCACCCGCACCGACCTCTACCGGGCGCAGAAGCGCGGCGGCAAGGGCGTGCGCGGGGCGCAGCTGCGCCAGGACGACATCGTCGACCACTTCTTCGTCACCTCGACCCACCACTGGCTGCTGTTCTTCACGAACAAGGGCCGGGTCTACCGGGTCAAGGCGTACGAACTGCCCGACTCCGGCCGCGACGCGCGGGGCATGCACCTGGCCAACCTGCTGGCCATGCAGCCCAACGAGACGGTCATGGAGGTCCTCGACCTGCGTGACTACGACGTCGCCCCCTACCTCGTGCTGGCGACCCGCAGTGGCTTGGTCAAGAAGACCCGCCTGTCGGAGTACGACTCCCCCAGGTCCGGCGGCCTCATCGCGATCAACCTGCGCGACGACGACGAGGTCATCGGCGCCCGCCTGGTCTCCGAGGAGGACGACCTGCTGCTCGTCTCCAAGGGCGCGCAGTCGATCCGCTTCACCGCCTCCGACGAGGCGCTGCGGCCGATGGGCCGGGCGACGAGCGGCGTCATCGGCATGCGATTCCTTGAAGGCGACGAACTTCTCGCAATGAATAGGATCGCAGACGGACAAGATGTGCTTATCGCCACCAAGGCCGGGTACGCGAAGCGAACACCGGTTGAGCAGTATCCGGTTCAAGGTCGTGGTGGTAAGGGCGTGCTGACTGCGAAAATCGTGAGCTCTCGTGGCAAGCTGGTCGGAGCCGTCATGGTCAACCCGGAGGATGAGGTCTTCGCGATCACATCCGCTGGCGGGGTGATCCGGACGAGTGCCGGCGAGATCAAGCAGTCCGGCCGCCAGACCATGGGAGTGCGATTGATGAATCTCGCCGAAGGCGACAGTGTGGTAGCCCTCGCCCGGAACGCCGAGTCGATGGAGGCTGCGGTGGACATTGAGGAAGACGGGGGAGGAGAGTAAGTCATGAGCGCCCAGGGTGGCGGTAGCCCTAGCCCCAGCGCCAGGATCAAGGCGGTTGCTCGGGACAACGGCCAGCCCAAGAAACCCAGCGAGCCCGAGACCCGCGACCAGCGCCCCGAGGACAACAACGCGACGGCGGTGCACAAGGTGCCGGCCACTCAGCCGGCTCCGGTCAAGCCCCCGCCGAGCGACGGGCAGGGCAACGAGACGGCCCGAGCCCGTCCGTCGCTCACCTCCGAGGCTCCTCCTCCGCTGGTCGAGCTCCCACGGAAGAAGTCTTCCAACTCGGGAGCCCGCCTGCCCCGTAAGGCACACCTGGTGCTGCGCCGCATCGAGCCGTGGTCGGCCATGAAGTTCAGCTTCGTGGTGTCGATCGTCTGCTTCGTGGTGCTTTTCGTGGCGGTCGCCGTGCTGTACGGCGTGCTGTCCGCTCTGGGCGTGTTCGACTCGCTCGTCGACCTGGTCAACCAGCTCGGCCAGGGAGAGCAGGGCCAGAACTCCATTCCCATCGACATCGCCTCCTGGTTCGAGCCGGTGCGCATCCTCGGCTACACGGCGCTCATCGGCGCCGTCAACGTCGTGCTGATCACCGCGCTGGCCACCCTGGGAGCGGTCATCTACAACGTCGCCTCCGACCTGGTGGGCGGCGTCGAGGTGACCTTCAGCGAGGCCGAGTAGTCCTCGGTCGTCCGTGGTCCGCGTGTTGGTTCGCGCCGCACTCCCATGGTGGGTGCGGCGCGAACAACACGCCGGAGGCGGTAAGCTTTTCCTCGTTCCACCAACCGATTCGCGCCCACCGGCGGGGATGCGATACGGTCTGTGTGCGCGGGGCTATAGCTCAGACGGTTAGAGCGCTTCCCTGATAAGGAAGAGGTCCCAGGTTCAAGTCCTGGTAGCCCCACCACAACTGAACAGGCAAAAGGCCGCTATCCGATCTTCGGTAAGCGGCCTTTTTGATGCCTGCGTGACAAACTACGGTGACACTCGATCCGGTCATGTCTCAGAGATGCGATCGCCACAGCGCGATCCGCCGGGCCGCCCCGGAACGCGGGGCCGTTGGTCGGGTGCTGTAAGGCGGTGCGGACCTTGCCCACCCACGCGCCGATGCTGTTGACGGTGGCATCCAGGGTGGCCTTTGACCTCTGGGCTTCTGCGCACAGATGAGGTTTCCACGCCGTGCCCGTCTGCACGTATGAGATCGACTCACGGAAGGCTGGCACGACGCGGAAACTGATCTTCGGCACGAACGTGACCCTGGACGGCTACATCGCCGCGCCCGGCGACGACCTCGGCTGGAGTGGAGGGGAGGGACCGGACTCGTCGCCGAGCGCCGAGCTGTTCCAGTGGTGGTCCGACCGGGTGGACGCGACGGGCCTGGCGTTGTATGGACGCAGGCTGTGGGAGGCGATGAGCTCCCACTGGCCGACCGCCGACAAGCAGCCGGGTGCCACACCGGCGGAGATCGAGTTCGCGCGCTGGACTCGTCGACGATGGGGACTTGTCTGATCACAGCGTCGCGGGCAGGTCCAGCCATGGTTTGTCGGAGGCGTCGAATCCGGTGAGCTCAGCGACCTTCCCGTCGACGATGTGCAGGACCGCGATGTTGAACAAACGGTACTCCGGGTCGTCGGGGCCGCGGAGGTACAGCACGGCGGCAGGCATGCGGTTGACCGTCGTGGCGATGCAGCGCCAGTCGTCGTAGCCGCGCTGGAAGAGCCCGCTGGAGACCCAGCCGTCCACCGCGTCCTTGGCCGTGACGACCAAGGTGCCCGGATCGGGCAGCATCGTGAAGCGCAGGTCGTCGCGCAGCAGGGCCGTCAGCCCGTCCAGGTCGTTGCGCTCATGGGCGTCGATATACGACTTCACCACGCCGCGCTCGTCATCCGACAGCTCGTGCGTGGCGGGGCGCCGCCAGTCGAGGCGGCGGTCGGGCAGCTGTTCGCGCATCGTCACACGGGCCCGCTGCAGTGCGCTGGTCACCGATGCGACGGTCAGCTCGAGGGCGTCGGCGGCCTTCGGCGCCGGCCAGCCGAGGACGTCGCGCAGGATGAACACCGCCCGCTGCCGCGGCGGCAGGTGCTGGACGGTGACGATGAACGCCAGCTCGATCGTCTCCCGGGCCACCACCGATTCCTGCGGATCCTCCGGGAGCATCCGGTCCGGGTAGGGCTGCAGGTAGTGCACTTCCGAGCCCGCTCCCGGCAGCTCGGCAGGCACGGGTGTGCGGTCGTTGCGCTTCTCCAGGAAGTCGAGGCAGGCGTTCGTCGCGATCCGGTACAGCCAGGTCCGCGGCGCAGCGTGGCCCTTGAACGACTCCCGCTTGTTCCACGCTCGCAGGAACGTCTCCTGCGTCATGTCCTGGGCGTCCTCGTAGTTCGCGAGCATCCGGTAGCAGTGCACCTGCAGCTCACGCCGGTGGCGCTCCGTGACAAGCGCGAACCGCGCCGTGTCGCCTGAGCGGACCGCCGCGAGAAACGTGGCCTCGTCGACGCCCAGCGGTCTAACGTCGGTCATGGTCATCAATCCTTCCACCGGTGCGAGGGGCTACCAGAACTGACGACGTGGCGGAGGATTTCTGATCGGTGAAGCCGCTGACACCGTCCGGGTCCTCGTAGACGTCGTCGTGCACGTGGTCCGGGTGTCCTGGTGGATTCTGCCGCCCGGACAGCCTGGGTGCGCCGGCGATGCGGCGAGTCTGCGTTCGCCAACGAGGTCTGCGGCCTAAGCTCCAAGCGCGGCCCGGCTCGGGCGGCCGATCACCTCGGCCCCGGCTGCGCGGGGTCGCCCGCTCCACAGGACACTGCGGGAGAGATGAATGGAGTGGTTGGTCTCGCTGCTCGGAGCCGCGCTCATCATGGTCGCCCTACGAGACCTGTTCCACACGCTCTGGCACCCCACCCGCCACGGAGGCCTGAGCCGACTCGTCATGGCGGCGTTGTGGAAACTGGCCGGGCGGCTCCGGGCGCGCAGGCGGGTGGTCGGGCTCGTCGGTCCGCTCGCCATGGTGACGGTGGTCGGCATGTGGGCCGTCACCATCATCCTGGGCTGGGCCATCGTCTACTGGCCGCACATGCCGGAGGCGTTCGCCTTCGCGCCTGGTTCCGGCCTGTCGCAGGAGCCGGAACTACTCGACTCCATCTACCTGTCACTCGTCATGGTCGCCACCCTCGGGCTCGGGGACATCGTGCCTGCCGAAGGCTGGCTCCGCGTGGCCTCGCCGCTGGAAGCTCTCATCGGCTTCGTCCTGCTGACGGCCACCGTCTCGTGGGTGCTGGAGATCTTCCCAACGCTGACCCGCCGACGGGTGCTCGCGATCCGGTTGGCGCTGCTGCACCGCACGGACCCGTCCGTGCGGCAGCTCGACTGCGCCGTGGGCGCCTCATTGCTGGGAAGCCTGGCGACCGAGGTGGTGCGTGTCCGTATTGACTTCACCCAGTACGCCGAGGGCTACTACTTCCATGACGGTGAGGACCACTCGTCCCTGGCGGCCACGATCGGCTATGCCACTCACCTCGCCCAGCTTGGGCAGGCGGCCCGACGGGTAGATGTGCGGCTGACGGCCGCCCTGCTCGCCGGTGCGCTGGAAGACCTCGCCACCATCCTTGATCAGCGTTTCCTCCACACGGACGGCGAGCCCGCGGAGGTGTTCGCCGCGTACGCGGCCGATCACGGTCGCGCCCCCACCGGGGCCTGAGCGCTTCACTGTGTGTCTGTTATCCGGGAAATGGGCAGGTAGAAATTCGTGATGCCATCCTTTCGATGCGTTTCGCGCCCTGGCTGAGCGGCGCGGCCGGCCAGGTGTCCGCCTGATTGAGGCTCTTGCCGAAGGTGCCGAGGAGCACGGGGAAGGGCCTGGGAGCTGGGCGCCGGAGGTGGCCGGACGGTTCGGGCTGCCCGCGGCGGCGGGGCTGGGGCCGGCCACGTTCTACGCGGATCTGGCCATCCCGCACGGCGACCGCCACGTGCGGGTCTGCACCGCGACCGCGTGCTTCGCGGCTCAGGCGGGCCGGCAGCTGCCCGCCATCCAGGACGTGCTCGGCGTCATGGCCGATGAGGGTCCTGATCGGGACGGGGGCGTCTCCTTGCGTACGGTCCGCTGCCTCGGTTACTGCTACGCCGGCCCCGCCTGCCTGGACGGGGAGACCCCCTGTGTCGGCCCGGATGTCGTCGACCAGGTGGCCGGACGTGCGCGCCCGCAGGCACCGCCGATCCCGGCGGCTGACGCCACCGGCGACACGGTCGTGCTGGCGGGGATCGTGGCAGGTGAAGCCGCGTGGCGGAGCTGGATGGAGACCGTCGGCCGGCGCTCGCCGGAGTGGGTGCGGTCGCAGGTCGGGGCCTCAGGCCTGCGGGGCCGGGGCGGCGCGGGCTTTCCCGTGGCGGCCAAGTGGGCGGCGGCGGGCGGCTCTCCGGACACGGTGGTGATCGCCAACGGCGACGAGGGCGATCCCGGCTCGTACGCCGACCGGCTGCTGATGGAGGCCGACCCGGCGCGGGTGCTGGAAGGGCTGGCGCTGGCCTGCTTCGCCAGCGGGGCCCGCCGAGGTCTGATCCTGGTGCGTTCGGAGTATCCGCGGGCGCTGGCGGCGATGCGGCAGGCCGTGGAGCAGGCGCGCGCCGATGGGCACCTGGGCCGAGGGGTGCACGGCAGTGACGTGGATCTGGACGTGGAGGTGGTGGCCGGCGCCGGTTCCTATGTCGCGGGCGAGGAGACGGCGCTGATCGCGGGGCTGGAAGGCGGTCGCGGTTGTGCGCGGGCGCGCCCGCCGTACCCGACGAGCCAGGGGGTGTGGGGTGCGCCGACGGTGGTCAACAACGTCGAGACGCTGGCCGCGGTGCCGTGGATCGTCAGCCGAGGTGGCGGCGCCTACGCCCGCCGGGGCGCGCCCGGCGAGACCGGTACGAAGCTGGTCTGCCTGTCGGAGCGGTTCGCCCGGCCCGGCTGCTACGAGGTCGAGCTCGGCGTGCCGGTGCGGTGGATCGTCACCGAGTTGGGCGGCGGCTTGCGGGAGGGGGCCGACCTCGGTGTGCTGCAGGTCGGCGGCCCGCTGGGTGGGTTCCTGGCGGAAGAGGATCTCGATGTGCCGCTCACGGAGGCGGGGCTGGCGGGTTACGGTGCCGCGCTGGGGCATGCCGGGTTGGTGGCCGTCGACCGGCGGCTGGAGCCGCTGGACGTGCTGCGGCACGTGTGGGGGTTCGGCGCGGCGGAGAGCTGCGGCGCCTGCTCGCCGTGCCGGGTCGGCTCCCGTCACGGGCTGGAGCAGGCCAGGTCCGGCGCCCCACCGGGTGACTCCTACACCCGCATGCTGAACGTGATGAGCGAGGCCAGCCTGTGTGCGTTCGGTCGTCGGCTGCCGCACGCGGTGCGGAGCCTGGCCCGCGCCTACGGGGATCGGTTGCGGGGGTGGGGCGGATGAGGGTCACGGTGGAGGGGGCCGTCGTCGATCTCCCCGGTGAGGCTTCGGTGCTGGCGGCACTACGCGCGGCGGGCGTCGATCTGCCCACGCTCTGCCATGACGAGCGGCTGACGCCCGTCGGCTCCTGCCGGGCCTGCCTGGTACGGCTCGACGGGCGAGTCGTCGCGGCCTGTGTGACCCCCGCCGTCGACGGCGCCCAGGTGAGTGTCGAGGAAGAGGACCTGCGCCGGCTGCGCCGTGACGCCGTGGAGGTGATCGTCTCAGCGCTTCCGCCGCGGGCGCTGGAGGGGGATGGGGAGCTGGCCCGGGTGTGCGGGGCGCTGGGCATCGGGCCGGAAGCCGCGCAAGGCGGTGCCGGCGGGGGCCAGGACCACTCTCATCCGTTCGTCCATCTCGACCGGGATCTGTGCATCGCCTGCGGTCGCTGCGTACGCATGTGCGCCGAGGTCCAGGGCACGTTCGCGCTCACGCTGGTGGGGCGCGGCTCGGAGACGGTGGTCGCGCCCGGCACCGGTGGCCCCTGGGCCGCATCGGACTGCGTCGCGTGCGGCGGCTGCGTGGACACCTGCCCCACCGGTGCCCTCACCGAACCGGGCTTGCCGATCGGCACTCACCTGGCCGCGTTCACCCGCACGCGTACCACCTGTGGATACTGCGGCGTCGGCTGCGCGCTCGACGTGCTGACCCGGGAGGGTGAGGTCGCCGCGGTGCGCCCCGCCGCGGACGGCCCGGTCAACCGGGGGCACGCGTGCGTCAAGGGCCGCTTCGCCCACGGGTTCCTGCGCTCTCCTGAGCGGATCACGGAGCCGCTGCTGCGCCGCCGGTCCGGCCTGGAGCCGGTGAGCTGGGACGAGGCGCTCGGCCACATCGCCCGCGGGCTGCGGGCCGCGGTGACCGAGGCGGGCCCCGACGCGGTGGCGGCGATCACCTCGGCCCGGGCCACCAACGAGGAGAACTACCTGATCCAGAAGTTCATGCGAGTCGTCATCGGCACCAACAACGTCGACAACTGCTCGAGGCTGTGCCACTCCCCGTCCGCCGCCGGACTGACCGCCGCGTTCGGCCTGTCCGGCGGCACCGACGCGTTCGAGGACGTGGAGCGCGCCGACTGCCTGCTCGTGGTGGGCGCGAATCCCGTCGAGGCGCACCCGGTCGTCGGGGCGCGGCTGCTTCAGCGGGTGCTGCACGGCACGCGGCTGGTCGTCGTCGACCCCCGGGCCGTCGGGCTCGCGGGCTACGCCGACGTGCACCTGCGGCCCCGCCCGGGGACCAACGTCGCCCTGTTCAACGGGCTCGCCAACGTGCTGCTCACGGACGGCCTGGTCGATGAGGAATTCCTGCGGCACCGCGCCGTCGGGCTGCCGGAGCTGACCGCGATGCTCGCCGGCTACCCGCCCGACCGGGTGGCCTCGATCACCGGCGTGCCGGCGGACGATCTGGTCGCGGCGGCCCGTCTGTACGGGGTGGCCGAGCGGCCGGCCATCGTCTACGGGCTCGGCGTGACCGAGCACCTGCACGGCACCGACGGCGTTCGTACCCTGGCGAACCTGGCGATCCTGCGCGGCGCGGTCGGCACCGATCACGGGTTCGGCGTGAACCCCCTCAGAGGGCAGAACAACGTCCAGGGGGCCTCCGACATGGGCGCCCTGCCCGATCTGCTGCCCGGCTACGGCCGGGTCACCGACGGCGTCGCGCGTGGGCGGGCCGAGCGGGTGTGGGGTGCCCGGCTGCCCGACCACGAGGGCCTGCGCATCCCGAGGATGTTCGCGGCGGCACGCTCAGGGGCGCTGCGGGTGCTGTGGATCGTCGGGGAGGACGTCTGCGCCACCGACCCTGACACCAACCGGGTCATCGAGGCACTGGAGTCCTGCCCACTGGTCATCAGCCAGGAGTTGTTCCTGTCCGAGACCGCCCGCCACGCCGACGTGGTCCTGCCCGCCGCGTCCTGGCTGGAGAAGGACGGCACCTTCGTCAACTTCGACCGGCGCTTCCAGCGCGTACGGCCCGCCCTGGCTCCCCCCGGCCAGGCACGCACGGACTTCGCCATCGTGCACGCGATCGCCGCCGCCTGCGGTGCCGACCTGGGCTGCCCGACCCCCGCCGAGGCGCTGGCCGAATGCGGCCGGGTGGCGCCGGTGTTCGCCGGGATATCGCACCAGCGGCTCGATCGCGAAGGCGCCATCCCCTGGCCGTGCCCCGACCCCGGACATCCCGGGGAGGCCAAGCTCTACCTGGACGGATTCGCCACGCCGGACGGGCGGGCGCGGCTGGCCGCCCGCCCCTACCTGCCGCCGGGCGAGAGCCCCGACGACGACTATCCGCTGATCCTGATCACCGGCCGCCGATGGGCGCACTACAACTCCGGCAACATGACCAGGCGGTCCGGCACCATCGAGCTCGCCCCCTCGGACCACCTCGACCTGCACCCGGCCGACGCCGCCCGTCATGCCGTGCGCGACGGCGACACGGTGCTGGTCGAAAGCCGGCACGGGCAGGCCGTGCTTCCGGCCCGGCTCACCGAGGAGGTCGCGCCGGGCCAGGTCTTCTGTACCTTCCACTTCCCGTCCAGCCGGGCGAACGCCCTCACCTCCGACCACGCCGACACCGTGACCTCCTGCCCGGAGTACAAGGTCACCGCCGTGCGCCTGCGCGGCGCGCGGGGCTGACCTGCCGGTCCGCGGGTGCGCCTGCGCGGCGCGCGGCGCTGATCCGCCGGTCCGCGGCCTGGCCAACATACGGCCGTGTGCTGACCGGCCGTTGGTTGTGCCGGGGGCATGACCCAAGGTGACGGGACGCGGGGAGGTGAGAGCGATGATCCGGCTGGGCGATTTCCTGGCCCGGTTTCGCCCCTCCGGCGTGCCCGGGGCGGCGGCGCCCGCGGGGGTTCCCGAGGACTACGTGGCCGACCAGGCCGAGGAGCTGGAGCCGATCTTCTCGGCACTCGCCGACATCCAGGCCGCGTGCGCGAACGAGCGCGAACACGCCCAGCGCCGTGGCGACCGCATGCGGGCGCGCGCCCACGACCGGGCCGCGGCCATCGTCGCCTCGGCCCACGCGGAGGCGGATGCCGAGCGTGCTCGGTCGGCGGCTCTCGCTCGCCGGCACCACGATCAAGCGGTGGCCGAATCGGCGCCCTCAGCCGCCGCTGAGGGGGTCCGCACGCGCTCGGCCGCCCGGATGCCGGAGATGGTGGCCCGGGTGACCGACCTGGTCAGGTCCCTGGCCGATGAGCGATCATGACCGCTTCGTGGGTCGCGGGGGCGACACGTGCCAGGGCCCTCGTCCGGCGGAGGGCCGGGACGGCGGGAGCGCGGCGCATCGCGGCCTGCGGTTCCGTGTCCGAGGCGGTGGCTCGGCTGGGTGACACGCCGTACGGACATGATGTGCGGCGTGGGCAGAGCCTGGCGGAGGCCCAGTGGTCGGTCCTGGCGACCCTGCTGTGGCATCTGCGGGTCCTGGCCGGCTGGCTGCCCCGGGAGGGAGGGCAGATGGTCCGCGTGCTGGCCCGCTGGTTCGAGCTCGCCAACGCGGACGAGCTGATCCGCCGGCTCGGGGGAGGTGAGACGGAGCCGGAGTTCGCCCTGGGATCGCTGGAGGCAGCGTGGCAGAGGCTGCGGCTGTGCGGATCTCTCGCCGAGGTACGGGCCACCCTGGCCGCTTCCCCGTGGGGAGACCCGGGCGGTGCCGGTCCTCGCGAGATTCAACTGGACATGCGTCTGGCCTGGGCCGAACGGGTCGTCGAGACCGTTCCGCGGGCCAGGTCGTGGGCCTTGGGGGCGACAGCCCTGCTGCTCGCCCGTACGCACCTGGCGGAGGGCGCCGGACTGGCCGAGCGAGCGCGAGGGCGTTGCCGCACGCTCGTCGGTGACGGCGCGCTCGACGCGTCCTCGATACCTGAGATGGCTCAGCGGCTTCCCACGGCGGCACGCTGGGTGCTCCACGAGATCGAGGACCCGCGCGAGCTGTGGCGAGGCGAGGAACGCTGGTGGCGGCGCGTGGAAGACGAAGGGCGCGATCTCCTGGCGGGGGCGGGGTTCACGGCGGGACCGGTTCTCGGCGCGGTCGCCGTCCTGGCAGCCGACGCCCGCCGGGTGCGAGCCGCCCTGGAACAGGCCGCATGGCGGTGACCGCGATGCGCTCACCCGATCGGCGACCGGCGTCATGAGCTGGCGAGAGGCGCTGCGGCCCGTCCGCATGGAGCGGGTGGCGATCGTCGCCCCCGCCCGCTCGCTGGACGACGTGCTGCGGATCGTGGGCGCGGCCGGAGTCGTCGAACTGTCCACACCACCTGACGCGCAGCTGCGGGAGGTCTCGAAGAGCGCAGTCGTCCGCGGTGAAGTGGCGGCGCTCGCCGGCTGGACGCCCGCCAAGGTCGTTCCGGAACTCGCGGGTCAGGTGGCACCCGAAGGCGGGGCGGTGGTGCCGCTCGACCGTCCCCGGGGCAAGGAGGCCCCGTCCCTGCTGCGTTCCGAAGGGTTGCGCGGCACCCTGGCTCCGCTCGTCGACACCTACGGGACGACGCCGTACGCCGACCTCGACCCGACGCCCCTGGCCGTGGGGGCGTACGTCCTGATGTTCGGCATGATGTTCGGCGACGTCGGTCACGGTCTGGTGCTGCTCGTCGCGGCGCTCGGGCTGTATCGCGAGCGCCCGCGATGGCTGTCGCGCCTCCACCGGGCGTGGCCGTTCGTCGTCGGCGCGGGGCTGGCCAGCATGCTCTTCGGCCTGCTCTACGGCGAGTTCTTCGGCCCCACGGGCGTGGTCCCGGTGCTCTGGGTGCGGCCGCTGGCCGACCCGGTCACCCTGCTGGCCGCGGCTCTGGCCTGCGGTGCGCTGCTGCTCGCGGTCGCCTACCTGCTGGGCGTGGTGAACCGGTGGCGGGAGGGCGGCTGGCCGGCCACCCTGTACTCGCCGGCAGGGGTCGCGGGCTCGGCGCTGTTCTTCGGGCTGGGGCTCGCCCTGTTCGGCTGGTACGCGAAGCTCGGCTGGCTGGCCGTCGCCGGCGGCGTGATCGCGGTGGTGGGCCTGGTCCTGGCCTTCACCGGCTTCTACGCCGAAGCGGGAGGCGGCGCGGGCGCGACCGCGCAGGCGCTGATCCAGCTCTTCGACGTGGTCGTCCGGCTGGGCGCCAACGTCGCGTCCTTCGCCCGCCTCGCCGCCTTCGGCCTCACACACGCCGCCGTCGGCTGGATCGTCTGGAGCGCGGCCACGGGGCTGTGGGCCGCCAACCCCTTCGCCGCGGCGGCGGTGTTCCTGCTGGGCAACGTGCTGGCGCTGACGATCGAGGCGCTCGTGGCCGGTGTACAGGCGTTGCGGCTGGAGTACTACGAGCTGTTCTCCAGGGTCTTCCAAGCCGAGGGACGGCCCTTTCGCCCCTGGCACCTGCCGCCGACGCCCAAGGAGGCCGTCCCATGTTCCCTTGGCTGAGACGGGGGTTGCGCGCGTTCAACGCGGTCATCGCGCTCGCCGCGGTCGTCCTCCTGGTCTGCGCCGTGACCGCGGGCTCCGCCCAGGGGACGGCGACGGCCGACCCGTCCGGCGGCAACTGGGCGGCACTGCTCGGCGCCGCCATCGCGGTCGCCAGCTCGGCGATCGGCGCGGGCATCGCCGTCGCCTACACCGGGGCAGCGGCGCTCGCCGCGATGAGCGAGCGGCCCGAGCTGTTCGGGCGTGCCATCGTCATCGTCGGCCTGGCCGAAGGGATCGCCATCTACGGGCTCGTCATCGGCATCATCCTCATCGGACGGGCCTGACCGGCCATGGCGATCGTCGCGGTCATCGGCGAGACCGTCCGCGTGGCGGGGTTCCGGCTCGCCGGAGCGGTCGTCCTGTCGGCCGACACTCCTGAGGCCGCCCGCGCGGCGTGGGCCTCCCTCGGCGACGACGTCGCCGTGGTGATCCTCACCCCGGAGGCGGCCGAAGCCGTCAGCGAGCGGGCCGGAGAGAGGCTGACGGTGGTGATGCCGCCGTGACGACCTTCCGGGGCGCTCTACCTACGGTGGTGATGCCGCCGTGACGACCATGCGGGACGCTCTGGCGCCGCTGGCCGGAACCCTGTCCAGGCAGGCCGGGATCGACGCCCGGGCGATCGTCGCCGGGGCCGAGGAAGAGGCTGCCCAGGTGGTCGCCGCCGCCCGCCAGGAGGCTCGGACCATCCTCGCCGACGCGCGCGCCGACGGAGCCGCCCAGGCCGAGGCGGCCGCGGTCACCGAACGGATCCGCGCCGAGCGCCAGGCCCGCGACATGGAACTCGCCGCCCGACGAGAGGCCCTGGACGAACTACGCGTACGATCGGCCGCCGCAGTCAGGGCCCTGCGTGACGATCCCTGCTACCCCAGGCTGCTCGACCGGCTGAGCGCCCTGGCCCGTGCCGCCGGGGGCGCGGACCTGGTCGTCGAGGAGCAGCCTGACGGCGGCGTGCTGGCGAAGGGGCGCGGCCGGCGGGTCGACTGCACGCTCGGCGCGCTGGCCGCACGGGCCGTGGAGGCGCTCGGAGCGGAGGTGGAGCGGCTGTGGGCACCGTGACCAGGGTCAACGGCCCCTTGGTCGAAGTCGAGGACCTGCCAGGCGCGGCCATGTACGAGCTGGTCCTGCTCGGGCCGCACAAGTTGCCAGGTGAGATCGTCTCGCTGAGAGGTGGCAGCGCCACTGCGCAGGCGTATGAGTACACCGGTGGGCTGGCCCCTGGCGATCCCGCCGAGCGCGGCGGATCTCCCGTCTCGGCTCTGCTGGGGCCTCATCTGCTGGGCGGAGTGTACGACGGGCTGCTCCGGCCGCTCACCGGGGCGGGCCCCTGGCTGGACCCGGCCGTGCCCACGCTCGCGTCCGTCGCCCGCTCGTGGCCGTTCACGCCGCTGGTCGAGCAGGGGCGGAAGACGGCGCCGGGCACGGCCATCGGGCGCGTCGAAGGCGCGGGCTCGCTCGCCTACCTGGTCCTGTCGCCGGGAGGCGAGGTCTCCGCCATCCGGCAGCCGGGCCGCTGTGCTCACGACGCCGTGGTCGCCGTCGTCGGGGGTGCCGAGGTCCGGCTGACCCGCCGCCAGCCGGTGCGCAGCGCGCTGCCGTACGCGTCGCGGCTGGACGAGACGGTGCCGCTCATCACGGGGCAGCGGGTCATCGACCTGCTCCTGCCGGTGTGCCTCGGGGGCACCGCGGCCGTGCCCGGTGGGTTCGGCACGGGTAAGACCGTGCTCCTTCAGCAGGTCGCCAAGTGGTGCGACGCCGACGTGGTGGTCTACATCGGCTGTGGGGAGCGCGGCAACGAGATGGCCGACGTCGTCGCCGAGCTGGCCGAGCTGCCGGACCCCCGTACCGGGGGGCGGCTCTCCGACCGGACCGTCGTGATCGCCAACACCTCCAACATGCCGATGATGGCGCGCGAGACCAGCATCTACACGGGGGTCACGGTGGCCGAGCACTTCCGCGACATGGGCTACGTCGCGGTGGTGATCGCCGACTCGACCTCACGTTGGGCCGAGGCGCGCCGGGAGTTCGCCTCCCGCAGCGGAACCCTTCCGGCCGAGGAGGGCTACCCGGCGGACCTGGCCTCCGCCCTGGCCGCGTTCTACGAGCGGGCCGGACGGGTCGTCACGCTGGGCGGTGCCACCGGGTCGGTGACGATCATCGGGGCCGTCTCGCCCCCGGGCGGAGATCTGACCGAGCCCGTCACCGCGCAGACGGAGCGGTTCGTGCGGACGCTGTGGGCCCTGGACCGCGACCTCGCCTACGCGCGGCACTACCCGGCGATCTCCTGGCGCGAGTCCTTCTCCCGCGACGCCGACGCCCTGACCCGGGACGACCCGGCGAACGCCGCCCGCCGCGCGCGCGTGGGCGGCCTGCTGGCCGAGGCCGACCGGTTGACCGCGCTGGCCGAGCTGGTGGGGGCGGGCGCGCTGCCCGCCCATGAGCGCATCGGTCTGCTGGCCGGGCGCCTGCTGCGGGAGGGCTTCCTGAGGCAGAGCTCGCTGAGCAGTCTGGACGCGTACTGCCGGCCCGAACGGACCGCTCTCATCGCCGACGCGCTGCTGGCGGTCCTGGCGCGCTGCCTGGACCTGGTCGAGCGGGGAGTGCCCGCCGCCGCGGTCGAAGATCGCGACTTCTCTCCCCTCCTGCGCGCCAAGGAGGCGCCGGAGGAAGAGGTCGAGGCACGGCGCGACACCGTGCTGAACGATCTGGAGACGCTGCGGTGACGACGTGGGCTCCGATCGAGTACACCGACGTGGCCGAGCTACGCGGCCCCCTCGTCGTCGTCCAGGGCGTCCAGAACGTCGGCTGGGACGAGTACGCCACGATCACGCTGGAGTCCGGTGAGCGCAGGCACGGCCTCGTCCTGGACGTCGATCGCGATCTCGCCGTCGTCCAGGTCCTTGAGGGCACCGGAGGACTCAGGGCGGAGACGACCCGGGTCACCTTCGCGGGGAGCCCGCTGCGCATCCCGGTCGGGGCCGGATGGCGGGGACGCGTCTGCAACGGGCGCGGCCGGCCCCTGGACGGCGGCCCGCCGGTCTTCGGCCACGACAGCGCCCCCGTGGCCGGCTTGCCGATGAATCCCACGGTGCGAGAGCCTCCGGCCGAACCCGTGATCACCGGGGTCTCCGCCGTCGACGCGCTGACCACCTTGGTCCGCGGCCAGAAGATGGCCGTCTTCGCCGAAAGCGGCCTGCCCCACCTGGAGTTCGCCGCCCAGGTGGCCGCCCAGGCCCACACCGGTGACGCGCCGTTCAGCGTGATCTTCGCCGCCATGGGACTGACCCATGGCGACGCGGGGACGGTGCGCGACATCCTGGACACGCGTTCGTCGGCCGCGGAGCTGACGGTGCTGCTCAACCTCGCCGGCGACCCCGTGATCGAACGGCTGCTCACGCCGCGGATAGCGCTGACCGTGGCCGAGCATCTGGCGTTCGTCCTGCGCCGTCACGTTCTCGTCGTGCTGGCCGACATGACGAGCTACTGCGAGGCGCTGCGCGAGGTGTCGACCGCCCGTGGCGAGATTCCGGCCCGCCGGGCCTACCCCGGTTACCTCTACAGCGACCTGGCCTCCATCTACGAGCGGTGCGGCCGGATCCGGGGGCGTCCCGGCTCCGTCACCGTGCTGCCGGTACTGAGCATGCCCGCCGGAGACATCACCCATCCCGTGCCCGACCTCACCGGATACATCACCGAAGGCCAGATTCTGCTGAGCCGTGAGGTGACCTCGTACCCGCACATCGATCCGTTGTCGTCCCTCTCCCGCATGATGCGCGCGGGGGTCGGCGCGGGACGGACCCGGCCCGAGCATCTGGACCTGGCCGCGCAGATCCAGGCGGGCCTGTCCCGCGCCCGGCAGGCCGGCGAACTCGCCGACGTGGTGGGCGAGAGCGCGCTGAGCCCGGCCGACCGCCGCTACCTGGCCATGGCGGAGGCCTTCCGGACGCGCCTGCTGGCCCAGCGGCCCGACGAGGTCCGCACCCTGGAGGAGACGTTCGAACGGGCCTGGCAGGTGGTCTCCGTGCTGCCGCGCGGCGAACTGTCGATGCTCAGCGAGGAGTCGCTGGAAGCGGGATACGAGGGAGAGTCATGAGACTGCGGATCCCGCCTGGCCAGGCGGGGCGGATGTGGCTGCGTCGCCGCCTGCCGGCGGTCCGGCACGGGCTCGACGTGCTCGACAAGAAGCTGTGGATCTTGCGGCGGGAGCAGGACCGGCTCACCCGGAACGCGGCACGGACCGAGGCGGAGTGGTCCGCCGCATGCCGGGCGGCCGACGAATGGCTCCGCCGCGTGACCCGGCTCGGTGGCCGCCGGGCAGTGCGCCTGGCGGCCGGCGACGACCTCGCCGAGGCGCACGTGTACTGGGCCGACGCCGTGGGCACGAGCTATCCGGCCCGGGTCTCGTGCGCGTTCCCCGAACCGGGCGCGGCGGCTCCCCTCCCGATCACCACCGCGCTCGTTCCCGCTGCGGACGCCTACCGTGCCGCCCTGCGCGCCGGGCTGGAGCACGCGATCGCCGCGGAAGCCGTACGCGTCGTGGCGGCCGAGGTCGCCTCCACCGACCGCAGGATCCGTGCCCTCAGACGCCGCCTGCTTCCCCTGCTGGAGGAGGCGCTGGCCGCCGTCGAACTGTCGCTGGACGAGATGGAACGAGCCGACATCGACCGCGCGCGCCGGATCGGCGGCTCCGGACCAGGGACGTCATGGCGCGCGCAGTGACTCCAGCAGGCGAGACAGCGCCGCGAGCGTGGCGGTCAGGTCGCCGGGGGCGGCGGTCTGGGCCAGCCACAGGGCCGCTTCGTTCATCGCTCCCGACAGCAGGTGGGTCAGCGGCGCGATCGGCTGGTCGGGGATCGTGCCGCTCTCGACGAGGTCGGTGAGCGCCTCGGCCAGGTGTTTGGCGGAGGCGCCCTCGTCCATCGCCCGCCAGTCGTTCCAGCCGAGCACCGCCGGCCCGTCGATCAGCATGATCCGCTGGATCTCGGGGTCGGCGCTCGCGGTCACGAAGGCCGCGCACCCGTCCTTGAACCGGGCCCACGGATCTCCCGCCGCCTCGGCCGCCGCGACCACCCGGCCCGCCACCTCCTGCTGCACCTCGTCCAGGACGGCGCGGAAGAGGTCGGCCTTGCCCTCGAAATGATGGTAGAGCGCTCCTTTGGTCACTCCGGACTCGCGCACGATCTCCGCCAGACCCACCGCGGCGTAGCCCTTGGCGGCGAACAGGCGCCTGCTCTCGGCGACCAGTGTCCGTCTGGTGCGCTCCCTCTGCTCCGCTCTGGTCACCATGCCCCCCACATTGACATACCGAGAGTACGCGAACTACCGTACCGTCACATACCGATGGTATGTGAAAGGGAGAGTCATGGACCTGACCGGCTTCTATCCGGTGATCTGCACGGCCAAGGTGGCCGAATCGAAGGACTTCTACGTGCGGCTGTTCGCCTTCGAGGTGACGTTCGAAGCCGACTGGTACGTGAGCCTGCGCCGCGGCTCCCACGAGCTGGCGCTGCTCGACCACACTCATCCGACGTTGCCGCAGGCCTACCGGCGGCCGGTCGCGGGACTGCTGCTCAACGTCGAGGTGGCCGACGTCGACGCCGAATGGGAGCGCCTGGTCGTCGGCGAGGGGCTGACCCCGGAGCTGCCGCTGCGCGACGAGGACTTCGGCCAGCGGCACTTCATCGTGCCGGACCCCAACGGCGTGCTGATCGACGTCATCACGCCGATCGCCCCATCCGAGGAGTACGCCGCGCAGTACACCGCCACCTGAAACGGCCGGCTGCCGTGTACCGGGAAACTCGCGTACCCGGCATCAACCGATCGGTGGATTCCAGGGTCAGCCGCGTACCGGGAGGATCCTGGCTGACAAGCCGATTCGCCCGAGGAGTGGGCGCAAGATGCTTGAGCCATGGCAGTCATCGAGGTCACCGACCTGCGCAAGCGGTACAGAGAGCTGACGGTTCTGGACGGGGTGTCGTTCTCCGTGGAGGAGGGCGAGATCTTCGGCATCCTCGGGCCCAACGGCGCCGGCAAGACCACCGCCGTCGAGTGTGTGGAAGGACTGCGCCGGCCCGATGCCGGGTCGGTCAGGGTGCTGGGGTTGGATCCGGTCAAGGACGGGCGGGAGCTGCGGGAGCTGATCGGGGTGCAGCTCCAGCACACGCAGTTGCCGGAGAACATCAAGGTGTGGGAGGCGCTGGACCTCTATGCCTCCTTCTACGCCAGGCCGCGCGACTGGAGGCGGTTGCTGGAGGAGTGGGGGCTGGCCGACAAGCGCGACGCCCGGTTCGGGAAGCTGTCGGGAGGGCAGAAGCAGCGGTTGTTCATCGCCCTGGCGCTGGTCGGCGATCCGCGGGTGGCCTTTCTCGACGAGCTGACCACGGGGCTCGACCCGCAGGCTCGCCGTACGACCTGGGAGCTGATCAAGCGGGTTCGTGCGAACGGTGTGACGGTGGTGCTGGTCAGCCATTTCATGGACGAGGTGGAGGAGCTCTGCGACCGGGTCGCCGTCTTCGACGGCGGCCGGGTCGTCGCGATCGACACCCCGGACGGGTTGATCGGCGGGGGCGACGCCGAGCATCACATGAGGTTCACGCTGGTGAGCGGTGACCTGGTCGAGCTGGGGGAACTGCCCGGCGTGACGGCGGTGAGCAGGACCGGAAACCGGGTGGTCGTCACGGGCCGCGGTGATTTCGCCACGACCGTCACCGCGTCGCTCGCCCGGCACCACATCCTGGTCAGCGATCTGCGCATCGACAAGCGCACCCTCGACGACGCCTTCGTCGCCCTGACCGGCCGTTCGTTCGACCCCACCCACTGACGGAGACAATCATGACCAAGCTGGCCATCGTCGAACTGAAGCTGCTGACCAGGGAGCCGGGCGCGATGTTCTCGCTGCTCATCCCGCTGTTCATCCTGGTGGTCTTCGGGAGCTCCCTCGAACCGGGTGACACCGTGCTGCTGCCGATGGCGCTGGCCATCGCCGTGGGGCTCGTGGGGCTCTACCTGCTGCCGACCACTCTGGCCACCTATCGCGAGCGGGGCATCCTGCGCCGGCTCTCCGCCACCCCAGTGCGTCCGGCGAACATGCTGGTGGTGCAGTTGCTCCTGCAGCTCGTGCTGGCGGTGGTCGCCTGTGGCCTGCTGATGACCGTCGCGGGCACCATGCTGGGGGCTCACCTGCCCTCCCGGGGGTTGCTGGTCGCGGTGGCGTTCCTGCTCGGTACGGCGGCGATGTTCGCCATCGGGCTGCTCATCGCGGCTCTGGCTCCGAACGGGCGGACCGCCAACGGGTGGGGTGTCCTGCTGTACTTTCCGATGGCCTTCCTCGCCGGGCTGATGCAGCCCAAGGACCAGATGCCGGTTATCTTGGCCACTGTCGGCGAATACACTCCTTTGGGCGCTTTCCGGCAGAGCCTGCAGGATGTCTGGGCGGGGGGCGCGCCTGATCCGCTGCTCCTGATGGTGCTGGCCGCGTACGCGCTGGTCATCAGCATCGCCGCAGCCCGGTTCTTCCGCTGGGAGTGAAGCATGACGGGGCGGCTCGACCGGTGGGAACGGCTTCTGCAACGCCAGATGGCGGCGGCTCCGTACGTCCTGCTGATGATCTCCACGGTGTTGGCCCTCCTCACCGACGGCTGGTCGTGGGTGCCCGTCGCTCTGGCCGGGATGGCCGCCGCCTGGATCTGGCTGGTGCCGCGAGGCGCGGTCTACGTGGCCGGGCTCGTGGTGGTGATCGGAGTGCTCTGTACGCAGGGGGTGTGGTTCGCCGCTTTCTTCGGTTTCACCGGCTACCTTCACTCGTGGCAGTACCTGAAGGGGATGTGGCGGTTCGTCGGAGTGACCGCCACGGCGGCGATCAGTGTCGCGGCCTACAACGATGGGCCGCCCGACCTGACCCCGTCCGGGATCCTCACCTATCTGCTCTTCACCGTCGCCATCGTGGCCGTGGTCGGCCTGTTCAGCTTCGTCGGCGAGATCACCGCCGAGCGCAGCGACGAGCGGACCCGAATGGTGGCGCAACTTGAGGAGGCGATGCGGGAGAACGCCGGTCTCCATGCCCAGTTGCTGCTCCAGGCGCGGGAGGCGGGCGTGCTGGACGAGCGGCAGCGCATGGCGGGGGAGATCCACGACACCCTCGCGCAGGGCCTGACCGGCATCATCACCCAACTCCAGGCGGCCAGGCAGGCCGACGACTGGCAGCGGTACGTGGACAACGCCGTACGGCTGGCGCGGGAGAGCCTGGCCGAGGCCCGGCGCTCCGTCCACGCGGTCGGGCCCGGCGAGCTGGAGTCGGCGCCGCTGCCCGAGGCGCTGCGCGAGGTCGTGGCCCGGTGGAGCGAGCTCAACGAGGTGCGGGCTGACTTCACCACGACTGGTACGGTCCGTCCCATGCATCCCGAGGTGGAGGAGACACTGCTCCGCACGGCGCAGGAGGCCCTGGCCAACGCGGCCAAGCACGCGGGCCCGTCGCGGGTCGGGCTGACCCTGTCGTACATGGAGGATGTGGTCACCCTGGACGTACGCGACGACGGCGCCGGATTCGACCCCGAGCGCGTCCGCGACGGCGGCGGCTTCGGGCTGGCCTCGATGCGCAAGCGGGTGAACCGCCTGGCGGGCACGCTGGCGATCGAGTCAGAACCGGGCGGCGGCACCGCGATCTCCGCCAGTGTTCCGGCGGTGACGCGTGGCTGAACGTCCGATCCGGTTGCTGATCGCCGACGACCATCCCATCGTCCGCGACGGCATCCGCGGCATGTTCGCCGGCGACCCGGGCTTCGAGGTGCTCGCCGAAGCCGCCGACGGCGCGCAGGCCGTCGACCTGGCCCGGGCACTGGACCCGGACGTGATCCTCATGGACCTTCGCATGCCGAACATGGACGGTGTCACGGCCATCAGGGAGCTCGCCCGGCTCGGGATCACCGCCCGGGTCCTCGTCCTCACCACGTACGACACCGACAAGGACGTCCTGCCCGCCGTCGAGGCCGGGGCCACCGGCTACCTGCTCAAGGACACCCAGCGCGACGACCTCGTCCGAGCCGTCCGTACGGCTGCGCGGGGCGAGGCCGTGCTCTCCCCGTCGGTGGCGACCCGCCTGCTCGGGCAGGTGCGCGCGCCGGCCGAGCCGCTGAGCGCGCGGGAGCTGGAGATCCTGGACCTCGTCGCCCAGGGCACCACCAACCGTGAGGTGGCCGCACGGCTGTTCATCAGCGAGGCCACGGTCAAGTCGCACCTGCTGCACATCTACACGAAACTCGGCGTCAACGACCGCGCGGCGGCCGTCGCCGTCGCCTTCCGGCGCGGGCTGCTCGACCTGGAGCGTGACTGACCGGGTAGGGCGCCACGCGATCCCGCGGCAGCCCGCTCGGGCATCGTCCGGCTGATGAGCGGCGAGTCCGAGATCGACGCCATAGATCCACGGGCTTGTCCGCATCTAAGCGGATGAGACCCGAGGAGAACCTTGTGCACCCCGACCAGCATCGAGATTTCACCGAGTTCGTCGCCACCCGCTCCGACAGTCTGATCAGGCTCGCCTACGTCCTGACCAATGACCAGCACACCGCCGAGGACCTGCTGCAGACGGCGCTGACCAAGACCGCCGCGCACTGGCGACGGATCCGCGACAGTCCTGAGGCGTACGTGCGCCAGGTCATGTACCGCGACCAGGTCGGTCGCTGGCGAAGTCCGCGCTGGGGCCGTGAACGCGTGGTCCAGACGCCCCCCGAAAGCGTCTCGCAGGACCGGACCGGTGAGGTCGATACGCGCCTCACCCTGGCCCAGGCGCTGCGTTCCCTGCCCGCGCGTAAGCGGGCGGTCCTGGTGTTGCGCTACTACGAGGACCTCCCGGAGTCCGAGGTCGCCAAGATCATGGGCTGCTCGGTGGGGACCGTGCGCAGCCAGACCCACCAAGCCGTCGCCCGGTTGCGCGAGCTGGTCGGCGAGACCATCACCCTGGAGGCCTGAGATGACCGTCGACGAACAGCGGATCGCCGGAGAGCTGCGACTGATGGCCGAGGAGGCGGGACCCGTGGACGCGCTCGCCTACGTCAGGCGGGCACGGGCCGGCTCGATCCGGCGACGGCGCCTGTCGTGGTCGATCGCCGGACTCGTGGCGGCCGCCTCGGTGGTCGCGGTAGTGGTCACGGGCGCCTTCGGCGGACCCGGCGGGCACACGGCGGCGGGTGTGGCGACGTTGCCGGACAACACCCCTGAGCAACTGCGGGCCGTCCGCGAGTGCATGCCCAAGGGGGGGCCGGTCCACAACATGGACGGCGAGCGGCGCATCTCCGAGCACGGCGCCGTGCGGGACTTCCGGCTGCTGGCGGAGTACCGGGACCAGGGCGGGTCGACCGCTCTGGTCGGCAGCGAGTCCGGCTTCGTCCTTTGTACGCCGACCACGCAGCCCGAGTTCGCGGAGCGTGCGGTGTTCACCTACTGGGGATTCGAGGCCCCGGGGAATCTGCCGGACATCTCAGACGGTCTCCGGGTGGACGCCTACACCGTGCAGACGCATTCGTACGCTGTGGGGCCGGAACGGCTGCAGAGGGATGAGCCCTACCGGGTCGTGGCCGGCCGGGTGACCGCCGAGGTGCGCCGGGTCGAGATCGACTGGGCGGACGGGAGGCGGACGGACGCGCGGGTGAGCAACGGGTTCTTCATCGCCCGGGTGCCCGGGAAGTCGGTCCCGGATCCACGCGGACGCGAGGACGCGCTGGGTGAGCCGCTCACGATTCTGGACTCGCCGCCGGTCACGGTGACCGCGTACGGCACGGGAGGCCAGGTCCTGCGGCAGGAGAAGGACGTGGTGTTCGGCCCGCTGGGACGCCAGGAGTGACCGACCCGCTCGTTGTCGGTGGGGCCGTCTACGGTGGGTGGACACCGGATCATCAAGGGGAGACCATGACCACTCTCGAGAACCGCCCCCACACCGCGCTGCTCGTGGTCGATGTGCAGAACGCCGTCGTCGAGGGCGCCTACGAGCGCGACGCGGTCGTGGCCAACATCGGCAGCCTGGTCGAGACGGCACGGCGCGAAGGGGTTCCGGTCGTCTGGGTGCAGCACTTCGACGAGGAGCTCGTGAGAGGGAGCGTCGAATGGCGGATCGTTCCCGAGTTGGCTCCGGGCGACGCCGAGCCGCTCGTCGAGAAGTCCTACGGCGACTCCTTCGAGGACACCACCCTGGAGACCGTCCTGTCGGGCCTCGGGGTCGGCCGGCTCGTCGTCGCCGGAGCGGAGACCGACGCGTGCATCCGATCGACGCTGCATGGCGCGTTCACCAGGGGATACGACGCGATCCTGGTTGGCGACGCCCACACGGCCCAGGACAAGACGGCGTGGGGGGCGCCGCCGGTGGAGCAGGTCATCGCGCACACCAACCTCTACTGGCGTTTCCAGGCGGCACCGGGGCGGACGGCCGGGACGGTCGAGACCAAGGAGGTCGACTTCGGCGGCACCTCCTGACCGCCGTGCCGCACGGTCGGCGGCAAACGGCCGTGCGGTGCGGCGGTCGGGCCTGCCGCACGGTCGGCGGCGACGACCGGGGGCACAACGGTCAGGACCTGCGACCCGGCCGGCGGCAACGGCCGGTCTTGGTCACGCGGTCGGGGCCGACCCTCGGGCGCGCCCGGGCCCCGACCCGCACGTTGACCTCAACCTGGCTTGAGGTCGCGCGCTGTGCCCATGTTGACCTCAACCTGGCTTGAGGTCGCATGCTGTGCCCATGGAGAGCTTCGAGATCGGCGTCATCCTGCCTGGCATCGCCGTCCAACGTCGCGATGGCATCGACCTGCGAGAGGCCGCTCGGCATGCCGAAGACGCCGGGCTCGACGGTGTGTGGCACGGCGACCATCTGGCGGTCGGCGGGCCGGTGCTCGACGTGTCGATCGCCCTGGCCACCGCCGCCGCGGCCACCGGCCGGGTCAGGATCGGCGCCAGCGTGTTCGTCCCCGCGATCAGGCCCGTCGCCTGGGTCGCCAAGCAGATCGCGACCCTGCAGTATGTGTCCCGCGACCGCCTCGTGCTGGGGGTGGGCTCGGGTGGCGGGCCCGCGCAGTGGGCCGCCGCCGGAGTGCCCTACGGTGAGCGCGGCGGACGCACCGACACCGCTCTTGAGCTGCTTCCCCGACTGCTGGCGGGCGAGAAGACCCGGCTGCGGGACGAGCCGGGCGAGCCGGTCGTCGAGCTGGCGCCCGCCGTGGCGATGCCGCCGGTGTGGGTGGGCAACGCCTCCGGCGTGGCGATCCAGCGGGCGGCGCGGCTGGCGGACGGCTGGTTCCCCTCCCTGATCTCCCCCGCCGAGGTCGCCAAGGGCGGGGCGCGGCTCGCCGAGCTGGCCGCCGAGCACGGCCGGCCCGCGCCGGTCATCGCGATCGGAGGTGCCGGCGCTCTGGGATCCGGGCCGGGTCTGCCGTCCCGGGAGGAGATCGCCTCGGGCATCGCGAGTGCCTATGGTCGCCCGCTGGAGGAGGTCACCGAGATCCCGCTCACCGGTCATCCGGAGAAGGCGGCCGAGAGGCTGGCCGCCTACCGCGACGCCGGGGCGCGGCACGCGGTCATCGGGATCTCGGGCGGTGACTGGCGGGCTCAGGTCGATCTGCTGGCGGAGGTCCGGAGCCTGCTCCACCGGTCGACCTGAGCACTTCACCGGGAGATCCGCCCGCGCGGCAGGGGTGTGACTCACGGCGCCTGGAGCTCCGGCTCGCCCCAGGACTCGACGACGACCTCGTCGCCGACGGCGAGCTTGCCGGTCCGTACGACGGAGAGTTTCACGCCGAACGCGACCCCGCCGCCGGCGGTGCGGCGATAGGTGGCGAGGGTGCGGATGGGCTCCGGCCCCACCTTGCCGCCGCTCTCCTGGTCGACCATGGTGACGGCGCACCGGATGGCGAGCTTGGCGTACCCGAGCCCGGTGTCGCCGATGCGCAGCCGCCGGACCAGGTCCTCCTGGTGCGGTCGGGTCCACCCGCCGACGACGATGTTGGGACGGAAGCGGGCCATCGGCAGCGCCGCGTCACCGTCGGCGAGCCGCTGGTTGAGCAACGCGAGCGTCGCCTCGGAGACGAGGTGCACCGCGCCGCTGTCGGCGTAGCCGGGCCTGCCCGGGATCCAGCCGCCGGTCACCCGGTCGTGCTCGGGCGGCACCCGTACCAGCCTGCTCGGCGCGCCCAGCACGTCGGACAGCCACTCGGCCGCGGCCCGCCCCTGGTCGATCCCCTTGTACGGGTCGCCGAACATCAGCACGTCGCGCCGGGCGCCACGCACGTCCACCTGGACGGTCAGCGCCTCGAAGGCCGGCGCCCGGAGCGTGAGCCGGTCGCCCTCCGCGTCGATCGTGGGGCGGATGGTGGCGAGTCGCGGATCGCGTCGCTGGCTGCGGAACACGCCGTCCTCGCCGGTCACCATGAAGCTGCGGTCGTGCGCGAGGCCGGCCGCCGTCACGAGCGTCTCGGTCACCGGGATGCCGGCGCATCCCTTGACGGGATAGGAGGTCAGGTCGGTGACGACGGCCGTCGCTCCACCGGGCGGGTCGGGGTGCATGGCTTGCACCTTAGAGAGCCGACCGGCGCCGGAACCAGGAACTGAGCCGGTATCTGACGCGATCTCGTCAGATTCGACCCCATGACGGGACTACGACAGGGCCAGCTCCACCAGGTCGGCGACGGCGCCGTCCGCGCAGGCGCCGACGACGACGTCGGACGCGGCCCGGACGTCGGGATGGCCGTCCCCGACCGCGACCCCGAGCCCGGCGGTTTCGATCATGTCGAGGTCGTTGGGGTTGTCGCCGATGGCGGCGACCTGCGTCAGCGGCACGCCCCGGGACACAGCCAGCTCGCGCAGCGCCGCGCCCTTGGTCGCGCCCGGGGGGAGAACCTCCAGGTAGGTGGCCTCGGATCGGACGAGGGTCGTCTCCGGGATGTCCAGGCTGGGCAGGGGAGCTCCGATCAGCATGCACTTGGTGATCTCGCCGGGCGGCAGGGTGGACCAGTCGCCCGGATGCCGCAGCCGGATCCCGTCACGCTGCGCGAAACGCCGCAACTCGGGCACGTCGTGCGTCGCCAGGGCCTCCTCACCGGAGAACACCACCGGATAGACGCCGCGCGGAAGCTCGTCGAACAGGCCGAGCAGTGACTTCCAGGCGGCCGGAGGCAGGTGGCGCGAGCGCAGCACGGATCCGGTGCCGAGGTCGACGGTCCGGGCGCCGTTGTAGAGGATCGCCTCCCCGGAAAGGCCCAGCTCGTCGTAGAAGGGACGGGCCGACGCCTCCATCCGTCCGGTCGCGATGAACACCTCCCCGCCCGCGGCGAGGAAACGGCGCAGCGCCCGGCGGCTGGCGGGCACCATGACCAGATCGCGTCCGACGAGGGTCCCGTCCAGATCGGTGACGATCCAGCGGATCACGAGGCACTCCTCACCGTGGCGACCTCGGCCATCACGGACCCCGCGAGGTCGAAGCCGCCCACGCAGGCCAGGTAGCCTCCGGGCGTGAAGACGCTGCCGGACAGCGGGATGTAGACGCCTCCGGCCTGTTCGACCAGCAGCGAGCCGGCCGCCACGTCCCAGGGGTTGACGTGCGTGCCGTACGCGACGTCGGACCAGCCGGCCGCGACGTGCGCCAGTTTCAGAGCCGCGCTCCCGGGACGGCGCGTGCTGGCGAAGGCGTTGACCATCCGGCCGAACCTGCGCAGGGCCGCGTCGCCCTCCGCGGCGAGATCGCGCGGGGTGGGATAGCTCGACAGCAGCACCGCCTCCCGATCCACGCGCGCGCCCCGGCTGCGGATCGGCTCCCCGTTGCAGCGGGCGCCGTCGAGCGAGGCGGTGAACTCGTCGTCGCGGACCGGGTCGTAGACGACGCCGGCCACCACCGCGCCGTCCACCGCCACCCCGATCGAGGTGCAGAAGAACGGCAGGCCGGCGGCGAAGTTCGCGGTGCCGTCGATGGGGTCGACGTACCAGCGGAGGTCGCCCTCGCCCCGCACCCCGTCCTCCTCGCCCTCCACCACGCTGCCGGGGCACAGGCGGGTCAGGACCTCCCGGATGCGCTCCTCGGCCGCCCTGTCGTGCTCGGTCACGGGGTCGTGGAAGTCGCGCTTGGTCTGGACGGCGGGCCGGGACCGGAAGGCGTCCCTCAGCTGGTCGCCGACCGATCGGGCCGCTTCGGACGCGATGGCCGCCAGCTCACGCGAGCCGTTCAGGTCCATGTCTCCTCCAGGAGGTTCAGAAGGCCGCGCGGATCCTCGACGGTCGCCTGAGGGCTCTGCCGTACCTTGTAAGGGATCTTGTCCGTGCTCCGGGAGACCATCAGGACGGTGGCTCCCACCTGGGCGCGGGCCCCGCAGACCACGTCCCGGTCGTAGTTGTCGCCGACGTACCAGGTGTCGGCGGGATCGACGCCGAGGGCCCGGCAGGCGATCCAGATCATCTCCGGATTGGGCTTGCGGACGCCGACCTCGTCGCTGTAGACCTGCACCGCCACCTGACGGTCGAGGCCGGTGCGGGCGAGATAGTCACGGTGGACGGCTCCGCAGAGGGCGTTGCTGACGACCCCGGGTGTGACACCGCGCGACCAGCACGCCGCCAGGAGCTCCTCCGTGCCGGGGCGGGTCTTGCGGTCGCCGCGCAACTCGCCCATCCGCGCGCACAGTGGTGTCGCCTCGGCGATCACCAGCGCCCGCGCCTGCTCCGGCCAGTCTCCGGCCACGAAGTCGGCCCAGAACCGGCGGTGCGTCATCTCCTCGGGGGCGAACTGCCTGGAGGTCGAGTCCTTCCAGTACGTGTCGGCGCGGGCGCCCGCCCGGATGTCGCTCTCGACCTCCTCGACGGTGAGACCGTGGAAGCCGGCCCTGCCGAGGCGGTCGTGCACCTCGCTGGCGAGCTCCGCCCCCCACGACGGGCGCTTCACGCTCTCCACCATCACGCCGCCGAAGTCGAGGAGCAGCGCCTTCGGCCGGATCACGCGCCGACCTTCGTCCTGTCCCAGGACGAGATCCGGTCGCCGCCCTCGCCGAACAGGTGCATCTGGTCGGTCCAGCAGGTCAGCGTGTCGCCGGGCTCGGCTTCGACCGGCGTGTACGACAGCGCGTACAGCTCGGCGTCCAGGATGCGCAGCCGTACGGTCCATGAGGAGCCGGCCGGTAACACGGCCTCGACCAGCGCCTCCTCGGACCAGGCGGCATCGGGCGGCGGGTCGAGGCGCAGTGCCTCCGGCCGGATGCCGATGCCGGCCGGAGCGCATCCGGCGGCGCGGGACTCGACGAAGCGCAGCAGTGAGCCGGCCAGTCCCGTGGGGGCGGCGCCGACGTCGACGATCGCCATCGGCGGGCTGCCGACGAACTCGGCGACGAACCGGTTGGCGGGCCTGGCGTACAACTCCATCGGAGCGGCCAGTTGCTGCAGCTCGCCCTCGTTCATGACCGCGATGTCGGTGGCCATGGTGAGGGCCTCCAACTGGTCGTGCGTGACGAAGACGATGGTCGCGCCGGACTCGTCGTGAATGCGCTTGAGCTCGGCCCGCATCTCCAGGCGGAGGCGGGCGTCGAGGTTGGACAGCGGCTCGTCGAGCAGTAGCACCGTGGGGTTGATCGCGAGCATCCTGGCCAGCGCGACCCGCTGCTGCTGCCCGCCGGACAGCTGGGAGGGGTAGCGCTCCATGGCGGCGTCGACGTGCACCATCTTCAGCGCGGCGGCAGCCCTGGCCCGCCGCTCGGGGGCGGGCACCTTGCGCATGCGCAGCCCGAACTCGACGTTCTCGCGCACGGACAGGTGTGGCCAGAGGGCGTAGTTCTGGAAGACCAGCCCCATGTCGCGCTTCTCCGGCGGCACGTAGAGGCCGCGCTCGACGGAGTCGAGGATCCGGTCGCCGACGGCGATGGTGCCCGCGCTGGGCTGTTCGAGACCGGCGATCATGCGCAGCGTGGTGGTCTTGCCACAGCCGGAGGGGCCGAGCAGGCACATGAACGCGCCGTCGGGCACGGTCAGGTCGAGGTTCTTCACGGCGTAGTCGCCACCGCCGTAGCTTTTGGCGACTCCGCTCAGGGTGATGTTCGGCATCTATCCTCCAAGGCCGGACGCCAGGCTGCTCTTGGTCAGCCGCTGGGTCAGGTAGGTCATGGTGAAGGAGACCAAGGCGATCACGAGCACGACCGCGTTGGCGAGCTGGGTGTATCCGTAGTCCACGAGGCCGATCGACAGGGTGGTGAGCAGTTCCGTGCCGGTGGTGGTCAGCATGATCACGATGCTGAGCTCCTTGAGCCCGGAGATGAAGGGCAGCACGATCCCGGTGACGAGGGCGCCCTTCTGGATCGGGAAGATGATCCGCCGCATCCGCTGCCACCAGGAGGCGCCGGCGATCTGCGCGGCCTCCTCCGGCTCACGGCCGAGCTGCATCATCGCCGCGATGCCCGAGCGTGAGCTGTACGGCAGGTGCGTCACGGCCATCACCAGGATCAGCAGGAACGTCGTCCCGTACAACGCGGGGACGGGCCCCCGGGCGACGGCGAACAGCGACAGCGAGGCGGCGGCGAACGCGATGCCGGGGATGAGGTAGGGCAGGAAGGAGACCTGCCGGAGGAACCCGGCGATGCGGGGCGCGCTGCCGCGCACCACGACGTAACCGATCAGCAGCCCGCACAGCGCGCAGATCAGCGAGGCCAGGCCGACGATGCGGAGCGAGTTCCAGGCCGCGGTCCACAGCTCGGACCCGCGGAAGACGCCATGCGGGAAGCCGACCGCTCCGGGCAGCCGTTCGGCCAGCCAGAAGTCGAGGGTGAACGTCGACAGGTCCAGAGGTGTCCGGGTGACCGTCGACAGCAGCAGCGTCAACACCGGGACCAGCACGCTCAGGACGAAGACCAGCAGGCCGAGCGCGAAGGCGGGCCAGCGCCAGCGGCGCAGGTCGCCCAGCCGGTCCATCGCGCCCTTGCCGCCCACGGTGACGAACCGGCGGTGCTCGCGCATCAGCCGGCTGTCGGTGAAGACGATCAGGATGCCGATGATCACGATGACGGTGGCCAGCACGGAGGCCACTCCGGTGCTGCGGTCCCGGATCGACTGGTAGAGCCCTGTCGACAGCACCCGGAAGTCGGCCGGCAGGCCGAGGACGTAGGGCGTGCCGAACGTGCCGAGCACGCGGCCGATCACCAGCAGCACGGCCGAGGACAGCGCCGGAAGCATAAGGGGTGCCACGATCCTGCGGATCACGGTCCGCTGCGGGGCCCCGAGGATGCGGGCGGAGTCCTCCAGTTGCGCGTCGATGCGGCGCAGCGCGTTTCCGACCAGGAGCAGGACGAACGGGTAGTAGTGCAGCCCCAGGGTGATGATGATCGGGACCGCGCCGTACGCGAGCGAGTCGGGGGTCCGGATGCCCATGGCCTGCAGGAATCCGACCTGTCCGCCGGCGCGCTCGTTCTTGAACAGCGACAGCCAGGCCAGTGAGAACGTCCACGACGGCAGCATGTACGGCACCACCAGCGCACCGGCGAGCCACTTGCGGCCCGGCACGTTGGTCCTGGTCACCAGCCAGGCCATGCCGCCTCCGACGACCACCGCGAACACCACGGTGCCCACGGCGACGACCAGCGTGTTGAGCAGCGGCTCCCAGAACAGCAGGCCGCTGATCTGGGAGCGGAACACCCGCCACAGGTAGTAGCCGGTCCATTCGCCCGGCTGTTGCCCGGCGTGCACCTGGTCGCCGTACTGCAGCCGGAACGCGTCCGACACGACCGCGACCAGTGGCGCCACGACGAGGTAGGCGAGCAGGGCGACGAGGATCAGGCCGAGTGCCGCGGTGGGGTCGTGGCGCAGCACCCGGAGCCGGTACACCAGTCTGCGCCGTCTCGGTGGGGGCGGCGGCGTCTCCGCCTTGGTGAGAAGAGCCATCGGTACTTCCTTCGGGGGGTCACGAGGAGCGCCGCGAGGCGCGCGGTCGTTCTCTCAGTGGCTTCGTTTGAGCATCGCGTCGGCGAGCGCGTCGGCGGCCTCGCCCAGCCGCCGGCCCACCGCGTCGAGACGTGACAGCAGCTCACGCTCGCGCAGCGTGTCCATCTCCAGTGATCCGGCGAACAGCTCCGTGAGCCTGGTCTGGTAGAGCTGGCGGACCCGGCTGCAGGCCTTGCGGGTGGCCAGGACGGCCACGGTGACCGAGCCGGGATCGTCGATCATCTTCACCACGGCGTTCTCCAGCTCGTCGAGGCCGTCGATCACCGCCCGCAGCGGCTCGGCCGCGAACGAGAGGTCACCGGGCCCGAACATGTCGCTCTCCCGGACGTAGTCGCGCAGGTGGTCCAGCACGTCGTCCACCGAGCGGGAGAGCCGGAACAGGTCCTCCCTGTCTATGGGGGTCACGAGCACGCGCCGCAGCACCCGCACGAGCTCGGCCCGCGCCGCGTCGCCCTCGTGCTCGATCTCCGTCATCCGGAGGCGGGCGGCCGAGCGCTCGACGGCGCCGGACGAGGTCGAGTGGGCCAGCACGGCGCCCGCCCGTACGACGGTGATCTGGGCGCGGACCAGGCCGACGATCCGCCGTCCCGATCCGCCGCGCAGGTCGTCCCAGGCTCGGGCGATCCGCCGGAGGCGGCCGTCGGAAGTCCTCACAGCAGCCTCAGCGCGAGCCCGGCCAGGCAGCCCAGCGCCATCGACGACGGCAGCGTGAGCAGCCAGGCCATACCCACGTTCAGGACGCCCTGCCATCGCACCCTCCTGGCTCCTTCGCTGGTCGCCACGCCGACGACCCCCGCTGTTATGGACTGCGTCATGCTGACCGGGCTCCCGAGCGCCGAGCTGCCGAGGACGGCGCCGGTGGCCGCGGTCTCGGCCGAGACGATGTGCAACGGCCGGGTGAGGACCAGGCCGCGGCCGAGCCGTTCCCCGACGCGGGTCAGGCTGGTCAGCGCTCCGGCGAGGAAGATCAGCACCAGGGCGGCCATCCAGGCCGGCGGGACCGAGACGCGGCCGACCCCGCCCAGCCCGTCGCGGTCGACGCCGTAGGCGACGCTCACCACCGCGATCATCTTCTGGCCGTCGTTCACCGCGTAGGCCACGCACTGGGCGGCGTAGGCCAGCAGGTGGGCGCCGAGCAGGAGCCGCGGCATCCGGCGGTGGGAGGGCACCCGGCGCGACATGGCCCCCAGCAGGTAGCCCAGGACCAGCCCGACCAGGGGAGCGCCGGCGCCGATCGCCAGCACGGTGCCCAGGGCCGACCACGAGACCGGGAGACCGGCGCCGAGCCCCGCTCCGCTGATGCCGCCGATGACCGCGAGCGTCAGACTCGTCGGCAGCCCTCTGCCGCTCAGGACCGCGACCACGACCACCGCGATCAGCACTCCTGACAGGAACGCCACCGCGCCGCCGGCCGTCCCCAGCCCCGCCAGCCGCTCGGTGAAGGTTCGCGCGACCGTCATGCCCAGCACGTACGGCCCGGCGAAGAGCACGACCGCGAGGAGCGCCGCGACGGTCCAGCCCGGGGAGTGGGGGAACCTGAGGCCGAGGCCGATGAGCGTGGCGCCGTCGTTGGCACCGCTGATCAGCACGAAGAGGATCGCAGCCGCTCCGAACGCGAGGGGCCATCCCATCACGGATGGAGCCGCCGATCGCGCATGATGTCTCCTTGTCCAGGTGCCTCCAGTTCTAGATGAACATCAGATGAACGTCAATGATTTGTCCAGACATAAGGACGACAAGTTTAATTTGGGCCAAGGTGAGCGGTGGGCAGGGGCTTCGCTCGCCGAGCGGGCCGAGACTCGCCCAGAAAGGTAAGTATGTCTTGACAAAATGTTCACGTGACGTTCATCGTTAGGCGCACTGCGGTGCCCACTCGGGGCTCTGGGCGACGCACACCATCCCCCGAGAAGCAAGAGGAGTGACGCCATCGTGAGGCGTACCCGCAATCTCATTTCCGTGTCGCTGCTGGCCCTGGCCGTCGCCGCCTGCGCACCCTCCACGAGCGCCGTCGCCCCCTCGGACAACACGGCGGCCAAGCCGCTGCCCAGCGCCTCCCTCGATGCGGACTTCAACCTGGACGCGCTGGTCGCGGCCGCGAAGAAGGAGGGCAAGCTCCTGGTCTACGACTCCAGCGGCGACATCGAGGAAGTGGCCAAGGCGTTCACCGCCAAGTACGGCATCGCGATGGAAGGGGTGAAGTCCGACACCCCGCAGACGGCCGAGAAGATGACCAGGGAGCACGCCGCGGACAACGTCACCATCGACGCGGCGATGTACGAGGACGGGGGAGTGCTGGTCGGCCAGCTGATCCCGCAGGGTGTGGCGCAGACCTGGGTGCCCGCCGACCTCAAGGACCAGATCCCGGCCGACGACCAGAACCCCCTGCTGGCGCTGTCGAAGGCCACGATCTTCGCCTACAACACCAAGCTGTCGCCCGGCGGCTGCCCGGTGAAGAACATCTGGGACCTCACCGAGAAGGAATGGGCCGGCAAGCTGGTCATGCAGGACCCGCTGGGCAAACCGACCGTGCTGTCGTTCTTCACCCAGATGGACGCGCACGGCGGCCAGGCGCTGGAGCAGGCCTACCAGGCGAAGTACGGCAAGCCGCTGGAGACCAAGGAGAAGAGCGCCGCCTACGAGTGGGTCAAGCGGATGGCGGCCAACAAGCCGGTGCTGACCGGGTCCGACGAGGACATCTCCGCCGCGGTCGGCGCGCCCAGCAGCACCGACACCAAGATCGGCTTCATGTCGATCTCGAAGTTCCGCAACAACGAGGAGAAGGGATACACCCAGTCGACCTGCTCGGGCATGGTGCCGTTCGCCGGCTTCAGCTATCCCAAGTATGTGGCGATCGCCGGCAAGTCGAAGCATCCGAACGCGGCCAAGCTGTACGTCCACTTCATCATGACCGAGGAGGGCGTCAAGCATGAGATCGGAGAGGGCGGCATCTCCGGCAACAGCACGGTCAAGCCGCTGGTCGTCCCGGAGGGGCTGACCGACTGGCAGGGCCAGCTCTTCCACACCGATCCCAAGGGCCTGCTCGGCGACCTCCAGAACCGTCAGACGGTCTCCGACTTCTGGCGCGTCAACCACGGGTGATCCGAGCGGTTCGGCGGCGTGCCGGGTGGAAGGACGTGCCGGTCGTACGAGTCAGGAGGACGTGCCGGCCGTACGAGTCGCGCCCCCGCATAAAACCTTATGTCATGACATAAGGACTTAATGTTGCCTCGTCGTAAATATCTAGTTACCTTGATAGGTGCCCCCACCCCCCGAACCGAGGAGACGCAATGCGCCCTCTGCCCAGGACCTTCCTGGCGACCATGGTGTTCGCCCTGGCAGGAGTGTTAGCCACACCAGCATCGGGACAGTCCATCGCCACTGTGACCCCGGAGGTGGAGACCCCCGCGCTGTTCGACGACGAAGCGGGTGGTAACGCCAACGGCGACGATCCGGCCATCTGGCTCCATCCGACCAGGTCCCGCCGCAGCGTGGTGATCGCGACCGCGAAGGAGGGCGGTCTCTACGTCTACGACCTCGACGGCGTCCAGCGGCAGCATCTCGCGGCCCCCGCGGCTCCGGGCCCCGACGACGAGGCCGGGAGGTTCAACAACGTCGACGTCACCTACGGTTTCAACTCGCGTGACCTGGCGATCGTCTCCGACCGTGGCCGGGACCAGATCCGGTTCTACGCCGTCGACGGCAACGGCGCCCTCACCGACGTGACCGACCCCGCTGTGCCGTTCGTCTTCAACACCAGCCAGGAGCAGGTCAACGACCAGGAGACGGCGTACGGCCTGGCCGCCTGGAAGGACTCCACCGGCACGTACGCGCTCGTCAGCCGCCGGCACAAGACCTCGATCGCCCTGGTCAAGCTCGTCGCCAAGCCGGCCGGCAAGGTCGGCTACCAGGTCGTCAGGACACTGACCCTGCCCGCGTCGTTCACCCTGCCGAACGGCCAGACCTGGGCCCCGTGCATGGAGCCCGACGAGCTCGCGCAGGTCGAGGGCATGGTCGTCGACCAGCAGACCGACGTGCTCTACGCCGCCCAGGAGGATGTCGGCATCTGGCGGATGCGGGCCGACCTCACCGGCACGCCGGTGCTGCTCGACAAGGTCCGTGAGTTCGGCGTGCCCGGCACGTACGACCCGGCGACCGAGGAGTGCACGCCCGGCGCCGACCCCGGCTACGGCGGCCAGCGCCTGACGGCCGACGCCGAGGGCCTCACCATCTACTACCGCGACGACCGCAAGGGTTACCTGCTGGCGTCCAGCCAGGGTGACAACACCTTCGCCGTCTACCGCAAGGAGGGCGCCAACGCCTACCTCGGCCAGTTCCGCGTCGGGGAGCACGACGGCATCGACGGTGTCGAGCACAGCGACGGCTCGACCGTGCTGAACGTGCCGTTGGGCGACTTCGACGAAGGTGTGTTCATCGCGCACGACGGCGAGAACACTCCCGCCGTGGTCGACCGGGAGAACACGAACTTCAAGTTCACCAAGTGGGACGACATCGCCGGCGAACTGAACCTGGACGTCGACACCGACGGCTGGGACCCCCGCGACTGACACGTGACGGGACGCTCGGCGGACGGCACCCTCCGCCGAGCGTTCCGGCGTGCCGGGTCACGGGGTGGCGGCCACGCGACCGGCGCCGGCCAGCCGGTCGCGCCGCTCCAGGCGCCGGACGGCCCCCGCCGAGGCGAGGCCGGCCACGGCGAGGAGCGCCCATGGCAGGCCCGGCCAGCCGGAGTCGCGGGCCACGTCGACCAGGGCGCCGGCCACCAGGTTGCCGGCCAGGATGCCGACACCGGACAGCAGGTTGTAGAGCCCGTAGTAGGTGCCGACCAGCCGGTCTCCCGCCATGTCGGCGATCAACGCCATCTCGAACGGGAAGGCCATCAGGGTCCCGACCGTGAGCAGGACCGAGCATCCGACCACGGGCGCCATGGCCCACGGCGCGGGCAGGGGCAGGTGCGCCGCCAGCGCCATCGGCAGGAACGCCAGCCCCATGAGCCCAAGCCCCCGCATGATCGCCTGGCCCCTGGTCCAGCGGGCGGCGCACCACGCGGTCAGGCGTACCTGCCCGGCGATGCCGAGCAGCGCCGCGATCACGTAGAGCGCCGTCACGCCCCACTCGCCGCCGCCGACGCGCTGCACCTCCAGCGGCAGCCCGAGATACATCTGGTACGACAGCCCGTACGAGGCGATCATCGCCGCCGCGAAGGAGACGAACGCCCGGTCGCCGAACGCCTGCCGCCAGTCCCGCGACACCGGCTGTCCGGCGGCCACGCCGCGCCCGCCGGGCAGATACCTCCACTGGAGCACGGTCAGCGCCGCGAAGATCGCCGCGGCCGACAGGCACACGACGGTGAAACCGGTGCCCAGCAGGAGCACGCCGACGATCGGGCCGAGCAGGATGCCGCCCTGGTAGAACGCGCTGAACACGGCGAACGCGGCCACCTTGCGCTCCCCGGCCTCGCGGGCCAGGCAGGCGCGGGCCGCCGGGTTGAACAGCGCCCCGGCCAGGCCCGTCAGCACCGCCGCCAGGATGAGCACGGGCAGCGAGGTCGTCAGCCCGAACAGCGCGAAGCCGACCGTGCGCAGCGCGCACCCCGCCATGATCATCGGCTTCGGGCCGAGCCGGTCCGACAGGGTGCCGCCGACCAGGAACATGCCCTGCTGGCTGAGGTTGCGCAGCCCCAGGACGAGCCCGATCGCCCACGTCGCCAGGCCCGCGCCCCCGGCCAGGTGCTGGGCGAGATACGGCATGAGCATGTAGAAGCCGAGGTTGATGCCGACCTGGTTGATCTGCAGCACCTGGACGGACCGGTCGAAGGAGCGGAACTCCCGCAGCGTGCTCAGCACCGCCCGGCCTCCAGCGGGTCGACCACGTTGACGCAGCGGGTCCAGCGGCGCGCCTCGCGCTCGGTGGGCGTCTCCATCAGGTCGGGCTCGTCCTCGGGCACGGTCCCGAGCAGGGAGTTGGCCCGGCAGTAGTCGTCGTCGTAGATCGTGTTCCAGTATCTCCACGGCCCGTCGGGGAAGACGGCCACGATCTGCCGGTCCGCCGGGGCGGTGCGGGCCAGCCAGCCGGCCACCAGCGCGACCGCGCCGGTGCTCCAGCCGCCGGAGACGTAGTGCCGGGCGGCCAGGGCGCGGCAGGTGTGCACGGCCTCGCCCGCGTTGACCCAGTGCACCTCGTCGAAGGCGTCGTAGGCGACGTTGCGCGGGTAGATGCTGCTGCCGAGGCCGCGCATCAGCCGCGGCCGGGCCGGCTGGCCGAAGATGGTCGAGCCGACCGTGTCGACGCCCACCAGCTTCAGGTGCGGGAAGTGCTGGTAGAGCACCTGGGAGATGCCCGCGCTGTGTCCGCCGGTGCCGACCGAGCAGACCAGCACGTCGATCCGGGCGAGCTGGCCGAGCAGTTCGTGGGCCAGCCCGGCGTAGCCGCCGACGTTGTCGGGGTTGTGATACTGGTCAGGGCAGTAGGCGTCGGGGAGCCGGCTCATCAGCTCCGCCACGCGCAGCCGGCGGGCCTCCTGCCAGCCGCCCGCCGGGTGCGGCCGGGGCACCGTCTCCAGTTGCGCGCCGTACGACGTCAGCAGCCGGCACATGAGCGGCTCCATGCCGGGGTCGGTCACCAGGACCACCGGGTGGCCGAAGACGATGCCGGCCAGGGCCAGGCCGAGGCCGAGCGTGCCGCTGGTCGACTCGACGATCGTGCCGCCGGGCTTGAGCTCGCCCCGGGCGCGGGCCTGGCGGATCATGTGCAGGGCCGGGCGGTCCTTGATGCCGCCCGGGTTGAACCCCTCCAGCTTGGCCCAGAAGCCCCGGCCTTCCTGGGCGTCGGGTTCGCGGATGTGGGTCAGCGGCGTGTTGCCGACGGTGAGGCCGAGTGACGGATACGCGGCGCAGGCCGCCTGTGCCGCCGAGTAGCGCGGTGTCATTTGCTGCAATCCCCGATGTGGTGGACGGAAGCCGGTGTCCGGTCTCCCGTCGTGAATATGGCCGACGCGGTGCCACCTGCCTTTTATCGCGAAGGCGGCCAACTTTCGGCTATATGCGCATCACACGGGAATCTGGCGGAATTGTCGGTGGTCGATGGGAGTGCTGGTGCGGTGGCCGTACGTTCAGGCGCACGGCGACAGCGGAATGGGCCGTCAGGCTGTCCAGCGTGCCCGGCATGTCCGGAACGGGCGTCATCGCGGTCGCGACGTCGGGCTCCGCGCCATGACGGTGACCCGAGGGCAACTGGCCGTGCGAGCAGGCGTCTCCTCGCAGGCCGTCGGCCCGGGGCGGCTCCGCCGCGTGCTGGGCGTGGCCGGTCTCCGAGATGATCAGCGCCGCGCACGCGCCGCCGTGCGTGAACAGCGCGCAGGTCAGCAGGCACAGCGCGATCAGCGCATTTCCGAACGCCCGGACGAAGGAAAAGGCCGGGTGCCGGAAATGCGGTGATCGGGTGGCGAACACGTCCATGATGATGCCCGGCGGCGAGCGGGAGGCGCGTCCCGAGGATAAAGAACTTCGCCAAGAAAAGACACACTCACCTCTTAATCAACATATTTCAGGATGAAATGGTGTATTTCGTCATTTGATGGCGGCGCTGACGCGGACGCCACGCCCGGAGCCTGCCGATTGCCCGGATCGGCACGCGCCGTACGGCCACACTGAAAAGCCCCCCGCGCGATGCCCGCCCGGCCGTACGCCGCCGATCCGTTGGGAGATGACATGACCCTGTCCAGGCGCGCGATGGTGGCCGGAGCCGGTGCGACGCTCGCGCTGGGCGCCTCCGGCAGGCGGGCCGCCGCCCAGTCGCCTCGCCTCCCGGCCGCCGTCGCCGAGCCGCCTCGCCTGCCGGTCGCTGAGCTGCCTCGCCTGCCGGTCGCCGACCCCGAGCTGGTGGCGCGTGACGAGGCCGTGTGGCGGGAGGTGGCGGGGAGGTTCCGGGTGAGCGCGGACTTCGTCAACCTGGAGAACGGCTACTACGGGATCATGCCCGAACCGGTGCGACACGCCTACCTCCGCAACGTCGACCGGCTGAACGAGGAGAACTCCCACCTGCTGCGCACCACGTACAAGGGCGAGGCCGACCAGATCAGGCGGCGCATCGCGGGCCTGCTCGGTGTCACGGCGGAGGAGATCGCGCTGACCCGTGGCGGCACCGAGGCGCTGCAGAACCTGATCGCCGGTTATCGCGGGCTGCGGCCAGGCGACGCGGTAATGTACGCCGACCTCGACTATCACAGCGCGCAGTACGCGATGAACTGGCTGGCCGGGCGCCGAGGGGTGACGGTCGAGAGGTTCGCCGTCCCCGAGCCGGCGACCCGGCAGGCCGTGCTGGACGCCTACGAGCGGGCCCTGCGCGACCATCCGAAGGTCAGGCTGCTCCTGCTGTCGCACATGAACAACCGCACCGGGCTCGTCACGCCGGTCAAGGAGATCGTCACGATGGCCCGGGGCCACGGGGTGGACGTCATCGTCGACGCCGCCCACTCCTGGGGCCACCTCGACTTCACCATCGCCGATCTGGACGCGGAGTTCGCCGGGTTCTCGCTGCACAAGTGGATGGGCGTCCCCCTGGGGGCCGGATTCCTCTACATCCGCAAGGACCGCCTGGCCGACGTCGACTCCGTCTTCGCCGACGAGACGTACCCGCTCACCGACATCCGCTCCCGGGTCCACTCCGGCACCATGAACGTCGCCCCGATCCTCACCGTCCCCACGGCCCTCGACTTCCACGACGCGCTGGGCGCCCAGGTCAAGCAGGCCCGCCTGCGCTACCTGCGCGACCGCTGGGTGCACCAGGTGCTGGACCTCCCGGGCCTGGAGATCCTCACGCCCGAGGACCCGTCCATGTACGGCGCCCTCACCGCGTTCCGGCTGCGCGGGCACACCAGCGAGGCCGACAACGTGGCCGTCGCCGACCGGCTGATGAGCCACCACCGCGTTTTCACCGTCCGGCGCGGCGGTGTGACCAGGGGAGACTGCGTCCGGGTGACTCCGGCCCTGTTCACCTCGGCGGAGCAGGTGGACCGGCTCGTCGTGGCGCTGCGCGACGTGGCCGGCCGCATGCCGCGAGCCTGAATCCGTTCCCGGAAGAGTGTCAGGCGGGGCCCCGAGCGGGTATGACGAATGGGCACAAAAGGGACGATAATCAGAGAACGGGACGGGTAACCGTACTGCGGGCCTGCTCCACCGTCGTCACCGGCCAGCGAACACCGTGGTCGACGAGAGGAGACCGAGATGAAGGCAGCGATTGGAGACCGGCTGGTCGTCGAGGGCACCTACCACGACGAGCACCGGCGGGTAGGCGTGATCACGGAGCTGCGTCACCCTGACGGATCTCCGCCGTACGTGGTGCACTGGCTGGACACCGGCCACGAGACCCTCGTGTTCCCGGGGCCCGACGCCCACCTGATGACCAAGGAGGACCGGGAGTCGACACTCCCGTCCTGGTGAGCCCCGCCAGCGCGTCGAGGGCGGCCACTCCGGCCTGACGCGCCTCGCGACCCGGCGGCGAGGCGCGAGGTCGTGATGCACGCCGTCGGCCCGGCTCGACAAGCCTCGCGCGAGTCCTGGCGACCGCGGCCGACCCGGTCAACGCCGGTGCGGCTGCTCGAACGTCTCCCTGCTGAGGAAGACGAGGCGGGCCCGCTTCCCGGGCAGGTCGATCTCGGGGCCGGGCACGAAGCCGGTGCGTACCAGGCGGGCGATCGCCTTGTCGTTGCGCGCGTCGGGCTCGGCCACGATCCGCCTGCGGCTCGGGTCGGCGAGCACGTACGTGAGGAACGTGGTCAGCAGGGCGCCGGTGAAGCCGGGCTCCGGCTCACCGGCGACCGGCCCGATCATCAGGTGGATGCCGTAGTCACCGGGCCGCACCTCGTAGCACTCGCCGACCGGGTCGAACTCCGGATCGTAGCTCTGGAAGAGCGCCACGGGCCGGTCGTCCCGGTGCAGCAGGAAGGCGTGGTGGCTGTCGAGGGTGCCCACGAACTCGTACAACTCCAGCACCCGCTCGCGGGTGGCGTCGAGCATGCCCCAGAACCTGGCCCGTTCCTGCGTGACCCAGGGGTAGATCACGTCGAGGTCGGCCGCCGGGTCCAGCGGGACGACCCGGACCGTGCCGAAGCCGTCGATCACCTGCTCGTGCACGGCCGCACGGCGCGCGGGGGACGTGGGGGTGGGGATCTCAGGGGACATGCCGCTCCTCGGTGAGTCGGTTCCAGTCGGTGATCACGGGCACGAGCTCTCCGCGCAGCCACAGCGGCAGCTGGTCGCGGCCGTGGGCGTCGCCGGGCACGCCGGAGGCGCCGAACGGAACCACCCACAGGCTGTCGTCGCGCCTGGCCAGATCCCAGACATAGCGCGCCGCCGGCCCGCGCGCGAAGTGGTCGGTCAGCCCCGGGACACTGGACGTGGCCAGCACGCAGTCGTGGTCGCCGCCCGCCCCGTGCCACTCGTCCGACGCCGGGCCGGGCAGTGCCCGCCAGGGCGTGAGCCGGTGCAGCTCGCCCCACGCCACCTCTGTCCCTCCGGCCGCCGCGACCTCCTCGACGGCCGCCCGCAGCTGCTCGGCCTGGTCGAGGCCGGGCAGCCGGTCGGTGGTCAGCAAGGTCTCCATCGCGTACGCCACCCTCGGGAGCAGCGCGAGCCACGGCAGGAAGATCTCGGGGCACGGCGGGGGCTCGGGCAGGGCGGACAGCGCCGGGTGGGCCGCCAGCCTGCGGACCACGGCCGACCGCACCGCCGCGTAGGCCGTGGCGCCGGTGCCGGCGGCGTCCATGCGCCGGTCCCAGGCGAGCAGCCGGTCACGCAGCCGTACGGCCTCGGGGGAGAGCCCGTCGAGCTTGGCCAGCAGGTCCAGCAGGGGAGCGGCGGAGGGCAGGAAGGTGTCGGTGTGGACGGCCGCCATGTCGCCGGCGGACCAGGCCGGGGCCGCCTCCAGCAGCTCGCGGATGCGGTAGGCCCGGTGCGGCGGGGCGAACTCGACGCCCAGGGGTTCCGACGGGCCCCGCTCGTTCGCCATCACCGCGAGGCCGCCGACCGGCGCGCGGGGCATCGGGTCGTGCCAGCCCCGCCACTCGTGCTCACGCTCCCAGGCCGGGACGACGCGGGTGCCGTTCGCCGGGTGACGGATCGGCACCGCGCCCGCGACGCGGTGCAGCAGGCCGCCGTCCGTGTCGGCGGCCAGCACGACGTTGACGGGCTCGGCCCACCGGTCGAACGCCCGGTCCACGTCGTCCACGGTCCTGGCCCGCAGCAGCCTGGGCAACGCCTCGAACCCCAGGTCACCTCGTACCCGGGGCGGATACCGCAGACTGACCGCCGCCCCCTGACCCCCGCCCTGGTCCGACGCGCCGTGGTCTGACGCGCCCTGGTCCGACGCGCCCTGGTCCGACGCGCCCCCGTCCAGCGCGGCGCTGTCAGCGGCCCACGCGAAACCGCCGGTGAGGACGACCGGGCCGCGGGCGGTCTCGATCACCTCGACCTCGACCGGGTCCGCGCCGGCCACCTCGACACGCTCCAGATGAGCCGAGACCGGCTCCCAGCCGTCAGGACCGTACGCCTCGACCGCCTCGCCCCGGCGGCGGAGCCGTTCGCGGTAGAGGTCCTGGTAGTCGGCCATGGCGTTGGTGATCGCCCAGGCCACCGTGCCGGTGTGCCCGAAGTGGGCGATGCCGGGGACGCCGGGCACGGCCAGCCCCACCACGTCGTACTCGGGGCAGGACAGGTGGATCTGCTGGTAGAGGCCCGGCTCCTCGATGAACCGGTGGGGGTCGCCGGCGAGGAGGGCGGCCCCGGTGCTGGTGCGGTCGCCGGGCACGAGCCAGCCGTTGCTCCCGGAGCTGCCGGGCCCGTCGGCCGCGAAGAGTCCGATCGCGTCCGCGCCGAGCCGCCGGGCGACCGCCTCGCGCCACAGCTTGGCGGGGAACCCGGCGAACAGGATGTGGTGCGACAGCCACACGGCCAGCGGGGTCCACGGCTCCCACCGGCCGGGAGTGAGGCCGGTGGCGGCGAACTCCGGCGCCCGAAGCGCCCCGTCGCCGAGGCCGGCGTTGACCCCGTCGACATAGCTCCGCACCCAGGCGGCGGTGTCGCCGTCGAGGGCGTGGTAGCAGCGGCGGGCGGTGTCGTCGAGGCGGACCTGCCGGGCGAAGCGGTCCCAGCCGACGGCGTCGGGGCCGAGGAAGGCGGCGGTGGTGCCGGTCGAGCGGTGCCGTTCGACCTCGATCTGCCAGGCCCGGTCCTGGGCGGCGTTGTGCCCCTGGGCGTGGGCCAGCTCCCGGGAGTCGCCGGCGCGGAGGTGCGGGATGCCCCAGGAGTCCCGGAAGATCTCGATGCTCACACAGTCCTCGCTATGTACGGCCAAGCGGACCAGAACCACGATCTACCTCTGGACAGATACTTAGGTTAGGTTAACCTAAGTATTGCCAGTACAAAAGGTTCATATTGCCCGCAGAGTGCCCCCTCGCCTGAGCCCCAGGGTGTCCGGGCGGGGGTCGTTGGAGAGCCAAGATCAGCCCTAAGTTAGGTTAGCCTAACCTAACTGCAACGTCCGTGACTGTTGAGGACTGACCATGACTTTTTGGGGACACCCCGTCGATGTCCCATCGGCAGCCGCCGTATCCGAACCGGCAGGCGCGAGGCTCCACCTGTTCAACCACGCGACCATGGACCACTACCGGCAGGCGCTGGCCGCCGGGATCGACCGGGTGGCCACCCGGATCGCCGCCGCCGACCGGCCTTTCAGCGGGATCTCCCCCTCGCTGCTCGTCCCGGAGATCTCCGCCATCGACCTGGAACACCCCCTGCGCGACCCCGCCGCCGCCCTCGACGAGCTGGAGGACGTCTACCTGCGCGACGCGGTCTACTTCCACCACCCCCGCTACCTGGCCCACCTCAACTGTCCCGTCGTCATCCCCGCCCTGCTCGGCGAGGCCGTCCTCACGGCCGTCAACTCCTCGCTCGACACCTGGGACCAGAGCGCGGGCGGCACGCTGATCGAGCGCCGCCTGATCGACTGGACGGCCGGGCGCGTGGGGTTCGGCCACCAGGCGGACGGCGTCTTCACCAGCGGTGGCACCCAGTCCAACCTCCAGGCCCTGCTGCTGGCCCGCGAGGAGGCGCGCGCGTTCGCGACGGCCGGCTCGGCGGCGTCGGCCGGACACGAGCCGCTACCCCGGCTGCGCGTCATCGCCTCCGAGGCGGGCCACTTCAGCGTGCAGAAGTCGGCTAAACTCCTCGGTCTCGGGCCGGACGCCGTCATCACGGTGGAGACCGGCCCGGACCGCCGCATGCGACCGGCCGCCCTGGCCCGCGAGCTGGAACGCTGCCGCCGCGAGAACCTTCTGGTGATGGCCGTCGTCGCCACGGCCGGCACCACCGACTTCGGCACCATCGACCCGCTGCCCGAGATCGCCGACCTGTGCGCGCGGGCCGGGACCTGGCTGCACGTGGACGCCGCCTACGGCTGCGGCCTGCTCGTGTCGCGCACCCGGCGGCACCTGCTCGACGGCATCGAGCGCGCCGACTCGGTGACCGTGGACTTCCACAAGTCCTTCTTCCAGCCGGTCAGTTCGAGCGCCCTGCTGGTACGCGACGGCGCCGTGCTGCGGCACGCGACCTACCACGCCGACTACCTCAACCCCGCCCGCATGGCCGAGCAGCGCATCCCCAACCAGGTCGACAAGAGCATCCAGACCACCCGCCGCTTCGACGCCCTCAAGCTGTGGATGACGCTGCGCATCATGGGCCCCGACGGGATCGGCGAGCTGTTCGACGAGGTGGTGGACCGTACGGCCGCGGCCTGGGACCTGCTGGCCGCCGACGCGCGCTTCGAGATCGTCACCAAGTCGCAGCTCAGCACCCTCGTCTTCCGCTACCTGCCGCCGGAGGGCCCCGGCCGCAAGCTGGCCGACGACGCCAACCTGTACGCGCGCGAGGCGCTGGCCGCCTCGGGCGCGGCCGTCGTCGCCGGCACCAAGGTCGACGGCCGGCACTACCTGAAGTTCACCCTGCTCAACCCGGAGACGACGCTGGACGACATCGCGCACGTCGTCGAGCTCATCGCCGAGCACGCGGGACGGTACGTGAACGACCGCGCCCCCCTCGAAACCTGCGGCCAGGCCGGCTGACCCACCACGGGAGGAACCGTATGTCCACGCACGACTTCATCGCGATCGGGCTCGGCCCGTACAACCTGGGTCTCGCCTGCCTGACCGAGCCGATCGAGGAGCTCGACGGCCTGTTCCTGGAGAGCAAGCCGGACTTCGACTGGCATCCGGGGATGCTGCTCGACTCGGCCACCCTGCAGACGCCGTTCATCGCCGACCTCGTCACCCTGGCCGACCCCACCTCGCGCTACTCCTTCCTCAACTATCTGAAGGAGTCGGGGCGGCTCTACCCGTTCTACATCCGCGAGATCTTCTACCAGATGCGCAGCGAGTACAACGCGTACTGCCGCTGGGCCGCCGCCCGGCTGCGCGGCATCCGCTTCGGCCACGAGGTGACCTCCGTCGAGTACGACGAGGCCGACGGGCTCTACACGGTCCGCGCGGTCAGGTCGGGCACCGGGGAGACGACCGAGCACCGCGCCCGGCACCTCGTCCTCGGCACCGGCACCCCGCCGTACCTCCCGGACGCCTGCCAGGGACTCGGCGGCGACCTCATCCACAACGCGGGCTATCTCGGTGCCAGGGCCGCGCTGCGCGACAAGGAGAGCATCACCGTCGTCGGCAGCGGCCAGAGCGCGGCCGAGATCTACTACGACCTGCTGGGCGACATCGACGCCCGCGGCTACCGGCTCAACTGGGTGACCAGGTCGCCGAGGTTCTTCCCGCTGGAGTACACCAAGCTGACGCTGGAGATGACCTCGCCGGAGTACGTGGACTACTTCCACGCGCTGCCCGAGGACACCCGCTACCGGCTGGAGGAGGAGCAGAAAGGGCTGTTCAAGGGCATCAACGCCGACCTGATCAACGACATCTTCAACCTGCTCTACCAGAAGACCGTCGGCGGCCCGATCCCCACCCGGCTGTTCACCAACACCGCGCTGACCAGCGCCTCCTACGACGACGGCCGGGGTGAATACACCCTCGGGCTGCGGCACGTCGAGCAGGAGCGCGACTTCTCGCTGCGCACCCACGGCCTGATCCTGGCCACCGGCTACAAGTACCAGGTGCCCGCCTTCCTGGAGCCCGTACGCGACCGCATCCGCTGGGACGCCCACGGCCGCTTCGACGTGGCCAGGAACTACAGCATCGACACCACCGGCCGCGGCATCTTCCTGCAGAACGGCGCCACCCACGCGCACAGCATCACCTCGCCCGACCTCGGCATGGGCCCGTACCGCAACTCGTGGATCGTCCGCGAGCTGCTCGGCCGCGAGTTCTACCCGATCGAGAAGGCCATCGCCTTCCAGGAGTTCGGCGCGCCGGAGGGCGTCATCGCATGAGCGAGATCCTCTTCACCCGCACGGACGAGCGGATCGGCGAGCTGGCGGTGCGCCCGCTCGACCTCGACACCGACGCCGAGCAGCTGCACGGCTGGGTGACGCACCCCAAGGCGGCGTTCTGGATGATGCTGGACGCCGACCTGGCGCGGGTCGTCGCCGAGTACCGCCGGATCGAGGCGCATCCGCACCACGACGCGTTCCTCGGGCTGGTCGACGGCCGGCCCGCCTTCCTGGTCGAACGCTACGACCCGGCGCACGTCGAGCTCGCCGGCCTGTACGACGCCGAGGAGGGCGACGTCGGCATGCACTTCCTGTGCGCGCCGACGGACACCCCGGTCCACGGCTTCACCCTGGCCGTGATCACCACCGTCATGGAGCTGCTCTTCAGCGACCCGGCCTGCCACCGCGTCGTGGTCGAGCCCGACGTCCGCAACACGGCGGTGCACGCGCTCAACGCGGCCGTCGGGTTCGAGGTCGTCGGCCCCGTCGCCAAACCGGAGAAGGAGGCGCTGCTCAGCGTCTGCACCCGGGACCGCTTCCGTTCCGCCGCCCGCCGAGATCACCGAGGAGTGACCGCGTGAACCCCCGTGAGGCCGTCGCCCACCTGACGCCCGGCACCTGGGCCCGCGCCAACCGCCATCTGGTCCGCAAGGCGCTGTCCGAGTTCGCCCACGAGCGGCTGCTCATCCCCGAGCCGATCCCCGGCGGCCGGTACGCCGTCCGCAGCGACGACGGCACGGTCGAGTACCGCTTCGCCGCCACGCTGCTGCCGCTCGACCACTGGCGGATCGACGCCGGCAGCATCACCCGGCACCGCGTCCCCGCCTCCGGAGAGCCCGGGACCGAGACCGGGACCGAGACCGGGACCGAGACCGGGACCGAGACCGGGACCGAGACCGGGACCGAGACCGGGACCGAGGCAGAGGCCGGGGCAGGGGCCGAGCTCCCGCTGGACGCGATCGCGTTCTGCGTCGAGCTGCGCGGCACCCTCGGCCTGAGCGACCGGATCCTCCCGATCTACCTGGAGGAGATCGGCTCCACCCTGTCCAGCGCCGCCTACAAGCTCACCAAGCCGCAGGTCGGCGCCGCCGAGCTGGCCAAGGCCTCGTTCCAGGAGATCGAGACCGGCATGACCGAGGGCCACCCGTGCTTCGTGGCCAACAACGGCCGGCTCGGCTACGGCGTGCACGAGTATCACGCGTACGCGCCCGAGGCCGCGCGCCCGGTGCGGCTCATCTGGCTGGCCGCGCACCGTGACCACGCCACCTTCACCTGCTCGGCCGACATCGACCACGACCGCCTCATGCGCGACGAACTGGGTGAGGAGGTGCTCGCCCGCTTCGCCGCCACCCTGGCCGAGCTGGGGCTCGACCTGGCCGACCACCTGCTCATCCCGGTCCACCCCTGGCAGTGGTGGAACAAGCTGTCGGTGACCTTCGCCGCCGAGGTCGCCGAGCGGCGGCTGGTCTGCCTCGGCTCCGGCGACGACGAGTACCTCGCCCAGCAGTCGATCCGCACCTTCTTCAACACCACCGTCCCGTCCAGGCACTACGTGAAGACCGCGCTGTCGGTGCTGAACATGGGCTTCATGCGGGGCCTGTCGGCCGCGTACATGGAGGCCACGCCGGCGATCAACGACTGGCTGGCCGATCTCGTCGCCGGCGACGAGATCCTGCGGGCGACCCGGCTGACGATCCTGCGCGAGCGGGCCGCCGTCGGCTACCGTCACCGGCAGTACGAGGCCGCCACCGACAGATACTCGCCGTACCGCAAGATGCTCGCGGCGCTGTGGCGGGAGAGCCCGGTGCCGGGCCTGGAGCCGGGGCGGCGACTGGCCACCATGGCCTCCCTCCTGCACGTCGACCACGAGGGCCGGTCTTTTGCGGGCGCGCTGGTCGAGCGGTCGGGCCTGGCCCCCGAGGAGTGGCTGCGGCGCTACCTCGACGCCTACCTCACCCCGCTGCTGCACAGCTTCTACGCCTACGACCTGGCGTTCATGCCGCACGGCGAGAACGTCATCCTGGTCCTCGACGGCGGCACGGTGGAACGGGTGATCTTCAAGGACATCGCCGAGGAGATCGTGGTGATGGACCCGGACGCGCCGCTGCCGCCGGGCGTGGACCGTGTCCGCGCGGAGGTCCCGGAGCACATGAAGCTGCTCTCGATCTTCACCGACGTCTTCGACTGCTTCTTCCGCTTCCTGAGCGACGCCCTGGCCGCCGACGGCGTGCTCGACGAGGAGACCTTCTGGCGGACCGTGGCCGAGTGCGCCGCCGGCTACCAGGCGTCGGTCCCGCACCTGGCCGGGAGGTTCGAGCGCTACGACCTGTTCGCCGAGACGTTCGCGCTGTCCTGCCTCAACCGGCTGCAACTGCGGGACAACCAGCAGATGGTCGATCTGGCCGACCCGTCGGCGGCGCTCCAACTGGTCGGAGACCTGGCGAACCCGATCGCCCGATTCGCCGCCGAACGGTGATCGCGGACACGGAGAGGGGAGCCGGGGCCCGGCTCCCCACGCGGTGGCCGATCCTCATGGTGATCTGCCTCGCCCAGCTCGTCGTGCTGCTCGACAACACCGTCCTCAACGTGGCGATCCCCACCCTCGGCAGGGAGCTGGACGCGACCACCGCCGACGTCCAGTGGGTGATCAACGCCTACTCGCTCGTACAGTCGGGCCTGCTGCTCGCCTCGGGCGGCGCGGCCGACCGCTACGGGCGCAAACGGCTGCTGCTGGCCGGGCTCGCGCTGTTCGGCGCCGGGTCGCTGGCCGCCGCGTTCGCCGGATCGACCGGCCAGCTCATCGCCGCCCGCGCGGGCATGGGCGTCGGCGGGGCGCTGCTGCTGACCACCACCCTCGCCGTCGTCATGCAGATTTTCGACGCCGAGGAGCGCCCGAAGGCGATCGGCGTCTGGAGCGCGGTCAACGCCCTGGGCTTCGCGGCGGGGCCGCCGATCGGCGGGCTGATCCTGGCGCACTTCTGGTGGGGCGCGATCTTCCTGATCAACCTGCCGATCGTGCTGATCGGCCTGGTCGCGGTCCGGATCCTGGTGCCCGAGTCGAAGAACCCCGGCTCGGGCCCGCCCGACCTGCTCGGCGCGCTGCTGGGCACCGCCGGGATGACCGGAGCCGTCTACGCGATCATCTCGGGGCCCGAGCACGGCTGGGGCTCGGCCCGGGTGCTGCTCCCGGCCGTCGCGGGCGCGCTCCTGCTGGCCGCCTTCGCGCTGTGGGAGCACCGCACCCCGCATCCCATGCTGGACATGCACTTCTTCCGCGACCGGCGCTTCGTGGCCGCGATCGCCGGGGTGGTGCTGATCACCTTCGGCAGCGGCGGGGTGCTCTTCCTGCTCACCCAGCAGCTCCAGCTCGTCCGCGGATACGCGCCGCTGGAGGCGGGCCTGTTCATGGCGCCGTTCGCGCTCAGCGTCGTCGCGCTCAACTTCACCGGCGTGTCCGCCGCGCTGATCCGCCGCCTCGGGCTCCCGCTCTCCATCGCCTTCGGGATGGGGCTGCTGGCCGCCGGATTCGTGGTCGTCGCCACCTTCACCACGGGCGGGTACGGCGTGCTGCTGCTCGGCCTGGTGCTCATGGGAGCCGGCTGCGCGCTGGCCAACCCGGCCATCGTCGAGGCGGTCATGAGCGCCATCCCGCTGGACAAGGCCGGGACCGGAGCCGGTGTGGACGGCACCATGACCGAGGTCGGCACCAGCCTCGGCGTCGCCGTGCTGGGCGCCGTCATGAACGCGCGGTTCCTCACCCTGCTCCCGGCGGTCGCCGCCGGCGCGGGCTCGTTCCCGGCCGCCCTGGCCATGGCCGGTACGGACGCCGAACGGGCCGCCGTCGTGGACGCGCTGGCGAGCGGCATCCAGGCCGGCCAACTGGCCGGGGCCGCGGCGGTCCTCGCCGGCGGCTGCCTCACGGCGCTGCTGCTCTACCGGGCCTCGCCGGCACGTTTCGACCGCCCTGACCTGCGGAAGGAGCGGTAGGAAGCGTGATCGCGAGCGAGGGGGTTCATGCAAACCTTTCTGCCCTATCCGGACTTCGCGCTGACCGCTCAGGTGCTCGACCCGCTGCGGCTCGGCAAGCAGCGCGTGGAGGCGCTGCAGATCCTGCGGGCGCTCACCGTCCCCGGCTACGGCTGGCGAAACCATCCGGCGGTGCGCATGTGGGCGGGTTACGAGGAGGGCCTGGTGCGCTACGGCCTGGAGGTGTGCCACCACTGGTGCTCCACCGGCCGCAGCGACACCTGCGCCGACACGCTGGCGCGCGAACTGGCCCACCACTGCGGCAGGACGGGCGTCCGCACCCAGGCGCAGCTCGAAGCGGCCGGCGAGCTGCCGCCCTGGCTCGGTGACGACGGCCTGCACCGCAGCCACCGCTCCGCGCTGCTGCGCAAGGCCCCTGACTTCTACGGGCCCATCTTCGGCCCCGAGCCGGACGACCTCGACTACGTCTGGCCCTCCTCCGACCGCCCGCCGGCCTACCTTCCCGGCGGCTTCGCCTAGCGCCACAGATGAGTCCGACGGCGCCCGCAGGTCTACCTCCCGACGGAGACGACCAACTCATCAGGAGCACGGCATGGGTCTCATCCACATCGAGCTGTTCGCAACCCTCGACCTCGTCGGGCAGGCGCCCGGCGGCCCCGACGAGGACCCGGTGGGGTTCCCGTTCGGCGGCTGGCAGGCGCCCCTGCTGGACGAGGTCGCCGGGGCGCAGGTCAGTGCCGCGTACGAGGGCACGGACGCCCTCCTGCTCGGCCGGCGGACGTACGACATCTTCGCCGCCTACTGGCCGCACCAGGAGGGCGGCGAGGACAACCAGATCGCCACGCTCTTCAACAGTGTCCCGAAGTACGTGGCCTCCCGGGGCAGGCCCGACCTCTCGTGGGCCGGGTCCACGAGACTCGGCCCCGATCTGGCCGGCGCGGTGCGCGAGATCCGTGACCGGCACGAGCACGTGAAGGTCGTCGGCAGCCTGAACCTGGTGCAGACCCTCCTGCGGGAGAAGCTCTTCGACCGTCTCGACCTCTGGGTGCACCCGATCGTGCTCGGCGTCGGGAAGAAGGTGTTCGACGGTGGCGCGGTGCCCACGAACGTCACCCTCCTCGAACCACCGGTCGCCGGCCCGAAGGGCACCGTCTACCTGCGTTACGGGCTCGCCGACGGCACGCCCGGGACGGGGGACATGAGCACGCCCGATCGCGGCGCGGCCTGACTCCGGGTGGCTCCGGGGGGCTCCGGGGGGCTCCGGGTGACCCGAGGTGACTTCGCCTAGAGCAATTCGCCTAGAGCAACCGGTCTCCGATCCACCCGTCCGGCCCGCATCCCGGCGGGACGGCGAACACCGCCGAGCCGATCGTGGTGACCCACTCGTTGAGCAGGTCACCCTCCGACAGCCGGCGCTGCACCGGGACGAACTGGCGGCCGATGTCCGCCTGGTAGGAGGCGAAGATCAGCCCGGAGTCCGACGTGCCCGCCTCGGTCACCCCCTCGTCGTAGTTGTACGGCCGGCGCAGGATGCGCAGTCCGGGATCCTCCGTACGGGCTCGCCGGATGTGCGCGTACTCCGAGATGACCGGGAAGCCGAGCCGGTTGAGCCGGGCGAAGTCGGGCTCGTCGTGCTCGGCCCGGCCGGTCAGCGGGGCGCCCGTGTCGAGGCGGCGGCCGATCGTGAACTCCCTGGCCACCCGGTCGGCGGCGTCCCATGTCTCCAGGTTCATCCGGATGCGGCGCAGCACCAGCGTCGTCCCGCCGCGCAGCCCCTCGGGCCCGTCGGTGATCCACACGGCCCGGTCCAGGTCCGTGGGGTTGACCGTGCCGTCGAGCTGGCCCATCAGGTTGCGCTGGGTGGCGCCCGGCGCCTGCGCGTGGGCGCTGCGCCGGAAACCGCGCTGGCTCCAGCGGACCCGGGTGAAGGACCGCGCGTCCTTGACGATCATCCGCAGCGCGTGGGCGACGGTGATCGGGTCGTCGGCGCAGATCTGCACCAGCAGGTCGCCGCCGCTCCACCGCTTGTCCAGCTTGTCGGTGGTGAACGACGGCAGTGGCGCCAGGGGTGACTTCGTCTTCGCGGCGGCGAACAGTCCGGGGCCGAACCCGAACGTGACGGTCAGCCGGGCGGGCGCCACGGCCAGCTCGGGCTCGGTGTCGGCGAGCGCCGGCCGCCCCTGGGTGAGGCGGCGGGCGTCGTCGGTCAGCAGGCGCATCAGGCGGACGACCGCCTCCTTGCCGGTCCCCGGCCGCAGGTCGAACGCGACGAACACGGCGTGCGCCTGCGGCGTTGTGGCCACCCCGGCCTGGTGTGGCCCGTGAAACGGCTCCACGGCCGACGCGCTGACATCCGACGCGCCGGACGCGCCCGACGGACCAGACGCGCCTGATCCGCCCGACGGACCAGACGTGCCTGATCCGCCCGAGGTGCGCGAGGCGGCCGGGACGGACTGTCCGGCGGTCGCGACGCCGCCGGCCGGCCCGGCGTCCCGAGCCGCCGCCGTGGCCAGAACGGTCATGGCGGCGCCGCCGGCGACGGCCGCGCCGCCGGTCAGCAGCCCGCGCCGGCTGATTCCGGCCGCCATCAGTGATCCATGCCCGGTTGGTAGTCCTCCTTGCCCCCGGCGAAGTCCTTGCCGACGGCGGTGAACTCCAGCGGCTGCCCGTCCTTGACCGTGATCGTGAACGGAATGCGCGCTCCCGGCTTCACCTGCTCGGTGACGCCCATCAGCATGATGTGGTCACCACCGGGTTCGAGCGGATGGGTGCCGTGGGCGGGGACGACGAAGCCGCCCTCCTTGGCTCGCATGACCATCTTGCCGCCGGACTCCACGACCTCGTGCAGCTCGATCGTGGGCGACAGCGGCGAGGCGGCGGAGACGACCGTCACCGCGGCGTCGGAGTCGTTGACCAGCACCCCGAACGCGGCCGTCATCCCCTTCTCGGTCGTCTTCACCCAGGGATCGGTGATGGACAGCCCAGCGCCCGCCGGAGCGGTGACCTGTGCCGGGGCGGTGGTCTGAGCCGGGGCGTCGCCGGCGGCGGAGGTGGAAGTCGGCTGGGCCCCGCACGCCGTCAGGGCGAGCAGACAGCCGAAAGCCAGAACATGACGAGAGAACACGAGAAATGCCTTTCTCCACCCGGTACGGCAGGCCGAGCCGGGCGTGGTGGTCGAAATGACGAAATGTCAGAGGGAATCGACGACCACCGGCGGACCTCGCCGGCTCACCACATGCCGCAGCACGGCCGAGCGCAGCACCGGCGGCTCGGCCGTACGGGGAGAAAGGAAAGGAGTCCACGGGACGGGCGGCAGAAGCACGGCCAGCAGGCGTACGGCCAGCCGGCGCAGCACCGCCCAGAACAGGGCCTCACCGCGCGCCAGCCACAGGGCGGTCAGCCCGATCGCCCACCCGTGCGCCACCAGCATGCCGACCCCCGGCACCAGCCCCCCGTGCTCCACCAGCATGCCGCCCCCCGGCAGCGGCCCCGCATGGGCGTGAGCCACGACCGGCGAGCCGACCGAGAAGGTGAGCGAGGAGGCGAGCGAGAAGCCGACGTGCATGACGGCCTGCAACGCGCCGAGCAGCGGCAGAATCGAGCGCATCGTCCGCTCACGCGCGGACAGCGGATAGGCCGCGGCGAACGCCAGCGCCAGCGCCCCCGCCATGGCCGGAGGCGTGACGCCGCCCCCGCCGAAGGTGTGGGCCACCACGCCCAGCCCGAGGCACACCACGGCGAACGCCGAGGTGCGCGCGAGGCGGAAGGGCAGCGAGGCGGACATCTCGCGGCCATCATGACACGCACGATGCTCGCCCCCGGATCGGCCCCAGATCGCCCCGGCCAGGCCCGGATCGACTCCCGATAGGCCCGTCCGTCGGCCGTGACGCGGCCGAGCGTGACCATGGCCCGGCGGCTACTTCCATCCTTTTCCTGGACGACCGGGGCAGGTGACGCAAGTCACGGCATAATGGCGCGCAATGCCGAAATTTCGTGACCTGTCGACGTATGCCGCGACCATCGCCCCGGTCATCAACGCGGTGCACATCAACGTCCACGCCTCAGCGGGCACCGGGACCGGCGGGCTCCTCATGGACCTGCGCTACCGCCTCCCACTCGGCCCCCTGACCCTCGACGAGCTCGCCGCCGTCTACCGGTACGGCAGCGCCCACGACCTGAACGTCGAGATCCGCGACCACCTGCGGCAGGGCACCCTGACCGAGGACGGCGAGCGACTCCTGCGCCCCACGCCCGCCGCGCTCGCCGCGATCGACGGCATCTACGCCGCCCACGCCGCCGCCACCCGGCGCATCTGGGCGGCCCACGACCTGGTGACGCTCGCCGATCTCGCGGGCAGGGTCCTCGACACGGCCGAACGCGACCCGGGCGGCGCCTTCGCGGCCGTGACCCCGCCGTACGAGCCGGACGGCACCCCTGCGGGCGTGCTGCTGTTCAACCGCCTCGCCGCGCTCCGCTACCACCGGGCCGACGCCCACGCCGCCGCCTGGCACGCGGCCGGGCTCACTGCCGCCGGAATCGTCGACCTCTGCGCGGGTCCGTTGCGCGACGAGATTGAGGACGACACCAACCGCCGGGCCGCGCAGCCGTACCACGTGCTCGACGATCTGGAGCTCAAGGTGCTGTTCGAGGGCCTGCTGGCACTGGCGTGAAACGAGGCGTAACGCGGCGCGCGCCGCACCGCGATGCCCCTTTTGTAAAGGGCCCGAAAGTTCGCAAATTGCCACCTTCAGGTAACCGGCGGCCGGGCGCACTATGGTCGAGTACCTCTCCAAGGAGTCGCCGTGGATCATGACCTGCCCGGCGGAGCGAGGCTGATCGTCGGGGTGGACGAGACCCCGGCCTCGCGATGGGCCCTGGCCTGGGCGATCGGCGCGGCCAGGCTGCACCGGATGGCCCTCGTCGCCGTGCACGTGAGCCGGGCGCCGGTGCATCCGTTCCCCGAGGCGCTACCCGTGCAGAACACCATCAGGGCCGGCGAGGAGGCCAGGTGCGCCGATCTGGTCGCGGGCGTGTTCGACGACGTGGCCGGTGGGATGCCCGACGACCTCACCACGGTCGTGGCCGGCAGGGTCGGCGACCCCGGCTACCACCTCGTCGATCTCGCCCGTGAGGGCGACCTACTGGTCCTCGGCCGCAGCCGCCGGGGCCTGTTCAGCCGGATGTTCCTGCCGTCGACCAGCATGTACTGCGCCCGCCACGCGAGGACCACGGTGGTCATCGTGCAGCAGCCCTCGCCGCCCGACGAGCCTGAGCTGTCAGGCGAGCGGGCCAAGAGGTTCTGGAGCCGGAGAGATCTCTAGCGACCGGCCGAGCGACCCTCCGGGATCAGCGACCGGGCGAGCAGCCGCAGCCCCTCCGGGATGGCCTGCTGCCCGATCGCGCCGTAGCCCAGCACCAGACCGGGCTGCGCCGTGGTCTCGCCCCGGTAGGCGTCGAGCTGCTCCACCGCCAGTTCGGGCGCGGGCCGTACCGACACGCCCGGGGCGAAGCGGGCGCAGAGATGCAGGCCCGCGACCGACGGCACCCGGCGGAGCCGGTCGTCCCGGTCCAGAGCGTCGGCGATCAGCGCGTGCCTGGCGGCGTATTCACGGGTCGCCTTCCTGATGTGCCGGGCCAGCAGCCCCTCATCGATGAACCTGGCCAGTGTCGCCTGGACGGGCAGCGTCCCGTGCCAGTCGGTCAGCCGCCGGGCCGCGCGCAGCGCGGGGCCGAGTGAGGCGGGCGCGACCAGGAAGCCCAGACGGAGCGTCGGCAGCAGCGTCTTGGAGAACGAGCCGACGTAGATCACCCGGCCCGCCCGGTCCAGGCTCTGCAGCGGCTCCAGCGGACGGTCGCCGAAGCGGAACTCACTGTCGTAGTCATCCTCGATCACCACCGCCTGCCGCCGCTTCGCCCAGGCCAGCAGCGCTGCCCGGCGGGCCAGTGACATGGGTGTACCGAGCGGGAACTGGTGTGACGGCGTCACGTACACCAGCCGCGCCGCGCTCGGGATGGCCGAGACGTCGATGCCCTCGCCGTCCACGGGCACTCCGGCGACCCGCGCGCCGAGCGAGCGGAACAGCAGCCGCGCGGGCGGGTAGCCGGGCTCCTCCACGGCCACGCAGGCGCCCGGCTCGACGAGAACCCGCCCGACGAGGTCGAGCGCCTGCTGGGCGCCGTTCGTGATGAGCACGTCGCCGGCACCCGCTCGCACCGATCGGCTGATCCCGATATGCCGGGAGATGGCCTCCCGTAGCCCCTCGTGCCCCGCCGGATCCCCGTATCCGGCGGTGCTCGCGCGCGACTCGTGGGCCATCAACCGGCGCCAGCTCTCGATCGGGAACAGCCGCGGATCCGGCACCCCCACCCGGAAGTCGTACGTCGCCGGCGCCATCGGGCTGAACGGCGGGATCGTCTCCCACACCGCCCGCGGCCGGACGACCCCCTTCGGCGCGGCCCGGCCCCGCACCGGCTCCGCCGAGACGAACGTCCCCGCGCCCGCCCGTCCCGCCAGGAACCCGTCGGCCACCAGCCGGTCGTAGGCCACGGCCACCGTGTTGCGCGAGATCTCCAGCCGCCGGGCCAGCTCCCGCGTCGGCGGCAGCCGCTCGCCCGACCTGAGCCGCCCGTCGAGGATCGCCTCCAGCAGTTGCCGGTAGACCTGAGCGGCCAGGTCACCGCGCCCGGACAGGGTCACGTGCACGTCCATGTTTGGCCCAATCACTTGACCAGAAATTGGAGCTTATATCGGGACAAGTTCGTCCGTAGATTCGCCGCATGACACCGCCAGTTCGCACAAGGTCTGACATGTCGCCCAGGCGAGTGCTGGCCCTGGCACAGCTGGCGAACTCCATCGGCGACGGCGCCTACCTGGTCACCTCGGCGCTGTACTTCGCCAGGATCATCGGCCTGACCCCCACCCAGATCGGCTTCGGCCTCACCCTGGGCTGGGCCGTCGGCGCGCTCGCCGGCATCCCGATCGGCCGCCTGGCCGACCGGCACGGCCCCCGCGGCGTCGCCGTCCTGCTCGCCGTCACCACCGCCACGGCCGTCGCGTCGTTCGTCCTCGTCCGGTCCTTCGCGGTCTTCGTACTCGTCGCCTGCCTGTACGGCACCGCTCAGACCGGGCTGTCGGCCGTCCGCCAGGCCCTGCTCGCCGGCCTGATCGAACCCGCCAAACCGACCGAGGTGCGGGCCGTCCTCCAGGCGACCCTGAACGGCGGCCTCGCCGTCGGCGCAGCCCTGGGCGGCCTCGCCCTCCACCTCGACACGCGCGAGGCGTACCTGACCCTGTTCCTCCTGGACGCCGCCGGCTTCCTGGCCGCCGCGCTCATGCTGCTCCGGCTGCCCGCCGTGCCGGCCGTGCCGTCCCGCCGACGGCCGGCCGTGCTGCGCGACCGGCCGTACGCGCTGGTCACGCTGATCAACACGGTCATGCTCTTCTACATGCCGCTGCTCAGCCTGGTCGTCCCGCTGTGGATCGCCCAGCGCACCTCCGCGCCGACCTGGCTGGTCTCCGTCCTGCTCGTGATCAACACGGCCGGAGTCCTGCTCTTCCAGGTCCGCGTCGCCCGCCGCGTCCAGGGCCTGCCGGACGCCTCCAGATCCGTACGCCACGCCGGGCTGGTCATGCTCGCGGCCTGCATGGTGTTCGCCCTGTCGGCCACCGGCTCCTCGGCCTGGCTCGCCGCGGCCGTCCTGCTGATCGCCATGGCGCTCCAGGTCCTCGGCGAGATGCTGCAGGCCGCCGGCGCCTGGGAGATCAGCTTCGCGCTGGCCCCCGACGACAAGCACGGTGAATACCAGGGCTTCTTCGGTACCAGCGTGGCCTTGGCCAGGATGCTCGGCCCGGTCGTCCTCACCACGGTCGTGATGGGCTGGGGCGCCGCCGGATGGCTCGTGATCGGCGCCGGATTCCTGGTGGCGGGCCTTGCCATGGCCCCCGCCGTCAGATGGGCCGAACGATCCAGAACCCGTACCGACACCAGCGCACAGCCCGCATCCCCCGAGTAGGGTTCGACCCGAGCCGCGATTGTTTGGCATGATCCGAGTGTTGTCCAAGATAGGACGGGTCAGGGCTGGTCCCACCCGGGACAGCCTGGTCCAACCTCGCACATCCGATACATCTGGTTCGTGCGCGACACAGGACCGCAGCCATCCCTTGCTAGGCTGCTGTCAACCGTTGGGTCTCACCCCGGCAGGTGAGACCGTCGAAGAAGTGGGGTCACACCGTGAAGAAGCTGGTTGTTCTGGCGCTGATCGCCCTTGGGGGGCTGCTGGTCTGGCGCAAAGTGCAGGCCGACCGCGCCGAGCTCGATCTCTGGACCGAGGCCACCGGCAGCGAGAACTAACCGACCTGGCGAGGCGATGAGTGACGTCGTCCCCATCAAGCTGGCGTGCCTGGATCTGGCCGGCACAACAGTCGGTGACATCGCCATGGTCGAGCGCGCTTTCGCCGAGGCGATAGCCACGCAGGGCATAGTCCCCGGGACCGGAGCGTACGCACGAGCCATGGTTCACGTGCACCGGTCCCGGGGCTGTCCCAAGATCGATGTCTTCCGGGGGATCTTCCCCGACAACGAGGCCCAGGCGCAGGCGGCCAACCTCACGTTCGAGCGATCGTACGAGGGCACCGTCGAACGGGCGGGGCTCGTTCCCATGCCCGGCGTGCTCGAGGTCCTAGAGAAAATCCGCGGCTCCGGCGTCAAGCTCGCCGTCATCACCGGCTTCAGCCGCGCCACCCTGGGTCGCGTCCTGAGCGTCCTCAGCTGGGACGACAAGATCGACCTGGCCATCTCCCCCGAAGACGCAGGCGGTCGCGGCCGCCCCTGGCCCGACATGATCCTGCACGCCGTCCTCCAACTCGGCATCGACGACGTACGCCAGGTGGCCGTCGTGGGCGACGCCGAGAGCGACATGCTCAGCGGCCGCCGAGCCGGCGCCTCGATCGTGGCCGGCGTCATGACCGGCGTCCACAGCCGCGAACGCCTCCAGAAGGGCGGCGCCACCCACATCCTCGACTCGATCGCCGACTTCCCCGGCCTGATCCTCAGCGACGACCTGGGCCCGCACCACCTACCGGCGCCGGCCCGGTAAGCTATCTTCGTCGAAGGGGCCTTAGCTCAGCTGGCAGAGCGCCTGCTTTGCAAGCAGGATGTCAGCGGTTCGAATCCGCTAGGCTCCACCCACACAAAAGCCCAGGTCAGAGGCCTGGGCTTTTGATCTTTCTCAGGGTTATTCCGAGCCCCGTGCCCGTTGCGTGCCCGATGGCTTGTCGAGCGCACCACGTGCCAGGTCGTTGAGCTTCTGCGCTACCTCGCGTTGACGTTCGTCGGTGGAGTGCTGGTAGATGATCGCGGCCCGAGTACTGGAGTGGCCCATGCGGGTCATCAAGTCCCTGATCGACGCCCCTGTATTGGCCGCCAGGGTGTTGCCCGTGTGTCGCAGGTCATGAAAGTGAATCTTCGGTACGCCCGCTTCCTGAAGAGCCTTGGCCCAGACGCGGCGGTTGAAGTTGGTGTTGCGGAGAGGACCGTCATCCGGGCCGGCGAAGACCAAGCCTTCATCTCCGTCCTGGGTGAAGTCCTTCACGTGTGCCCGAAGCTCATCAAGGATCAGGTCCGGGATGACGACGGTCCGCTTGCCCGCCGCTGACTTCGGTTCGGTGAAGATCAGGCCCTTCCCGGTGATCTGGATCAACTGGCGTTCGATCCGGACGGTTCCAGTGTCGAGGTCCAGGTCTCGGCGCTGGAGCCCGGCGATCTCGCCCCAACGCAGGCTTGCGAAGGTGCCCAGCAGTACGAGAGCCCGGTAGCGGTGTCCGATGACACCGACGACGCGGTAGACCTGCGCCACCGTGAGCACCGGGCGTTCGGAAGACCGCTCCTGTCCGGCGCCCTTGATGCGGCATGGGTTGCGCTTGATGAGCTGGTCATCCACAGCCGTCGTGAGGATGGCCTTGAGCAGCCGGTATGCCTTTGCGAGCGTGACCTCGCTGACCCCCTGGTCGAGTAGGTTCTTGCGCCACCGTCGCACGTGGGGTTCCTTGATCTCGTTCAGCGGCTTGTCCTCGAAGGTCGGGGCGATGTGCTTGCGAAGGAGGTAGCCGTACAGCTCCACCGTCCGAGGGCGAAGCCGCGGTCGCTCGCTTATCCAGTCCAGCGCGTACTTGCCGAGAGCGATCTTTCCGGCGTCCGGGTTGATCCATTCGTCGTCGAGGATCTGTGCCTCGATCTTGGTCAGCCAGACTTCCGCGTCGGTCTTGGTCGCGAAGGTTTCCGGGGCTGGGCGGTCCACACCGTCAGGACCGGCGTATCGAGCCTGGAACCGGCCGGAGGGTAGCTTCCGCACACGGCCGAAGCGTCGCTTGGCAGGCTTCCTCTTGTGGGTACGTCGGGGCTCTTCCTCAGGCATGGGAAGTGAGTCCTTGGCCATTTACGCGGCCCTCCTACGGCGCGTGACAGTGATCGGTTCGACGAGTCCCGCAGCGATGAAGGCTTCAAGCGCCGATTCAGGGATACGCACGTTGCGTCCGATGTGGACGAAGGCGATTCGCCTCTCCTCGATCAGGCGGCGAGGAAAGCGCACCGAGGTGTTCAGCCGCTCGGCGGCCTGTTCGACCGTGAGCAACCGGCCACGAGCCCACTCGGGGAGCATGGAGGCGTCCGTCTGTGTCATGCAGCCCTCCCTGCCTGCTGTGTTGCCGAATGGTCTTGCCCGTCTGCTTGGGCCTGGAGTTGGGCCATGTACGCGCGCCAGCGTTGCCGTTCTGCCACTGATCTGAGGAGGCGCACGGCGAGTGGAGCGAGGTTGGCGTCACCGGCCGGGACGGGCTTCCAGACGTAGCGGAGCGGGTCGGTCGGTTCGTCGGCCTGGCCGAGGGCTTCCAGGACCCAGGTGCGACGGTCCTGCTTGTGTTCGGCCAGGGTCTTGTTCGACCACTTGCGGGAGACGAGGACACGACGGCCCGCGTAGCCGAGGTGTTCGGGCTTGTGGGCCTTGGAGCGGCACCGGCCGGGAGCCATGCCGGCCTTGGCGCCCTTGGGCTGCACGCCGTATCGGAGCCAGTTCGGGCAGGAGGGCGAGCAGGGTTCGTAGCGCAGGGCGTCGACGAAGCGGGCCGCGTGCTCTCGCTGGGCTTGTCCGTCGAGGGTTTCGCCGAGGCTTTTGGTCAGGTATTTGGACAGGTAGCGGATGCACTGGTCGGCGTCCGGAGTGCCGGACAGGATGCCCTTGACGTCCACTTGGGTGCCGAAGCGGAGCACGTGCAGGGGTTCGGCCGCGTCGTCGTGGTCCAGCTCGTCGAGGGCCTGGTCCCAGGTTGGCAGCACTTCGCCGGAGTCGGGGTCGAGGTAGCCGACGCCGTCCTGCCAGACGGGCAGGTGTTCGCCCTCGAAGCGGACTCGGTCGCAGGGCGGCCACCACACCTGGTGGTAGGTCGCCGCCGCGATCTGCTTGATCTCCGCTCGTGGCAGGGTGCCGCGGATCGCCATGTGCAGATGTGGCGCGAGCCGCTTCTGTGGCTCCACGCTGGCGAAGTACTGCACGTCGTAGCCGGCCACGCGGCGAAGGTTCTGCACGAACCGATCGACCAGCTTGGAGAAGTGCAGCGCGTCCCGAGCAGCCTGCGCGTAGTCGTAGGTCTCGGGATCGACCGGCACGCCGTTACGCACCTTGCCGTACGACGGGAGCGTGAGTGTGACGAACAGCGAGGGCCGGTAGACCTTGCCGTCGGGGGACTCGAAGGTCCGTCCGAGTGTGGTCTTGGCCATCTTCCGCTTGGGCAGATCGGGGGCGTCCTGCCGCCGTCTGGTCGAGCGCACCCGCTTGGGGGTGGTCCGGCCGACGACGTTGCCGCGCATGCCTGCGTCGTTGATCTCTTCGTCGAGCCCTGCGAGGACCGCGTCCCAGTCGGTGGTGTCCTCGCCGGCAATGGCAGCCGCATCGCGTCGTGCCTGCATGTCCGCGCGGAACTCCACCAGCCAGCGCTGTTCCTCGGTGGCTGGGGCAGGGCTGTCAACGGGTTCTTCGGCGACGTGCCACCCTTCCCGGCACTGAGCCATCCGGAGCTGCCGGTTGCGCTTGGCGCAGGAAGGACACTTGCTCTCCATCGTCGCCCCACACGGGACATCGACGATCTCCGCCTTGCCGGTGACCAGGTCGAGCCGCCGGAGGGCGACGGGCCGGACGCAGACGCCGTTGAGCTTGGCGACCTCTTCGGCGACCTCACGGGCGAGCGGTTGGGCCATCCGGAGCGCTCGTGGGGTTGAGCGACGGGAGATCGAGACTCCCGACGCGTCTCTCGGATCGTTCAACGGACCTCCTTTCCGACCTCGGAGGCGCTGGCGAACTCGGCGACCATGTCGCGGATGTCGTCATCGGCGACATAGGCCGCGCGGACTCTGACCGGGTCGGGCGAGGTCTCAAGCCGGACGTAGGCCACGCCCGCGCCCAGCTCCGGCCGGGCCGAGATCCGGTCTGCCAGAGCGCCACGGTTCCGCGCGCCGTCACCGAGGACCATGTCCACCTGCTCGGACTCGTCGAGCCTGAGTGCGATCTTGTCGGGGAACAGGTTGCGGATGTTCATGACCTCCTTGCGGGGATCCTGGAGAGCCGCCATGACGCCGACGCCGACCGCGCGGCCTTGGGTGGTGAGCGTGGCCAGAGCAGCGGAGATGCGCCGTCTCAGGTCCTTATCCGACTGGTAGGCGGTGAGGAACGCCACCTCGTCGACGAGGACCAGGACGAACGGATCGTCAACGGTGGGCGTATGCGCCCGCTGGTGGCCGGCAAAGCGCGCGGCGCGGGCCTGCATGACCTTCACGGCGTCGTCGAGCAGGTCGGCGCAGTCAGCGGGATCAGCGGCGTAGCGGGAGCCGAAGAGCACCCGGCCGAAGGACAGCTCCATCAGCTTGGGGTCCAGGGCCCAGATCTCGACCAGGCCCGCCCGAACGGCGGGGAGCAGCCCGCGGATCGTGGACCAGATGACCGAGCCCTTGCCCGCCCCGGTGGCCCCCGCGACCAGGACGTGAGTGCCGTGCACCTTGAGCAGCCATGGCCGTCCGTCCTCCTGCTTACCGACCTCAACCGGACCCACGCTCGGTTCTTCGGGGATCGGGAGCGCTGGTATCGCCGTGGCCAAGGGATCACGTCTTGGAAAGGTGAGCATGAGCCGTCCGGCAGTGGCGACGGTGACGCGGCAGGAGGTGGCGCCGAAGCCGTGCGCCAGGTGGTCGGTGCGGTCGGTCCAGTCCTTGACGGCTTGGCCGTCGAGCATGCGGACGGTGACGGTGTCGGCCCAGGAGGTGCACGTGATCTTTCCCAGGCGGGGCAGGTAGTCGCGGCCTCGCAGGTGCCTGCCGAGACCGGAGACGACCATGACGGGTTGCCAGTGACGACGGTAGACCCAGATGAGCCGCCACCAGGCCAGCAGCCGGTAGCCGACCCAGCGGGCGAAACTGGAACGGTCGGTCAGCGCCCAAGCGACGAGACCGACCGGGACCGGAGTCGTGAGGAGCAGCGCGGTACCCCAGCCGTAGACCAGGGTGATGACGGCGGGGGTGCTCGCGGTAGTGACCGCGATGGGATGCCGCCAGATCGTGCGGACGAGCCCGGCGAGCAGCCGCCAGGCGACGATGACGATGGTGATGATCGCTGGGGTGGTGACGACGGCCGGGCGGAAGACGACGGCCGTGTCGGGCGTGGTGGTGACAAGGTTGCGTGTCTCGTCACCAGGCAGCCGCTTGAACATAAGGTTGGAACCTCTCATGAGTGAGATCAGGGAGAAGAAGATCGGGGGCCGCCGGAAGTTGGCGCTTCTGGCGGCCCCGCCTGGCGTGTCAGGCCGCTGTGTCGGTGGTGGCCTTGGCCGACTGTTCGATGTGCAGGCGCTCGCAGTCGGCCAGGTAGCGAGCGGCGGCGTTGAAGATCTCTCGGGCGGTGGCAACGTCGGAGTCACAGACCGGCCCGCCACCGGTGGTGGAGATGGACACCTCAGCCTCACCTGAGCAGAACTCCAGGAACGGCCGCGGAGTGTCGAGCATCCCGGCGCGAACCCGGAGCTCGGCTGTGTGGAACGAGACGCCCAGACGCGGAGCCGAGCCCGGCCGCATCGACAGCGTGACGTAGGTGTACGGGTCGAGATCGCTCACGCCGCCGTCACCCCGCGCCGATGAATCCGCTCCACGCACCGCGCGAAGTGCTGCGCCTCCTTTGCGAGTTGCCGCGCGAACTCCACTTCAGCCGCCGTCACCCGGTCCGACGCTGCCGTGGTGACCTGCACCTGAACCAGTCCGAACATCAGCGCCAGGACAGGAGTGCGGAGCTGGTAGGCGTAGTTCTCGGCGATCGCACCGGAACGGGTGTTGAGAGTGATCACGCCGGTCGGCCGAGCCTGTCCACGCCGGGCTGTCACGCCGCGTCCTTCGCTGAGCTGAGCTTGCCGACCGGCCGGGGAGCCCGCATCTCGCGAACCCGGATGGAGTAGGCGAGCCTGCCGTTGCCGTTCACGTACGGCGTGACGGTGATCTGGTCGAACTCGACCGGTGTGAACGGTAGCCCCGGCATAGGTGCCGGAGGAACCGGCTGGACCGGGGAGAGGATCTTCACCGCCACCGTCTTCTGAGCGGCCTTAAGCGTGGGGTCCGCGTCCATGACCGAGACCTGCCAGACCAGTTCCCCGGCCTGCTTGTCCCGCGCCTGCACGAACCGTCCGTTGGTTGAGGCGTCGAAGTCCTTCACCGGCTCGACCTCCCCCACGACATAGCGGCCGTGCGGGAAGACCATTGCGAACGTCACAGGGATCGGTCCCTGAAGTGCCATCGTCCCTCACCTCCTTGTCTATCCCCCTAGACGCCAGTGGCAGTTCCGCTTGATTAACTGTCTAGGGGGCTATGCAGAGGACGATAACCGCAGTCTCCCCAACTGTCTAGGGGGGTAAACAGATCGGCGTGTCAGAGTCGCCAGTATGCGACGGTGGCGTCGTCGTGGGCTTTGCTACGTGGCCAGCGAGCGCCGTGCGGGTCCGTTCCTTCGGCCGTACGGACCTGGTTGATGAGTTCGGCGGGGCCCTCGTTCTCCAGGATGTCGAGGAGACGTCGCCAGCTCGCGAGCCCGAAGAGGTCGACTAGACGCGATGCCCCGTCGCTGAGCAGGGCCGTAGCCCGTACCGCATCGGTGGGAACGCTGCCGGTGAGGGCGTTTTCGGCCGCCTGGGGGTCGGCGGAGGCGACCCAGTAGCCGCCGTCTCGGTTGCGGTGGCGGAGTAGGGCTTCTACGAAGGCGTAGCGTTCCTGCTCGTGGTCGCTGGAGCCGGTGGGCAGGGAGTCGAGGCGTGTTCGCAGGCCATCCGCGACACTCTCCAGCCGATTGTCACTGATCACCATGGGTTCGGCCGTGGTGTGCATGTCTAGTACGAGGACGGAGTCGGCCAGGACCAGCCAGTCGAGGGAGTCGGGTGTACGGCGGAGTAGGAGCACGGTCGCCGATGGTGATCCAGGATGGGCGAGGTCGCAGGACGAGGAGTGCAGTGAGGCGACGGTCTTGATGCTCTCGGCCAGCATGTCGGCCAGTGGGCGGTCGTTGACTGCCAGCATGCCGAGGAGGGACGAGCCGAGCATGCGCGTGTACCAGGCCACGCTGTGGACGCATCCGGTCTGCAGGCGTGCGGGATGGCCGGCACCGTCAAGGACGACCACCGCGTCAGGGGTGGCGCCTACGAAGTCTTCGTTTTCCCGGTCGGGACCGGCCACTTCAGTGGCGAAGGTCAGGCTCACGCTGATCAGTCCTCGTCGTGCCGATACAGGGGACTTGCCAGTTCCGCCCGGATGGGTTCCCCGGTCGTGGGGTCGTACTCGACCGCGACGACTGCGGAGAATCGGTGATCTTCTACCTGGCCCCACAGGGTGGCCGTTTCGTTGGCGAGAAGTTGGATCACGCCCAGTGAGCCGCTGGGGTGGATGCCGGCAATCGCGATGATCGTGCCGTTGCCGTCCGGGCGGGCGAGACGACCAAGGTAGGCGGAGTCGGTGGGCCGCTGTGGGTCGCTCTGGGATCCGGAACGGTACACCGTGCCTGTCCGCGTGTCCCGCAGCAACCAGCCCTTGTCGTCCCGGTCCCACCGGATAACAGGGTCGCGATCGTAGGTATCACGCATAGCCGCCGACATTCGCGGGCCGCAGATGACCAGCAGGCCGGACCGGTTGAGGTTGATCTCTCCGTCAACGGTGACGTTGTCGGTCGCGACGTCCAACCCGAAGCTGCGGGCCAGGTCCTCCAAACGCTTGCCGGCGCGCATGTCGTCCAGTGCCACGACGGACCGCGAAGTTGCGGCGTCGAAACGCAGTGGCGTCACCACCGTCACAGCGCCCCGGCCGAGGAACGCGCCTTCGGGTGCCGGGCCGGTGTGCCGGATCTGGTGAATGCGACCGCGTGTGAGCCCCGCTTCCTTGGCGATCTGCGCGTACGAGAGCCCTTGTGCATGCAAGTCCTGGATGACTCGTCTGCGTAGCCGGGCAAGCTCGGTGACCTCCTGCTGGGCAGCGCTGAGACGCTCAGTAGCGACCCGCAGCAATTGGAACGGGTCATCTATCGCGGCGATACGCTCAACGTCACTCGGCGGCATCGGTCCCCCTTTGATCAATGCGAGCGAGTCTAGGCCCCTAGACGCTTTGTCGTCTATCCCCCTTGACAGAATGATTTCGACTGGTTCGCCGGTGTTTGAGCTGACCGCACGGATTGCCGAGCGTCGATTGGGGACGCCCCGCGGACTCACCGAGCCAGCCCCGTCAGCAAGGCCTGCCAGGTAGTACGGGCTTCGGGTACCCGCACCCGATGAGTCTCGGCGACGGTCGGCGGACGATCCTGGGTGACACGCCGGATGAAGGCCAAGCCTCCGGACTCGCATAGTTCGTAATAGACGCACCGGCAGTCGCAGGTCCAGGCGATCACTCGACATCGCCCGTCGTCGCGAGGCGCGTGCCAGTCGAGCGACGCGCACGATGACTGCCGCATCGGAAGATGCGGTGCCAGGCAGGAGGTCATCGACGTGCTGCCGTATGAGGTGCCGTGCTCAGCATGGCCCATACCGTTCGACCGTGGTCGTCGCCCCACACGCCCCAGTTGGTCGACAGGCTGGTGACAAGAAGCAGACCGCGTCCGCCTTCGCCCTCGGGACAGGGCCGAAACACCTTGGGTGAGGACGGACTGCCCTCGTCGAGGACACCGAGCCATAGCTGGTTCGGGTGAGCTTGGACACTCACCAGGAAGCGGCCCCCGAACCGGCCGCTGTTGGTGTGGCGTATCGCGTTGGTGGCCAGTTCGCTGACGATGAGTTCGGCTTCGTCGATGACGGGCCAGCCGTGCAGGAGCGTGGTCACGAACCGTCGCGCTTCCGTGATGGAGGGGGCGGAGCCGAGGAAGTAGCGAGAGAAGCGCCAGGCCGACATGGGGAAGCTCCGTCGTCTAGGGGGCTATACATCGGATGGCGTCAGACTATGAGTCAGGCTAGAAGTAGCTCAAGCTATTCGACGCATAAATGCGTCACTTCTCAGAAGTGATCGGGCAAGCGCTGGAAGTCGTCAGCGATCCTGCCGAGCAACGCGCGCAGCTCGTCGCCGTACACCGCCACGGCCGCGAACGCCTCGAACGTCTCGACATGCGTCGCTAGCTCGTCGGCCTCGGAATGCATGATGTCGCCGGTCAAGCTCTCGACCACGCTCACGGAACCGTCGTAGACGGTGAATCCGTGCAGCGGGAACGCCGGCACCTGGACGGTCCACGGGACGACGCCCAGACTCACGTGAGACAGCGTCGCCACCTGAGCCAAGCGGTCAAGCTGGGCCGACATCAACAAAGGAGGTCCAGGCCAGGTCCGTACGGCGCCCTCCGTGAGGAGGAACGAGAACTCCCGGGCCGGATCGAAGAGCACGGCTTGCGCCTCCACACGCACGGCCGCGGCCTTGGCTGCGTCGTCCTCGTCGACATCACGGCCAACCGCCACCGCCAACCGGGCGTACTCCGCCGTCTGCAGAAGCGCGGGAATGATCGCGGACTGGAAGCAGATCACCTGACGACTCGCTCGTATCCGGGAAGCGTTGGCAGCCTCCCGGCCGGCAAGCCCAGCCTTCAGGCGGGAGACCTCGTCGCGGAGTCGTGAAAGCAGAGCATCCAACTCGGCGCGACTGGCCTGGTCGAGCTGGAGTGCGGCAACCAGCCGTTCGACCGTATCGGCAGTGGGGAGCAGTTGCCCTGTCTCAATCCGAGAGATCGTAGGCTGTGCGACTCCTGCCACCTGCGCGAGACCCTTGCCGGTCAGCCCTTTGTCCTTGCGTAGCCGCCGCAGCAGCTCACCCAGCGCCCTCAGCCGATCCCGTCGCTCCACCACACCGAGCGTTCTACCACCAGACCGCGCCAGTCACTGCCGAATTGTTCTTATAGGTGATCAAGCGGCGGCGCGGCGCGCCGCCGTACCTCCGGCCCTTCGCCCGCCCGCCGTCCGGGCGTGCGGCCTGGGGGCCGGTCCCGGACGGCGGCGGGACACCGGGCCGGGCACCGTAAGCCGCTCCCGCCGCACTGACCGAACGCTCCGGCGCCGGGGTTGCCGCGCCGCCGCACAGATGCAGCCCTCACGATCGCCACGGCGTGGCTAGCCGCCGTATGCGCTTGGGGGCGATCGACGATCCAGGGATCGTTCCTCACCCTGGCTCACCGAGCAGCGTGGCGGATCAACGATCTCGACACTACCTTGCGGCGGTCGTTTGACCTTCTGATACAACCCCGCGACCGAGATGCCATCTACTGCACCTCTCGCTGAGATGCTCAGTTCTAGCGATGAAAGGGGTAGATAAGCATGGCAGATCTCGCCGAGCTAGCCTTCGAGGGACTTGTAGCCCACGTACCAGCACACTTGGTAGCAGCTCTGATTCTCGCCACAGCATCGGCCTACTGGAAGGCCCGGCATAGGCGGATGGAAAAGAAGGCGCACAAAACTCAGGAGCCCAACCCCGACAGCCAGTGTTGATCATCTAATCTTTCGAGGTCCTGCGACGCTGGATAGGCAGGACCTCGAAGATCGAACGGAGAGAAATGTGAGTAGAACGCCACCAAGCCAAACGGACCTGGAAATTATACGTCTCGCTTCACTCCACCAGGTTGTCGTTAGTCATTCTCAGCTTGAACGGTGGCGAAGCGCTGGACTCATCCCCCGCAATAAGAGGGTCGGCCGCGGTCGAGGGCGGGGCAGTGAATCATTCTTAGATCCACATGTCGTTGAAATGGTTGTGGCTGCAGGCAAACATGCATCGCAAGGAATGCCGATCGGTGAGTTGACCTTGCGGATTTTCACCATGGAGTTCGGAGTTGAGCCATCCGAATCCGCCACCAAGAACGCACTGGCTTGGTATATAGAGAATCGAATGGGAGGCATATTGCGTCATGTCTATAAAGCCGCAGGTGGTGAAGCGAACGAGGAAGAGCAGGAAGACAAGGCAACACAGGCAGCGCAAACGTATATCAATATTTTGAACCCGAAGCTCCGCCGGCTGCTGCGTCAGCATCCGCGATGGAAAGCCGCAGTGGACCTATCCATAACTGGAGTACTAGGCCCCAGTGCGATCGGCGCCGACGTCTTGGCGGAGGCGTTGAATGTTACGCTAGGAGGAGATGACGATTCGTATGAATATCTGCGTTCAAGGCTTGAGAAATATGAGAATTCTGGAGAGCTGCAGCAATCTCGGGGCTTCTTCCCGGCGCCAGACCTTCAGGTAGAAATAATGCAGCAACATGACTATAGAACTGTTGTAAGGGCTCGCGATGCGGTTGTTGCTACCTTGGGTGGCATGTTTCTGTATCATATTTGTTCGATCAAAGCGCCGAATCATCCTCGAGTGCAAGCTGCGGAGATGCTGTCGTCGATTTCGCCATCATTTAACCTGCTCCGAGCGATCCCAATAACAGGCCGGCCAAACTGGGATACATCCTGCAAATATATTATTTATCTTCTCCTGGTAGAAAAAATCTTCAAAGAATGGGAACTCCTAGGTTCGGTGCTCCTGAGCCTCTTTCAAGGACACGTTAGAGATATTCTTCGAACTACGCATATTTCATAGAACGCTGGCTGCTGACCTTGTTCGCAATGCACGGGAGCGTAAGCACGAGTCAGATGCGATGTCAGCCAAAGCCTTGAGCGTGGCCAGGTTTGCTCAGCCGGCTGAGTCGCAGGCTTGTGTCTGCTAAGCGCTCTAATGTGTGAGAATGATGCGTCGCGAACGATCTGGGTCGCTCAAGAGCTCCGGGTAATCAGCGTAGAGCGTGCGAAGGCAGCGCAACAACACGTCCAGAGCCTGATCCCTGGACGCAGCCGCGTCTTCGACGCTTAGTTCTTTTGACCCGTGTACTACTTTGCTTCGACTGTTGTATAGACCGGTCAACTCCTTGTGGAGCAAAAGGCGCTTCTCGACATCGACTTCCAGAAGCTTGGACATCGCGCCACAAATTCTAAACGAAAGTTCCCCCTGGCTGGTTCCCGCGAAAAGGTTCTCCCAGGCGACCACAGCATCAATGAATCCATCGACAGGATTCGTGCGATTCGTTGTCGCAGTAATTAGTCGCCGTAGAGCAATGTCCACCTTTGAGGATGGCGTTGAATGTAGAATATCCCCCCATTCTTGTGCAGTATCTATTTCATGCTCTTGAACTACGTGATAATCAATCGGGACAGAGGATCGCATTTGCCCTGAGAGCCCCACAGTCATCGCCAGTGGGTCGACTACCAGAGTCCATGTTTTATTGCAGGCAACTGGCGGGCTTCGGTCAATCGACAGACTAAATGTGAGCTGAGTGTGCTCGCAGGCGCGCTGTAAAGCATCATCCGCCTTCTTCATGCTGGCGGGCCACTGAGTTTCGCCCGAGTCATCTAGATAATCATAGTCGATTTCGATTTGGTAGTCGCGGGAAGTCTCGAGTACGAAACCAAGCGCAGCTTCATGTTGTCCGCCTCTAGTTGGCCGATTGTCACCTGGAACGAACTCAAAGCTGTCGGGCTGCCCGTAGGGATGAACGATTCCCCATGGAAAAATTATCTCCCTAGGCACAGCTATATTGACAAAGCCTATCCAAACTGGAATCTTAGTTGGCTTGCCCTCCACGGCATCCCTGAGTAGGCGAAAGATATCCATAAGTGCAACTCTGAAGCCCTCAACATCTAGGCCTGACTTCATTCGGGCGTAGATGTAGGCGGCGCTTAGAATAGAGTTCTGCAGTTCAGTTATAAAGATCCCTCCAGATTGCCCTGTGTTCAATTTCACTCTTGCCTTAACCTGGCGACCTTTTCTTTCTTCGATGCCGACTAGTCTCTTAAGTGATGGATCGCCCAGTATAGCCCTTTCGAAGTCTGGCCGCTCAGTGTTATCGAATAGTGAGTGAGTGAGATAGATCAGGCCGAAGGGTCCTTCCATTCTTCGAGCGATGCAAAGTGGATACATCTCGGTGGCGATCGGAGCGAACGCATCGATGACCTGGTCGCCCGTCGTGAAATCGGGCAACGATCCTCCGGCGGCAAGTCTCCAGGAATTGAAGAGGCTGCGCTTGCCCGACGATGTTTCCTCGGTCAGTCGTAACAGGACGGTAGACGATGGAAGGTCATAGATGGCACAGGAAATCCTTTCTTCTTCAAGGCGCCGTGTAAGCTCGGTCAACAGGTCTCGCTTTTCTGGTGAGATATCTGCTGCACCGATGGCTATCTCCATCAAGGACATCTCGTCGATATTCAATGAGTACGAAATTAGAGCCGCACCAAAGTGTTTGATTGCGGAGTTTAAGGTGTCCTGCATGATTCCTCTCGCAGTTGCTCGGATTCGGTTGCTGGATCGATAGGGCGCGCAAGGTTCGAGTTGCTAATACGGTATGGTTTCCGTTCCGCTCGTTCGGTAGCGTCGATACACCAGACAAGATCCAGAGTATACGCGGAACACTTATGCCTGGCGAGGGGACAACCAAATACTCAGCCACAGGTCAGCATGTCATCTGGCTCACGACCAGCGCCCACTTCTAATCCGACACTCTCGGCTTGCGCCTGCCGGTTGCGGTTCGAACTATGGACATACTGTGAGCCATCGTGAGTGAACCATTCGTCCTGCACACCTCAGGCGGCCTGCGGTGGGTCGTCCATCCTCCACAGGATCCATACGGTGATGGCTACGTATACACCGTCGCGACGGAGCTGCATGACGACGGTTTGACCACGTCAACAGTCGCCAAGGTCGAGAGACTCTATGCCAACCTGGTTTGCACCCTGTCCGGCTTCTTGGAGGGGCCTCGTAGTTGAGTGGCGAGGTTGGAACGGTGTCCGCTGCTGGACATCCTTGGAACGCGAGTTCGCGCTTGATGCTCCACATGATGGGCGCGGTCACGTGTCGCTGGGTGTGACTTTGCGGGCTCTCGACTCGACTTGGATGACGCCCTCACGATCGCCATCCTGTGGCCGGCCGCCGTAGATGGCTGGGGGCGATCGACGGTCCAGTGCTTCACTCCTCAGCCCCGGCCCACCGGACACCGAGGGTTTCTCTCTGGAGGGAGGCACAGCACGGTTCACCTCGTCGGCCGACGTGCGCATCACGCGGACCGCAGGTACGTAATTGATTGCCGGGCCATTAGCGGGCCATTAAGAGGGGTCAACAGCGGTCACTCACGGGTAAGCACGGAGACTCGAACATCCAGGTCAACGCACGACTCCCGCCATGATCGGTCAGTTTGCAAGCAGGATGTCAGCGGTTCGAATCCGCTAGGCTCCACCAGCAAAAACGCACCCTCGCCGAAGATTGTTGGCGAGGGTGCGTGACTAAGTGAGTGACTACGGCGTCTGCTTACGACGGACGATCTCCGTGAGCGCCCGGACGAGCAGACGAAGAACCACCACTGCGTGACGGTGCTTCCGGTCGGAGAAGATCGCCACGAAGGCGGCGACGGGGATCGGGAGAAGCACCAAGAGGACCGTGAGGGATCCCAGGGTGACGAGCGACATTTGCGTACTCCAAGCACGACAAGGACGCTCATCGCGTCCAAGTCGCGGAGCTTCACGTCAGCTCACACAGAGTTCGAATTGCCTAGAGGCAGGCATGCCATGCGATGGGCAAGATCAATGGTAGCGTGCATGGGCTCGACGGTAGTACAAGCAGCACCTTCGGCTCCGCGCCGTTGCACAGCATGAGAAGTTCTCGGGCCTACGTGCCTGTTGGCGGGTAGGTCCTTGCCGGGTGGACGGACCGTCGGGCCATCAAAGGGCCAGCAAGAGGGCCAACAGCGGTCACTCACGGGTATGTACGGAGCGTCCCTCACACAGGTCGAGGCGCGCCTATTAAGAATCTTGCCCGCACGCTGACGGGGAGCGTGCCGAAGCAGCCGATGAGCTGTCGTGCGGCGCAGGGCGGCAGCCCTGGTGCGCTGGTTTCCGGATAGAGAGGTATACTATTCGCTATACTGCGGCATGTGGCCGACGAGTGGGACGTCTACATCGTCGACGAGGTGCGCGAATGGATCGAGCAACTCGACGACGCGACGCATAAGCGTGTCGTGCAAGCGATTGATCTGCTTGCTGAAGGAGGGCCAGGTCTGGGGCGGCCGCTGGTCGATACCATCACCGCTTCACGTCTGCAGAACTTGAAGGAGCTACGGCCGGGGACAGTGCGGATCTTGTTTGCCTTCGATCCGTGGCGATCCAGCATCCTGCTGGTCGCGGGTGATAAGGCCGGGCGGTGGAACGCTTGGTACAGGCAGGCCATCCCGATCGCCGAGCACCGCTACGAGGTCTACATGAAGGAACGGCAGGCGGAGGAGGGCGGATCGTGACGAAATATGCGCGCTGGAAGGACATCCGTGCTGAGCACGTCGAACGTGCCGGCGGCGAGGAAGCCGTGGAGGCGGGCAAGCGGGAACTCCTCGCCAAGGTGCAAGGACACCGGCTTGCCGAGATCCGCCGTAGTCGGGGGATGACCCAGCAGGACATCGCACAGCGTATGGGGGTCACCAAGGGCCGCGTTTCGCAGATCGAGCAGGGCAAGATCTCCGGACAGGACGTTCTCGCCCGGTACGCCACTGCTCTCGGCGGTCAGCTCCATCAGTCGATCTACTTCGACGATGGGGACATCGCAGCCATTGCCTGAGATGTGGGCGAGACGCCGAAATCCTGCGGTAGCAGTTCACGCCTCCTCGGAACGACCAAGGTAGGCCGTCGGCCGGGGAGCTGTGTACAGCAGCAGGTACAGCAACATCGGCTTACGTGATCACATGCCATCAGCCCGTACCTGCCGCCTGACCAGGACGAAGGCCTCTCTACGGGGAGGCCGGCTCCTGTTTGCAAGCAGGATGTCAGCGGTTCGAATCCGCTAGGCTCCACCTCTACAGCGCCCCGTTCCTGTTCAAGGAACAGGGTGTTCGTGTTTTTGGTGGTCAGAGTCGTCAGTAGGCGGCGGTGGCCTCGTCGTGCGTCTTGCTACGTGGTCAGCAAGCGTGGCGTGGGTCGGTTCCGCCTACCGAGGGAGCAGGGTGAACGCGGGGATGTGTACCGGACGGACCACGGAGAAGTCCCGGACATCGATCGTCATCACTTCGGTGACTCGCATCCGCTCCGCCACGGCCACTACTGAGGCATCGGCGGCGCCCAGGGGAAGGTCGTGGTACCGCTCGACGAGGACCGCGATTCTCGAAAGATCCGCCTCGGTGAGATCGACGAGCCGAAACCACCCGGACTCAAGCAGCCGGAGGAACGCCGCCTCCGCCTTCGCACCGCCAAGCTTGCCGATCATGTAGCAGCTCTCACCGGCGATGAAGCTGGGACGAGCAGCGGCTGATCGGCGTGGTGGAGCCGCGCGAACTCCTGCACGCAACGCTTGTGGTTCTTGTCGTCTCGAAAGGTCGCGGCCACGAGCGGGCCGGTGTCGACTACGATCACGCTTCGTGACCGTAGCCCTCCGCGAGGATTTCTTCCACCCGTTCCGAGGCGTCGCTACGACCCGCTTGGAAGGCGCCGAAGAGGGTTGGCAGGCCATCGGAACTCAGTTCAGGTTCCTCGATGCGCGAGTGGACGAGCCGGAGCAGTCGCGCACGCTCTTCACGGACCTGATCTGGCCGGAGCTGGTCGACCAGCCGGTGAAGATCTTCGTACTCTTCCTGCGGTGCCGTCATGCTGTCGAGTTTACGACGCGATCGCGGACGACAAGAGGTTGGTAGCCACCATCGGTCCGGAGCTCCACCAGCCGGATGTCCCCGATTCCCTGCCGTGCGAGAACGGCTTCAGTGTGATCTTCCTTCTGTCGCCATTGGGTGGATCACGCGCTCGTGAACCGCAGGTACATGATCGATCGCCGGGCCATTAGCGGGCCATTAGGAGGGGTCAACAGCGGTCGCTCACGGGTCCATACGGCGAGTAGAACGTCCAGGTCAACTCTTGTCTCCGCTATGATCGGTCAGTTTTGCAAGCAGGAAGTCAGGAGTTCGAATCTCCTCGGCTCCACTCACGCAAAGCCCAGGCCAGCCGCCTGGGCTTTTGATCGTCAGAGGGCCTGTTCTTGTGGCCGTGCCCGATGTGCCGAGGGCTCCCCGTGCCAGCTCGTCGAGCTTGCGCGCCACCTCGCGTCGAGGGCCTGTTCCCAGGTGGGCAGGACCTCGCCGGTGTCCGGGGCGAGGTAGCCGGCTGCGGTCCGGTCGGCTTGCCACCGGGCGATCACGGGCGGGGTCAGCTTCGGCCTAGCTGGCGGTAGATGGCGATGGCCTCTTGTTCGACGGGTGCCGCTTCGGCATGGTGGTGCAGCCTCTTCAGTGTGTTGCCGAGGTTGCTCAGTAATTGGGCGAGGTCGGGGCGGTAGCGGTCGGGGTCGGCCTCGGCCAGCTGCCGGTAGATGGCGACGGCCTCCTGTTCCACGGGCAGTTCCTCGGCGAAGCGGTCCAGCCGATACAGCGTGTGACTGAAGTGGCTCAGTGATTCGGCGAGGTTGGGGCGGTAGCGGTCGGGGTCGGCCTCGGCCAGCTGCCGGTAGATGGCGACGGCCTCCTGTCTTGCGGATGCCACCTCGGCGAAGCGGTCCAGCTGATACAGCGTGTGACCGAGGTTGTGCAGCGATTGGGCTAGGTTGGGGCGGTGGCGGTCGGGGTCGGCTTCGGCCAGCCGCCGGTAGATGGCGACGGCTTCCTGCTTGGGCAGATCCTCGACAGCACGGGTTAGTCGGGACAGCCCCTTGTCATCTGGGGAGGGTACGGGGCCCTGTACGAGGGTCAGGTCGACGGTGTAGCTGAGGGTGTCGGTGCGGGTCGCGGGTTGTTGCTCAGCGGGTCGGGCCTGGGCGTCGGGCTTGCTGCTGGAGCCTGTCACGGTGGTGAGCAGATCGTGGATCTGCGCGACGGATAGCCGGTTGGCGGGATCTTTACGCAGCAGGCCATTCAGGACTTGCGCGAGCGGCCCGCCGCATTCGGGTGGAGCGGGGTCCTGGGTGGCGATGGCGATGAACAGTGCCCCGTGTGTGGGGGCGGTGAACGGCGGGCGGCCTTCCACCGCTGCGTACAAGGTCGCGGCGAGTGACCACAGGTCCGCGGCGGGAGTGACGGCCCGGCCGGCTATCTGTTCGGGGGACATGTAGGCGGGCGTGCCCAGCACCGTGCCCGGGCGGGTGAGGGTGGCATCGCCCTCCACCGCGGCGATGCCGAAGTCGGTGAGGACGATCCGATCGCCCTCCAGCAGCACGTTGGCCGGTTTAACATCGCGGTGCACGATACGGTGCGCATGGGCGGCCGACAGCGCCTCCAACATCGCCAACCCGATTGCGGCGATCTGCCGCTCGGGTAGGGCTTCCTGCTCGCTCAGCAGGTGCTCCAGGGATTGCCCGTGGATCAGCTCCATCACGATCCACGGGCGACCGTCCTCGCCCATCACCAGGTCGTAGACGGTGACGATTCCCGGGTGCCTCAGCCGGGCGGCGGCTCGGGCCTCCCGCTGCATCCGCGCGTACCACACGCGCCGTTCCTGCTCGGTGACCTGCTCGGGCACCCGCAGTTCCTTGATGGCCACCTCGCGTTCCAGCTCGGCGTCATAAGCGCGCCACACCACGCCCATCCCGCCCTGCCCGATCCGCCCCAGTCTCTGGTACCGGCCCGCCAGCACACCCTCGCTATCCCAACCCACGACCAGAACATACCGTCAACGAACAGGCAAGGATCGGGCTCGCCTGTGGGTGGCCGGGCACCGTGGCTGGTTGGGGGCGATCGAAGGTCCAGGGCTTCGTTCCTCAGCCCCGGCCCACCGGAGACGGTGGCTGGCGTGCCCGTTGCATGCCCGATGGGGCGGGGAACCAGGGGGAACAGCGGGGCGTTGCGGGGAGTCGATCAGTGGGCTGAGCTGCGTTTGCGCTGGTAGCGCGGGGTCGGCGTGTGTCTTTGCAAGCAGGATGTCAGCGGTTCGAATCCGCTAGGCTCCACCGCACGTCAAAGGCCACTTCCCATGATCGGGAAGCGGCCTTTTCGATCTCGTACAGCTGCAAAATACAGCGGCGGCGACAACTCACTCCGAGTTAGGCGTTCGGCTCTCGTGAGAGGGAGTCGACGAAGGCTTCGGCTTCTGACTGGCTCATGTCCTCGGTGCTGCGCACAAGGAAGACGGCCTCTTTTCGGTTGCCAGCTTTGATCAGCTTGCGAACCCTGGTGGACAGGTCACCATCATCGAACACAGGGAAGCCCGGCAGGATCCCACCGTCGCGCAGAACCTGTGCGGCTTCCACTGCGGTTCGCCGGGATACCTGGGATTCCTTGCGGATCAGCTCTACAGCGCCGCGGAACTTGCCCGCCTCGATGAGGTCGTGAGCCCGGACCTGAACATCGACAGGAGTGATGTGGTCCAGGCCGATGTAGATGCGCACCACCTTGCGCCGTCCTATCCACCTGTTGATCCCGATCCCGATGACCAGCAGCAGCAGGACAAGGAGAATCGACTCCACCGTTTCTAAGCCAAACATGCGGTGATCGTAGTGAGGGGTACCGACAGATCAGAGCCCCTGACGCTATGCCAAAGGCCGCTCCCTGGGAAGCGGCCCTAAGGGTGTACGTAGGCTCAGGAGCCGAGGTGCTGCCCCAAGCGCTTCAGCGCCTTGCGCGTTTCCTCCGACGAGACTTCGCTGTAGATGTTCATGGTCACCGCGATCTGTGAGTGGCGAAGGATCTGCATGGCGACGCTAGGGGGGACGTCGAGGGCGACGAGCAAGGACGCGCAGGTCTTGCGGGTGGCGTGAACGTGGACCTTGCGCACTCCCGCCTTGGCGCAGGTGTTCGCGAAGCTGCGCCGGAAGTTGGACGGTTCGATCGGCCGGCCGCTGGCAGCGGTGAAGACGAGCCCAGTCTCCTGCCTGGCGGGTTGACCGCCCAGGCGCGGGCACGCCGGGAGCAGGTGCGGAGGCGTGGGGTGACGCCGGTGGTCACGGTGTCGGGCGGCGGGTGGGGCACGGTACCGACCCCAGTTGATCAGCGGCTTCATCGCCGAGACCGGCCTCGACCTCAAACCGCCGTAACCCCAGCCATTGAAACTCTCTAGCTCAGACGAGCTTCTCCCTGAGTGAGGTCAAGATCGTGCTGTTCCACGCTTCGCGGCTATCTTGGGAGCCTGGCCGTGCAATTCGCCTTGGTCCTTCGCTCGATCAGTCCTAATTCTCAGCGCGGGGTCAACCTTAAAAGTAGAAGGAGACTTTCTCCACGCCTGCTGCTGTCTTGCTGACTCTGGAGACAGAACCAGGTGGTCGATGTCACATAGTTCGAGTGGCTGGAGGTTCTGAGCAGCCCGCTCGGCATTCATGGCCTTCAGTAATATCGAGTGCATCGCGTCCACCACCTCGTAGACGTTGTCTGCTTCGTAGTACTTACGCAGTAACTCGCGGTCACCAATGCGTGCGGCTTGTAGCTTCGTCCCTGCTAACGCTGCTACGGTGTCTCCTTTTAAAGACTCGATGAAGCCATCGATTAGTTGCTCACGTAGTTCCTGTCGTGTCTTCAGGCGATGGTTGGTGAGAGCGACCGCCATGGCCCGTTCTGTCGCCGTTCTGGGGAATGCAAAAGACGCTGAGTAGCCAAGACGGTCGAAGTTGAAACTTTGCGTCACGACCATCTCTGGCCATTGCCGAAGAGCCTCACGAGCCGGCTCAGCTCCACGAAGACAGGGCGCAGCAAGCGCGGATGAGGGCCACTCGGCAACAACGAGGCGTGGCAGTGCCGGGCCGTGGCCGTCCAGTCGCGTACTTGGTAGTGATCCGGGCCGAGTGGGGGGGCCGCGAGGTGGGCGGACCTGCGGAATCAGCTACTCTTATGCCCGATTCCTCCTCAAAGCAGGCTATGTGTCCCCCCTTGTCTCTGCCCGAGAAAAATCCGCGCCCCCTGACGGCGCGGTCTTCGTCGACCACAGCGGTCGGCGGAGGAGATGGTTCACGGTGGGCGCGGCCGTGGTCAGCACGCTCGCCCTCGCGATGACGGCGACGCTCGTGGGCGCGGTGCTCACGGACACGCCGCTGTCGGACGACGGCTGGCTCGGATGGCCTGCAGGCTCGTCCGGCACGATCCTCGACGACACCGCTTCCAGTGGCGAACCGGCCAAGCGCGAGCTGTCCTCCGCCCCGTCCAGGACCCCGCCGGCCCCGTCCCGGTCCGCGTCCCGGCGGGAGCCCGGCCCTCGCACGTCTGCCGCGCCTTCCCGTACGCGCCAGATGAGCCGGTCAGCGTCTCCCGCCACCCCGTCCGCGCGGCAGTCGCGCACGTCCGAGCCGCCGGCGACCGGGCGCGAGACGGAGGCGGCGATGGAGCCGGAACTCGGCCCGATCCGCGACATCGTGCCGCCCCGCGAGCCTGAGGCGACCGCGACCCCCGAGCCCGAACTCACCGGTCAAGCGTCGCCGGCCCCGGTCGTCATCGTTTCCGGAGCACCGGCGTGACCCCCGCCCGGCGCCGCCGCCGTCCCCGCCCCGGCACGACCCCCGAGCCTGTGCGGGCAGGTGACGCCGGTCATGGGGTGAAGAGGCGGGCGCGTCGTCGGGACGGCGAGCCGTCGGGTCACTGGCTGTTGCTGCTCACCGTGATGGCGCTGGTGGGGTGCGCGCTGGTGCTCGACGGTTTCGTCAAGAACGTCGTCGGCGAGACGGGGCCCGCGCCCGGCAGCGGTAGCCCAGTGACCTGGCTGGAACCGCTGCACCGGGGCGGCCCGGTGCTCAACCTGACCGGCGGCGAGCCGTCCAGTGCCCGCCTGAAGGCCCGCACGGTGGCGCTGACGTTCGACGACGGGCCCGATCCCGACTGGACGCCGCGCCTGCTGGACGTGCTGAAGGCGTGGGGGGCCAAGGCGACGTTCTTCGCGGTCGGCTCGAAGATCGCCGCCCACCCGGAGCTGACCCGCCGGATCGTGGCCGAGGGCCACGAACTCGGCAACCACACCTACACCCATCCCAACCTGGCCGCCATCCCTGCCTGGCGGGCCAAGCTGGAGCTGAACCTCACGCAGAAGGCGCTGGCCGGAGCCACGGGCCTGCACACGACGCTGGTCCGTCCCCCGTACTCCTCAACCCCGAGCACCATCACCGTCGAGCAGTGGGACAGCCTCGCGGCGCTCGGCCGCCAGGGCTACCTGATCGCGCTGACCGACCTCGACACCCAGGACTGGCTCAGGCCGGGCGCGTCCCACATCGTCAAGGCCGCGCTCCCGTCCGGGGGGCGCGGCGCGGTGGTGATGATGCACGACTCCGGCGGCGACCGCGCCCAGACGGTCGAGGCCGTCGGCCGGCTGCTCGACAAGCTGGACCGGGCCGGCTACCGCGCCGAGACGCTGACGTCCGCGCTCGGCATGCCGTCGGCTCACCGTCCGGCCGAGCAGACTGCGCGGATCGCCGGCACCGCGCTCGGCCTGGCGCAGCGCGGGGCCGACGCGTTCACGACCGCGCTGTGGTGGGTGCTGTTCGTCACCGGGGCCCTGACGCTGGCACGGCTGGTGCTCCTGGTGGTGCTGGCCCGGGTGCACGCCCGCCGCTCGCGCGACCCGGAACGGGCCGGACGGTGGGACCGTCCGCCGGGGGTGAGCGTGATCGTGCCCGCGTACAACGAGGAGGCGGGGATCGCGGCGACCGTGCGCTCGCTTGTGGCGACCTCGTACCCCGGACCGGTGGAGGTGCTGGTGGTGGACGACGGCTCCACCGACCGCACCGCCGAGGCCGTCGCCGCGACCGGGCTGCCGGGCGTACGGGTGATCAGGCAGGCGAACGGGGGCAAGGCGGTCGCGCTCAACACCGGCATCCGGCACGCGCGCCACGAGATCCTCGTCATGGTCGACGGCGACACGGTGTTCGAGCCCGGCACGATCGGGCATCTGGTGCGTCGGCTCGCCGACCCGCGTGTGGGCGCGGTGAGCGGCAACACCAAGGTCGGCAACCGGCGCGGGCTCATCGGCCACTGGCAGCACGTCGAGTACGTGATCGGCTTCAACCTGGACCGGCGCGCGTTCGAGCTGCTCGACTGCATGCCGACGGTGCCGGGGGCGATCGGCGCGTTCCGGCGCGACGCGCTGGTCGCGCTCGGCGGGGTGAGCACCGACACGCTGGCCGAGGACACGGACCTGACGATGGCGCTTTGCCGGGCGGGCTGGCGGATGGTGTACGAGGAACGGGCGATCGCCTGGACGGAGGCGCCCGCGACGCTGCGCCAGCTCTGGCGGCAACGCTACCGCTGGTGCTACGGCACGATGCAGGCGATGTGGAAGCACCGCCGCGCCCTGGCCGAGCCGAGGCCGTTCGGCCGCCGCTGCCTGGGTTACCTGGCGCTGTTCCACGTGCTGCTGCCGCTGCTGGCGCCGGTGGTCGACCTGATGGCCGTCTACCACGTGGCCGTCGGCGACCCGCTGCCCGCGGTGGCGGTGTGGGCCGGGTTCGTCGTGGTGCAGGCCGCCGCCGGCTGGTACGCGCTGCGCCTGGACGGGGAGCGGGTGTCGGCGCTGTGGGCGCTGCCGCTACAGCAGGTGGTCTACCGGCAGCTCATCTATCTGGTGGTGTTCCAATCGGTGGCGACCGCGCTGCTGGGGGTGCGGCTGCGCTGGCACACGGTGCGCCGGCAGGGCACTTTCGCGGCACCGTGAGGGCGCGGCGAGAGCCCCCTTACTGAGAATCAGATCCGCAAGTCCGAAGTGATGTCTCGTAACCCGATTGGGCGGATTGGGTGGTTTTGTTAGGCTGCCGGGATGCTTTCCCAGCGCGCCCTACTCCCACGGTCGACACCGGCCGACTCGGGGATGTCGTCCCGCGCAGTTACCGCGCTGCTGGACCGGCTCGAAGCGCAATCCATCGAGTGTCACTCCATCATGGTCTTGCGCCACGGTCACGTCGTCGCTGAAGGCTGGTGGGCGCCCTACTCGGCCGAACGCCCGCACCTCCTCTACTCGCTGACCAAGTCGTTCACCTCGGTCGCCGTGGGGCTCACGATCGCCGACGGGCTGCTCTCGCTGGACGATCGGGTGGTGGACGTGTTGCCCGACCACGTTCCGGCCGACATCTCGGAGCAGGGACGCCGTCTCACCGTTCACCACCTGCTGTCCATGACGGCCGGACACCGTACGGACAGCCTCGCCGAGGCCTGGCAACTGGAACCGGGCGACCTGGTGAAGGGCTTCCTGCGCGTACCGTTTCCCGAGGCCGAGGGAACACGGCACGCCTACGACAATCCGACCACCTTCATCCTGGCCCGGATGGTGGAACGGGTCACGGGCCGCGGCCTCCCGGAGCTGCTCGACGAGCGCCTCTTCAAGCCGATGGGCGTCGACCACGCCGAATGGGACCGGGTGGCGAGCGGCGCCGCCTTCGGATTCCACGGACTGCACCTCACGACCGAGGCCGTCGCCGCCTTCGGCGAACTGCTGCTGCGCGGCGGCCTTTGGGGCGACCGGCGGCTCGTCTCGCGCGAATGGGTGGAGCTCGCGACCAGCCGGCACATCGACACCCAGCCATCCGAGGACAACGTCGACTTCAGCTGCGGTTACGGTTACCAGTTCTGGATGTCGCGTCACGGTTACCACGGTCACGGCTCCTTCGGCCAGCAGTGCGTGGTCGTCCCGTCGCACGATCTCGTGGTCGCCGTGACCGCCCAGGGGCAGGCCCAGGACGTGTTCGACGCCATTTGGGAATGCCTGCTGCCCGGCGTCGACCACGCGGGAAGCACCCGGGACGACGAGATCCTCGCCGATCGGCTGCGGCGGCTGTCACTCGCGCCGGTGCCGGGTTCGGCCGCCCCGGAGCGTTCCGTCAAGGCGAGACTCGACGCCTCCGTCGAGGATTCGGCTCTGCCCGACGGAACCACGGTGATCGTCGATCCCGTGGACGGTGGCTGGCTCCTGCGACTCGGGTCGTCCCTCGACGTCGAGGCCGGCCACGGCGAGTGGCGGGAAAGCTCACCGCTCGGCCGCCCTGTCGTCGCGGCCGGCGCCTGGCAGGGCAACACGTTCGTCGCCGAGCTTTACGTCATCACCACCCCGCACCGGGTCCGGCTGGTGGTCGACGCCGACACGGGGACAGCGGTGGCGACGTGGAGCACCGTACCCCCGGCCAGTCCCAGTCTGGCGTTGCATCTGCGGTCGCCGCTGATGACACGGCCCGACGTCGCTTAGCTACTCCAGTGACACTTCGCGACCTTGGGAGTCGGGGTCATATGGCGACGGCCACGTCAAGGACGACCACCGCATCCGGGGTTGCACCTACGAAGTCTTGGTTCTCCCGGTCGTGACCGGCTGCCTCGGTGGCGAAGGCCAGGCTCACGCTGATCAATCCTCGTCGTGCCGGTACAGCGCATCCAGACCTTCGCTTGGTTGCGCGACGTCCCGCCTCCGGGGCCTCCCACAGGACCGACCGCGTGATCTCAGCGAACAGCTCTGAAATCATCCGCTCTCTGCAGGACACGTGTGGTGTCGGATGCACACCGGTCCTGCAGAGAGGAAGTGGGTTCGTGCGACCACCTGACGACAGGCGTCGCCGTTTCGAGGATCTGTACCGGGCCAACCATGATCCGGTGCTCGGGTACGTGGTTCGGCGGACGTCGAACGGCCATGACGCGGCGGACGTCTTCGCCGAGACCTTCCTGACCGTATGGCGCCGGCTGGATGACGTGCCCGCGGGCGAGAAGGCGCGCCCGTGGTTGTTCGGGGTCGCGCGGCGGGTTCTCGCCAACCATCACCGCGGTGAACGGCGGCACACGGCGCTGACCGCCCGGCTGGCATCCGAGCTGAGCGCGATTCAGCACCTGAGGGAAGAACCGGCCGACATGGACGCCCTGGCCGAGGCATTCGCGGAACTGTCCGACGGCTACCGGGAGGTGCTGTCGCTGGCCGACTGGGAGGGGCCGTCCGCCGCCGAGATCGGCATCGTGCTGGGGTGCTCGACCACTGCCGTACGGATCCGCCTGCATCGGGCCCGCCGCCGTCTGGCCCGCGCCCTCTTGGAAGACCCTCCGCGACGTACGGCCCGCGCGCAAGTACAGGAAGGAGACCCCGTATGACCAAGATCTCGATCGGCCGCCTCAACCCCGTCACCGACGACGAAGTGGCCGCGCTGGTGAGCCGGCAGTCCCGGGAAGAGCTGGCGGAGCACATCACGGCGACCACCCCGGAACCCACACCCCGGTCCTGGTGGCGGCGGCGCCTGCTCGTCGGCCTTCCGCTCGCGGCGGCGATGGCTGCCGCGGTGGTCGCAGTCTCGTCCGGCTGGGTCGGACCGCAGCGTGCCGAGGCGGCGGCCCTCTCCTTCCAGCGCGAGGGCGGATACCTGATTGTCCGGGTACAGGACCCGGTCGCCGATCCCGAACGCTACCAGGAGGAGTTCCGGCAGCAGGGAATGGACATCGACCTCGAACTGGCCCCCACAAGCCCGGACCGGGCAGGTTCGGTCCTGTTCATGGAGGACGGTGACGACCCGGCCGGCCGGATCGAGACGATCGAGGGCCCGTGCGGGGAACTCGCGTGCGGGGTGGCCGTCAAGGTGCCGGTGGGCTACCGAGCGCACGCCAGCATCGTCTTCGGCCGCGCCGCGCGGCCAGGGGAGATGTACGAAACGGGTCAGGGGGACGAGCCGGGCGCAGGCATCGGCCTGCCCGGCATCGACAAGTACACCGTGGCCGAGGCGGTCGCCATTCTCCGCGCGCGTAACGTGCCCATCGAGTACCGCTACAGTTTCCTGGGTTCCGACCGGCCGTACCCGAACGGTGTTCCCGCCGACAAGGTCGATCCCGGCTGGTACGTCCACGACGGCCTGGTCGGCTCGGAGAACCAGGCCATCCTGTTCGTCGGCCCGGAACCCGAGAATTGATGCGGCGCTCAGCGGGCGGGTCTCCTCAGGGCATCAATCGCGATGAACGTCAGCCCGTGGCCAGTGCGACGAGCCATGCGATGCCCAGTGCCACGGGCACCGAGGCCAAGGCCAGGAGGATCGAATATCCACAGCCGCCGCTCCCGTTCACCCGCTTGGCGCGGGTGAGCCCTTCGCCAGGCCCTCGCCACAAAGGTCTCGGCTCCAGGATGAGGTAGACGAACACCCCGATCTGGCCGACTGTGAACAGCCAGAACCACGCCCACCGGTTGGCGAGACGTGGGGTGAAGCGCAGCATGGCGAGGAAGGCGAGCAGCCAAGGGACGGAGACCCACCAGCCACCTGAAATGCCGAAGGGCCAGTCGGAGGAGACGCCGATCCGAGAGGACGACGTCGGCTGCTGTACCACCAAGGACGGCTGAACAGACGCGCTGCCCAAGTCCGTCGTGAGGCGCGCGGTCGTGTACGGCCCCGCGAAGTCCGCGATCCGGCCCTCGACCCGCCGCCAGGCGAAAGGCGACTCTGACCACACCAGAAATACCAATTGGTCTGAGTCGTCGACTTCATAGGTGATCCGGTCGACCTCCCCGGCCAGCATCACACTACGGAACTGCTCCAAAGTCCGAGAAGAGGGCAAGGAAGAGGCGCTGGCCACGGCCAGTCCTCCGAGCAGGGGGAACAACAGCACCAACCGGACCACGAAACCGGTTCTGTAGAGGATGCGGGTGACTAAGTCAGAGCTCACATCACATTCCTACCGCAATGACTGATCCCGATAACGGTAGAAGCGGGCGGTGTGCCCTTCGTCCGTGTGCAATCTCGGGGGTGGGTCACATGGCCACGGCCACCGCGCGATCATTCGCGGTTTGTGGAGCCTCATGGCTGCACCATGGTGCGCGATCATTGAGTGATGAGAGCACGAGTGGGCGCCTTCCGATGGCCTGACCTCGAACTTGGGCACAGTCTCGACGAACCCACCCATGCCTGTGAGCTACTGGAGATGTACGTTGGCCCGCAGGGAGAGCAGGGCGAGGAACGGTTCCAGCTCACCGTCTGCACCCCGTCGGCCCTCGCCGATCAGCTGCACCATCATCCCTTCCTCGTCGGCCGCCACTGGCTTTTTGTGCCCGAGTTGCGTCCCGCCGAGGTGACCAGGTGGCTGGTGTCAGGCAGATATTCCACTCTGATGGCGTGGCGGTTCTGCTCCTTTCCGTAGACGCAGTAAAGGTCGTCGGGTACGTGCCGACGCTTTTCGTCGCCGGGCGATGACCAGGCTTCGACCGTGGAGGGCTCGGCGTCGCGGAGCCAGCCGACTTCCGCGACCGGCAGCGACTGACTTTTCGTCAGGCAGAGGTCAATGCTCGAGGCGTAGCACGGTCAGGCAATTCCTGCGTTCTGCCGAGAAGCCAGAAGGTCATCGAGCTCGGCTTGTTGCTCGCTGCTGAAGGCGCGCCTGGGAAGGAAGCCCATGAACTGCCTACCTGCGAAGAACAGCCAAAACTCGGTGCCGGTCACGATCCGTCCGAACAGCGACCATTTCACCGTGGTGGTGGACTGGTCGGTTCGGCACTCGTACCCATCGTCGGTCACTCGAAGTGTGGTCGACACGCAGAGGTGGATGAGCTGCCGCTTGCCGGTGCGTCGGATCGACGAAGTCCACCATGCCGCCTTCGTCCGTGTGGTGCCACATCATTCTGGGCTCCGCGTAGACGCGCAACGCCGTACCGCATGAAGCCGATCTGGTGATCTCGTGAAGGGAGCCAGGGCGATCGGCGGGCCATCAAGGGGGGCGACAGCGGGCGGTCAGCTGAGGGCGGCCCGGGAGCGGGCGATCTGCTCGCGGGCGCGAGCGGACCAGACGTGTTCGTTGAGCGGATCGAGCCGGTCGAGGCAGGTGGTGAAGTGGGCCAGCGCCGCCCGTTCGTCCCCCCGCCACCGGCTGATCTCGCCCAGCGTGTAGGCGATCAGCGCCTGCCCTCGCGTGTCTCCGGCGTTCACGAACATCTCCGCGCAGTGGGCGAGCATGCCGGTGGCGGTGTCGTGGCGACCCAGCGCGGCCTCGGCCTGGGCCTGCCGGTGCAGCGCCAGTCGTTCGCCGCTGCTCCATCGCAACTCGCGGCAGAGGTCGAGGCTGGCCCGGTAGTGGCCGATCGCCTCCTCGACGCGCCCCGTCTCGTAGCAGGCGATGCCGAGGGCGCGCAGGAAACGGGCCCGGTGGATGGCGCTGGAGCCGGCGCTGTCGTCCTCGAGGTGGGCGAGGGCTCGGCGGCAGGTCGTCCCGGCGGCGTTGTAGCGGCCCAGGTAGAACTGGACCCCGGCGATCTCGGTCCACGCGCTCAGCAGGCCGTGCCCGTCGCCCAGCGCGTGGAACCGCTCAGCGGCCAGGGTGGCGGCGGCGAGCGCGGAGCCCAGGTCGGCCTCCAGGGTGGCGGCGACCCCGAGCAGCGCGTACGCCGCGGCGTGCCGGTCCCCAGCCTGTGAGCAGCGGCTGAGCAGGTGGCGGAACTCGTCCGCGACCGCGCTGGCGCGTCTGCGATCCACTTCGGCGTCGGCGCGTACCAACCGCAACCGCGTCTCGGCGACGGTGTCGCCCGCCGCGGCGGCGGCGCCGGCGGCCGCCCCCAGCATGCGGACGGCGTCGTCGTGGAAGCCGCGCACGACCAGGAACGGCGCCAGCGCGTAAGCGAGTTCGGCCGCCTCCTGGACCAGCCCGCAGTGGGCGGCGGTCTCGGCCACGGTGACGAGCACGCCGCGCTCCGCCGCCAGCCAGGCGCCGCCCTCCGGGCAGGGCGGCGTCCGGGCCGTGACGCCGGGCGGCGGCGGGGCGAAGGCGAGGGGCAGCTCGCGGGCGGCGTCGGCGGCACGGGCGCGGGCCTCGGTGGCGACCCGGCGCAGCGCCGCCGTCCGGCATTCTCTGCTCTCCTCGGCGAGGAACAGCTCGGCGGCGAAGCCGCGCAGCAGGTCGTGCATGCGGTAGCGGGGCCGGGCCGCGGCGTCGGCCTCGCCGGCGGTGATCAGCCCGGCGACGGCCAGCTCCTCCAGGGAGCCGTCCACGTCGTACGCGGTCGCATCCGCCAGCGCGGCCACCATCCAGGCCGCCACGCCGTCGGCGGCCACCGACCCGAGCAGCCGGAACGCGCGCCGCGCGGGTGCCGACAGCGTCGCGTAGCTCGCCTCGAACGTGGCGCGGACATCCAGGTGGCCCGCGTGCAGCTCGTTCAGCGCCGAGGCGTCGGCGAGCCGGCGCGCCAGCTCGGCCAGCGGCCAGGCCGGGCGGGCGACCAGCCGCGCCCCGGCGATGCGCAGGGCGAGCGGCAGCCGCCCGCAGGCACGCAGGATCGCCTCCGCCGACTCCGGGTCACTCGCCACGCGGCTCGCCCCGGCCACGCCCGCGAGCAGGTCGTGGGCATCGGCGGGCGGTGGCACGTCCAAGGCGTACGTGATCGCGCCGGGCATCGCGGACAGCGGGCCACGGGAGGTGAGGAGGACCGCCGATCTGGGCGTGCCCGGGATCAGCGGCTGTACCTGGGCCTCGCCGGCCGCGTCGTCCAGCAGCACGAGCACCGCGCGGTCGGCGATCCTGGCCCGGTACATCGCCGCCCGCTCCTCTGTGGAGGAGGGCACGCCGGCGGAGTCGACGCCGAGCGCCCGCAACAGCTCCGCGAGCAGGTCGGACGGGTCGCGGGGCGACGCCGACGCGTCGTGCAGCCGGACGAACAGCTGACCGTCGGGATACCGCTCCCGTACCAGGTGCGCGACATGCACCGCCAGCGTGCTCTTGCCGACGCCGGGCGGCCCCGACACCGTCACGATGGCCGGCGCCGCCCTGCCGCCGTCCAGCGCGGCGACCAGGTCGCGGGTCTCGGTCTCGCGGCCGACGAAGTCGGCGATGTCGGCGGGGAGCAGGCAGATCCCCGTCCACGCGGGCTCCCGGGCCGCCTCCAGCGCGGGGGCGGGGACGGGAGCGTCGTCGAGGACCGCCGCGTGCAGGTCACGTAACTCCTGGCTGGGTTCCACGGCCAGCTCGGCGACGAGAACCGAGCGGGCCCGCTGGTACGCCTCCAGCGCCTCGGCGCGCCTGCCCGCCCGGTGCAGCGCCAGCATGAGCCGGTGCCACAGGCGTTCGTTGAGCGGCGTGGCCTCCACCAACGGGGTCAGCTCCCCGACGAGCTCGTCGTACAGGCCGAGCCGCAGGCGTACGTCGATCCAGCCGAGCCGGGCGCTCTCCCGGCGTTCCTCCAGCTCGGCGATGCGCGCCTGCACCGTCGCGGCCAGGGTCACGTCCTCAGCGGGCCGGCCGCGCCACAGCGCCAGCGCCTGCGCGAACAGCCGGTTCGCCGTGGCGGGCTCTCCGCGCGCCGCCTCCAGCCGGGCCTCCCGTACGGCCTCCTCGAAGGCGAGCACGTCGAGCCGGTCGGGGCCGAGGCTCAGGCGGTAGCCGTGTGGCACGGTCTCGACGTCGATCGCGGCGCGGCGCAGCGCGGTCAGGTACGTCTGCAGGTTCGGCAGGGCGGATCGCGGCGGGTCGTCCCACACCGAGGCGATCAGCCGGTCTCTGGTCAGGACGGTGTTCGGATGGAGCAGGAAGACGCCGAGCAGCGCGCGCGCCTTGGCGGCCAGCCGGATGGGCCGCCCCGCGTCGGCGACCTGGACCGGTCCGAGGATCGCGAAGTCCACCCTCGTCTCCCCGGCACGGTCAGCGGTCGGTCCTTGTATGGCGACCATATGCGGTTTCTGTGGGCCAAGAGAGGAAGTTGATCGAAACATCGAAGCATCGGAAGGAGGTGGACGAGGTGAAGATCGAGGTTCGCAAGGTCGAGGCCGTCAAGGCGACCCAGTTCGTGACCTGAGGCACCGCCTCTCAGCTGGTCGGGAGGCGGTGCGGCCGCCTCCCGACCGACTCCGTCCCGACGAGCGATGCGGATGAGCGATGCAGGTGATGTTGAAGGAGTGCGCGTGGGAATCCCTCGGCGACGAACTGGTGGTGGTCCACGACCCGCGCGAGGCGTACACGCTGGCTGATCCGGACGGCCGGATCGCGGCGCTCCTCGACGAACTGGCCCGCGGGCCGGCCACCGCGGAGCAGTTGAGTGCGGCGCTGACCGCGCGGGGCGTCGCCGTCACGGGGGACGACGTCCGCGCCGGGCTCGCCGGGCTCGACTCCCTCGGCCTGGTCGAGGACGCCGCCGAACGCCTGCTGGGCGACCCGGACGCCGATGAGCGGCACTTCTCCAATCTGACGTTCTTCGGGGCCTTCGCCCGGCTGGACAGGTCGCGAGCGGAGTTCGTCCGGCGGCTGCGCGACTCGCACGTTCTCGTGCTCGGCGCGGGCGGCGGCGGCTCGTCCCTGGTGCAGTGCCTGGCCGGGCTCGGCGTCGGCGCGCTGACGCTGGTGGATCGCGACGACATCGCTCCGCGCAACTTCGCCCGCCAGTTCCTCTACCGGCACGCCGACATCGGCCGGTCGAAGGTGGAACGCGCCGCCGAATGGGTGCGCGAGTACGACCCGGGCATCGAGGTCCGCTCCGTGGACCGGTGGATCTCGGGCCCGGACGACCTCAAGGACCTGACCGGGGACGTTCACGTGATCGCCGGCGGCCTCGACGGCGCGCCCGACGCGAACCTGTGGGTGAACGAGGCGGCGCTGCGCGCGGGCGTCCCGCTGGTCGCCGGCGGGATGACTCGCACCCAGCTCATCTACTTCTCCGTCGACCCGGGCAGTAGCGCCTGCCTGCGCTGTGACGAGTCAGACCTGCGCCGCCCGGACGGACGCACGACCGCGGCGGTCGCGCAGCGGCTCACTCGCGGGCTGCGGCTCGCCAACGGCCTCACCGGGCCGATGGCGATGCAGGTCGGATCGCTGGTCGCCTACGAGGTCATGCGTTATCTGACCGGCGTCGAGCCGCCGCGCGCGGCCGGGGCCCGCGTCGTCCTCGACCTGCTGAACGGGCTCGTCCCCGTGTGGCAACCGTTCCCCCGCGACCCGGGCTGCCCGGCGTGCGCGCTGGCCAGGCGGTGACCCCCATGACCGGCAGGGTCCGGCTGCGCCCGCTCACCGTGGTCGAGGAGGGCGACGAGGCCCTGGTCGGCGATCCGGCCACCGGCGCCTTCGTGGCCATGCCCGCCGTGGGCGGAGTGGTGATCTCGGCGCTGCTGCGCGGCGCGACCGAGGAGGAGGCCGCCGCCGAGGCCGAGGCGTTCGCCGGTGAGCCCGTCGATGTGCCGTCGTTCATGGCGACCCTCGCCGAGCTGGGCTTCGTCGACGATCGGCCGGACGTGCAACTCCGGGTCGTGCGCACCGCGCCGATCCAGATGCGGCGCTGGATGGGGGGCGTGAGCCGGCGCGTGGCCCGCCCGTTCTTCGGCCGGGTGGCCTGGGCCTGCTACACCGCCCTCGCCCTGTTCTGTCTGGCCGTGTTCGCCGCCTCGCCGTCGCTGTTCCCGAGCCCGGCCCAGGACGCGTTCCTGCTCGACGACGTCGGGCTGAGCGCGTTGCTGCTCATGCCGTTCGTTCTGGCGTCGACGGCTCTGCACGAGTGCGGGCACTGGCTGGCCGCCCGCGCGATCGGCATCGAGTCCCGGTTCGGGGTGGACCGGCGGATGATGCTGCTCGTCCTGGAGACCGACCTCTCGCAGATGTGGACGGTGCCGCGCCGCCGCCGCTACGGGCCGCTGCTCGGCGGGATGGCGGTGGACGTGGTCCTGCTCAGCCTGCTGCTGGGCGCGCGTCTGCTGATCCGGCAAGGGGTGTGGTCGCCGGCTCCCGTGGTGGACGCGACGCTCGCGGTGTGGGTGTTCGTGAAGCTGGCGGGCCTGCTGTGGCAGTGCATGGTCTTCCTGCGTACCGACCTGTACGCGGTGCTGGTCAACGCGCTCGGCTGCCGCGACCTGTGGCGGGTCAAGAGCCTGCTGCTGCGGCGTGCGTTCGGCAGGCTCACCCCGGCGCAGGCGGCGGAGCTGCTCGCGGCCTCGCCCGCCGACATACGGGCCGGGCGGTGGTTCCGTTGGGTGTGGCTGGCCGGGTTCGCCGGGGTGCTGGCCTGGTTCGCCTTCTTCGTGGTCCCGGTCGCGGTCGCCGTGCTGACGTGGGCGGCCGACGGGCTCCTGCTCGGGCCGTTCAGGCCACAGTTCTGGTATGCACTGCTGTGTGCCGCACTGCTGCTCGGCCCGTACGTCCTGGCCCTCTCCCTGGCCGTCCGGGAGTATGCGCGGCGGTAGGCCCGCCAGGGCTCGACTCGCGCCTCAACGCCGCCCGTCGCGATGGAGGACGTCACCGTGGCCGAGCGGCTGGAGACCAGGCCTCCGGTTTGATCACTCCGCCGGCGAAGGTGCTGTGGGCAGCCAACCGCTCCCGCAAGAGCCGCTCTTCTCGCGCGGGCGGCGTTGTGGCGGACTCGTCACCATCAGGCAAGCTCATTGCGGGCGGGAGCGGATGCGTCGGCGCACCAGGATGATCAGCCCTAGCTGGAGGATGAGCATCACCAGTGCGATCAGGCCCGATGCGACGGACAGCTCTTCCTCCGAAAGCCCGCCACCACAATCCGTTATGTTGCCTCCCTCTGATACGACGCAGTCGCGTCCCAGGACCGACGCAACGATGAACCAGTCGGCAAGCAGAACGGGAGCCGCGCCCAGAACAAGGGCCGGCATGAGGTACTTCGCCTTGCCGCCTGCCGGGTTCATCTTTGCCGGAACAGGTTCGAGACGTCTGCGGTGAGCATGGGCAAGCGGATCGTCCGCGATGCGGCCTTGACGTTCTTCATCCGGTCGCGGGTGAACGGGTATCGGCGCCCTTGGCGCATCCGGTCATCCGTCTCGTCATGAGGTTCGTCTTCCTGAAGCAAAGGGATTTCCAAACATGATCCGATGGAGAACCCTCGCGCGGAGGGATGCGTCGTGAGGGGCATGAGACATCGACTACTCGTCGTGCTGCTTCTGCTGGCAGGGGCCATTATGGTCGCTCCCGGTACGGCATGCGCCTGCTCCTGCGTTCCTCTCCAACCGGCCGAGCAGGTGAAGATGGCGGCGGCCGTCTTCACCGGGACGGTGATGGCCGCTCGCCGGGTCGAAGGAGACCCGCTCGATCCCCCGCCACCGGTCGTCTACACCTTCCGGGCCGACCACATTTACAAGGGGAAGTCGAGCGCCGAGTTCGAGGTGGCCACCAACGCCGACAGCGCCGCGTGCGGATACGACTTCGTCATCGGCTCCCGGTACCTGGTGTTCGCCACCATCAGCGAGTCGGGCCTACTCGCGGTCGACCCGGGCGTGGCACTGAACACCTCGCTCTGCGCGGGGAATCTGCTGATCAGCCCGGGGGACGCCCCATTGGGTACCGGAGGCGGCCTGCCGAGCGGGGAGCCGCTCACCGTGGAACTCATCACCGCTCTCGGTACGGCGCACCGGGCAGACGCGAAGATCGGAACGTGAAGGACGAGCTACGGAGCTTGTCCCACCAGCCTGGCCCCCCACAGCCGATCGCTGACGTGACTGGGGCCCGCGTGTCACCCGATCGGGTGCCGTTGTTGCCGGCCGAGGCGAGCGGCCTGATCACCGTCTCACGGCGTCCGGCGGTCTGTCGCCGACAGCGTGAGACGGACAGGTGAACGAGCCGGCCTGGGGCTTCGCCGCCAGGCCGGCCTGACCCGAGTTTCAACACGAAGCAACGTCGAACGACTCTTCCGTCGTCGAGATCGACCTCTCCACGCCCTGACAACCGGACGGGAACCCCGGAGATCCGGACAGGGCACGCCCGGGCGCGTTCCGGCCAAGGCCTCGAACTGCTTCGATCCTGATCAGAACCAAGAGAGGCCGTACGGGGTGACCGCCCGGTGCGTGCGATGAACCGGGCCAGGATCAGCAGCGGACATTGACCGGCAATTTCCCAGGGCGGCCCGAAAATGTCCGGCGGCGGTCCTGGTGACGTCCGGTCTGTTCGTCGCGAGATGAACTCATCCAACGGGGCGGCTGGGGGCAGGCGGCTTTGCCGGGCCCTTGGCCTGCAGGAAATCGGAGAGGGCCGTGGCATGAATGTCACAGAGCAACGCTGGCATGTCCTGATGGCGCACCGGCCGAGGCTGCTGGCCTTGGCGTCGCGTATGGGGGCGGGGGCGGAAGCGGAGGACGTCGTCCAGGACGCGCTGCTGCGCACCGCCACCTTCGCCGGCCTGGTGGAGGAGCGGGCGTGGCCCTTCCTGGCCACCGTCGCGGCGCGACTGGTGGTCGACCACCACCGTCGAACGGCCCGCGACCAGGTGTTACGCCACCACGCGGCGCTGATGCCGCGCCCCCACGGCTTCGAGGACGTCGTGGCCGACTGGGACGAGGCCCGGCGTGCGGCAACCCTGATCGCGCGGCTCGACCCTGAGATCCGCCACCTGGTCCGCCTGCGGATGGAGGGCGCGACCTGGGTGCAGATCGGGGTCGTGCGCGGTGAATCGGCCGCCGCCGTCGAGATGCGGTATCGCCGTGCGACGGCCTCCGTACGGCGGGCCATGAACCGCCCGGCCGGAAATCGGAGATGAATTTTGTCGAGCTCCCCGTCCAGGACCGTACTACTAGTGAAAGGTCCATTCGCTCAGGCCGATATGCGATTCTTTGTGAATCGCGGAGAAGGACAGCCATGAAAAGCCTGCGAAGGCGTATTCCACTCGTACGACATGCGTTTGTTCTGCTGCTTGCGGTCGCGCTCGCCTGCTTGACGCTCGCGCCCGCGGCGGGAGCGGAGAGCACGACGTCCCAGAAGGTCTCGTCGTCCCCGGCGGACCCGGACACCGAACTGGCCACCACGGAGAACGGCGAGGAGCCGCTGGACACCATCGCCCCCGAGGAGTATCTCGCGAGGCTCGCCCAGAACGGCGTCATCGTCTCCGCGGAGGAACGGTCCCGGATCATGGCGAGTTCCTGCTGGATCTGGACCGCTTACCGGGGAGGCAAGAACCGCGTAGGCCAATGGCTCTGGAAGTATTTCCAGAGGATGGACTACTGCCGTGACGGCTCCCGGATCACCAGTGCCCACTGGTACACCAGGTGGGCCGAGGTCTACATGGTGGGCTGGTCGTTCAAGGGCCACGAGTCGCTGACGAGCAACGGCGGCCGCGGATCGACCCAGTGGCGCAAGCGGACCCAGGGCGTCTTCTGCCTTGTCCCCTACGTCTCATGCATCCAGGAGTCCCACCCCTGGGTGGACATGACCGTCTACGGTAACGGCGGATCGTCCTTCAGCGCCGGCGGCTGACGCCGGACGCGCGAGTGCGCCGGCCCGGGTTCCCCCGGGCCGGCGCCGACCGTGGCACCGAGCCTTATGATCTTCCCCGGAACCGCGACGGCGAGACCCCGGCCCATGCCACGAACGCCTGCCGTAAGGACTCGGCGGAGGCGAACCCGCACCGCCGGGCGATGGCCGCGACCGGCTCACGGGTCGCGGTGAGCAGCTGGGAGGCCGCTTCGAGGCGCGTGTCGCGAACCAGCCGCGAGGGGGTCCGGCCGACGCACTCGACGAACAGCCTGCTCAGATGCCGCTCGCTCACCCCGGCGAGCGCGGCCAGGCGGGCGACGCTGAGATCCCCGTCGACGTGGCTGGTCACGTAGTCGATGACCCGCCGGACCAGGGCCTGGTCAGCGTGCGGAATCTGGTTGAACAGGCTCACCTGCCCCTGATCCGCGGGACGTCTCAGGTAGGTGACCGTGCCCATGGCCACGCGACGGGCGAGCTCGGCCCCGTGGTCCTCCTCGATGAAGGACAGCGTGAGATCCAGAGAAGCCGTGACCCCGCCTGATGTCGCGACCGCGCCGTCCCGGACGAAGACCGGCGTGGGGTCGACCCGCACCTTCGGGAAACGGGTGGCGAGCCGTCCGGCCTCGTACCAGTGCGTGGTGGCGCGGCGGTTGTCGAGCAACCCGGCGGCGGCCAGCACGGTCGCCCCGGTGCACACCGACGCGACCCGACGCGACAGCCTGGCGAGCCGCACGACCTGGCTGACGAGCCGAGGGTTGGCGGCGGCGGTCTCGTGCCCCTGGCCACCCGAGACGATCAGGGTGTCGATCGGACCGCCCATCGTGTCGATGCGGCCCTGCCCGGGCAGCTCGAGCCCGGAGTCGCACCGCACGGGCCGGCCCATCGGGGTCGCGAACACCACTTGGTACGCCGGGTCGGCGCCCTGCCGGTTGGCGAAGTCGAAACCGGTAGTCACACATGCGACGTCGATGAGCTCGATGCCGTCGAAACCTATGACGACGACCAGCCGCCCCACCATGGCAACACCATACGGGTGGGCAATGGGGATATGCGACAGGTATTTCAGCGAGTGGAGATCTCGTGATTCATCGGCGGTCGCGCGCAACCACGCGCCGGAGTGCTGAGCACCGTCACGTACTCGTCGTGGACATACGCCATGTCCCGCACGAACTCATAGCGCAGGCTCGGCTTGTACGTCTTGTCACCCGATTTCGGTCGGTGCGGCAGGCCGAGCCGGTGACCCGCCATGGTTGATCGCCGTTGAGGAGGGTCTGTGTGTACTTCCGGTCGTCGTTCTGGAAGGTGTAGTCGAACGCTATGGCGAAATCATAGGAGGCGTTGTCGGCGTTGAAGACGATGTCCAGCGGAGTGGAGCGGTCGTTCGCCGCGACAGCCACTCCATGGGCGCGGAAGAAGGGCATGTCGGTGGGCGGGCGGCGCTCGTCGCCGAGGTCCGTCGTCGAGGAGAATACGCGCGGTATGGGGTCGGGCCAATCGAGGTCGAAGAAACATGTGATGACCGTCTCCGGCTCCCGACGGCAGATAGAAGACCGCGCCGGTGGCGATGCGCGACTTCCGGAGCCGGGTGACCCGGATGGCTGAGATCGACAGGGACCGCGAGCTGGTGTTCTCGATTTGTATGGCTATGGCCATGCCGGAGAGCGCGTATCCCCCGTAGCGCATCTCCGTCATCATCCCGGCGGGAAACGCCTTTTGCGGAACGGGCGTTCCCGAGGGGCCGAGCAGCGCGTTGAACCTTTCGATCCGGTCCTTCTCGGATGCCGGGAAAGCCACGTCCCGGCGCGTCAGCCCGCCCGCCACGACGAAGGCCACCACTGCCAGGGCGAACCATGCCAGCTGCGCCTCCCTGGGGCCTTCCACCTGGTTAGTGGCCACCCCGCCGGGGGAGCCGGCGTAACGACGTCGGGCGTGCGGCGCCATGAAAGGCGATCGCAAATCTTGGTCAACTGTTCAGAACAGAGCTGCGCCCCGAGGATTCACCGCGCTCAGCCATGTTTCCCTATTGTCGGCGATGCCGACAGGTCTTCGTCACCAATAGGACAAATGTCCATTTCTGTATAGGGGTGGCGCGATGGGCTTTCTCTCTAGAATCGTCGGCGGCGTCGGGGCCGCTGTGTTCGCGGGAATCACGCTGGTCGCGGTGCCCTCGTCAGCACAGGCGATGGCCGGCCCGGCGAGGGTCCTGGTCGTTCCGTGCGACGCGGCCGCGCTCGCCGCGGCGATCCGGGCGGCGAACGGATTCGGAGTCGCCAGGCTCCTTCTCGCGCCGTACTGCCTTTACAACTACGCCACCGCGAACGCCCCCGGCGTCGCGCTGCCGGTCGTCACGGGCGACACCACTCTGGTGGGCGGGTCGAACACGAGGATCAGGCGTGACCCGAGCGCCTCCGAGGCCTTCCGCGTCCTGGAGGTCGCATCAGGAGCGACGCTCCGTGTCCAAAGGGTCGCCATTCTCGGCGGAAGCACGGCGGGCCTCGGTGGTGGAATTCTCAACGCGGGCACCGTGGTTCTGGAGCAGGCCACCCTTTCCGGCAACAGCGGATCGAACGGTGGCGCGTTCGCCAACAATGCGGGCGCCAAAGCGACGATCTCCCGCAGCCGGCTCAACGCGAACTCGGCGACGAGCGTCGGAGGCGGCGCGATCATCAACTTCGGGACGCTGACCGTATACCGGAGTGCCTTGACCGGCAACAGCGCGCCGATCAACGGCGGGGCGCTGAACACCCAGCCGGGCGGCGTGTCGCACCTCATCTCGAGCACCGTGACCACCAACACCTCCGGCGGCCTGGGAGGAGGCATCTCCAACCTGGGCACCACCAAGCTCGACCGTGTCGTGGTCGAGGGGAACACGGGATCCGGAGGCGGTGGAATCGCCACCGGAAACGCCAATGTCGAGATCCGGAACTCGATTGTCCGTAACAACACCCCCGATAACTGCAGTCCGCTGAACACCATTCCGGGCTGCGTCGGCTAAACCGTCGGCCGGCGCAGAACGAGGGCTCGGTACTGGCCCGACGACAACACCTGGGCCAGCGTCACAACGAGAACGACACGGGGGAGTCGGGGGGCCGATGGTTCCTGCGCTCCAAGCCCGAGTTTGGTTCCTCGCGATTCGCGCCGTTCGGGCTGATTAGTATCGGGCCATGCCGTTGAGCGCGAGCGACGTCGACCGGTTCGAGGCCTCCAGGCCGCGCCTGGAGGCCATCGCCTACCGCCTTCTCGGCTCCGCCGGGGAGGCGGAGGACGCCGTGCAGGAGACGTTCCTGCGCTGGCACGCCGCCGACGTCGACCGCATCGAGGTCCCCGAGGCCTGGCTGACGAAGGTCCTCACCAACCTGTGCCTCAACCAGCTCAGCTCCGCGCGGGCGCGCCGCGAGACCTATGTGGGCCAGTGGCTTCCCGAGCCGCTGCTCGCCGGGGACCCGATGCTCGGCCCGGCCGACACCGCCGAGCGGCGCGAGTCGGTCTCGTACGCGGTCCTCACCCTCATGGAGCGCCTGTCCGCCAACGAGCGGGCGGTGTACGTGCTGCGGGCGGCCTTCGACTACCCGCACCGGGAGATCGCCGAGATCCTCGACATCACCGAGGCCGCCAGCCAGCAGATCTTCCACCGAGCCAAGAAGCACGTCGCGGACGGCAAGGCCCGCTCCGCGATCGACGAGGCCGCGGCCCGGCGGATCGTCGAGGAGTTCCTGGCGGCCGCCACCAGCGGCCAGATCGAGCCGCTCGTGCGCCTGCTCGCCAAGGACGCCATCTCGATCGGCGACGGCGGCGGCAAGGTCCCGGCACGCGCCAAGGCGTTCGAGGGCGCCGTCGCGGTCGCGAAGTTCCTGCGGGGCCTGTTCGCGCCCGGCGAGGCCAAGCGCGCCCTGATCGGCGGCGCGCCCGAGGTCTACGCCTGGACCGCCAACGGCGACCCCGCCGTCCTGGTCGTCGTGGACGGCCGAGTCGTCGGCGTCATGTCCCTGGAGGTCACCGCCGAGGGCATCGCCGCAATCCGCAACCAGGTCAACCCGGACAAGCTCGAACGTGCGACCGCGCGCTGGGCGACCGCCGACCACGGGGCGCCCCTGTTCCACGCCTTCTGAGCGCCATGTGAGGTGCTTCACATCGCGTTCCTGTCAGGAAACGGCGGGCCGGCCGGTTCAAGTGGCAAACCCGCGCAAGACAGGAGCAAGGAAATGCAACACCGCATCGTCGTCCTCGGAGCCGGGTACGCCGGAGCCGTCGCCGCCGGCCGCCTCGCCAAGCGGCTCCACCGCGAGGACGTCGCCATCACCCTCGTCAACGCCGAGCCCGACTTCGTGGAGCGCGTCCGCATGCACCAGCTGGCGGCCGGCCAGCGCCTCAAGCCCCGGCCTTTAAGCGAGATGTTCGCGGGCACCGGCGTGGAAGTGAGGCTCGCGAAGGTCACGGGCGTCGACGTCGATCGCCGGACCGTGGCCGTCATCGACGCGAACGGCGCCGGCGAACTCGCCTACGACACGCTCGTCTACGCCCTCGGCAGCGGGTGGAACGCCCGGAACGTCCCCGGAACCGCCGAGCACGCCTATGAGATCGCCGGCCGTCCCGGAGCGCTCCGGGTGCGCGAGCGCCTGGCCCGCCTCGACGCCGGGCAGACCGTGGTCGTCGTCGGCGGCGGTCTCACCGGCCTGGAGACCGCGACCGAGATCGCTGAGGCCCGCCCGGACCTCGACGTCGCCCTCACCTCCCGCGGCGGCCTCGGCGACTGGCTCTCGCCCAAGGGGCGCGAGCACGTGCGGAAGGTCTTCGGCAAGCTCGGGATCACCGTGCACGAGCACGCCGACGTCACCGGCGTCGAAGCCGACCGCGTCGCCACCGCTGACGGCAGGGCCATCCCGGCCGCGGTCACCGTGTGGACCGCCGGCTTCGCGGTCCACCCGATCGCGAAGGCGACCGCCCTGGAGGTCAGCGGCACCGGCCAGATCGTGGTCGACGGGACCATGCGCTCGGTCTCGCACCCGGACGTGTACGCCGTCGGCGACGCCGCCCTGGCGATGGGCCCCGGCGACAAGCCGCTGCGGATGTCGTGCGCCTCGGGAAGTCCGACCGCGTGGCAGGCCGCCGACGCGATCGCGGCCCGCCTGACCGGCGGAAAGCTCCCGAACACGCCTATCCGCTACTTCAACCAGTGCGTATCACTGGGCCGCAAGGAGGGCTTGATCCAGTACGTCACCGCCGACGACCGCGCCGTGCGGGCCGCCCTGACCGGACGGCTCGCCGCCGTCTACAAGGAACTGGTCTGCAAGGGCGCCGCCTGGGCCGTCGCCAACCCGACGCTCGGGCTGCCGACCCGGCGCCGCCGCGTCGCGCCGGACCGGGCCTCGATGGGCTCAGCCGTCGTGTGAACGAATCAGGCGGCTCCGTCCTCGGAGATCGAAGGAGCCGCGAGACGCGCGCAAAAAACACAAATCGCGGCGAACCTGAATTCATTGGCCCTACAGTTGGATCATGGCCTCACGTGTCTTGATGTACTACGAGGAGGTTGGCGCGCTGGCCACCTCAGTGACTCAGGCGAACAGCGCGCTGGCGAAAGCAGGGGATGCCTTGACCAAGGCATCTGACAACCCCATCGCGTCCAGGTCGCAGTATTTTCCTGGCTTCAACGCGTTCGGCAACACGCCCGCCGCAAAGGAAATGTCCGGCTTGTTTGGCAGTGTCAAGGAGGCCGGCGGCACCGCCGCGGATCACCTGCGCATGGTGTTGGATGAGGACGTCATCCGACTGCGGGACGTGATCCGCTCCTTCAAGGAGACTGATCATGAAGAGGCCGACCGGATCAATGCGACGCTCGGCCGGCAGACGCTGAGCGTATACAGCACCCACGTCCATTCCACCGGCAGCGAAGAAGTGCGCCCCCCGGTCCTGCACGGCGAGGAAAACCCTGGAAACGATGCCGCGGCCGACGACCATGTTCGAGCGGGACAGATCGATAAGTTCCACCAGTTGTTCAACAAAAGCCCGGGGGTTGTCGGGGGCGATTTCAACGTGGAATCCAATGCGGGAGACCGGTCCGCGGAGGCCATGAAGGGCTTCGAGGAAGACGGTCATCGGATTGACGCGGGCCGGCTCAACGACGGGGGCACCTCTGGCGGCGGCAGGCACATCGATTATGTGATCACCGCTCCCGGGATCGTGGCCCAGAATCCGGAACGCGTCGACGGAGGATCCTCCGATCACGACGGCCAGCGCGTCGACATCACCGTCCCGCGTTGGTGAGGCTCGTCCGAAGGATCAACTGCCCCCGAACGTGATCTCGATTTCCACCGCCTTCCTCGCGGTACCGTCGGTCACATACCCGCCGTCCGGGGTTCTGATGAAGTCCCCCTCTGCGGTCAGATCGTGATTGTCGACGTACTGCGATGAGTCGATGGTGCGGCCGTGACGTACCGCGACGGCATTGCCGAACGGCTCGTACACGCCGTTCGGCAGCCAGCCGTCCCCCCAATATGGAGATTTCTTCGTCTCGCCGAAGTGGACCGTCCAGTCGTCTCCGGTGCGCTTCTCCAATTCCCGCTCGAGGTTCTTCGCCTCGGTGCCCGCTATCTCTTGAATGGTGACGACATCGATGTTCTTGTCGGCGATGGTCTGCGCGACGTCCGGGATATCGTTCTGGTCGGTGCCTTCAGGATTCTTGGGGGAGTTCTTGTATCCCATGCCGATGTTCATGTTCAGCATGCCGATGGTTCGCGGCTTCCAGGCTTTGGCGATGTCGGCCAGCGTGGACTGCGCCGACTCAAGCTGCCCGCGCTTTTCGGCTAGTTTCTCGTCCACACGCGATCGAATCTGTTTCGCGACATGGACGGCGTCGCGCACCAGTCGCGCCTGGGTGGCGTCCGCGGGATAGAAGGACAGCGGCGTGCCCTGCCTTGACGGCACACCGGAGATCTTTTCGGCTTCACGCGTCAGTAGGTCCTGGTTGGTCCGGAGGATCTCGGCTGTCTGCTCCAGCAGATCCGCGACCTTGCCCGCTGTCTGGGCGAGGTCGTCCAGTCCGCCGCCCACCTTCCTTCGATGATTGTCGTATGCGCTCGCGGTCCTTCCCAACCACCCGGTGCCGATGACCCGTTTCGCCGCGCCGCTGATCTGGTGGTCGGTCGACGCCGCGGCCTTCTTCAGGCCTCGCCACGAGCGCGCTTGCTCGTCCAACGCGTCCGGAGCCGCCCCAAGGACCCACAGGGAGGGATCCACGGCGATTGAGATCGCTTCATTCTCCGTGCCATCGAGCGGATGGGTCAAAACGGAACTCCTCAGTTGTTCGTTGCTATAGCTATAAGAGGCGTAAGCAGCAGTTTGCTGCGTATCAGCAGATGCGTCAGAGTTAAGGTCAGGTGGGCAGCCTAGTAGAAACATGGGTGTTTTGCATGCGCATTGGTGCTGATATGTGTGTGTTGTCCCGGGGCATGCTTGACGGATCAATCCCACGACATCGGTGACGGGTTCTGTTGTCGGCCAGCCTGTCGTGCGTTGCGGCGTCTGGACGCGGATCGAGCCCGGTGGATGATCAGGGGTGACCTTGCTCTCTGGCGAAGAACTCGAGGAGTTCGGGGGCCAGGGCCTGAGGGGCCACGTCGTGAGACTGGCCGGGGAGGAGCCGGTGGCAGGCGGTGGGGATGGTGCGGGCCACGGCGGTTCCGGCCTTGCGCATCCAGGCGGGGCTGTCACCGCCGTTGAGGACGAGTGCGGGCTGGGTGAGCGAGGCGGCGATGGCAGTGGGGAGGCGGTTCGCGGGGCTCATGATCTCGGCCTCATAGGCGAGGGTCCGGGCGATGGCCTCGAGGTGTGGCCAACTGGCATGGCTCCGCATGCCGGCGACCGCGTCGGCGGGGACCTCCGCGGCCCGCACCATGAACAGCTCGACCGCGTCGCCCGGCCGTCCCGCCTCGATCAGCGTGGTGAGGCGGGCGGCGAAGTCGTCCGGCAGGTGAGGGGCGGTCGAGTCGACGTGGTACGGCGGCTCCCACAGGGCCAGGCAGGTGATCGCGGGCAGGCGGGCGGCGGTGATCGCGGGCAGGCGGGCGGCGGCCTCCAGTGCCAGTGCGGCGCCGGAGGACCCGCCGAAGACCATGGCGCGGTCGCCCGTCGCGGTGATGACGGCGGCAAGGTCTTCGATCTCTCGCTGGACGGCGTAGGGGCGGGTGTCCCCGCTGCCGCCCCGGCCACGGCGGTCGTAGTTGACCACGGTGAACCAGCGCGAGAGGACCCGGGCGACCTCGGCGAGCGTCGGATGGGACCGGTCGGTGATCGCGCCATGGACCAGGACGACCACCGGTCCCGCGCCGAGGCGGTCGAACACGATGCTCGTGCCGTCGGCCGACGTCGCGGTCCCGGTGACCATGGTGGGGATCGTCATGTCAGCTGCCCGGAGCCGCGATGCACAGAGCGGACCAGTGGTGGCCGTCAGGATCGGCGAAGTGACGCTGGTAGCGTCCGCCCGCGGTGACGGGTTCGCCGAGCTCCTCGGCTCCGGCGGCCACGGCCTTGCCGAGCAGCTCGTCCACCTGCTCCTGGTCGTCGAGGCCGAGGACCAGGATCGCCTGGGTGGTCTTGGCGGGGTCGGCGACCTCGTTCCTGGCGTAGCCGGCGAAGGTCGGCTCGGTCAGCAGCATGATCTGGGTGCGCTCGCTGACGATCACGGACGCCATGTCGTCGGTCATGCCGAAGTAGTCGAAGCCGAGTGCGGTGTAGAAGCTCTTGGAGCGGTGGAGGTCCTTGACGGGCACGTTCACGAACAAGGCAGGAGCGGACATTTTCAGCGTGATCTGGCGTGGAACCCTGGGCGTTCACGCCTGGGAGGAAACGACAGCGCGGGAGGGCCGCCAAGGCCCGAGCGGTGCGGTGACCGGTAGGCCGTGGAGCGGCTCAGCCCGGGCGTTCTTCGTTTCCTATCCCGGTGGCATGGGGTTGGCGATAATGTGTTCGAGGTGAAGCTGGTGGTGCAGGTCAGGCTGCTGCCGACGCCTGAGCAGGCGGCGGCGCTGGAGGCGACGTTGCGCGTGGTCAACGACGCGGCCACCTGGGTCTCGCAGCTCGCCCACGACCGGCGGGTGTTTCGCAATTACGATCTGCGCAGGCACGTCTATGGGCAGGTCAAGGACAGGTACGGGCTGGCGGCTCAGGCCGCGCAGCATGTCATCAAGAAGGTCGCCGACGCCTACGCCACCCTGCACGCCCATGTCCGCAACGGCAATCTGGGCAGGCCCGGCTCCGCCCGGCGTGAGCGGGTGCTGGCCCGGCCGATCGTGTTTCGCCCGGGCGCGGCCCAGCCGTTCGACGACCGCTGCCTGTCCTGGCGGATGGACGCGCGGACGGTGTCGATCTGGACCGTGGGTGGGCGGATGAAGGGCGT
>NZ_BMNH01000002.1:0-298068 GCF_014646355.1 Nonomuraea cavernae
GACGGGCTGGGCAGTGAGTCACGCTGCCTGACGCGGACCAAACCGTCGAAACCACCGACGGCCAGGAGCTGCAAGCTCAGTCCCTTCAGGGCTGAGAAGCTGACATTCTTCTGGTGACGCGGATCTTCGACTGCTTGTGGGGCAGCCGCTCCCAGTCGTCCATGAAGACGGCGTCGAGGCCGTGGCGGTCGGCCATGGCCACGAGGGTCTCGGTGCGGTAGTAGAAGTCCTCGCGCAGCACCTGGTGTTCCTTGCCCACGGTGCGGTCGAAGGTGAAGTCGAACCAGCCGCCCGCCCGCATCACCCGCCCGACGTGGGCGAAGCACTCCTCGATGACCTCCGGCGGCGAGTGCGAGAAGACGCTGTGGGCGTGCACGACGTCGAAGTGGGCGTCGGGCAGGAACGCGAAGCGCAGGTCGCGCACCGGGGTCAGGTGCGGCAGTTTGTCGTGCAGGCCGTGCTCGACGATGGTGTCCTGGGCGGCGATCAGGATGTCGGGCGAGATGTCGATGCCGTAGTAGTTGCCGTGGTCGAGATAGTCGATGAACAGCCGGCCGGCCCGCAGGTTGCCGCAGCCGATCTCGAGCATCCGGAACTCCGGCTTGAGCCCATGCTCCCTCAGGTAGTCGAACTGCATCCGCCCGAGCGCCAGCCAGCGTTTGTGGGAGTGGGAGCCCACCGCGCCCTCGGGGCTCCGGGCGGCGTCGGACTTCATGACGGCCCGGTAGTAGGCGACGTGGTCGCGGGTGCGCAGCCGCAGCCACGTGTCACGGGTCAGCCGCCGCAGGTGCGGCACGATCTTGTGCGGATGACGCAGCGCGTAACCGGCCTGGTGGACGAGGCTGGAGCGGGTTCGAGGCATGGCGGGATCACCAGACTTGTGGAGGCGGCGACGTTCCCTCGACCGTAGACACAGGGCCGTGGGCGCTCAATCGCTTTCCGTGAGCGTCCGGTAAAAGAATCTTGACGGAGCCCGGGACGGGTCAGTGGCGCGCGGAGTGGCGGGGGCGTGCCGGGGCGGGATCGAGCTCGGCGACGAGCTCGCAGGCGCTCGTGACGGGGTCGAGCGTGTGGGCCCGGACTGCCAGCTTCCGCAGCAGCTCACGGAACAGGTCGCGCTCGTCCGCCGCCAGCGGCGCGAGCACGTGCTCTTCGGCGTGTTCGAGCCGGGAGCACAGGCTCGTCCAGGTGGCCCTGCCGTCGGCGGTGGCCAGGACGCGCTTGTTGCGCCGGTCGGCGGGGTCGGGGCGGCGCTCGACCAGCCCGGCCTGCTCCAGGTCGTCGATCAGGTAGGTCATGACCGTCTTGTCGATGCCGAGCCGCTGCGCCAGCGCGCCCTGCCCGCCGGGCAGCTCCTGGGCGGCGGCGGCCAGCACCTGGTAGCCCCGAGCGCCGCCGGGCAGCTCGGCGACCAGGGCGTCGGCGATGCGGACGTAGGCGCGGAAGACGACTCCGAGACTCCAGCCGAGGTCGCGGTCCAGCGCGTCGGGCACGGTGTCGGACACCGTGTCGGGCACGGCGTCGGGCACGGCGTCGGGCACGGTGTCGGGCACGGTGTCGGGCTTCGCGGGCGTGGTCTCGGGCACGGCTCTAGCCTACCCGGACAGACAGTTGAACAGATCATCTGTTTGACCATTCGTCTGTTTCACATATCATTTGGCCCACCTCCGGAGGCCGCGATCGCCCCTCACTCCGGTGACACCCCACACGAAGGGACACGACAGCGATGGCGGACCACGGCCACGATCTGATGTTCGGCACATTCCTCACCCCGGCGGCCCAGCAGGCCGAGCGGGTGGTAGAGCTGGGCCAGCTGACCGAGCAGGTCGGCCTGGACCTGGTGACGGCCCAGGACCACCCCTACCAGTCACGCTTCCTCGACACCTGGACGCTGCTCTCGGTGATCGCGGCCCGTACCTCGACGGTGCTGGTCTCGCCCAACGTGGCCAACCTGCCGTTGCGCCCACCCGCGGTGCTCGCCCGCAGCGTCGCCAGCCTCGACCTCCTCAGCGGCGGCCGCGTCGAGCTCGGGCTCGGAGCGGGCGCCTTCTGGGACGCGATCGCCGCCGTCGGCGGCCCGCGCCTCGATGCCCCACGCGGCGTCGACGCGCTGGAGGAGGGCATCCGGGTGATCCGCGCGATGTGGGACACCACGAGCAGCCCGGTGCGCGTCGACGGCGAGCACCACCGGGTCGTGGGCGCGCATCCCGGTCCCGCGCCCGCCCACGACGTCGCCATCTGGCTGGGCGCCTACAAGAAGCGGATGCTGGCGCTGACCGGGCGGGTCGCCGACGGCTGGCTGCCCAGCAGCGCCTACGCCGCCCCCGACACGCTGCCCGCACTGCACCAGATCATCGACGAGGCCGCCGTCGCCGCCGGGCGCCGGCCCGGTGACGTCCGCCGCCTGTACAACATCCAGGGCACCTTCGCCGGGCGGGGCACCGGGTTCCTCAACGGGCCGGCGGGCACCTGGGCCGAGCAGCTCGCCGAGCTCGCCCTCGAACAGGGGATCAGCGTCTTCATCCTGGCCGGCGACGACCCCGACGTGATCCGCCGCTACGCCGCCGAGGTCGCGCCCGCCGTACGGGAACTCGTCGAGCACGAACGGGCGCGCCAGTCCCGGGACGAGAGGTCCCCGGCCGAGCAGGCGCCGGGCGGGCAGGCGGCCACCGGGCGCATCACCGACGACATCATCGGCGAGAGCACCGGTGAGCGGGCGCCGCGGCCGGTGACGGCGGTCGTCAGGACCGGGGCGCTGCGGGTCACGCCGACGCCGGACGACGGCGTCCGGCTCAGCGACGTCCGGGTGTGGGACGAGAGCGCCCGCCCGACCGGGCCGGCCCCCGATCCGGAGCGCCGCTACACGCCGCACGAGCAGGCGGCCGGGCAGCACCTCGTCGACGTGCACGACCACCTGCGCCAGGAGCTGCGGGAGATCCGCCGGCTCGTCGAGAAGGTGACCGCCGGCACGATGGACGTCGGCGCCGCCCGCTCGCACATCAACACGATGACCATGCGCCAGAACAACTGGACGCTCGGCGCCTACTGCGAGTCCTACTGCCGGGTCGTCACCACGCATCACACGATCGAGGACCAGAGTCTGTTCCCGCGCCTGCGCCGCGCGGACCCGGCGCTGGCGCCGGTCGTCGACCGCCTGGAAGCCGAGCATCGCGCCATCCACGACGTCCTCGACGGCGTCGACCGGGCCCTCGTCGCGCTCGTCGGCGAACCCGGCGGGACCCAGGCGCTGCGTGACGCCGTCGACCTGCTCACCGACACGCTGCTGTCGCACCTGTCGTACGAGGAGAGGGAGCTCGTCGAGCCGCTCGCCCGCCTCGGCTAATACCAGGTTTGACTTATATAAGCAGGACCTGAAACACTCGGGACGTGCACGCATTCGACGTCCTCGGCGACCCGATCCGGCGCCGGATCCTGGAGCTCCTCGCCGACGGCGAGCTCAGCTCAGGCGAGGTCACCGCCGTCATCCGGCGCGAGTTCGGCATCTCCCAGCCGGCCGTCTCCCAGCATCTGCGGGTGCTGCGTGACAACGGGTTCGCCACGGTGCGCGCCGAGGGCACCCGGAGGCTGTACGCCGTGGAGCCCGGCCCGCTGCAGGAGGTGGACCTCTGGCTGGAACGGTTCCGCGGCTTCTGGGAGCAGCGCCTGGACGCGCTGGCCACCGAGCTGGCGCGGGGCAAGCGGGAGCGCCGGGCCAAGGACGCCCACTCGAGAAACGAGAATTCATGATCGACATCATCAACGAGCTCAACCGGGCCCGCCGCGAGGTGAGTGACGGCGCCGAGGTCAAGACCATCGTGGTGAGCCGCCGCTACGACGCCGCGGTGGAGGACGTGTGGGACGCCTGCACCGACGCCGAGCGGATCGGCCGCTGGTTCCTGCCCGTCACCGGCGATCTCCGGCTCGGCGGCCACTACCAGCTCAAGGGCAACGCCGGCGGCGAGATCCTGCGGTGCGAGCCGCCCCACCTGCTGAAGGTGTCCTGGGTCATGGGCGAGGCCCCCGGACTGTCGGAGGTCGAGGTGCGGCTGACGGCCGAGGGCGGCGACGCCACGCTCTTCGAGCTGCGCCACACCGCGCAGGTGCCGCCGGAGATGTGGTCGCACTACGGTCCCGGCGCGGTCGGCGTCGGCTGGGACCTCGCGGTGCTCGGCCTGGGCCTGCACCTGGCCGGAGGCTCCATCTCCGATCCGGACGCCTGGCAGCGCACCGACGAGGCCCGCCGGTTCATGACGGCGAGCGGCGAGGCGTGGGGCGAGGCCTTCCAGGCGGCCGGCGCCCCGCCCGAGCAGGTGGCCGGCGCGGTCGCGCGCACCCTCACGTTCTACGTCCCCGAAACTCCCGAACAGGAGTAACACCGATATGTCACAGAAGATCACCACGTTTCTCATGTTCCAGGGCAATGATGCCGAAGAAGCAATGACGTACTACATGTCGCTGTTCGACGACTCCGAGATCCTGTCGATCAGCCGCTACGACGCCGACGGGCCGGGCAAGGAGGGCACGGTGCAGCACGCCCTGTTCACCCTCGCCGGCCAGCCCTACATGGCCATCGACAGCCACGTGAAGCACGACTTCGGCTTCACCCCGTCGATCTCGCTCTACGTGAACTGCGAGTCCGCCGACGAGATCGAGCGCCTCTACGCGGCGCTGCTCGACAAGGGCGGGGCGCTGATGCCGCTCGGCTCCTACGGCTTCAGCACCAAGTTCGGCTGGGTCAACGACCGCTTCGGGGTCTCCTGGCAGCTCAACCTGGCCTGACCGCCCATCCAGATGAGCAGGATCGGCTACCTCCACGCCGGGTGGATGCCTGCAGTTCCACTTCGGCGCCTTCGACGAGTTCCTCCGCGAACTCATCGTCGAGGGCACCCTCGAAGGACTGGCCTCGGCCCGCGCACGCGGTCGCGTCGCCGGGGCCAGCGGCCCTGGACGCCCACGGGGTGGAGGTGGCGCCGACGTGGCCGGCCGCTCTGCGGTACCCGTCGGGGTCGGCGAAGCGCACGACGATGTGGCTGCCGGGGACCATGCGCTTGAACTCCTCAGGAGTGCCCTCGGCCACCAGCCAGCCCTGGCTGGGCAGCGCGATGCGGTCGGCGAGTTCGTCGGCCTCCTCCAGGTATTGGGTGGTCAGGAAGATGGTCACGCCGTCCTGCTGGACGAGGTCCCGGACGATCTGCCACATGGTGCGGCGGCTGCGCGGGTCCAGGCCCGTGGTCGGTTCGTCGAGGAAGATGAGCTTGGGCGTGCCGACCATGGTCATGGCGAGGTCGAGCCGGCGGCGCATGCCGCCCGAGTAGGTGACCGCGGGCTGACGCGCGGCGTCGGTGAGGTCGAAGCGTTCCAGCAGTTCGCGGACGCGCCTGCGGCCCTTGGCGCGGCCGAGGTGGAGCAGGTCGGCCATGAGTCGCAGGTTCTCCTCGCCGGTGAGGAAGCTGTCGACCGCGGAGAACTGGCCGGTGACGCCGATCGCGGCACGCACCTTGTCGGGTTCCTTGGCCAGGTCGTATCCGGCGACCCAGATCTCGCCCGCGTCGGCCTTGATCAGGGTGGACAGGATCTGCACTGCGGTGGTCTTGCCCGCGCCGTTGGGGCCGAGCAGGGAGAAGACGGTGCCCTGCGGGATGGTGAGGTCGATGCCGTCCAGGACACGGTGGGCGCCGTAGGACTTACGCAGCCCCGTCACCGAGACGAAGGTTCGCATCGCGTCCACCCCCGATCCCAGGTGACGGGCAGGCTGTGCACGCCGTATACCTGCGAGAGGTCGGCGCGCAGCGACAGCTCTTCAGCCGGTACGGCGAGCCGCAGCGTCGGGAAGCGGGTGTGCCGGGGTGCGTCCATGCCGGTCAGGTCGCCGACGGGGGCGGGCGGCAGGTGCCCGCCCGCCAGGGGGTGGTAGTGGGAGCTGAAGCGCAGGTCGGCGAGGATCTGGCGGACCGGGTCGTATTTGGTGATCATCCAGACGCCGGGGGTGCCCTCGGGCGCAGCCACGGCCGCAACGGCGGCCCCAGCGACTACCGCCCCGAGCGGGCGCAGCAGGCGACAGCGCGGCGGGCGCGGCGCGGCACCCCGGCACGTTCGGCCGAACCCCAGGACCGCAAGGTCTTCGAGGTGGAAGAGGGAGCCGTCGAGATGGCGATCGGAATGGGCCTGCCGAAAATGGTGGCGCGCGTGCTCATCGGCCTGTGGCTGAGCGAGGACGGCAGGCTCACTGCGGCCGAGCTGTCGCGCGGGCTGAAAGTCAGTCCCGCCTCGATCTCCATGGCGGTGGGCTACCTGACCCAGCAGGGGCTGATCAGGCGCGAACGTGATCCGCAGCGGCGGCACGACGTCTACGTGGTCGACGATGACGCCTGGTACCACTCGACGGTGATCAGCTCGCGGCAGACGCTCGCGGCGGCGGAGATCGCGAAGGCGGCGGGGGAGACGCTCGGGCTCGACACGCCAGTGGGACGCCGCCTGGCCAGGGGCGGTGCGTTCCTGGAGCGGATCAGCCTGGACGCCCTGGCGTCGGCCGAACGCTGGCGCGACCTGCCGCCGTGATCAGACCGCAGGGATTGTGCCCCAGATTTCAAGTGCTGTGGTCCAATCGCCTCCTCAACGCCCACGAGGCCCTGTTCGACCCGCGTAACGAAACTCCCGCACTCAGCGCCACGTCAGCGGCAGCATGTAACGAAACTCCGTGCGAGGCTCCCGAATGCGGGCTGACCGTCAGCCAGCCTGCGACGGGACGTCGCCGCCGCTACTGCTCAACGGCCTCACGGATCTGCCTTCTGGAATGGATCAACAACATGTCTTAACGGCAACCGCCCCTGCTCGCCATGGTGGGACCAGCGTGGGGCACCAGGTGTCGAAAAACGAACGATTCTCAACATGGTCAACAAAGTGCCGTGACCTCAGGAGCGGTCAGGCCAGGTCGGGCGCGCAGGCGGTTTCGGGCGACCGTCCGTCCTCGACTTTCGCGATGGGCTCGCCGACTAGATGTTGCAGCGCGCTCTGCAGCGCGGCCCGCGCTGAGGGGGCGAGGTCGGCCAAGAGCTGGTTCTCGATCGCCTCGATGTCGGCGCGGGCGGCCTTGAGGGCGCGGTCGCCCTCGGGGGTGGCCTCGATGATGCGGGCCCTGCGGTCGGCGGGGTCGGGGCGGCGGCGCACCAGGCCGGCGTCTTCCAGTTCGTCGAGGATGAGGACCAGCTTGCTCTTGTCGACCGATACGGCATGGGCGAGAGCGAGCTGGGTGCGGGCGGGGGCTTCAACGACGGCCACCAGCACCGTGTAACCCCACAAGGTCATGCCGTGCTCGCGCACCGCGGCGGTCTCAGCGGTGGCCAGGCCTTGCTTCAGTCGCGCGAACAGCCAGTGCAGGTCCTGGTGCAGTCCGCTCCCGTGCGGGCCTTCGGATGTGGGGGCGTGCGCCATGGACGTCACGATACCAAGCCAAGATGTTCTTGACTTGAAACCATCTTGGTTTATATTGATTGTGATTCTAAATCATCTTGAATGTGAGGTAATCTTGTGACGTATCTTCTGCATCTGGACGCCAGCGGACGCAGCGAGTCGTTCTCCCGCAAGCTCGGCGAGACCTTCGTGGCCGACTGGCGGGTCGCCCACCCGGACGGCGTCTATACCTACCGGGACCTGGTGGCGGATCCGGTGCCGCCCATCGACGAGGACCGGGTCCGCCTCGCCACCCAGTCATCGGTGAACGGGGTCCGCGACATCGAGACCATGGACCAGCTGGCCGCCGGCGCTCCCGAGCTGACCAGGAGCTGGGCGACCACCCGCCCGTTGGTGGAGCAGCTCCTCGCGGCCGACGTCCTGCTCCTGGGCGTGCCGATGTACAACTTCACGGTGCCCGCCGCGCTCAAGACATGGATCGACCGCGTGACCCTGCCCTGGCTGCCGCTCAAGGGAAAGTCGGCCGTGGTGCTGAGCGCGCGCGGCGGGGGCTACGGGCCCGGCACGCCCCGCGAGCAGTTCGACTTCCAGGAGCCCTATCTGCGCGCCTACTTCTCCGTGCTCGGATTGGACGACGTGGAGTTCGTCCATGCCGAACTCACCCACGCCACGGTCATGCCCTTCCTCGCGCAGTTCCGCGACCAGCACGAGGCCTCCCACGCCGCGGCGCTCGACGCGGTGCGCAGCCTGGCGACCCGGGTGCGTGCCGAGACGCCGTCCTGACCATCATTCCCAAGCCCGTTAGCGAAGCGAAGACAGAAGGACACCCACACTATGAACACCGATCTCAGCGGCCGCGTGGTCCTCATCACCGGCGCGTCGACCGGCATCGGCGCCGCGACCGCCCGCGCCTACGGACGCGAAGGCGCCCGCGTGGCGATCACCTACCGCAGCCACCCCGACAGCGCCGAGAAAGTGGCGGCCGACGTCGAGGCCGCCGGCGGGCAGGCGCACATCGTCCGGCTCGACCTCGAGGACCCGCCCACCATCGACCGCGCCGTCGCGACCGTCATCGAGCGCTGGGGCGGGATCGACGTCCTCGTCGCCAACGCCGTACGCTGGGGCGGCGACGGCCCGCCCGACCCCAGCCTTCGGTTCGAGGACGTGCCACTGCAGGAATGGGACGCCATGATCGGCGCCAACTTGATCGGAACAGCGGCCACGGTCCGCGCCGTCCTGCCCGGCATGCGCGCCAAGGGCTGGGGCCGGGTCGTGCTGATCTCCTCGAGCGTCGCAGAAGAGGGCCTGCCCGGGCCGGGCCCTTACGGCACCGCCAAATCGGGCCTGTACGGCCTCGCCCGCAGCCTGGCTTGGAACGGCGGCCGGGACGGGATCCTGGTCAACGTCGTGGCGCCCGGCTTCACCCTCACCGACAGCCGCCCTGACATCCCGGCGTTCGTCACCGACGCCCTCGCCGCCGCCACCCCCACCCACAGGCTCTCCAACTCCGACGACGTGGCCAATCTCATCGTCTTTCTGGGCTCGGGAGCCAATGGCAACCTCACCGGCGAGGTGATCCGGGACGGCTCCGCCGCCGCCCGAACACCGCACATCGGCGGATAGCGGACCCACCCCGCAACCACATCAATGCGCTCCCCACCCCTGGCGGGTGGGGAGGCGTACCAACTCACCACGGACCGGCGGCTGTCCGGGTACATCCCGAACCCTCGCGGGACCAGCGGTCGCATCCGCTACCAACGACGGTCACGCGCCGAGAGAACTGAAGCCTTGAACCGCCACGCTGTGCCTGGATTCAGGCGCTGGTTGATCCTCTACTGAGGGCCACTCAGGCGCCGCTGAACGAGCCGAGAGTGCCGATGCTCAACCGGGCGCTCAGATCGAGGCGTACCTCGCCGTAGGGGCGGACGTGCAGCCAGAACAGCAGGGTCAGGCCGCGCCGGTCGACCGGGGTGAGCAGGGCGGACCACTCGGGGTCGGCGAGAACGTCTTGAAGCATCAGGACGTTCACCATGACGAGCGAGGCTTGCAAGATTCTCAGACACAGGGCGGTCATCTCCACCTCGTCGCGCCGGTTGGCGTCGGCGACCGAGCAATCCCGGAAGCCGAGATGGTCGCGGATCTCGCCGCGATGACGCTCGATCGTCCGGCCTGACCAGTCGTACAGGCCCAGGCTGCTGGCCGACGTCTTGGTCTGCTTCGCGACGTAGTCGACCACCTCGTCAGGAAACTCCGCCCGTCCGCGCGGGAAACGGCCGTACTGGGTGTAGAACTTCAGCAAGGTCGCGAAGGCAAGGCGCGTGGCGCCGCGCTTGCCACCGATGAGGTCGCGTTCTTCGTCCAGGATCGTTCAGTGCTCGACCAACTCGTCGATGTGCATCGGGGGGCGTCATGTTCGCCCAGCCATGACCAGGCAAGTCACAACAAGATCAACGCCGTTTGGGGCTCATGACACGTTTCTTACCAGAACCCCTCATAGGGTTGGCCCCATGCCCCGGTTCGAGATGCTCACCCACGTTGCCGCCTCCCCGGAGCGGGTGTTCGAAGCGTCCCTGTCGGTGGATGTGCACACGGCCTCGTTCGGCAGGTCGGGGGAGCGGGCTGTGTCGGGGGTCACCTCCGGCCTGCTCACCCTCGGCGACCAGGTCACGTGGGAGGCCCGCCACTTCGGCCTCCGGTGGCGCCTGACCTCGCTGATCAGCGCCTGCGAGGCGCCGTCCTTCTTCGTCGACGAGCAGACGGCGGGGCCCTTCCGGCGTTTTCGCCACGAGCACCGGTTCGCGGCCGACGGCGACGGCACTCTCATGCGGGACGTGGTCGAGTTCGCCTCCCCCTTGGGGGTGCTGGGGGCCGTGGCCGACGCCGTCGTCCTGAGACGCTATCTGGCGCGGCTCATCAGCGTGCGCAACGAGCACCTCAAGGCGTTCACCGAAGCGGGGACGTCCTGACTTCCGCATCGCGTCGCGGCACCCTCGTCGATCAGCCGGGCCGGCTCCACCGGGGCGGTGATCATCGACCAGTGCCCGGAGTCGACGGTCACCAGGTCGTGGCCTGGCGGGCGGGGCGGCTCACCGGGATCCCCCGTGCACGCGGGTGCCGGCCGCCCTTCGGCGAGTTGCGGCCGTGCGCGGAAGGCGGGGTGTCGCTAGTCTGCGGAGCGGAAAATCTGCCGGCGATGGCGCGGATGCTCACCGGCTTGCCCTGGCCGTTCACCGTCAGGAGCCCTCCCGCTCTCGCCGCCGCGCTGGCCGCCCACGTCGCGGCTCTTACCGGCGCCGTCACCCGCTCGCGTCACGCCCTGCGAAGACAAGGAGAACCCCCGATGAAAGATCCCCTGGACGGCGCAGCACCCGGCCCGATGCGCGGGCCGGCGAGCGAGCCCCCGCTGGTAGGCGCCCTCAAGCTCCCCGACGGCTCCTGGATCCGCGGCCGCGGCCTGCGTCGGCCGCCGCCGGAGGGGCCGATGCCCGACTTCGGCCTCTACCTCGGCTCCGGCCGGCTTCGCCGCCGCCACGAGAGCGGGCTACGGTGGCCGCACGCGTGGATCCAGTGGCCCGACTTCCTCCTGCCTCAGGACCATGACCTGGCCATCCGGCAGATCCGCGAGCTGCACGAGCGGGCGCGGGCGGGTGCCGCGGTGGAGGTCGCCTGCGGAGGCGGCATCGGCCGCACCGGCACGGTCATCGCCTGCCTCGCCGTCCTGGCCGGTCTCGACCCGGCCGACGCCGTCGCCTGGACGCGCGAGCACCACCACCATCGAGCCATCGAGACCCCGTGGCAGCGCCGCTGGGTGCTGCGCTTTCCGTAACCTCTTCGCTCCGGGGGAGAACGCGGCCGGTCAGTCCAGCGCGACGGCCTCCTTGAGGAAGACGATGCCGTCGATGGTGTCGAGCTGGGCCGGGTCCAGCGGGAAATAGGCGAAATGGTGGGAGACGCGCGGGGCGGGCTTGGTGACGGTCCCGGCCAGGCGGCGGGCGTCGACGAGGGAGTGGTCCCACGGGAGCGTGGACAGGATGTCCTCGACGGTGTCCGGGGGCGGGGTGTCGCCGTCGATCGTGCCGAAGGCGGAGGCCAGGAAGGCGTACCGGTCGCCGAGGTGCGCTCCGATGATCGCCCCGGCGCTCCACCACTCCAGCACGTGGTCGCCGAACCGCATGAGGCTTCTGGGCCGCTGCAGGTGGAGGTTGTGGGCGAAGACCAGGACCGGGCCGTGCTCGGCGGCCGCGCGCAGGTTGGCCGCCATCATCGCGTCTCGCAGGGCCGACAGCCGGCCGATCCGTGCCGGGGACGGGTCGGCCATCCCGTCGTGGTAGCGGAGCAGGCCGGTGGCGGTGCGCCCGTACAGTGCCGCCCGCTCCCTGTCCGTCGCGTTCATGCGCGGCGTCTGCGTGTCGAGCAGCGCCACCAGGTCGTCGGCGATCAGCCGCAGCCGCTGGGCGTCGGCGGACCGGCCGATCGACTGGGACGGGTCCATGACCGTGGCCTCGTTCGTCCATCGGTCGTCCGGGCCGAGCAGCGTGTCGAGCGTTTCCCTGGTGCAGGGGAGCGGGTCGTCGAGGAGGGCGTGCAGGGAGGTGAGCGCCTGGCGCGGGCTCTCGGCCCAGTACTCCAGCGGGCCGTCGAAGCCGAAGAACCGGAGCTTTTCGTCATGCTCGGCGTTGTACGCGCGCATCCAGCGTACGAGCTCGCGGTTGGCCGGTGAGGCGCCGAAGCTGTGGCTGAAGCCGCGTTCCATCACGTCGTCGAGCGTGCCCGCGCCCGTCATGATGTGGTCGTCCACCACCAGGCCCCTGAGGCAGTCGCTCTCGATGGCGAACGACCGGTAGCCCTCGTGCTCGACCAGATGCCGGAAGATCTCGTTGCGCAGCTCGCCCAGCTCACCCACGAAATGCCTGGCCTCGCCCAGGCCGAGCAGCAGGGGCTTGGCGGGAAGCGACCGCAGGAACGCCGAGACACCCGCGCCGTCGAGCGGCCGGGCCATGTCCTTGATATCCATGCCTTAGACGGTATCGTTGAACACTCAGTGTAAACTTTTCCGGGAAATCCCCCCTTCTGTCGCGGTCAACCTTCAATCGGTGATGCATCCATGAGGCCAGTGGACCTGGCGCGCGAGCACGGCCTGTCCACCCAGGCGATCAGAAACTACGAGGACGCCGGCATCCTGCCCGCCGCCGAACGCACCGTCCACGGCTACCGCACCTACACGCCGCTGCACGCGGGGGCCCTGCGCGCGTTCCTCGCCCTCGTGGCCGGGCACGGCCACCAGACGGCCACGTCGATCATGCGGGCGGTCAACCGGGGCGCCGTCGAGGACGCGCTGCGGCTCATCGACGAGAGCCACGGCCAGCTCCTCGACGACCGCCGCACCCTCCAGGCCGTCGAGGACGCGCTGCGGGATCTGGCGCCCGTGCCGCAGGAGCGCGGCGACACGTTCATCGGCCCGCTGTCCAGGAGGCTCGGCATCCGCCCTGCCACCCTGCGCAAATGGGAGACGGCCGGGCTGGTCCGGCCGCGCCGCGATCCGCTGACGGGCTACCGGGTCTACAGCGCGGCCGACGTACGGGACGTCCGGCTGGCCCACCAGCTCAGGCGGGGCGGCTACCTGCTGGAGCAGATCGCCCCGCTGATCGCTCAGGTCCGTGCCGCCGGAGGCGTCGCTCCGCTGGAATCGACCCTGCGCGACTGGCGGGCCCGCCTGTCGGCCCGGGGCCGCGCCATGCTCAAGGGCGCGGCCGACCTGGACGCGTATCTCCGCGCCGGTTGAGACCACCCGGAACCATGCTCAGGTCTCTTGCGTCAGCAGCTTTCTACCTGTCGGCCTGAAATGCCATGACACTATCGTGAGAATGAGAAGAAACAGCGCCGGAAGCAATTGATACCAGGGGTCACCTGAGGCGATATGCGAGAACATCCCTCCGGTAAGGAGGAAGAAGATGCCCGCATAGGCCCATTCCTTGAGCAGTGGATATTTGGGGACAACGATCGCCACCGCTCCTAAGAGCTTCCACGTGCCCAGCATCGTGAGAATATAGACGGGATAGCCCAGCTCCACGATGCCCCAGGCATACGGTGGCGCCAACGCCCCCACGCCTTCGGCTCTCAACAATTGTTGAGCCCCGGAACCGATCAGCCCCGACGCGAGGCCCAGGGTGGAAAGCCAATAGACGATCTGTCGGCTGCTTGCCATATCGCTTCTGCTCCTTGTCGGCTGACTCTGCTGCTCGCGCTCGGACAGGCCTTGCTTGTCTTGATGCGGCGCGCTCGTCACGTTATTGCGCGTTGATCGGCCGACGCTTCTCGATTCTTGACCGATCCGACCCCGGCCGGCCGGCCGTGGAACGTGATCACGATGGTCTTCACGGGCCGGTCATCAGGACGCCTTCGCTGGGGTGAGGGGTTCGGGATGGGCAGGGGTGTGGGCGCGGCCAGGCAGCAGCGAGGTCGCGGCGAGCACGGCCGCGATGAGCGCGCTGACGAGCCAGAAGACGCCGTGGAAGCCGGTGATCACGTTCGCGGCGGTCTGCATGATGAGGGTGACCAGGGCGATGCCGAGCGCGGCGCCGAGCTGGTTGAGCATGTAGAGGACCGAGCTACCCTGCGCGACCAGCGGTCCGGGCAGGCTCCGGTAGAGCGAGCCCATCGTCGGCGCGCTGAAGCAGCCCATGCCCAGGCCGATGGCCAGCGCCGCCAGTACCGGCCACGCCTGAGCGGTGCCGGCGTCGATCCGGGTGAAGGCCAGGGCGCTGAGCCCGGCCACAAGCGCGCCGACGGCGGCCAGCTTCCGGGCGCCGATCCGGTCGGACAGCCGGCCCGCGAGCGGCATGGCAATGGCGCCGCCCAGGCCCGCCGGCGCCATCAGCAGCCCGGCGGCGAGCACGCCATGGCCGTGTGCCTGCTGGTGGTACAGCGGGAGCGCGAAAAGGGTCGCGAAGTTGGCCAGCCCGCCCAGTCCCATGATGGTGACGCTGGCGGTGAACCCCCGGCTGGCGAACATCCGGACCTCGATCAGCGGTGGCGTGCGGCGGGCACCGAACGCGCGCAGGACATAGCCGGTGATCAGGACGATGCCCGCGGCCAGCGGCAGCAGCGCCTGCCAGACGGTGACCGCTCCGTGCTCGGCCGTCTGCGACAGGGCCAGGACGAGCGCGGCGAACCCCGGCGCGAGCAGGGCCAGTCCCAGGACGTCGAGCCGGACCGCCGGGTGGCGTCCGGCTGGCGGGTCTGCCGGCAGCACGCGTACGGCCAGCAGGTAGGCGATCAGGCCGACGGGCACGCTGAGCAGGAACATCCACCGCCACGACAGGCCGCCCAGCACGGCGCCGCCCGCGACCGGCCCCAGGACCGGGCCGAGCGACAGCACCACGCCCATCAGGCCCATGACGCGCCCGGCGCGCGCCGGTCCGGCCGCGCGGGCCAGCAGGATCAGCACGAGCGGGTCGAGCATCCCGGCGCCGAAGCCCTGCAGGGTGCGGAAGGCGATCAGGCTGGCGGCGTTCCAGGCGAGCCCGGCGGCCAGCGACCCGGCGATGAACACCGCCAGGCCCGCGAGCCACAGCCGCCGTCCGCCGTAGCGGTCGACCGCCCACGTGGTGAAGGGGATGGTGGCGGTGACGGCGAGCAGGAAGCCGGTGGAGGCCCAGCCGATCGTGGCGAGCGAGGCGTCCAGGGCGCTCGCCAGCGTCTTGGTGGCGACCGCGGCCATCGTGCTGTTGAGGATGCCCAGCAAGCCGCCGAGCAGGACGACGCCGATCAACGCCAGCAGTGGCCGGCCTAGACGGCCATCCGAAGAGGTTGAACTCATGGGTTCAAACTAGTTGCCTGATCAATCCAACACAACTCATTCGTTCATCATGCTGAACCAATGAGTACAATCGAGGCATGGTCAGCGCACGCGGACGCATCGACAAACGGCAGGCGATCCTGGACGGCGCCTTCACCGTGTTCGCCCGTCAGGGCTACGCCCAGGCCTGCGTCCAGGAGATCGCCAATGAGGCCGGCGTGGCCAAACCCACGGTGTACAACCACCTCACCGACAAGGCGACCCTCTTCCGGCACGCGATCCAGGCCGCGGCCCAGAGCGTGCTGGACCAGCGGCTGGCCGCGCTGCAACCGCTCACCGAGCCCGGCACCGACCTCCGCGCCACCCTGGAGGAGGTCGGCCACCACCTGGTGCGCCTGCACGCCGACGACCGCTCCTGCGCACTGCGGCGCCTGCTGTACGCGGAGCTCACCCATTTCCCCGACATCCTCGACTTCGCCGTCGAGAGCGGTCCGCACCGTCTCAGCCAGGCACTCGCCGACCGGATGGCACGACTCATCCTCGCCGGCCGTCTCCGCGCCACCGACCCCGACCAGGCCGCCGAACACTTCCTGGCCCTGCTCGTCGGTCCGCTGGAGCCACGCTCCCACATGGGCACCCGCCAGATCGGCGACACCGAACTGCGGAAGATCGCCTGCGCCGCCGCCGACACCTTCCTCCGTGCCTTCGGCGCTGAGAACGCGAACGCGCGGCAGCCCGCCGAGTAGCCTCCTGAGCGAAGGGCGAGCCGGTCGGTGCCGGCGCCCGAATCCGGTCCGATCCTCCAAGCGCCGCCAATTGCATCGGATGCGAACTCGCGACAGGTGGAGAATCTGCCCGGAGAGGGGAGCAATCACGCTGTGGACCTGCGTACTTGAGCAGGATTCTGGCCGCGACGATACCGGTCACGAGGGCCTTGCTGCGACCCGTGCAGGGGGCTGGCCTGGGACTCCGCCGACGACTCGCATAGGATGCGGTTTTCTCGCATCTGATGCGAGTCGCGGAGGGTGGTGAACCGGTGGGGTTCAACGGGTCGATACCGGGGGCGGCCGGGCTGCACCTGGTCGACGGGGTCGCGTTGCTGCGGCCGGAAGAACAGGTCTTCGCGGCGATGCTGATGGGGTTCGCCAACCAGCAGCTCGCGCGGAATCTGGCCCGGACGACCGTGGAGGGCCGAGAGAACACAATCAAGGCGTTCGCGGACTACGTGAACACCTACCCCTGGCACTGGACACCGGCGATGGTCGACGAGTGGCTCGGTGACCTGCGCTCGCTGCGGGACCTGAAGCGCTCCACGATCCGCTCGTACTCCGAGGCCGTGCGGGCGTTCTGCCACTTCATCACCGATCCGCTCTACGAGTGGACGGCGACCTGCGGAGAGCGGTTCGGTACCCACCCGGTGCAGGTCGTGCACGAGTGGAACACCGCCATGCACGTCCAGGACAACGAGGCGGACGCGAAGAAGCGCGCGTTCACCAAGGCCGAGCTGCACGCCTTCTTCGCGCACTGCGACGACGAGGTCGCCCGCATCCGGGCCTTCGGCCGCAAGGGCTGGCTGCCCGCCTTTCGCGACGCGACCCTGTTCAAGACCGCCTACGCTTTCGGACTGCGGCGCAACGAGACGCGGATGTTGCTGGACGCCGCCGACTTCGGCCGCAACCCGCACGGCGGCGAGTTCGGCGTGTACGGCCGGTGCCAGGTCCGGTTCGGCAAGGCCAAGAAGGGCTCGCCGCCCAAGCGCCGCGGGGTGCTGACCGTGTTCGACTGGACTCCGGACGTCCTGGACGAGTGGTTCACCGAGGTCCACCCGCTGTTCGGCACCAACGACAACCCGGCGGCCTGGCCTTCCGAACGGGGCCTGCGGATCGGCTGCCAGCGGCTCAACTCCCGCTTCATCGCCTACCGCAAGGCCCTGGGCCTCGACGAGGGGCTGGACTTCCACTCCTTCCGCAGGTCCTACGTCACCCACCTCATCGAGGACGGCTGGGACCCGCGCTTCGTCCAGGAGCAAGTCGGCCACGAGCACGCCAGCACCACCTCGCTCTACACCTGCGTCTCCTCGGACTTCCGCACCCGCACCCTGCGGCGGCACCTGGATGCCACCATCGCCGCGGCCCTTGGGACCCAGACCGGGAGGCAGGCATGAAACGCAAGGTCGGCTACACGTGGCGGCTGCGTGAGGTCATGGCCCAGCACCAGATTTTCACGGCCACCGAACTGGTGCCGCTGCTGCGCGAACGGGGCATCGACTTGTCCGCCTCCCAGGTCCACCGCCTGGTCTCCGGCACCCCGGAACGCCTGTCGTTGCAGGTCATGGCCGCGCTCTGCGACATCCTGTCCTGCACTCCGGCCGACCTGGTGGACACCACCGCCGAGAACGCCGGGGTCCGCAAGACCGCCACCGACAACCTGCCCGCACCGCCCGCGAACGTCGCGAAGCTGCGGCCCCGCGCGGCCCGCATCCTGCCCGACGCATGACCCGCACCTACGCCACCGGCGAGCAGTACGAACGCCGGTACATGGCCGAGTGCTGCCGCTGCGGCCGCCGCAGGCACAAGGCCGGCACCTGGCCGGATGGATACGTCTGCCGCACCTGTTCGGACCGCGCCGTCCGGACACGGGGTACCTGTCCGGGATGCGGCCAGGACCGGGCCCTGCCTGGGCTCCGCCTCGGTGACGGAGTCCCGATCTGCACCACCTGCGCCGGCTTCTCCCGAACCTTCGACTGCTCACGCTGCGGCTTCGAGGGCAAGCTCCTGGGCGGGCGGCTGTGTGAGCGCTGCACGCTCAGCGACCGCCTCACCGCGCTCCTGGACGACGGCACCGGCCGCATCCGTCCCGCGCTGGTCCCGCTGTTCAACCTGCTGGTGGCGATGGAGAAGCCCGGCAGCGGACTGGCCTGGCTGGCCATGCGCCGCAGCCAACCGGCGAACGCCTCCCGATTGCTGCAACAGCTCGGCCTCGGCCAGATCTCGCTGACCCACGACGCCTTCCACGAGCTCCAGCCCTGGCGAACCGCCGCTCACCTGGAAGAACTCCTGATGACCAGCGGAGTCCTGCCTACGGTCGACAAGTACCTCTGCTCCTTCCAACGCTGGCTTCCCGGGCATCTGGCCAGCATCACCGACTCCGAGCACGTCAAAACGATCAGGCTCTTCGCGACCTGGCGCGTCCTCCCGCGGCTGCGGGCCCGCGCCGAGCGAAGCCACATCACACCCAGCGTCCGGAGGTTCGCCGCCGAACAGATCAAGTACGCGACCGCCTTCCTGCAATGGCTCGGCCAACGCAACAACAGCCTCGCGTCCTGCGGCCAGATCGACATCGACGCCTGGTGGGCCGAGAGCAGCGAACACGGCCGCACCTGCCTGAGGGCCTTTCTCAGCTGGGCCATGCAGACCCGTAACTGCCCACGCTCCCTGTCCATCCCCGCGATGAAGGTCTCCCGGCGGGCCGCACTGAGCGAAGACGAACGCCTCGACGCCCTTGGCCGACTGCTGACCGACACGGAGATTCCGATACGTCTGCGTGTCGCGGGGGTCATCGTGCTCCTCTATGCGCAGCCCGTGAGCCGCATCGTCCGGCTCAGCGTCGACGACGTGGTCCACGACGGCGACACCCTACTGTTACGGCTCGGTGAACCCGCCTCGCCCGTTCCCGCACCGGTCGCCGCTCTGCTGCTGGAGCACATAGCGAACCGCGACAACATGAACACCGCCACCAACCCCGCCTCCCGATGGCTCTTCCCGGGCCGCCGGGCAGGACAGCCAGCCCGCCCCGACCACCTGTCCGCGCTCCTGAACGAGGCCGGGATCCCGGCCTCCGCAGCACGTGGCGCCGCCATCCGCCAGCAGCTCCTCGAACTGCCCGCTCCCGTCGTTGCCGACGCTCTCGGCTACCACCACAAGACCACCAGCCGCCTCATCAGAGAGACCGGCGGGACATGGAGCCGATACGCCGCTGGCGATCACACAAGGTCACCGACAAGCCGGCCTCCTCGGGGAGCCGGCGACAGTTGACTACGAGAGCCCACAGCAGAAGGCCATTCTCTAGCGGAGACGGGCCAGCAAGTGGGCGTCCAGGAAGCCCCGCTCGGAGGCCGGGTCGTGGAGCAGCCGCGCGAATGTGGCGAACCCAGCCCCGGCCAGCAACTCGGCGAAGCGGTCCGCCGGCCAGCTATAGGCGGGTGTCACCTTGTGGTCGAAGCGGACCGGCTCGGGCGCGTCGGTTCCGAAGAACGAGACCAGGAGAAGGCCCCCCGGCGCCAGGACACGCGCCTGCTCGGCGAGCAGCGCGGGTAGTTCCCCAGGAGGGGTGTGAATCATCGAGTAGTGGGCCAGCACGCCGCCGAGCGCGCCGTCCTCAACTGGGAGTTCCTCCATCCGGGCCTCATCGAACTTCAGCGCCGGATGGGCCCGCCGAGCGTGGTCGACCATGGCCGGAGAGAGGTCGAGCCCGAAGGCATCCAGCCCCAGGTCGTGCAGCATGGCCGTCAGATGTCCGGGCCCGCAGCCGACATCCGCCACCCGCGAATTCCCCGTCCCACGCACCAACTCGGCGAAGGTGCCGATCATGTTCCGCGTGAACGGCTGCGTCTCCAGTCGGTTAGCGAACATCGACGCATATAACTCGACGACCCCGTCGTAGGCCGTCCTGGTCTCGTCCTGGTGCTTCGCCACGGGAAGGAAGTTAGCACCCCCCATTCTCAGCTGTTCTCCGGCCCGGTGCCGAATCCTGCGCCGTCGTATCGGACTCGCTCGGCTACCAGGACAAGGCCATCACCCGGTGGCGCGACAAGCCGCTGGCGACCACAGTCAGTCACCAGCTGACTGGACTCCCCGGGGAACTGGCGACAGTTGATTAGGCGATCACACCAGTACCGGAGGCCGCGTACCTGGCCTAGCTCGACTGCTCGCCGCTGAGCCTCGGCCACGCCCCGCCTCGGCCTGGGTCCTCCCGTCGGCACTCGCGGACGAGCAGCTCGCGCGCCCGCCCGGCGGCCGAGGCGGCGAGCGTCTCCAGGGCGGCCACGTCCACGCCGGGGGCGGGCTCCAGCCCGAGCGGCGCGAACTCCACGTCCGGCGGCGGCGGGTCGGGCAGCGGCGGCACCCCCAGCGCGAACGCCGCCCCGGCGAGCGTGCCCGCCGGGGCGGCGGCGGAGGCTGAGGGGGCGGCGGAGGCGGCGGGCCGCCGCAACGCGCCGACCAGCTCCCGCTCGCCGCGCCCGCGCAGCAGGAGCAGCACGAACGGGTCCGCGTCGAGCAGCCAGGACGCCTGGTAGCAGAGCGCGGCGGCGTGCTGGCAGGGGTGGCCCCAGTCGGGGCAGGAGCACTCCGGTTCCAGGTCGCCGAGGGCGGGCAGCAGCGGCACGGCCGCCTCTTCGGCGGCTGCCACCAGATCGTGCGGCATGTCGCGGTCGAGCAGCGCGGCCAGGTGCCCGGCCTTGGCGGCCACCTGGTCGAGGAACCGCCGCCATTCGTCGTCGGTGAGCCGCTCGACGTGGACGACGGTGTCGTAGTCGTTCTCGGTCAGGGCGGCGATGCGGCCGGGGCTGACCGTGATCGGGCCGACCTGCCCGGTCTTGGCGTAGGCGCGGCCCTTACGCAGCAGGACCTGGTCCAGCGAGGTGTCCTCCAGGGCCTTGATCCAGGCACGGCCCCACCAGCTGGTGGCGAAGCGGGCGCCGGCCCGCTGCGGGGGGAACGCGGGGAATCCTCTGGCGTCGTTCAACGGAGCTCCACGAGTTCGGCGAGTTCGGCGTCGGTCAGTTCGGTGAGCGCGGCCTCGCCGGAGGCGAGCACCGACTCGGCCAGGGAGCGCTTGGCGGCGAGCATGCCGGCGATGCGGTCCTCGATCGTGCCCTCGGTGATCAGCCGGTGCACCTGGACGGGCCGGTTCTGGCCGATGCGGTGGGCACGGTCGGTGGCCTGGTCCTCGACCGCCGGATTCCACCAGCGGTCGTAGTGGATGACATGGTCGGCGCGGGTGAGGTTGAGCCCGGTGCCGGCGGCCTTGAGCGACAGCAGGAAGACGGGCGCGTGGCCCTCCTGGAAGCGCCGGACCATCTCCTCCCGGCGGGCCACCGGTGTGCCGCCGTGCAGGAACTGGGTGGCGACCCCTCTGGCCGTCAGGTGCCGCTCCAGCAACCGGGCCATGGCGACGTACTGGGTGAACACCAGCACCGCGCCGTCCTCGGCCAGGATGGTGTCGATCAGCTCGTCGAGCAGCTCCAGCTTGCCCGAGCGGCCGGCCAGCCTGGGAGCCGTCTCGTGCAGATACTGGGCCGGGTGGTTGCAGATCTGCTTGAGGCCGGTCAGCAGCTTGACGATCAGGCCGCGCCTGGCCATGCCGTCCGCGTCCTCGATCCGCGCCATGATCTCGCGTACGACGGCCTCGTAGAGCCCCGCCTGCTCGGTGGTGAGCGCCACCGGCCGGTCGGTCTCGGTCTTGGGCGGCAGCTCGGGCGCGACGCCCGGGTCGGACTTGCGGCGGCGCAGCAGGAACGGCCCCACCAGCCGGGCCAGCCGCTCGGCCGCCGCGGAGTCGCCCGACTCGACCGGCTTGGCCCACCGTGACCTGAACCGGCCCAGCGGCCCGAGCAGCCCGGGGGTGGTCCAGTCGAGGATGGCCCACAGCTCCGACAGGTTGTTCTCGACCGGGGTGCCGGTCAGCGCGACGCGGGCGCCGGCGGGGATCTCGCGCAGCGCCTTGGCGGTGCTCGACGCGGGATTCTTGACGTGCTGGGCCTCGTCGGCCACCAGCAGGCCCCACGGGTGCGCGGCCAGCTGCTCGGCGTCCAGCCGCATGGTGCCGTACGTGGTCAGGACGAACCCGTCGTCGACCAGCGCGCGGGCGGCGCCGTGGTAGCGGCGGACCGGCACGCCGGGCGCGAACCTGGCGATCTCCCGCTCCCAGTTGCCCAGCAGCGAGGCGGGACAGACGACCAGGGTGGGCCCGCTGCCGCGCCGGTGCAGGTGCAGGGCGATCAGCGTGATCGTCTTGCCCAGGCCCATGTCGTCGGCCAGGCAGCCGCCGAGCCCGAGCGAGGTCATCCTGGCCAGCCAGCGCAGCCCTCGCAGCTGGTAGTCGCGCAGGGTCGCGGCCAGCCCGTCGGGCGGGCCGAGGTCCTCCGGCTCGGCGAGGCGGTCGCGCAGGTCGCGCAGCCAGGCGCTGGGCTCCACCGCCACCGGCTCGTCGCCCAGCTCCGCGAGCTGGACGGTGCCGGTCAGCGCGGCGCCGAGCGCGTCGAGGGCAGTCAGCGGCTTGAGGTCACGCTGGCGGGCCTTGCGGGCCAGGTCGGGGTCGATGAGCACCCACTGGTCGCGCAGCCGTACGACCGGGCGGTGCGCCTCGGCCAGCCGGTCCATCTCGGCCGCGGTGAGCGGCTCGCCGCCGAGCGCGAGCTGCCAGTCGAAGCTGGTCAGGTGGTGCCCGCCGAGGAACGACGGCAGGTCGGACGGGGCGGCGTCGCGTCCGCCGACGACGGCGCGGGCGCTGAGACCGCGCACCATGGACCGGGGCCAGTGCACCTCCACCCCGGCGGCGGCCAGCCGCTCGGCCGCCCCGGCCAGCAGCTGCTCGACGTCGCCGTCGGACAGCGTGAGCTCGTCGGGGACGGCGACGTCGAGCAGCCCCGCCAGTGGCGGCCAGACGCGGGCGGCCCGGCGTAGCGCGACGGTGACGTCGATCCGGGCTCGGTCGCCGAACCCGGGATCCCGGCCCTCCCACAGGTCGGCGGCGTCCACCACGAGCGACGGGTCGGCCAGGCTGTGCAGCTGGACGACGGCGCGGAACTCCCCGGCCGGCGGGTCGTCGGCCTCCACGCGCAGCGACAGCCGCACCCCGGAGTCGAGCCCGGCCGCGACCTCGTCGGCCCACCCGCGCAGCCGCGGCACCTTCACCGGTCTGGTGTCGGCGAACGCCGCCGTGCCGGTGGCGCGCACCGCGCCGGGGGAGCGCGGCATCGCGTCGGCCACCGCGTCGAGGAACGCCCGCACCAGCTTCTCCGCGTCCGGCAGCACCGCCTCCTCCGCCGCGCCGGCGGAGGTTTCGACGGGTACGGCACGCGCCGTGGCGGGCATGGCGCCGGCCAGTTCCCTGACGCGCTGGACGTCGGCCGCGTCGAACGGCCCCGCCCGCCAGGAGTCGTGGTCGCCGGCGCTCACCCCGGGCAGGATGCGTCCCCGGGCGACCAGTTGCAGCGCCACCAGCGCGGCGGCGCCCCAGAAGCGGGCGGCGGGGTGCGCCCGCTCGTCGCCGCGCGCTCTGGCCAAGGTGGCCACGGCCTCGGCGACGGGCACCCGGACGGCCGCGGCCTCACGGACGCGCAGAGCGCCGTCGTGCTGCTCGACGACTGTGACCGTCGCGTCGCCGCGGGGGTCGAGGAAGGCCATCCGGCCGGTCCTGGGTGGGTCACCCGGCTCGAAGACGACGGACCGCTGTGCCAGATCGATGGGAGAACTCACAACCGTACAGTGTACGGTATGTGTGGGCCGTCGAGATCGCCACAGGCGCGATCGGCCATCGCCGCTCGCGGTCGTCAGCGGTCCCAGAGCGGCTCGGCGCTCTCGAGCACCCGCCCCTCGGCCGTGAAGATCAGGTAGCGGTCGAAGTCCGCGGCGAACCAGCGGTCGTGGGTGACCGCCAGCACGGTGCCCTCGAAGGCGGCCAGCCCCTGCTGCAACGCCTCCGCGCTGGCCAGGTCGAGGTTGTCGGTGGGCTCGTCAAGCAGCAGCAGGGTCGCGCCGGACAGCTCCAGCAGCAGGATCTGCAGCCGCGCCTGCTGCCCGCCCGACAGCGTCTCGAAGCGCTGGCCTCCGGCGGGGGCGAGCTCGTAGCGGGCCAGCGCGGCCATGGCGTCGTCGCGGGCCAGCCGGTGCTCGGTCATGACGATCTCGGCGACCGTACGGCCGTGCAGGTCGGGGCGGGTATGGGTCTGGGCGAACAGGCCCGCCGAGACCCGGGCGCCCAGCCTGGCCAGCCCGGTGTGCTCGATCGGCTCCCCGGCCAGCAGGCGCAGGAAGTGCGTCTTGCCGGTGCCGTTGAGGCCGAGGACCGCGACCCGCTCGCCGTACCAGATCTCGGTGTCGAAGGCGTCCAGCAGGCCCGTGAGCCGCAGCCGCTCGCACGTGACGGCGCGCTTGCCGGTGCGGCCGCCGCGCAGCCGGATGCGGATGTTCTGCCGGCGGGGGACCCGCTCGGGCGGACCGGCCCGCTCAAACCTGTCGAGCCGGGTGAGCGCCGCCTGGTAGGCCGTGGCCAGCGCGTCGTTGCCCTTGGCGCGCTGGCGCAGCACGTGCACGAGGTCGCGCAGCCTGGCGTGCTCGTCGTCCCAGCGGCGGCGCAGCTCCTCCAGCCGGCGCACCCGGTCCTGCCGCGCCTGCCCGTAGCCGGCGAAGCCGCCGCCGTGCACCCACACGCCGCGCGACTCGACCGTCACGATCCGGTCGGCCGTCTCGGCGAGCAGCCTTCGGTCGTGGGATACCAGCAGCACGGTCTTGGCGCTGGCCCGCAGCTCGCCTTCCAGCCACTGCTTGGCCGGCACGTCCAGGAAGTTGTCCGGCTCGTCGAGCAGCAGCACCCGGTCGGGCCCGCGCAGCAGCGCGCGCAGCATGAGCCGCTTCTGCTCGCCCCCCGACAGCGTGCCCAGCGGCCGGCTCCTGACCTGCTCGTACGGCAGGCCGAGCGCCTGCGTGGCGCACACGTCCCACACCACCTCCAGCTCGTAGCCGCCGGTGTCGGCGTAGTCGCTGAGGGCCTGGGCGTAGGCGAGCTGGGCCGGCTCGTCGTCACGCTCGCCGATCGCCGCCTCGGCCCGGGCCAGCGCGGCGGCGGCCCGCCTGACCGGGCCCGGCGCGACGGCCAGCAGCAGGTCGGCCACCGTGCCCGGGCCCAGGAACTGCCGCATCACGCCGATCCCGCCGGACACGGCCACCCGCCCCGAGGCGGGCTCCAGCTCTCCGGCGATCAGTCGCAGCAGGGTGGTCTTGCCCGCGCCGTTCGGCCCGACCAGCGCCGCCTTGCCGCCCTCGCCGACCCGGAACGACACCCGGTCCAGCAGCGGCCGCCCGTCAGGCAGCAGGTACGTCAACTCACTGACCTCGATATGGCTCATTGTTCCAGTACTAGACCATCGATCCGGATCTCGTACAACGTTTTTCGGCGGATCGTCGTGATGGCGGCCCGGCACGTTCCGTGATCTTCCGGGGGTCGCGCCAGAACTACCAGATCGGTATAAGTGGGACATCTGACTGGTATCACGATCACCCTGACGCACCACCAGGAGAACCATGTCCACGCGCACCCGGCTGCTCCCGGCCGCCCTCGCCCTGGCGTTACTCACCACCGGCGCCGTCGCCCAACCGGCCTCGGCCGCCGCACCCCTCACCGCCTCCGCGACAACGGCCGACGACGCCCTGCTGGCCAAGCTCACCGCCATCCCCGGCCTGACCGTCGTCTCCGAGACCCAGCCGAGCGGCTTCCGCTTCTTCGTCCTCACCCTCACCCAGCCGGTGGACCACCGCCACCCCGGCAAGGGCACGTACCAGCAGCGCTTCACCCTGCTGCACCGCTCCGACGACGCTCCCGTGGTGCTCTACACCAGCGGCTACGGCCTGCCCGTCAACCCGAGCGCCTCCCAGACCGAGCCGACCCGGCTGCTCGGCGCCAACCAGGTCTCGGTCGAGCACCGGTTCTTCCGCAGCTCACGCCCGGACCCGGCCGACTGGTCCAAGCTCGACATCTGGCAGGAGGCCAGCGACGAGCACCGCATCGTCCAGGCCCTCAAGACCGTCTACCACGGCAAGTGGATCCAGACCGGCGCCAGCAAGGGCGGCATGACCTCGGTCTACCACCGCCGCTTCTACCCCGGCGACGTGGACGGCGTGGTCGCCTACGTCGCGCCGAACGACCGGGTCAACCCCGCCGACCGCGCCTACGACGAGTTCTTCGCGAACGTGGGCGACGCCCCCTGCCGCACCGTGCTGGACAACGTGCAGAAGGAGGCGCTCAAGCGGCGCGACAGGCTGGTGCCCAGGTTCGAGGCCGAGGCCGCGCAGAACGGCTACACCTTCACCAGGTCGCTCGGCACCGCCGACCGGTCGTTCGAGATGACCGTCCTCGACTCGGTGTGGGCCTTCTGGCAGTACTCCAGCGAGAGCGACTGCGCGGACGTGCCGCCCGCCACGGCCACCGACGACGAGATCTACGACTGGATCGACACCGTCGCCGGATTCTCCTTCTACACCGACCAGGGCATGGACTACTACGTCCCCTACTATCGCCAGGCGGCCGCCCAGCTCGGCTGGCCCGAGCTCACGTTCAAGCACCTGCGCGGCCTGACCCGCTACCCCGGGCTCTACCAGCCCAACTCCGTCCTCCCCGCCGCACTGCGCACCTTCCACAACCCGCTCCCGATGCTGAACGTCGACCACTGGGTGAGCAAGCAGTCCAGCCGGATGATGTTCGTCTACGGCCAGAACGACCCGTGGAGCGCGGAGCGGTTCACGCCCAGCCGCAACGACTCCCACCTGTACGTCGCTCCCGGCGCCAACCACGGGGCGAACATCTCCCGCCTGCCCGACGCCGAGCGCCAGGCGGCCACGGACACCCTGCTGCGCTGGGCCGGAGTGAGCGGCGCCCAGGCGAACCAGCGCACCGCGCCCTCCATCCCCGACGACGACATGCTGCCCGACCGTCACACCTTCTGAACCACCTGATCCGCCCGTGTACCGGATCGTCGATCCGGTACACGGCCGTAGGATCGGGCGCATGGCTGGCGAAAGCGTGTGGCTGCGACCGCGAAGACAGGAGCGCCAGACGCTCACCCTCGACCGCATCGTCACCGAGGCCGTGGCCCTGCTCGACACCGAAGGCGAGGCGCGGCTGACGATGCGGCGCCTCGCCGAACGGCTCGACACCGGCTCCACCACCCTCTACTGGCACGTCAAGACCAAGGACGACGTGCTCGACCTGGCACTCGACGCGGTGTTCGGCGAGGTGCCCCTGCCCTCTGGGCCGGCTGGGCCGGACGGCTGGCGGGATCGGGTAAGCGAGCTGGCCGGCGCCTGGCGGGCCGCGATGCTCCGCCACCCGTGGTCCACCGGGCTGCTCGACCGCCCGATGATGGGCCCCAACGCGCTCAGCCGCACCGAGTTCCTCTACGCCACGCTGGCCGGAGCCGGATTCACCGGGCCCGACCTGCCCGCCGCCGCCTTCAGCCTGTCCACGTACGTCACCGGCTCGGCCACGATGCAGACCCGCGAGCGCGACGCCGCCGACGCCGCGATGCGCGACCATCTCCGCGCCCGGCACGCCGACTACCCGACGCTGGCCGCCCACGGTCTCGATCACGACTGGGACGAGACCTTCGCCCGCGGCCTCGGCTACCTGCTCGACGGCATGACCTCCCGGGCCGGCCGATGATCACCCGTCACGCCCTCAACCGGCCCCCCTGGCCCGCCGGCCGCCGCTCCAGCTGATGTCGCGCGCGGACGGCCGTCCCCTGTCACGAGAAGTCCAGCTCGCCGACCCTCAGGACGGGCCGCAGGTCGCGGGGCAGAACGTGACCTCGGGGTAGCGCGAGGACGGCTTGTCCAGGAGGGCCTGCCGCTTGGACTTCAGGTGCTGGTCGAGGAAGGCCGCCACGTAGGAGCGGGTGAGCTCGGCGGCGCGCGCCGCGGGCAGAACGCCGTAGGCGGGCGTGATACCGAGGGGGCCGGCCATCAGCGGGCCGTCGGTGAAGGACTGGTGTTCCGCGCCCGACAGCACGAGCCAGCGCTTCCACCCGGTCAGCAGCTTCCAGTCGCGCTCCCACGACGTGTCACGACCGCCGGGGACGTGCTGCGGCGAACCCAGGAACAGGAACGGCCGGGAGAACCCGCTCTTGGGAATGCGGGCGTAGGTGGTGCCGTCCATGTCGATCCCGGCGCGTATCCGGGGCTCCTTCACCATGGCCGCCAGGGCGGTGGCCCCGCCGAGCGACTGGCCCGCCATCGCGATTCTGGAGCGGTCGATCAGGCTGGAGTCGTCCCACTTCGATGGCAGCTGGTCGAGGACGAAGGAGACGTCGGCCACCCGGCCCTGGACCGTCCCTGTGCCGAAGCCGGGGTCGGTGTCGCTGTCGCAGGCGAGGCATTCCGCGACCCGCCCGTCCGGGAAGGTGGTGGCGTAGCTCTCGTAGGTGTGGTCGATCCCCGCCACGACGTACCCCCGGCTGGCCAGGTCCTCGGCCAGGGACGTCAGTGTGCTCATCGGCTTGGTGAAGCCGGGGGAGACTACCACCAGCGGCAGCTTCTTCCCTGCGGGTTCGGCGTTGAGGATGGCGTTGGTGCGGGTCTTGCTCAGCGTGTCGTACGGCGCGCTCGCGATCCCGGTGCCCTTGAGCAGGAGTTCCGATTCCTTGGGTGTCATGTACGGCGCGTGCTGCCCGTCGCGCTGCTCGGTCGGATACCACAGGGTGACCTTGAGCTCTCTGGCATCGGCGTCGAGATTCCAGGGGTCGGGGCGGGAGATGTCCTTCAGGTACAGGGCTATGGTGCCGACAGGGTGGGGGCCGGTGGGGGCGGGCAGGGTGGCGGGGCCGGCTGGCGTGACCGGCGGGGCGTCGGATCGGGGCGGTGCGGGTGCGGAGCAGGCGGACGCGGCCAGGACGGCCAGTCCCGCGGTGACGGCCAGGATCTGTCTCATGGAGAGGTCCGTTCACTTGTGCAGCAAGGTCAGGGCCTTGGCCAGCGCGGGGTCGCGCCCGGCGGCCGCGTCCTTCGGGGTCAGGGGCACGTAGTGGTCGGGCGGCACGCCGATCCGGTCGATCACCTCGCGGCCGGGCCCCAGGTGGTGCCTGTCAGGGAAAGTCAGGAGGGTGTTGTTGGCGAGCAGGTACGACCGGGCCGGGCCGGAGATCACGCCGGCGGTTCTGGTGCCGACCAGTTGGCCGATGCGCAGGTCTTTGACCGCGGCGCTGGTGTGCTCGCACGCCGAGGCGCAGCCCTGGTCGACGAGCACGACCAGGGGCAGGTGGAGCAGTTGCACGGTGTCGTCGGTCCGGGAGGTCGAGCATTTTCCGTCCACGGCGCACTGGTAGGCGGTGACCTTGCCGTGGACGAACGCGCTCAGCAGCCGGGTCGCCTCCGCGGGGCTGCCGCCGCTGTTGCCGCGCAGGTCCAGCACGACGCCGGACAGGGTCCGGCCGGTGCGCAGCCTGGTGATCGCCTTGAGCACCCTGTTCGCGGAGTCGGGGGCGAATCCGGTCATCCGTACGTAGGCGACGTCGTCGTCCAGCAGCTTCGACCGCACCACCTGCAGCGCGGCCAGATCACGCTCGTAGGGGCCGGGCGTGAGCGTGACCGTCCAGCGGCGGCCGGTGGCCTGCCGAAGGAGCCGCAACTCGACCGGGCGCACCTTTGGATATTCGGGGTAGAGGGCGGCGATCGCCGGGGTGGCCTTCCCGTCGAAGAAGGGCGGCGTCCCGTTGATCGACTCGATGACGTCGCCGGGAAGCAGCCCGGCGGCCTGTGCCGCGCCGCCGAGCACGGTGGTGACGAACAGCGGGGCGAGGGCGACGCGGGGAGTGTCGCCGTCGGCCTGCGAGACGTCCACGTTCGCCTCAAGGCCCAGGCCGTAGCCGTCGCCGTCGTAGTAGTCGAGCGGTCGCTTGACGTCGTGCGTCCAGTTGGCGTGGTTGTCACCGAGGGCGGCCACGATGGCTTCCAAGGTGACGACGGCCAGCTTGTCGCGCAGGTCGGGGACCTGGTCGGTGATCTTCCGGTAGGCGGTCTCGAAGGCGGCCCAGTCGGCTTTCCGGTCACCGGTCAGCGCCGGCATGATCGCATCGGGCACGTCGCGCCCGTCGCGGTTGATCTCCTGCGTCAGGGCGAGGAACCCGACGGTCAGCAGCGATCGGGCGTCCAGCGTGGCGCCGCTGTAGTAGTTGCCGAGGATGCAGAAGTACGCCTGCTCGATGACGTCGATCGTGGTGGCCGTCTCCGGTTCCCGCGGGCCGTGGGGCGGCGTGCAGGCCGTTGCGCCCGCCGTGCCCGCCTGGATGCGCGGCGGCGTCGGCGCCGTGCAGGCCGCCGCCAGGAGGACGGCGAGAACGGCGGCCGCGGTCCTGAGGACGGTCATGACAGGCGCCTTCGGAGCCACCAGAACGAGAACCACGTGAGCCCGAGCGTGAGCAGGGCGTAGATCCCGGTCTCGATCCACTGGAAGGGCCAGAAGCGCTCCAAAGGCTGGTAGGTCGCCTGCTGCCGGTAGCCGAGGCGGTTGATCTCGAGCCAGCACGCGTCCAGATTCGGTGGTCCGCCTGCCGGTGCGCAGGGCCCTGACGTCGCGGATACGGGGATGGGCGCTTCTTCCCCCATGCCGGCGATCGTGCGTCCGGACGGATCGAGGAGGTCGCTGGACAGGACCCAGGCGCCCAGGTGGCCGGGAACGGCCGGCCGCATGGATATGTACACGGATCCGCCTCCCCGCTCCTTTATGTGGGGCCCCATCCCGTTCACGCGGCTGACCTCGAAGGTCGCGGAGACCGGGGGCATCAGGTGGGGCCGGACCAGCAGCGGCATGGCGATCTGGATCGCGGCGAAGGCGGCCAGGGTGAGAGCCATGGCGGGCAGTGTGCGGCGCACCAGTATGCCCACGGTCACGCCCAAGACGAAGGCGAAGGCCGCATACCCCATCGGGGCGATGCCCCGCGCGCCGAACACCAGGGGCGCCATCAAAGCCAGCTCCGGAACGGCTGACTTGTCCAGGGGATCGGACCACCAGGTCACCACGAGGCCGCACACGCAGGCCGCGGCCATGGCCACCAGGCCGACAAGCCCGAGCTTGACCGCCAGCCAGCGGCCGCGGGTGATGCTCTGGTTCCACACCAGCAGGTGCGTGCCCGCCTCCAGCTCACGGGTGATCAGCGGCGCGCCCCAGAAGAACCCGACCAGAGCGGGCAGGGCCAGCACGACGAAGCTGACGGCCACGAAGAGGAGCTCGTATTCGTCGAAGAACCCGTCGAAGAACTGGTCGCAGGTGTCGTCCGGGGTACAGCCGGCGATCCCGGCAGCGTAGCGGGAGGCCAGGTCCGGGCCGGTCAGGGCCAGCACGACGGTGAGGACGACGAGCACGGCCGCCATCATCACGGCCGACCCGCGGAACTGACGCCAGGTCAGCCAGATCATCGCTGCACCTCCACGGCGGCCCGCCGGTTCCCTGCGGTGCGCTTGTCCATGTAGGCCAGGACGAGATCTTCCAGCGTGAGCTGGGTGACCGTCCAGGCGGGGTCGTGGATCGGGGCGTCGGTGCGGATCACGTACGTGCTCTGCCGGTCGGTGTGGCGCGCGGCGACCACGTGCTGGTCGGCGGGGAGCCGGTCGGGATCGCGGCGCGGCCCGGTGAGCCGGTGATGGGTGGCCAGCAGCTTGTCGACCTCCCCGGCCACCTGAACGCGGGAGTCGACGAGCACGATCAGGAAGTCGCACACCCGTTCCAGGTCGGAGACCAGGTGGGAGGAGAGCACCACGCTGAACTGGTGCTCGACCGTGGCCTCCATCAGCCCCTGCAGAAACTCGCGGCGGGCCAGCGGGTCGAGCGAGGCGACCGGCTCGTCCAGGATCAGCAGCTCGGGCCGCTTGGCCAGGCCCAGGGTAAGGGCGAGCTGAGCACGCTGGCCGCCCGACAGCCTGCCTGCCCGCTGGGCGGGATCGAGACCGAGTCGCGCGATCCGGTCCCGCGCCATGGCGGCGTCCCAGCGGGGGTTGAGCCGCGCTCCCAGCCGCAGGTGATCGGCGACGCTCAGCGAGGCGTAGACAGGGGTGTCCTGGGCGACGAACCCGACCCTGGCCAGCTGCGCGGGCGTGTCCCCGGGCCGGCCGCCGAGCACGGTGATGCCGCCCGCCGTCGGCTCCAGCTGGCCGCTGGCCAGCTTCAGCAGCGTCGTCTTGCCGGCTCCGTTGGGCCCCACCAACCCCACGACATGGCCCGCCGGGATGTCGATGGTGAACTCACGCAGCGCCCAGCGCTTGCCGTATCTCCTGCCGAGTCCCTGGGCCTGTAAGGCGGTGTTCACGCTATGTCCTCCTGAGCGGTGGTCCGAAAGGTGGTCATGAAGAGGGCCTCGATGCTCTCGTCGTCGAGGCCGGCCCGGCGGGCCTTGGCCAGCCAGCGCTGTAGTTCCACCCGCAGCGGGCCGTGCGCGGCCAGCGAGGCGTTGGTGAGCGTCGCCGTCACGAACGTCCCCACCCCGGGCCGGGCGGCGACCAGGCCCTCGTGCTCGAGTTCGCGGTAGGCCTTCAGGACGGTGTTGGCGTTGATCGCCAGGTGCGCCACGACCTCCTTGACGGTCGGCATCTGGTCGCCCTCACGCAGCATGCCGAGCCGTAGCGCGTGCCGTACTTGCTGGACCAGCTGCAGGTACGGCGAGACACCCGATCTGCCGTCCAGATGGAACTCGATCACCGGCTTCTCCATTTATCTAGCCTGCTAGCACTTTAGAGTCCCAGATGTTAAAGGATCATAAGGAGCGCTGTACAGGCCTCATCCGGGGCGCCCTAAGCGGGTCCCTCCATGAGCGCGGTCGTCCGCTGGGTTGCCCTTGACGCGCGGGTCAGGAGTTAAGGTCGCGAGGCCCTTTTCCGCCGTACCTCCGAGGAGCGTCAGGTGCCGTCCCTTCCGCGCGTGTCACGCGAAGTCCAGCTCGCCGCCGTACCCGATGGACTGCCCGGGCCCGAGCATTTCGTGCTCGCCGAGGTCCCGCTGCCGACACCGGACGACGGCCAGGTGCTGGTCCGCAATCGCTTCTTCCATGTCTTCGCCGCGCTTCGCACGTTGATCGGCGGGGGCGTGAAAGACGCGCCCGTGCCGCCGCTGCGCCCCGGCGACACACTGGTCGGCCCCGCGATCGGACAGGTCGTGTCGGCCCCCGGCGAGAGCGGGCTGCGCGCGGGCGACCTGGTCTCACATTGGCTGGGCTGGCGCGAGTACGCCCTCGTGCCGGTCGGTCAGGTCGCGCCGCTGGGAGACGCGCTGCCCGACCCCGTCGCGCACCTGAGCCAGGGCGGCTTCGCCTACGCGGCGCTGACCAGGGATGCCGAGGTCAGGCCGGGGGACACGGTGTTCGTGTCGGGCGCGGCCGGCGGGGTCGGATCACTGGCCGGGCAGATCGCCCGGCTGCTCGGCGCCGGCCGGGTGATCGGCAGCACCGGCTCACCGCAGAAGGCCGACCGGCTGGTCCGTGAGCTGGGATACGACGCGACGGTGATCCGCGGCGCGGCACCGATCGAGGAGCAACTGGCGAAGGCCGCCCCCGACGGCATCGACGTCTACGTGGACAACGTCGGCGGCGACCAGCTTCGGGCGGCGGTGACCGCGGCCCGGCCCGGAGCCCGGTTCGTCCTGATCGGCGCGCTGTCTGGGCAGATGTCACCCCACGGGACGGGCGGGGCGGCGCCCGTCGAACTCGACACCTACCAGCTCATCCTGAAGCGGATCTCGATCCGCGCCTTTCAGGGCTTCGACGAACAGGCACGATCCCAGTGGCTCGAACGCTTCGGCGGCTGGTCGCGCACCGGCGACATCACCTTCCCGTACGTCCGGGTCTCGGGCATCGATCACGCGCCGCGCGCGTTGCGGGAGATGATCGAGGGACGGCATTTCGGGACCGTCATCGTCGAGCCGTAAGGGCTCACAGGAGGACTGATGCGCATCGGCGACGCGGCGGCCGCGGCGGGCACCACGCCCCGGGCACTGCGGTTCTACGAGCAGCGCGGGCTGCTGAGTCCGCCCCCGCGCACCGTGACCGGGCAGCGCGAGTACGGGCCGCGTGAGGTGGCCCGGGTGCGTGTCATCCGCGAGCTGCTGTCGCTGGGGCTGACCGTCGAGGACGTCCGTAGTTGCGCCGATCGCCTTGACCTGCTGGACGGCGACACGCTCCCGCCGCGCGGCGGCCCCGGCTGCTCCATGGCCAGCGGCGTGGTGGAGCGCAGGATCGCCGCCCTCGACGCGGAGATCGACCGCCTGTCCCGGCTGCGCGAGCAACTCTCCGCACGGACCCGGATGCAAGAGGACACGAAAACCACCTGAGCGGTCAGGGACGCCGTCCGCTCGGGGCGACGGTGCCCTCAGGGCCCGAGTTCGGCTCGGGGCTCTCCTGACGGCCTTCGCTCCGTGGCCGCGTCTCAGCCCGGCAGACCCTTGACGAACCTGGCCAGCAGCCGGGCGAACTCCGTGCGCTCTTCCTCGCGCCAGGCGGTCATGGCCTCGGCGAACACCGCCTGGCGCGACCGGTGTGCCTGCTCGACGGCGGCCTGCCCGGCCTCGGTGAGCACGAGGACCGAGCGGCGCCCGTCGCCCTGGTCGGCCTGGCGGCACACCCATCCGGTCTCGACCGCGGCGGCCACGAGCTTGCTGGCCCTGGGCTGATCGACGCCGAGCGCCTGGGCCACCGAGGTGACCGTGGCGGGCCCGCCCCCCTCGATCGCGTCGAGGATGTCGAACACCTGCCCCGTCACCCCGCCGAGCCGGGCCAGCGCGCGCCTGCTCTGCCTGCGGCGGATGGCCACCATGGCCTGCTCAACCTGTTCGACGGCATCCATGTCGCCATGATACATGTCTTTATACATATAGTTGTCTAAAGACAAGGAACGCAGGATGATGATCGGATCGCGTCTCAAGCGTCTGGACCAGCTGATCGAGGACACGTTCGAGGCGGTCTTCGCCGAGGCCGGAGTGAGCCGCCGCCAATGGCAGGCGCTCAACGTGATCAGCCGCGGCCCCACCGGCGAGAGCGAGCTCCACCTGGCGCTCAAGCCGTTCTGGGGAAGCGGCGACACGGCCGCCGGCGTACTCACCGAGCTGTCCGCAAGGGGGTGGATCGCCCACGACACCGCCGGCTCCCACACCCTGACTCCCGAGGGACGTACGGAACACCAGGCCATCAGTGACCGCGTCCAGGACATCCGCGCACAGATGACCCACGACATCACACCGAGCGAGTACGACCAGCTCATGAACGTACTGGAGCGGATGACCCGCAATCTGGAAGCCGGGAACGCGCGATAGGACGGCGTGAGCCTGCCGGAGATCGGGCGACTGGAGATCGCCACGATTGTGCAACGAGGAGGTCGCTGTGAACGACTGGCCCACACCATCGGCCGAACCATCGGCCAGACGATGGGCCAGGAGGTGGGCGCCCGATCTCACCGTCGAGCCTGGCCCTCCTCTATAGGGGAGGGCCATCGCTATAGTGGAGAGGTGGGTGACTTTCTGTCCAGCGGAATGTCCATGGCCGAGCTGGGGGCCAGGGTCCGGGCGGAGCGGCGGGCTCGCGGGATGGCTCTGGAGCGGCTCGCCGAGGTGAGCGGGGTGAGCCGGAGCATGGTGTCGGAGGTGGAGCGCGGCACCAAGACGCCGAGTGTGCTGGTGCTCGACCGGCTGGCGACCGCGCTCGGCACCTCGATCGCCCGGTTGCTGGACGAGCCCGTTCGCCCTGAGGTGACGATCCTGCCGCGCGAGCGGCAGCACGTCGTGCGCGACCCCTCCGGCTGGGAGCGGCGCGTCCTTTCTCCCGTCCTTCCGGACGTGGAGTTCGAGTTCATGCGCACCACTCTGGAGCCCGGCGTCGATGCCGGGGCGTTCGCGCCGCATCCGCCGGGGTCACACGAGTACGTGGCGGTGGAGTCAGGGCGGCTACGCCTGACCGTCGGCGGTGTGCCCCACCTGCTGGCGGCCGGGGACAGCGCCTACTTCCCCGGCGACCGGTGGCACGCCTTCGCCAACGACGCGGCCGACGTGTGCGCGTACTACCTGGCGATGGCGCTGGGCCGGGCCGACGGCGCCCATCACCGGCCGAAGGCGAGCCGGACATGAGCGGAGGACACATGGACGAGCTGTGGCGAGCGGGCCGGTCGGCCGCCGACTTGGCGGCCGGCCATCTGGCCGCCGTGCCCGCTGGACCGGTATGGCGGCCGGTGCCCGACGCGGACCGCTCATGGCTCGCCCGGCAACCGCTGCCCGAAACGGGCCGCCCGTTGGAGACGCTGCTCGACGACGTACGTGAGCGGGTGCTGCCCTACCCGATGGGCAACGGGCATCCCCGGTTCTTCGGCTGGGTCAACTCTCCGCCCTCGCCCGCCGGGGTGCTGGTCGCCCCGTTGGCCGCGGCCTTGAACCCGAGCTGCGCCGGTGGCGAGCACGCGGGCGTCCTGCTGGAGCGCACCGCCGTACGGTGGCTGGCGGAGCTGGTGGGCTTCCCGCACCAGCCGGGCGCCGGGTTGCTGACCAGCGGCGCGTCCCTGGCCACCGTCGTCGCGATGGCCACGGCCCGGCAGTGGGCGGCCGGACGGGACGGCTGTGACGTGCGCGAGACGGGCCTGTACACGTCCCGTCCCCTGACGATCTACGTGTCGGGCGAGGGGCACAGCTGCCTGCGCAAGGCGGCCGAGCTGCTGGGCCTGGGCAGCCGCCACCTGCGCGTGGTCCCGGTCGACGACGCCTTCCGCATGGACACCGCCGCGCTGCGCCGGCTGATCACGGCCGACATCCGGGCGGGGCTGCGCCCGTTCTTCGTCGCGGCCAGCGCCGGCACGGTCAACACGGGCGCCGTCGATCCGCTGGACGAGATCGCCGAGATCGCGCGCGAGCACGGCCTGTGGTTCCACGTCGACGGCGCCTACGGCGCGCTCGGCGTCCTCGCCGAGCAGCCCGATCCCGGCTACGCGGGGCTGGCGCGGGCCGACTCTCTCGCGCTGGACCCGCACAAGTGGCTCGGCGTCCCCGTCGACTGCGGTTGCGTCCTGTTCCGCGACCGGTCGGCCCCACGCGGCGCCTTCAGTCTCGTACCGCCCTACCTGCGTGACGACGGCGCCGACGAGCTGGGCTGGTTCTCCGAGTACGGCCCCGAGCAGACCCGTCCCTTCCGCGCGCTGCGCGTGTGGGCCACGATCGCGCACCTCGGGCGTGCGGGAGTCGTCCGGCTGGTGCGGCGCACCACGGGTCTCGCGCGCACGCTCGCGGCCATGGCCGACGCCGCCGGCGACTTCGACCTGCTCGCCCCTCCGGTCACCTCGGTCGTCGCCTTCCGCCACCGAGCGCCGTCCCCGGACAGGGCCGACGTGCTGAACGAGCGGATCCCGTCGGTGGTGCAGCGTCGCGGACGCGCCTTCCTCACCGGCACCCGGCTGTCCGGCAGGGCGGCGCTGCGCGCCTGCGTCCTGCACCCGGACACCACCGAAGCCGACCTCGTCATCCTGCTGGACGAGATCCGGGCCGCGGCGGAAGAGATCACCGGTTGACCGCCCCTGACCGGCACTGCGGCGCCCGGTGAGGGCTTCAGCCACGGCGACCAGGGCAGGAGACCGGAAACGGGCACACCGGCCTCGCCGCGCCGGCGGGCAAGGAAGGACAAGGGCAGATGCGCCACGCCTACGCAGGTGCCGCCGTCCACGTGGACGCCTCCCCGGAGCGGGTGTTCGCGCTGGTCACCGACTGGCCGCGGCACGACGAGTGGATGTTCCTGACCACGGCGAGAGCCACCGGCGAGGACACGGTGGAAGCCTTCACCGGCATCGGAAGGCTCGGTTTCCTGGACACGATGACCATCACCAGGTGGAACCCTCCCAGCGAGATCCGCATGCGGCACACGGGCACGCTGATCCGGGGCACCGGCGTCATCCGCGTCCGGCCCGACGGCGACGGCAGCCGGGTCGTCTGGGCCGAGGAACTGGAGCTGCCGTTCGGCCGGGCGGGACGGGCGCTCTGGCCACTGGCCCGCCCGGTGGTCAACGCGCTGGCCAGACACTCACTCCGCACACTCGCCGCCCTGTTGTCCCAGCCACCCGGAAACGGGGCGCCGGCGAGAAACGTGTCATGAGCCCCGAACGAGCGTTGCTAGGGCGTGCCCGGCCCCGCCGGCGGTTGAACCAGCGTGCGGCCAGGCGAGCGCGGAGCTCCTCGGCCGCGCCGTACCTCCCTCGCCTCGCCAGGAGCGGGGACGCCAGCACCACCACAGAGAGCACCAAAACCCCCAGTAACAACATTTACCTCGCCTAAAGGCTACGGCGTACTCAGATCAGTACTGTCGGAACATGGTCGGCCCGCGTCACGCCTCTCCCCGGAGAGGCGTGACAAGGGCCCCGTCTTCGGGGGGATTTCGACATGGCCTATGAGACACGGCCGCAACCGCAGCCGCAGCCGCGCAACGTCACCGGCTGGGTGGGCTGGGTGTGGTTCGCGGGCATCATCATGATCCTGTCGGGCCTGTTCAACGCCATCACGGGCATGTACGCCGTCATCTACGGCGACATCTACGTCCAGACGGCCAGGCGACTACTGCTGTTCGACCTCACCGGATGGGGCTGGCTGCACCTGGCGTTCGGCATCCTGCTCATCGTCACGGGCGTCGCGCTCACCATGGGGCAGACCTGGGCCCGCATCGCGGCGGTCATCATCGTGATGCTCAACGCGCTGAGCCAGCTCATGTGGATCGCGATCAACCCGTGGTGGTCACTGACCGTCATCGCGGTGGACGTCCTCGTCCTGTACGCGCTCATCGTGCACGGGGGAGAGAGCCGGGAGGCCCGCGTCTGAACCCGCGTCGGCGGCGGCGCGCAGCCGCTCGGACAGGAGGCGCAGCACCGGGACGAGGCCGGGCGGATCGAGCACCTCGAACGCGAAACCCTTGACGGCGACATACAGGGCGAGGTCCTCCAGCGAGTTGGAGCCGGTGTGCAGCACGCAGGCGCGGGGGCCGAGCCGCTCCAGCCGCCCGGCCGCGGGTGAGGTGCGCGGTGCCACGTCCTCCAGCGGGGCGCGGAACAGGATCCGCGCCCGGTAACGGTAGGGCGCCGAGGAGATGGCCTCCGACACGAAGGCGGCGGTGTCGCGTCCGGGCGGGGTGCGGGGGGCGAAGCGGGCGCCCGGCGGCCCGAGCGGGCCCTCGATCCGGTCGACGCGGAAGGTCCGCCAGTCGGCGCGGTCCACATCCCAGGCCACCAGATACCAGCGGCGCGGCGTGTGCACCAGGCGATGCGGCTCGACGGTCCGCGAGGCGAGCCCGTCGCGTCCCGGATACCGCAGCCGCAGCCGGCGGTGGTCGCGGCAGGCTCCGGCGATCGCGGCCAGCAGGTCGGCGGCCACGCCGGAGCCGTCCCCCGCCGGCCCGGTGAGCGCGACCGTGGCGGCCTCGAAGGCGCCGACCCGGTGGCGCAGGCGTGCGGGCAGCATCTGCTGGAGCTTGGTCAGCGCCCGCACCGAGCTCTCCTCCAGCCCGGCCACGCTGCCGGTGGCGGCCGTGCGCAGCCCGATCGCCACCGCCACCGCCTCCTCGTCGTCGAGCAGCAGCGGCGGCAGGGTCGCGCCCACCCCCAGCCGGTAGCCACCCGCCACCCCGGGCGTGGCGTCGACCGGGTAGCCCAGCTCGCGCAGCCGCTCGACGTCGCGCCGCACCGTCCGGAGGCTGACCTCGAGCCGCTCGCACAGTTCGGCGCCGGTCCATTCTCCCCGCGCCTGAAGCAGCGACAGCAGCCGCAGCAGGCGCGCCGAGGTTTCCCACATGCGTCCCATTCTCGCCGCCATTGGTGCCGGAACCTGACACCGATGACTTCTAGGGTCGAGCCATGTCCAACGACACCTCCGTCCGGCCGTACCGGATCGACATTCCCCAGGCCGACCTCGACGACCTGCGCGAGCGGCTGGCCCGCACCCGGTGGACCCCCGACCTGCCCAGCGCCGGCTGGGAGCGCGGGGTGCCGACCTCCTACCTGCGCGAACTGGCCGGCCACTGGGCCGGCGGCTATGACTGGCGGGCGCACGAGGCGGAGCTCAACTCCCACCCGCACTTCACCACCACCATCGACGGCGCGAACGTGCACTTCATGCACGTCCGCTCGGCCGAGCCGGACGCCACCCCGCTGATGCTCGTGCACGGGTGGCCGGGCTCCGTCGTGGAGTTCCTCGACCTGATCGGCCCGCTCACCGACCCGGCGGCGCACGGCGGCGACCCCGCCGACGCCTTCCACCTGGTGATCCCGTCGCTGCCCGGCTACGGCTTCTCCGGCCCGCTGCCCGGCACCGGCTGGACCGACGTCCGCACCGCCTCCGCGCTGACCGAGCTGATGGCCCGGCTCGGCTACCAGCGCTACGGCGTGCAGGGCGGCGACGTCGGCGCGTTCATCGCCCCGCTGATGGGGCAGGCCGCGCCCGAGCGCGTCATCGGCGTGCACGTCAACGCCCTGCTCACGTTCCCCACGGGCGACCCGGCGGAGATGGAGTCACTGAACGAGGCCGAGCGTGAGCGGCTGGCCGGGATGGAGCAGTGGCGGGAGCGCTCCGGCGCGTACATGATGCTCCAGGGCACCCGGCCGCAGACCATCGCCCACGCGCTGCACGACTCCCCGGCGGGACAGCTGGCCTGGATCGTGGAGAAGTTCTACGAGTGGACGGATCCGGCGGCCAAGCTGCCGGAGGACGCGGTCGACCGCGACCGGATCCTCACCGATGTGAGCGTCTACTGGTTCACCGGCACCGCCGGCTCGGCCGCCCACACCTACTTCGAGCGGTTCAACGACCCCGACATGTGGCGGCCCCTGCCGCGCGGCACGGTGCCCACGGCCGCGGCGGTGTTCACCACCGACTTCTCCGTGCGCCCGCTCGCCGAGCGGGCGCACCACGTGGTGCGCTGGACGGAGTTCGACCGCGGCGGCCACTTCGCCGCCCTGGAGGCGCCCGACCTGCTCGTCTCCGACCTGCGCGCCTTCTTCCGCACGCTCACCTGATCGGGCCGGGCGGCGCCTCACCCGTCACCGGGCGAACCTCTTCATCGGGAACCTCCGAGGAGACCCCTGGGCCGGTGTAAGACCTCAACGGGAGTCCTCTGTCGGGCGGGCGACCGGCGGTGAAGCAGGAAGCCGGCCGGCGACGGTCGGAATCCCGGTTCTTCAGGGCCGGGAGGACGTCAAGAAGGCGGGTTCGACGACCGGGTCGTGCACCACGACCCGGTTGATCATGCCGATCCGCCCGGCGTCGCGGGCGCTGAGCGAGCCGGAGGTGAACAGCACCTCCTTGGCCTTGCGGACGCCGAACTCGTAGGGGTGCTTGAAGAACTCGACGCCGTTGACGCCCATCGACACCATGGTGTCGATGCCGGCCGACATCGGTGTTCCGGCCGGCTGAGAGCAACCTCACGTGCCGAGCCGGCAGAGACGCATGTCAATATAGACAGGTAGTTATTTCGATGAATGTCTATACGGAGAGTGCGGATGGAACTGCTGGAGATCCTGGAGTGCAGCCCGCCGCTGACCCGCGAACCGCTGGACGCCGAGCAGGCGGCGGGGGTGGCGCGCGTGTTCAAGGCGCTGGGCGATCCGGTACGGCTGCGCATCCTGTCGATCGTGGCCAGCCGCGCGGGCGGCGAGGTGTGCGTGTGCGACGTCACCGGCGCGTTCGAGCTGTCCCAGCCGACCATCAGCCACCACCTGAAGGTGCTCAAGGAGGTCGGACTGCTGGCCGCCGAGCGCCGCGCGTCATGGGTGTACTACCGGCTGGTGCCCGAAACGTTGGGCGAGCTGTCGGCATTGCTGACCCCGCCCGCCACCGCACCGGCGGTTCCGCAGTGATGGCCGCCGAACCCGCACAGGCCGGCGCGCCGCCCGCCCACGTGTTCGGTGCCCTGTCGAGGCTGGACCGGTTCCTGCCAGTGTGGATCATCGCGGCCATGGGGGTCGGGCTGCTGCTCGGCCGCCTGGTGCCGGGCCTGGACGCCGCGCTGGACGCCGTCAAGATCGGGGAGATCTCGCTGCCGATCGCGCTCGGCCTGTTGCTGATGATGTACCCGGTGCTGGCCAAAGTCCGCTACGACCGCCTCGGCACCGTAACCGGCGACCGCCGCCTGCTGATCGCCTCGCTGGTGCTGAACTGGGCACTCGGCCCGGCCCTCATGTTCGCGCTGGCGTGGCTCCTGCTGCCGGATTTGCCGGAGTACCGCACGGGCCTGATCATCGTCGGGCTGGCCCGGTGCATCGCCATGGTGCTCATCTGGAACGACCTGGCCTGTGGCGACCGCGAGGCCGCCGCTGTCCTGGTCGCGCTCAACTCCGTCTTCCAGGTGATCGCCTTCGGCGCGCTGGGCTGGTTCTATCTGCGGGTGCTGCCCGGCTGGCTTAGCCTGCCGGAGTCCGCGCTCGCCGTCTCGGCCTGGGACATCGCCTTCTACGTGCTCGTCTTCCTCGGAATACCGCTGCTCGCGGGCTACGCCTCTCGCAAGCTGGGCGAGCGCGCCCGCGGCCGCACCTGGTACGAGCAGCGCTTCCTGCCGCGCATCGGCCCGATCGCCCTGTACGGCCTGCTGTTCACCATCGTCATCCTGTTCGCCCTGCAAGGCCACACGATCACCTCCCAGCCCGCGGACGTGGCCCGTATCGCGCTGCCGCTGCTGGCCTACTTCGCCCTCATGTGGGGCGGCGGCTTCCTGACCGGCAAGGCGATCGGCCTGCCCTACGACCGCACCACCACCCTCGCCTTCACCGCCGCCGGCAACAACTTCGAACTGGCCATCGCGGTCGCGGTCGGCGTCTTCGGCGTCACCTCCGGCCAGGCGCTGGCCGGGGTGGTCGGCCCGCTCATCGAGGTCCCCGTCCTGGTCGCCCTCGTCTACGTCAGCCTGGCCGGCCGCCGCCTGTTCATCGCCAAGGAGCCCGCCCGTGCCTGACAAGCCCTCCGTCCTGTTCGTCTGCGTGCACAACGCCGGACGCTCCCAGATGGCCGCCGGCTGGCTCACTCATCTGGCCGGCGACCTGGTCGACGTGCGCTCCGCGGGATCCGCGCCCGCCGACCAGGTCAACCCGGTCGCGGTCGAGGCGATGCGCGAGGTCGGCATCGACATCACCAGCGAGCAGCCCAAGGTCCTCACCGTCGACGCGGTCGAGGCCTCGGATGTGGTCATCACCATGGGCTGCGGCGACGCCTGCCCAATCTTTCCTGGCAAGCGATATGAGGACTGGAAGCTCGACGACCCGGCCGGGCAGGGCATCGAGGCCGTCCGGCCGATCCGCGACGACATCCGATCCCGCACCGAGAAGCTGCTCAGCGAGCTGCTGCCTGGCTGAGATGTCCCCGCCGGCGGCGCTCAGGACTCCCAGCCGGCGACCCCGCCCGGCACGGGCGCGTCCGGATCGTAGGGCGTGCGGGTGAAGATGAACGTGTTGAGGTCGAGATGGTCGGCCGCCAGCCGCAGCGTCTCACCCGCGTAGTAGCCGTCGAGCCCCACCCAGGTGCCGTCCTGGCGCGCCACGAACCGCGAGGCCCGCCCGCCGCCGCCCGCCGGCTCCAGCGACAGCCCCCGCTCCGGCAGCAACCGCAGAACGTACGGCGCCGGCCCCCAGTGCCACACCCCCGTCATGGCCAGCAGATCGGGATCGGCCGCCACGGGCCGCCACTCGGCCGGCAGCCGCGGCTCGTACTCGTCCAGGATGCCCAGCAGATCGGTCGGCAGGGCGCGGCTGACCCCGGAGGTCGTGTTGGCCATGAACAACACGCCCACCCGGTCGGCCGGATCGGCCCACACCATCGACAGGAACCCCGGCATCGACCCGCCGTGCCCGGCCAGCCGCCGCCCCGCGTGCCGGGTCAGCTGCAGCCCGAGGCCGAACCCGCCGGTCCAGGCGTCACCGTCGTCGACCGTGGCGGGCTCGCGCATCTCGGCCACCGTGTCAGGCGACAGCACACCACCGGTGTCACCCGCGACGAACGCCGCCCACCGGGCCAGGTCCTCGGCGGTGGACCACAACTGCCCAGCGGGCGCCATGGCGGCGGCGTCGTGCTCGGGCTCGGGCAGCAGCACGTCCGCGTACGGATGGACGGCGTAACCGGTCGCGTGCGGCGAGCGCGGCCGCGCGGTGGTGGCGTCCATGCCGAGCGGCTCGAGGATCTCCGCCCGCACCGCCCGCAGCCACGACACCCCGCGCAGCCGGGCGACCAGCTCACCGAGCAGCGCGAACCCGACGTTGCTGTAGTGGAAACGGCGGCCCGGCCGGTGCTTGACGTCACCCGGCCCGAGCCGCGCCAGCAGGTCGTCGACCGCGACCCCGGCCGTGCGTTCCCACCAGACCGTGGGCGGCTCGGCGGTCAGCCCGCCGGTGTGCGACAGCAACTGCGCGATCGTCAGCTCACCGGCCGGCACGTCCGGCAGATACTTGCCCACGGGGTCGAGCAGGTCGAGCAGACCCTCGTCGCGCATCCGCATCACGACCGCGGCCACCAGCGGCTTGGTGATCGACCCCAGCCGGTACTGGGTGGCGGGCGTGGGCGCGGCGCCACCGACCCGCCCGCGCGAGCCGAACCACGCCGTGCGGCCGTCACGCACGATGGCCGCGACGATCGACGGCACCCGGCATTCGGCCTGCTCGACGGCCAGCCTGCGCAGCAGCGCCCGCGCCGTCGCCTCTTCCACCTGTCCCGGCCGCTCCACATCCTGACTCATGGTCGCCCAGCCTAATCTCAGATCGGGATCAGATCCGGCCCGATCAGCTCACCCTGGTGCGGCTGCGGGTGGGCCTGGTCGTGGAAGTAGTGGCCGGCGTACCAGACGACGACGTTGGCGCCGTGGATGCTCTCGCCGTTGACGAACCGGTCGAGCGCCGCCCGATCGCGCGGCCCGGGATTGCCGTCGTCGAGCTCGGCCGGATGGTGGCGCAGGAACCACAGGTCGGACACCCCGTAGGCGTCGGCGGTGCCGTCGAACGGCCCGGAGTGGATCTGGTAGCCACGGCCGGACGACCCGTCGCGCACCCGCCAGAACCGGCCCGAGCGTCGCCTGCGCGACGTCTCACGGACGATCGGCACCGGATCGGGACTGATCGGCCCCTCGTCCAGCTGCTCCACCACGTCGCCCGCGGCGCCGCCGATGTCGAAGTCGAACCGCCAGTAGGCGTGGTGGCGATGCACCTGGCAGGTCATCGGGTTGGCGGTGGCGGCGAAGCCGAACCTCGGCTGGACGACGCCGTCATCGCCCAGCCGCCAGTCACTGGCGTAGCGGTACCAGCCGGCCTGCAGCTCGCTGACGATCCGCAGCCGCTCGCCGTCGTGATGGAGGGCGACGCCCTGGAAGTTGCCGGCATCGGTGTGCGGCCGCTCCAGGATCGTGCGGGGCGGGCCGTCGCACAGCCGCCATCCCCAGCCGACCGGGTCGCGGCCGGTGGCCGAGAAACGGGTCTCGGCGCTGACGTCGTCGCGGAAGGTGGTGCCCTCCTCGTACTCGACGTTGAGGATGGGCACGTGCGCCTGCCGCAGCAGCAGCCGCCCGCGATAGCGGACGTCGCGCAGCTCCACACCGCTGCCGACGCCCGGGTTCTGCGGCGCCGACGCGCGCGGCCGCACGACCAGCAGATTCCACAGCTCCGTCTCGCCCCGGACGACCCGCACCCGCACCTGGTCGGGCCCGCCGTGGTCGGCGAGCGCGTCCACCCCGACCGGGACACTGTCCTCGCAGTCGTGGTGCATGCGCACGTTCACGCCGGCCGGCGTCCAGTCGACGCCGCGGCCCATGATGTCGACCGCGACGATCCGGTGCCGCACCCCGGTCGGGTCGCCGGGCGTGTAGACGCCGAGGGTGGGACGGCGCACGGTGGTGCCGTCGGGGTTCTCCAGGTCGGCCAGCGGCGGCATCGGCCGGTAGACCACGATGTCGTCACCGGCCGGGAACCCCGGGTCGGCGCGCAGGATGGCGGCGGCCGCGGTCAGCTCGCCGCTGCCGGGCTGCGGGGTGAAGGCGCTGGGCCGCACCTCGGCCCGTTCGGGCCGGTCCAGCGTGCCGCGCAGCTCGACGGACCGGTTGCCCACCGGGTCGAAGACACACGCGCGGAAGGGCGCGTCGTCGCCCGGGTCGTGCCCGAGAGCCGCGGCGTACGGCACGAGGAGCTCCGCCGGGTCGGCCACGTCGAGCTCGGCCAGCACGCCGGGGTGCTCGGCCACGGCCTGGCGCAGCCGTTCGGCGGTCAGGCCGGCGCGCGGCACGGCCTCCAGGATGATGCGTACGTCGTCGCTCATGGCATGCCGTTCTGTTCAGGGGCCCGAGCCTGTCTTACCGGCCCCCGGTCCCGGCCGGTAGGCCCGAATCCCCGGGGTTCACAGCCAGGCGACGCGGCTCTCCGGCGACGGGCGCCTCGCACGGTGGCATGACGTCTTCGGCAGGGTCGTGTGGCGTCCTCAGCGGGGCGGCGCGGCGTCGAAGGCGTCGAGGATGACGCCGGTGGCGTCCAGCGCGCGGGTGGTGGCGCCCAGCCGGGGCACCTCTCGCGCGCCGGGCCAGGTGTGGCCGCCGTCGCGCACGCTGTAGAGCCGCACCGTCACACCGCCCCGGCACGCCGTCCAGCCGCGCAGCCGTACCCCTCGGGCGGGAGTGCCGTCGGCGCGGCCGGTGCAGCCGAACGCGCGCGCCCAGCCGCCGGCCGCCTGCTCGACGGGCGGCAGCTTGACCAGCGCGCCCAGCTTGCGCAGCTTCTCCGAGGCGAACCGCAGGGGAGGGCCGCCCTCGTAAGGGACGACCCGGTCGGCGACCCCGTGGAAGGCGATGACCGTCGTCGGCCGCGGATCGTCGCAGGGCCGCACGATGTTGACCCCGGCGACCAGCCCGACGCCGGCCAGCCGGCCGTTCAGGGCGCACACCAGCCCGGCCGACATGCCGGCCCCCAGCGACATGCCGGCCGCGAACTCGTGGCGGCGGTCGACGCACAGGCCCTGTTCGAGCCGGTCGAGCAGCGCGCCCAGGAAACCGGTGTCGTCGGGGCCGCCCATGTGCGGCAGGGTCCAGCCGAACCTGCCCTCGGCCGACTGCGGGGTGGCCACGATGTAGCCGCGCCGCGCCCCCACGTCGGGCAACCGGCTGTAGACGGCCTGCTCGACCGCGTTGGACCCCATGCCGTGCAGGTTGAGCAGCACCGGGTGCGGGCCCGGACCGGCGGGCAGCGACAACAGGAACCTGCGCTGCAGCCCGCCGAAGGACATCAGATGCTCGCCACGCGCCAGCACCGGCCCGGCCGCGCACCCCGCCGACCCAGCCGGCGGGCTCGCCGTCACCGCCGGCGAGGCGGAGGAGGCGGAGGAGGCGGAGGAGGCGGGGGAGGGCGTGACAGGGGAGGGCGAAGCCTCACCGCACCGGGCGGCCAGCGCCGCCACGAGCGCCACGCCGATCACGAATCTGACCATCGCGCCTCCGCATAAGATCATACAAAGGACATGTCGACTCTCCCGGCGAGGTGTGGATGACCTTCTCGACGATCCTGGCGGCCGGATCTCTCGCCGCGGTGGCGGTCATCGTCGTCCGGCAAGCCTGGCTCGCCCTCTCACGCAGGCCCGCCACCCGCCGCAGGACGCCCAGCGGGATCGTGATCGAGCCGCACGCGAACCCCATGCCGGGCGCGACCGACTCGTTCGGGTGCGACAGCTCCGGAGGCGGAAACTGACCGTTGCGTCACCGGCCGTGCTCGGCTGAGCGGCCCGCCCACTCCGCCGCCAGCAGCGACCAGACCTCGGTGTCGTGCCGGACTCCCCGGTACGGGAACTGCTCGCGCAGCACCCCGTCCAGCCGCATGCCGAGCCGCTGGGCGACGTTGCGGCTGGCCGTGTTCTCCAGGCGGGTGAGCCACTCGACCCGGCGGATGCCGCGCACGTGCACCGCCCAGTCGATGAGACGTCCCGCGGCCCGGGTGATCAGCCCCCGCCCCTGCCCGGCCGGCTCCAGCCAGCAGCCGATCTCGCAGGTGCCCGCGACGGCGTCGAAGGCCACGAACATGATCCCGCCGACGAGCGTGCCGTCCAGCCAGATGCCGTACAGCCGGCCCGCGTCACGGGCGGCCAGGTCGGCGTAGCGCTGCAGCGAGGCGCGCGCCGAGTCCAGGTCGGTGCTGCGGCTCGCCCACGGGACCCACGGGTCCACCGCGTCACGCGCCCGGTCCAGGTGGGCGAGGAACTCCTCGGCCTGCCACGGCTCCAACGGGCGCAACTCGGCGCCGTCCCCCAAGAAGATCGCGAACATCCGCGTACCGTACCAGCGTGGCGCCCGTGCTCAGACGATCGGGGGACGGCCACCACGAGTCAGCCGCAGCACGGTGCGCCAGGACATCGGCCGGCGCGACCCGTGCCCGCCCCTCATCCCCTCCCGCAGACCGGCGAACCAGACGGCGAGGCCGGCGCGCGACCGGAACCGGGCCACGCTGAGCAGCGTCCAGTTCGCCAGATAGAGCGGGATCAAAAGAGCGGGCAGGCGGCGGTAGGCGAGCCAGACCCGGTTGCGGGCGACGAACCGGTAGAAGTCGGCATGCCCGCGCCCACATTGCGGCCCTGCGGGATGCCCTCGTTGGCGGGCAGGGTCACCGCGCGCACGCCGGCCGGGACATGGTCGGGCTCGACCCCGTTACCGACGACGACCACCCGCAGATCGACACCCCGCTGGGCCAGCAAGGAGGCCATGGCCCGCGGGAACGCGTCAGGCCGGTCGTTCATGGTGAGGACCACCACGTCGACGGTGGTCTTCGGGTCAGGCATCATGTCTCCCGGACGTGAGAAGTCAGTGCCGGGGGAGACGGTAGACGGACACGTGGGAACGCGACCGCGCGGTGAAGCGGAAGCGCGCGCAACTCGGGCACCCACAGCTCGATCACGAACCGGCCGCCCGGCGTGAGATGACGGGCGGCGTTGCGGAAGCAGGCGACCTGCCCGGCCTGAGTGAGCAGGTTGGAGATCGTGTTGAAGACGAGAGAGACGAGCGCGTACTCTCCCGGCGCGACCGCGGTCGCCATGTCGCCGACGACGACCGGGATCGTCGCTTCGTCCAGCCGCATGCCGCCCACCATGCCCGCGAAGGGCAGGCGTTGTCCAACACCGCTGGGACGAGCGCCCGCCAGGCGAGCCGTCAGCCCGGTCGCCTGATGCTCTCGAAGATCCGGGCGAAGCCCTCCTTTCCGTGGCCCGCGTCGATCTGCCGCTGGATGAGGCGCTGGACCATGGCGACCACCTCGGTGCTGACGCCCTGGTCGGAACTGGCGGCCAGGAGGTCGCCGAGGTCGGAGAACTCAAGGCTCTGCTGTCCTTCGACGGTGTAGTCACCGCCGTCGATGACCGCGGCGTACTCCTGGAAGCCGTCGGTCATGGCGGTCAGGAAGGGCGCGGCCATGGCGGCGAACTCGCGCGCCGTCACGCCGGCCGGCGCGACCATGGCGGCGCCGTGCATGAACCCGGCGAACATCACGTACATGCCCGAGAGCAGGGCGAGGTCGTACAGGGACGCCAGTCCGGCGTCGTCACCGAAGTAGGTGCCGCCTCCCCACAGGTCGAGCAGCGGCCTGTGCTGATCGAAGACCTCGGCCGACCCGCTGTAGAGGATCGACGCCCCCGGCCGGCCGATCATGTCCGGTACGGCCATGATCCCGCCGTCCAGATACGCGACCCCGGCCTGAGCCGCCCAGGCGGCCATCTCCCGTGCCTGAGCCGGCCGCGTCGTGGTCACGTTGATCAGGGCCCGGCCGGCCAGCTCCCCGGCGAGCGGATCGAGCACCTCACGGACCGACGCGTGGTCCAGCAGACAGGCGATCACCAGCCGGCCGCCCCGGACCGCGTCACCGGCCGTGGCGGCGAGCCGCGCGCCCCGCGCGACCAGGTCGTCCGCCTTGCCCGGTGAGCGGTTCCAGACCGTCGTCGGATGCCCGGCCCGCACCAGGGCGCCCGCCAGAGCGCTCCCCATCGCCCCCAGCCCGAGAACGCTCACCTGCACGTTGTCATCGCTCGTCATGTTCGGTGCCCCCTTCGGTTCATCGTCGCGACGATCCTTTCGGCTACCGGTAGAGTTGACCAGTACTCACTATTTAGTCAGGTACTTACTTGTGGGTAAGTACGTCTTTGGAGCGGCCGGATGGCGACAGCGGCACGACGGGGCCCCTACTTCTGCGGCGTCGACGCGGCGATGGACGTGGTCGCCGGCAAGTGGAAGTCGCTGATCCTCTGGGAGCTGGACCACCACGGGACCCGCCGGTTCGCCGAGCTGCGGCGCGGCCTGCCGGGCGTCAGCGAGAAGATGCTGATCCAGCATCTGCGGGAGATGGAGGAGGACGGTCTCGTGCACCGTGAGGTGTACCTCCAGGTGCCTCCGAAGGTCGAGTACTCCCTGACGGAGCACGGCGTCTCGCTCAACGCCGCCCTGGCCGGCCTGGGGACATGGGGCACCGAACGCATACGGCGGATCGGAGCCGCGAAGGTTTTCACCGGGGACGAGCATGATCATTCATAACCCCCCATAATCGCGGTTATAGGGTGGTGATCTCCTCGGAACCCCCCGAAGGAGTTCACCCCACCCGAAAGCGAACACCATGGGCGACAACCAGCAGCCGGCCCCCATCCGCCCTCAGCAGATGCGCGTCTCCCACGACGAACGCGAAGCGGTGGTGGAGCGGCTGAACACGGCCGCCGCCGAAGGGCGCCTCGACTTCACCGAACTGGAAGTCCGGCTGGAGCTGGCACTGAACGCCAAGACCTACGCCGAACTGACGCCGCTCACCGCCGACCTGCCCCAGGAGGTCCCCGCGGAGCCGCTGGTCCTCAAAGGAGGCCTGAACGGCGCGGCACGAACGGGACGCTGGCGGGTACCCGCGCAGATCACCGTGTACGGCGGCCTGGGCAGCGCCAAGCTCGACTTCACCCAGACCGAATGCCGGCTGCCCGAGATCGCCATAGAAGCGCACGGCCAGACCGGCGGAGTCACGATCATCATCCCCGACGGGTGGGTGGCGGAGACCTCAGAGATGAACGACGGCCTCGGCGGCTTCAAGGACAAGACCACCTCGGAGCGCCTGCCCGGCACGCCGCGGGTCCGGCTCACCGGCAACGGCGGCACCTCAGGCGTGGTCATCCGCCACCCGAACAGCTGGGAACGCCGCGTGCAGCGCCGCAGCCAGGAGCGTTGAGCGACCACGCCGGCCGGCGCCCCATGCGGCGTCCACCAGCGACACGAACCCTGAAGCCGAGGAACGCCCCGCAGGAGGTCAGCCGATGACGACTCCCGGCGCACGGCTCCACGCCACGGGCACCCCCGCCCCGCGGCAGGCGATCACCGAGATCCCCGCCCCCCGTTCCACCGAGCCGGCGTTGCGTCCGGGCAGCGCCATCGTGTTCCCGCCCGGTCTGCCCGGCCACGTGCGCGACCTGACGAAGGCGTGGCTGCTGTCCTACGACTCCCCGAACACCCGCGACACCTACCGGCGCGAGATCGAGCGATGGTTCGGCTTCTGCGCCGAGACCGGCCTCGACCCGCTGCAGGCGCGCAAGTCCCACGGCGACGTCTACACACGCTGGCTGGAACGACGAGCCGGTAAGCCGATCCCGCCCAAGACGATGAACCTGCGGATCTCGGCCGTGTCGTCCTGGTACGACCACCTGTCCGACGAGGACGTGATCGACGCCAACCGGTTCAAGGGCACCCGGCGGCCGAAGGTGAACCGGCAGCACTGCGAGACCGTGGGCCTCACCCGCGCCCAAGCCCGTGACCTGTTGCACGCCGCCGACCACGACCACGGCCGGGAACGACTCCGCACGGCGGCGCTCATCCGGCTGCTCACGCAGACCGGCGTCCGCGTCACCGAAGCCCTGGCCGCGCAGCTGACCGACCTCGGGCACGAGCGCGGCCACCGCACCCTGCGGATCGCCGGCAAGGCCGACGAGCCGAAGACGCGGAAGGTCCCGCCGGCGGCGGCGCACGCGATCGACGGCTACCTGACCCACCGCGCCGAACGCGCCGGGATCACGGTGGAGCAGCTCACCGGGCCGCTGTTCGTGTCCGCCTCCGGGCGGCGGCTCGACCGTAAGGACGTCTACGAGCTCGTGGAGCGCATCGGCCGTCAGGCCGGGATCGCCGGGCTGCACCCGCACCAGCTCCGGCACACGTTCGCCACCCGGCCGAGGAGGCGGGCGTGAACGTGAAGAAGAACGGCCGCTGCTCTAATCTGGCCCACGACGTGAGGGGGTGAGAGTCCGTGGCACAGGGGCAGGACGGTCCCGGCGCCGTCGCCTTGGACGCCGTCCTTGAACGCATTGTCCGCAAATGAGTAACGTGTGATCGTGCGTATCCCCCAAGGTCAGAGCCTGATCCCCGCGATCGGCTACATCCGGGTCTCGATGATGCTGGAGGAGAAGATCTCCCCGGACATCCAGCGGACCGCGATCAAGGAGCTGGCCCGCCGCCGTGGCTTCCGGATCATCGAGTGGGTCGAAGACCTTGACGTCTCCGGCCGGACCTTCCAACGGAAGATCATGAAGGTCATCTCTGACGTCGAAGAAGGCACGTCCAAGGCGATCCTCGTCTGGAAGTACAGCCGGTTCGGACGCAACCGGACCGGCAATCAGCTCAACCTCGCCCGCGTTGAGAAGGCCGGCGGCGAGCTGGTCTCCGCGACCGAAGAGATCGACGCCCGTACAGCGGTCGGCAAGTTGACGCGCGGCGTGCTGTTCGAGCTGGCCGCGTTCGAGTCCGACCGGGCCGGTGAGCAGTGGGGCGAGGCGTTCCAGAACCGTCTTGCTCGCGGGCTTCCTCCGCTCGGTGCCGCCCAGTTTGGGTACATCAGGCGCGGTCGGGCCCGTCACCCGCTCTACCACGACAGGACCCTTGCTGCTCCGGAGGACGGCCCGGAACGCTACGAGCCGGATCACGCAAGCGGTTTCGCTGGCATCCTCGCGGACAGCTACGACCGATGGATCGCCGATCGGAACTTCTCTCGCCTCGCCGACTGGGCGAACGCTCGCGGCGCACGGACGACAACCGGCGGGAAGTGGAAGCCGGGCGAGATGACGCGGATGATGGACCGGGGTTTCGCAGCTGGCCTGATCTGTGTCCACCATCGCGACTGCCGGTGCTCCAAGCCGTCGTCCTGCCGCACCAAGGAGTACCACCCCGGCGCGCACGACGCTGTGATCAACATGGAGACGTGGGAGACCTACAAGAGGCTCCGAAAGATCACCTCGGCACTGCCGCCGCGCGCCAGGAGAGCCGTCTACCCGATGTCCAAGCTGTGCAAGTGTGGCTACTGCACCAACACCATGTACCCGCTCAAGGTCAACCACAGCGGCCGCATGGGGTGGGTCTGCGGGTCGATCTACCGCAAGCGCTACAACGTTCCCAGATGCGGCACTCGGTTTGTGACGATGGAGGCCGTCGAGGAAGCGGTTCAGCAGGTGCTCGTCGAGTGGCTGCCCGACATCGAGGCCGAGGCCGCTCTGGCGGTGGCCGGCCTCCAGGTCCACGAAGGCGGGGATTCCCAGCCGGAGATGCTTCGCCGTGAGCTGGAGCGGATCGACAAGGCTCTCGAACGGCAAACCGAGTTGCTGATCAACGAGGTGATCCCGCAGTCGGTCTACGAGCCGGTGCGTGACAGGCTGCTCCGCGAACGCGAAGCGGTTTTGGACTCGCTCGCCGAGTTCGAGGACCGACCGGATCCGATCGACCCGATGGACTGCGTGCCGGTGATCGAAGGACTTATCCAGGAGTGGGACAGTCTGCCTGCTGATCGACTACGGGACATCCTTGGCGAGGTGATCAGCCACGTGGACGTGTACCGGGAAGATCGCACGACTGCGTGGATCGTTGTCCACTCGGCGTGGGGGGAGACGAGGCGGCGCGAACTGACCAGCCGTTTCAGCAAATGGCGAAGTCGGGAGACTGCGGGATGATCGGCCGACCTTCACGAAGGAGAACTATCGGCTAAATGAGAAACGGCCCGCAGTGCGGGCCGTCCCTGAAGCAACCAACTTCATCGCGTTGCTATCCCTGCTCGTTTGCTTGGCGGCGATCCCGAGCTGGGTGTGCTTCGCGTTGCCCTCGTGGGGGCCTTTCTCTCGGAGTAGAAGATAACACGCCTGTCCTCGGTTTACGAAAAAACCGAAGCCGGGGCGCGTCGGCGCACGTCGACGGACACCCCCATCACGCCCATCCCCATGGATGAGCAGAAACTTGCACCCACCCGCGCCACGTGGCTCGACGCGGTGGACTACCTCGCCCGCGCCCACTGCAACCGGCAGCGGCACCGCAACCTCATGCGCCTTGCATGGCAGCTCACCACCCGCACCGACGCCACCATGATGACCGCGCCCAAGCGCGGCGCGACCTGGGACGTGCTCGCCGAAGAGGTCGGCGTTTCGCGCCGCACCATCGCCTACCTCCTCGCGTGGATGCGCGAGCACCAACTGCTCATCACCGTCACCACCGGATCCACCGCACGGACCCGTCCGGGCAGCCTGTGGGGCCGCATCGACGACGGCCTCGGCAACCTCGCTGCGGAGTACGCCCTCACCATCCCGGCCGAACTGCTGGCCGACGACCTCGAGGTGCCGGAACTCGAACAAGAGGAAGACGTTCCCTGGCCGGTCGAAACCATCGCTGAACGCCCCACGTTTTCCCACGTCAGCGGGCATGTGGAACAAGATTGCACCCCCGCTGTTTGGGGTTTCTCTTCTGAGAGATCTCTCCCTAACGCGGGCGCGCGAGAGAGCTCCGAGCCCACGGGCCCGTCCCCCTCGTGGCCACGCCACGCAACGCCCCGCAGCAAGAGAGACCAGATCGCGGCGTGCGAACGGCTCCGCCGTGACAACGCACTCACCCTCGGCATCCTGTCGACGAAGGACCTGCGGTCGCTGCTGCGTCTGCTCTTCGTTGCAGGGTTTACCGTCGCCGATGTGGAGCACGCGCTGAACCGGATGCCGGACGGGCAGCAGTGGGGCGACATCGACCCCGGCCGGCTGGCGGGCACGGTCGAGCGCAGGCGCGGCATGAGGGCCCGGATCCGGCACCGCGCGGGCCTGTGGGTTGATGCTGCTGGTGCGCCGCTGGCGCGATCGGCGTCACAGCAGGCCGAAGACGCCGAGATCGCGATGTGGCGGGCCCAGGAGCGTCGACTGAGCGTCATCTGGGGCACGCCCGAGCCGGTCGACCAGGCCACGCCCGTGGTCGTCGACCTGGACGAGCGGCGGACACCGCCCGCGGAGTACGTGACCGCCCGGGCGGCGCTGTGGACCCGACTGGGGGAGGGGGCGTGACGGGCAGCTCGTCGCCGAAGGTGCCGAAGCATCTGCTGGATCTCGCTGGCCGGTTCTTCGATGCTGGGTGGAGTCACGGGGATGTGCTGCACGCGCTGAACAACTCACCGGACGGCCCTCAGGCAGTGTGGGGCGACCCGATGCGGTGGGAGGTGGCCAAGGCCAGGCTGCGGCTTTGGATGGACGAGTCGATGCGGCCGATACTGTCGCGGTCGCAGCAGGTGGCCCGCGCCAACTCAGCAAGGATGCGAGCACAAGCGCTAGCGCGAGCGGAGCTGGGGGATGCGCGTCGGCGGGCGTCGCCGGATCCGGAGGCGGCAGCCGCGCGGGCGCGGGCGATTGTGGCGCGGGTGTTGCCGACTGTGGCTGAGCCGTTGGCCGGGCGGGCGCCGAAGGTGGGGTCGCGTGCGGATCGGGAGCGGTGGCGTCGGCTGGATGAGGCGGCCGCGGCCGCGGTGGAGGCGGGGGCTGTGGCGGAGGTGTGGGAGCCGGAACCTGAGCCAGTCGTGGATGCGGGGGAGGAGGCGCGGTTGCGGGCAATGCGGCGGGCGCGGTGGGAGCGGACGAACCGCAAGGGCGAACCCGGCACCGGGTGACGAGCACAGGATGAAGCCCTGGGCGTGATTCTCAGGATGGCACGGCTCGCTGCCCCCGCCAGGACGTCGCAGTGTTAAGCCGACTGGGCCTGCTCCTTGGGTGGATCGTCGAGGAAGTGGGGCGGCGGGCTTGCGTGCCTCTTCGCTTCTGCCGAGTTGTACTGCGCCCTGGTCAATTTCGCGCCAGTGAGAATCGCGTCGGTCAGGTCCGCTTTGATCAGCCTCGCACCGGTCAGGTCCGCGTCCGCCAGCATCGCGCCGGTCAAGTCCGCGCGGGTCAGGAGGGCGCCGGTCAGGTCCGCGTCCGCCAGGATCGCGTCGGTCAAGTCCGCGCGGGTCAGCATCGCGCCGATCAGGTCGGCGCTGGTTAGGTCCGCGTCGGTCAATTTCGCGCCGGTCAGGTCCGCACCGATCAGATCCGCGCCGGCCAGTTTCGCACCAGTAAGATCCGCGCCGACCAGTCTCGCAAGAGCTAGGTTCGCGCCGGTCAGGTCTGCGCCCAACATGTTCGCCCGGCTGATTACGGTGAGAGCGGCCTGAACGTCAGCGGGTACCTTGCGAAAGGGCTCAACCTGCGTCTTCCCATCCTCTGCCACCTGGGCTGCTGGCTGTGCGGGATCGGGTGCGTACTCGCGCACGAAGGCGGTAAGGACCTCTTGGACGGTGCTGTGGTCGCGTTCGGAGTCCCGGGCGATGCGCTCAAGTGCGTAGATGCCGCCGATGCGGATGTGCAGGTTGTCGGAGTCGCCGAGCTGCTGGATGGCTTTGGTGTAGCGGTCGGTCACCTGGCCTTGCTCGGTCAGCTCCAAGGTGCGGGTCGAGGTTTGCTGGGTCAGCTCGACGGCACGGCGGGCGGTTTCGGCGTTGCGGGCTGTGTAGTAGACAGCAGCCAGCGCGACTACTCCGGTGGCGATGGCGAGCGCTCTTCCGCGGACGGCGTCGGCCGCGGTCGCGAGGTCCTTCTCCGGCAGTTTGGTAACGTCCACATCGAGGTCGACGACCCATCGGGCACCGGGCCCCAGCATCCAGACGAGTCCGGCGAGGAGCAACACCGCAGCCACGAGCAGGATCGTGCGTTGGGAGGGCAGGCGTCGACGCTTGTCCGTCATGTGCCGAGCGTAGAAGGCTGGCCTTGCTGAACGGTTGCGATCGACTCGTTTCACCGTCGCCTCCCATGGCGGCTGGCGCTGTGCGTGAGAGGGCTGACGTGTGGGAGCCTGAGCCAGTAGTGGACGCGGCGGAGGAGGCATGGTCGCGGGCGGTGCGGCGGGAGCTAGCGAACCGCAGCGCGGCGCGGCAGGCCCCGCCGGACCCTCACGATCGTGGCCGGTCCTCGCATTGACGCTAGCACTCTCGTTTGCGTGCGTGAGCGCTCCTGATCGCGAGGTGCGAGTGGAAGTCATTGTCTTCGAATAGGCTGACACAGATGCCCAACGCACAATAGAATCAAGAACCTGCAATCATATATCCATACCGACCCAGTCAATATATGCACCCAATCGGGAAACAAGATACGGCATATTAGTGAGGTATTCTTTGCCTGACTACGACTTCAAGACGCTGTCACCTACGGATTTCGAGTTGCTAGTGCGGGATCTCCTGGCAGCAGAATACGGATGGAAGCTCGAAGCTTTCGGAAGCGGCCAAGATGGCGGAGTTGACTTAAGAGGATGGGTAGGCGGCAAGAAAGTCGTCGTTCAGTGCAAACACTACGCAGGATCCACATTCGCCGATTTGGGTAGATCGGCACGCGAAGAGCTGCCAAAGATGAATAAGGAGCGGCCCGACCGGTATCTCTTCGCGACGACACAAAACCTAAGCCGCACCCAGAAGGACTCCCTAGCTAAGGATCTTTCCCCATGGCTTGCCAACCCAGGCGACCTTTTGACGCAGCTTGATCTGAATGAATTGCTTAGCAGGCATCAAAGAGTTGAACGTCAACACTTTAAGCTCTGGCTCGCCTCAACTGGAATGCTTGAGCTTATTGTTCGCAGCGGTTTGTGGGCACGTAGCGAAGCACTAATGGAGGATATCCGAGATCGAGTGAAACTGTACGTGCGTAGCCCTGGTTACGACCGAGCGTCCACCCGACTCGATGACACCCATGTCGTAGTTCTAACAGGAGTGCCCGGTGTGGGCAAGAGTATGTTGGCCGAGATGCTATTGCTCGCGCATTGGCATGAAGGCTGGCAAGTCATCTTGATATCATCAAATATTGACGAAGCCTGGGATGCCTACCGCCCAGGCGAGCAACAAATCTTCTTCTACGACGACTTCCTCGGTCAGACCGATATCAGCGAGCGCGGCAACAAGAACGAAGACGCCGGTATCGTGCGTTTCATGGATCGAGTTGCAAAGGATTCGACCAAGCGAATAGTCATGACCACGAGATCGCAAATCCTGCGGCAAACAGCTCTGACCAGAGAGCCTATTGCACGGGGAAATTTCGAGCTTCGCGAGTGTGTTGTAGAGGTTGCCGACTACAGAGCGGTGGAGCGGGCACAAATACTCTACAACCACTTGTATTTTTCCAAGCTGCCGCGCCAGGTTCTGCGGGACTATGTTGCGGGTAAGCACTATTGGCAAGTAGTGGACCACCCCAACTTCTCCCCTCGCGTTATTGAGCAGGTGATCAAGCGAGGCAGCCAAAGCGCTGAGACACTGGCGAAGAGTTTGGTCAATACGCTCGCTCGCCCCATTGATCTGTGGGGCACGATGTTCGCCACAGTACTCTCCGATGCAGCTCAGCGCGTGGTCCTGACCCTTGCGACGTTCCCTGTAGAGGGCGTGGACCCTAACACTCTACGGAAAGTTGCTAGGCGCGACACTCGCCCCATAGATTTCACCAACGCTCTTCGCGCCCTGGAGGGCACATTCATTCAGATAGGCACGTCACCTCCTATTAAAGAAACTCGGGTCGCCTACGCAAACCCAAGCGTCCGCGACTTTGTCTTGGCGACTCTCGACGAAGAACCTGAATACGCCCTTTCACTTATCAACGACGCTTGCAGCCTAAATCAGATCTTGACGCTACTAAGATATGCAGCAGCTACCACTAACGGCGGGCATAGATTTCCTAATCTCGCCGCTGCGCTAATTAGTGAGCAGCATAACGTTGCAAACCGCATCGAGGAACTCATGCTGGAAGGCATCCGAACCGCTAATTCGACCAAGTATCCGCACGTGGAGATCAACAGCGTTCTGCGGCCAATTGCAGAACTCCTCACTCTAACGCGACAACTTGCACCAGAGAGATCGCCACAACTTTTGAGCCGAGCATTGAGTGTACGGAGCCAGTTTGATGCTTATGCAAATACGGACATCCTAGATAATCTAAACCATGCGTTCATCGAGCACGAGAAAGGACGACTCGATGAAGTTAAGACGCAGGCCCGCGAGTTGATCTGCGCCTGGGGCGATGCTCTATCTATAAGTGAGGAGGTTGAGAAATTCGCTTCATTCGTTCAAGCAAATAAACCCTTGCTTGCGCCGCACTTCGACCCTATCCCACTACTTAAGCAGTACGCGGAAGCAGCGTTGCGGTCCGACGTCGACAATATCTCAAGCAATAGAACAGACGAAGATAGCGACAGTCAATGGCTCGATGAAATCGAAGGTCTCGCCGAGACTATCGGCCTCGCTGACGAGTTGCGAGATGATATCGAGCGCGAACGGAGTAACACTGCACAACACTATGCCGAAGAAGAGTCACACGATTTTTCGGATAGATCGCGCTCTGGTTACTCGGCAACCTCGCGGTTGGACACTCATAAAGACCGCGCGTATATAGGCGAGATCTTTCAACAGTTGTCGTAATTGCACATCGGCCGTCCTTTCTCGCCGGTGAGGTCTTCTTGGTCGCCCGCCACTCACAGACATGGGCTGATAACCCTGGGCACACTCCAGATGGGGTGTAGGTACCCATGCTGGTGAATTACGTGACGCGCAGCGGGATGAACATCCGCGCGGAGATCAACGGACGCAACGGACAATGCGATTTCCTGCTCAGCCCCGCCTGGCCCGCGCACAGGGAGGGCTGCGATGCGGCCCGCGGAGCTGGACGTGCGGGTGGGCGTGGTGTTTACACCGGATGTCCGTCCTGGCTTGGGATCGCAAGGCTCCTCGGAGCACTCGCGTGCGCTCTAAGACGCGTGTTTCCCAACGTCGAAGGTCGTTTTGCAAACGCGACGAACTTATGCAATGATGATCTCATCAAAACACAACTTGACCTTTGGAAACGCGGTAAAACTCCGGAGACAGCAACAATCATCGCCCACCGAAGTCTCCTGCCCAAACTGTCCCGGAGCTACTAATGCAAGCAGAAAGGCAAGCATGATTATCACCGCGCCCCCGGCGGAGGCCGACCCTCCCGCCACCGCCGAGATCGCCGAGACCATGCTCAGCCTGCTGCGGCGACTGGCCAACGCCAAGGCCCGGCGCATCCTGCCCGACCAGTACGACAGCGTCACCGACCAGCTCATCGAAAGCCTCGCCGCCCTGCTGCAGGAGTTCGACTGGCCGCGCGGCATGGCGCTGGAAGCGATCAACTACGCCATGACCAACGGCACCACGATGCGCGACGCGATGTACGCCACCCAGACCGGCTGACCCGACCAGCCCTGGCCCAGCGGCACCCACCGCCAGGCCCACACAACCAACCCAACCTGGCCTTACTGCTAGCACTACAGCTAGTAGTAAGGCATCCCCCAAGGAGAACCAACATGGCACCGAAGCCCACCCTTGAGCAGGGCACGATCATCGACACCTTCGTCCCCGGCGACAAGAACCTCGTCGTCGAGGCCGGCGCAGGCTGCGGCAAGACCAGCGTGCTCAAGATGGCCGCCCGCGCAGTCCCCAAGCGCAAGGGCCTGTACATCGCCTACAACAAGGCGATCCAGGTCGAGGCGGCCAAGAGCTTCCCCGACTCCGTCACCTGCAAGACGTCGCACGGCCTGGCCTTCGGCGCGGTCGGCCGTCAGTACGCCCACAGGCTCAAGGCGCCCCGCATGAAGAGCGAAGACGTGGCGAAGCTGCTGAAGATCAATGACCCGATCTACGCGCCGAACGCGCTGATCCCTCCGGCCCACGTCGCCCGGATCGTTATGTCCACCGTCGCCACGTTCACCCGCAGCGCCCGCACCAACATCCTCCACCAGCCGGTGCCGCGCATCCCCGGCCTCGACGACCCGGACACGATGCAGACCCTGGCCGCAGAGATCCCGCTGCTCGCCGCCAAGGCATGGGAAGACATCCGCGACCCCCGCGGCCGCCTGCCCTTCAGCCACGACTGCTACCTCAAGATGTGGTGCCTGTCCGGTCCTCAGCTCACCAAGTACGACTACATCCTGTTGGACGAGGCGCAGGACTCCAACCCGCCCGTTGCGAAGATGGTCGAGGCCCAGCGGCACGCCCAGCTCGTCCTCGTCGGCGACCCCTCCCAGTCGATCTACGGGTGGCGCGGCGCTGAGGACGCCATGTCCAAGTTCAACGGCGTGCGGCTGACGCTGTCGCAGAGCTTCAGGTTCGGCGAGGTCGTCGCCGAGGAGGCGAACCTGTGGCTGGGGTACCTGAACGCGCCGCTGCGGCTACGCGGGTTCGAGCAGATCAACTCCCGCCTCGCCACCTTGACTGAGCCGGACGCGATCCTGTGCCGCACCAACGGCACGGCCATCGCCCAGGTCATGGAACAGCTGAACGCCGGCCGCCGTGTCTCCCTCGTCGGCGGCGGCGACCAGATCCGTAAGCTCGCCGAGGCGGCCATGCAGCTCAAGGACGGGCGCGGCTGCTCCCATCCGGAGCTGTTCGCGTTCAAGACGTGGGCCGAGCTGCAGGAGTACATCGAAGAGGACGAGGGCAGCGACCTGCGGCCGTTCGTCAATCTCATCGACGCCCACGGCGCGGACGTCGTGCTGAACACCGTATCCCGGCTCGTCCCCTCGGACCGCGCCGACGTGGAGATCTCCACCGCGCACAAGGCCAAGGGCCGCGAGTGGCGCCGCGTGAAGGTCGCCGACGACTTCCCCGAGCCCAAGCCCACCGACGACGACAAGCCCGGCCGGATCTCCCGCCCTGACGCGATGCTCGCCTACGTCACCGTGACCCGCGCCCAGTACGAGCTGGACAACACCGGCCTCAACTGGATCCGCCACTACCTGTAACCCGCTGCGCCTGATGCCAGCAATAGTGCTGGCATCAGGCGCTCAGACCCGGCCGCCCGGCCGAGCCTGATCCCTCCAACCCGAAAGGGAACAACATGCCCAACCCGAACCGCGGCCTCATCACGGTCATCCTCGACCGCTCCGGCAGCATGCACTCCGTCAAGGCCGACACCGAAGGGGGCCTGAAGGCATTCCTCGCCGAGCAGGCCACCAACCCGCGCGAAACCTTTGTGTCGCTCTACCAGTTCGACGACCGCTGCGAGCCGGTGTACGAGTACTGCGCCCTGGCTGACGTCCCCGACTACCGTCTCCAGCCGCGCGGCAGGACCGCGCTGCTCGACGCCATCGGCAAGACCCTCACCACCATGCGCGACCAGTTCGACGCCATGCCCGAGGGCGACGTCCCCGGCCACGTCTCCATCGTGATCCTCACCGACGGGGAGGAGAACGAGTCCAAGGAGTGGCGCTCACGCCGCCAGATCCGCCGCCTGATCGCGGACCTGCAGAAGAACGGCTGGACGTTCATCTTCCTCGGCGCGGACCAGGACGCGTTCGCCGCCGCACGCGACATCGGCATCGGCGCCGACACGACGCTGTCGTACTCCTCCCGCCGCACCACCGAGAGCATGACCCGCGCCGGGCGTCTGGTGTCGCGCGGCGGTAGCGGGTTCACCCAGGACGACCGCGACGCCACCCGCTACTGACCCCCCTGCGGCCCCGCCCACCCAGCGGGGCCGCCAATCCCAACCGGCAAGCAGAAAAGCTAGCCAGAAAGGCCACCCAACCCATGGGCAAGACCGCCACGAAAGGCCGCAAGCGGCGCACCGTCACTCCGGCAATGCAGGCCAGATCTGCGGCGAGCAAGGCCGCCGCGAACGAGCTGCTGCACAACTACGCCGTGCTGTGCCTGAACAACCCCGTCGAGTTCGAGGCGTACAGGCAGGCCGCGGCCAGCCTCGGCTGGAAGCTCGACCCCGCGAGTAGCGAGCCGGGCTACTCCCTGCTGAACATCGCCCTGCTCCTGTCGCAGAGGCGTGGCCTGACCCACTGCGCCGGCTTCCGTGACTGGCTCGCGCAGGGCCGTCAGGTCGCCGTTAGCGAGGAGGCGCTGGGGACGTTCCGCCGTATCGGCCGCAAGAAGCAGAACGAGGCCCAGGGCAAGCCGAAGCCGGAGGACGGCCAAGACGGCGAGAAGAGGAAGGAACGCAACCGCGGCTACTACGTGAAGCGCGGCACGTTCGACGTGTCCCAGACCGTCCCCAACACGCGCTGCCCGCACTGCGGCACCGAGCCGGACGGCACCGAGCGCAGCACCGCCCAGTGCCCCCCGACGTGTCCGGTGTTCCTGCCGAGGGACAGCGTGCTCCCTCCGAGGGACTACATCACGAACCTCCTGTCCGCGCAGATCAAGGACGACGACGAAGACGAGGGCGACGAGTGACCCGACCTCCGAACCCGGCCACGAAGACCGGCCGCGCCCAGATCGCCCGGCAGGCCCGCCGCCACGGCTACTTCCACAACCGGGACAACTTCACGATCGCAGTGAAGTGCCCCCTGTGCGACGAGAGGCCGAGCGGTCCCGAACCCGGCTACGGCGAGAGCGTCACCAAGGCGCTCGACGCCCTCATGGACACCCACCTCCTCTACGACTGCCCGAAGGGACCACAGCAGTGACCACCGAGATCACCCTGGCGAAGCGGTACGTTCTCGCCGGTACGCCCGGCTGGGGCGAGCACGACCACACGATCCGCTCGCAGGGCCTGGCCGTCGCCAACGCGCCCCGCCCGCTCATCGGCAACCCCACCTGGTACGGCGACTGGATGCACGGCCGCCATTACGCGGCCGGTCCGCTCGACCAGCTGGTGAAGCACTGGCATGCGGACGACGCCGTCCTGCTCGTGGAGCTCACGCCTCAGACCATCGTACGGAAGGTCGCGAGCTACATCACCAGCTGCGGCCACACGCTGGAAAAGGTCGCCGAGTCCTACGAGGACGCTGTCGGTGACCTCGCACACGAGATGGGCCTGCCATGGGATGACGCTTGGCTACAGGTGGCGTTCCTCCCCGCCCCGAAGGGGGTTGACGCGTTCACCCGCATCCCGGTGTGCGAGCACAACGTCCAGGCGCAGGCGTGGTTCCTGCAGGTCGTCCAGCCCGGCAACCCGCTGCCGGAAGACGTTGAGCTCGGCCTGATCGGCCAGGGTGCCCCGGACTCTCTGCTGACCCTGATGGCCAGGGCCGCCGCGATCGAGGGCCGGGCTGACCAGTTCCAAATCAGCTACCTGCACAAGGACCTGTGCCGCACTGCGGACGACCCTGCCGGCATCTGACCATCCCAGTTCTAGCTGCGAGGCGGCGGCCACCCACCGCCGCCCCGCCCCACCCAACCGACCCGGAAAAGAGGCAAGTTGATCACCATCAGGCACAACCACGAGGACGGCACCCTCGTGTACGGCACCCGCAAGGGCGACGGCGTGTTCGAGATCATCAAGAAGTGGGAGAATGGCGGCTTCCGGTTCTTCCCCTCCCTCCGGATGCTCGGCCTGCGCAACAGCCGCGACCAGGTCGCCGACCGATACGCGATCAACGCCGCGGCGAAGGCCCTGCGCGAGGCCGGGTACGAGGTCGAGATCGAGATTGATGACAGCTTCCGCGACCGCGCGCAGGTCCTGGAGGACAAGGCGGACCGGCTTGAAGACCGCCGCGACGCGCTGGAGAACAAGGCCGGTCGGCACGCTGGCGCGGCGTCGGCCGCGCATGACCGGGCGCACCAGATCAGTGAGCGGTTCGCCGCTGGCCAGCCCATCCTGGTCGGCCACCACTCCGAGGGGCGGGCCCGAGCTGACCGGAAGCGGATGGACCAGGCGATGCGCAAGAGCATCGCCGAGAACGACACCGCGCAGGAAGTGGCCCGCCGCGCGAACGCGGTCGGCAGCCAGATGCGGCGCTCCGCGACTCCGGCCGTGACCGCGCGCAGGATCAAGACAGCCGAGTCCGAGCTGCGCAAGATCCAAAAGTCGCTGGACGGCTACACCCGCAGGCACCTCGACCACAAGGGACAGCCGTACTACATCGAGGTCCACGAGGGCGCCACCGGCGACCACCGGGAGATGCTGCTCGCCCGCAAGGCGCAGTTGGAGAACCAGCTCGAATACGACCGGGCGCAGCTCGCCGCCGCAGTCGAGGCGGGCGAGTACGTCCAGTGGGGCAAGCACAACGTGCACGTCGGCGACGTCGTGCACTACTGGGGGATTCGGGCGCGACCCGTGGTCAAGGTCAACACGGTCACGGTCGCTGTCGAGTCCGACTACTCCTGGCCCGACAAGGTGAGGTACACCGAAATCCGCGCCGTGGAATGCCCGCACGGCCAGGACGGGCCGACCGTCACCGCGCCGAAGCGGCCCGCGAAGCAGGCCCAGGCCAAGCCGAAGGCCGAGGTCCCGACGATCGACACCGACAAGCTCAAGGCCGCCGCCCAGACCGTCAGCCACATGCACGTCGGCGCCGACCGGGAGGCGTTCGTGTCGCCCCCCGCCGTGGTGGCACGGCTGATGGAGCTGGCCGAGATCGAGCCCGGCATGACGGTGCTCGAACCCTCGGCGGGCACCGGCAACATCGCTCTGGCGGCCGTCGAACTGGGCGCGGTCGTGGACTGCGTCGAGCTCGACAACAACCTCGTGGAGGTCCTGGCGTCCCGCGTCCCCGGCACGAACCTGCTGTACCGCCACGACTTCCTGGAGACGGACGCGTCGCAGCTCGGCACCTACGACCGGATCGTGATGAACCCGCCGTTCTCCGGCGGCAAGGACATCGCGCACGTCACCCACGCGCTCGACTTCCTCAAGCCCGGCGGCCGGCTCGTCGCGGTCATGGGCGGCGGCGTGGCCTTCCACAAGGTGAAGGCTGCGGCCGAGTTCCGGCAGCTCGTCGAGGACCGGGGCGGCTCGATCACCGCGCTCCCGGCCGACGCGTTCAAGTCGGCCGGGATCACGGTCACCACGGTCATCGTCACCATCCCCTGCTGACCTTCCGGAGCTAGCAGTTGACGCGAGCACAACTGCTAGCTCCTCTTCTCAAGGAGTTGCATCGTGCCCACCGACTCGAACCGGATGCTGACTGTCGCCCTGACCAGCGACATCTGGGACCACATCATCGACAGGCTCGGCGACTACGCCGACGAGGCCGAGGAACGCCCGTGGCTGGGCGACTGCCACGACTGCGACAAGGCCGACCCCGGCAAGTGCCCCCAGCACCAGCAGGAGGCCGAGTACGGCGCGCAGGTCCGCGTCTGGCGTGACCAGATCGTGGACCAGCTCACCGTCCAGACCGCGACGACGGCCGACCTGGTCAGGCGGACCGGGATGCCGCTGGACACGTCGCTGCGCGACGTGATCCTCCGCCCGTACATCGCGGTGCGGAACCTGCTCATGCGGGACGGCATCCTCACCCTCGGCGACCTGGCCGCCGTCAACGACGAGGACCTGTGTGGGATCAGGAACTTCGGCGCGGGCAGGTACGCCGAACTGCGGGCCGTGCTGCGCAAGGTCACCGCGAGCTGATGCTGCCGCAGCCGCTCTACCTCGCACCGCCGTCGACCCCGTCCATCCGGGAGCAGGTCGCCGCCGGCCGGTTGGGCGCGATCCTCAACCCCGCCAGCGGCAACGGGCTGCCCGAGGTGGGCCTGTTCGGCGTGGACAACGCGGTGTACGGCGGCAAGTACCCCGGCAACCGGAAGTACCTGAAGTACCTGGAACGGTTCGTCCCGTACGCCGACCGGTGCCTGTTCGTGACCGCGCCCGACGAGGTAGGCGACGCGTTCGCCACCGTGGCGCGGTCACGGTGCATGCTCAAGGAGATCCGCGCCATGGGGTTCCCTGCCGCTCTGGTCGCGCAGGACTTTATGGAGTTCTGCCCGCTGTGGGACTGGGACGAGTTCGACTGCCTGTTCATCGGCGGCAGCACGGCCTGGAAGCTGTCGCCTGCTGCGGAGAACCTCGGCCGTATCGCTAACAGCATCGGCATCTGGACGCACGTCGGGCGGGTCAACTCCCTGCTGCGTTACCGGATAGTCCGCTGGGCCCTCTCCGTTGATGGCACGTACCTGCAGCGCGCGGGTCCTGACCGGGCGCTGCCGACCGTCCTCGGCTGGGTCGACGCACTGCCTAAGGACGACGACCAGCCGCCTGGCCTGTTCGACACGCCTCCTCCGGACGACCTCGACCCGTGGGACGGCGGATACGACCTGGCGTCGTGGCACAAGCCCCCACCGCTGCTGCAGGCGACGCGGCGGCCCGTGCATGAACAACTTGCCTTGCTGTGAAAGGACAACCCCCGTGGAAAACACCCTGTTCGACCCGCCGCCGGCCGCTGAGAGGGCCGGGGCCACGCGAGGCTGGACGACGGTCACCCGCAAGAAGGTGACGGTCATCGTTGAAGACGAGTTCGCCGCCGCCGAGCCCATCATCCGGCCGGGCCAGCGCGACTTCTTCCCCCGCAACGCTACCTACCAGTGGGAGTGGACACCGGAACGCGGCTGGCTGCTCGGCCGGTACGAGGTGAGCGGGCCGAACCGGAAGGTGAACGGCGAGGTCGGCCTGATGATTGTGACTGAGCGCAGGTTCGGAACTGCCCCAGAGACCTGGGCAGGCTTCCCGGACTGGCTGTACCTGGCGATGGTTACCACCTGCCCCGACTGGGAGCCGCCCGCAGCACAGCTGCAGCCGACCGATGGCGCGGTCGAAGCTGTCATGGCGGCGGCGGCAGACCGTGAGTCCGTCAGCGTGAGCGATGACGACCTGGACCGGGGGCAGGGATGGTGACCAGCGTCCCGAGAGCAGCGAAGAAGCGAGTCACGCCGAAGGAGCGGGCCTCACGGAAGGAGCAAACCGCGCAACTGCGTAACCTCGGCATCACCGACCCGGCCTTGATCGGGGACCGTCTCGGCGTTCACGCACGGACTGTTCAGCGGTACCTGCGGGAGTTGGAGGGCGACGTCGACCGGCGGGTGATCCTTTACCCGGAGATCAAGCCGCAGGTGTTGGAGCACTTGCGCAGGTACCCACATCTGCGGCTTCCCGCTTACCAGCTCGCCCGAGTGCTCCAGGTGTCGGAGCGGTCGGGCAAGACCGTGAAACGCGCGTTGAGGAGCCTGGAACGGGAGGGCCTCGTGCGGCATGAGATCGGCACTCGCAAGGAGGGCGACTACAGCAGGGCCGTGAGGGTGATCCTGTGGTCGCTCGCCGAGCAGGGGCAGCCCGATGGCCAGTGAGCCGCGCGGCGTGGACGCTCGCCAGGCCGCGATCAGACAGACTCCCATCGGTCAGGGGCGCGGCATGTGGGGCATCTACTTCGGCCACCCAGGAGCGAACGAACGTGACGGGGTCACCTCCACTGCGCCTGACCACCGGCCGACCCTGTTGTCCCGCGTGGTCGACGAACCGTCCTGGCACCAGCTGTACCGGGGCGGCTGTCTCGGCTGCGACTGGGAAGGCGAGACGCGGCCCAGGAACGGCGACGCGGTAGAGGACGCGCACGACCATGCGTGGCCCGGCTGGCGTGACCTGCCCGCCGTGCAGCAGCCGAAAGCCAACTACGAGCGGTGGCTGACCGAGGTGAAACGCGCGTACCCGCCCGGCTGGCTGGCGGCTGGCGGCCCGATCGTCACCATCCGACCCGATTCCCGGTTCTCCCGGCACCAGCCCGGAAAAGCGCCGGGCGGCGGCTACGACCTGGCCGCCACGTACTACCAAGCCAGAAGATCGCGGGACAATCACCCTCAACCGACCCTTGACCTGGAGTTCCCTTCATGACCGACCTGACGAAGTGGCCGAGGCTGCTCGTTGCCGGTGACCCGGTGACGCGCGAGCAGGCCAACGAAATCCTCATCCGCACCGACGACTGGTGCATGACCGTCAACGACCGGGCGTGGAATGCGGCGGTGACGAGCCTGGCCGCCGAGTACGGCATGCCGATCGAGCCGCCCTTCGGCGTGGACATCGAGGTGAGGAAGGCGAGTTGGCAGGCGATGAAGGCGTGGCGTAAGCGGATAGGTGTCCTGCAGCTGCACTACCTGGACAACGCGCGTATCGGGTCGCCGTGGATCGGCGGCCCGAAGGGCTGGTGCGACTGGGACGGGCGGATCGGCTGTTCCACGTACAACATCGGCAAGTGGCCGACCGTGGAGGAACTGACCGCCGATTGGGAGATCATCGCCGCGGCGTTCCCGTTCCTCAAGCTGCACGCCCAGGTCGTCACGCACGAGGGGGAGGACGAGGTGGCTGCCACGTGGGCGGTCATGGGCGGCCGTGCCGCGCTGGTCGAACCGGTCGGCAAGGTAGCCCGCATCGAGCAGTTGGAAAGCGCGGACATCATCGCTCGCCTGGGGCCTGGCGGGGAACGCGGCGTCACCCTGGAGCGGCTGCGCGAGGCCCTGGAGCAGGTTGCGAAGGCGGCACTGTGAGCGACTGGACCGACCAATTGAAAGGGTGCAAGCAAAAGGGCTAGCACCGTCTCGCGCTTGAGGCCGGAGAACACGCTGAATACGTGGGACAACGAGCTATGTAAGGCGCGCATGCTCGCCCGCGCCGCCACCATGTAGACGCCAGCAGAGACACGAGGCGAAAGGCCCGAATTCACTCACATGGGTTCGGGCTTTTCCGTACCATGACTTCAATTCCACCAAGAAACGCGCAAGGACAGGAAGGGGGCGCGCCAGAGAGAACACGTCAGCCGGGATGTTGCGACCAGGGCGAACACACTGCCTGGTCCCTGCCCTGGCCGTAATGTGTCCGCTCATAGATTGGTGGAACTGACTACATGTCATCCGAACGTGCGATCTTGATCGCTCTCGCGGCCATCGCCGCTACCGCCATCGCCGCCGCCCTCATGCTCGCGGACGGTTCGACATGGCCCGCCGCGCTCTTGACCGGCCTTGCCGCTGGCGGAGCCACGCTTTGGGGGTTGCTCGGCTGGTTCGCCCGTCACTCGCGACCCTGAGCATGGGGAAGGGCCCGAACTCCCCTCTGGGCTGCCGGGGGTTCGGGTCCTACGTGCTGTACGGGGCTACCAGCCGCCCAGGTGCCGCATGCCGCCGCCTACGGTCGCAGCCCACCCACCCGTGTCGCTCGCTGTCCAACCGCCTGTGTCGCTCCCGTGTCTGATCATGGTCGCGAGCTTGCCAGCCCGGTCCGCCGGCCACAACCCCCGCTAGTTCGGCCGCCTCGATCCGCTCGGCCTACGGCTGGTCAGGTCCCGTCCCTGGTGTGCGTGGGTAGAGCGGGATGCCTCGCTTACGCAGCCATGCCTTGAGGGCGGTTTCGAGGATGTCCACCGGGCCGGTGGCGGTGTCCAGGCAGGCGACGGTGAGCCGGTTGTCCGTCTGGCGGGTGATGCGCGGCCCGATGGCCACGTCGTCGACCTCTTCTGCTGCCCGGCGGGTGCGCTTCTTCACGCTGCGTTCCCGCTTGGGGCGGGTGCCATCCGGGCTGCGGGGCGGCTCGGCGTCGTCAGGGATGCCGAGGAACTCGAAGTAGTCGACGAGGGCGGCTTCGACGATGCCGGAGATGCCGAGGCCGGTCTTCTCGTTGGCGAAGGTGAGGCGTTCGTTGGTGTGGTAGCTGATGCGGACGGCGAGGGTGGGTTTGTCCTGGCGGGTTTTGGTGCGCGGGCGAGATGCCGCTTGCTGTTCCGCTTGCTTGACCAGTGCCTTGCGGGCGGCGGCGGTTTGGGTCGAGCGGGCCATGGGCGGCTGTGTCTCCTTGGTGGGGCGGGCGTGGTGTCGTCTCCCACCTTTCCGTGCTTCGGTTTTTTCTGCAAGTGACGTTGCTTGCGTTTCGGGTGGCTGTGGGGGCGACGGGCGTATGGGAAACGTCCTTCGACGTGACGCTGAGAGTGTGCGCGTGTGGTGCTCAGGGCCAGCGTGAGCGTTGTTGATCATGGTTCGCGGGCGAGTGATCGTCTCGTGTCTCACGTCCGCGTAGGGAGCGTTTCAGCACCCTCTAAGGGTCGTTGCGAATTCGGAACGATCGTGCAAGAATAGCCAAGATCCAAACGCAAGCGAACGTGAGCACAACCCAACTCACGCAAGCGAAACCGCTAGCACCAACCAACCCAGAAAGGCAGACACGTGACCGACGCTCCCGAGAAGACACTCGACCGGATCCGCAAATACCTCGCCGTCGCAGAACACCCCGGCACCGGCGCCGAGGAGGCCGAAACCTTCCGCGAGCGCGCCTACAAACTCATGGCCACGTACGGCATCGAACGAGCGCACCTCGCCGCCGCCGGACAAATCACCGACGAACTCGCCAGCTTCCCCCTTGTCGTCGACAAGACCCACCAGGCCGAGCGGATCCTCCTCCTCACCGCCATCACCAGCGCCAAGCAGTGCCGCGTCCTGCAGTGGAAGCTCAACGGCAAGACGTACCTGATGGTCTCCGGCTACCAGAGCGACCTCGAAGCCGTTCAGATGCTCTACGCCTCCCTGTCGCTGCAGATGATCAAGGAAGTCGCCCACGTCACCCCTGCCGGACGCAAGAGCCTCGTCACCGCCCGCAAGTCCTTCATGGCCGGGTTCGCCAGCCGCGTCGGCGAGAAGCTTCGCGCGGCCAACAAGGCCGCCACCGTTGAGGCCGCGCACGTCGAAGGCCGCTCCACCGACGTCGTCCTGCGTGACCGGCAGGCCGCCGTCAACGACTACTTCAACCGCATGACCCCCAACACCGGCACCATCAAGGCGCGGAAGGTCGGAGACACGGACGCCTACTACGCCGGCCGCGAGGCAGGCGACCGCGCCGACCTCGGCGGCGGCGCCCGCCTCGGCTCCAGCGGCCAGCGCGCCCTCAACGCTTAACCCCCCGGCGGCGGGTGCCACCCAGCGCCCGCCCCCGCTCCAACCAACCAACCAACCCCGAAGGAGAACCGTGAAGAACACGGAATCGACCTGCACCAGCTGCGGCGACCCCATCCGTAACCTGGCTGCGGAAGGCCGCCCCGACCTGTGGGACCACATCACCACCACCAGGCGCTGCATCGACGCGACACCGCCTCATGAGGTCGCAAAGACCCTGCCCCGCGAGACCCGCAGGATCCGGATCCGGGTCGAGGAGATGGTCAGCTACGAGGTGGAGAAGGAGTTCGAGGTCCACGTCGGCGTGGCCCCGCAGGAGCTGGCCGCCTACCTCGCATCCAACGACGAGCAGTGGTCCGACGATATCGAGAACCACTTCTTCGACGCCTGCGAGCGGGAAGTCCACGACGACCACACGTTCTTCGCCGATGACGCCGGGTACCTCGCCAAGCTCGCCATCCAGATTGATGAGTGGCCCACGCACATCGTGAGGTGGCTGACCCTGGCCTGCCCGGTGTGCGGCGTCCAGCCCGCCAAGGACGACACCGCGCACCAGAACGTCGGTTACTTCGTCGCCATCGCCTGCAACGGCACCCGCCTGGTCGACCCCGGCTGGATCGGCATGGACGGCACCGGCTGGGAGGACTGGACCAAGCCGCAGGCTGTTGACGCAAGCGGAAAGGCTGGCAGCTGATGGCCCGGATCGTCGTGAAGATTGAGCCGGTCGAGGTCGAGGGCAACCCCCGTCACCAGGCCGTCTGCGACACCCCCGGCTGCGCGCTCGGGGTCGACGGCGGATCGTGGGCCGGTCACCCGGGCGTGGTCAAGGCCGCGTCGGAGGAGCTGGCCAAGCTTCACCGGAGTGACCATCGCAACCCCGACCGGCGGCCGGTCTCCACCGCTTCGGCGGCGCTGCTCATCCGAGACGCAGAGCTGCCCGACTGACACTCCAGGGTGGCCCGGCCGCGCGCCGGGCCACCCGCCCTTCACCCCAGGAGAACCTCCTTGCCCGGTCCCAGACAACCGCCATGGACCCCGCCGCACCGTACGGTGCCCCTCGACTACCTCGACGGCGACACCAGCGATGTCCTGCGCGGCTACCGGTACGAACTGCTCGTCGAGTGCCGCGAGCGCTACATCCACCGCAAGTCCGTCACTCCGTTCACCGGCCGTCTCGGCGGCTACGGCTTCGTCATCCAGGGCGGCGACTTCTACGACAAGAACACCGTCACCCTCTGGACCACCCGACGCACCTGGCAGACGTTCCGCCTCAAGGCCGGCAGCGTCCGGTACCGCACCCTGATGGACCTACCGGCGTACGGCGAGCTGCTGCAGGCGGTCGAGGCGGACTACCCGCCGGGCAGCCTGACCTACGAACTGACGGCCGCCCTGGCGCAGATCCTCCAGCTGTGGGCCGGCGCCAAGGACGACGGCCTGAACCACCTGGACCTGCGGCCGGTCGACGAGGTTGTGGCCGCCCGGCTCAACCACTTCGTCAAGGCGTGGCTCGACAAGGAGTCGGACCAGGAGAACACCTGATGCGGTGCGTCGAGTGCCGCCAGAAGAACTTTCCCTGGACCAGGCAGCACGTCTACGAACACAGCCTCTGCCAGCACCCGATCTGCGTGTACTCCCAGGAATGCCACGACATCCATATGCGGACCTGCGTGAGCTACTGCCGCGATGTCGGCCGGACACCTGAACCCCACCCGCGCGACCTCGCCCGCCAGGCCGAGGAAGCCGCCAACCCCCGACAGCTCGACCTGTTCGCCGAGCTGTAACCCGCAGAAAGGACACCTGTGAAATACGCGATTCTCGACACGGAGTCGACCCACCTCGACACCGAGTTCGGCCACCTCTGGGAGGCCGCCCTGATCATCCGCGACACCGACTTCCCTGACGGTGGCGACCTGGAGTTCTGGTGGCAGGTGAGGCCCGACCTCACCACCGCCGACCCTAGGGCGCTGCAGATCAACAAGTACTACGACCGGGCCCACGTCGCTCACCTGCCTATCGGCCACGGCGTGCAGCTGACGTGTGGCGCGGAGTGGGAAGCCACCGCTGACGGCGAGGTCATCAAGAACGTGACGGTGGAGCAGATCGCGCTCCAGCTCGCCCGGCTCCTCGACGGCGCGACGATCGTGGCGAATAACCCCCGCCACGACAGGGACTTTCTGCGCGCGTTCATGCGCGCCAACGGGCAGGCGTTCACGGCGTCGCACCGGATGGACGACATCCGGGCCCTGCTGAAGGGCTACGTCTACGGCCGCCTGGCCGCGCACGGCGGCAAGGTGGACAAGGCGTTCGGGCTTGAGCCCGCACGGTACGTGCGTGACTGGCTCGAAGGTGCCACGAACACGCTGGCCTGGGAGATCGTCGGCGTCACGCAGGACTCGGCGACCAAGCACACCGCCCTCGGCGACGCCCGCTGCGTGCGGGACGTGCTCGACGGCATCACGCACGGCATCCTCCAGTGAGCGACGAACGCCGTACGGATGTGCCGCTGGAACGGCCGACAGACCCGTACGTGGCTGCGGGCGAGGTCCTGCGCGCCTACCAGCAGGAGTCCGGCGTGCTCCCGACATGGCGGCACCTGGTCGGCCTCGCCGGGCGCCCGGCCGCGTTGGCGACGCTGCTGCTGCGCTGCGACAACGAGTCCGCTGCCGCCGGGGACAAGCTGGCCAGCAAAATCCTGCGGGCCGTCAACGACGCGCGACACCAGGAGGAGACCACGGACATGCCTCCCTACTGGGGGCCCGGCGGCTACCTGGAGAGCGCCGTCGACCCGGCCGCGAGAGTCGTGGTCAACGGCGAGCACTACGCAATCGGCGGCGACACCGGCGGCTTCCGCGGATTCGGCGGACGCCGCTTCGACATCGAGTGGTTCGACGGCCGGACAGCCACCACCCGGAACCTGTGGCACCAGGGCGAGATCCCGCCCGAATGGCGGCACCGGTACCCGGACAACGCCCGATTCGTACAACCCCAGGAAGGAACCCAGGCATGAGCTACGGAGACGACTGCTCGGCCGCCCGCGACGCGCAACGAGCCGCCGACGACGCCCGGCACGAGGTGGACATGCTGTCTCGCACCGTCGACTCGAACCAGTGGGCGGCGGAGAACCGCGACGAGGCTCTGGAGAGGCGTATCCGCGACCTGGAGCAGCGCATCAAGGAGCTTGAGAGCCAATGAGCGCGTGGGGCTACATCACCCGCGACGAGATCGCCGAGGTGGCCGGCCTGCTGTGTGCCCGGCCCGGCCAGCCGTCCGAGACTGTCGCCGTGCAGGCCACCACGATCAACGGCACATACGAGAACGCGCTCTGTCTGGAGCGGGCATGGGTTGAGATCCGGACCGTCTTGGACGGCGCGCGGCGGGACGCCGAGCACTACGAGGACGACTGGCGCGACCACATGCCCGACCGGCCTGAGCTGTTCGAGGTCGAGTACCACAACTACGACCTCGACACCGAAACGGGCCAGAAAACCTACAGCCACGTCGAGGACTACAACGAAGCCGAGGACCGGCGCGTCGCCCTCGACATCATCCGGGCACTCGCCGCCCGGTATCCCCTCACCACCGAAGAAAGGAACTCCCTGTGAGCGTCGACCTGACCCATCTGGGTCTCACCGACGACCAGGTGCGCGAGCTGGTCAAGCTCGCCGCCGGAGCCTGCGCGAGCACGGCCTGGGAGGAGCCGAACCCGCTGCACTGGGCGCTCGATTTCTTCGACGATCCCGAGGCCCTGGTCGAACTCGGCACCGCCGTGTGGGACCAGATCGACAACAAGTACGGAGCAGTGTGATGCACATCCGGTACGCGACCCCCCTCACCGGCCTGCACGTGTCGATCGTGCCCCGTGACGACGACCTGGTGAAGGACCTCGCCCCCGGCAAGGATGGCAGCCACGCGCTCGTCATCACCGACGACAACACCGAAGTGTTCGCCGTCGTAGGCAACACCCTGGACCTGGACTGGTTCGTCCGCCGCATCAACCGCCAGGCCGTCACGTCTCTGCGTGAGGCCAGCCGGCCCGAGGCGGGGTACATCCTGGCGGCAGAGCTGGACCGCGACGAGGCGATTGGCCCGTTCGCCACCGAAGAGGACCGGCTGGCAGTCGCCGACCGGCTGCTCATGGCGCTGGACATCAGGCAGTACGACGTCGTGAAGCGGGCCAGGAAGGTCGAGGCGCCGCTGCCCATGGTCTTCTCGGCGAGCAGGCACGTGACGGTCGGCGAGCTCTGCTCCGAACCCGGGATGATCGTGCAGCGGCACACCAGGCAGGAGGAAGGCTCCGACCATGTGGAGACCGACCTGCCGTGCTGCGCGCGATCCGTGACCGTCGCCGCGGACCCCGACCTCGAGGTGGAGCTGGTGTGTCCGTTCGATCGTGTCCGCTACACGCTTCGGCTCGCGGAGGAGTGGGACGGCGGACTGCTGGCGTGCTGGGAGATGGGCAGTGAGGTGCTGCTCGTCAAGCGGCGCTCGGCGAAGAGGAGGGCGCGGTGATCGGGCCGTGGGACGTCATCGTGCTGGTGTACGTGCTGGGCGTCGCTTACCAGGCGCCGCGCGTCCTGAAGCGGTGGGCGCTGATCACGAGTTGCGAACCGATTCAGCTGTGCGACGCCTGCCGGGATGAGCGCAGGCAGGTCATGCACGACGCTGACCAATGGGAGGTCTTGGGGGTGTTCGGCTCGGCGCTGATGGTGATGCTGGAGGCGGCGGCCTGGTACCTGAAGCCGCTCGTTCCTGCCAGCAGAAAGGCTCTCGGGAAGGAGCTGCTGCCCCGCTGCTCGAAGGGGACGTGCCTGGCACACACGGGGAAGGCGGCAGCATGAACACCAACGAGGACAGGAAGTACGGCACGCCGTACGTGGAGACGGAGATCGTGGCGGCCATGACCGTCCAGGACGTCGATCACGTCCGCGCGCTCCTGGCCCAGATGCTGCCGGGGGAGCGGCGTGCGCTGGAGCACCGCTGCATGGAGATCGCCGGAATGATCCAGGTGATGCGAGAGGAGGAGGAGTGAACGACAACGGCATGCCGCACCGCAGGTACCCGTGCAGTGAATGCCCGTGGCAGGTCAAGGCCGAGCTCGGGAAGTTCCCCCCGGAGCGGTACGAGCGGCTGCGTTCCACATGCCGGCCGGACGCGGCCGGGATCCCGCCGCTGCCTGGTTCGCCGATGTTCGGCTGTCACGTCGGTGACCCGGGCACGGGCGAGGACCTGGCGTGCGCGGGCTGGCTCGCCGTCGAGGGTCACAACCACATGGGTGTTCGGATGGCGGTGATCGACGGCAGGTTGCCCATGGAGGCGCTAGACCGGGGAGACAACTCGCCGGAGCTGTACGAGTCGTACGAGGCGATGGCCGAGGCGAACGGCACCTCTACCAGGGAGGACGTACCGTAGTCCGTTAACGCTGGCTGTATTGCTGGCGACAGTGATACAGCTCGCTACCCCTCGGACTTGGAAGGACAGCGTTGACCGACACGAACCCACTGTGCATCGGCCCTCGCTGCGGACGGGGCGACCCCCGCCAGGCAGCCAACGGGAGTCTCATCTGCGCGACCTGCGCGACCAGGCTGCGGCGCGACCTGGAGATCGCGCCGCAGCTCATGCGGTGGTTGGAGCAGCACAAAACGCCAGGCCAGGGCGGCGGGGACCGGGTGTCCGGGTCGCAGGAGGCCAGCACGCCGACGCGGCTCGATGTGCTGTCGATGTTGCACGAGGGGGCGACGCCGATCCACGGTGACGATGACGACCAGATCGGGCCGCCGTCGATCCCGTCGACGTTGAAGAACTGGGCGTGGCTGATCGCCGAGCACCGCGGCCTGGTCTATCCGCAGCGGGCCGACGTCGGCGAGCTGTCGGCGTGGCTGCTGCGGCATCTCGACTGGGCGACTGGCCAGCCCTGGATTGACGACATGATCGGCGAGGTCGGGGCGTTGCGCCGGTGGGCGCTTGGGCTCGCGCCGTGGGCTGTTCACGTGCAGGAACTCGTGGGGCCGTGCCGGTCGTGCGGCAAGCGGGCGCTGGTCCGGGCGGCGGGGGAGCGGTACATCGAGTGCGACGCCCGTGAGGAGGTCGGGGGGTGCGGCAGCTTGTGGACCGAGGAGGAGTACGAAGAGCACGTGGCCGAGTTGGTCGGCAGGCGCCGCCAATCTCGCAAGGTTAGCGCGAAAACGAAACGAGGCGTGGCAGAATAGTGTTCATGAAGAACCCCGGGAGGCTCCCCCCGAAGGAGCAGAGGATCGCGGCGGAGAATGCACTCCTGGAGGCGGCCCGCGCCTACTACGAGGCGATTGCGGAGCCGACCAGAAAGTTCAACGAAGCCCTCGCCGCCGCGGCGGGCCCACCCGAAGGGGTGCCCGCCAGCGACAAGAAATCCCTGGTGACCCGCCGCCGCATGGTGGAGATCACCAAGGAGGCCGACCCGGCGGGGGAGGGCCTCTCTCTCTACACCCTGTTGAAAGTCGTGTCGGACCTCACGCAGGAAGAGTAGATCTCCCAGTCGAACGGGCAGCGGAAAGCTCCGGCGGCGGCCGGAGCTTTCTGCGTTTCGGAGCTCCACGGCGCGAAATCGCCGAGGGATTCGCGGCCGGGGGCCGCGATCGAATCCCGGATGTCGATGCCATGCTCCAACCCGAGCGCGTACACCTGCTGTGTGTCGCCGATCATGCGCTGGAAGGCGCGCAGCGCGACCAGCACCACGGTGTTGATGGTCGCAGCGATCGCGAAGCTGTGCAGCCACAGCAGGTAGACGGGGGCATAGTGCAGGTGCGGGGCGAGGACGACCCAGCTGGTGGCGACCCCCGCCGCGAGCCAGCTAAGCACGGTGACGGTCACGGACATTACCAAGGCGCGATCGGTGCGCAGCATCAGAAAATCCCCCAGTAGTGACATTGGGTTACAGCCAGTTCTTCGTTGCGTAGTGAATGAGCTGCCCTCGGGTGGACACACCTGCCAGTTGGCGCATCCGCGCGATGCGGCGGCCCACGGTCCGTGTGGAGGCATCGCACACGCGGGCGATCAACTTGTCGGTTTCGCCGGCGACAACCTGCTGCAGGATCCTGCGATCCTGCGCGTCCAGGTCTGAGGGTGCGTGGGAGATGTCGGCGTTGTACGGCATCGCCTTCGCCCACTCCTCCTCGAAGCGGGCGATCTGCCCGGCGATAAGCGGGGCCGACTTGATCATCAGCATGGGCAGACTGCCCCGCTCCTCGGCTGGCGTCAGCACCACGGCACTGTCCACAATGAGTAGCTTCGTCGGCAGCCGGTCGGTGAACCGGATTTGTGCCCCTCCCCAACGCAGGGTGTTGCGTAGGCCATCCATGACGGCCGGGTTGTCCATGACCTCTTTCTCGTACACCACTCGCCTGCGGCAGGTGAGGCCGCTGGCGGAGGTAGCGCTCCGCTCAGGCGGGAGAGGCCCGGCGAGGGGGAGGAAAGGCCCCGTGATGAGTTGCATCCAGTCCTGCCTGACGGTGTTCTGCAGCAGGTCGAAGACGCTGGTGACCTCTTCTCTGCTGGTCAGTTTGAATACGGGCTCGCCCACGCTGTAGTGGCCGCTGGCCTCGTAGCGCCGCTCCAGGTCCTCCATGAGTTGCCTCAGCCGGTCCAGGGTGTGGGCCGCTTTGGAGACGGCCGGGCTGAGCGCGTGACGTGGGCGGCGGGCGCGGGGCGGGTCGCCGATCACGAACCCTCGAACGCGTAGCCAGTCCAGGCTGCGGTCTAGGTCTTTCACGACGTCGAGCAGGTTCTCCGCTCGGGTGGGCCCGTAGTCGATCAGGTACTTGTATAGGCGCAGCTCATCGCTGTCCCGATGGAATGGCACGAAAGGTGTCCTCGGGGGGCGGGTTGAGGAGATCCGCTAGAACCGCCTCGGTCGGGTTGGTTGGGTGCCGGTCTGTTACATGCCGCCTGTGGTGTTGGTCGAGTCCATCGGCAGGGTGGCTTCGGGGGAGGGCGTGGAATCCGGCGCCGGGATGGTGGTGACGGTGACGCTGGTGGTGATGTCGGTCTTAGTGATCACTTTGCTGCCGTCAGGATTGGAGACCGTCTGGGTGGACGTGGTCACGGTCTTTGTCACGCCGGGGGTGGTGGTTGGGCTGGCTGGGGTCCGGGTCTGCACGGTGTTCGGGGTGTCGGCGTAGGCGGCCGTGGCTCCGGACAGGAGTAGCACGAGGGCGAGGGCGGCGGCGGGGAGACGCAGACGGTTGAACGAAGACATGATGGTGCTCCAGACGGTTTGGCTTAGCTGAATCGTTCCAACTGCGGCGGGCTGTCTGCGTCCGCTGACGGCTATGGAACGGCGACAACTAGTAGTAAAGCTTCCGAATGGTATCCGTCTAGGGAAATATATGACCGAAACGTGTCATGTCTAATGTTGGCCATGCAGACACGCGCCGTCCGTGAAGGTGCACAAAGTGCCTGCTTGGCGGCTACGACGCGTGCCTCACGGGTTTGGTTGTCATGCGAATCATTCGAATTCAATGAGTTTTCGGAGTCCGTAATATAACGAAGCCGTTTTCCGTAATGTCACTGCGCTTCGTTTCGCATGATCTCCACCTGTCGCCCGTGGAGGTCAATCATGGCGTCTACCTGCTGTTGGAGTACCTCGACCATCTGGTCCCGTACCTTCTGATCGAAGGGGAGCGCTTGGATCTGCGCGATGGCGGCGTCCATCCGCTCGGCCGTTCTCTTAGATACGCCACTTGCGGTGGGTGCGCGGCGCCGGTCGATCTCCTGGCGGAGGAGTTCGCTGGCCCTGTCGCGGCCGGCGGCCTTCACGTCTTCCGGGGTTGCGCCGACGACGAGGGCCATGAGGACATACTCCCTGTCGGGGATGTCTCTCTTGCCCTGCTCGTAGGCGGACCAGGAGCGGTCGCTAAACGGCTTGGTGGTGTAGGTGCCCAGCATCTCGGCGCACCGGGCGACGCTCAGAGGGCCTTCGAGCCCTCGGTCAGTGCGTAGTCGCTGGATGAGGGCGGCGTCGGGTGGGAGGAGGGGGGTTTCGCCTTGAGGTGACGACGGCATGGTGGCGCGCCTCCTTCGGTTCTTGCGGCTACCTTCTGTTTTTGCCGAACGGCGCCACCGTAGCAGTTACTGCGCGAACATGCGGCTATTTCGCGAAAGGTCAGTCACGCTAAGTAGTTTCGCGTCGCTTCGCGAAATTTCGCGAAAGCGCTTGCTTTTCGCGAACAACCGAGTAATGTCCCTCCTGGCGCTCGTTGATCTTCAAAACGGAGATCAGCAAAAGCACTCGGGAGGTGCCAATGACCAGCACAAACACGGCAATGACGCCGGAGCGAATCGTCGGCGACCTCATTGACGCCGCAGCACCGGACGGCGAACAGATGCTCCAAGTCGGGCAGGTCGCAAAGGTCCTCGGAGTGACCGACCGCGCCGTCCTCTACCTCCTTCAGGACAACCGGCTCGGATACATCCGCACCGGAAAGCGCGGGTATCGCATCCCCCGCCCACTGCTGGCCGAGTACCTGCTGCAGGGCTTCATCCCCCGGCAGCTCACAGCCGCGGAGCAGCTGCTCGCTGAAACACGGCAGGCCGTCAAGGAAGCGACGGACAAGCTGGCGGCCCTCGCCGCACGCATCGCGGCGGCGGAAGCCACGCTTGCCCTGGTCGACGGAACCGACGCGATCCCTCACCGTGGACGGTCCACCCAAACCGTCCCGTAGCCAACCCACCAGCATCACAAATAGGAGACCCGACGATCATGAGTGTTGATGCAAGCACTCTCGCTAGCAGCAATGCAGGCCCGCCACTGAAAGGCCCGGACCTGCCGTTCGACCGGAAGTACGCCCTCGTCGCCATGCACGCCGCGCGGCACCTGACCTGCCCCGCTTTCGAGCCGCTGCGCAAGCTCCTCGCCAGTCTGCTCCTCGAAGACGGCTACTCGCCCACCTACGCAGGACTGCACACCGACGACCTGATCAGCGTCGCGTGCGGCGTGATCGCCAGCGTCGAAGCGGACGAGCCCCGGAAGATCCCATGGCCCGGCGGCCAGCAAAGGCACCCGTACGCGCAGGCCATGTACGAAATGGAGACCAGCAAGTGACCCGACTCGCGGCCTCCGCCGCGGAGATGATCAACGGCCTGGCCGAGGAGGGCGGCGACGGCTGGGCCGAGGCCGAGAAGGCGGTGTTCCCCGACCTTTACCTCTGCCCTGGGGAGTGCCAGCGGCCCCAGAAGGTCAACAAGGGCGGCACGATCCGCAAGCACAAGGCGAACAAGGGCGACGTGCTGCCGTGCACCGGCTCCGGAGCTCCGATCCTGACCGCCCGCATCCCGCGCCGCAGCAAGTCCGGGTTCTACAAGGACCCCGTGACCGAGGTGCTGCTGCGGTCGGTGACGACGATCCTCAACCAGGGGTCCGCGCACGAGGCGCTGGTCTACTGGGCCGCGAAAGTCACCGCCGAGACGGCGATGGACAACGTGTTCGCGATGCTCGAAGCCGCCCGCACCGAGGAGGGCCGGGCCGAGTTCATCAAGTGGCTCAAGCAGGAGCCCAACCGGCGCAAGGACGAGCGGGCCGACGTCGGGAGCGCGGTCCACAAGCTGGTCGAGTGCAAGATCCTCGGCGAGCCCGCCCCGGTGGGGCTGCTGGCCAACCCGGACCTGCGCCCGTACATCGACCACTTCAACCGGTGGGTCGACGAGTGGGAGATCGACTTCGAGGCGTCGGAGATGGTCGTCGCCAACTACGAGGAGCCGTACGCCGGGACGCTCGACTACCTGTTCCGCTCCCGGCCGCTCGCGCGGAAGCTCGGCGTGCCCTCCGACACCCTCTTCCCTGGCGACACCAAGACGGGCGGCACGCTCAACGGCCAGACATACGACGGCAACGTGCACGGCGTCTACCCGGAGGCCGGCCTGCAGATGAGCGCGTACCGCGCCGCCCCATGGGGGTGGCTGCGCGACGGCACGCGCATCAAGTTGCCGCCCCGGCACGACGTGGGCGTGATCCTGCACCTGCGCCCGGAGGGCTACAACCTCTACCCGGCTCGGTGCGGCGACGACATGTACGAGGTGTTCCAGACGATCCGCCGTGTCGCGGAGTTCAACACCGGTCTCGCCAAGAACGTGATCGGCGAGCCGCTGACCCTCGACGACGACGAGACCAAGGAGGAGGCAGCCTGATGGGCGGTCGCATCAAGGACCTGCAGCACCGCATGCGGACAATTGGCCGGATCCGTCTCGGCACGTACGAGGGCAGGCCGAAAGCGTCGGAGTTCTTCATCCCGACCTCGGAGTTCGAGCACTTCATCCGGCAGCTCGCCGACATCTACGGCGGCGACGTCGAGCAGTGGAAGCCGCAGGGCGACGGCGGCATGCAGTGGCGGCTGATGAACCCCGACCTGAAGTCCCTCGACGCGATCATCCCGCCCCTCCGCGACCCCCTTGACCAGGCGTACGAGAAGTGGTCGCGGGGCGGCAAGCAGGCCCGCTGCGACGGCGAGACCGTCGCGAACCTGGGCCGACCCTGCGTCTGCAAGGCCCAGTGGGGGCCCCGCTTCTGGGAGAACGCGCCGCCACAGCAGGCGTGCAAGCTGCACACCCGCCTGAACATCTGGATCCCCGAGATTCAGGACATCGGAACGTGGCTGCTGGAGACCAAGGGCGCGAACGCAGGGAAGGAACTGCCCGGCTTCGTCGACATGATTCAGGCGATGTTCGGCACCAAGGTGGCGGTCCCGATCAGCCTGTGGCTGGTCCCCGGTACAGCCCGAGAGAAGGGCAAGCTCAAGCTCTACACCAAGGTCGAGGCTGCGATCCGCGGCATGACCTCCATGCAGGCCGCTGCGCGCATCATGGCCGCCGCGCCCGAGCACGCCGAGCTCGGCGCCGGAGCGTCAGAGGACCGGCTGGCGATCGAGTCGGGCAAGCCCGAACAGACCGACTACATCGGGGCCATCCGCGTCGCGCAGACCCGCGAGACCGTGACCCACCTGTGGCGGCAGGCCAAGGCCGACCGCGACACGTGGATGACCAGCGGCGCGAAGATCGAGGCGGAAGCGGCCAAGCGAGCCAAGGAAATCGACCGGCTGGCCGAGGCGTGGAAGGACGTCGTCACCGCCTGGGAGGGCGGCAACATGGACGCGCTGCACGCCGAGTTCGCGGACTTCTCCCGAGGCCGCCGCATCGAGGAGGCCACGGCCGACGAGCTGGTGGCGTTCCTCAAGCGCATCCAGCCCGCCGAGCCGGATGAGGCCCAGGCCGACAAGCAGGCCCCGCCCGTACAGGCCCCCGCCGGCCGCAGCACGGAGGACATCGTGGTGCCGCCGGACGACGACGTTGTGGACGCCGACGTCGTCGACGACCCTCAGGTGGCGAAGGAACGCCTGCCCCGTCTCAACATCATGATCGGTGAACGCGGCATCGCCTCGCACACCGGCAAGGGCAGCACCGCGGCGAACAAGGCGGCCAAGGCCGAATGGCTGACCGAGACCGTCAAGCGGCCCGTCGAGTCCACCGCAGACCTCACCGAGAGCGAAGCCGACACGGTGATGGCGCGCCTCAAGAGCATGCCGATCACCAACCCCGGCAAGCCCAAGCAGGCAACCGCCGAGCAGCCCCAGCAGCAGGACCCGGCCGAACGCCGCACCCACATGCTGCACCTGTTCGGCCAGCTCGGCATCACCGGCGACGACATGCTGCGCGACATCAGCATCATCGCCGGGACCACCGTGACCATGGCCGCCCCGCCGACCCCGGAGCAGATCAACGACGCGATCGACGTCCTGGAGTCCGCCACGGGCGACCCCGACGCCTACGACACGATCATCGGCCAGATCCAGGAAGCCCGCGCCCAGCAAGCCACGAACTGACCTTCTTCGGCCCCGGCCCGCACCCACGGCCGGTGCCCCCAACCCGCAAGGAGAACCGACGTGCGACCCCTCTATGTGCAGACCGACGACCTCGCCACCGACCGCATCACCTACGTCCGCTACGAGACTGAGGCAGCGCTGGCGATCGGCGACTACCGGCTCCCGACGTCCACCACCGACGTGAGCAAGCTGCGGGAGGCCGCCGCCATCTACCAGAAGCTCGCGACTACGGCCGATGGCGCCCACCGCGACGTGATGGCCCGCATCGCGTTCCTGGACAACCAGGAGGAGCAGCGGAGATTGGCCTCTGCCGCTCAGAACCCGCACGCCGGACCCGCGCAGTGCATGTGCGGCAACCCGGCCGCGCCGGGCATCGTGCACCGCCAGGACGGGCCCTGTTACCGGGTCGACAACCCGCCCTGCCAGACCTGCAAGGGGAACGGCTGCCCGCACTGCGCGGGCCACGGCCTCGCCGTCGTCAACCCTCCGCAGGAGGCCACGCAGACCCGCGACCTGAAGCTCGTCCACGACGGACGCGCGCCCATGCCGAGCGCGGCCAGCTTCACGCCGCCCACCCGAACCCCGGCGCCCACGCCGGGCAACTGACCCAGCACCACCACGAAAGAAGGACACATGAGCGACAACACCCGCAACCTCAGCGACATCGCCGCGGTCGTCGCGGACGCGACCGGCCTCAGCGCGAAGGACGCGAAGAAGGCCGTCCAGGCGACGGTGTACGCGATCCAGCAGGAGGTGGCCCAGGGCAACAAGGTGAAGTTCATCAACTTCGCCGTCTTCGAGCTGGCCCACAGCAAGGCCCGCAAGGCGCGGAACCCCAGCACCGGCGAGGAGGTCGACGTGCCGGAGACGTGGAAGCCGAAGGCCACCTTCGGCCGGGGCTTCCTCGGCCTGGTCCAGCAGACGCAGAGGCCGACGAACTGATGCCCGCCCACATGTTCCGAGGGTGGGGCAGGCTGCGGGTCTACGCGGTCTGGGACGCCCAGCGGCACACGTTCACCGCGTACGCCAAGGACGTCAACGACACGATCGTGTGGCAGGTCGGCCAGGACGACGTCGAGCTGCCGACGATCACCGCCCTCAACAAGGCGCTTGAGTCGCGCCGGGCGTACCTCACCGTCGAGGTGGTGGCTGCTCTCCTGGGAGACCAGGAGGGCGGCCCTGCCGCTCTCGCCGACAGCTGCAGGGTGGGAGGTGCGCAGTGACCGGAGCACCCGACACGGCCGTCATCGTCGGCGTTGTGATCGCTGTTCTCGGTGGTGTTCTCGTCTTCTGCTACCTGGCGTCCGGCTCGCGTCAGCGCCATCAGTGCCGGTGGTCGCCGGTGGGCGTGTCGAGCGTGAAAACGATGCCGTTCGGGCCGGTCCAGACCGCCGTGCTCCAGCGGTGCAACGGCTGCGGAGAGCACCAGTCGACGACGCTGGTCGGCGAGTGGACGCTGGCCCAGCTGCTCGGAGTCGAGGCCGAGGCCGGCACCGCCGCCGAGGGCATCGCCCGATGAGGCCGCTGATCTACGTTCTCGTCGGCGTGCTGCTCGGCCTCACGGCACTCGCCATCCTCTTCTGGGTTCTGGCCAGCGCCCAAGACGATCACATCGTCGAGCACGACACCCCCGGCCCGGACAGGTATCTGCCGGTCGGCGTCCGGGTCGACGTCAACGCTGCCCGGAAACCGTAAGACAACCGGTGAGAAGGTGCGCTGATCACGGCGGGGGCCTGATCATCGCACCCTCTCACCACGTGAGTTGAGATTGGAGGAGTTGTGAGACCGCTTTTGGTGCTGGCCGCGTGGGTCGCCATCACGGTCCTGGTGTGGATCATGGCGTACGTGTGGCCGCTGCTCGGCCACCTACTGGTCCCCCTCGGCGCGACCAGCATGGCGTTCGCCGTGCTGGTCGTCGGCGAGGGCGTCGCCCAGGAGGTGCGCCTCACCATCCGGATGCGCCGGTACGAGCGGCAGCGGGAGGCGTTCCTCGCCCACCGCAAGCGCTTCGAGCGCAAGGACGGCGAGTGACGCTCCTCGTCGCCATCGGGACCGTGCCAGCGTGGCACCGGGACGCCGCGTGCGGCGACCTCGGGAAGCTGTTCGCACGCAAGGCCCCCAACGACGTCGAGGCGCAGCGGAAGGTGTGCGCGGCCTGCCCTGTGCGGGGCAGGTGCCGCGCGGACGCTGCGACGAAGCGGAAAGACCAGCTGCCGGACCTGGTCGTGGCCGGGCTGACGCGGGCTGAACACCTGGGCGGCGGCCTGGTCGACGCGCCCCGCGAATGCACGAAGTGCGGCAAGAAGAAGCCGCTGACCGAGTTCGTCAGCAAGAAGCGCGGCAAGACCGGCCGGTCGTCGATGTGCAAGACGTGCACGAACGCGCGCCAGCGGGCCGCCTACCAGGCCCGGAAAACGAAATCCACTACGAAAGGAACAACCGCATGAGCGGCTCCATGGAGGACGAGCAGCCCACCGAGTACCGCAACCGCAAGAAGAAGAAACCCCGCAGGATCGACGGCAAGCGGGTCGTCAAGCGCAAGGGGAAGGAGCAGCAGATGCCGAGGCGTCAGGTCGTGTGCAGCGACAACGTCGTGGCGGTTGTGGAGGGGTACGGCGTCACGGAGGCGGACCTGGCCAGTGTCCGCGCGATGGTGCTCGGCATCCCTCTGGCGTCCATGGGAGGCATGTGATGCCGGGCGTCGACTTTCTGGCCAACGCCAGGGTGCGAGCCTTCATCACTCGCGAGGTGCTGGCGGAGCGGATGCGTCAGCACGACAAGCTCGGCCAGCAGCGGTTCCGCGACCACGGCACCTACGACAGGGCCGAGTTCGAGTTCTTGGCGATGCTCGCCCACGCCGAGCGGCAGATCAGCGCCGACCCGGAGACGAAGACGTGGCAATCGCTCCTGCTGGAGCAGGTGTACGGGGCGATGGCCGCCGACGAGCTGCCCGCGATGCGTCAGGGCCTCGTCCAGGCCGCCGCAGTTCTCATGGCGTGGATCGAGGACATCGACACCAGGCCAGCCCCGGGGGGCGGTGTCGATGGCAGTTGAGCAGGCCCGCCGCGTGACCGCGGCGACCAGGCAGCGTAAGGCGTACCAGCTCGGCATCAAGAGGCGCGTGGACGCCACCCGCGTCCGCCAGCACCTGCAGCTCCTGCGCCGCACCATGAGCGTCACCGATATCGCGGAGGCGTCCACCATCACCAAAACGTCCATCTGGAACATCCTGCTCCACGGCCAGAAGACCGTCTTCCCGGAAACCGAAGCGAAGATCCTGGCGGTGGCTCCCATCAACGGGTGGGTCTTGGTGGACTCGACCGGGACGCAGCGCCGCATACAGGCGCTCGCCACGATGGGCTGGACAGGCGAGGAGATCGGCCGCCGCGTCGCCAGGCGGCGAGGAGACAGCTGGGCGAACATCAGCCGCATCATGCAGGGGACGCGCCTCACGGCCAGTCTCGCGGCTGAGGTCAACGTCGTCTACGGAGAGTTGTGCCAGCAGGTCCCGCCCACCGACCTGGCCGCCAAGCGGGCCAGGTCGCGCGCCCAGCGCCGCCGGTGGGCGCCGCCGGCCGCGTGGGAGGCTGTCGACATCGACGACCCGGACGCCCTGCCGGACTGGGCGGCGGTCCGGTGCGAGTTCGTTGAGTGTGCCCGCCCTGTGAAGCCGGGCCATTGCCACTGCGAGGCGTGCCTGAAGCGGCTGCAGAAGCACGGCACGCTGGACGGCTACAGCCCGTTGAAGACCGGGCAGTCGCTCATCGAAGACGCGCTATGGATCTCCGAGCATGAGGGGCTGTCGCTCCGCGACGAGGACGAGGCGAAGCTGATCGCGGAACGTCTCGGCGTGACCCGCGCGGCGCTGCGGCAGGGACTCAAACGGCACAGCGCAGCAGACATGCAAGCAAAAGAGCTAGCAGAAGGAGGGGTGCAGTGAAGGGGAAGTCGCAGGCGTTCAGGCCGATCGACGCCGACCGCCACTTCGGCTGCTGTACGAAGTGCGGCAGGGTCCGGTACGGCACGAAGCGGACGGCGAAGGTTGCGGCCCGGCAGGTCCACCCGGGCCAGAACCTGCGGGCGTTCAAGTGCGGCGACTACTGGCACTACGGCCCGCACACGGTGGCGAAGAGGAACCGCCGGGAGTTCCGGGGCGCCCGGCCGACCCTCCTGATCGTCGACGAGGCCACGCGCCTGCCGTGGGAGGCGTCATGATCAAGACGCTTGGCGTCGACTTCGACGGCGTGATCCACCGCTACAGCAAGGGGTGGTTCGACGGCACCATCTACGACGAGCCGATGCCTGGCGCGTTCAACGGGCTGCGCCTCCTGATGCAGCGCTACGCGATGTTCATCCACACCGCCCGCAGTGCCCGCCAGGTGGCCGAGTGGCTGGCCAAGCACGGATTCGAGACGTGCGTCGAGGACGAGATTCACGCGCCGATGAAGTTCTGGACCGACCGCGACCGCCTGCTCGTCACGAACAGGAAGCTCCCGGCGACGGCGTACCTCGACGACCGCGCCGTCAAGTTCACCTCGTGGGAGCTCGCGCTCGCCGAGCTACTGCCGAAGGCCGCCAAGGAAGCATCCAGCGTGGGTGACGACCAGGTGTTGGTGCCGGTCGAGGACCTGCGCCGGGCCGTGCAGCTCGCGCGCTGCCACGCCGAGAGCTTCTCCTGCACCACCACCACCACTGAGGACCTGGCGGCCGTCCAGCGGCTGCTCGGCCAGGTCGGGAGCGAGAAGCGATGAAGAGATCACGCGTGATCGAGCTCGGCGCGGTCGCCGCCATCTCCGCGCTCGTCGCCGCCGGCTGCGCTGATGAGGTGACCGCGGACTGCGTGCTCGTGAAGCCGCAGCCGGACGGCAGCTACGTCGTGGTCGACGAGCGGCTGTGCAACAGCAGCAGCGGCTCGCACAGCGCGTACGTGCTGCGATACGGCGGCCACCGCGCTGGCACCGTCCTGCGGGGCGGCACGACGGTGCGGCCGAAGAACAGCCGGATCGTCACCAGGCAGGGGACGATCATCCAGCGAGGCGGGTTCGGCAAGAGCGCCACCACCGGCAAAGGCGGTGGCGGATGAGGTTCCCCAAGCGGCCGAGGGTCAGCGTCGACCAGCGGCAGGACATGGCCCGCAAGCTCCACCTCACCCTGCGCGAGAACGGGGTGCCGCCCGAGCAGACCAGGCGCATCGTGTACAGCTTCTTCTTCACGGACGTGTCGTCCTGGTGCGAGCCGGACTGGTTCACCCTGGGCTACACGGGGTGGCGGCACGCGTCCCGGGCGAAGGTGTGGACCGACCTGACGCGGATCCGCGAGCAGGTCGGCCCGATGCGGCTGATCGTCGGGTTCGACCCGACGCGGCGCACCCCGAAGGGCGGCGACATGCACGCCTACGACTGGGGTGTACAGGCGCCGGGCGTGACCGTGGAGTGCCTGCCCGCGCCGTGGCACCTGCCCGAGCTCGACAAGTCCGCAGGGCCGTACCGGAACGGCGCGATCGTGGAACGCACCCTGGCAGCGGTTGGCGACAGAGCGATGCTGGCACACCTGCACCCGAAGTCGCGCGGCGCGGCCGGCACCGCCGCGTACGCGAAGTGGCGGGGCCTGAGAGTGATCGAGGAGACGGCGATATGAGCGCCAACCCGGTGGATGACCAGATCTCGGCGGCGGCAGAACACACGGAACGCATCGTGTCTGCCATCTTCGCTTCTGCTGCTGCTCCGGTGATTGACCCGGTTGGGTGGGTGAGTAGCGTGACGAAGGACTTCCTGGCCGCCTACCTGCGGTGCCGTCGAAGGTGTGGACACCTGCAGAGCCCTCAGCCGGTGTTCGGCACGCCACAGCAGATGGGTGTCATGCGGTGCAGGGCGTGCTTCCTCTCGTACTTCGGCGAAGCTGAGGCGTTCTCGACGTGTGACCGGTGCGCCGCAACCGGCGACGGCCTGGGCGGTACCGCCGTGACGGCGGGCCCGATCCTCCTCGTGCTGATGCTGTGCGAGGCGTGCCGGACGGCGACGTTGGCCGAGCAGGAGTAACGCGGTGCTCCCCGACCAGACGTGCGTCATCGTCGACATGCCGCAGGACGAGTGCTGCACCCGGCAGACGGTGATGGTGCTGCTCATGGCGTGCGTCCACGAGCACATGGGCAACACCCCCGTGTGCCAGTTCCACGTCCAGTGCGCGGCGGACGGCGAGCTGCTGTGCCCGAAGTGCTACTCGGCGGCCGAGCATCACGAATGCCGCCTTGAGGCCTTGGCTGAGGTGATGGAGTCGGGGGAGCGCCGTGTTCTCCAAGGCTGATCTGAAGCCCTGCGGCGGGGGCCGCGGCGGTCGTGCCGGGTGCGGCAAGCCGGTTCGGTGGACGAAGACGGAAGCGGGCAGCCTGCTCGGCGTCAACCCCGCCCCGGACCCGAACGGCAACACGGCGGTGTGGCGTGACGTGACCGGGGTTCTCCGGTCACGTCGCGTCACCCCCGAGCATCCGCTTGCGCCGTGGGAGCGGCTGATGATGCCGCACGTCGCGACGTGCAAACCAGCAGCGCGGAAACCGCCACCGCCGCCACCACCGCAGCCGCCGAGGGCCCGGCCGGCGGCGGGCGCCACGTTCTACGCGGTGCTCGGCGTCGACCGGGACGTCGACCAGGCCGGGTTGAAGACGGCCTACCGGCGGCTGGCCCGGCAGCTGCACCCGGACGTCAACCCCGGTGACGAGGCGGCGGCCGAACGGTTCAAAGCGGTGACGGAGGCGTACGCGATCCTGTCGGACCCCGCCAAGCGCCGCATCTACAACTTGACCGGCCGGGCTCCGCGCCCAGGCCGGTGACTCATTTTGGAGGAAACCACATGGCAGATGACGAGAGCCGCCGCCGTCGCGGCCGGTACTACGGTGTTGAGGCCGAGGACGACCGGAGTGACCTGATATGACCGCCCTTCCCTCAAGGACGATGATGCGCGACAGGGGGAGTGGTGGCCGAAAGCCTGGTCGGGGAGGTGTGTGCCTGGTTCGAGACGCCCGCAGCGCAGGGGATGACGCAAGCGGAGCGGCTGGTGCTGGTTGTGGTCGCGGAGCGGAGCAACAAGAAGACCCGCCAGATGTGGGCGTATAAGGGTGACGGCAAGACGTTGACGGAAGTCATCGCGGCCCGGGTTGGGGTCGAGGTCGACAGCCTGACGAAGGTGTTCCGTCGTCTCGCGGCACGGGGCCTGGAGGTGCGGGTGCCGATCGCGACCAACAGCCGGGGCGAGCCGGTGTTCGCCGTCCGGGGGCGCGCCAGCGACTACGTGCTGCCGGAGCTGCCGGCGTCGGTGGAACTGCCGCCCCCACGGGCGAAGCCCGGACCACCGTCCGGGCAATGAGGAGGCGGGGGGCCTGTGGATAACTCGTCTACGGACCCCCCAAAACCGCGAGAAAGCCCGGACGAGAATCCGGGCAATCGCGGACGAGCGTCCGGGCAATCGACCGGAATGCCCGGACGAGCGTCCGGGCCCATCCCTATAGAAGCTCCCTATCTCTCCCTATAGCGACACATCCCGCCGTACGTGGCTAAGGAGGAAGGGGAAGATCACGCGACTCAGAAGACGATCAGCTCACGCAAGCACTCACGCAAGCAGGAAGGACCCCATGACCGACCAGCCCACCCTCCGAACCGCCTACGGCCCCCTCGCCGCACTCCTCGTCGAAATGCGCGCCGACTGGAACCTCGACCAGGTCATCCGCGAACTCGTCGGCTGCCCCTGGAGCCCCCGCCTCGTCCACGAGGCATTCATCGCCGCCAGAGACGACCCCAGCCAGCAGCTCCGCGTCCGAGACGCCGTCATCAAAGTCCGATCCCAGCAACAGCAGCTCACCCCCGAGCAAGTCGCCGCCTACCGCGCCCACGCCCAACGCATCATCAGCCGGCGCCCCGGAGGCGACGCATGATCCGCGCGCTGGACCCACGCTGGAGGACGGACGACTGCGCGACCCGCAGCTCCGCAGCCGGCCCCCGGCTCCCCTCCTCGTCGCTGATGGTTTTCGACCACGACGCAACCAGCACGCGAGAACACGACCAGGACCCCCCTAGAACGCACTCAGACGCAAGCTGAAGCGCTAGCACGTGAGATTCGTCCAGAGACACGTGGAGCGTGATCAACGACGCTCAACGGGCCACGTAGCGCCACGCAAGGGAAAAGACGCCACAAGGGCAGCAGCAGGCATAACACAAAAGGACGTTTGGCCAGGCCACAACGTCGGGCGCCCGGAAAATTCCTGAAATTCGGCACCGGAAAATGGTTGTCACGAAAACAGGATGACCCTAGGATAGAGACATGAAGTTAACGAGAGCGCACAGGGGAGCGGTGGCTGTTGGCGGTGCCATGCTCATGTGCGCGGCATTCGCCCCGTCCCTGGCCTGGGGGTACACCCTCGCGCCGGACCCACCGCCCACCGTGACGGCGGAACCGACCGAAACCGTGACCGCGACCGCCACCGTGACCGTTACGGTGACGGCTCCGGCCACCACCGTCACCGCCACCCCGGCGGCGTCGGTCCGGACCGTCACGCCCGAGCCGTCAGTGTCGGTCCGGACAGTGACGCCCGAACCGTCCACCTCGGTCCGGACCGTCACGCCCGCACCGGTCGTGACCACGGTCACGCCCTCGCCGTCAACGGTGTTCGTCACGACGGCACCGCTGCCCACGCTGCAAGGTCCCACGCAGCCGGGTGGCCTGCCCGCCGTGTCCGACCCGTCCGACCCGGACGTCAAGATGCCGGTAGCCATATGCGCAACCCCGCCGATCCCCGGCTTCGCATGCGTCCCGGCAACCCCCATGCCCACCGTCACCCTGACCGCTGCCCCGGCGGCCATAGACGCCCCCATGGGCATCACCGTCGGCGTCCTCGGCGTGATCGCCGTGGGCGCGGCGGGCACGGCAGTATGGCTCGTCAGGCGAAACGCACGCCACAGCCGTTCACGCAAGCAAAATCGCTTGCCTGACACCCTCCCAACCAACCCGGAGAACTGATCATGACTGAGAACACGACCGCCCCCGCCACTCCTGAGATCAAGCTCACCACCGAGCAGGCCACCCTGCTGCTGCCCGTGTTCGCGTGGCTGACTCGCGCCGAGACCCCCAAGGGCGGCTCCGCCCGTGGCACCGCTAGCTTCTGGTCGTTCGTCGGCGGGATGCGCCCCAGCATCGCCGCCCTGGTCGCCCTCCACCAGATGGAGGAGTTGGCCGGTGACGTGGTCATCACCGAGGAACTGATCGAGGTTCCCGAGATCGCCGACTACCCCGCCACGTACGTGTACGCCCAGGGCACCGGCAAGCAGGCCAAGCGTTACACCACGCTCCGCCAGTACGGGATGTACCTCCTCGCGGTGGACGCCGAGCACCCGCTGGCCAAGACCGCTGGCGCAAGCGTCCCGGACCTCACGAAGTGGATCAAGGATGTGATCCCCGACGCCATGGACCGGATCAAGGCCCAGCGTGAAGCCGCCCGCAAGGCCGCCGAGCGCAAGGCCGCCGGGGAGCTGCTGGAGAACACCATCAAGGACCTCAAGGCGGCAATCGAGGTGGCCCGTACGCACGGGCTGGACGTGACCGCCCAGGAAGCCATGCTCGCGACCTTCGAGGCCCAGCAGCAGGCCACCACCAGCAAGTAAGCACCACGCCGGGCCGCGTACCCGCGCGGCCCGGCTTCCCTCCCAACCAACCCAGAGCCGGAAGGCGCATCATGTACCGCACCACGACCCCCACCAACGAACTCATCACCGAGGCTGCCGAGGTGTACGTCCTGCTGTTGACGAACCTGTTCATCCCGGTTGGCTGCCTGGTCGCTGCGACCCAGAACCCCAAGCGTGTCGCCGTGACCTTCGACTTGGGGCACCGCTTCGCGGTGCAAGACGCGCTCGTCTTCTGGCATGAGGCCATCGCCGCACCTCTCGCCGAAGCGCACAGCGCCGCCCTGGCGCTGGAAGATGTCAGCAAGGCGCGCATGCGCAGCAAGGCGGGACCCAACTCTCTGGACGCCATGGTCGCGCGTCGCGACGTCAAGCGGCTGCGCGTCATCATCGCCGAGAGCGACGCCACGATCCGTCGTGAGCTGGTCAAGCTGCAGGAACAGCTGACCCGCAACCTGTAGCGCTCCGCGTCTCCGAACCCCGTACGCAGCCAGCGTGCGGGGTTCTTCCGTTCCCGAGTCATCGCGCGACCCCCCACCCCCCGGGGCCCCCGGGAGGGGCGGGCGCGGTGGACGTCGGGTTGCCGCGCTGGCTTTTGGTCTTTGCGTCTCTGGTCCTGGTGTCTGCCTGTCTGGTGTGTGGTGCATGGTTGGTGGTGTGTGGGTGGATCTTGGGGTGGCTGCGCGTAGGGCTGGTGTGGATCGGTCGACGGTGGGCCGGTGGGTGTCGTCGGGCCGCTTGCGGTGTCTGGTGGTTGACGAGGTGTCGGGGTTGCCGAGGGCTCGTCGGCCAGGGGAGGCGGGGGGCCTGGTGAATGTGCGGGAGTTGTTGGAGGTGGAGTTGGAGCGCCGCCGTTCGCGGGGCCGGCCTGGGCCACGGTTGCCGTCACATTCGTAGGAGCGGGGGCGTACGTTGGAGCTGTGGCGGAACGGGCACTCCAACGACGTCGGACGCGCGCCTTGTTGGTAACTCTGTCGTGTCTGTGCATTTTGGCCGGGGTGGCAGCGAACTTCGACGGAGCACCGACGCTGTCGCAGGTCCTATTCGGCCTGCTCGCGGTGATCTGTGCGGGCTTTCTTGCGGCGGTGACGCCTCCTACGGAGTTGGGTTCACCGCCGGCCTTGTCGTTGCCCGTAAAAAAAATGCCCCGGCAATGACTCTCCGTGTGTTCGCGAGAACCTAATTCGTCCTTGACGTCCTCGGCGGGCGTATCTTAAAGTGTCTGCCCCCGTGAGCGGGTTACCCGTACGCGCCCGGTAACGATCTGTTGCTGACCTGCGATTCTCTGTCATGTCGGGTTTCCAGCTGGTGGCGTCTCTCGTGGGTTCTCTCGCCTGGCCTGTGGCTGTGGTGGTGGCGGTGTGGGTGTTGCGCCGTTCGTTGGCTGCCGCGTTGGGGCGGGCAAAGCGTGTGGAGGCTGCGGGGGTGGCAGTGGAGTTGGCGGAGGTGGAGCAGGCTCGGGAGAGCGTGGAGGAGGAGTTGGCGCAGGCCGACGCGGAGGGCGCATCTCTTGAGGCCCCCGAGGTGGATGAGTTGGTGCAGAAGGCTGCCCAGTTGGGCTGGCACTTGGCGAAGTTGGGGCCGGGCACCACCCCGGATGTCGTGGTGGATCGGTCGGGGGGGAAACCGGTGGTGCGGTTGCGGGCGGAGGAGAGGTTCCGGAGGTGGCTCGCCTTCAACGCGGTGGCGCAGCGGCAGCGCCCACCCTTGTGGGTGGCAATGCACAATCAGCGCCGCCCGAGTGAGTGACGCGTGTGGGCGCGCCGGTGGGTCGGAAATACCTCTTCGCGAGTTCGTGATCAAGCCCTCCAACTCACGATAATGTCCCTTATCGTGAGTTAGAATGATCTTTGAGAGCACTTGATCACGAGCTGGCCAGAACGCTCTGAAGGCCCGCCCGGCGCCACCCAACGCCAGGGGAACGATCAACCAACACGCAAGCAGAACGGCTTACAAGATGACTGTGACCCCCGATCGCCCCGGAGGCCGAGAGGCGATCGGCGAGCTGGAACTCCACGGCGGCGGCGAGCTGGTGCCCGCCGACGACGCCGCGCTATGGGCCCGGCTCGCCGAACTCGACGCGGCGGCCGAGGCGTTCGAGCCCCGCTCGGAGAACACGCTGCGTTCGTACGCAAGCGACTGGCGGGTGTGGGAGCGGTACGTCGCCGAGGTGAGCATCCCACTGGAGGCCGGCACGCCGGGCGCGTTCCTTGGGTTCGTGATCTGGCTCGGCAAGCAGGGCAAGGCACCATCGACGATCGAGCGGAACCTGTACGGCGCGGCGGTGTCCCTGCGGGAACGCGGCGTCGCGGTGCACCCGAACGGGCCGAAAAAGGCGAAGAAGGCGGTCGACGCGCTCGCCCGCATGCTGGCCGAGGAGGGCGAGCAGCGCGGCCGTGGCCAAGCCCCGCCGCTGACGGTGATGCAGCTCCGCGCGATGTCGGAGGCGCTGCCGGACACCCTGAAGGGGAGGAGGGACCGGGCGATCCTCACGGTCGGGTTCGGCATGGCGGCGCGCAGGAGCGAGTTGGCGAACCTGCTCGCCCGCGACGTGGTGGTGACGGAGGAGGGGCTGAAGGTGTTCGCCCGGTATGGGAAGACCGGTGCCCGCTCGCCCGCGATCAGGAAAGGTGAGAACGAGTGGACGTGCCCCCGGCGTGCCTGGCTGGCGTGGGCGGCGGCTGCGGACCTCGATCCGGACGGTCCCGCGTTCCTGCGTTTCAACCGGCACAAGATGCTGGGCCCGATCAGCGCGCAGGGTATTGGGATCGCCGTCGCGGACGCGGCCGAGGCGGTGGGCCTGGAGGGCATCACCGGGCACAGCATGCGTGCCGGCCTCGCCACGGCGGCGCGGAAGGCCGGGCACGACTACAAGACGATCGCTGAGCAGGGCGGATGGTCACCGAACGGCACCGCGTTGCACGAGTACCTGCGGATCGTCGATCAGTGGGCAGACAACGCCACGGCGGGCATCGGCATGTGAGCCGTCTGGCGCACAGACGTGACCAAAGATTGCCGCTTGGGCATATTGACTACTTTACGACTATTCTACCTTTTCGTGCGCCGACGCGCGGTTTGCGTGCTGGGACTGGCAACTGCGGCAGATAGAACAGGCGTATCGCCGATGGGCTGAAGGGGATCAGGACCCTTTCCCAGCACGAGACGCCACACACTGAGAACTAGACCGAGGGTATCGACGAGTAGCGCAGCGGTGACAGCAGCAACCGTCGTCGAGCTGAAGTTCTGGTGATTAAAGATCACCCAGCCGCTAGTGAACGCGATGCCCGGCAGAAGCACCACGGATGTCCAACCCATCACAAGCTTCAAAAGAAACCAACGGCCATCTTGCCGCTTACGTTGGTCAAACGTCTCCTGCATCTGGCGAAGTTGTTCTTGTGCTCGCAACAGCTCGATCTCTTCGCCGACGACTCCACCCGACGATTCAGGAGTCATTTCGCGACCTCGCGGAGTAGATGGTCAGCCCTGTAGCGGTTAATGTGGAAGCGACTGAGATTACCAATGCTATGGCGGTCTGCGCCTCCGAACCGGCAGTGATCGACACTGCAGCTAGTATCGTGGCCACGACGCCAGCTACGAGACCGACGATGCTGGTCACCCGGGACAGTGCCCTCCAGGACTTGGCTGATGCTGCAGCTTGCTGGGCAGCCAACAAGTGCAGCTTTGCCAGCTCAACTTCAACAGTCACGCGCTCCAGGTTGACATTCGGATGCGAGACGACTCTGGTGAGGCTTTCCTGAATAAGATCCGCGACCCGATCCGGATCTCTCGCAATTTGAGCGCCGATATATTGAAACCTAGATACAAGCGGCGACAGTTCCGCGCCTCTATCCAGCATCACCGGTATTAGCCGGATATTCGGATCATTAAGTGTCCGAGCTGTTGCAGCGGCTACTTCACGATCGATCCAGGCGCTCCCCGCAGAAGACTTGGATGCGAGCAAGACGAAGGCATCAGCCTCGTCCATCATTCTTCGAAGCTCAGTGGCCCAACTCGCCCCAGCAGTGATCGCCATATCGCTTGACGTGTCGATGCCGCGCCGCCGAAGGGCCTCAGACAGCTTACGGGCATAAGGCTCATCTTCCCGTGCATAGCTGACGAAGACCTTCATTTGACCCTTCCCGCTCATATGCTGCCCGAGCACAGCCAGTCATAGGATATTCTCTCTCAACCTGCCGCGTTATGGGCTTCAACCAGAAGCGGTACGCGCGATCACCGTATCTAGACGACATAACGCCGTTTGTCATGGCAGCTAGCGCCACAACGGGCGGCCCAACGGGCCGTATCAGCGACACGCCTTGTCGGGCGCCTGCTTGCGGTACTTGACAACAGTGCATATGCTGCGCGTCAGAGTGGAACACGCATGCCAAAGTGCTTGCATGTTTGCACGCTCGCGTCTCTGAATCCGCGCGTGTTGGACGTTCACGACTGCCCGCATGCTCTGCGATCCCCCGGAGAGCTGATCTTGTCTCAGACGCTCTGAGACGCGCATAGCTGGAAGGCCCCGATCCCCGAGATGGGACGGGGCCTTCCCCATGACCACCCGACCCCGGCGCGGCCCTGCGTCCGCACGGGGGAGGCGCGGAAAACGTGCCGGGGTCGGGTTCCCCTCCACCCTCGCCTCCTGGAGGTTCCCTCATGTACTGGCACACCTCCGACAACGCAGAGCAGGAAGGCCGCCAACCTGGCCGCCTGGCCGACCGCAGCTTCTGGCTCAACGACGCGCCCCGGCTCATGCTGTGGTGTCGCCTCTTAGGCCACAAGCCGGTCGTCGACGGGTACGGCCCGGCCGGGGCCACCCTGCGCGCGGCACGCTGGGTGACGTGCGACCGGTGCGGAGTCCGTCCCGACCCGCAGGGCAACCTCGACCCGGACGAGTGGCCTGTCGGTGTGCCGTACGACGGCCCGTGGATCCCGCTGACCAGGGTCCTAGCGATGTCGGGAGCCATGTCCCTGCTGGACCTGAAAAGGCCCCCGATACACGCCAGCGACCTGGGCAAGCCCGGCCCGTTCCCGGACAAGCCGACCGGCACGATCGGCGGTCAGCTGCTGCTCGGCCGGACGTTCGGCGGGTTCTCCGCCGAGGTGAAGGTGGGCAACGCTGGCAGCGAGCACACCCTGGCCGCGCACCTGCGGATCCACCCGCTGGGCGCCCTCTACCTGCACACTGAACGGTTCGGCACCTGGCTGCAGCGTCGTCTGAACCCGACCGGCTACGACTCGCGGGTGATCAGCCTGTCGTTCGACGACTGGGCGATCCGTACGCAGCTGTGGGCGCGCCGCGGCTGCTGGTCACGCGACGACCCGTGGTGGATGCACGGCCGTGTCAGCCTCGACCTGGTGGAGAAGGTGCTTGGCCACAAGCGGTTCAGCTACCGGACCGTCGACGGGCCCGTCATGGGCTGGATCAAGATGCCCGAAGGCGACAGCCACCAGGTGCAGCTCACGCTCAAGCGGGTACGGCTCGGCCGGTCGCGCGCCGAGTGGGCCGCGAAGTACCACTGGTCGGTCGAGTGGGAGTCCGCCACGCCGATCGTCACCCGCCCAGGTAAGGGCGGCACGGTGTCGGCGTCCGTGCAGGTGCCCGACCAGGCCGTGGAGGCACGCTGCTGGGACGTCCTGGCCTGCGCGGTGGCCGCCAAGCAGCTGAGCGAACGACGCGCCGAGTACGGCTACCAGCCGGAGGCCGCGGAGTGATGGCAGCCCTCACGATCCCCGCCGCTCTGACCGTGCGCGTCGGCCCCCATGAGACAACCCTCGCCACGTTCGACCTGCCGCTCAGGGCCGAAGCCACCGACGACCCCGGCGTGACGAACCTGATCCTGGATGTCCCCGAGTTCCGCAGCCTCCTCGCCGCTTCGCTCCGCGAGGCCGCGACCGAGGTGGAGAAGATCCCCGACGACACCCCCGCGCCCCCAAAGGACCCCAGCATGAAGGTGTACGTGACCACGATCGCCCGCGTGTGCCACGAGGCGAACCGCGTCCTGCAGATCGCGCAGGGCGATCCGGCGCCGTCACCGCACTGGGCGGACGCGCCCGACTGGCAGCGGGAGTCCGCGATTAAGGGCGTCGAGGCTGCCCTGTCCGGTGCGACGCCGCAGGAGCTCCACGAGTCGTGGTGCGAGGTGAAGCGCGCGGACGGCTGGATGTACGGCCCGGTCAAGGACGAAGCCGCGAAGACACACCCGTGCCTGGTGCCGTACAGCAACCTCCCGGAAGCCGAGCGGGTCAAGGACCACCTGTTCTATGCGATCGTCTGCGCCTTTCCTGCGGCCAGGACGGAAGCGTGATGCAGCGCTACATCGAGTACATGCGGCTCCCGGACATCCCGTCCGCGATCAGGAACGCCAAGGACCACGACCTGGTCGGGATCCGCGCCTCGATCGAGACGTTCGGCTGCGTCGTCGCTGGGGAGATCGACGAACGCACCGGCCGGCTCGTCGTCGGCCACGGCCGCAAAGAGGTCCTGGCCATGATGGCCGCCGAGGGCGCCAGCCCTCCGGAGGGTGTGCAGCTGGACGACGACGGCACGTGGCTCGCGCCGATCGTCCGCGGCTGGTCGTCGAGGTCCGACACGGACGCTGAGGCGTACCTGATCGCTCACAACCGGACCGGCGAGAAAGGCGGCTGGTACGAAGACGTGTTGGCCCAGTCGCTGCTGGACATCCAGCAGGCAGACACGGCCCTGCTCGCGGCCACGGGCTACTCCTCCGACGAGCTGGCCAACCTCAAGGAAGTGCTCGCGGTGGACGCGCACGTCACGGTCGGGGTGCACGACGACGAGTACGGCGACGACGGCGGGGCCGATGACGCTGCGGACGGCCCGTCGCCGGAGGCGTTCCAGTCGTTCGACGACGACATCAGCACCGACTACCAGTGCCCACGCTGCGCGTACGAATGGAGCGGCAAGCCCCGATGACCAAGCCGCCATACCGAGTGCCGTCAATGGCCGAGGTTCGGGCGGTGCCGTGGAACGGCTTCAACGCCATCAGCACCTTCTCCGGTTGCGGGGGTTCGTCGCTCGGCTACCGCATGGCCGGCCTCCGTATGCTGTGGGCGTCGGAGTTCATCCCCGCGGCCGCCGACACCTACCGGGCCAACGCCAGCGAGCACACCGTGCTCGACACCCGCGACATCCGCCAGGTCACTGCCAAGGACATCCTCGACACGGTCAACCTCAAGGCCGGGGAGATCGACCTAATGGACGGCTCCCCACCGTGCGCCGCGTTCTCCACCTCCGGCAAGCGAGAAGCCGGGTGGGGCGTCGTCAAGACGTACAGCGACACCCGCCAGCGCGTCGACGACCTGTTCTTCGAGTTCACCCGACTCCTGGGCGACCTGCAGCCGCGCACGTTCGTCGCGGAGAACGTCGCGGGCCTGGTGCAGGGCACCGCGAAGGGCTACTTCAAGGAGATCCTGGCCGCGCTGCGGCGGCCCGGCTACCGCGTCAGCGCGAAGCTACTCGACGCGCAATGGCTCGGCGTCCCGCAGCGCCGTCACCGGCTCATCTTCGTCGGCGTCCGCGAAGACCTCGCCATGGTGCCCGCCCACCCGAAGCCGCTGACATACCGCTACACGGTGCGCGACGCGGTTGGTGATCTGCCCGGCGCGTTCGACGACCTGCAGAACGACCCGGAGACTGGGCAGCCGCTCACCCTGCGGGGCTACTCCGTAGAGAAGCTTTGGCACGAGCTCCGCCCCGGCGAGGGGCACAAGCTGCGGACGAGCCTCAAGCGGCTGAGCTGGGACCAGCCGTGCGCGACCATCGTGGCCAGGGCGGGCACGGCGGGTACCGCGGCCATTACCCACCCCGACCACCCGCGATACCCGACTCTCGCGGAGCTACGCCGCCTGGGCGGCTTCCCGGACGACTTCGTGCTCACCGGCAACTACTACCGGCGGTGGGAGCGCATCGGACGTGCGGTGCCGCCCGTGATGATGGCGCGGATCGCCGAGACCGTCCGTGATGAGCTGCTCGTCCCTCTGCGTGATGCGGGGAGGATCTGATGTGCGGTGTTGTCGCCGGTCTCGGCAAGCTGGACATCGCCCCGGCCGTGGCCGCGCTCACGCATCGCGGTCCGGACGCGGCCAGGACGGCGACGGTGGCCGGCGTGCACCTCGGGCACACCCGGCTCGCGGTCCAGGACCTCGACGCCCGATCTGACCAGCCGTACAAGGACGGGCCGGTCACGATCGCGTACAACGGCGAGATCTACAACGCCGCTGAGCTGCGCAAGGTCGTGGAGGAGCGCGACCCGGGCCGGGCCTGGTCGACGACCGGTGACACGGAGGTCCTGGCCGCCGCGCTCGCCGTACTCGGTCCTGACCGGGCGCTGCCGCTGGTGAACGGCATGTTCGCCGTGGCGTGGGCAGATGAGCGTCGCCCCGGCGTGCTCCACGTCGCCCGCGATCGGCACGGCGAGATCCCGCTACACCTGCACCTGGCGCAGCCGGTCATGGCCGCGTCGGAGCTGAAGGCGTTCGCCGCGGTGGGCCGCCCCATGGCGTCGCACCTGATCGCTGACGTCCCCTCTGGCCAGTGGGGGACGATCCATGGTGGCCGCGCCTCCTGGTCGCGGTTCCACACCCAGCGGTGCACGCCGGCGGGCTACACCTTGGCGCAGGCGTCGACCCGGTTGAAGGGCGCGCTGGCGCAGGCCGTGCAACGGCGGCTCATCGCTGACGTGCCGGTGTGCGCGCTGCTGTCCGGCGGGATCGACTCGGCCGCCATCACGTACGAGCTGGCGCAGCACGTGCCGGGCCTGGTCGCCTACACCGCCCGCATGGACCCCAGGTCGCGGGACCTGCGGTGCGCGCGCGAGACCGCCCAGCACCTCGGGATCGAGCTGCTCGAGGTCGACATCCCGGCGCCGACCGCCGACGACCTGGCCCGCGTTGTCCAGGTCATCGAGATGCCGCACAAAGCGCAAGTCGAGATCGGTTGGGCATGCTTGCTGCTCGCCGAGCGGATCCGCTCGGACGGCTTCAAGGTCACCTACTCCGGCGAGGGGTCCGACGAGCTGTGGGCCAGCTACGGCTTCGCCTACCACGCGCTGAAGACCACTGACTGGCACATCTACCGGCGCGACCTGATGGCCACCCAGAGCAGGAAGAACTTCCCCCGCGTCAACAAGACGTTCATGGCGCACTCGGTGGAGGGCCGCCTGCCGTTCTGCGACCCGGACGTGGTCGACCTGGCGCTGTCTCTGCAGCAGCACGCCGTCGCGGACGGCAAGGCCCACCCCAAGGCCGTGCTCCAGCGGGCATACGCCGGACTGCTGCCCGAGTCCGTGGTGCGTCGGCCGAAGGTCGCGTTCCAGGACGGCCTCGGGTTGAAGACGGCGATCACGAGCGTGCTGCCGAACCCGGCCCGCTTCTACCGGGCCGAGTACCAGCGCCTCGTCAGGAGCACAGCATGAGCAACGACACCGACATCGCTGAGCAGTTCGGCGCGGGCGGGTGGGCGTTCACCAGCAACGTCGCCGAGGTGTTCGACGACCACGTACGCGCCAGCGTGCCGCACTACGACGTGATCCAGGACCTCGTGGCCGAGACGACCGACTGGCTGGTCCCGGCCGGCGGCCTGGTCGCGGACCTCGGCGCGTCAACCGGCGCGTCAGCGCGGCGCATCCTGCAACGGCACCCGAACCGGGGCATCCGGTTTGCGCTGTACGACGAGCAGCCCGCGATGCTCGACCAGGCCGCGATCGAGCTGAAGGAGATCGGCGGCGAGCACGACGTCATTCTGAGCGCGACCCGCATCCAGCAGGGGCCGCTGGTGCACGAGGACGCGGACCTGACGTTGTGCCTGTTCACGTTGCAGTTCCTGCCGCAGCAGGAACGCGTGGACGCGCTGCGGCTCGCGCGGGCGTGCTCGGCTGAGACCGGCGCGCTGATCGTCGCGGAGAAGATCCGCGCGGTCGATTCGCGGTGGGCGGAGATCGGCACCGACGTGGCGCACGACTACAAGGCGGCGCACGGCATCACGGACGCGTCGATCCGAGCAAAGTCCCGCGCGCTGCGCGGGGTGCTGAGGCCGTACCCGCAGCAGACGACCATGCAGGCCATGGCCGATGCCGGATGGCACGCGCCGGAGGTCCTGTTCCGGTGGCATTCGTGGGCGGTGATCGGGGCGTTCGCCTCGGCACAGTAGCGAGTCGGGGGTGACGCGATGTGGTTCGACGAGCGCCCGCCCCCGGACTGGACCATCGAGCTGCCGCCCGGCATGGAACTGCTGAACAGCAACCAGCGCCTGCATCCGATGGCCAAGGGCCGACTCACGAAGCTGCTACGCCGCGCTGGCCAGAGAGCATCCCTGGCGGTCGGCCTGCCCCGGCTTGATCGGGTGTACGTCGTCGGCGAGCTCCGGCCAACCGACCGCCGCCGGCGCGACCCCGGCAACTGGTACCCCAGCGCGAAGGCCGCGGTCGACGGCGCGATGACCGACGCCGGCGTGCTGATCGACGACGACGCCGAACACCTGGTCGGCCCGGACATGCGGCTCGGGCCCGTGGTGAAGGGCGGCCAACTCGTCCTCCACGTCTGGCGCGGCACCCACACCTGACCCGCGCTAACTGATCGTTCCTCCCACACCTCGGACGGGGGTCCCCTCATGGTTTCCAGCAAGAAGCGCGCATCGGCCACCGTCGTTGCCGAGCGTAGGGCCAAGGCCGTACAGATGCGGATCGCGGGCATCAGCCCCACGATCATCGCCGAGAACCTCGGCTACTCCGGTTCCGCGGCCGTCATCAAGGACATCACCCGCTCGATGCAGAAGGCCGCCAAGGCTGAGCATCTCGCGTCGGAGCACCTGCTGCAGATTGAGATCGACCGGCTGGACCGGCTCATGGCGTCCGTCTGGGCCAAGGCCCTGTCTGGCGATGTGAAGGCCGTCGACCAGGCCGAGAAGCTGATCGCCCGCCGGTGCTCGTTGCTGGGGCTGGACCTGATTAACCGTAACGGGTCGGAGAACAGCGACGTCGTCAGCCTCCTGGGCAACCTGTTCGCGTCGCTGCAGGCCCGGAACGCCCCGGACGACGTGGCGGTCGAGGTCGTCGACGCCATCGAGACCGGCGAGGACAGCCAGTGAGTCTGGCGGTTGTCACGCTGTCGCCTGCGCAGGAGCGCAGCATCGCGGAGTCCACGGCGCGGATCAACTGCTGGACGGGCAGCGTGAGAAGTGGGAAGACGATCGCCTCGTTGCTCCGCTTCTTGATTTTCGTGGCGCAGGCGCCGCGTGGTGGCCACCTGGTGGTCGTCGGCAAAACGAGCGACACGATCGCGCGAAATGTGTTCGAGCCGCTGATGGACCCGTCGCTGACGGGGCCAGTAGCGCGGCGCATCTTTTACACGCGCGGCGCGGTCACCGCGAACATTCTGGGCCGCCGTGTCGAGATCATCTCCGCGAACGACGTCCGGTCGGAGTCGCGACTGCGAGGCTTGACCTGCGCAGGCGCTTACGTCGACGAGGCGACCCTGATTCCTGAGGCGTTCTGGGACCAGCTGCTCGCCCGCTGCTCCGTCCCTGGTAGCAAGATCTTTTGCACGACGAATCCCGATGCGCCAAACCACTGGCTGAGGAAGAGATTCCTGCTCAGGGCCCATGAGCTGGACCTGAAGTGGTGGCACTTCACGCTGGACGACAACCCGAGCTTGGACCCGATCTACGTGGCCAATCTCAAGGACGAGTACACCGGCCTGTGGTACCGCCGGTACGTGCTCGGCGAATGGTGCATGGCCGAAGGCGCCATCTTCGACATGTGGGACCCTGACCGGCACATCGTGGACGAGCTGCCGCTCATGGAACGGTGGCTCGGTGTGGGCATCGACTATGGCACGGTCAACCCGTTCTCGGCCCTGCTCGCCGGGGTGTCCACCCCGGACGTGGACGGGCAGCGGCGCATCTACCTGGCCAGCGAGTGGCGATGGGACTCCCGCCTTGAACGGCGGCAGCTGACCGACGCGGAATACTCGGCGAAGATCACCGAATGGCTGGACAACGTGCCGGACACCTACGGGCCCGGCACGCGGGGTCTCAGGCCTGACTGGATCATCGTCGACCCCAGCGCGGCGAGCTTCGTTACCCAGCTCCACCACGACGGGCTGTTGCCACAGCTCGGCGACAACGCCGTACTCGACGGCATCCGCACCGTCAGCAACCTGATCGCTGGGGACCTGCTGCGGGTGCATCGCTCCTGCCACGGCTGGCTCGGCGAGGTCGGCTCCTACTCCTGGGACGACCGGAAAGCCGAGCGAGGTGACGACGCCCCGGTGAAGGTCGATGACCACAGCGTTGACGCTGGCCGGTACATCCTGCACACCACGCAGGCGGCCTGGATGCCGCTGATGGAGCGCATGTCCGACTACTGGCGCAAGCCATAAGGCTGGCGCTACTGACGCCCACCGCCTCTCAGGCGTGGGCCGCTCGACGGCCCCCGAGGGGCGCGTCGAGCCCCGGCGTGGCCCCGGCCGCCGCTGTTGAGGGGCAGCCGGCGGCCGGGGCCACACCTCAAGCCATCCCGCGTCAACCACCCGCCCAAGGAGGGCAGCAGCATGGCCGACTTCACCTTCAACGTCGCGAAGGGCCGCGTCGTCGAGTTCTACCGGCAGGTCAAGGCGGACACGCCCACTGGCGCCGCCCTGGTCGTGGTCGTGCTCGCCGCGGCGAGCATCGAGGCTGACGCGGCGATGAACGACCGCACGACTCTCGCTGATGTGCTGTCGGCCTCCAGCGAGGCGTCCAACGCCGGCTACGCGCGCAAGGCGCTGGTGGGCGCCGATCTTGCCGCTCTGGTGGTCGACAACACCAACGACCGGGTGGACCTTGACATCCCTGACCTGACGTACGCCAACGTGCAGGCGGCCGGCGGCGACTGGGGAAAGATCCTCATCTGCTTCCGGCCCGGCAGCGTGGTGCCCGACGCGCAGATCATCCCCGTGACGGCGCACGACTTCCCGATGAGCCCTGACGGCGCGAACATCATCGTCCAGACCGATGCCATCGGTTTCTACCGCGCTACCTGATGTTCATCGTTGAGGACTTCGAGGACGAGCCCCCCGTTCTCGACATCACCGGTACATGGGTCCGGACGAACGCCACAGCGGGCTCCGGCTCCTGGTCGATGCGCAGCGCGCCAATCGACCACAACGAGACCTCCGACATGGTCGTGCAGGTTCCTGTCGGAGCCACCCACCTGATCTTCGACATCCGCCTGTCGACCGAGGGAGGCGGCTACGACCCGTTCGAGCTGCGCGGGGTGGGCGAGTTCGGCGAGCTCCTCATCGACAACGCCTGGGGCGAGTTGTCCTGGTACAGATGGACGTACGCCGTCGAGGTCAGCTCCTTCACCTCGGTCATCTTCCGCTATACGCGGGACAATATCGACGGCGGCGGCCTCGATGCAGTCTTCGTCGACAATCTGACCTTTGCCGCCGCGGTGCCAGAGCGTCCCCCTGCGGTTGCGAACAACTTCGACCACGGCACCGATGAACAACTGCTCGTCCCGGAGGACTCCGGCGGGCTGAACGGCCTGGCGTTCGACTACTACTTCGGCGAGCCCCGCTACACCAGCGAGCTGGCGAGGTTCCCGGGCGCGCTCGCGATCGACTGCGGCACACCAGATTACGGCCAAGGCTTCTTCGGATGGGAAGGGCCGGAGCAGCTCGCGGGAGCGACGACGGTCTACGCCCGCTTCTACTGGTGCATGGTCGGCGCCATCGGCGAAGACGAAATGTACACGGTGCTGGCGATCGACAGCCTGTCCGACTGGCTCATCGGCCTCTGGACCACCGCGTCCGACGAACTGCGGCTGGACTTTGCCGGTCAGGCCGGTCCTACGCTTGTGGGGCTGCCCGCAGATCAGTGGATCCGCGTCGAGGTATGTCTCACCATGGACGGGTCCCTGTCGGGCCACGCCGAGGCATGGGTCTTCTACGATCCTGACTCCACCATCGCTGATCAGCACGTCGTCACTTCGACGGCCACGTTCGGCGGCCTGCCGTACAAGTACGACTTCGGTGTCCAACTGGACTCCACCGGCCACACGCTGATCGACGACATCGCCTTGGGCACCACTATGATCGGCCCGGCCGGGCTGCCGAGCACGGGGGCGATCGACGCGGTGGTTGCGCCGGAGACGGCGATGGGCCTCTACCGCCTCACGCGGGGGAGCATCGCGCCGGTCACGGGTGTCGACACGGCGCGGCTGATCAGCGGCGGCAAGCAGGGCCTGCTGGTGCCGCCCGTGGGTGTCGAGACGGCGATCACGCTTGGCGCGGCCAAGGGACGGGTTGCGGGCGCGGCTGTCGCGGCTGATCTGGCCAGGCCGCTGATCGCCGCGAAGGTGGTCACGCTCGGCGCGGCCACGGAGGACAACCAGGCCCTACGGCTGTTCAGCGACCGGCGACTCGGCCTGGCCCGTGACCAGTCACAGGCCAGGCCGCTCATGCGGATCAAGGCGCGCGGCATCGGCGCGGTCACGGAGCACGGCATCCCCGCCGCCCTCCATCCGGGGCGAGGTCGCGTTCTGGGACCGGCTGTCACGAGCGAGACCGGCACGTCCCTGCGCTGGACCAAGCTCCGGGCCATCGGACCCGTGACCGGCCAGAACGTGGCTGGCGTCTTCTACCCCGTGCTTCCGCCGCTGCAGGTGGGCCTGCCGTACCGGTCGTGGGGCGTGCGCACGCCTGAGCTGCTGAGAGGAGTCGTTGTGGACCCGATCTCTTCCCTGTCGCTGGAGTACCTGAAGGTCTTCGTGCAGCACGCCCGAGGCAACGAGCCGGTGGAGATTGCCTTTACCGCGCCCGGTGTCGAGCCGGGGCTTGAGGACTGGAGGCCGGCGAGCTGGGCCGAGACCAAGAAGAGAGGCGCGGTCGCGCAGATCCTCGTCGGCCCAGGCGGGACGGTGACGCTCCCGGACGGCACGTATCAGGTGTGGGTGCGCACGGTGCGGGCCGACGAGCGGCCGGTCCTGCCGTCCGGGCTGATCCCCATCATCTGAGCGAGGGTTACGTGACCGTCGATGAGGCCGTTCAAAATGCGGCCCGGCTGCTGTCCAATGCCGAGCTGGAGACGGATCTGGCCCGCATGGAGCGCATCGAAAAGCTAGCCGACTTATGGCTGTCGCTAGCAAATCTGCTTGCTGAAAGAGAGAGGGTGTGACGTGCCGCTCCCCACTGAAGATCAGGAGTGGCCGCCCCCGCATATGCGTGCCGAGACGCGCCTGTACCGGCAGCATGGGGCCTGGTACAGCGGTGACCCTGACCGGCTCGCCGAGGTGTACGGCAACGGGGCGGTGACGCCGGGCCTGGGCCTCGACTTGAAGGGCTGGGATCGGCCGCTGCAGTTCGCTGGCGGCGCGGTCGGCCGCGTTGCCCGGTGGTTCTGGGGCAGCCCGATCCCCGCCGGACAGTCGAGGTCGACGAAACTCCACGTCCCGCTGGCGGCGGACATCGCAGCCAAGAGCGCTGACCTGCTATTTTCTGAGCCGCCGACGCTGCGCGGCTCGGGGAAGAAGACGCAGAAGCGGCTCGACAAGATCTTGAACGAAGGCAGCGTCTATGCCGGGCTGTTGGAGGCCGGCGAGCTGGACAGCGCGTACGGCGGCGTCTATCTGCGGGTCGGTTGGGACACCGAGATGGCTGACCATCCGGTGGTCGACTCAGTCCCGGCCGACAGCGCGGTGCCGGAGTTCCACTCGGGCAGGCTGGCGGCGGTGACGTTCTGGCGGGTCGTGGGCGAAGATCAGAAAGTCGTGTGGCGGCACCTGGAGCGACACGAACGCGGGCGGGTTTACCACGGCCTCTACCAGGGCGACGATGCCCGCCTGGGCCACCCGGTGCCGCTGCAGGACCACCCCGCGACCTCCGGGTTCGCAGAGATGGTCGACGCGGACGGCGGGTTCGACTCCGGCTATCAAAAGGGCTTGCTTGTCTACTACGTGCCCAACATGCGCCCGCACCGGACGCTGAGGGGCACAGCGCTGGGCCGCTCCGACTACGCCGGGGTCGAACCCCTGATGGATGCGCTCGACGAGACGTGGACGTCCTGGATGAGGGACCTGCGGCTCGGCAAGGCGCGGATCATTGTGCCCGAGGTGTACCTGCAGAACACGGGCCGCGGCAAGGGCTCGTACTGGGACCCGGACCGGGAGATCTACAGCGGGCTCGGCATGCTGCCGCCAGCGAACGGCGGCGGCAACATGATCACCGTCTCCCAGTTCGACATCCGGGTGCAGGAGCACCAGCAGACCGCCAAGTCCCTGGTCGCGCAGATCCTTCGCGGCGCCGGGTACAGCGTGCAGTCCTTCGGCGAGGCCGGGGAGGGCGTGGAGGCGACCGCGACGGAGATCCACTCCCGTGAGCGGCAGTCCCTCACCACCCGAGGCCGGAAGATCGGCTATTGGACGCCCGCGCTGGCGTGGCTGGGCGACTGCCTCCTGCACGTCGACCACTACATCTACAAGTCGAAGGTCACCGCCGAGCGCCCGCAGATCGAATGGCCGGACGGCGTGTTCCTGGAGACCGAGGCCGTGGCCCGCACCGTGGAACTGCTCAACCGGGCGCAGGCCGCGAGCATCGACACCCGCATCCGGATGATCCATCCCGACTGGGATGACGAGCAGGTGAGTGCGGAGATGAAGCGGCTGCGGGACGAGATGGGCCTGAACGTGAAGGACCCGGACTTGTTCTCTGACCAGATCATCCCCGACGTCGCTGACGACCTCGATGGCTGACCTGATGGAGGCGGTGGACGAGCGTATCGCGTTCGCCGCCTCGATCTCTGCCAGGTACGCCGAGGCTGAGGAGCACCTGTTCGAGGTCATCGCCAAGGCGCTGGCCAAGGGCGGGAACACGCCGCAGCAGGCGAGCGCCCGGCTTGCCGAGGTTCAGGCGCTCGGCCTGCAGGCTGAGAAGGTCCTCAAGGAGTTGGAAGCGCTCGCGTCCAAGTCCCTTGAGGAGGGCGTCACGAAGGCGTGGCAGGACGGCTTCGTGCGGGCGAGCCAGGAGCTGGAGCGCTTGGGCGAGGACCAGGGCATCACTCCTGGGAAGGGTCTGGCGCAGCTGCTGAAGGAGGCGCTGGGCCTGCTGCCGCCCCTCACCACGGGGGCGTTGCGGATGGTCAACGACGTCTACCGTCAGGTGATCGCTGAGACGACGCCGTTGGCGTTGACCGGCGCGATAACGCGGGAGCAGGCGACGACCCAGGCGCTGCAGAAGTTCGCCGCGAAGGGCATCACGTTTTTCGACGGCAAGAACCGGACGTGGTCCATCTCCAGCTACGCGGAGATGGCGGCTCGTACGGCGATGGCGCGGGCAGCGAACGAGGGGCACCTGCAGACGCTGGCCGCGAACGGCCGTGACCTGGTCATGGTGTCGCGGGCGCCGTACCGGTGCCCGAGATGCTTGCCGTGGGAAGGCAAGGTGCTGTCCCAGACCGGCTCGACCGGGGACCGGCAGGAGAAGAACGTCCTGACGGGCGAGATGGTGACCGTGCGCGTCGCGGGCACGGTGGCTCAGGCCCGAGCGGCGGGCCTGCAGCACCCGAACTGCAAGCACACCTTCGGCGTCTACCTGCCGGGGATGACGAAGCCGCCGCCGAAGGTGGAAGCGAAGGGCACGTACGAGGACACGCAGCAACAGCGGTACCTCGAACGGCAGATCCGGGGGTGGAAGCGACGCGCGGCGGCGGCCCCGGCGGGCAGCCCGGAGAAGAAAGTCGCGGAGCAGCACGCCAAGGCGTACCAGGCCCAGATGAAGGAGCACCTGGACAAGACCGGGCTGCTGCGGCAGTCGTCTCGTGAGCGGATCCGCCCCGATGAGACAACGTCTCCGGATCTCCACCCGTCATTGAAGCCTCCGAAGCCCAAGCCGGCACCGGCTGGCCCGGCGGCATCTACCACGCAAGCAAAACAGCTTGCAGCTACTGCGCCGACCATCAGCGGCCGTACGTCGTCGATGCGAGACGCTGCCCGCCATCGGACTAACGCTGAGGGGCTGCAGTGGATTCAGTCCAAGATGCCCGGTATCCCTAAGAAGGGATGGGCTCGGGATGAGCTGCAGGCAATTCGGAAGTACACGGGCTTCTCGTACAGTCCGATGAACAGGGCTCTGAGGGGTCCTGCTGGTACCGGCAGCCCTGAGACTCGCCAGCTGATCGATGACCTCGATAAGGCGATGACTCGGCAGTCGGTTCCTGAGCCGGTCATCGTGCATCGAGGCGTTAAGTCGGACTTCACTAAGGCCAACGGCGTGGATCTTGGATCCCAGGAGGAGATGGAAGGGCTGGTCGGCCGGGTCCTACGCGACAAGGCATATATGAGTACCAGCGTCGGCCGGAATGCCGCATTTTCCGACAATCCTATTGCTCTCGCAGTGCGTGTTCCTGCTGGTCATAACGCACTTAATGTGGACGGCCTTACGGTCAATCCCGGTGAGCGTGAATTGATTTTGCGTCGCAATACGACGTATATCGTCCATGCGGTGTATAAAGTGAATAATAAATGGTTCGTGGAAGTCGAAGTTGTTCCCGACGATTGGTTTGATAACGGGCCACCTGCCGACTGGCGACCCGATCCGCTGGGTGACGTCGACACGGGATACAGCTACTAGGAGGATGGCGGAATGGCAGAGGAACAGAAGCCCCATCCACGGTTCTCAGAAACCATCACAGTCGTCGGCCGATCGGCTGGGACCTACAGCCGCAAGGCTGCAAACCCGGCTGACGTGCGCCGAGCGCCACTGAAGGACCAGGACGGCATGCTCCTCGGCCACGTGTGGACAGACGACAAGGACGCGGCCGGGTTCGTCAAGAACGAGGACGCGGGCAGGCCCGCCATTACGGCGGGCGCACGACTGTGGAGCATCCTCAAGGACGCCCACGATGCGGGCAGACCCGCCAGCGACGTCCTCGACCCCGCCCTGTACGCCCCAGAGTTTGAGCTGGTCGTCGACTAGCTCACCCTTTATCACCATGTGAAAGGCCCGCCCGGCGCGGGCCTTTCACATTTCCAGGCGCACCCCACCAGGTGCGCCTTTTTCATGCCCGCCCGCAGGCCGGGCGGCGTGCGACAGCCCGCAGGCCGGGCGGTACATCACGATTCGCAAGGAGTCAGCTCATGCCAGACGAGCAGATCGAGGTCACCTCCACCGTCGACCCGGCCAGCCAGGACACCCCCGCGCCGCCGGAGGTGGTCGAGGCCATCGTGCCCGAGCAGGCCCCGGCCGCCGACGACGACAAGGCCAAGCCTGACGCGCGGAAGATCAACGACCTTCCCGCGTGGGCGCAGGCTGAGCTGCGGCGAGCCCGTAACGACGCAGTCAAGTACCGCACACAACTCCAGGAAAAGGAGAAGGCCGCTGAGCAGCAGGCCGGGCCGTCCCCTGAGGAGGTCGCGGCGCAGGCGAAGTCTGAGCTGGCCCAGCAGATCGGTAAGGCCCTCGGCCTCGTCGCCGAGGAGGAGAAGCCGGTCGACCCGAAGGACATGATCGACCGGCTCACCACCGAACGGGACAGCACAGCGAAGGAACGCGACGCCGAGCGGGAGCTGCACCGACGTGCGCTGACTGAGCTGGGGGTGCACCGGACGGCGCTCAAGCTCGGCGCGGACGGGGACGCGCTGCTCGACAGCAGATCGTTCCTGCGATCCATCAAGGACCTCGACCCGAACGCCGAAGACTTCGGCACCGCTCTGGGTGAGCGGATTCAGCAGGCGATCGAGGACAACCCGAAGTTCAAAGCGGCCTCGCTGAGCGGGCCGCCCGCGAGGAGCGGAGGCGAGTTCACCGGTGGGCCCGGTGGCCGATCCAGCGACCCCGACGAGATGACCACCGACGACTTCCGCGCGCAACGGCGCCGGAAGGCCAACGCCAAGGAGTAGGCCCACATGCCGAACACTTTTCTGACCCCGACCGTGATCGCCCGCGCTGCGCTGGCCACCCTGTACGAGACCACCGTGATGGCGATGCTGGTGCACAGGGATTACGAGGAGGAGTTTGCGTCCCGCATCGGCGACACCGTGAACGTGAGGAAGCCGGCGGTTTTCACCGCGAACGAGTACGTCCGCGCGAACGGCATCCAGATCCAGAACGCGCAGGAGACCAGCATCCCGGTCACCCTGAACCACTTCGCCGACGTCAGCTTCGCCGTGACCACGGAAGAGCTCACTCTGAAGATCGAAGATTTCGGCGTGCAACTGCTCAATCCTGCGATGGAGGCCATCGCTCAGAAGATCGACCGCGACATCCTCGCCCTGCGTGACGATGTCCTGCAGGAGGTCGGTGTCGTCGGCCAGCACGCCGCGAACCCGGCTGGCGCAAACGTGTTCGCCTACGGCAACCCCAGGACCGCGATCGACGCGCGGCGCGTCCTGAACCAGCGCAACGTTCCGGCCGCGGACCGATACCTGGTGGTCGGCCCGGAGATCGAGGCCAAGTGGCTCGGCGACGAGCTTTTCCACCGGGCGGACGCCAGGGGCGACACCGATGGTCTGCGTGAGGCGTCGCTTGGTCGTCGCGTTTTCGGTTTCGACCCGTATCAGACGCAAAACATCAAGGTTCCCGCGCAGACCAGCGGCAATTCAACGACCGAGGTAGGAGTCGCTTTCCACAGGACCGCGTTCGCTCTCGTGACGCGCCCTCTGGTGCTCCCGCAGGGCGCGGCAAACGCTGCTGTCGCAAGCTATAAGGGTTTCGGGCTGCGGGTCGTGATGGACTACGACATCGACAAGAAGCAGGACGTGGTCAGCATCGACTGCCTGTACGGAACCAAGACCCTCGACCCACAGAGGGCCGTCCTTGTGAAGGGCGCTGACGTCGCCTAACGCAAGCTCTTCAGCTTGTACGTTCACCAGGCCCGCCCGCACCACGGGCGGGCCTTCCATCTCCCAGCCTCACAGGAGGGGCCACTGATGGGCCACAAGGTCAACAGCGTGGACGGCCGGGCAGGCGACGTCGATCTGTCCGCCGTCCGCACCTTCACCAAGGAGTACCGCGTCCCAGCGGGGAAGGCCGGCACCTACATGGTGACCAGGCTCCCGGTCGCCTGCACGGCTATCGCCGTGCGCGCCTACCGGGCAGGCGGGACGGGCGGCACCGTGAACGCGCAGCGCAACGGCGGCGACCTGCTCGCGGAGCCCCTTGCCACCGTCACGGACGCGTGGGCGGGCTGGACTCACCTGCAGAACGCGGTGTTCGCCGCTGGCGACGCCCTGTCGGTGGTCACCGCCGCCCCTGCCGGTAGCCCGGCCGAGGTGGTCGTGCAGGTCGACTTCCGAGTGAACCCGTAGGGCGGCGCGCGTGTACGTGTATCGCAACAGCAACACCGGCGGAATCTACGAGACGCCGCAGCGGTCGGCCCGGCTGGACGGCCTGCCGAACTGGCTGCTGATCGACGCCCCGGACGAGCAGCCGGCCGAGCCGGTGACCGCGCCCCTGGCTCGGCCGTCGCGACCGCTCGACACCGACAACAAGGCCGCGTGGATGGAATACGCGATCTCCAGAGGCATGCCCGAGAGGGACGCTCGCGCCCTCAGTAAGGCATCCCTCGTCAAGGAGTTCGGCCAGGAGGAGGACGACGATGCCTAGAGCCGACCTGCCAGTCACGAAGATCACCCGCGCCGGTCACGACCTGGCGGCTGCGCTGCCTACGCCCGCCGCAACGGACGGGCACGCGTTCGTCAACAACGGCCGCCGCATGGTCCGCGTGAAGAACACCAATGCCGCGCCGCGGACGGTCACGGTGCAGATCCCCGGCGAGGTCGAAGGGCAACCGCTGCCCGACGTGCCGTACACGATCCCGGCGGATGACGGGGACGTGCTGATCCCGCCGCTGCCCGCGATCTACAACCAGAGCGACGGCAAGGTCTACCTGGACTACTCGGCCCCGGCCGGGCTGACGGTCCACGTCCTCGAACTGCCTGCGGGGTAGCCGATGCCGACCTACGCCACGGCGGAGGAGTATCTCGACTACACCGGGCAGTCAGGCCCGGCCGACATTGACCGGCGGCTCGCGCGGGCGTCGGAACGCGTTGACGAGCTGCTGGCCGAAGCCATTTATGAGGTCGACGACCAGGAGTTCGCTCTCGATCCGGTGCTCAAGAAGGCGATGATGCAGGCGACCTGCGTCCAGGCCGCCTGGACGCTCGCCGTGGGCGACGAGTTCGGCACGGCGTCGGCGTTCAAGGACGTGTCGATGGGGTCCGTCCGACTCGCGCGGGTGGACAGCAAGGACGGGACCGCGCCCCGCTACGCGCAGGATGCCGTGTCGATCCTGCTCCGGGCCGGGTTCCTGATTGCGGTGATGACCTGGTGACCAGCATCCCGGACTTCATGTTCCGGCACACGGCGGCGATCGAGCCGCTCATCGGCGAAGGCGCGTACGGGCCGGTGTACGGGCCTGAAGTGACGGAGCCGTGCCTGGCCGACGACAAGCGGCAGCTCGTCCGGGACGCCAACGGCTTGGAGATCGTGTCCGACACGACGGTGTACTTCAAGCCCGGTGTCGTGTGCCCGCCCGGCAGCCGGGTCACGGTCAACGGCCGGTCGACCACGGCCATCACGTCGCTGATCCGCGATGGCGGCGGCTTGCCCACACCCGATCATGTGGAGGTGGCGCTGAAGTGAAGGACAGCATCGACGTAAAGCTGGACATGCACCTCAACCCGGTCGCCTTCAACGAGGAGACCAAGACGGTGGCCGCCCGGGTGCTCAAGGACGCGGCGCTGCACGTCCTGAACGTCGCGAACACCAGGGTTCCGCTGCAGGAGGGTCACCTGCAGAACTCGGGTGACACGGCGGTCGACCGCGACGAGATGCGGGCCTCCATCAGCTACAGCCAGCCGTACGCCGTGGCGCAGCACGAAAACCTCGACTGGAAGCACGCGCCCGGCCGCGAAGCGAAGTACCTGGAGAAGGCGCTGGAAGAGGAAGCCTCCGCGGTGCAAGCGCTGATCGCGCAGCAGCTCAAGGAGCTGTTCCGGTGACGCCGCCGCAGGGCTGGACTCGGCTGCTGCTGACGGGGCTTGGCCAGCTCCTGGAGGACGCTGGCGCGGGCGACTGGAACCCGGACGGCATCTACACCGCCGCCCAGACCGCGATAACGGTCGGTGGGCTGCCGTCCGCTCCGGACCTGGCCATCTCGCTCGCGACGTACGGCCTCGGCCAGGCCGGTGACGACATCGAGCAGACCGACTCGTCGGTGTTGGTGCAGTTCCGGATGCGGGGCGGCGCGGACCCGCGCGTCGCTGACGACCTGGCTGACGCCGTGTTCAACGCGGTGCACGGCTTGAGTAACCGCCGGCTGTCGACCGGCGTGTTCGTGCTGCTGGCTCAGCGGCGCATCATCGCCCCGCACACGCGGGACGGCTCAGGCCGGGTGGAGCGGGCCGACAGCTACGAGCTGCGGTGCGTCCGGCCCTCCACCTACCGGGACTGACCTTCCCCCTTTCTTCCCTTGCTGCCAGCAGTAGTGCTGGCGGCTTCCTCATGCGCTCACAAGGAGATGAGATGACGCTGCGCAGCCTGCTTGCCAAGGACTGGGTTGTCGAGATCAACACCGGCACACCCGTTGCACCGACCTGGACGCCCGTCAAGGGCCTGACCGAGTTCGCCGAGGAGATCAACACCGAAACCGAGGATGACTCGGACTTCGACGGCGACGGTTGGGCCAGCCAGGTCGTCACCCAGCGCGGTTGGACCCTGACTCTCAACGGCAACCGCAAGCGCGACGCCGACGCCACGACGTTCGTTCCCGACCCTGGGCAGGAGTTCCTGCGCAAGGCCGGTCTCGTCGTCGGCCCCGGCGCGGACGTGCATTGCCGCTGGTACCGTCGCGACGGATCGCCCGACGCGTTCGAGGGACGCGCCGGAGTCGACTACAAGGGCGCTGGCGGCGAGACAACCGACCTGGAGCCTTTCGAGGTCGAACTACTCGGCCAGGGCAAGCCCGAGGAGATCGAGAACCCGGTGGCGGCGTAACCCATGGCAAAGCTCAAGGCCCTCGACGAGTTTTTCGACGACACACTCACCTTGCCGGTCGGCGGCAAGGACTACACCGTTCCCGCGCCGACTGCGGAGACCGGCCTGCTGTGCCAGAGGCTCATGCAGGCCGGTGTCGCCGCCGCGTCCGGCAAGGAAACGGACCTGACGGACCTGGCGGACCTGGACGACGACCAGGAGACCGACCTCTACAAGCGCTGCCTCGGCCCGGTCTATGACCAGTTGCTCGCCGCCAAGGTGTCGTGGCCGGTGCTGAAGCACTGCGGCGTCACCACGTTCCTGTGGATCGCGGTCGACGTCGACGCCGCGATGAAGTTCTGGAACTCCGGCGGCGACCCGGAAGCCCTCGCCCCGAACCGGGCCGCGTCAGAGGCGGCGGCGAGTTCGACCCGGTCACGGGGCTCTGGGAGTGGTACGAACCCGTCCCGGCAGGCCCAGCGCTCACGTGGCAAGACCTCCTGAGCCACTGGGACCTCATCGAGGCCGATCTGCACAGCCACTACGGGATCGACCTCGAAGAGCCCGGTCTGATGGCGGGCCGCACCTGGCGGTGGCTCCGCACGAAGATTTTCGGCCTGCTGACGGCTGATACCCGGCTCAGCCGCCAGTTCGCCCCACCCCCCGACAAGACGGCCAGCCGTGCGCGTGGCCGCGCTCTCGACTGACCAGTGCCGTAGCTGCAAGCGCTACTGCTCGCAGCAGATGACCACCCGGGGAGGTGAACCGTGGCTCTGTCGATCGGCGACCTGTACGCGACCCTGAGCCTGCGCGACAAGATGTCGGGCCCGCTGGGCAAGGCCGTCGCGGGGATCAAGGTTCACGCCACCGGCATCGAGGCCGCCATGGTCGCCGCTGGCATGGCGGCCACGCGTATGTCGAGCACCGTCGCCTCGGCGGGCAAGTCCCTCGCCTCAGCCGGTGTGAAGAGCAGCGCGCTGCTGGCCGGGGTGGGCGCGGCCGGCGTCGCGGTGGGCGGCGGCCTGGCGGCCGTGTTCGCGGGCGCGACGCTCGCCATCGCCAAGATCGGCATCACCGCGGCCGCCGCCGCACCGGCCGTGAAGGCGGCCTTCGCCGACCTGGGTGCGTCGGTCAAGGGGCAGCTCGCGGACGCGGCATCGGTGTTCCAGGGGCCGCTGATCGCGGCAGCGGGCCAGCTCAAGGGCATGTTCGGCTCGCAGATCGCCCCGGCGCTGACGGGCATGTTCCAGCAGATCTCACCCTTGATCGGCCAGTTCACGGCCGGTCTTGGGCAGCTGCTCACGCCTCTGCTGCCCGCGATCCAGGGGATCGTGGGCGCGACCACTCCTCTGCTCAGCCAGCTCGCCGGATCTCTCGGACAGTTCGGTGGCCAGCTCGCCGGGTTTCTGGAGCCGGTGTCGGCCGCGTTGTCGCAGAACAGCGGCTTGCTGGCCACCTTGGTTACAGGGGTCGGCGGTCTTCTTCAGGCTCTCGGGCCGCTGCTGGCCGCTCTGGTGCAGCTTGCCGGGTCGGTGTCCGGGCCGCTGATGTCCGGGCTTCAGCTGATCGCGACCACGCTGTCCGCGCAGCTGGCTCCCGTCCTGGTGCAGCTTGGGCCGCTGATCGGTCAGCTGCTCACGGGTTTCGCGGGGATCGTGGCTGCGCTGATTCCGCTTCTGCCGCCGATTCTGCAGCTCGCGGGCACTTTGGCCAACGCCTTCATGCCGGTGTTGGTGCAGGTTGCTCAGACGATCGCCTCGTCACTGCAGCCCGTGCTAACTCAGCTTCAGCCGGTCATTGGCCAGTTGGCGACTGCCTTCGGCCAGGTGATCACCGCCGTGCTCCCTCTGCTGCCGCCCATCGCGCAGCTCGTCGGAACCTTGGCGTCAGCGCTTCTACCTGCGATAACACCTCTGATCCCGCTGGTGGCAGAGATCGCCGCAGCGCTGGGCGGCGCCCTCGTTCAGGCCCTTTCGACCATCATGACCGCTTTCACTCCGGTTCTTCCGGTGTTTGTCCAGCTGGGGCAGTCGCTCCTGCCTCCCATCCTGCAACTGATCCAGGCGCTAAACCCGATCTTGCAGTTCCTCGCGACCGTGTTTGCCCAGGTCGTCGGCGCGGTGACGCCGTTCCTTCCGCCCTTGATCCAGCTCAGCACGTCCATCCTCCCGTTGGTGATCAGCATCGTGACCGCCCTGGCCAAGCTACTCACCGGGGATTTTTCGGGCGCGTTCACGACCATCAAGAACGGCGTCGTCACCTTCGGCAACACGATCACCGGGGTCTTCAAGAAGCTGTGGACCTTGGGCAGCGATCTCGTCGCCGGGATCAAGGACGGCTTCATCAAGGCTTGGGACGCCTTCCTCAACACGATCAAGAATCTCGCCAGCGGCGCGGTCGACCTGGTTAAGGGCATCTTCGGCATCTCCAGCCCGTCCAAGGTGTTCGCCGAGATCGGCCGTCAGAACGTGCAGGGCTTGATCAACGGCATGGCCTCCAAGCAGAAGCTCCTGCAGAGCATGGCCAGCAGGGTGGCCAGCACTGTGCAGCGCTACGCGACACCCGCGCCGCAGGTGATCAGCGCGTCCCAGCTCGCCCCGATGGCCTCGGCGGACCCCGCCGCGCCGGCGAGCTCCGGCAGTGGCGGCGACGGCCGCCAGATCCACATGACGATCAACAACCACTACCCGCAGGCCGAACCCACCAGCAAGTCGATGAATCGCGGCTTGCAGTACGCCGCAGCGGTCGGCCTTCTCTCCTGACCTCCCCCACCCGCCAACGAACCTCAGGGAGGTGAGGCGTGGCGCTCAACGTCGGCGACTTGTTCGCCACGATCTCCCTGCGAGACAACCTCACCCCCGGCCTCGGCCGGGCGGTCGTCGCGCTGCGCGCCATGGCGAGCCGATTCGACGACGGGGCCGCCCAGATCGCGAAGACCGGCGCCGCGATCTCACTTGCGACCTCGGTGGCCAGCGCGGCACTCGCCGGGCTCGGCGTGGCCGCGTCCGCGGTCGCGGTCGGGGCCGCCGGGGCGTTCGTCGGCCTTGTCGGCGGGATCGCCGCGATCGGCATCGCCGCAGCCGCGACCGCTGACGGCGTCAAGGGGGCGTTCGCCTCGATGGCGAGTACCGTCGCGGCGCAACTGAAGGCGGCAGCGGCCACGTTCGAGCAGCCGCTGATACAGCTGGCAGGCAACCTGCAGACGATCTTCACCCAGATGATCGCCCCGCAGCTGGCGGCCATGTTCCAGCAGATCTCGCCGCTGATCGCGCAGTTCACCACGGCGCTGGTGCAGGTGCTCGTGCCGATCCTCCCGGCGGTGCGGCAGATCATCGCGGCCATCGTCCCGATGCTGTCGCAGTTGGCGGGCGCGATGGGCACCTTCGCCGGGCAGGTTTCCGCGTTCCTCGCTCCGATCACGGCCGCCTTCGCGGCGAACTCCGGCCTGCTCGCCCAGTTCGTGCTCGGCGTCGGCGGGCTCCTGCAGATCCTCGGCCCGTTCATCGCCGGGCTGGTCCAGGTCGCCGGGCAGCTCCTCGGCCCGGTGCTGGGCGCTCTGCAACTGATCGTGCAGGCCCTCTCCGGGGCGCTGCTGTCCGCGATCGTGCAGGTCACCCCAGCCATCTCCCAGCTGCTGGTGAGCGTCGGCCAGCTGGTCGCCGCCGTGGCACCGCTTCTTCCTCCGCTTCTGCAGCTCGTAGCGGTGCTCGCCACAGCGTTGATGCCAGTGATCGTGCAGGCCGTGTCGATCATCTCCAGCGCGCTGGTTCCGGTGCTGGCGCGGCTTCAGCCGGTCGTCGGCCAGATCGCGACGGCCTTCGGCCAGTTCCTCCTCGCCGTGGTGCCGCTGGTCGGCCCGCTGGCGGACCTGGTGGCACAGCTCGCGTCCGCGCTGCTCCCAGCCCTGGCTCCTCTTCTGCCGCTCGCCGGGCAGGTCGCGGCGGTCCTCGGCGGCGTCCTCGTACAGGCCCTCGGCGTGCTCGTCCAGGCCGTCACGCCGATTCTGCCGATGCTGTCGCAGGCCGTGGTCCTGTTCGGGGTGCAGCTCATGCAGGCGATGCTCGACCTGTCGCCAGTGACGCTGCAGCTCGTGCAGACGTTCTCCGCGCTGCTGCCCGCCGTGGCGCCGATTCTGCCGATGCTTCTGCAGCTCGGAGCGTCGATCTTGCCGCAAGCCGTGCAGCTCACCGTGGCGCTGGCCCCGCTGCTTATGCAACTCGCGGCGGGGTTCATCCAGATTCTCCAGGCCGTCATGCCGCTTCTGCCGTCTCTGGTGCAGCTGTCGGGCGCGGTGCTGCCACAGGTCGTCAGCCTGGTTTCCCTGATCGCACAGGGCCTGACGACACTGCTGGGCCCCGCGTTCCAGATGGTCACGACCATCGTGTCCACGATGGTGCAGAGCGTCGCCCAGCTGTTCGGCTGGCTGTACGACGTGCTGATCGGCCACTCGATCATCCCGGACCTGGTGACCGGAATCGGCCGGTGGATCGGCGGCACCCTCGTGGCCTTCTTCGCCGACCTGCCGGGCGGGATCGTACGCGCGGTCGGCGACATCGGCTCCGTGACGAGCGGCATCGGCCAGGCCATCATGACCGGCGTCTGGACCGGCGTCGTCAGCATGTACGACTGGCTGAAGAACGCCCTGTACGGCTTCTTCTCCTCGATCATGCCGGACTGGGTGCGGCAGGCCCTCGGCATCTCCAGCCCGAGCCGCGTGTTCGCGCAGATCGGCGGGTTCACGATGCTCGGCATGGCGCAGGGCATGCAGCAGTCGGCCGGCGAGGTGATGCGCACGGCCCGCAGCATCGCCGGGCAACTCACCGCGGCGTTCGCGCCGGATCTGTCCGCATCGGTCAGTCCAGGCGCGGCCGTGGGCGGCGGGCCGGGCCGGAGCGGGGGAGTGGTCATCAACCTGACCTCGATCAACCCGGTCGCTGAGCCGTCATCGCAGACGATCAACCGCGGCCTTCAGATGGCTGGCGCTATGGGGGTGGTGTGACGATGTCCGCGACGTACATCCTGGACGGGGTGCCCCTGGACCATCCGGCGGGGTGCTGGCGGCTGAAGAAGGGCACCCAGCGTCGGCCGTTGCCGGGGGTGCGAACGGTGAACCTGGCCGTGCCCGGCCGGTCGGGTGACCTGCCGGTCCTCGGCCTGGACCATGAGGCGGCAACGCTCGGGCTGGCGTTCACCGTCTACCCGTACACGCCGTCCGGCGCGGACGGCGGGGCCGAGCAGATGGAGCACAACCTCGAAGCGCTCGGCGCGCTGCTCGGGACGCGGCACCGGCTCATGGTGCTCAAGTGGGTGACAGGGTCGATCGTCCGCGTCGCCGGAGTGACCGTGGAGGCGACATCGGAACCGGAGTACTTCGCGGGTGCGGCCATGGCCCGGCTGACCGCCGTGGTGAAGATCCCGGAGGTGTACTGGCGTGACGAAGCCGACTCGACCTGGACCGGGACGCTGCCGGGCGCGGGCCAGATCGTCACGCCGCTGGCGGGCAGCACCGGCCCGATCGTGGACTCGGTGCTGCAGGTCACCGGCCCGGCCGTCCAGCCAGCTGTACGCGACGTGGCGACCGGCGGGACGGTGGCCTACACGGACACAGTGCAGGCCGGCCACCACCTGCTGGTCGACTGCGGCCGGTTGACGGCGGCGATCGTCACGACGGACACATGGGACCTTGACGCCGGGACGGACGTGACCAGCGACATCAACGCGACCGGCCCCGGCAGCGCGTTCCGCTGGCTGCACCTGACCCCGGCCATGGCGGTGGGTGACCCGCACTCCCGGGCCGTCCTGGTCGATACGACGGCCTCTGGCACGTCGGCAGCATCTCAGTTCGAGATTCGGGCTCGTCGTTCCTACCTGTGACCTTGGCGCGGTTCACCATGGTGCTGGCCAGTTCAGCCATTGGCCAAGCCCGGCATAGGCTCCCACAATCGCGATCAGAATTCCGATCCACCAACCTATAAGGGGCCACACCTTACGGTTGCTGGCACCACCGTCGCTGCTTACAAGCTCATTGACTCTGGCTGTGATATCCCCAGAATCACTCATCTGGACGGTCACGGTGTTGTGATCACCCTCGATCTTGATGTCTCCAACCGCTTTCCTGAGTGCCTTGTCCGTATCGGCCGGAGTGGGGAACTCTTGGCCTGCAGAAGTGGCCTCACGAAGTTCTGCCACGAGCACAACCAGAGCCGTCCGGATCCGGTCGAGCACGCCGAGCAGCACAGGACGAGGGATCTTCCAGTAGACGGCGGCGACAACAATGTTCGGCCTTATCGAGCCGTTCTGCTGCCAGCGACCGGTGAGGAACTGCGCCAACATCTCTGAGTTGCCGAAGGTAAAACGCAGTTCATCCTCGTGATCGTTGGCATGCTCTTCGAGAGTTCTGATCGGGTCAGGCAGGCGGAGCTCCTCGTCGATCCCGTCAAGCACGCCTTCGGGCAGATCCCGACTGAGAAGTTGCGGGCTGACTCGTTGCGACAGACGGTTGAGACCCGCCACGTTCGTCTGGTCCATGAAGAGGGACGCTGGCACGATGCGATAGTCCGGCAGGTCCTTCTTGCCCGCGTAGCCGTTGAGCTCATGACTTGCCCAATCTCGCAGGGCGGTAGACCCTACACGGCCTCCCAGCGCGATGCATATACGCAGGGCATCCGAAAGCGGGACGCTTCGGTCCAGCGCCGCGTTTTCGATCCGGTCGAGTAGGGATGCCCCGTTCTCGGGGGTCGGGGAAGCAGTCGACACCGTTCCAGTGTCCCGCGCCTGGATGGTGTCTTGCACCAGAAGTGGAGTGCCGTGTACGAGCTCAGGTTGGTTGCGTACGCCCCCAACGGCACCAGGTTGGGCCTGTTGCCACACCCGCTGTCAGTCGAGGTCGGGCACCCGCTGAACGACGTGCCCGCGATGACGTTGCGGTATAGCCGTCACGCCCTCGGCGCCGACTTGCTCACGCAGCCGCGCGAGGTCGCCGTGGAATGGTCGGAAGACGGGAAGACGTGGGTCGAACCGCCGGACGCGCGGTTCCTGCTGATCAGGCGCGGCACGGACGTCACCGACGAGACCGGCGTCGACACGTTCGAGCTGCCCGGCTACGGCTGGCAGCTTCGCAAGGTCGTGCTGTACGCGGGGCCCGCGCCGCTGGTCGACGGCAAGCGCGGGTTCACCTCGGCGACGCCCGGCAGCATCCTGCAGGCGTTCCTCGCTGAGGCGCAGGCGCGTGGCGCGCTGCCCGCGCTCGACTGGACGTTCGACACGACCCACGACAGCGCTGGCCAGCCGTGGGCGAAGATCTTGACGATCTACTACCAGCCGGGCCTGGACGCGCTCACGACGCTGATCAACCTCGCTGAGCAGTCCGTCGTCGACTTCCGGATGCAGGGCCGGACCTTGCACGTCTACAACGCGGACACCGAGTTGGCGCGCGACCTGACGACTGCACCTCGCGTGGACCTGCTGCTCGGCCGTGACGTGCTCGACGCCCCGGACACGGGCACCCTGGAGGACGCCGCGTCCGCCGTGCTCGTCGTCGGCGACGACGGGTTCCGCCGGTCGTACTCCTCCAGCGCGGTCCTGCCGTGGGGCCGGTGGGAGAACTACATCGGACAGGGCGGCGTGAGCGACGAGGGGACCGCGTTCCTGCTCGCTGAGTCGTCGTTGCTGCGCGCCTCCAGCGAGCGGGTGCAGCACACCCGAGAGATCACGCCGACCGGGGCGCGGTGGCTGCCGTGGCGGGACTACCAGCCGGGAGACAAGATCATCGCGCCCGCGAGCGGCGGCATCCTGGCACCGTTGCGGATCCGGCAGATCACGCTCACCAAGGACGCCAATGGTGTGATCGGCGGCAACGTGGTCTTGAACGACCGCTTCTTGGAGCAGTCGATCCGTCTCGCGCGCCGCACGGCCGGCATCGTCGGCGGGTCGACCGCGTCCGGCGGCTCCGGGGCGCAACCCGCCCCGCCGTCACCGCGTGGCCGTACGGCCGCTAAACCCTCGGGCCTGATCGTGGACCCGACCGCCTTCCTGGACGCAGCCGGGATCGCGCAGGGCCAGATCACCGCCACGTGGGGGCCCGTCCTCACGGACGTCAACGGCGAAGCGATCGACATCGACTCGTACGAGCTGTTTATGCGGTTCAACGTCGTCGGCGCGCCGTGGTTCCTCGTCGCAACCACAGAGCCGGGCGACACCACGGGGACCTACAGTCCGCTGCTCGTCGGTGAGGAGTACGCATTCAAGGTCCGGGCCACGTCGCAGGGCGTCAAGGGCGTGTTCTCCGACGAGTACGCCGTGTCCATCCCGGATGACGTCACCCCGCCGCCCGTGCCGACCACCCCTGTCCTGTCCACCCGGCTCGGCGTGATCCATGTCGCGTGGGACGGGATCGGCGTCGGACCGGCGCCGATGCCGGCCGACTTCCACCGGGTCCGGGTGTGGATGCAAGACCCGCTCGACCCTGGCGCGACCGAAGTCGGGTATCTGCAGGCGGCCGGGTCGGTCGTTGTCACCGACCAGCCGTACGGCGCGCTCCGCGAGTTCTGGCTGACCGCAGTCGACCACGCCGGTAATGAGTCGGCCCCGTCCGGGAGCGCGGTGATCGCCGCGGTGCAGCTTGTCAACGGAGACGCCGCCGACTTGTCGATCAGTACGGGCGCCCTGATGGCGAACGCTGTCACAACCGACCGGCTTGCGGCCGGTGCTGTCGAGGCCGGGAACATCGCGGCCAACGCGGTCACGGCCGACAAGCTGGAGGCGATCCTGGCGCTGGCCACGCGGATCGTCGCCGGGGACCCGATCGCGGCGCGGGTGGAGCTCAATGACGACGGGCTGGCCGCGTACGACGCGGGCGGCACACAGACGGTGCTGGTCTCCTCGTCCGGCGCAGTGAGCATCGTCGGGCAGCTCGCGACCGGGCTGATCGGCAACCGGCTCGTGATCAACCCGACCGGGGCGACACAGCCGGAGATCCGGTTTCTGCCGGGCACCGGGACGAACCCCGCGCGGATGTACGTGGACGGGTCCATGTACGCCGGTGAGGCGACCATCGTCACCGTGTCGGGCGTGAACGGGGCGAACACCGCGCAGTGCCGGGTGATCCACGCGGCGACCGACTACCGGATCGCCATCGTCAATCCGACGACCGGCCTCGCCGGCGGCGGCTACTTGTTCGCGAAACCGGCTGAACTCGAGGTGGGCTACAACGACGTCAGCGCGAACCTGCAGCGCTTCAAGTTCTCGGCCGCGTCGACCGAGTTCGCCGGAAAATGGTCGTTCTCAGGCAGTGAGGCCGGGCTGCTCATGCGGTCGGTGTCGCTGTCGGGCGGCGCGTCGTACGCAGTGAACTGGACATTCACGATGGTGACGGTGCCGCGCGTGGTGTTCACGGCGGACAACCCCATCCCGGACCGGCTGGCCTTCCACATGCGGACCCCGACCACCACGAACTTTTCGCTCCGCAGCTCGGAAAGCAGTCTGGGCGCGCCGACCGTCTTCACCGTGCAATTGAACATGTGGGCCTGGCGGATGTGAGGAGAAGCGATGCCGGTTGAGCAGTGGCGGATCACTGAGGTCCGAGAGGTGATCAGTCCCGGTGAGGACGCTTGGCTGATCACGTACGAGCCGGTCGACGGTGACCCGGACGCGGGATTCGTCTCGTACGTGCCGAAAGAAGCTGTCGAGGTGCGGGCTGCGGAGTACGGCCTGACCAGCGCGGATGAGGCGCTGGATGTGATCCTGCATGCGCCGCTGCTCGCGCACGCGCACGCGGCCGGGGAACTGGACATGCCGTCCCCGGCACTGGTCGACGTCGCCACCGCTCGCGCGCAGGTGGCCGAGCAACTGGCCACCTGCAAGGCCAAGTACGGAGTCGTCACCACGGCGGCAGCCGGGACCGGCCGCGCGGCCACGACGGCTGATCCGTTGCAGGTCATCCGAGATCGGACGCGGATCGACCCCGTCAGGAGCGCGACGATCCGCATGGAGATGGACCGATACCGGCTCGCCCACGAGGCCGACACGGAGAACGGAGGTGGCCGGTGAGCGTGATCCTGCCCGCTGATCTGCCCCGATACGGGCTGCGGCTGGTGGCGTACGCGCCGAACGGGCCGCGTCTGGGCCTGCTGCCGTTCCCGCTGTCGTTCGAGGTCGGGCACCCGCTGAACGATGTGTCGTCGCTGCGAGTGGACTACACGTCGTACGCGACCGGGGAGGATCTGCTCGCGCAGCCGTGCGAGATTGCGGTGGAGTACGCGGCGGGCGGCGACTGGGTCGAGCCGGACGGCGGCCGGTTCCTGCGGATCAAGCGTGGTTCCGACGTCACCGACCAGGCCGGGAAGCGGAGCTACACCTGCCCCGGCTACGCCTGGGCCTTCAAGAAGGCCGTGCTGTACCCGACTACCGGGATGGTCGATGGGAAACGCCAGTTCAACGCGGTGCCGGTGGGTGCGGTGCTGCGGACCCTCATCGATGAGGCGAAGGGTCGTGGCGCGCTGGCGGGCATGACCGCCGGGTTCAGCAGCAGCATCGACAGTAGCGGCCAGGCGTGGGCGGCCACCCTAACTCTCGCGTTAGAGCCTGGCGTCGACCTGCTGACGCTGCTGCTCAACCTTTCTGATCAGGGCGTCATCGACTGGCGGATGCGCGGCCGCGAGCTGCAGGTGTTCAACGAGGGCAGCGTGATGGCCGTGGATCGGTCGTCGGGCCCGGCGCTGGTCGACCTGCGGCTCGGCCGGGACGTCGACCAGGCCCCGGATGACGCCACGCTGGAGGATGTGTCTACCGCAATCCTTATTGCTGGCGAGAACGGGTTCACGCAGGAGGTCACCAACCCCTCGGCGGCAGCTCCGTGGGGCCGCTGGGAGACCTATCAGCAGCAGGGCGGGGTGTCTGACTCGGGGACGGCTACCGCGCTGGGGCAGGCCGCTCTGGGCCGCGCGGCGGGGGAGCGGGTGCAGATCACTCGGGCGGTGACGTTCGGCGCTGCACGGTGGCTGCCGTGGGTCGACTACGCGCCGGGGGATCAGGTGCGCGCGCCCGGCGACCAGGGCGTGATGCAGGGCCTCCGGGTCCGGCAGATCACGTTGTCTCGGAGCGGCGACGGCAGGCTCAGCGGCAACCTGGTGCTGAATGATCGGTTCTTGGAGGACGACATCAAGCTTGCCCGCAGGAGCGCGGGCATTCTCGCGGGCGGGGTGTCGTCGGGCGGTTCGGGGGCGACGCCGGCCCCGGACTCCAGCGGCCGTGTCCCGGCCGCGCCGCCGGGCCTGATTGTGGAACCGGTCGCGTATCTGGACGCGGCCGGTTACGCGCAGGGCCTCGCGGTGGTGACGTGGGGTCCGGTGATCGTGGACGTCAACGGGGTCGCGCTCGACATCGACGGCTACGAGGTTTACGCCAGGCCGAACGCTGAGGGTGAGCTGTGGTACCTGGTGGCGCAGACCGCGTCCGGTGACGTGTCGGCGGATGTGTCTCCGCTGCTCGTCAACGAGGAGTACGCCTTCAAGGTACGAGGTGTCGGCAATGACGGCACGAAGGGCGTGTTCTGCGACCCGGTTGCTGTCGTTGTCCCGGACGACGCGACTCCTCCTCCGGTGCCGTCGGCCCCGACGCTGACGACTCGGCTCGGCGTGATCCATGTCGCGTGGGACGGCCGAGGCGCTGGCGGCGCGACGATGCCGGTGGACTTCGAGCGGGTCCGCGTGTGGATGCAGGATCCGCTCGCTCCTGGCGCGGCTGAGGTCGGGTATCTGACGGCGGCCGGTGTGGTGGTGATCCCGGATCAGCCGTACGGGCAGGCCCGCGAGGTGTGGCTGACCGCGATCGACCGGTCGGGTAACGAGTCGGCTGCCACTCCGTCCGGGGTGATCGCCACGGTGCCGCTGGTGGACACGGATTTGATTGGCGAGGTCATCGACGGTGCCGAGCACATCATCACGGGGTCGATCCCTGCTGAGGCGAAGATCGTCGCCGGGTCGATCACCGCAGGCCTGATCCAGGCCCTCGCCATCCAGGCCGGGCACATCCAGGCGAACGCGATCGAGGCCGACAAGATCCAGGCCGGGGCGATCCAGGCCGGGCACATCTCGGCGAACGCGATCGAGGCCGACAAGATCGCCGCGAACGCGATCACCGCAGTGAAGATCGCCGCTGATGCGATTACCGGCAAGACGATCACCGGTGGCGTTGTCCGCAGCTCGGTGACCGGGCAGCGGTTCGTGCTCGACTCCTCCACTCTGGACCTGCGCTTCTACCCGGCAGGGAACACCAACTACAGCCGCTTCTACGCCGTCGATGGGCTGTATCCAGGCGAGACCACCACGTTCATCACCTCCGGCACCAACCAGTCCGCCAGCGCGCGGGCCGAGTTCCAGGTCGCCGCCGGCCTGATCCGGCTGCGGATCCGGAACGCGTCCGGATCCGGCGCCAACGGCGGAGTCCTCGACATCGCCGAGGGGTACGGCCGCTACGGATACTCCGATGGCATCTCCTCGACGGAGACGTACATCCACACGAACAGCACCGGCAGGTTTTACCTGCGAGGGCGGGTGTGGGACACCAACACGGCGGACTCCTACGACGCGGTGCACGCGGGCAGCGGCGTGGTCCCGCCGGACACCGGGGGAGCGACCGTCCACTACGGCCCGACGATGGCCTCCAACATGGGGCCGGTCGCGACGGTCCGCGACGGTGCGGAGAACCCGAACTTCTACTGGTGCCTCGACCTGTCCAACCAGACCGACTTCTCCTTCGGCTGGTCGGCGGGCGGCGGCGTGTTTTCCGGCAAAGCCTTCTACTGGTGGTCACACCGCCACTAACGATCATCACCAAGCCGGTAAGGGCAAGCACTTACCGGCTTCCTTTATGCCTGAGGGGGTGCCTGCGTGGCCGAAATCTGGACCATCTGGGACGCAGAGCTGGGCTACTCGACGACCAGCCTGCTGCAGGCCGGCGGCGAGCAGCCCGACCAGCGTCCGAGCCACGACGGCGCTGAGCCGATGTGGGGGATCAGCCGGGTGCGGCCGGACGGCGTGCCGCACATGCACATCATCCCGCACAGCACGTTCGAGTGGCGGTGCGCCGAGTATGGGATCGACCCCGACGACATGACGACGCTGCTCGACATCGTCCTGCATGAGCCGTGGATCCCATCACCGGACGACGCGCTGGCCCGGCTGAATCCCGTAGTGGCCGCGCAGCTGGAAGCCACGCACGGATTGCCCACATGCTGGACGCCCGGCGTGCCCGACAGCGAACGGCTTGCCGCGCACCGTGCGCGGATCGACGCGGTCAAGCAGCACCGGGTACAGATGCTGCCCGAGAACCAGCGGTTCCGGCAGGGCGTGCTTGACTACGTCGGCCTGCAAGTGACCGCGCCACAGGATCCGCTGGCGCCGGTCAAAACCGGCGCCCGGCTGGACCCCGCCCGGGTGCAGGCGCGTCGCCTGGCGGTGGAATGGTACCGCAACAACCGGGCCGCGCCGGCCACGCCGACGTATGAGGTCAAGCCGCCGGCAACCTGGATGGGTCGCAAGCCGTGGACGGTGGCTGGTGGATGAGATCCCGAACCTGGCGCTGGCGCTGGCGGAGCTGCGCGGCGCGGTTGATCTGGGGTTCGAGCGGACCAACGGCAGCACGGCGTTGATTCTGCAGCGCCTCGATCAGGTCGACGACCGGCACGCCGAGCTGGTCAAGCGCGTCGAGCAGGACCGCGCGTCGGCCGACCTTCGGTACGTCGCGTTGGAAGCCCGCCTGGACATGGTGGAGCGGGAGGCCGTGACGCGCTCGCAGTTCACCGAGCGGACACGGCAGATCATCGCCGTGGTGACGGTCCTGGTCGCCGTGGCGGGCACGGTTATCGCGCTGATCCAGCTCACCCAAAGGTGATCAGCCAGGAGACATCAACAAGAAGGGTGGTACCCGTGAGCATCAAGCTCGTCAGCCGTCGCACGTGGGGAGCGACTACCCCCAGGGGGGCCTACACCAGAATCCCCGGCGCCGAAGGGGTGAAGGTCCATTACACGGGCGGGCACGTCGACCCGAAGATCGTCACCGATCACGAGATTTGCGGCAAGCTCGTCAAGGAGATCCAGGCCCAGCACATGGCCGGGGCGCGCGAGCAGCCGTACATCGACGTGGCCTACAGCCTGGTCGCGTGCCCACATCGGCGGGTGTTCGTCGGCCGCGGCCCGCACGCGCTGCCGGCCGCGAACGGCAGCGGCTTGAACACCTCGCATTACGCCGTCCTTGCCTTGGTCGGTTCGTCGGGTTTCACGGAGCCGAACGACCTGCTGCTGCACGGCATCCGGGACGCGATCGAGTACCTGCGCGACAAGGGCAACGCGGGCAACGAGATCAAGGGGCATCGGGACGGTTTCGCCACGAGCTGCCCCGGCGGCCCGCTGTACGCGTGGGTGAAGAAGGGCGCTCCGCGTCCGCCGTCCGCGACTCCGACGCCTGTCAAGCCTGTCCAGCCCATCCCGAAGACCACGGAGGCCCTGGTGCGTAACCTACCCATCCTGAAGCCTGGCGACGAGCACCGGCACGTCAAGACCATGCGCGGCCTCCTCTTCGCGAGAGGGTACGAGCCGACGAACCTGCACAACATGACCTACGACCCGCATGACACCGACCTGATCGAGAAGGTCAAGCAGTTCAAGGCGACGAAGAAGATCCCGTCCGGCTTGGACCCGCTGGTCTGGGACGCCGCCTGCTGGGAGGCCGCTCTCACCTGACGCGAGCAATATCGCTGTCATTAACCGATCGTCCCGCCGTGGTGGCGGGCCTGTCCCTGAGGAGGGGCGCATGCATGCTGACCCGGACCCCACGTACACCCGCCCGGTCGAGGCCAAGGTCAAGGCCATGACCCTGACCGCCTACCTGTCCGGTGTCGCTGGCATGGCGGTGCTGCAGGTAGTCGCTGCCGATCCGTCGCTCATCTCGTTCCTGCCCGACTGGGTGGAGGCGATCACCCTGCCGCTGCTGCCGACCGCGCTGGCGGCCGTCGCCGGCTGGAAGGCGAGGCACACCCCACGGCCGGACCTCCCGGCCGACCAGCGGTAGCAGCCGCGCACCTGCACGCCCCGCTCCTTCCCGTCGCGGAAGGAGCGGGGCGTTTTCGCGTTTCCGATCTTGTGTCAGTCGAAGACAAGCGCGCGGAAAGCGTTCCGGATGTCCATGAGGGGGCCGCGCTTTCGGCTGTAGTGGATCTTGTTGGTGAGCAGCACGGCCCACCGATCCCCCTTGGGGGAGATCCACATGCCGGTGCCAGTGAAGCCGTAGTGGACGTACACGTGGTCGTCGGCGCTGTCGGCGGGGTACCAGAACAGGCCCCGAGGAGGGGTCAGCTCGCCGGTGTGGACCTGCAGAGATTCCTTGATCCAGGCCGCGCCGAAACCGGCCGGCCCAGCGATGCCGGGCGCGAGCAGATGCTGCTGGAAGCGGGCCAGATCACTGAGCACGGAGAACACGCCCGCGATGCCGCAGACGCCGCCAAGGAGGCGCGCGGAGTAGTCGTGAGCGACCCCCTTGAGATGAGCGCCCGTGGCCTCGTCGTACTCGGTGGGTGCGCACCGGGCCGCCGCGCTCTGCGGTAGAGGGCCGAAACAGGTGTTACGCATCCCCAGCGGATGCCAGATCCGCGTCTCGGCGAGCCGGTCCAAAGACGTGCCAGTGAGACGTTTGGCGAGGAAGCCGAGGATGAGCGCGGCCCGGTCGGTGTACTCGACGGCCTGCCCCGGCTGTTGGTGCAGCGCCTCCTGGAGGACGCCGTCCTCGATCGCGCGCGGGTCGGTCCCATAAAGCGCCCGCAGGTTGGCTCGTAGAGGGACACCGGCGGTATGGGTGAGCAACTGCCGGACGGTCACCTGGCCCAGCGGATAGTCCGCCAGCTCAGGCAGCAGAGCAGCCATGGCGTCATCCAGGCTTAGCCGCTGCTCCTCCCACAGGCTGCCGATGACCGCCCATACGGCCACGATCTTGGTGAGACTGGCCACGTCGAAGACGGTGTCGAGCTGCATTGCGGTGGCCGGATCGGCCGGGTCGGCGAGACCGCACACACCAGCGTCAGTGAGGTCGTCCGCGTCGCCCATGCCCCACACGGCGCCTGGGAACACCTGGTCGCGAACGCCGCCATCGAGAAGCTGAGCGATCTTGTCATGTAGGGCCATCGGTGTCCTCAGGATCGGGTGTCTCGTGATCAGCGTAGTGACATGGGCCGTAGACCTGCCGGATCCTCGCCTGGAGCTGGTCAGGCGATTTGCGCGGTCAGGTCCGTGAGTGCGGTGGCCGTGGCGCTGAGCGGGAACCGGGCGGCGTTGCGTCGGCCGGCGGCGCGCAGGTCGTCCAGCATGCTCGGGTCAGCCTCGGCCTGAGCGAGGACGCGGGCCAGGGCGGCGGAGTCGGCCAGGTCTACAGGCAACGCGGAGTCGCCCACGACCTCGGTAAGGCCGGGAACAGGCCGGTAGGCCACCGGCAGCCCGCACGCCTGCGCTTCGACGGCGACCAGGCCGAACGCCTCCAGCGTGGTGGACGGCATGAGCAGCAGGTCGTGTTCGGCGAAGACGCGCCACAGCATCCGCCGGGGGAGCCAACCGAGGTAGGACAGGCGGCAGCCCGTCCGCGCCAGGTCGGCCTTGCAGGCGGCGTACTCGGCTGCTGGGGCGGCGACGCTCAGGTGCAGGCCACCGACATCGGCCAACGCACGGGCGAGCGCAGCAACGCCTTTCTCGGAACTCAGCCGACCGGCGTACAGCAGCCGCAACGCCCCTTGGCGCATTGCCCGCTGGGGTGGGGTGTGCAGGAGCTCGTCGGGGATGCCCCACGGGATCTGCACAATGTCGGTGCCCCGGACCTCCGTGAGCTGGGCGAGCATGTCGGCCATGGCCGCAGTCGGGACAACGATGCGCCGGGCGGCCTTTACGGCATGGAGGAGGACACGCCGCTGAGTCTGGTGTCGCGCGGCGAAGATCAGGTCGGTTCCATGCACCAGGACGAGCCGCGGGTGCTTGGGGAGCAGGCCGATCAGGGCAGGGGTGGCGCCGAACGTGAGGTGCTGCAAATGGACGGCGGCGACCTCGCCACGGTTGATGTGCGGGTCGAGCGCTCGGCGCAGGTGCTCGACGTAGCTCCAGAACGGCGGCCCGCTCACGCATTTCCCGCGTGCCGTCACCAGCCGGATGCCTGCCGGAGCCTTCACCTCGGGGGACTCGGGGGCGAGCATGAACACCTGCGCGGCGATCGGCGGCGCAACGCCGGTGTAGAGGTCATACAGCAGCTCGACGCTACCTCCGGGGCTGCCGGCGGGCAGGTCGAGCGCGGTGATCACGGGGCTCACAGGCTGCCTCCGATTTCTTCGTACAGATGGGAGATGTCGATGCCTGGGGTGGTCCGGTACTTGCCCGCGTTCTGGTAGCTGGATGGGCCGCCGAAAGTCTGGAGGAAGACGAGCTTGCCAAAGGTCATCCCGGGATAGATGCGCACCGGCCGGGCGGCGCGGATCTCCAGGGTCCAGCGGATGGCGTGCCCGGCGTGGCCGAGTGGAGCGGAGACGTGGACCCAGATGCCGAGAGCTCCGATGGTCCGGTCGCCGTTGAGTAGTTGGGCGTAGCGCTCGCTACCCGTCCGCTCGGCCGTCAGCCCGAGATACAGTTCGCCAGGCATCAGGACGAACCCGTCTCGTGGGATGGTCATCTCGCGGAAGCTGGTGGGGGCGGCGGCGTCGAGGTTGCCGTCGCAGACGCGGATCGTGTACCCCAGCCGCCAGTCGTAGGCGTTCGGGGACAGCCGCTCAGGCTCGAACGGGTCGATCACGATTTCGTTGGCGGCGACGGCAGCGGCAATCGCAGGTCCGGTCAGGATCACGACGCCACCGCCGGGATCGGGTCCTGCCAGTAGCCGGACGGCTGCGGGCCGCGCGCGTCCTGGTATTTGCCGTGGTAGAGGTCAACGGGGCCAACGGATAAGAAGAACATGATCTGGCCGATCTTCATGCCCGCGTAGACCCGCAGTGGCCGGATGGGCGAGAGCATCAGGGTCCATTGGCCGTGGAAGCCGATGTCACCGATCGGCGCGGTGATCTCGACGAACAGGCCGAGACGCCCTACTGAGGAGCGGCCGAACAGCAGCGGCACGAAGATGTCGCTGCCGACCTGCTCTTGGGTGTGCCCAAGATACAGCTCGCCTGGCTGCAGCTCGTATCCGCTGTCGGGGATGCGCAGGCTGCGGGTCGGGTTGTGGCGGTGGGCGTCGATGACGCGGTCGGTGTAGATCATCAGGGTCTCGCCCAGGCGGACGTTGTAGGAGTTCGGGTTTACCTGGCCTGAGATGAAGGGTTCGATGCGTACCCTGCCGTCGCGGACGGCGGCAGTGATCTCGGGGCCGGTGAGGATCACCGTCTGCGCCTGCCTTTCTGGTCGGGGTAGTCGCCGGTGAGGACTTGCTGAACGACTTCCGCAAGCCGCGGACCGGCGTGTGACTTTGTGGGATCCAGGAAGTTGGTGGCCAGATAGCTGGTGGTCAGGATGCGGTGCAGGCCCGGCGGGAGCGGTGCCGGGTCCGTGATGATCGGGCCTGCTCGATCAGTGAGCATGGCGACCAGCGCGGCGGGATTGTCGGCGAACCACAGAGAGATGGCCGCGGTGACGAGCTGGTTGCCGAACGGCTCGATCGTGAGGAGGTCACCCCTGGTCAGTTCGCTGCCGAGGTCGGCGGTGCGGAGGCAGGTTTGGTTGAGCACCACGGCGTCGGCGTCGGACACAAGGCGTAGGTCGGCGGCGACAGCGGTCAGCAGCTCTGCCCGGATCAGCGTCCGGTTGCGGAACGCGCTTGTGAGCGAGCCGACCGGTTCGGCCAACTGGCCGCGCATCCGTTCAATCCGCGCCATGACCGGCTTGAGAGCGGCGGGGACCTGGTTCGCGTGCGGGAAACGGTGCACGCTGGCCTGCCAGCCGTGGTCGGTGGGGCGGGCCAGGGCGTAGCCCATGCCGAGTTCGTGCCCCTTGACTACCCAGGCGCTGCCAGCGGCCGTGGGCTCGTACCGGTCGCTGTGGCAGTGCCCGGCGAAGATCACATCCACACCGGGGCATGCCTCAGCCAGGTGGAGATCATGGTCGTAGCCGGAATGGCTCAGCACGATCCAGGCGTCAGCGCGGTGGGCGCCCATGAGCCGACGCAGGGCCTCAGCGGGATCCAGCAGGCGCGCGTCGGCTCGTTCAGCGGCGGGGATCGCCGCGAACGCCTGCTCTCCGATGACCGCAGTGACCGCTACCTGCCGCCCGGCCACGACAGCCTCGTGAAGAGGCCGCCACAGCAGGTTGCCGGCCGGGTCGGTGACGTTGGCGCACACCGTCAGCGGGCGCAGGGCGGCAGTCAGGTGGAGTCGCCAGCCGTGGTTTCCAGGGGCTATGACGTCGTACAGGCTGCCCAGCAGGTGCCGCTCCACGACGCCTCCCCCGAGGGTGTAGTAGCCGCTGCCCTCGAACCAGTCGCCGCAGTCGGCAACCAGATACCGCGTCCGGGCATGGTGGAGGTGGGCGAGCATGGGAGCCGGATTCTCCAGCGAGGAATGCACATCGGTGGTGACCATGACAGCGTCCACGCTTCGAGCCGCCGCCATAGCTCACACCAGGGTGATGATGTCGGCGCCCAGGGCATGGAGCTTGCCCGGGAGGTCAGCGTGACCGCGCTGAAGTTGAGTCAGGCCGGCCAGCTCGGTGGTCCCAGCAGCGGTAAGCGCGGCGATCAGCAGCGCAGAGCCGGTGCGTATGTCGATGGCCTCCACTGATGCCCCGGCGAGCCGCTGAGGGCCATTCAACTCGCAGGAAGTGGAGGAGACCTCGGTGATGACCGCGCCGAGACGGCGGAGCTGCGGCAGCAGATTGGCATGCCGACCGGGGTTGATCTCGTCGATGAATGTGTGGCTGCGACCGGCCAGCGTGAGGGCCAGGGCTATGAGCGGCGGCTCGAAGTCCGCGTCCAGGCATTCGGGGGATGACAGAGAATTCAGGGACGCGTCGGCGTATATCGACGTGCCGGTCAGCGTGGGCGGTGCGGACAGTTCCACTCCGTCGTTGGTGATGGTGATGGGGAATCCGAGGTCGTCCAGCAGATCAAGGAGCGGTGACATGTGGGTGGGGTTCACGCCGGAGACACGGCCGTGGCCGCCGGTGGCCGCCAGCGCACACAGCAACGTCCCGGCCTCAATCTTGTCTCCCGGCACACACCATGTGGCTGGACAGCCGTTGCCGGGCTGAAAGGACAGTACGTCATCGGGCAGATAGCTCACCTCGTGGCCAGCCTGCGCGAGAGCTTTCACCAGGCCGGCCACCTCCGGGGAGGTGTTGGGTCTGTGCAGCAGCAGCGGCCTGCCTGCCACGACTGCGCGAAGAAGCGCCACCACCGTGGTTCCACGGCTCGGGAAAGGCAGCTTGATCTCCACCGGCGTACGTCGCTGTAGAGGGCTGGCGGTGATCTGGTATCCCGCCTCGCAGGTGTGGACCCTGTCACCGAACGCCTCGTAGACCATGAAGTGCAGCTCCATGCCGCGGTCGCCGACGTTGCAGCCGCCAGGCCACGGCAGTTCGGCCCGGCCGGACGCCAGCAGCGCGGGAGCGAGGTAGTAGGAGGCGCGGATGCTGGCTGCCAGCGCGCGGTCCGCTTCGGCTGCATGGTCGAGGTCGGGGATGACATGCAGCGCCTTGTGGCCGTCGAGTACTACCCGTGCGCCAGTGGCGTGGATGAGCCGAACTAGCTTGCCTACGTCGGAGGACATCGGCACGTTCGTCAGAGTGACGGGGCGGCCGATGGCGGCAGCGGCGGCAACCAAAGGGAGCGCGGCGTTCTTGGAGCCGTCCACGGCTACGGTTCCCCTCAAGGGCCGTCCGCCGCGTACGGCCAATCCGCGGGGCAGGTCCACGCCTGTGCTGGTCTGCTGAATCATCACTGGGTCCCGTTTTCGTCGCTGTCGTGATGGATCCCGGCCCGGAGAGACGTCCCGCCTTCCCCTTCCCAAGCCCCTTGATCAGGGCGGGACCGGTCGTCTTCTCCGGGCCGTGGACGTTATGCCTGGCGGGCCTCGCTTGCAGCCTGGGGTGTGGACTGCCAGTGGGGGATGTATGAGGCCCGCCAGAGTTCGAGTTCCGCGTGGAGTATTCGGCTGCGCAGTTCGTCCGGGGTCTTGGCATGGACAGGGCGGCATTCGCAGGGGTCGGCCAGGTGCCACGCGGTGAATGCCCTGGCCCAGGACCCCCACATGACGAACCAGCCAGGGCGCTCGTGCTGGAGCATGGCCGCTTCGACGACTCTCTCGGGATCAAGACGCATGGCGGGCCCCGACATCGTCCAGTGAATCGCCGGTCAGTAGCCGGATACAGCCGGAGGCCAGGAGTTCTTCGATGGGGATGGATCGCAGGTCCTGGTAGTGCTTGGCGACCCGGTCGGCCGCGCCGCCTGCGGTGTGGGCGTAGGTCCGGAGCGGCCGGTCGCGGGTGCCGGCGATGTCGGGGATGGTCCACCAGATGATGTGATCGACGTGGGTGATGAGTCCCGGGAACACCCGTACGACGACGCCGCAGGGCGGGGTTTCCACGGTGGCGGGGATGTTGTGGCGTTCGGCGAGCAGGATCACCAGTTGCGCGGCCTTGCGTAATGGCTGCTCGTGCTCGTCTGGTGGGAGTGCGTGGCGTGGTGTCACGGTGGCGCTTCCTTCTGGCCGTATCAGGAGTCGGCGAGCCGTTCGGCCATCCACATGAGGAAGTGCGGTGCTTCCTCCGCGGGCGGCCCCTCTTGCGGGGGCATGAAGTCGATGGTGCGGACGACTCCCGGCGGCTGGATCGCGAACGGCCCGGCCAGTGCCGTGATCTCGTCCTCGCTGCGGAGGTAGATCTCGACGCCGTTCAACCGCTCGTAGACTTCTTTGCCCCGTGCTGCGTCCTCGGGGAGCATGCCGGTGCTGGTCACGTGGGTGACGACGACGAGGCTGCCGGGGACGAGATGCTCGTGCAGGGCGGAGATGAGGGCAGCAGCTTCCTGGTCGGTCATGAAGTGCAGCACCGCACCCAGAATTACCACGATCTTCTGCTTGACGCCCAAGTGGAGGTCGAGCAGGGTCAGCACTTCCGGTAGCCGGCGAAGGTCTTGCCGGTCCACATGCACGTTGGGGTTCCTGCCGACGAGCGCGCGGCCGTACACGATGGCCAGGTGATCGGAGTCCACCAGCAGCCACCGCAGGCCGGGCTGGACGCCGGAAGCGATGTCGTAGAGGTCGGGTAGTCCCCAACTGTCCGACTTCTGAATCGGAATGCCGCCGCCCAGGTCCGCGAACAGCGTGTGCCCCTGCTCGGCGGCGTGCTGTACTGCCCGTCCGAGGGCGAAGGCGTTTTCGAGGGTAACAATGTCAACTACGCCGCCGAGCGCTTTGTTCAGCTCCTCTCCGGCGGCGCGGGCAGCGGGAAGGACGCCCTTCGATCCACGCAACGCGGCATAGGTGGTTGCAGGGGTTGTCACTGACGAATCGAAGGTGCTTCCAGGGCCGCTGGGGCGAGTGCCGTCGGCGGATGGGGGGTTGGGAATGCTCATCAGAATCGTGGCCTCGTGTCGTTGTTAGCGACGTAGCGGGGCGCATGGCCGAGCTGGCGGACAGTCCGTAGGGTGGTGGAACCGCTATCACCCCGCAGCATCAAGGCCGCCAGCGCATGAGCGGCACCGGCAGGATCAGTCGCCCTGTGCCATCCCCACCTGCTACCGGGAACGGGGAACCACCGAATCCATTCAGGTCCGCAGGTGACGCTCAGCCCTTGTAGGTTCAGGATGCTGTAACAGCCGCCGCGCAGCTCCCGCACGTCCTCATCGCGTGTGCTGACACCACGGGCGGCCAGCGCAACTCGGAGTTGACTCATCGCCACGGTCGGTGTCATGGGCCGACTGTAGGTCGCTGATTGTGAAGGAGGGGACACAGATGTGTCCCCTGCTTTCGGTCACACCATTAGGCCGATTTGATCTGCCAGGTGGTGTGCCGGGACGCGCAGATAGGACGGGCCCGTTTCCACCAACTCGAACGCCATTCTCTTGGCATAGCCGTTGTACTTGATCGTCTCAGGAGCGGTCTGCTGAGCAAGCTGCAGCGCGCCCAGCATCGCGTCATAGTCCCGCTGGAGCTGGTACGCGCGAGCTACTTCGATCAGGTGACGGCCGCGCCGAGGCTGCGACGGAATGGGGACGCTCTCCGCGCTGGCGGCCTGCCGCGCCGACTCTCCGCCTTGGTGGAGTTCGACGGCGACCGTCACCGCATGGGCCTTCATGATCACGCGGGAGAACGAGGTCCACGGCTGGTAGTAGTCCTTCGGCAGCCCTTCCGCGACGCGCTGGGCCTCGCTCCAGTGACGCCATGCCTCGCCGGCCTCGCCGAGGCGAGCCGCGGTGTAGGAGAGTTCAAAGCTGAGCGCTCCCCACATGGCCCGCAGATCCACGGTGGGGTCGTCGTCGAGGTGCGGCTGGATGGCGAACATCCCCTGCTGGTTGATGTCCCGGGCCGCTTCGTAGTCGCCGGTGTCGCGGTGAGCCTGGGCGAGGAACCACACGGCGCATGCGATAGCCAGCGGGTCTTCCGACTCCTGGGCGGCCAGGAGCGCGCGGTCGGCGACGCGCCACAGCAGGTCTTGGGCCGGCTGGTAGGCCACGAACATCTGCGTTAAGCCGTAGACCTCCGCCAGGAGCGCCTGGGCGCGCCGGCGGTCGGCGGCGTGGTACATGCTGGCTGCGAGCTGCGTATCGCGCAGCAGATCAGGCAGAAGTTTGCCGAGCGCGGTCCGGTGATCTGGCGAGGTGTGGCGAGTCCGCCAGGCAGCGTCGAGACGTGCGCGGATCACGTCCAAGGGCTGGACTGTGCCGTGGGGGATCAGGAGAGGCGAAACGTTGATCGCCGTCCTCACTTCCGCCAGTGCGGGGTGGCCGGGGCCGGCGAACATTCGGATGGGCATGGACTGGACGCCGGTGAGGTCGGCCAGGTTCCGGATTTGGAGGACGTCGGCGATCCGGAGCAGGACCGATAAGGAGTCGGCGGGCCGCCGGTCGTTCTCCGCTTGCTTCAGCCAGGAGGTGGATCGGCCGATCAGCCCGGCCAGCGTTTCCTGGCTCATGCCCCGGCGCTCGCGCCAGTAGCGGATTCGCTGCCCGATGGTCAATACCACTGCGGCGGGATCGTTGGTACCTTGGTCCACAGGCCCTGCACCCTTCCTGATGACTCGACATCCTCAGGCTACGGCGCAGGGCTTATTTCATGCGAGGGGTTCTCGGCGGCGAGATCCGCGACTCCGTATCGGGTCCAAGGCGAAGTGATGCGGCAGGCGCTGAACGGACTCACCGCCGCCGATCCTGACGTATCAGGGTGGCGGCGGGTATGGGAACGGCGGCTGATCAGTCGGCGTCGCGGTCAGGGCCGTATCGCTTGTCGTACTCCTTGGCCACCAGGGTCGCGCAGTACCAGGCGATCGGCACCGCGCCGCCGCCGGTGTAAAGGGTGAGCTTGTCGGCCTGGTTCTCGTTCGCGGAGATGAGCCCGTAGAGGGCGAAGAAGACCACGACGAACACCTGGAAGCGGACCCGCAGGACATTCTGTGCGTGGGTGAGATCGGTCGATGGGGCTACCGCCAGGTCCTTGGCGACCTGGGTCTCGAAGGCCAGCGGTTTGATGTCGTCGAATGCGTCGCCGCGCAGTGCAGCTGGGACGGCTACGGCCATGAATCGGACCCACTGCTCGGAGTTTAGGTCGAGTCCGTGATCGAGGTCGAGGCTGCGGGCGAACCGGTAGAACAGGACGTCACGTACAGACTTCTCGATAGCCCCCTTCGGCGATGAGCTGTGCGTGCGGATCGCGGCGAGCAGTTCCCCCCACGCGGTGTGGGCCCTGGCACTTGTCATACTTAAAGCGTAGGCAACTGCACCGACGCTTAAGGCTGGCCGAGGTTTCTCAGCGACAGGTCGTCGGTCTGGAACCGGATCCGCCGCGCGTTCGCCACCCGCTGCAGCAGCTCCACCGGCTGGGCTTCCCCGTCTCGGGTCACGCGCTCAGCGGTCAAGACAGAGACGCCCGGCCGGAGCCGTAGCGTCTCCGCTTCGTCCTTCGTTGCGGCACGAGCTCCGATGCGTTCGCGGACGCGGGTGGTCTGCGGATCGAGCACACCGGCGGCGATGAGTGCGGCCAGGGTGCCGCCGCCGACCTTGCCGCTGCCGGCCACGGGAGTGTCGTCGACCAGGGCGAGCGGGTAGTACCCCGTGTCGAGCATGACGGCCTGGCCGTCGACAAGCGCGCGCCGGTCACGGCGGACGACGGTCGCGCCGACGCTGAGTTGCAGGGCTCGGGCGACCTCAGCTTCGGCCGGGCCACGATCGACGGAGACCAGCTGCATGCTGCCGGTGCGTCCCACGTTGTGGCAGGCGGTTTCCCAGGGTCCGAGTCCGTTGCTGGGCGTGGTGGCCATGCTGAGGTCGATGTAGAGGGGCCGGGTGTCTTGGACGATGAGGCCGCGGTTGGCGACGCGCCAGATGAGGCCCTCGTCGCGGAGGATTTTCACGGCGGCGCTGATGGTGTTGCTCGTGGTCTGGTAGGTGGCTTTCATGCTTGTCTGGTTGGGCAGCACGTCACCGGGCGCGTAGGTGCCGCTGGTGATGAGGTCGCGAAGGTGGTTCGCGATCTCGTCGCGCCTGGTTGTCACGGTGCGCCCCTCCTGCTGATGTTGTGCCTCGATCCCAGGATGTTGCCACAAGCGTTTGACAAATGATCGCGTAGTGCTTCATCATGCTCTCAGTTCGACATGTTATCTAAATAACAGAGCTTGATGATCTCATCAGAAAGCGGCCCCCGGAACACTGCGGGTACCCATCCCGCACCGGAGGCCGCCTCGGCTCCCAACCAACCCGATTAGGAGAACACGACCCGAAAGGTCTGTGGTGAGAAAAGTATGACACGCGCCAAGTCCCCGACGTCGGATCTCGCCCGACTCCGCTCCCTGTACGACCAGATCACCGAAGAGGGTCTGTGCACCAGGCCCGGAGTCGACCCTGACCACTGGTTCCCCGACGCAGAACCCGCTGGCAACGCCACGACTCAGCGCCGCTTCTACGAGCAGGCCGCCACCGCCCGCTGCGCCGGATGTAAGGCCCTGGCCGCGTGCCAGGTGACCGCCGAGGTCGAGGAACGCGCCGACCTCATGCTGCACGACTGCGCGCCGCACGGCATTCGAGGCGGCCTCGCCCCCTGGGCGCGCTTCGAACGTCTTCTTGCAAGCAATATCGCTGTCGAGACTGATAAGGAGGAAGCTGCATGACCCCCTCCGCTCTGTTCGGCTTCGCCGCCACCGCGTTCGCCTACATCACCGCGAACCCGATCAGCTCGGCCGTCATCGCGGCCATCGCATTGGCGGTCCTCGTCGGGGCCTTCCTGGGCGGTCGCGCACTCTTCCGGATCGGTCGCCGCTGGTGGACGGGCCGCCCGACCGAGGACGCCATGACCATCGTGGCCGCGTCCATCGCAACCGGCGTGTCCGCGCAAGGCATGTGGCGGTTCTCGGGGGACGTACTCGGCTTCAGCGGCCCGCTGCAGCTCCTGCTGTTCGCGTTCATCGAGGTCGCGATGGTGACCAGCGCGGTACGGGCCCGCCGGAACATGCGGGAGAACCACAAGGCGGGCGTCGACGGCCTGGCCGTGTGGGCGCTGACCTGCCTATCCGCGGTGCTGTCGTCGATGGACTCGGCCAGCTTCCCCGAGGCCGTGTTCCGGCTGGCCGCGCCGATCGTCGCCGCCTGGTTGTGGGAACGCGGCATGGCGATCGAGCGGCAGCGGCTCACCGGCCGGACCCGGATCAACTGGCGGATGACCCCGGAAAGGATGCTCGTCCGGGTGGGGCTGGCCGAGTCGTCCGACCGCACCGCGACCGAGGTCGACACCCACCGCCGCCTCACCCGCGTCGCCCTCACGGCGAAGAAGGCGAGGGCGCTGCGCGAGGCCGGCGCCTCCGGTAACAAGCAGGCTCGCGCGCTGGCCAAGCTGGACAAGGCGATGGATCGCGCGGTGGAGCACACCGGGCTGGTGCAGGACCCGGCCAAGCAGAAGCGGATGCTCGCCCAGATCGCCGCGTTGTACAACACCGCCGAGCTGACGAAGGTCGAGGCTCCCGCGTTCTGGCAGCAGCCGAAGGAGCCGAGCGGCTTCGACCAGCTCGCCTTGGAGACCAGCCGCATGAACGAGAGGTTGGAGGTGCGGGGCGAGATCCGCGAGGCCCGCGACGAGATGAATGAGGCGCGGACGGAGATCCGTGAGGCGATGGCGAACCTAGTGCCGCTGGTGGCGCTCGCGACCGGGGGTCGCGTGGTCGGCCGCAGTGTCGTGAGAGGTGGCCTCGGCGGGGGTGACACGGTGAGGGGTGACACGGGCAATGGCGCGTCAGGCGGCGCGGCACCGGCCCCGAAGCCGCCCGTGACACCTCGCGTGACACGGCCCGTGTCACGCGCACAGAAGACCGTGTCACGCAAGCAAAATGGCTTGCGTCGTGGCACACCGACGCAGCCCAGCAGAGAAGAGCTTGAGCGGCGCATCAAGTGGCTGCATGACCTGGCCAAGACCAACCCGGACATGGATGTCACGGACCTGCGTGACAAGGCCGTTGAGGAGTACGGCGTCAGCACGCGCACCGCGTACCGGTACATCGAGCAGGCCGGGCTGGCGCCCAGTGACACGGACCCCGGTGACACGCCCCGTGACACAGCTGGTGATGCATCTGATGGCACGGCCCGTGACACGCCCGATGGCCCGACACCCGGCGCGACGTGACATGACAAACGACACAGACGCCCAGGAAGACACACCATGCGACGGCCCACGCGACGACCCACCGCATTCAACGTCGTCATGTTCGTCGTGATCTACGCGTTCGTGCAGGCGGCGGCTATCGCCGTCGTCGCGGTTCTCGCCAAGTAGCCCCCGAACGACACCCACCAACCTGACACCGAAGGACACGACATGGATCCCGAGGCGAACCTCATCAAGCTCAGCACGTGCCTAGCGATATGGCAGGCCGACAACGACTCGAACTTCCTCACCGCGTGGCTGCACTACAGCCCGGCCGACCCGTGGTTCGTGCGGGTGTACGTCAGCGGCGGCATCGTCACGCTGGACGTGCCCCGCGATGTCCTCATGAAGGGCCTGCATGAGGTGGCCGCCTGCGAGGACCTGAAGGTCCGGCCGTCCGGTGAGTCGATGTGGACGCTGTGGACGCTGCGGTGGAACCCCGAGGAGCCCCTGACGTTCCGCGTGCCGACTGCCAACGTCCGGGCGTACCTGGCCGAGACGTTGAAGCTCGTGCCGTCCGGCACCGAGGAGTCCCGAATCGACTGGGACGTCGAGGTGGAAGCGCTGTTCGAGGAAGGTGACGTTCTGTGACTCGGCTGCAGGGCCGATCAGTCGCCCGCCAGGCTCTGACCGGCAGCGTCGCGGACCGCCCAACGCGCGCCCGCGCTGCGCGGCGCGCACGCCCGCGCATGCACGCGCGCGAGGCGGAGCCTATCAAAGATCACAGCCCGTAAGCAGGAGGAGTTGAAAGTGGCCAGGACCCGCACCGGCCCGGAGGAGCGGAAGGCGTTCCACACCGGCCGGATCGACGGCGAGCGGAACGGCGTGCGCCGCTTCTGGTTCGCCGTGTGCTGGGCGGCGGCTGAGCTGACGCAGCTCGCCAAGCGCGACCCCGCCAAAGCCCACGCGGACGGCCTGCACCTGGCCAAGCAGATGCGGGCCATCGCCGAAGACCTGAACACCAAGCACGTCAACCACCTCAACGCCCGGAAGGGAGGAGCGAGCCGTGTATGAGCTGAGCCTGCCCGCCGACGACAGCGACGAGCAGCAGGACAACGTGGTCATCGGCCCGTTCCCTGCGCCGGCCGACGACGCCGTCTCACCCGCTCAGCCGGACGAGCCAGCCGAAGACGCGGTGTCCGTCTGGTCGGTGGCCGCCGCCGAGATGCTGCCCCGGCTGGAGAAGCTGCTCGACGACATGGTGGTGGGCGACGGCCTGTTCGGGCAGCGGCCCGCGTCGATCGCAGCCCTGGCCCGGCAGTACTGGTTTGACCCGCCGCAGTTCGTCCGCGAGGCCATCGCCCTGCGGGTGCTCTACGGCCTGTACGGGGTGCCGGTCATCCTCGCGAACGTCGCCGCGCAGACCCTCCTCCTGATCATCCGCTATCCGACGCTGCTGGCCGCCGTGGTGGTCGTCGGCGCGGTGGTGTATCTCGTCACGTTCATCCTCGCCTGAAAGGCATGCCCCTCATGAAAGTCGAACTCTCCGTTGGCCTGGTCCTCGGCGGCCTCGTGGTGTGCCTCGTGTTCGCAGGCCCGGCCGTCGTGGTCATGCACTACAGCAAGCTGTTCAGGAAGATCCACTTCATCGTCGCCTTCTTCATGCTCCTTGGCGGGGTAGGCCTCATCGGCGTCGTCGCATGGCTGGTCCGTGTCGGCTCCGACTGGGGGTTGACCGTATGGATCGGGGTCCCCGGGTTCCTCGGCCTGGTGGCCGTCTTCATCGGCGTCCTGATCGGCGTCTCCGACTGGGGCATCGGTAGGCCGTCGCAATATGGCCTGTTCGCCCTTCCCGCGCTCATTACGCTCGTCGTGATGACGTCTGGGCCGACGTGGGCCTACGTCAGCTCGCAGTTCACCTCCAACGCCAACACCCTCAAGACGCAGTTGGAGGGGTCGAAATGATGATGGTCATCCTCGCCTTGGTGCTCGCCGCGCTCTTCACTGGCGTCATCCTGTGGCGGCGGCCGGACGCCCGTACCGCCACGAAGGCCGTCACCTCCGGCTCGTGGCAGGCGGGCCGGGCCCAGGCCGCAACCGAGTTCCGCGACGGCTACAGGGCGACCCACGACGCGTACGACCGGGCGCAGAAGGCGCTGCAGGGACGCGGCACCAAGCGCGCCCGCCTCACGTCGGGGCTGCTGGAGCTGCTGGGCGTCACGGTGGTGACGGCGGGCGGGGCGGTGTACGGCGCGGCCAAGGCCATCGGCGCGACCCAGCGCATCCTCGTCGAAGCCGCCAAGGGCGGCCTCGAAGCGTACAAGACGCTCGAGGTCGAAGCTGAGGTCATTGACGACGTCGTGCACGAGGACCCGACCTACGCGGTGCCGCCCGTGGCGAACGGGGCCAAGCTGATCACGAACACGATCATCATCGCTACCACCGAGTGCGAGAAGTGCGGCACCAAGCACTCCGTGATGCTCCAGGCAGGCCAGGACAAGTCCGTGACCAAGTGCTCGTGCGGTCAGGAACTCCGCTTCTCCCGAGCCGTCCCAGCAGAGCCGAACACGCAATCAAAAACGCAAGCAGGAATCGACAACCCCGGCGCCGGGCAGGCGCCGCAACCGGAAGGACCCGACATGTCCATCTCTCAGGAAGCAACCGGCCTGACCAGCTACGCGATGGCGCACGAGCAGATCGCGCAGCAGCTGAACGACCTCAGCGTCACCAGCAACAACCTCGTCGCATCCATGGGCGACACCATCGCCCAGCACTCGGCACTGATCGGCAACGCCGCCGTCCTCCAGGACCTGCTGAACCAGGCCGCCAGCGTCGCGACGCAGATCGCGAAGGACGCGGCGGCTGTCGCCACCGCCTGACCGCTGAGGTTGCGGGTTCCCGCCACGGCGTCGTCGTGGCGGGCTCCCGGAGCAGAGCGATCACCCGCGCAGAAGGGACCCCGTCTGATGGCCGCCACCGCCGTCAAGGTCAAGCTCAAGGACATCAAAGCCGACGAGGAAACCGAGAAGCCCGCGCCGCGCCGGGTTCGCCGCGCCCTCCGACGCATCAAGCACCGGCAACGCGGGCGCATGGCGTACGCCCGACCGGTGATGTGGCTGGCCACCATCCAGACCACCGCCGCCCTGGCCGACGTGACCGGCCTCGGCCTGAACATCACCGGGCCGGCCGTCGTCCTCGCCACAGGGGTGACCCTGGTCAAGGCGAGGCGACGCGGCCAGAAGCCCGCCATGAAGCGGACGTCGGCCGCGTGTCTCTGGCTGCTGGTGGCCACGTTCGTCGGCCCGTACGGCCTGATCGCGCTGGTGCTGTGGGTCGTTGGCATCGTCTGGTCGGTAAACGACTGGTGGGCCCTTTACCGGGCGGCGGGCCGTCCGGCCCCCCGGCCGAAGGCTCTGCCGAAGAGCACCGTGTCCGGTGTCCAGAAGTGGTGGGAGGAGACCGTCGTGCCGAACAGCGCGGCGTTCGCCGGTACCACCCTCGCCGCTCCGGAGCCCGTCCAGGGCGGGTTCACTACCGTCGTCGTCGGCGTGCCCGGCAAGACCCAGTTCGACCAAATGGAGAAGGCCCGGGGCACCATCGCGTCAGCGCGTGAGGTCCCTCTGGACCAGGTCGAGCTAGGGCGGGCGCCGGGCGGCAGCCACTCCAGGGCCCGTCTCACGGTGGTAGAGGGCGGCGACAACCTGCGGCAGGTCCGATACGTGGACGACCACGCCGCGGCCATCGACCTGGAGACCGGTACGGCGCAGGTCGGCTGGTTCTTCGACCTCAAGCCCACGCACTGGTCGTTCTGGACGACGGACGCGGGCGCGCAGATGGGCATCAACGCGGGCTCGACCGGCATGGGCAAGTCGGCGTTCGGCGGCACGAAGCTCGGGCTCGTGCATCAGTGCCCGCTCGCCGTTGCGGTGCTGCTGGACAACCAGGACGGCAGCTCGCAGCCGGACTTCAATGGCCGCACAGCGATCAGCCGCGAAGGTGTGCAGGCGTGCTGGGAGGAGCTGCTCGCGCTCGACTACGTCATGGGCCGCCGCAGCGACTTCGTCGCGCACGTCCCCTGGGCCGACAACATGGGCAGGGAGCGGCACGGCAAGCCGTTCTTTGTGCCCGGCGACCCGGACATGCAGGGCCTGATGCTGATGTACATCGCCATCGAGGAGCTGCCGTTGCTGCTCAAGGATGCCGAGTACGGAGCGTCGGCCACCGAGCTGCTGGCTGACGCGGTGAAGACCTGGCGGAAGCCGGGCGGCGCGGTCGACGTCTACCTGCAGAACTTGGGACTGGAGAACTTCGGCGGCAAGCCGATCAGCAACACTCTCCGCTCGAACCTCTCGGCCGGCGGCTCTGTCGCAGCGTTCCGCACCGGCTCCGGCGTCGACTACAACATGGTCGGCCTCGCCGCTGACCCGTCGAAGCTGCCCGAGTTCTGGGAGGGCACGCAGCAGAAGAGCCGCGGCCTCGCCTACACCAGGGGCCTCGACAACCGGCCCAGCGGCAAGTGGCGGGCGTCGATCTGGCGTGACCTGTTCGGCATCGCATCCACCCCCGCGGCCGCGCAGCTCGACGAGATGACGCTGAGCTTCTACGAGGAGTACGGCGACATGGTGCGGCGCGGCGTCGACCCGCGTGACCCGGCGGCGTCGACGCCAGCGAACGCGACGCCGGTTGCGAAGCCGCAGTGGTCGTCGGGGGACGTGGAGGCCGTGGTCGAGCACGCGCTGATCAGCGGCCCGAAGGAGGTCGGCGCGGTCTGCGTCGCGGCACGGCGGCGGCTTGGTGACGTGCCGCTCGGCGAGGTCCCGGCCGCGTTGCGGGCGTTGGAGAAGGCAGGCCGGGTGAGGAAGTCCGACGACTTGTATCAGCTGGTGAAGGAGGTTCAGTGATGAGCGTTGTTCCCGCGCCGTACGCCGGATGGTTCGACAACGGGCTGCGTGTGACGGCCGTGACGTTGTCGTGGCTGGCGGTTGTGCTGGCCACAGGACTGCTGTGCCGGCCGACGCCGGGTACCGAGGTGCTGGTGCCGATGGTGGTCGCCGTGGTGGTCGCGGTGGTCATGCTGGTCGGCCGTCCGGTCGGCGGTGCGCTGCTGCTGTTCAACACGGCGGTTCTCGCCATGACCGTGTGGGGCCAGGTGGGCGGCGCGGTCCTGGTCGTGTCGACCCTCGCCGCGCTGGTGTTGCTGCCCGTTCACGCTGTTCAGCCAGGCCCGGGGAGGGGCCGATGATGTCGAAAACCGAGGACCTGACGTACCTGCCGAGGGAGTGGCTGACCAGCCTGTCGGACCCGTGCAGCCGAGGACACTGCGCTGGCTGCAGGTACAGCCGGTGCGGCCACGGCTGCCACAACGACCCCGATCCCGCAAGCACTTCTGCTGGCGTAATCTCGACCCCCAAGGAGGCGCAATGCCAAGGAAGATGACCGGCCCGGAGCACGCTGAGGCTGCTCTGGACTACCTGGCAGAAGCGAAGAAATTCGCGATGCAGGCGGATAAGGCCAGGGCCTGCGACTGGAAAGAGGTTTACTCCGCGCAGGCTTCGGCTTGCGCCCTCATCGCCGCCGCGGAGTTCCAAGCCGCCGACCTGGCCTTGAAGGCTGTCGCGACGCCCATGGCGGACGTCGACCCGCATCAGGTCAAGGAGTGGCGCCGCGTCACGGGCGCGTACGGCTGATGGCGGACTGGAAGAGGTGACGTGAAGCCCTGCTCAAGCTGGATAAGCGATAGCGATGAGGAACGTCACTGTGGCGCCACCCCTACGAGGTTGTTCCTGCAGGGGTGGCGCTGCGCCAGTCACACTCCGTCCGCGTTGGCTGGGCGGCCGGAGCCGGGTGGCGGGTACTGCGCTCCGGCGCGGTGCTACTGCCGGAAGTGCCCCTGGTGGACGGATGCGACTCGGCCTGTCAATGCAAGCGAAACTGCTTGCGTTAAGCCGCAGAGGTAGCCCTGGTGGTCCGTGCTCGCTCGCGCTGGGCGCGGATCGAAGCCTCCAGGTCCTCCAGGGGAATGCCTCCAGGCCGGTGGGCGAGCCTGGCCGCTTCGGCGGGGGAGAGGGTGTCGCGTTCGGCGCGAGCGTGGGCCAAGAGCTGGCCAGCTGTCGCTAGCGCTTTTGCCCGCGTGATGTTGGACGGGTTAGGCCCGGAGAGGGGAGAAGTGGTCACGTGTTGATGATAGATCGCTGGCTGTGCGGCTCGCGGGAGGTGTCGCGGTGGTGAAGATCTGCCCTAGTCTCGTCGGCGTGGGGAGGCCCGAGGGGAGCCCGGATGCGGGGTCCAAAGATGTCGCTACTAATTTGAGCGCAGTACTTGAACGCGTCACCTACGCCAACGAGGAGACCGGCTACACGATCGCCCGGGTGGCGACCGACCGGTCCGGCGCCGACCTGCTGACCGTGGTCGGGCCGCTGCTGGGCGCCCAGGTGGGGGAGTCGCTGAGGCTGACCGGCCGCTGGACCTCCCACCCCCGCTACGGCAGGCAGTTCGAGGTGTGGTCCTACACCACCGTGCTGCCCGCCACCGTCCAGGGCATCCGCCGCTACCTGGGCTCCGGCCTCATCAAGGGCATCGGCCCGAAGATGGCCGAACGCATCGTCGACCACTTCGGCACCGACACCCTGGAAGTCATCGAGCAGACCCCCGAACGCCTCGTCGAGGTGCCCGGACTCGGCCCCAAACGCACCAGGATGATCGCCGCCGCCTGGGAGGAACAGAAGATCATCAAAGAGGTGATGATCTTCCTGCAGGGCGTCGGCGTGTCCACCTCCATCGCCGTACGCATCTTCAAGGAGTACGGCGAGGCGTCCATCTCCGTCGTCAGGACCCAGCCCTACAAGCTGGCCGACGACGTGTGGGGGATCGGCTTCAAGACCGCCGACACCATCGCCCAGGCCGTCGGCATCCCGCACGACAGCCCCGAACGCGTCAAGGCCGGCCTGCGCTACACCCTGTCGCAGGCGGCCGACGACGGCCACTGCTACCTGCCCGCCCCCAACCTCGCCGGCGACGCCGTCAAGATCCTCGACGTGCCCGCCGACCTGGTCAGCCGCTGCCTGGACGAACTCCTCGCCGAGCAGGGCGTGGTCCGCGAGGACCTCCCCGTGGCAGACAACCTCGTCCCGGCCGTCTACCTGCTGCCCTTCCACCGCGCCGAGCTGTCGCTGGCCTCCGGCCTGCTGACGCTGCTGCGCGGCGGCCACGACCGGCTCAAGGTGTTCGCCGACGTCGACTGGGACAAGGCCGAGACCTGGCTGCACGGCCAGACCGGCGCCGAACTGGCCGCCGAGCAGCGCCAGGCCGTCCGGCTCGCGCTGACGGAGAAGGTCGCGGTGCTGACCGGCGGGCCCGGCTGCGGCAAGAGCTTCACCGTCCGCTCCATCGTCACCCTGGCCCGCGCCAAACGCGCCCGCGTCATCCTGGCCGCGCCCACCGGCCGCGCCGCCAAACGCCTGGCCGAGCTGACCGGCCACGAGGCCACCACCGTGCACCGGCTGCTGCAGCTGCGGCCCGGCGGCGAGGCCACCTTCGACCGCGACAACCCCCTCGACGCCGACCTCGTCGTGGTCGACGAGGCCTCCATGCTCGACCTGCTGCTGGCCAACAAACTCGTCAAGGCCGTCGCGCCCGGCGCCCACCTGCTGTTCGTCGGCGACGTCGACCAACTGCCCTCCGTCGGCGCCGGCGAGGTGCTCAAAGACCTGCTCGCCGCCGACGACGTCCCCCGCGTACGGCTCACGCAGATCTTCCGCCAGGCCGAGGAGTCCGGCGTGGTGGTCAACGCCCACCGCGTCAACACCGGCCGCCACCCCGTCCTCGAAGGCATGAAGGACTTCTTCCTGTTCCCCTGCGAGGAACCCGAGGAGATCGCCGCCCTGACCGTCGACGTGGTCGCCCGGCGCATCCCGCGCAAGTTCGGCCTCGACGCCCGCCGCGACATCCAGGTGCTGGCCCCCATGCACCGCGGCGCGGCCGGCGCCGGCGCCCTCAACACCGCCCTGCAGGAGGCGCTCACCCCCGCCCGCGAGGGCATGCCCGAACGCCGCTACGGCGGCCGGGTGTTCCGCGTCGGCGACAAGGTCACCCAGCTGCGCAACAACTACGACAAGGGCGCCGCCGGCGTCTTCAACGGCACCGTCGGCATCGTCGTCGACATCCGCCCCGACGAGCACAAGCTGACCGTCCTGACCGACGAGGACGAGCAGGTCGACTACGCCTTCGACGAGCTCGACGAACTCACCCACGCCTACGCGGTCTCCATCCACCGCTCCCAGGGCAGCGAGTACCCCGCCGTGGTCATCCCGCTGGCCACCAGCGCCTGGATGATGCTGCAGCGCAACCTCCTCTACACCGCGATCACCCGGGCCAAGAGGCTCGTCGTCATCGTCGGCTCCCGCCGGGCGCTGGCCCAGGCCGTCCGCACCCGGGGCGCCGGACGGCGCCACACCGGCCTCACCCACCGCCTCGGTGAGCGGTCCGCCCAGCGCTGACCGATCCGGCTTCCCTTTTCTTGACCGGCCGTTGACCTGCGGCTGACCTCGATAAGTGATCCAAATGTGACCGAACTCTCCTAAATGCTTCCGCGTCTTACATGCAGGAGCATTAGAGTTTTGGGGTGCACTTTGCGCGCATTAGGAAGGACTGACGTGAACATGACGCCTGGTTGGAGGAAGCCCGCGGCGGGCATCGCCCTGCTCACCGCGGCCGCCCTGACCGCGGCATGCTCGAACGGCAACGCCGCCACCAACGGCGACGGCGCACCCGGCGCCACCATCTCGGCGACCCCACAGGCGCCGACGATCAAAATCTCACCCGCCGAAGGCAGCTCCAACGTCAGCCCCGACAAGAAGATCGTCGTCGCCGCCGCCGGCGGCACCCTGGACGACGTCATCGTCGAAGGCGCGGACGAACAAGTCGAAGGCAAGTACAACGCCGACAAGACCCGATGGGTCTCCAAGGGCCCCCTCAAGCCCTCCACCGACTACACCGTCACCGCCGCCTCCGGCGTCACCAGCGTCACCAGCGAGTTCCGCACCCTCAAACCCGCCATCGAACTCGCCGTCGCCGACGTCACCCCCAACGCCAAAGGCGAGAAACTCGGCGTCGGCGCCCCCATCATCGTCACCTTCAACCAGCCCGTCTCCGACAAGGCCTCCGTCGAACGAGCCCTCGACGTCGACGCCGAAAAGCCCGTCAAGGGCGCCTGGCGCTGGATCAACGACACCGTCGTCATCTACCGCACCGCCACCTACTGGCCCGCCCACCAGAAGATCAAATTCACCGCCGACCTCGAAGGCGTCAAAGCCGGCAAGGGCATGTACGGCGTCAAGGACTACACCACCACCCTCAAGATCGGCGCCAAGGTCATCAGCAAGGTCGACGTCAAGAAACACATGATGTACGTCTACCGCGACGGCAAACGCGTCCAGACCATGCGCATCAGCGCCGGCAAGGCCACCACCCGCGAATACACCACCACCTCCGGCGTCCACCTCACCATGGAACGCGCTAACCCCGTCCGCATGATCTCCCCAGGCCGCGAGAAGGACGACCCCGAGTACTACGACGTGATGATCAACCACGCCGTACGCATCTCCAACTCCGGCGAGTACGTCCACGCCAAGGACAACGTCTGGGCCCAGGGCGTCCGCAACGTCAGCCACGGCTGCATCAACTCCCGCCCCGACCAGGCCAAATGGTTCCACGACACCATGCAGCGCGGCGACATCGTCGACGTCACCGGCACCGACCGCGAGCTCGAATGGAACAACGGCTGGGGATTCTGGCAGATGTCCTTCACCCAGTGGAAGAAGGGCAGCGCCCTCAACGGCAGCCGGTGACGACCGGCTCCGACCACGGCGCAGGGAACGCGACACACCGGACAGACGACACACCCGGACAGACGACCACCCCGGCCGCGCGGTCACCCGCGCGGCCGGCGTCATCAAGCGCCGGACGGAGACAGACGACGCTGAAGGATCATCCCGGGCCACGCACCGACCGTGAACGGCTCGGCCCGGGTGAAACCACACCCCTCGTAATAGGCCACCAACCGGCCGTCGTCACCGGCGTAACAATCGACCCGCACCAGCCCCACCCCACGCCGCGCCGCCTCCTCCAGCGCCCAGCCGAGCAGCGCCCGCCCCACCCCACGGCCCGAGAACCGCTGATCGATCACCAGCACCTGCACGTACAGCTCGGGCTCCCGCGCCGGCGTCACATAATCGTGCGGCGCCCCCACCACGACACACCCCGCGGGCTCGCCATCGACCTCCGCGATGCGCATCCCGCCGCCCCCGGCCCAGCCCTCCACCTGCGCGGCGCGCCTGGGATCACCGGTGAACGGATCGGCACCCCACTGCCCGGTGCGCCCACGCGCCACCAGGAACGCCACGGCGCTGTCGAACATGCCCAGCACCGCCGCCACATCCTCCGGCCCACCCTCACGAATCCTCATCCGGCCAGCCTAGAACCCGCCACCGACACCACGCCGGGGGAGTGGCCGGACCTCAGCCCCGCACCGCCCGCCCCAGCGCCGTCTCGTCATCCGGCGCCCACGGCCTGACCAGCATCACCGGCGCCTGCGACATGAACCGCGGCCGGCTCCCCAGATGCTCGTCAGCCGCGTGCACCGTGAACGGATGCACCAGGAACACATCACCCGGCCGCCCCACCGCATGCGCCACCGGCCGCTCCACGCTCACCCGATCGACCATCGGACCGGCCACGAACGGATCCAGGACCTCACCACCCCGCTCCGCCAGCAACGCCGCCACATCCCGCTGCGAACCCACCCGGATCCGGGTCGGCGCGTCCTCCGCCCCCACCTCCGACAGCAACACCAGCAGCAACATCGTCGACGGCCGCCCGCTCACCCCCCACGTGCCATCCGCCCCCTGGGTGTTGGAGTCGATATGCCACCCGCGATCATCGGCCGGCGGCACCTTCGGGAAACGGACCGGGATATTACCCAGGGAACCCATCGGCAACCACCCGCCCCGCCCGGCCACCAGATCCAGCGCCGCGCCCAGCCGCGGACTCCGCACGATCTCACCGAACGGCCCGGCCCCCGTCAGATCGGCCGCCCACACCACCGGCTGCGTCCACCCCGCCGGATCATCGGGGGACAGGCCGATCTGCCGCCACAACCCCGCCCGCGCCTTATCGGCCACCTCACGCGGCACCACCGACTCCACCTTGACGAAACCGTCGGCGACGAACCGCTCCACATCGATGATCTGTTGCATACGCAGCACGCTAACAACGCCGTCAAGCGAATTCTCAGACCAGCGACAACTGCGGGAACCGCGGCGCCCGCGCCACCTGCTCAGGCGCCCCCGACCGCATCCCGTACATCTCACACAACTGCCCGATCTGCCCCATGATGCGCTGCTCATACGCAGGGGAGGGGAGCCCCGCGGCATCGTAGAGCTCCTCATAACGCTCCACCAGACGCGGATGCGCACCGGCCAGCCACGACATGTACCACTGCCGCGTACCCGGCGGCAGCCGCAACACCACCGGCTCCACCGCCGACGCCCCCGCCGCCGCGATCCGCCGCACCGTCGCCGACAACTGATCGGCCGCGTCACTCAGCAACGGCAACACCGGCGCCATCAGCACCCGGCACGCCACCCCCGCCTCCACCAGCGCCGACACCAACTCCAACCGAGCCTGCCCACCGACCGCCCCCGGCTCCACCGCCCGCCGGATCCGCTCGTCGACGAACGCGATCGACACCGCCACCTGCGCCCCCGTACGCGCCAGCAACCCGGCGTCACGCAACACCAACGGGCCCTTGGTATAGACGGTGAACGCCACCCCCGCCCCGGCCAGCGCCTCCACCACACCCGGCATCAACCGATAGGTCCGCTCGGCCTCCTGATAACAGTCACCCGTCACACCCACCGCGATCGGCTCACCACCCCAGCGGCCCAACTCGGCACGCAACCGCGCCACCGCGTTCGCCTTCACCACGACGCGGGTGTCGAAATCACGCCCGGAATCCAGACCCAGCCGCCGGTGACCCGCACGGGCACCGCAACCACGGCAGGCATGGGCGCAACCCCGGTAGGGCGAGACCGCCCACCGCTGAGCGATGCCCGCGATCCGCGGCACCCGCTCGATCATCGTGCGGGCCTGCGTCTCATAGAACCCGCCCCGCAGAACCGCGCGCCGCTCGATCAGCGGACGGTCGTCGTCGGCGTCCACCAGCGAAAGCGCGTCCCAACCCACACCCCACAGTGGAACACGCTTTCGACTAGCTTTTCAACCGCTTCTCACACTCGGCCAGCCGCGCCCTCAGCACGGCCACCTCACGCTCCAACTCCAGGATCCGGCCGACCGAGACGAGCGTCATGCCCTCACCGGTCAGCCGGATCACCTCCCGCACCCGCACGATGTCGTCACGCGAGTAGCGCCGCTGCCCGCCCTGCGAACGCCGCGGGCTCACCACCTCGTGCGAATCGAGCCTGCGCAGGAACGCCTGCTGCACCTGCAGCATGTCGGCCACCTGGCCCAGCGTGTAGAGGGGCGCACGGCTGTCGTCGAAAGGAAGCGAAGTCATGCGAACCCCCTCACCGGATCAGGCCACGATGGCCTTGACGTCCTTACCCCGCCGCACCTCCACCTTGCGGGGCTTGGCCTTCTCCAGCACCGGAATCCGCACCGTCAGCACCCCGCCGGAGTAGCCGGCCTCGATCCGCTCGGCGTCGAGGTGCTCCGACAGGTAGACGCGACGGGTGAAGGCGCCCATCCGGCGCTCACGCAGGAACGGACGGTCGTCCTCCTCCAGCGCCTCCTCACGCCTGGCGCCGACGGTCAGCACCCCCCGGTCGACGGTGACCTCGATCGAGTCGGGGTCGATGCCCGGCAGGTCGAAGCGGAGCAGGACGTCGTCCTTGCGACGAACCCCGTCCATCGGCATCCCGGCCGGCTCGCCAAGAGTGGCTCGCGCGAGCCGGTCGAACTGGCGCTCGAACTCCTGGACGAACGGGTCGATGGTCGTGAGCAGCATGTCTACCTCCTCGCTGAAACTCTCCTGAGAGGAAACCTCCAACTCAATTCATAGGTTAACTACACGCCGAGCTCCATGCAACCGCCAGAACTAAACTGGTACGAGCGTCCCACTCCTCCGAAGGAGACCCCCATGGCCTGGCTCCTCCTCGCCCTCGCCATCGCCACCGAGATCATCGCCACCACCGCCCTCAAACTCAGCGACGGCCTCACCCACCACGCCTGGACCGCAGCCGCCGCCACCGGCTACCTCACCTCCTTCGCCCTCCTCGCCCAAGCCCTCAAACTCCAACTCGACATGGGCACCGCCTACGCCATCTGGTCAGGAGCCGGCACCGCCGCCATCGCCCTCATCGGCGCCCTCCTCCTCGGCGAAACCCTGACCCCCTTCAAGATCGGCGGTATCCTCCTCATCATCATCGGCGTCGTCGTCCTCAACCTCGCAGGTGGCCATTGACCTCCCACACCCCACCACCCCAAGAACGCGGACGCAGACGACGCGCCACCCTCCTCACCGCCGCCGTCGAACTCCTCACCCAAGGCGGCTTCGCCGCCGTCACCCACCGCGCCGTCGCCCACCGCGCCCACCTGCCCCTCGCCGCCACCACCTACTACTTCACCTCCCGCGACCAACTCCTCGCCGAAGCCTTCGCCCAACTCGTCCAGACCGAGCTCACCACCCTCCACACCTGGATCACCGACCACGGCCTCACCGCCCTGGCCGACCAGATCGCCACCGCCGACCGCCACCGCCAACTCGGCCTCTGGGAGCTCTACGTCCACGCCGGCCGCGACCCCGTCCTCCAGCAGATCGCCCGCCGCTGGACCGACGGCTGCGTCCACCTCATCGCCCAAACCCTCGCCCACCCACCCGACCACCCCCGCGTCCGCCTCCTCTACACCACCGTCTCCGCCCTCTGGCTCGAACAACTCGTCGAACAACGCCCCGTCCACGAAACCCGCACACTCCTCACCATCGCCATCGAAAACGCCTCGCCCCCCACCTGACCGTTCCCTACACTGCCCACGTGCTCCGACCCCGCTACCCGATCACCACCGACCGCCTGCTCCTCCGCCCCTTCACCACCGCCGACCTCCACGACCTGCACGCCTACGAATCCCGCCCCGACGTCGCCCGCTACCTCTACTGGGAACCCCGCGACCTCGACACCGTCCGCACCCACCTCGACAAGAAGATCACCCGCACCGCCCTCCACCACGAAGGCGACGCCCTCGACCTCGCCATCACCCTGCGCGACACCGGCCGCCTCATCGGCAACTGCATCCTCATCTGGACCAGCGCCCACCATCGCCAAGGCGAGATCGGCTACGTCCTGCACCCCGACCACCACGGACACGGCTACGCCACCGAAGTCGGCGCACCCCTGCTGCGCCTCGGCTTCCAGGACCTCCGCCTGCACCGCATCGTCGGCCGCCTCGACGGACGCAACACCGCCTCCGCCCGCGTCCTGGAAAAACTCGGCATGCGCCGCGAAGCCCACCTCATCCACAACGAACACGTCAAAGGCGAATGGGCCGACGAGGTCATCTACGCCATGCTCGAAAGCGAGTGGACCCCATGACCATCCTCCACCTCGCCCGCCACACCGACTGGCAGCACGCCCGATCAGCCGGCGACTACCGCGTCTCCACCCTCGGCCGCACCCTCGACCAGGAGGGCTTCATCCACTGCAGCCACGACCTCACCCAACTCCACGAGGTCCACGACACCTTCTACGCCCACCTCACCGAACCCCTGGTCATCCTCGAGATCGACCCCACCGGCCTCGACATCCGCGACGAAGGCGGCTACCCCCACCTGTACGGGCCACTCCCGCTGCACGCCGTCACCACCACGCGCCCCTACCGGCCCCGCTGAACCCGCCACCGAAACAGCCCGCACAAACCCGCGCCGACCACCACAATGACCACCATGGACCCCCGAACCGCCGCACAACGCTTCGCCGACACCTGGCAACACGGATGGACCCACCACGACGTCGACAGCATCCTCACTCTGTACGCCGACGACGCCGTCCACACCTCGATGCCCTTCCGCCCGCCACACCGGGGGAGAGGGGCCATCGCCGACTACATCCGCTGGTCATTCACCAACGAGACGAACCCCGAGATCACCTTCGCCACACCCATCGTCGACGGAGACCAGGCGGCCATCGAATTCCACGCCCACACCATCGACAACGGCGCACCCGTCACCCTCGCCGGCTGCGTCTTCGCCCGCTTCGACCCCGACGGCCTCGCCGTCCAGACCCGCGACTACTGGCACACCACCGACGGCCACCACTGACCGGCACACGAAGCAGGGGAGTGGCCCCCACCGACACCCCGCACCGCGTCACACCCGACGCGGCCCCCGACGACCCACCCCGGTCAGCGAACCGCGCGCAACGCGGGCGCCACGCGAGCCGGCGGCACCTGAGCACCCGGCTGCTGAACCTGCTGCTGCATCGGCGCCACCGGGCGCGCCATCTGGCGCGTCTGCTCCGCCTCGGCCCGCCGCTCCTCGCAGCCACCCCCGCAGTAACCGTTCGTGACGATGAGCCGCCCCCGCAGCGTTGTGTACGAATCCCGCCCCGAAGCAGGCAGAACCCCCTGACAGACCGGGCATAAAACCGATTGGTTCCCCACGTGCTGCTCCTCTCGCGGCGCGATAGCAGATTCCCACCCTACGGGCCACGACCTTGCGAGAACAGCGAATCAACTGAAGGTCAAGCGTACGGTCACGGTCACGCATCGTCGCGAGAGCGGTCTACTTGACATAATGTTCATTATCAAGCAATGGGAGATGTCGTCCTCTGGACGGGCCGTGATCGCCAGATAGGATCCGCGCATGCCATAAATGGGTCTCCCCGAATTACTCATGCTGCTCTTCGCCGCCTTCGTCGTCATAGCCGTCGTCACCGGAGTCGTTCTCCTCGTCCTGGCCGTCAAGCGGCGATCGCGCTAGAACGACACAGTTCGCCAACGGCCTCTGACGCCGCCGCCGGGACGGCGCTACGATCAGTGCATGCTCAGCCTGGCGATCTCCACCCCGGGCCTTGTCGCGCTCACCGCCGTCGTCACCGCCGCGATCATCTACCTGATCATCCTGGCGGTGCGTCTGACCCATCGCCCCCGCAACAGCCCGGCCCCCAGCGACGACATGGTCGACAAGGCCCGCGAGCTCAAGGCGCTGGGTCAGGTGCGCGAGGCCGTCTTCCTGGTCCGCGGCGAGACCGGCATGAGCCACCGCGCCGCCACCCGCTACGTCAACCGCCTCTGACCTTCCCTGCGCCCCACCCGCACCCACGCCACTTCAGGGCCGAGCCACTGCGGATGCCGGGACGTGCGAGTGTTCACGGCCGAGGACCGCGCCGAAGGCGGCGGCCAGCAGAGGAAGCCCGACGACGACGGCCACAATCGCCGACCACGGGGTCTCGAACGGCACCCGTGCCGGATCATCCCACGTGATAGGCATCGTCAGGGGCCACAGCAGCAACATCCCGGCGGGGCAGCCGGCGACCGCGCCGAGGACCGTTCCGTACAGGGCGCTCAGACCCGCGCGAGAGGCGCAGAACCACTGGAAGGCCGCGGCCGATCCGTTTCCGGCCCGCCTCAGGACCCGGCCCTGGCGCGCGTTGGCGGCCTCGCCGAAGCCGGCGGTCAGCGCGCACGCGAGGGCGGCGAGGAGGGCTGCCACGACGCCGGGCACCCACCCGGTCGAAGCCTCGAAGCCTCGTTCGACGTACGCCTCCGCGACCGCGTCGTCCAGCCGGTCGTCAAGGCGCTTCTGCTCCTGCACCGTGACCTGGCGAAGGGTGGGATCGACGATCAGCTCATCCGGTTGCAGCCGGTAGCCGAGGTCCCGCACGATCTTCGAGGGGACGAAGATCGTCTCCATGTGCGGGTCGACGGTCCTGGCGGTGACCGCCGGCACGGTCTTGGTCTCCATCGTGTCGTCGTTCTCCTCGATCTCATAGAAGAGGTCGACCGAGTCGACCTTCACGTCGGCTGACGTGATCACCACGGCCGTGCCCTCGTCGTACGGCGTCGACTGATCGCCGGTGAGATACCGCAGCAGCTTCTCGTCACCGATGGCCTGATACTCGTAGAGGGCCTCCTCCGGCATCTCGACGTTCTCCGCGCGCGCCCCGAAGTGCCGAGATTCGCTCGAAGGGCGCTCGCTCTGGGCGATCGGCACCCCGGGTATCTCCCGTTCGATCGCCGCACGTACGGCGCCGGCATCGGCCGCCGAGAAAGGCTCTGCGAGGAAGACGCTCGACCGGACCAACAAGGTGCCCGGCCGGGCACGGGGAGAGTATTCGGCCCTGCTCTGCGACGTTTGGCCGACCGCGATGACCGTCAGCCCGACACCGAAGACCGTCGCCGTCATCGTCAGCGTGATCGCGCACGCCGCGCGAACACGACGACCGGCCAGGTCCCGGGCAGCCAGCCGCAAGGGCAGCGGCAGCCGTTCCGCGTACCGGCCGGGGATCTCCAGCAGCCACGCGGGCAGCGGGCCGAGACCGGCGACGAGCAGGCCCGCGCCGATGAGGGTGATCAGCAGTATCCCGAGGGCTTCGAAGCCGCCGTAGCGCGAATCCTCACGTGCCAGCCAGGCGCCGAGCCCCATCAGCCCGGCGCCGGCGAGTGACACGGACAGTCCCATGACGACGAATCGCCGGCTCATGGACTCATGGCGGTTGGGCGGGGCGGAGTGCATCGCGGCAAGGACGGCCCCGGATGCGATCGCTAAGGGAAGGCCCACGAACACGATCACAAAGGCGTAGGACACAAGATCGAGGAACATGGCGGAATGGTAGTGAGTCGCGACGGCGCCGCATAAGCATCAAGTCACCACATACGCGCGCCCGCCACGCTGGCCCACCCCCAGGAAAGACGGCCTGCCGTCTGAACGGAACACAGATTCGATACCGGACAGAAGGTGGATTCTGTTCGGTATAGCCGATATCCCATGCTCCGCCACGAAGCTACGCCGAACGCCCTGCTGCTTCTGGAGTACGAGGTGACCGGCCCAGCGCGCCAAGGCGAGTACGAGGGCGTCACCGCCTTCGCGTTCTGACAGCGCGCCGCTCGTGAGCGGCCAGGCGGCCCCACTCCCCCGGCGCGTGAGCCGCGCCGCCGCTTGGCCATCTCCTGACCGGTAGATGGAGGCGACGAGATGGTCTCGCCGCGACCCCTTCGACTACCGTGTGCGATATATCGAGCACATTGTGTCACTAAGGGGGTTGTTATGAAGGTCGCCTGCGTCGGTGGCGGACCCGCCAGCCTGTATTTCTCGATCCTGATGAAGCGGACCGACCCGTCCCATGACATCACCGTGTACGAGCGCAACCCGGCCGGGTCGACGTACGGGTGGGGGGTGACCTACTGGGACGAACTGCTCGATAATCTGCGCGGCGCCGACCCTGAGTCCGCTCAGGCCATCGACGAGAGCTCGGTCCGGTGGGACAGCTGGGCCGCGCACCTGGACGACCGCGCGGTGGTGACGGTGGAGAACGGTGAGGAGGGCTTCGGTCTCGGCCGGCACCGGTTGCTGTCGATCCTCACCGAGCGGGCCCTGTCGCTCGGTGTGCGTGTCGAGTTCGAGCGTGAGATCGCCGCCGAGGAGGAGGTGGCCGGCGCCGACCTGGTCATCGCGGGCGACGGCGTGAACAGCGGGTTGCGCGAGCGTCATGCCGAGCATTTCGGCACCGAGGTCGCGGTCGGCCGGAACATGTACATCTGGCTGGGCACGACCAGGGTGTTCGAGGCGTTCACGTTCGCCTTCGTGGAGACCGAGTGTGGCTGGATCTGGTGTTACGGCTATCCGTTCAGTGAGGGGCAGAGCACCTGTGTCGTCGAGTGCTCCCCCGCGACGTGGAGTGGGCTGGGGTTCGGGGAGGCGAACGAGGCCGACTGCCTGGGTCTGCTGGAGAAGTTGTTCGCGGGGATGCTGGACGGGCATCCGCTGGTCGGCCGGGCGCAGGCCGATGGCGGGGCGCACTGGCTGAACTTCCGTACGGTGACGAACCGGACGTGGTTCCGCGGCAATCTGGTGTTGCTCGGGGATGCCGCGCATACGACGCATTACTCCATCGGGGCGGGGACGGCGCTCGCGTTGGAGGACGCGGCCTTTCTGGTCGGCGCGTTGCACGGGGGGATGGAGTTGGAGCCCGCGCTGGCCGGTTTCGAGCGGGGGCGTCAGGTCGCGATCCGGGGTTCTCAGCGGGCGGCCCGTTACAGCGCCCGGTGGTACGAGAGTCTGCCGCGGTACATCGGTCTGCCGCCGGAGCAGTTGATCGCGGTGCTGGGCCAGCGGCATTCGCGGTTGCTTCCGCATGTGCCGCCGCGGTTGTTCTACCGGCTTGATCGGTTGTCGGGGTGGTGGGGGTCGTTGCGTGGGGGTGACCACTGACGGGCGCTCTCTTTTGTGGTGATTTGTCAGCGAAGTTTGCTCGGACGTGTCAAGATCGACGGGCTTGCCCATCCCCTCGAACGTCCGGAGGAACCTTCCGTTGCGGATCCTGCTTCTGTGCTCGTCGTTCAACGGCCTGACCCAGCGCGCCTGGCTGGAGCTGCGCCGGGCCGGTCACGATGTCAGCGTGGAGCTGGCGCTGTCGGAGCGGGTGATGCTCGAGGCGGTCGAGCTGGCCAAGCCGGATCTGGTGATCTGCCCGTTCCTGAAGGAGCGGGTGCCGGGGCGGCTGTGGCGTCACCACCGTACGGTCGTCATCCATCCGGGGCCGCCGGGTGATCGGGGGCCGTCGTCGCTGGACTGGGCGATCGCCGGCGCGGAGCCCGAGTGGGGGGTGACGGCGTTGCAGGCGGTGGAGGAGATGGACGCGGGCCCGATCTGGGGGTGGCGGACGTTCCCGCTGCCGGCCGAGCCGCCGCGCAAGTCGGCGTTGTACAACGGGGCGGTGGCGGACGCGGCGGTGGAGCTGGTCGTGGAGGTGGCGGCGAAGGCGGCGGATCCGGGGTTCGCGCCGGTGCCGCTGGACTATCGGCGGCCGGAGGTGCGGGGGCGCGCGCGGCCGGCGATGCGCCGGGCCGATCGGGAGTTCTCGTGGGCGGAGCCGACGGACGCGGTGGTGCGGCGGGTGCGGGCCGCCGACGGCGCTCCGGGCGGGCGGGCGGAGTTGTGCGGTCTGCCGGTGCGGGTGTTCGACGTGTACCGGGGTCCGGTGCCGCCGCTGCCGTCCGGGCCGCCGGGATCGGTGGTGGGCAGGGGCGAGGGTGCGGTGCTGGTGCGTACCGGCGACGGCTCGGTGTGGGTGGGGCAGTTGCGGCTGGACGCGCCGGGAGGTGTGAAGCTGCCGGCTGTCGCGGTGCTGGGTGAGCGGGTGGCCGGGGTGCCGGAGCGTCCGGGGTGGGGTGAGGTGACCTACGACCGTGGCGGGGATGTCGGGGTGGTGAGTTTCGACTTCCACAACGGGGCGATGTCGGCGGAGCAGTGCCTGAGGCTGGCGTCGGCGTTGCGGTACGCCGTGGCGCAGGACACGCGGGTGCTGGTGCTGCGCGGTGGTGAGGTGTTCTCCAACGGGATTCATCTGAACGTGATCCAGGCGGCGCTTCATCCGGAGGTGGAGGCGTGGCGCAACATCAACGCGATCAACCAGGTGTGCCGGGAGGTGATCGCGTGCACGGGGCAACTGGTGGTGGCGTCGGTGGCCGGCAACGCGGGTGCGGGCGGGGTGATGATGGCGCTGGGCGCGGATCGGGTGGTGGTGCGAAAGCCGGTGGTGCTGAATCCGCACTACCGGACGATGGGGTTGTACGGGTCGGAGTTCTGGACGTACGTGTTGCCGCGCCGGGTGGGGGCGTCGGTGGCGCGGCGGTTGACGGATGAGGCGTTGCCGGTGGGGGCCGTGGAGGCGGTGGAGCTGGGGCTGGCCGACCGGGTGGTGGCGGGGTCGCGGCTGGAGTTCGAGCGGCGGGTGGTGGAGTACGCCGAGCGGCTGGCGGCCGGCGGCGGCTTCGGGCGGTTGCTGACGGCCAAGCGGGAGGCGCGGGAGGTGGATGAGCGGCGTAAGCCGTTGGACGCGTACCGGGTGCAGGAGCTGGCGGAGATGAGCCGGGACATGTTCGATGATCGGAGCGGGTTCCGGGCGGCGCGGGAGGCGTTCGTGGGTAAGCGGGCGGCGGAGTCGACTCCGGCGCGGTTGGCGGTGCATCGGGAGTTGTCCGGCGCGTCGGGCGCGGATAACCCGATCGCATCTCATATGTGAGATATGGTCTCGTCCTGTGACAGACGATTATCTTGTACGGATTGGCCGGTTGATTCGGGACGCGCGTCAGCATCGTGGTTGGACGCAGCTTCAGCTGGCCGACGCGCTGGCGACGAGTCAGAGCGCGGTCAACCGGATCGAGCGCGGCAACCAGAACATCAGTCTTGAGATGATCGCGCGCATCGGTGAGGCGCTCGACAGCGAGATCGTGTCGCTGGGGTACGCGGGGCCGATGCATCTGCGGGTGGTGGGCGGCCGGCGGCTGTCGGGCAGCATCGACGTCAAGACGTCGAAGAACGCGTGCGTGGCGTTGCTGTGCGCGTCGCTGCTGAACTCGGGGCGGACGATCCTGCGGAAGGTGGCGCGGATCGAGGAGGTCTACCGGATCCTGGAGGTGCTCGCCTCGATCGGGGTGCGGGCGCGGTGGATCAACGAGGGCAACGATCTGGAGATCGTGCCTCCGGCGCGGCTGGAGCTGGAGGCGATGGACACCGAGGCGGCTCGCCGTACCCGGAGTGTGATCATGTTCCTCGGTCCGCTGATGCACCGGACCGAGCAGTTCAGGATCCCGTACGCGGGCGGGTGCGATCTGGGCACCCGTACGGTGCAGCCGCACATGTCGGCGCTGAGGCCCTTCGGCCTGGACATCACGGCCACGGGCGGCTTCTACCACGCGCGGGTGGATCGCAAGGTGTCGCCGTCGCGGCCGATCGTGCTGACCGAGCGGGGCGACACGGTGACGGAGAACGCGCTGCTGGCGGCGGCGCGGCACGACGGGGTGACGGTGATCCGCAACGCGTCGTCCAACTACATGGTGCAGGACCTGTGTTTCTTCCTGGAGCAGCTGGGCGTGCGGGTCGAGGGCATCGGCACGACGACGCTGACGGTGCACGGGGTGGCCTCGATCGAGCGGGACGTCGACTACTCCCCTTCCGAGGATCCGGTGGAGGCGATGAGCCTGCTGGCGGCGGCGGTGGTGACGTCGTCGGAGCTGACGATCTGCCGGGTGCCGGTGGAGTTCCTGGAGATCGAGCTGGCCGTGCTGGAGGAGATGGGCCTCGATCACGATCGGGGGGTGGAGTATCCGGCGGCGAACGGGCGCACCCGGCTGGTGGATCTGACGGTGCGGCCGTCGAAGCTGGTCTCCCCCATCGACAAGATCCATCCGATGCCGTTCCCGGGGCTGAACATCGACAATGTGCCGTTCTTCGCGGCGATCGCGGCGGCGGCGCAGGGCTCGACGCTGATCCATGACTGGGTCTACGACAACCGGGCGATCTATCTGACGGAGCTGACGCGGCTGGGCGCGTCGGTGAAGCTGCTGGATCCGCATCGGGTGCTGGTGGAGGGTCCGACGCGGTGGCGCAGCGCGGAGATGATGTGCCCGCCGGCGTTGCGTCCGGCGGTGGTGGTGCTGCTGGCGATGATGGCGGCCGAGGGCACGTCGGTGCTGCGCAACGTGTACGTGATCAACCGGGGGTATGAGGATCTGGCCGAGCGGTTGAACGCGCTGGGGGCTCGGATCGAGACGTTCCGCGACATCTGATTTTCTGTCGGTGGCGGCCGCTACCGTCTCCTCGTGGATCCTCGGGGTTGGGTTCTCGTGGCGAGGGTGAGGGGTGACGGTGCGGCCTGCGGAGCTCGAACGGGTGACGGTGGCGGAGGCGGCTGACCGCTATGTGGAGTTGGTGCGGGCCAAGTCGCTGACGGGCGCGTTGTCGCGGTCGACGGCCGAGGTCTACGCGCGTGACGTGGTGACGTTCGTGGCGCTGGCGGGCGCGGAGACGGTGCTCGACGATCTGACGGGCGCCGACATGGACGCGGTGCTGCTGGCGTTCGCCCGCAAGCCGGACGGGCGGCGCTCGGCCGCCCGGGGCGGCGGAGCCACCGGGGGTGCCGGGGGCGGCGGTGCGGGCGGTGAGGGGCGGGCCGGGGGCGCGTCGCAGTCGCCGTCGTCGCAGGCGCGTTTTCGCCGGTCGGTGTCGGCGTTGTTCAAGCACGCGGTGCTGGCCGGCTGGGTGCAGGTCGATCCGATGGCGTCGTCGACGGTGACGGCGCGGGAGCGGGGCGGGCTGCGGCCGGAGCGGCGGGCGTTGACGCGCGAGCAGGCGCAGGGGCTGATCGGCGCGGCGCGGTCGATGAGCGAGGAGCGCGGCGAGGGCCGGCGTGATCAGCGGATGGAGACGCGCGACGCGTTGATCGTGCTGTTGTTGTCGACGATGGGGCCGCGGGTGTCGGAGCTGGTGCGGGCCAACGTCGAGGATTTCTACACCAATGACGGGGTGCGTTACTGGCGGATCTTCGGCAAGGGGGGCCGCACGCGTGATGTGCCGCTCCCCCGCGACGTGGCGGCGGCGCTGGACGACTATCTGGCGCGGGGCCGGGCGGCGGTGCCGGACAAGGCGTTGCTGTTGTCGTGGCGGGGGCGGCGACTGGCGCGGGGCGACGTGCAGGCGGTGATCGACCGGGTGCGGGCTCGGGTGGATCCGGAGCGGCGGCGTTCGGTGACGCCGCACGGGTTACGGCATACGACGGCGACGCATCTGCTGGCCGACGCGGTCGACATGGACGCGGTGCGGCGGGTGCTGGGGCACAGCGACCTGTCGACGCTGGGGCGTTATCGTGACGAGTTGCCGGGTGAGCTGGAGGTGGCGATGCGGGCGCATCCGCTGCTGCGGGAGCCGCGGCCGTCCGAGTGACAGGTCTCCCCTGGGCGGTCTCCCCGGGCCGTCTCCCCTGGGCGGTCGTCGCTGGACTGGTCGACGGTGGCCCCCCCCGGGGGCGCTTGTGCCCTGAGCGGGCGGGTGCGCTCGGGTCAGTATCGGGTTCTTCACCGGTGGCGTGCCGAGCGGGCCGGCGGGTGTGCTCAGGTGGGGACGCTGGGGGTGAGCCGGGCGGCGAGGTGGTCGAGGGGGATGTGGAGGACCTCGGCGAGGGCGGCGATGGTGAAGAAGGCGGGGGTGGCGATGCGGCCGGTCTCGATCTTGCGGAGGGTCTCGGCGGACATGCCGGCGGCGGCGGCGACCTCGACGATGCTGCGTTCGCCTCGGGCTTGACGCAGGAGCAGGCCGAGGCGTTCGCCGCGCAGGCGTTCCTCGGGTGTCAGCGGAGGCCGTACCATGTGCCTCATTCTACAACCGGGATACAAATACCGTTCGGGATAGGAATACCGGTATGCGGGCCGGGTGGGCGGGTGCTCACGCCCGGCAGGCGCGGCCGGCCCGCAGGCGCGGGCGGCGCCGCGGCATGAGCGTGATGTTCTCGTCCGGGCCGTCAGGGTGCGCATGCGCGGCCCGCTCGGCACCGACGGACGCTACCCGCAGATGGACACCGGTTCCAGCTTCCTGAGGGCCGTCGCGCTCACCCCGGACAGGCCGCGCATGCGTACCATCCTCACCTACTTCCTGTCCGCCAACCCCGCCTCGGCGCACCACACCGACCAGACGGACCTCTTCTCGCGCGGCCCGTGGGTCACCGGGCGGTTCACCGAGGCCGAGATCGCCGCCGACCCGCATCTGAGGACCACCACGGTGCGCGGATGAGGTCTACGGCGTTCCGCGCCCGCGCCCGCGGCGGTGTGCCGGGTGCGGGCGCGGAAACCGCGGAACGTCACCTCGGGTGGGTCATCTGAAGGCGGCGATGTTGCGGATCGCCCACGCGGCGAACGTGCGGGGCGTGCGGCCGAGGACCTGTTCGACGTCGGGGCTGATCCTCCGCTCGGCGGGAGTGGGATCGCCGAGGATGTCGAGGGTGGTCTCGACCACGGGCTCGGGCATGAACCGCAGCATCTGCGCGCGGGCCTCGTCGCGGGTCTGCTCGACGAAGCGGATCGGCTCGCCGAGCGCGTCGCTGATCACCTCGGCTCGTTGCCGGGGCGTGCTGAGGGCCGACCCGGTCAACTCGTAGATCCGCCCGGCGTGACGGTCCTCGCGCAGGGCGGCCGCGGCTACCTCGCCGATGTCGGCCGGGTCGATGAGCGGCAGTCCGGTATCGCCGAAGGGCGCGGCGGCCGTGCGCCGCGTGCGGATCGTCTCGGCCCACGCCAAGGCGTTGGAGGCGAAGCCGCCGGGCCGCAGGATCGCCCAGTCCATGCCCGACCGCCGGATGGCGTCCTCGATGGACAGTCCCATGCGCCCATGGGAGGGCGACTCCGGCCGGGTTGCGACTCCTTAACGCGACCTCACCGCCCAGTACGGCTGCCCCACCGGAACCCTGGCCTCGGAGCTCGACAAACGCGCCGACGGTCTCGACCGGACCGTGGCCGAGGTCATGCGGGTCCTGATCGACTGGACCGAGCAACAGTTCCGCTCGATGGGCCGAAGCGACTCCCGCGACCTCGCGGTCGCCCTGATCGCCGCCTACCAGGGGATCTCGCTGCTCACCAACACCTTCCGCGACCCCGAGCTCATGACCCGCGAAGGCGACCGGCTGGAACACTGGATCGACTCGCTCGGCCGGCCGCCAGGAGATCCCGACGTCCGGCCGGCCGGCCCGCCACGAACTCGTCGGGCGAGCCGGTGACCAGCACGGCGGTGTCCGTGCCACATCTTTCGGCCCGCCGTTTGTCCTGCAGGGTGCACTCCGGTGAGCGCAAGGGTGAGCAGCCGGTCGGCCTGGGCCGCGCCGTCGGGTTCCCGCTCAACGGCCAGGCAGACAGTTGCTGCCGGGAGGGGAAGTGGCGGTGCAGCGTGGCCGAGCCGAAAGTGGCGGATCGAACAGCACATCACCCGGCTGAGCCTGCCCGCGACCTTCTTGCGCCCGGTCTCCTTCATGGAGAACTACACCGGCGCCTACCACCTGCACGACGCCACCGTGGCCACCGCGTTCGCCGCTGACGTACCCCAGCAGGTCATGGCCGTCGACGACGTCGGCGCCTTCGCCGCGTTGGCCTTCGCCCAGCCGGGCGAGTGGATCGGGCGCGCGGTCGACCTGGCCGGGGACGAACTGACCCCGCGCCAGATCGCCGCGGCCATCTCCGAAGCCGTCGGCCGGCCGCTGCCGTACATCCAGATCCCGATCGAGGCGATCGCGCAGATCGGCGAGGAGTTCGCCTTCGCCTATACCTGGCTCAACGAACGCGGCTACCGCGCCGGCCTCCCCTTCACCCGCGTGCTGCACCCCGGCCTGATAGACCTGCGCACCTGGCTGCAGCGGACGGGAGCGGCCCAGATCACCGGTTTCCTGGCCGCCCAGGACACTGCCAAGCAGGACCGATGAGCGCGCTCGGCCTCCGAGGGCCTCGGCTATCCGGCCCTGTGGTTTCCCGAGACGACCGGCCGCGAGGCGATGACCCAGGCCGCTCTGCCGCTGTCGGCCACCCGGCAGACGGTCATCGCCACCGGCACCGTCAGCATTTACGCCCGCGACGCGGTCAGCGCCGCTGCTGCGCAGCGCACCCCGCACCGCCCAGAGTCCTGGCCGCGCTGGGCCCGAAGATGCTCCAGCTCGCCGCCGAACGCGCCTGCGGCGCCCACCCGCTGGGCATGCCGGTCAAGCACACTCACCGGGCCAGAAGCCTGCTCGGGCCGCAAGCGCTGCTGGCGGTCACCCAGCTCGTTGTCCTGGACTCATCCCGCGCCCGCGCGGCCGAGCTGGCCCGGGCCTACGCGGCCGCCGCCCTGCCCAACCGGCTCGCGCTGCTGCGCGACCTGGGATTCGACGACGCCACATCCCTCAGCGACCGGCCGGTCGACGCCTTGGTCGCCACCGGCGGGCCCGAGGACATCGCTCGAAGGGTCGAGCTGCACCTCGACGCCGGTGCGGATCACGTCAGCCTGCATGTGCTGACGGCCACACCAGACGAGCCGCCATTGCGTCAATGGCACGAGCTTGCCGCACAGTTGCTGTGAGCGAGCTCCTGATCAACATCCACGCTCACGGCGTCAGAGCGGCGGCCAGAAAGCCGCGCAGCGCGGCGGTCACCTCGACGGGACGTTCCAGCGGTGGCAGGTGGCCGGTCTCCGGCAGGTCGACGCGGCGCGCACCCGGAATGCCCGCCGCCAGCAGCCCGGACACCTCCTGGATGCCCGGCACGTCCGCCAGCCCATTGATCACCAAGGTGGGCGCGGCCACCTCACCCAGCCGGCCGGCCGCCGGCGGGTCGAGCTGCCGCTCGGCGGCAGGCGGGCCGCTCCACTCGCGGCGGAACACCTCCCGGCACATCTCCACCGCGGCCTCCCACACCTCGTCGGACAGATCGGCCCGGCCCCGGTCGGGACCGGCCACCTGCCACAACGTGTGAGCCCTGGCGATGGCCAGCGTGTCAGCCGGATCGACCCGGCCCGCGGACCCGTCGCGATAGCGGGCCAGCCGGTCGGCCGGCACCGCGCCCCGCACCCGTTCGCCCGCCTGGGCCAGCATCTCCGGCGGCCACGAGTGCCCCGACAGGCCGGAACAGATGAGCACCAGCCCCGCCACCCGCTCCGGCGCCACGAGCGCGGCCTCCAGAGCGTAGGCGCCACCCATCGACGAACCCACCAGCACGGCCCGCCGCACGCCCAGCGCGTCGAGCACCGCCAGCAGATCCTCGTGATGGCACACCCACTCGCCGGGATCACCCGACTCGCCGTGGCCACGCCAGTCGTAGCGGATCACCCGGTGCCACCGCGACAGCTCCCGGAACTGGTGCTCCCACATGCGCCGATCGGCCACCCCGGCGTGCGAGAACACCACCGCCACGTCACCGCCCGGCCCCGCCTCGTCGTACCCGATCCCCAACGTGTCGATCAGCGCCATGCGCGCACCGTACCGCCGGGAAGACGGCGGCAGGCGGCCCGTTCGCCACCAGCACACCTCGCTCGTCTGGCGGTGTGCGGCGGCGTGGCGGATGTGGTGGAGCTGGTGCGGTACCACCCGCGAGAATGCCGACCGCCGCCCCAGACCCCGCCCGCGACCCCCCCAGACCGGCCACAGCACCCGCCCGGCGACCACCCCCGCGCCGGCCGACGCGCCGGCTCCAGGGCGCTCCCGCCGGCCCAGACCCGGCTCACGCACCGAGACCGAGAGCAGCCGCCGTGACCGCGCGCGCCCGCGACGGCGCCATCAGCAACTCCGCCGAATCCGACACCTGGTCCACGTTCCCCACCAACGGCAACGCCCTGACCACCGGATCCGACACCGCCTCCAGCAACGCCCGCGCGAACCGGTCACCCCCGATCACCTGGAACGGCCGATCGTGGAAACCACGCACCCGCTCATCCAGCCGCTCCGCCAGCGCCACCCGGTTCTGCAACGCCGCCACCCGCCCGTACGCCGCCGCCAGACCGCTCTCCCGAGCCCGCCACGACCGCGCCGCCAACGCCGACCCCAACGCCTCCCCCAGCTCCGCCGACCCTGGCAACCGCGCCAGCGCACTACCGAGCCACTTCGCGTACGGCGGATAACGCCGCCGCAACAACAACGCCAGCCGCATCACCTCACGCGCCAGCCGCGCCGCCACCACCGCCGACCCCAGCTCGTCACCCACCTCCCCGCACCGCCCGGGAAACGGCTCCTCCTGCGCGATGCGCCGCCACTGACACGCCAGCACATACCGCCACACGTCAGCCGGATACCACCGCAACGCCGCCCGGACCTCCTCCAACCGGCCCAGCCCATCATGGAAGACCTCACCCCCCGTCACCTCGGCCAGGCTCTGCCACGGCACCGACAACCAGTCGAGCAGCGAAATCCCACCGCCGCCCTCCGGATCGAACCCGAGCCGCCCCTCCAGCCACACCCCCAGATCCGCCACCTCGACCCCCGGCCGCACCACCCCGTGATAGTCGAACACCGTCTCAAAACCGCGAAACCGGCCAGGCAGCCCCGCCACCACCCTCGTCTCCACGGCCTCCACGGCCTCCGGCGCCGTGAACACCAGTACCCGCGGACCCCAGTCATGGTCGGCCGAACGCCCCGTGTCGAACGCCAGCACCTCAGACCCCGGCCCGATCAACGCGGCACTGTGCGGCACACCGGCCACCAGCGGCGCCACCACCTCGGCGTAGAACGCGCGGGACAACTCAATACCAGGCACAAAATCGGACATCACACCGCCCACTGTGCCTGACGTCCTCCGCAACCTCACCCGAATTAATCCCCCGAACCGTTCGCCCCGGGCTCAGCCGCAGCGAACAGGCTCAGCGGAGCCGCGACGACCTCACCGGAACCCGCCCGTACCCGATCCGCTCGTACACCCCGATCGCCGACGGATTGTCATCGTCCACCATCAGCGCCACCCGCCCATGCGCCGCCACCAGCTCACCCGACACCCACCGGCACACCCGCTCGGCCAGCCCCCGCCCCCGCCAGGCCACCGCCGTCGCCACCCCCGCCACCAACCCCACCGACGGAGCACTCCACGCATCGGCCGCCACCGCCACCAACCGCCCCTCCACCCGCAACCCGGCCCACCGCCGCACCCCGGCCCCGCCCGGCACCGCGTACGACCGCGGCGCCGCCTCCGCCAGCAACGCCGCCACCTCCCCGTCGACCTCCGGCCCCAGCCACCCCACCTCACCCGCGGCAACACCGGATCGAGCCCCACCCGCACGCACCACACCATCACCACGCGTGAACGACCCGCCGGGCAGGCTCATCCACGAGAACGCCCCCGAGACCTCCAGCCCCTCGACCTTCGACGCCACCTCGGCCACCAGCTCAGCCCCGCCCAGCGGCCGGAACGACGGCCCCACCTCCGCCAGCGCGTACCGCACCAACTCCACCGCGTCCGCCACGCCGCCCCACACCGCCAGCCGGTCACCCCGCGCCACCCCCGGCGCCGCCGCCACCACCGCGTCACCCAGCGCCCACGCCCGAGCCCCGCCCGTCAGCCCCTGCGCCACCCACACCAGCAGATCGTCATCACCACACGCCGCCCGCACCCGGTCCGGCGAGGTCAGCTCACGCATCACAAAATCGCGCCCGGACGGTAGGCGGCCGCCTCCGGATACGCCGCCACCAGCTCACCCACCTGCTGCGACACCGCCTCCACCTGATCAGCAGCCGCCCCCGTGAACGACACCCGATCAGCCAGCAACCCCTCCAACGCCGCCCGATCCAGCGGGAACCGCTCATCGGCCGCCAGCCGATCCAGCAACTCGTTGGCCACCCCACGCGACCGCATCGCCAGCGCCGACGCCACCGCGTGCTCCTTGATCAGCTCATGTGCCTGCTCACGGCCCACACCCGCCCGCACCGCCGCCATCAGCATCTTCGTCGTCGCCAGGAACGGCAGGTAACGATCGAGCTCCGCCGCGATCACCGCGGGGAACGCCCCGAACTCGTCCAGCACCGTCAACATCGTCTCCACCAGACCGTCGAAGGCGAAGAACGCGTCCGGCAACGCCACCCGGCGCACCACCGAACACGACACGTCACCCTCGTTCCACTGGTCGCCCGCCAGCTCCCCCACCATCGAGGCGTAACCCCGCAACACCACCGCCAGCCCGTTGACCCGCTCGCACGACCGGGTGTTCATCTTGTGCGGCATCGCCGACGAGCCGACCTGCCCCTCCTTGAACCCCTCCGTCACCAGCTCGTGCCCCGCCATCAACCGGATCGTCTTGGCCAGCGACGACGGCGCCGCCGCCAGCTGCACCAACGCCGACACCACCTCGAAGTCCAGCGACCGCGGATAGACCTGCCCCACACTCGTCAACCGCCGCCCGAACCCCAGATGCGCCGCCACCCGCCCCTCCAGCTCGGCCAGCTTGCCGCGATCACCGCCCAGCAGGTCCAGCATGTCCTGCGCGGTGCCCACCGGCCCCTTGATCCCGCGCAACGGGTAGCGCCCGACCAGCTCCTCCAGCCGCCGGAACCCCACCAGCAGCTCGTCGGCCGCCGACGCGAACCGCTTGCCCAGCGTCGTCGCCTGCGCCGCCACATTGTGCGAACGGCCCGCCACCACCGTCGCCTCGTGCTCCTCCGCCAGCGACGCCAGCCGCGCCAGCAACGCCACCACCCGATCACGCACCAGCAGCAGGCTGTCACGCACCTGCAACTGCTCGACGTTCTCCGTCAGGTCACGCGAGGTCATCCCCTTGTGCACCTGCTCATGCCCGGCCAGCGCGTTGAACTCCTCGATGCGCGCCTTCACGTCGTGCCGGGTCACCCGCTCCCGCGCCGCGATCGACTCCAGATCGACCCGCTCGACCACCTTCTCGTAGTCGGCCACCGCGCCCTCGGGCACCGCCACGCCCAGCTCCGCCTGCGCCCGCAACACCGCCAGCCACAACCGGCGCTCCGCCACCACCTTGTACTCGGGCGACCACAACCGGGCCAGCTCCGGCGAGGCATAACGAGCGGCCAGGACATCAGGGATACGCGGCTTCGAAGTCACGTCGGACAAGTCTATTCACCCGGCTCCACCCGCACCGCACCAGGCCCGCGACCGGATCGGCCGCCCGTCAGACCTCACCCCGATCGGGGTATGACCGGCAACGAGCACACCCGGGGGAAGGAGGACGGCGATGGACAACGACCAGGTGAACGCCTTCATGGAACGGTTCGTGACCGACCTGGCGGCGACCGACGCCGCCGGCTCCGTCGTGATCGGTCACCGGCTCGGCCTCTACCGCGCCCTCACCCGAGGACCCGCGACCCCGGAGGAGTTCGCCGAACGCACCGGATGCCACCCGCGCTACCTCACCGAATGGCTGCGCGGCCAGGCCGCCGGCGGCTACGTCGAGCACGATCCCCGAACCGGCCGGTTCTCCCTGACCGAGGAACAGGCGTTCTGCCTGGCCGACCCCGACGGCCCCAACGTGCCGGCGGCCTTCCTCATCGCCCTGGGCATGCTGCGCGCCGAACCACGCATCACCGAGGCGTTCCGCACCGGCGCCGGCGTCGGCTGGCACGAACACCACGAGGACGTCTTCATCGGATGCGACGCCTTCTTCCGGCCCGGCTACGCCGCCGCGCTGGTCCCGGACTGGATCCCCGCCCTGGACGGCGTCGACGCCAAGCTCACCGCCGGCGCCCGGGTCGCCGACGTCGGCTGCGGCCTCGGCTCCTCGTCGATCCTGCTCGCCGAGGCCTACCCGCGCACCACGGTCACCGGCTTCGACTACCACGCCGAATCGATCGCGCGGGCCCGCGCGCGGGCCGCCGAGAAGGGGCTCACCGACCGGGTCGGCTTCGAGGTGGCCACCGCGCAGACGTTCACCGGCGCCGACGTCGACCTGGTGACCATGTTCGACTGCCTGCACGACATGGGAGACCCGCTCGGAGCGGCCCGGCGGGTACGCGAGGCGCTGGCTCCGGACGGCACGTGGCTCCTGGTGGAGCCGTTCGCCTCCGACCGGGTCGAGGAGAACTTCACCCCCATAGGGCGGCTGTACTACAGCGCCTCCACGTTCCTGTGCGTCCCCAACGGGCTGTCCCAGCCGGGCGGGTACGCGCTCGGCGCGCAGGCCGGTGAGGCCGCGATCCACGAGGTGATGACGGACGCGGGCTTCACCCGGTTCCGGCGGGCCGCGCAGACCCCGTTCAATCTGGTCTACGAGATCCGGCGGTGACCCCTCCTCCGCCGGTGGCGGAACCAGCCGGCCACCAGCCCGTCGGACCGGGCACTCGACTCCGGGCGGCATTGGCGGATGTTGTGGTTGTTCTGTCGGTGTATGTAATTTGCGTGAACGACATGTCCTTTACAATGTAGATTCTTTCCTGCGATATTCCGCCACACCCTCTGACTGGCTCATCAAGTATTTTCCAATCGCTTGATGAGCGAACGAGCGCACGGTGAAGCCTCAAACAAGCACCTGGGACAGCAGGGGGAAACGAACACATGGAACAGACGATCCTCACACCGCTCCAGTCCGGCGACACCAAGCTGCTGACCGCGAAACTCTTCCTCGACGAGCTGATCGCGTGGACCGACGCCAACCTCGACACGATCACGGGATGGTGGGCCAACCCGGGAGAGGGCTGGGAGGACTCGCTGAGAACCGCCTTCACGCTGCACCTGCAGAAGAAGTACCTCTGGGCCGACCTGGGAGCTCCGCTGACGCGGAACGTCTACCCCACCGCGAAAATGGCCTGCGACTGGGTGCTCAACGGCACCGTCGCCGCCCGCGCCTCCGACAAGGTCATCGTCGAGGTGAAGGTCCAGACGATCGACGCGGCGAAGAACTTCAGAAGCAACTTCGAAAACGACATCGAGAAACTCGACAAGGTCGACACGGCCTACGCCGACTGCCTTCGGCTGGCCATCGGCGTCTTCTTCACCAGAGATTACGACCCGAACCAGAAGAAGTCCGCTCCCAAACCGAAAAAGGCTCACGAGCCCATGGAGTCCGCCGGCACCTCGCAGGGCTTCACGAAATGGCTCAACGCGTTCCACCACGTCTACTTCTCCGACACCTACAATCCGGACCCGCGGAAGCCGGGATCGGTGACCGCGACCCGGGTGCGCAAGGCCGGAGCGATCCACAGCGACAAGGGCGGCGAGGGCATCGTCAGAGCCGAGGGCGTCCCGCTGACGGACGAGGACGTCAGCGAGCTCGGCATCGTCTGGGCCCTGCTCCCCTCGAAGAACGAGCTGCGGAGGCAGCAGCAGGCGGAGAAGGCGGCCCAGGAGAAGGCGGCCCAGGAGAAGAGGGGGAAGTCGGAGAAGAGGGCGAGAGAGGAGACCGACTCGGATCAGGAAGAGGGGGCGAGTTCGTCCGACTCGGTGTTCGAGAAGAAGCCGCCGACCAAGCGGGCCAACACCACCGACAAATGATCGACCGGCGCTCGTGCACCGGCCTGGAGAAGTCAGCTCAGCGTGGCCGCCTTGCGCAGCAGCACTGAGCGTTCGCGCTGGTTGACGCACAGCCGGGCCGCCAGCTCCCACTCGGCGCGTGCCTCCGGTTGCCGGCCGAGTCGGGCCAGCAGCTCACCGCGTACGGTCGGGACCAGATGCGAACCGGGGAGCCTGTCCGAGGCGATCAGCTCGTCCACGATGGCCAGGGCTTGCGCCGGGCCCGAGGCCATGGCCACGGCGACGGCCCGGTTGAGCTCGACCACCGGCGAGGGCGCGACCCGGCCGAGTGCCTCGTAGAGCAGCACGATCCGGTCCCAGTCGGTCGCCTCGACCGAGGACGCCGACGCGTGGGTGGCGGCGATCGCGGCCTGCAGGCCGTAGGGGCCGAGACCGCGAGTCGACGCCTTCGCCAGCGCGGCCAGCCCACGACGGATCGCCGAGAAGTCCCACAGCCGCCGGTCCTGGTCCTCAAGCAGGACCGGCGAACCGTCCGGCCCGGTCCGGGCCGGGAAACGCGCGGCCGTCAGCTCGCACAACGCGAGCAGGCCGTGCACCTCGGGCTCGTCCGGCTGCAGCGCGGCCAGCGTACGGGCCAGCCGGATCGCCTCGTACGCGACGTCGGGGCGCAGCAGCCGGTCGCCCGACGTGGCCGTCGACCCCTCGGTGAAGATCACGTAGAGGACGCTCAGCACGCCGCCCAGCCGCTCCCGGCGCTCGGCGGCCGGTGGCAGCTCGAACGGCACCCCGGCCGCCGCGATCGTCTTCTTGCCCCGGGTGATGCGGGCCTGCACGGTCGGCACGGGCACGAGGAACGCGCGGGCGATCTCCTCGCTCGACAGGCCGCCGACCACGCGCAGGGTCAGCGCCACCCGGGCCTCCGGGGAGAGCACCGGATGGCAGCTGATGAACATCAGCGCCAGCACGTCGTCGTCGATCTTGTCGGGATCGATTTCGTCGTCGACCACCGGGCCGGCCGCCAGCAGGGCGTATCGGTCCTGAAGGGCGGTCCGGCGGCGGATCGCGTCGATCGCCCGCCGCCGGGCCGTGGCCATCAGCCAGCCGGCCGGATTCGCCGGAGAGGCGAGCGGCCATGACACCAGCGCCTCGGCCACCGCCTCCTGGGCCGCGTCCTCGGCCAGCCCGAAATCACCGGTGAACCGGGTCAGCGCGGCGACGATCCGTGCCGACTCGATCCGCCAGACGGCCTCGACATCGGCCGTACCCATCAGATCCGGCCGATGCTCTCGCACCCGGCCCAGTCCTTGATGATCACTCGTCGACCTGCGGGACCTCGTCGTTCCCCGGCACCCGCCGGACCTCGATCTTGGCCCCGGGGGCCGCCGGGACCCGCTTGGCCCACTCGACCGCCTCCTGTCCCGAGGCGACGTCGAGCAGGAAGAAGCCCCCGAACAGTTCCTTGGTCTCGCCGTACGGACCGTCCGTGACCACCGGGACCTCGCCGCTGAAATCGACCACAACGCTCCGGGCCGGATCGTCCAGCCCTTCCGCCGCGAGGAGAACACCGGCCTTGACCATCTCCTCGATGAACTGGTGGGTCGAGGCCATCATCTCGTCGATGTCGGCCATCATGGCCGCGTTCGACTCGTCGGTGCCCCGCATGATCAGCATGTACTTCGGCATCGCGCTCTCCTCGTCCGGCGAGGCCGCCTCTCGGCCCTCGCACCCACACGTCGAACGAGCGGCCCACGGATCGACACGGCCCCGGAGAAATCTCTCGCCGCGGCGCAGCCGATCCCTCCGGCCCGCGTTTCGCCCGTCACAGCGGCCCCTGAGCGAGGGCTGACGCGGACGCCCTGCTGATCAGAAAGCCTATCTTCCTATCTCACGAGCAAGACCGGCTGGTCGGTGAGGACCGCATCGACGCGCTGCTCGACCTCACTCCGAGGCCGGGGACCACCGAGGTATTCCTGAACCTCAGGATCGGTCGAGAGGAGGAAGCCCTCGCCATCCTGTGATGGCGAGGGCTCGCTCATGGAGCGCGGGATGTGGTGACCCGCCGGGCGGCTGACGCCTCAATGGGGTCAGGCCGGCTGACCGGCCAGACTCTCCTTCCCCGCGCCGTCCACGTCCGGGCTGGACGGCGCACCGGCGCCGGGACGGCGCCGCAGCCGCTCCTTCGCCCGCTCCACCATGACGTACAGCGTCGGCACCAGCACCAGCGTCAGCAACGTCGACGTCACCAGCCCGCCGATCACCACGATCGCCAGCGGCTGCGAGATGAACCCGCCCGACCCCGTCACCCCCAACGCCATCGGCGTCAGCGCGCAGATCGTGGCCACCGCCGTCATCAGGATCGGCCGCAACCTGCGGCGGCCGCCCTCGATCACCGCCTCCACGACCCCCATTCCCTGATCCCGATACTGGTTGATCAGGTCGATCAGCACGATCGCGTTCGTCACCACGATCCCGATCAGCATCAACATGCCGATCAACGCCGGCACGCCCATCGCCGTGTCCGTCACGACCAGCAGCCCCACCGCGCCCGTCGCCGCGAACGGGATCGACACCAGCAGGATCAACGGCTGCACGAAACTCCGGAACGTCGCCACCATGATCATGAACACGATCGCGATCGCCGCCAGCATCGCCAGCCCCAGATCCGCGAACGCCTCCTCCTGGTCCGCCGACGCGCCACCGATCTCGTACGACGCGCCGCCGCCCAGCGCCAGCCCCTTCAGCCGGTCGGTCAGCGACTGCGTCACACTGCCCAGGTCACTGCTCGTCGTCTTGGCCGACACCGTCGCCGAACGGGCGCCGTCGATCCGCGTCACCTGCGTCGGCCCGCCGACCTGCTTCACCTCGGCCACCGACGACAGCTTCACCAGCCCCGAGGCCGTCGGCAACGACAGCGCCCCGATCTCCTTGACGTCGGCCGGCGCCACGCCGCCGCGCAGCACCAGATCACTCGCCCGGCCGTCCAGCGTCACCTGGCCCAGCGGCGCCCCGCGGAACGCCTGCGCCACCGCCTGACCGATCTGCGCCTCCGACAGTCCCTTCTCGGCCGCCTTCGCCCGATCGACCCGCACCTCCACACGCGGCGCGCTCGTCTCCAGGTTGGACGACACGTCACGCAGGCCGGACACCTGACCCATCTCCGACGCGACCGTCTCCGCGGCCGTCCGCAGCGCCGCGAGGTCCGGCGCCTTCACGATCACCTGCACGGTGTCCGTGGCGAACCCGCCGCCCTGCATGCCGCCGACCTGCACCTCGCCGACGTTCGACAACCCGGCCAGCCGGTCGCGCAACGCCTGCTCCACCGCCGGCGTGTCGGCGTCCTCGGCGACCGTCACCGAGTACGACGCCCGATCCGCGCTGCCACCGGCGCCGCCCATCATGGCGTTGCCGCCGCCCACGGTCACCTGGTAGGACTCCACCCCGTCGAGGTCCGCCAGCACGCCCTCCACCTGCTGGGCCGCCTTGTCGGTGGTCGCCAGGTCGGTGCCGGCCGGCATCCGCTGGCTCACCGAGATCGTGTCCTGTCCCGAAGAGTCCAGGAAGTTCGTCTGCAGCTGCCCGGCCAAGCCCATCGTGCCGACGAACACCGCCAGCCCGATCAGCACCGTCACCAGCTTGAACCGCGTCGCGAACCGCAACACCGGCAGGTACGCCCGCTGCAACGGACTGCGCAGCTCCTTCGCCTCCGCCTCGGCGCGCTGCGCCCGCGCCTCCTCCGGCGTCAGCTCCGGCGCCTTCAGGAACCAGTACGCCAGCACCGGCACCACCGTCAGCGACACCAGCAGCGACGCCAGCAGCGCCACCGCCACCGTGATCGCGAATGGCGAGAACAGCTCGCCCACCATCCCGCCGACCACCGCGATCGGCGCGAACACCGCCACCGTCGTCAGCGTCGACGCCGTCACCGCGCCCGACACCTCGCGCACCCCGGTCAGGATGGCCGCGCGCTTCTCCTCGCCGTAGCCGAGGTGCCGTTTGATGTTCTCCAGCACCACGATCGAGTCGTCCACCACCCGGCCGATCGCGATCGTCATCGCGCCCAGCGTCAGCATGTTCAGCGAGTGGTCGCCCACCCACAACGCGATCAACGCGATCACCACCGACAGCGGGATCGACACCGCCGTCACCACCGTCGAACGCACCGACAGCAGGAACACCAGGATGACCAGCACCGCGAACGCGAGCCCCAGCAGACCCTCGGTGGTCAGGTCCTCGATCGACTTCTCCACGTACGGCGCCTGGTCGAACACCACCTCCACCGCCCTGTCCGACGAGTCGCCCAGCGCCTTGGTCAGCTCGGGCAGCTTGTCGCGCACCTCGTGCGAGATGGTCACCGCGTTGCCGTCCGGCGACATCGTCACCGACACGCCGAGGCTCGTCTTGCCGCCGGTCCGCGTGATCGTGGTCGGCTCCGCCAGGGCGCGCTCCACCTTGGCGACATCACCGAGCTTGACCGGCTTCAGCGCCCGCTGCACGGTCTGCGGCTGACCCGCCTGCGGCTGACCCGCCTGGGGCTGGGTCTGCCCCGTCTGCGGCTGGCCGGTCTGCGGCCGGCCCGGCTGGGGCTGCGCCGGCTGGGCCTGCGGCTGCGCGGGCGTCAGGTACAACGCCTTCAGCTCGGCGATCGAATCGACCCGGGCGCCCACCTGCACGGTCAGCGACTTGCCGTCGGCGGTCAGCGTGCCCGCCGGGATCGGGGTGCCGTTCGCCTTCAGCGCCTCGGGGATCTGCGCCGGAGACACGCCCGCCAGCGCCATCTTCCCGAGGTCGGGCGTGATGGTCACGACCTCCTCGCGGGTGCCGGTGACCGCGACCTCCCGCACACCCTCGATCGCCTGCAACTCCGGCACCATGGTCTGGCGCAGCTTGTCCGCCATCGCGCGCGGATCGCCACCGTCGCCCACCGCCAGCACCATCACCGGGATGTCGTCGGTGCTGCCCGCCACGACCTGCGGCTCAACCCCCACCGGCAAGCGCCCCTGGAGCCGGCTCACGGCCTGCTGCATCTTGCTGATCGACGACTCGATGTCCGTGCCGTACTCGAAGGCCACCTGGATCTGCGCCAGGCCCTCCTGGGACGTCGAAGTGGTCTGCTCCAGGCCGGCGATGCCCTGGAAGGACTCCTCCAGCGGGGCGGTGACCTGCTCCTCCACGATCTCCGGTGAGGCGCCGGGATAGGGTGCCACCACGAACGCCCCGGGAAACTCCAGCGACGGCAGCAACTGCTGTTTCAACTGCGGGATCGTGAACGCGCCGAACGCGGTGATCACGACCGCGATGAGGATCACGAGGCTGCGGTTGGCGAGGCTCAACCGGGCGAATGCGGTCATCAGGGTCCTTCCGAGAGTTCGGCCCAGACTAACACTTCGCCTCATACGAATATTTAGCCTCACCCGATCTTCCTGGTAACCTTCTCAGGAACGAGAGGTGAGCGTGAAGAACGAACGCGATGACCTGATCCACCGGATCACAGAAGCCCAGCGTGGCCTCGGCCGGGCCTTCGCCCAGCACCAGTCCCCTCTTTTCGCGTCCAACCTCACGATGCGCCAGCTGAAGGTCGTCATGCTCCTGTCGATCCACGGCTCGGCCTCCGGCCAGGAGCTCGCCACCGGCCTCGGCGTCGGCCTCGGCACGGTCACCGGCATCGTCGACCGCCTCGTCGCCCAGGGCCTGGTGAGCAGGCACGAGGACCCGCACGACCGGCGCGTACGCCGCGTCGAGCTGACCGACGCCGGCCTCAGGCTCATGGAGGAGATCAACGACGCCGGCCTGGAGCAGTACAACCTCATCATGCGGCATCTCGACATCGACACCCTGCGCGCCCTCGACATGGTGCTCGGCCGTATCTGCGCCGTGGCCGACGAGCTCTTCGGCCCGTCGAGGGGTTCGGGTTGTGGTGGTTGAGAGGGTCAATCAACCGCCCAGCGCCTTTACTTTGTAGATTTCTGGGTCAGGCGGGACAGGACGCCGGGCAGGTCACCGTCGTGGACGACCGTCAGGCGCCTGGTCGCCCTCGTCACCGCCACGTACAGATCCTGGCCGCCCATCGGCGACTGACCGAGGATGCCCGCCGGGTCCACCACCAGCACCGCGTCGAACTCCAGGCCCTTGGCCTGCGTCACCGTCAGCGCCACCACGGCCGCGTCGAGGTCGTGCCCGGGAAACAACGCCGCCACCTCGGCGTGCCGCGCGTCCGAGGTGATCACGCCGACCTTGCCCTCCCCGACGGCCGCGAGCTCCTCCCGCACCAGCGCCGGCAGCTCGGCCACCCCGCCCCGCACGGCACGCGGCTGCGATTCGCCCTCCCGTACCGACTCAGGAGGCACCTGACCGGGATCCACCGCCCGCAGCACGTCGGCCGCCACCCGCATGATCTCCACCGGCGTGCGGTAGTTGACCAGCAGCCGCTCCTCCCGCCACCGGCCCGCCAGGTGCGGATCCAGCACCTCGCCCCACGACCGGGCGCCCGCCGCAGACCCCGTCTGCGCCAGATCGCCCACCACGGTCAGCGAACGCGCGGGCACCCGGCGCATGACCATCCGCCAGGCCATCGGCGACAGCTCCTGCGCCTCGTCCACGATCACGTGCCCGTACGCCCACGTGCGGTCGGCCGCCGCCCGGTCCGCGGTGGTCAGCTCGTCATCCGGGCCGGCATGGCGGGCCGCCAGCCGGTCGGCCTCGCCGAAGATGCCTTCCTCCAGCAGCCCGGTCGTCTCCAGCACCTCTCGCGCGAAGAGCTCCCGCTCCTCCCACTCGGCCCGCGCCCGCCTGGTCGCCGCACGATGGGCCGAGTCGTCCTCGCCCAGCAGCTCGGCCGCCTCGTCCAGCAGCGGCACGTCACCCACCGTCCAGCCGGCGTCCGCCGGCCGTACCAGGGCCCGCCAGTCCAGGCCCGGAGGCGAGACCTGCCGGAGCGCCTCGGGCGCGGCCAGCAGCTCGCCGACCAGCCGGTGCGGCGTCAGCTCCGGCCACAGCCCGTCGACCGCCCGCCGCACCTCCGTCAGCTCCCACAGGCGGCGGCTCGCCAGCTCGATGTCCAGCTCGTCCAGGTCGCCCTCGAGGTCGAGCGGCTCGGCCAGCTCGGGGTCCTCCAGCTCCACCTCCTCCAGCCGCAGCGCCGCCTCCAGGGCCCGCGCCTCGGCCAGGGCCAGCTCCTTGAGCAGCTCGGTGACGTACAGCTTGCGCGCCATGTTGTGCCTCAGCCGCACCGCCCGAGCCCGCTCGCGCAGCCGCGCGCACGTCTCGTGCGGCACCCGCAGGACCAGGCCGTCGAGCTCCACCTCCAGATCGCCGGCCGGCACCCGCTGGCGCTCCCGCACCGCCCCCGCCATCACCTCGGCCATCCGCGGATCGCCCTTGACCACGGCGGTACGCGGCTCGTCGACGGCCGTCGCCCGCACCCCCGGGAACAGCTCGCCCACCGTCGACATCACCACCTGCGTCTCCCCCAGCGCCGGCAGCACCTGGCCGATGTAGCGCAGGAACATCGCGTTCGGCCCCACCACCAGCACGCCGCGCCGCTCCAGCGTGTCGCGGTGGGTGTAGAGCAGGTACGCGGCCCGGTGCAGCGCCGCCACCGTCTTGCCGGTGCCGGGGCCGCCCTGCACCACCAGCGCCCCCTGCCACGAGGCCCGGATCACCCGGTCCTGCTCGGTCTGGATGGTGGCCACCACGTCGCCCATCCGTCCGGTGCGGCCGCGCCGCAGCGCCGCCAGCAGCGCCGCCTCCCCCACCAGCGTGCGCCGGTCGCCGTCGCTCATCCGCTCCAGGTCGAACACCTCGTCGTCCAGCCCCACCACCGCGCGGTCACGCAGATGCAGGTGGCGGCGGCGCACCAGCCCGCCCGGATCGCCCGCCGTGGCGACGTAGAACGGGCGGGCGGCCGGCGCCCGCCAGTCGATCAGCACCGACTCGTACTCGTCGTCGCGCAGCCCGATCCGCCCGATGTAGACGGTCTGACCCGCCGCGTCGTCGACGCGGCCGAAGCACAGGCCGCGCTCGACGGCGTTGAGCTGCGCCAGCCGGCGGGCCTGCTCACCCGCCGCCGCGTCGCGCTCCAGCCTGGCCTGGCGCGTGCCGCCCGCTCCGCCGCCGCCGTGCGCGCGGGCCAGCGCCGCCTCGGCCCGTGACCGCGCCAGGTCGAGCCGGCCGTAGAGCATCGACACGGTCTCCTGCTCGACGTCAAGGGCCTCGGCCAGAACTTCTTGACGATTAGTCATTAGGTGATATACTCCTAACGGGTGACGTGTGGAAGCTCTTTGATTTGCGTCCAAGCAGAAGAGCTTACTCCTTTCGCGCGCCGCCGGGCAAGCCTCGGCCCGTGAGCCCGTCCCGGCATGAGGAGGCGCTCATACCGGGGAGCGTCGTCCGGCATTGGCGCCAGGGTCCGCATGCCGCGATAGTCGGCTTCATGCGCTCCCGCCTGACCATCGCACTCGTCGGCGACCACGACCCTGCATTCCCTCCGCACATCGCCACGGAGGACGCCCTGCGCCACGCCGCCGAACACCTCGGCGTCCGCGTGGACGCCCGCTGGGTGCCGACTCTCCCCCTGGAGACCGACCTCTCCCCCGTACGGTCCGCCGACGCCGTCTGGTGCGTCCCCGGCAGCCCGTACCAGAGCCTCGACGGGGCGGTGCGCGCGCTGCGGCACGCCCGCGAGCACGGCCTGCCCACGCTGGGCACGTGCGGCGGCTGCCAGCACATGGTGATCGAGTACGCGCGCGGCGTGCTGGGCTTCGCCGACGCCCAGCACGCCGAGTACGACCCCTACGCCTCGCGCCTGTTCGTCACCGAGCTCGCCTGCTCGCTCAAGGGCGCCACCATGCCGGTCGCGCTCGTGCCCGGCTCCACCGCCGCCACCCTGTACGGCGAGAACACGACCGAGGAGCAGTACTACTGCGACTTCGGCCTCAACCCCGAGTACCAGCGGGCCCTGCACGACGGCGGCCTGCGGGTGAGCGGCACCGACGCCGACGGCGAGGCCCGCGTCCTCGAACTGCCCGGCCACCCCTTCTACCTGGCCACGCTGTTCGTCCCCCAGGCCCGCTCGCTGCCCGGCAGGCCGCACCCGCTGATCACCGGCTTCCTGCGGGCGGCACTCGCCCGATGACGTTCAGCCAGCTCCGCGTCCTGGTGGCGGTCGCCCGCACCGGCAACATGACCCGCGCCGCCGCCGAGCTCGCCACCACCCAGTCGGCGGTGAGCCACGCCCTGCGCCTGCTGGAGGGCGAACTCGGCCTGACCCTGTTCACCAGGAACACCCACGGAGTGACGCCCACCGACGCCGGTCGCGCCGTCACCCGCCGGGCCGTGCTCGTCCTGGCGCAGCTCGACGCCCTCGAACAGGAGGCGGCCACCGCTCGCGGCGAGTCCCTGGGCCGGCTGCGCGTCGGTGTCATCCCCAGCGCGAACGCCTCGCTGCTACCGCGCGTGCTGCGCGCCTTCACCACCGCCCACCCCGGCGCCCCCCTGACCGTCCTGGAGGGCTCGGACGAGGAGGTGCTGGACTGGCTGGCGACCGGCGCGGTCGACGTGGCCACCCTCACCACCGCCGCACCGGGGGCGGCCACCACGCCGTTCGCCCGCGACCGGATGCTCGCCATCCTGCCCGCCGCCCACCGGCTGAGCTCCCGGCCCTCCGTCGCGGTGACCGACCTGGCGCGTCACCCGTTCATCATGTCCACGGGCGGGTGCGAGCCGCTGATCACCGACCTCGTACGGCGGGCCGGCGCGTCCCTGCGCTGCCACTACCGGGTCCGCGACACCGGCAGCATCCTCGCCATGGTCGCCGAGGACCTCGGTGTGTCGATCGTCCCCGAGCTGGCCCTGCCCGCCCGGACCACGGGCGTCTGCGCGATCCCCCTCGAACCGGAGGAGACCCGGACCATCCTGCTCGGCCTGCCGGAGGCCGGGGCGGCCTCGCCCATGGCCACCGCCTTCGCCGCCCTCGCCCTGGAGCAGGTGCCTCCCGCCCACCGCTGCCACGGAGATCGGCCGTAGTGGATGGTGAACCGTGGCTTGACGAACCCCCCTTACCTGATACACGCTATTCCCACTCGACATAGTAGGAAAAGAAGGAAAGGTGGACCCGTGCGCGCGCTCGTCCTGCTCGGTCTGGTCGGCTTCGCCGCCCAGCTCGTCGACGGCAGCCTAGGCATGGCCTACGGCGTGACGTCCACGACCCTCCTGCTGGCCATCGGCACCAACCCGGCCGCCGCGTCGGCCACCGTCCACCTCGCCGAGATCGGCACCACCCTCGCCTCCGGCGTCTCCCACTGGCGCTTCGACAACATCGACTGGAAAGTCGTCGCCAAGATCGGCATCCCCGGAGCCGTCGGCGCCTTCGCCGGAGCCACCTTCCTGTCCAGCCTCTCCACCGACGTGGCCGCCCCGGTCATGTCGCTCATCCTGCTGACGCTCGGGATCTACATCCTCATCCGTTTCACCGCCTTCGGCCTGCCCAAGGGCAACCTGGGCAAGCCGCTGCGCAAGCGCTTCCTCGGCCCGCTGGGCCTGGTCGCCGGCTTCGTCGACGCCACCGGAGGCGGCGGCTGGGGCCCCGTCGGCACGCCCGCCATCCTGGCCAGCGGCCGCCTGGCGCCCCGCAAGGTCATCGGCTCGATCGACGCCAGCGAGTTCCTCGTCGCCATCGCCGCCAGCGTCGGCTTCTTCGTCGGCATCGGCTCGGAGAACATCGACTTCTCCTGGGTCGCCGTCCTGCTCCTCGGCGGCGTCATCGCCGCGCCCATCGCCGCCTGGCTCGTGCGCCACATCCCGCCGCGCATCCTCGGCTCCGCCGTGGGCGGCGTCATCATCCTGACCAACGTCCGCACCCTGCTGCGCTCCGACTGGATCGACGCCCCCGGCAACGTGCAGACCATCGCCTACATCACCATCGCCGTCATCTGGGCCGGCGCGATCGCCATCTCGGTCCGCGCCTACCGCCGCGCCAAGGCCGAGGAGTCCGTCGAGGCGGTCGAGGCCGAGCTGCGAGCCCGCCGCGGCGAGGAGGAGACGACGTCCGCATCCTGAAGCCGCCCGTGAACGCACGTCACCCGGTCCCGGCCGCCCCGAGCAGCCGGGACCGGCCTCGTCGGAACACCCGGCCGGGACGCCACCCCATCCGTCCCGCGGCGACCGGCCCCGCCGCCCCTCCGTCCCGGCGCCGGCCCGCCACATGATGCGCATCTCCGCCCGTACGCACTACGCCCTGCGGGCCATGGTGGTGCTCGCCGCCACCGACGGCCCCGTACGCGCCGAACACATCTCGGCCAGCCAGGACATCCCCCGCCGCTTCTGCGACGACATCCTGCTCCAGCTCCGCCGCTCCGGACTGATCAACAGCCAGCGCGGCCCCGACGGGGGCTACTGGCTGGCCCGCCCGGCGGAGAAGATCTCGCTGGCCGACGTGATCCGCGTGACCGAGGGCGTCGAGACCGGCGTGGGCCACTTCCCCGGCGTCGCCCGCCCGCTCGCCGAGGTGTGGGACGAGATCCGCCAGCACGAGAACGCCCTGCTCAGCGAGATCACCCTGGCCCACATCGTCGCCACCGCCACCGACCCCTCACCGACCGACCTTGGACCTAACCGACGCCGGACCCGGCTGACGCCGGACCCGGCTGACCCCGCACGCGCACGGGGCCGCGCCTGCCCCACCTGCGCCACGCGCGCCCACGGGCGGCCCATGCCGGGCGGCACGGAGCCCATGGGCTGATCCGGCCGAACGCGGCGCGGATCACGCCTGCTAGCTTGGCGAGCCGTGTCTGCCTATCTTCGCGAACTCTTCTCCCTCCACGGCCGCCGCGCCCTGGTGACCGGCGGCAGCTCGGGCATCGGCTACGCCATCGCCGAGGCGATCGGCCGCGCGGGCGCCGACGTGGTGATCGTCGCCCGCCGGCCGGGCGAGCTCGACCAGGCCACCGAACGGCTGCGCCGCCATGGCGTGACCGCCTCCAGCATCAGCGCCGACCTGGGCCGGCGCGACGCCGTCAAGCATGTCTGCGAGGTCGCCGGCGAGATCGACATCCTGGTCAACGACGCCGCCAACAACATCCGCAAACCCATGGCCGAGCTCACCGAGGACGACTACGAGCAGACCGTCGCCGTCAACCTGACCGCGCCCTACCTGCTCGGCCAGCACTTCGGGCCGCGCATGGCCGAACGCGGCTGGGGCCGCATCATCAACCTAGGCTCGCAGCAGAGCGTCAGCGCCTTCGGCGACAGCGGCGTCTACGGGGTGTCCAAGGCCGCCGTCGCCGGGCTGACCCGCTCGCAGGCGGAGGCCTGGTCGGCGCGGGGCGTCTGCGTGAACACGATCATCCCCGGGTTCATCCTGACCCCGCTCACCGAAGCGGCCCAGGCGGTGCCGGGACGCGTCGAGCAACTGGCCGCCCGCCACATGAGCGGCCGCAACGGCGTGCCCGCCGATTTCGCCGGCGCCGCGGTGTTCCTGGCCGGCGATGCCTCCGCGTTCGTCACCGGCCAGATGTTGTTCGTCGACGGAGGTTTTTTCGTGCACTAGAACGTGCTCGAACGGCCTACCGGACGTGTTCGAACCGCCGACTGCCTTTACAATGTAGATTACTTACGGCGGACCTGCCGGACCTCCGCTCCCTCGTGACACGCGTCGATGACCACCCGTTCGTCGCCCTGCACGTGGGTCCACACCACCTCGGACAGCTCGACCCTGAACAGGTGCGCGTCGCTGTCCGGCAGGTCGAACGAGGCCAGCAGCTCCCCGTCGGTGACCTCCACCGCGCGCCCGGCCAGCTTGACGTCGCCCCTCCAGGCCGACAAGTCGCCCTCGCCGGGGTCGGCGGAGGTGACGTGCAGCGCCATCCGCGGGTCGCGCCGCAGGTCGAGGGCCTTGACCGACCGCGGCATCGACCCCATCCACAGATCGCCGTCGCGGAACTGCGACTCGGTGCCGCTCACCCGCGGCGACCCGTCCTTGCGCAGGGTGGCCAGCACCTTGTGCTGGTGATCGTCCATCAGCGCCCGCGCGATCTTCGCCAGCTCCGGCGCCTGCCGCTCGCATTCGTGCCACGAAACCATGGTCGTCATCCTGTCCTCCGCCACCGACAGAAACCGGGCCCCCGCCCTTCACAAAGGAGACCACGGGCCTGCCGGCGCTGGGCGGACGTCGCTCCGACCACGACGGCTCTCCTGGGCGGCGCTGAGATCGACGCCGCTAAGATCGACGGCACCTGACCGCCGAGCTCGCCCGCCGGTCCCCCACCCGACAGGAAGACCCCGAACAGGAAGCCCATGGACGACGCGAGACTGGAGGCGCTCGCCCGGGAGCTCACCGGGATCCCCTCGGTGGTGGCCGTGGTGCTCGGCGGAAGCCGGGCACGCGGCACGCACCGCCCCGACTCCGACTACGACCTCGGGCTCTACTACCGCGGCGAGCTCGACGTCGCGGCACTCCGGGCCGTGGCCGTGCGGCACGCGGGCGACCAGGCGGAGCTGACGGAGCCATGCGGCTGGGGGCCCTGGGTCGACGGCGGCGGCTGGCTGACCGTCGACGGCGCCCGGGTCGACTGGATCTACCGCGACCTCGACCGCGTCCACCGGGTCTGGGACGACTGCCGGGCGGGCCGCTACGAGATCGGCGTCCAGGCCGGACACCCCCTGGGCTTCTACTCCCACGCCTACGCCGGCGAGGTGGCGCTCTGCCGGGTGCTCGCCGACCCCGGCGGGGGGCTCACCGAGCTGCGCGAGCGCATGCGGGCCTACCCGGCCGCGCTGGGCGAAGCGCTCGTGCGTGGGTTGTGGGAGGCGCACTTCTCCGTACGCCTGGCCTCGTACGGGGCCTCGGGCCGGGACCCCGTGTACGCCGCCGGCTGCCTCTTCCGGGCCGTCGGCGTGGCCTGCCAGGCCCTGCACGGTCACGCGGGCCGCTGGCTGGTCAACGAGAAGGGCATGGTGGCCTCGGCCGGGCGGCTGCCCGGCGCCCCGCGCGACTTCGCGGCCCGCGCCGGAGAGGTGCTCGGCCGGGTCGGCGGCTCCGCGGAGGAGATCGGGCAGGCCGTGGCGGCGGCGGACGCCCTGATGGAGGACGTGCGGCGGTCCATAACTCCGTAATAGGGATTTTTTGGTATCTAGGGCGAAATTTGCCCAGCGGTTAACTTGACAGCACCCCCCACAAAGGAGCGCACATGTCGAGTAAGCGCTGGGCACTGGCAGGCGCCACCATCGTGGCCGTCTGCCTGGCCACCCCCCTCAGCCCCGCCGCCGCCTCCGAGCCTCCGTCCCAGTCCGCCGACACGGCGCCGCCCACCATGGTGGACGCCCTCGAACGCGACCTGGGGCTGTCCGAGCAGCAGGCCGTCACCCGCCTGGCCAACGAGCAGCGCGCCGCGGCGACCGAGGCCCGGCTGTCCACCGCCCTCGGCGCGTCCTACGGCGGCTCCTGGCTGAACGCCGACGCCTCCAAGCTCATGGTCGCCACCACCGACCCCGCCGCCGCACCCGGCATCGAGGCGCAGGGCGGCCAGCCGATCGTCGTCGCCCGCACGCTCACCCAGCTGAACACCGTCAAGGACCAGCTCGACCGGGCGCCGGAGCAGGCCAAGGCCGGCGCGGCCCTCTGGTACGCCGACGTGACCACCAACAGCGTCGTCATCCAGGCTCCCACGCAGCAGGCCGGCGACGCCCTGGCCGCCGCCGCGGGCGTGGACGGCAAGGCGGTCCGCGTGGTCGTCAGCGCCGAGAGCCCCCAGACGTACATCAACCTCATCGGCGGCGCCGCCTACTACATCGGCTCCAGCCGGTGCAGCATCGGCTTCTCCGTCACCCGTGGCAGCACCCCCGGCTTCGTCACCGCGGGCCACTGCCGCCTGGCCGGCTCCACGACCACCAACCCGTCCGGCACCTTCCAGGGCGCGTCGTTCCCGGGCAACGACTACGCGTGGGTGGCCACTCCGGGCCACACCCCGCAGCCGTGGGTACGCGGCTCCGGCGGCTCGACCGTGATCGTGCGCGGGTCCACGCAGGCCACCGTCGGCGCGTCGATCTGCCGCTCCGGCTCGACCACCGGCTGGCGCTGCGGCGTCATCCAGCAGCACAACGCCACCGTCAGGTATTCGCAGGGCACGGTGACCGGCCTCACCCGCACCAGCGCGTGCGCGCAGCCCGGTGACTCCGGCGGCTCGTTCATCTCCGGCAGCCAGGCCCAGGGCGTGACCTCGGGCGGATCGGGCAACTGCTCCATCGGCGGCACCACCTACCACCAGCCGGTCAACGAGATCCTCGGCGCGTACGGGCTCACCCTGCGTGTCGGTTGACCCGGCCCATCCCAGCCGCAGCGCGCCCGGCCACCTCCGGGCGCGCTGTGCCGCGTTCTCCGCGAACCCCGGCCGCGCCGGATCGCCGGTCGAGGAGTCGCAGGACGGTCGTGGCCCAGCGCAGGTTCGCCTGCTCGTAGGCACGCCCCCCCATCAGCGTCAGGTACGGCCCGACCCGCTCCGCCTCACGCAGGAACTCCTCCTCGTCGCGGCCCTGGAGCAGGTCGTCCCTGAGGCGGTCGTACAGGGCCAGCTTGACCCGTGACCGCTCCATTCGCTCGGTCAGGGCCTTCATGACCGCTTCCACGTCACCTGTGTCCACGGCCTGCAGCTTGACCAGGAGGTCGTCGCGCATCGCCGTGGGCCGGGCGGCCCGGGCGGTGAACGCGTGGAGTTCGTCACGCCCGGCGTCCGTGAGCGTGTAGACGCGCTTGTTCGGCCGGCGGGCCTGCTCGACGACGCGCCCGCTCACCAGGCCGGCGCTTTCGAGCTGCTCCAGCTCTCGGTAGACCTGCTGCGGTGTGGCCGACCAGAAGTTGGCGACCGACACGTCGAAGCGCTTGGCGAGCTGGTAGCCCGAGGCCTCGCCCTCCAGGAGAGCGGTGAGTGCCGCGTGGCGCAACGTCATCTGGTCAACCTCCCTTGTCCGTGGTTAGTATCCTACGCAGCTATTCAATTTGTTGACTATAGGGAGAGCGAGTCGATGCACCCCTTCCGCGCTGCCGTCGAGGCCCGCGACATGGCGGCGGCCGTCGCGCTGCTCGCCGATGACGTCGTCTTCCACAGCCCCGTCGTGTTCAAGCCGTACCGGGGGCGGGACACCGTCGCGCCGATCCTGCACGCGGTCCAGCGCGTCTTCGAGGACTTCCGGTACGTACGGGAGGTCGGCGCCGACGACGCCCCCGATCATGCGCTCGTCTTCCGCGCCCGCATCGGCGAGCGCGAGATCGAGGGCGTTGACCTGCTGCACCTCGCAGAGGGCGGCTCGGTGGCCGAGCTCACGGTGATGGTCCGCCCGCTGACGGCGGCGCAGGCGCCGGCGGAGGCGATGCGCGCCCAACTCACCGCCGGCAAGGGCGGCATCGGCGCATGAGAACGCCACGGCGAGCCCGCCCCCTGGAGCCCGAGATGCGCCCATCCCATGCCCCTCACCTGGACGAACACGCGATCTTCATCACGGCCGACCGCGACGACGTGTGGCGCGCGATGCTCGAAACGGTCGAGCGGATCTTCTCCCGGCCCCACGCGGCCGGCTACGCCAGGCTCGTCCGGTGCGCCGACCGCGCCGCCTCCGGGCCGCGGCCGCTGGCCGTGGGCTCGGCCGTCCCCGGGTTCCTGGTGACCGCCGCCGATCCGGGGATCGCGCTGGTGCTCGAAGGCCGTCACCGGTTCTCGTCCTATGCGCTGATCTTCCGTATGGAGCCGGCCGGTACGGGCAGGACGCGGCTGCGCGCAGAAACCCGCGCCGTCTTCCCCGGCGTGGCCGGAGGCGCCTACCGGCTGCTCCTCTTCGGGACGGGCGGACACGTGGCCGGCGTGCGGAGCCTGCTCCGCGCCATCGCGGCCCGATCCGGCACACCCGCCTGATCGCCACCGACCACGCGATCACGCCCGGCCCCCCTCCGGGCGCGCCGCGCCGCGTTCTCCGCGAACCGGCGCCGCCCCGAACGCCGTTCGCGAGGCCGGTCCGCCGCGCGGCAGGCCCGTCAGAGGGCCGTGGGCAGGACGGGACGGCCGCGGACGCCGGGGTCGGCGGCGAAGAGGGCGCCGGCGTCCGGCTGCCGCGAGCGGTCGACGCCGAGGCGCGAGGTGGTGATGAACAGCCGGTCGAGCCGCTCGCCGCCGAACGCGACGGCGGTGACCTTGGTGACGGGCAGCGGCACCACCGCGTCGAGCGCGCCTTCGGGGCTGTAGCGGTGCACGGCGCCGCCCTGCCACAGCGCGACCCACACCCCGCCCTCGGCATCGACGGTCAGCCCGTCGGGAGCGCCGCTGCCGGGGTCGACGACGGCGAACGGCCGGCGTCCGGTGAGCCCCCGCTCAGGGTCGTAGTCGAGCACGTCGACCCGCCCGGTGACCGTGTCGGCGTAGTAGGCCCGGCCGCCGTCGGGGCTGAAGTCGAAACCGTTGGAGATGGTCGCCCCGGAGAGCACCACGCGTAAGGAGCCGTCGGGCTCGACGACGTGCAGGGCGCCGCGTCCCGGGCTCTGGTCATAGGCCATGGTGCCGACGTAGAGGCGGCCGTCGGGGTCGCAGCCGCCCTCGTTCATCCGGATCGACGGGTCGCTCCACGCCTGGCCGAACGAGCGCAGCGGCGCGTCGAAGGCGTCGTCGTCGGAGACCAGGAGCTCGCGCTCGGCCGCGACCACGAACCCGCCGCCGGTGCGCGGCCTGATGATCGCGGCGACGGCGCCCACGTGCCGGCGCCGCACCGTGCCGTCTGCGCCGAGCTCCAGCAGGTCACCGGCCAGCATGTCGACCCATCGCAGCCCCGCCCAGCGGGCGGACCACACGGGCCCCTCCGCGTGCTGGGCGACGGGTCCGGTCACGGTGTGGGCGGCGATGGTCACGCCGGTCTCCTCTCCTCACGGCAACGTGGCAGTCGATTGTCACGCCCGGGCCCGGCCGAGCGCGAGCGTCGACGCGGAATCGAGGCGAAGCATGACGCGTTGTCCCAGGTGAGGGGCATGAGGAGGGGGCATGAAGATCAATTCGATCCAGGCCGGGCCGTGCCGCGTCACCCTGTCGCCGCACGGGGTCAGCTACACCTTCGGCATCCGCAAGCTCTATCTGACGACCACGCCCGACGGCCGCAAGCAGGTGAAGGTGCGGCTGCCCGGCGGCCTGAGGGTCGGCAAGACGTTCGGCAAGAGACGGTCACATGGTCATCACTGAATTTTGATAGATCGTCGCTTTTCCGGGTAGCTGGTGGTCCTCGCGATCTCAATGGAGGAAGAGCGATGGGCTGGAGCTACCGGAAGTCGTTCAGGAAGGGGCCGTTCCGGCTGAACCTGTCCCGTGGTGGTGTCGGACACAGCTGGGGCAACCGCCTGTTCAGGGTCACCCGCACCGCCGACGGCCGGCGCACCTTATCGGTCAACCTGCCGGGTGGGCTGCACTGGCGCAAGACGCTGAGCAGCCGTTCCCGGGGTTGATCTCCCGCTGTCCCTGGGGAGGAGGGCCGGAGGCGCGTCGCGCGTCTCCGGCCCTCCCCGTGTCAGGGGAGGCCGGCGCTCACATCTCCAGCCCGCCGTCGTGCAGCACCGGCCGCACCTCCACCACCCCGTACGGCGCCTCGGGCAGCTGGGAGCCGATCTCCACGGCCCGCTCGAAACTCTCGCAGTCGACGAGGAGGATCCCGGCGAGCCGCTCGTCCGCCTCAGGGGCGGCAGCCGCGCCCCCGTCCGCGGGCACCCGTCTGGCGAGCGAGGCGTCGGCCAGCGCCGCGGACACGACCAGTTCCCCGGACGCCACCACCTCGCCGGTGACCGCGGCATGCGCCCGCCAGCCCTCCACCAGCCGCTCGTCGGGCAGCTCACGCCAGATCCCACGGGTGACCTGGTTGCCGTAGATCAAGATCATGTACCTCACCTGTGCCTCCACCAGGGTGTCGCGACGCGCCTGTCACTCTCTGGTCGGCGCCGGCCGCCGGATCTCGACAGCCCGGCGGCGGCGGTCCGGCCCTTCGGGCGGCGTCCGCGGGTGCTCCGTTCAGGCCGGCGGGATGTTGTGGGTGCGGCCGAACAGGTTGCCCGGGTCCCAGGCCCGCTTGACCTCGGTCAGGCGCTCGTGGTCGGCCACGGTGTAGGCGTCGCGGGTCCTGGCGGTGTCGGTGAGGAAGTTCAGGAACGAGCCGCCGGTCGCGTGCGGGCGCAGGCCGGCGGCCAGGTCCCGGAGGCTGGAGAGGGCTGGGTCGCCGGGTCCGTCCGGCATCGCCGTGGCGATGACGGAGTACGGCACGTCGCGGTGGCCGACCGGTCCGGCGTCCGGCGCGGGCCGGGCCATCGCGCCGCCCCAGTGGCGCAGCTCCACCGCCGCGATGGGCGAGCCTGTCACGGCCAGGACGGTCTCGATCACGTCGTCGGGCACCTGGTGGAGTAGTTCCAGGTGCTGCCTGACGGCCATCGGCTGCGGCGCCGGGCCCCCGAAGGCCGTCGCCGCCTCTCCGAAGGTCATCGTGGCGAAACCGCCCGCCGTCACCGGTCCCGCCGCCTCCAGCAGCGGCGCGAGCAGGCGGCGGCCCTCGTCGGCCGGGCCCGCGTGACAGGCGCGGACGGCCAGGGCCCAGCCGTCCGGGCCGGGCGTCCGCATGAGGATGACCGAGGTGTTCAGCTCGTCCGGCTCGGCCGGGGCCCACTCGCGGTAGCGGGCCAGCGTGGCCGCGGCCCGGTCCACGGAGTGCAACGTCATGCCGGCGTAGACCTCGGCGACCGGGTGCAGCCGGAACTCCAGCGCGGTCACCACGCCGAAGTTGCCACCGCCGCCGCGCAGCGCCCAGAACAGCTCCGGGTGCTGCGCCGGACCGGCCGTGACCGTCTCGCCGCCGGCCGTCACGAGCTCGGCTCGCAGCAGGTTGTCGGCCGCGTACCCGTGCAGGCGGGACAGCCAGCCGGTGCCGCCGCCCAGCGTGTAGCCGGTCACGCCGATCGCGGGCGTGCCGGACAAGGGGGCGAGGCCGTACGGGGCGGCGGCCGCGATGACGTCGGACCAGAGCGCGCCGGGCTCGGCGCGCGCGGTGCGGCGCTCGGGGTCGACGTGGACGGCGGCCAGCCGCGACGTCTTGAGCAGCAGGCCGCCGTCGGCGGGCACGTGGGTGCCGTGGCCGGTGGCCTGGACGGCGAACGGCAGGCCGTGCTCACGGGCCGTCATGACGGCGGCCCGGACGTCGCGGACGTGCGCGGCCTCGGCCACGAGGGCCGGGTGCGGGTCGAGGGCGCGGTTCCAGGCGAGCCGTTCGGCGTCGTAGCGTTCGTCGCCCGGCAGGTGCAGGTTTCCGTCGAACGCGCCGCGCAGATGGCCGGCGGCGTCGGTGATCGCGGGTCCGGAGGTCGAGGGTGCGGAGGTCGAGGGTGCGGAGGTCGAGGGTGCGGAGGTCGAGGGTGCGGAGGTCGAGGGTGCGGAGGTCGAGGGTGCGGAGGTCGAGGGTGCGGAGGTCGTGGACATGAGGAGATCGTCGCCGCCGGAGGGGAGCGTGGTCGTCCTGCCCGCGAAGACATCTTGGACTACCCGGCCGGGCGTAGGCCCGGCGCGGATACCTCGCCGGGAGTAGTCCAGGGATCCGACCTTGTGCGGAGGACCGTGATCGAATCAGGCTCTACTGTTCGGGGATGAGCTCTGAGCGCATGGCCGACGTGGCGCTCGCGCTGGTGGTCGCCGTCCTGCTGGAGATCGGCGCGCTGTCGCTGCCCGGGGTACGGCCACTCGACCATCTGGTCATCGTGGCGGGTTCGCTGGCGCTGGTCGCCTGGCGGACCGCGCCGCTGGTGGCGCTGACCGTGGCCACGGCGTGCATGCTGGTCCACTCGTCGCGGCTGGATCCGGGCCCTTCGGCGGCCTTTCCGTTGCTGGTGGCGGTGTTCGCCGCCACCCGCAACGGTCACCGGCTGCCCGCCGCGGCGGCCGGGGCGGTGTTCCTCGGTGTGTGGCTGGCCGATGACCTGGCCGGAGCCGCGGGCGGGCCCGCGCAGCCGCTCGTCGAGCGTACGGTCCTGCTCCTGGGCTGGTTCCTGGCGGCCGGGGTGGCGGGCACCGTGTCCCGGCACCGGCGGGCCTACCTGCGTCAGGCCGAGGAACGGGCCGCCGAGGCCGAGCGCACCCGCGAGGAGACGGCGCTGCGGCGCGCCGGGGAGGAACGGCTGCGCATCGCGAGAGAGCTGCACGACTCGCTCACGCACAGCATCTCGATCATCAAGGTGCAGGCCGGGGTGGCCGTGCACCTGGCCCGCAAGCGGGGCGAGGAGGTGCCCGAGGCGCTGTCGGCCATCCAGGAGGCCGCCGGCGAGGCCATGCGCGAGCTGCGCGCGACCCTGGAGGTGCTGCGCGACTCGGCCGGCGATCCGCCGGGCAGCGGGCTGGACCGGCTCGACGAGCTGGTGCGGCGGGCCCGCGCCGCGGGACTGCCCGCCAGCGTGACCGTCGACGGCCGCCCGGAGGCGCTGCCCGCCGAGGTCGACCGGGCCGCCTACCGGATCGTCCAGGAGGCGCTGACCAACGTGGCCAGGCACGCCGGGCCGGCGTCCGCGTCGGTGCGCATCGGCTGCGCCGGCGGCCATCTGGTCGTGCAGGTCGACGACGACGGCCGGGCCGGCCCGCAGGGCGCGCCCGAGCCGGGGGTGGGGCTGCGGGGCATGCGAGAGCGCGTCGCCGCGCTCGGCGGGCGGCTGCGGGCCGGGCCGCGTCCCGGCGGCGGCTTCACCGTCCGCGCCGAACTCCCCCTCGCTGAAACTCCCGGCGCCGAAACTCCCGGCGCCGAAACTCTCGACGCTGAAACTCCCGACGCCGCTCCCCCTCTGGAGGAGAGCCGGTGATCCGCGTGCTGCTCGCCGACGACCAGGCGCTCATCCGCGCCGGGTTCCGCGCCCTGCTGAGCGCGGAGGACGACATCGAGGTGGTGGCCGAGGCCGCCGACGGCGAGCAGGCCGTCGCCCTGGCCCTGCGGCACCTGCCCGACGTGGCGCTCGTCGACGTGCAGATGCCGGTGATGGGCGGCATCGAGGCGACCCGGCGCATCGCCGCCGACGAGCGGCTGAGCGGGGTGCACGTGGTGATCCTCACCAACTACGGCCTCGACGAGTACGTCCTCGACGCCCTGCGGGCGGGGGCGGGCGGCTTCCTGGTCAAGGACACCGAGCCCGCCGACCTGCTCCAGGGGGTGCGCGTCGCGGCTCGGGGCGACGCGCTGCTCTCCCCCGCGATCACCCGCCGGCTGATCTCCGAGTACGTCGCCCGCCGCCCCGAGCCGTTCCCCGTCGGCCTGGAGATCCTCACCAACCGGGAGCGCGAGGTGGTGGCGCTGGTCGCGCGCGGGCTGTCCAACGACGAGATCGCCGCCCACATGGTGATCAGCCCGACCACGGCCAAGACGCACGTCAGCCGGGCCATGACCAAGCTGGGAGCCCGCGACCGCGCCCAGCTCGTGGTCCTGGCGTACGAGTCCGGGCTGGTCACTCCCCGCGGCCCGCTCACCTGAGGGGATAGGCAAGTTTTTTTTCGCAAATTATATTGCGCAATTTTTCCTTCGCTTCTACGGTGAACACATGGCCGAATCCCGGACGACCCGGCGCATCGACGATCTCGGCGAGCTCAAGGCGTTCGCCCATCCGCTGCGCCTGAAGCTCTACCGGGCGCTCGTCGTGGCCCGCACGGCGACCGCCTCGCAGCTGGCCGACCAGGTCGACGAGGCCGTCTCCCTGGTCAGCTACCACCTGCGCAAGCTCGCCGCCCTGGGCCTCATCGAGGAGGCCGAGCCGCAGAGCGGCGACGGCCGCGAGCGCTGGTGGCAGGTGGCCTACCAGCAGCTCAACGTGACGACCAGCGCGCACGACGCGCCGGAGACCGCGGCGGCGCGCCTCGCGCTGACCCGCGTCGCCTTCCGCCAGCAGCGCGAGATGCACGACGCCTACCTCGACGTGCAGTCGACCTGGGAGCCGCAGTGGCAGGAGGCCGCCATCGGCTCCGAGTACCTGACCGAGATGACCGCCGCGGAGCTGCGTGAGCTGAGCCAGGAGATGCACGCCCTCATCCAGAAGTGGCAGACCCGGGGGCGGGCGGCCCTGGAGGCGGGCGACACCGAGGGCCGCGAGCACGTCGCCCTCCACCTGTACGGATTCCCGTTCAGGACCTGACGTGAGGAGGAAGCGCATGGATCCCGGCATGCACCTGTACATCGACCGGTTCCGCGCCCAGGAGCTGCGCGAGGAGGCCGCGCGCCGGCGCCTGGCGCGCGGGCACGAGCCTCCGCCCGCCTGGTCGGCCGGCGCCCACGCCCTCGGCTGGCTGCTGGTGGAGCTCGGGTTGCGCCTGGTGCGCGTGCCGGGCCCGGCGGGGCATCACCCCTATCCTTAGCCGGTGAACGGACTCCCGAGACGGTGGACAGACGAGGAGCGGCATCTTGGTGGTCTTCGCCGGGCAGGGTGACGCGCGCCGGTCCATGGCCCTGCTGTGGGACGCCGGCGACTCCCCCGAGGCGCGCCCGGGGCCCAAGCCCGGTCTCAGCGTCGAGCGCATCGTGGACGCGGCGATCGCGGTCGCCGACGCCGAGGGCATGGCGGCGCTGTCCATGCGGGCCGTGGGCGAGCGGCTCGGCCGCTCGGCGATGGCCCTCTACACGTACGTGCCCGGCAAGGGCGAGCTGGTCGACCTCATGTACGACCGGGCGCTGGGCGAGCTGCCGACCCGCTACGACCTGACGGCGGGCTGGCGGGCGGCGCTGACCGCGTGGGCCGAGGACACCTGTGCCTGCTACCTGCGCCACCCGTGGCTGCTGCTGGTGTCGCAGGCGCGCCCGGTGCTGGGCCCCAACGAGTACCTCACGCTGGAGACCCTGCTGGGCGTCCTGCGCGAGACCGGGCTCGACCGCGACGTGCTGCGCCGCGTGGTGGGCACGCTGTTCCACTTCGTACGCGGCGCGGCGCAGACGATCGCCGAGGCCCGCCAGGCGGAGGCCGCGACGGGGGTGTCCGACGACGCGTGGTGGCTCGACCGGTCCGGCACGCTGAAGGAGGCCGCGCCCGACTTCGCGGCCCGGTTCCCCAACGTCACCTGGCTGGAGGCCGCCGCCGCCGCGCCGCGCTCAGACGACGAGAGCGGCCCCTACCTGGAGCGCGAGGCCAGGAAGACGTTCCACGGCGGCCTGGCGATCATCCTCGACGGCATCGAGGCCGCCTGACGCGGTCCGCCGGCACAGAATGCGACGCCCACCTCCGTGGCCGGAGGTGGGCGTCGCGGTCGTGGCCGCTACTTCAGCCAGGCGGTGCGCCGGACGATCGGCAGGTTGCCCAGGCCGAGCGTGGTGCCGGCGCCGGCCAGGGCCAGGCCGACCATCACGATCGCGTAGATGATGTGGTCGTCCATGAAGGGGTTGGTGGTCAGGGGCAGGGCCGCGGCCCACATCATGACCATCAGGAGGCTGCCGGTGGCGGCGGCGATCCGCAGGCCGACGCCGAGGACGAGCGCGGTGCCGATGCCGAGCAGGCCGATCATGAACAGCCAGTCCACCCAGACCTGTCCGGCCAGCGAGCCGAAGAAGCCGCCGAGCGCGTTCTCACCGGTGCCCTTGAGGAAGCCGGTCGTCGGGCTGCCACCCGCGACCCAGGCCCGCTCGGCGGGAGTGGCGAATCCCCAGCCGAAGGTCTTGTCCAGGAACGCCCACAGGAAGATCCAGCCGAGCGAGATCCGGGTGATCGCCCAGACGTAGTCGGCGGGGCGGCGGCTGGTGATGGCACCGGTCTCCGTGGCGGGGGTGTGGACCATGGTGGCCATGACTGCTTCCTCTCCTTGGGGGGCGTTCTGCTCGCACCCCAAGTACATCGTTTCGGGCCCCCCTTGATCAGGGCCACAGGACCCCGCCGCGCCGGGACCTTGGTCACTTCAGGGTCCCGGTAGCGGTGAAGAAATCTCCCATCCGGCCCGGTGTGCTCATTTCTGGCCAAGATGGTCGGCACGGCTCGCAAGGGCGTCTCCGACCTGCTGCGGGCCGGCGTGGTGGGAGCCCGAACCCCTGTCTGCTGGGGACTACGTTAGGCATTCCAACCTGGAGCCCCTCGCCGGAGTTGATTCGATACATGGACCGTTACGAGGGGTTCCATGAGTTCGTACGCACACGTCAGCAGTCGCTGATGCGGACGGCGTATCTGCTCACCGGGAACCCCCATCTCGCTGAGGACCTGCTGCAGACGGTCCTCACCCGTGTCGCTTCGCACTGGACGAAGCTCGCCAAGGGCGGCAATCCCGAGGCCTACGCCCGTAAGGCTCTGGTGAATCAGACCATCTCGTGGCGCAGGCGCAAGCAGGTCGAGTTACCGGCGGCCGAGCTGCCGGAGCCGGCCGAGCCGGGGCAGCCACACGACGAGGCGACCGTGCGCCGTCTCGTCCTGCGCCACGCGCTGGCGAAGCTCACGCCGAAGCAGCGGGCCGTGATCGTGCTGCGCTTCTACGAGGACCGCTCAGAGCACGAGACCGCGCAGCTCATGGGCGTCTCGATCGGCACCGTCAAGAGCCAGACCAGCTACGCGCTGTCCAAGCTGCGCGCGCTCGCCCCGAAGGAGGTGTACCGATGAATCGCACGTTGCGCGAGGACCTGCACGCGCTGGCCGAGCAGGCGCCCACCGTCGATCTGGCGGCACAGGCGGTGCGGGGGGCGCGCAGGAGGCGCGCCGCCCGGCGGGCCGTGGTAGCCGCCGCCGTGACCTGCCTGGTCGCGCTCGGCGGCGGAGCCATACTGCCGCAGGTGCGGCCGACGCCCCCGATCGTGCTCGTACCGCCGGAGACCAAGGCCCTCCCGTTGCCCGCGAAAGGAGTCGGGCCGGTGGAGCAGGCCTTCCGGCCGCGCTGCGTCGGTAGCTCGTGCACCGGCAGTCCTTGGCAGATCGTGACGCGCCAGGGCGACACCTACCGGCTGGGCAAGGAAGCGACCGGGCCGCTGGAGGTCACGGCAGACGGCCGCAGGATCGCGTACTACAGCTCGAAGCATCGCGGCATCGTCGTACGCGATCTGGCGAGCGGCAAGACGTGGCAGGCGCCGCTGAAGCAGCCCGCGGAAGACTTCGTGGTTGAGTACGCGCTGCGGCTGTCGCCTAACGGGCTGCGGTTCGTCGTCTCGGGGTGGGGCGGCCGGCGGGAGCCGAACAAGCTGGTGGACGTGGAGCGCGGGACGGTGACCAACCTCAAGCGGGGATGGTGGCCGGTGAGCGTGTCGGACGGTTCGGGACCCGTCGTGCTGGCCAAGCCATACGACATGACCAGCCAGGTGTGGGTGCTCGGCCATGACCCGATCACCATCCGGGACTTCACGTACTACTACAGCAGCCTCGCACCTGACGGGCAGACGCTCGCCCGGCTGGGACAGACCGTCGACCGGGATCGGCGACCGATGGTGCAGCGGGACGGGTCTCTCGTGACCTTCAGTGCGACGCAGGCCGATCGGGAGAGCCGTACCTCGATCTCCGGGCTGCCGGAAGGGTTCCATCCCTCGAGGCTCGGGAGCTGGTTGAACGCCACAGAGGTAACCTTGCTGGCCGTCCCCGAGTCTCCCGGCGGGACTGCGCCGGTGGTCTACGCGGTGGATGTGCGGACGGGCAAGAGCAGGGAGCTGTTCGCGGTGCGCAAGAACGGCCTGAACGTGGTGCCGGGGCTGGTGCGCTGAGCGCGGCGATGCGACACAGAATCCGGCCCGCGCACGCCCGTGTTTCGGCGGCGGCGCGGCTACCGCACCGAGGGCGGCGCCGGGTCGCCGTCCCGTTGGACGGCGGCGAGGTAGGCGAGGATGGCGTCGCGGTTGCGGCTCAGGCACTCGACGCGCTGCGTGATCCGATCGGCCTCCTCCTTCAGCAGCGCGGCGACCTCGTCGCTCAGACAGCCCGGGTGGATCTCGCCGGGCCGGTCGAGGAAGGGCAGGATCCTGCGGATGATCTCCGTGGTGAGGCCGGAGTCGAGCAGCCCCCGGATCTGCTGGACCCGGTGGACCGCGGCGGCGTCGTACAGGCGGTAGCCGTTGGCGGCCCTCTCGGGATGCAGCAGGTCCTGCTCCTCGTAGTAGCGCAGCATCCTGGCCGGCACGCCGGTGCGCCGGGAAAGCTGGCCGATGCGCATGAACACCCCGTCCGGAGGATTTGCCTTCACATCGATGTGAAGGTTTGACCATGGTCGCATGCCTGTCGCCTCCACCCCGCCCGCCCCCGCCGCCGCCGCCGAGACCGCCAAGCTGCCGCTGGGCGGGCTGCTGGCCCTGTTCGCCGCCGCGTTCACCGCGGTGATGACCGAGTTGCTCCCGGCCGGGCTGCTGCCCCAGATGAGCCAGGCCCTTGGCGTGCCGCAGGGCGCCGTCGGGTTTCTGGTGACCGGCTACGCCGTCGCCTCGTTCCTGGCCGCGATCCCGGTCACCGCGGCGCTGCGCGGCCTGCGCCGCCGCCCGGTGCTGGCCGGTCTGCTGACCGGCTTCGCGCTGCTGAACGCCGTCACCGCCCTGTCGTCGTCCTACCCGCTGACGTTCGGGGCCCGGGTGCTGGCCGGCGTCATGGGCGGCACGCTGTGGGCGATGCTCGTCGGCTACGCGGCGCGCATGGTCGCTCCGGAGCGGCGTGGCCGGGCCATCGCCATCGTCTCGGCCGGCATCACGGTCGCGCTCTGCCTGGGCATCCCGGCCGGCACCGCGCTGGCCACCGCCGCCGGTTGGCGGGCCGCGTTCGCCGTTCTGGCCGCCGGGGCGCTCGTCCTGGTGGCCTGGGTGTGCTGGAAGGTGCCCGACTTTCCCGGCGAGCCCGCCGCCGAGCGGCTGCCGCTGCGCCGCGTGACCACGCTGCCCGGCATCCGGACCGTCCTGGCCGTCACCCTGGTCGTGCTGCTGGCCCACCAGGCGGTCTACACCTACCTCGCGCCGCTCGCGGACGGCGTCGCGCGGACGAGCGTGGTGCTGCTCGTCTTCGGCGTCGCCACGGTGGCCGGCGTCTGGGTCACCGGCGTCCTGGTGGACCGGCGGCCACGGGCGACGCTGCTGGCCGCGCTCGTCCTGGTCGCGGCCGCGATGCTCGCCCTGGGCTTGGCCGGGCGCTCCGCCGCGGTGCTGCTCGTGGCGGCCGCCCTGTGGGGAGCCGCCTTCGGCGGGGCGCCGACCCTGCTGCAGTCGGCCCTGATCGGCGCCTCCGGTCCGGCCAACGCGGACGTGGCCACCTCTCTGCAGACCACCGTCTACAACGCCGGCATCGCGGCCGGCTCGCTGACCGGTGGCGTCGTGCTGGAGACGGCCGGCGCGGGGGCCCTGCCGTGGACCGCGCTCCCCCTGGCCGCCGCCGCGCTCGTCGTCGCCGCCACGCGCCGGCACGCCTTCCCCACGGCCTCACCGGCCGGGTGAGCGCTCCTCCAGCCGGCGGCCCAGCTCGTCCAGGTCGTCGACGAACCAGATCTGGGCGCCCCGGTTGGACTCGCGCACCCAGTCCTGGAGGGCGGTGCTGGCGGCGGTGTGGCGGGATATGTCGCCCACGATGGCCACGCCGATCCGGTAGTTGGCGAACTTCTGCACGAGGTCGCCGGCGACCCGGGTACGCAGCCGGTAGAAGTCGTCGTGCAGCCGCCCGGCCGGGATGGCGACCCAGCGGGCACCCTGGTGGCCGGCCTCGCCGATGAGGTCGAGGGCGTCCCTCTCCTCGCGCAGGGGTGTCCCCTCCGGCTCGCAGAGGAGGACCTGCCCGTACGTGAGCCGGGCGGGCGGGTCGTCGGGCGGTGTGTTCACAGCTGTTCCCTCGTCAACGCGTCGATGATCCTGAGCAACTGGGCGCCCGGCTCCAGGTCTCCCAGGATGATGATCTTCAGATGGGCGCGGTCCTCGTCGTACACGACCTGGACGTTCAGTCGCTGCGGGCCGCTCGTGACGGAACCGATGACCATGGTGCTCAGCCGGTCCATCTCGGCCCGGCCGATCCCGTCGATCTGCACGATGGAGGACGCCTCCACGTGACGGCCGGGCTCCGGCGACTCCGGGAGCCCGGCGAACGCCTCCAGCTCCTGACGGGCGATCCGGTAGCGCCTGCCGACCTTGACCGCCTTGAGCCGCCCGTCACGTATGTACGCGCGGACGGTCTTGACGTGCAGGCCCAGCCGCTCGGCCGCCTGATCAACGGTGTATTGCTCCATAACATTCCCTAGTATGGCGCATTGAGGGAATCTAAGGGAAGTTCGCATGACATGGAGTCGTCGTCACCCTTCCGGCCCCCTTCGACGATCGGCGGCGCGCCGCCGATCGTCGCTCTGTCGAGCCTCACCTGGAGTCGATGCGCCCCAGCGGCTCGGCGCTCTCCGCCAAGGCCGTGCGCGCCGCCGGCCAGCTGGAGTCCTCGGGGTCGAGCGCGGAGCGAAGGTAGGCCGAGGTGAGCCGCTGGATCAGGGCGACCCGTCCGGGGTTCTCGTCCGTCGTCTCCGTGACGGCGTGGCCGGGGATCCCGCCGAGCGAGTGTTCGGCGCCGAACAGAGTGAGCAGGCTCTTGCCTCCCGGGCTCAGGACGTACGGGTCGGTGAACCAGTCCGCCCCCCTGACGGACAGGGGCGATCGGTCCCGGTCCCCCGCGACCACGAGGGCCGGCGTGGTCATGGTGGCGAAGCCCGGATTCATGAAGGGGAAGTGCTCGGCCGCGAACGGAGTCAGGTCGGCACCGCCCAGGCCGGGCAGAGCGAGCAGCACACCCGCCTTGATCCGGGGGTCGGACAGGTCCTCTCCCGCTCCGCCGTCGGGATCGAGGACCCGCGCGCCCAGCAGCACGCTCGCCGTCTGGGCGCCCCAGGAGTGTCCGGCCGCGGCGATGCGGCTCCGATCCAGGCGCCCGCCGAGGCCGGGAACGGAGGCTTCGACGAGATCGAGCCGGTCGAGGACGCGCTTCAGGTCCTCGACCCGGAACCGCCAGATCAGGGGGGTACGGGGGTCGTCAGGAGGAAGGTTCAGCGTCCTCGAGTCGAGATGGGTGGGTTGGATCACCACGAAGCCGTGGGCGGCCCAGAAGTCGGCCAACGGGCCGTAGCCGTCCATCGACCAGCCGAAGCCGTGCGAGAACACGATGATCGGCAAGTCGTGGCCGTGGGCGGGCGCGGACACGCGTACCCGCAGATCCTCACCGCGGCCGGGGGCCGGCAGCACGACCGGCTTCGCCGAGATGATCGGAGCGGGCGCGCTCGTGACCATGTCCGGGATCGCCAAGGCTGATTCGCTCACAGGTAGACCTCTCTCACGGTTGACGGGGTCGGCGGGTGACGCGGCGCGGGTCGTCGCCGAGCGGCGTCACGGCCAGGTGATGACAGGCCGTTCCGCTCCGGCGTCACGGCCGATCCGCCGGCGGGAGCGTCGTCCGGGGTGGTCGACGGGCCCCCGCTCTGGCATCATGAGTAAGCGGAACGTTGTCCCGTTTGACGATATGGGACGCTGTCCCGTTTAGCAAGCCCGGCACTGGAGGGAACGACGCGATGAACGACGGCGACCGAGGCTCAGGGCGCGCCGCCCGGCCCAAACGGGCGGACGCCCGGCGCAACGAGGAGACCCTGCTCGACGCGGCCGCCTCGATCTTCGTCAGGTCAGGTGTGGAAGCCCCGATCCGCGACATCGCGGCCGAGGCCGGCGTCGGGACGGCCACCATCTACCGCCACTTCCCGACCCGGGCGGATCTCATCATCGCCGTCTACCGGCATCAGGTCGAAGCCTGCGCCGAGGCCGGTCCGGCCCTGCTGGCGTCCAGCGCGACCCCTTACGCCGCGCTGGGGCGCTGGATCAACCTGTTCGTCGACTTCCTGGCCACCAAGCACGGACTCGCCGCCGTGCTGCAGTCGGACAACACCGGCTTCGAGACGTTGCACGCCTACTTTCTCGACCGCCTCGTTCCCGTGTGCGCCCGGCTGCTCGACGCGGCGGCCGGTTCTGGCGAGATCCGCTCCGACCTGGAGGCCTACGAGCTCATGCGCGGCATCGGAAACCTCTGCATCGGCGCCGAGCACGATCCCCGCTACGACGCACGCCGCCTGGTCGCACTCGTCATCGCAGGACTGCGCCTCCCCTGAGAAGCGGATCGGGAGGCCCTCACGACAGGCGGGCGGCCCGGCCCTCCAGGTAGCGCTGCTCGGGCAGGCTGGTGGTGAGCCGGGCGGCCTCGCGGTAGCCGGCCACGGCCGCGTCCACGTCGCCGGCCATCTCCAGCAGGTGGGCGCGCACCGACGCCAGCCGGTGGTGCCCGGAGATCCGCGCGTCGCCGGCCAGGCCGTCGAGCAGGTCGAGCCCGGCCCGGGGCCCGCGCACCATGGCGACGGCGACCGCGTGGTTGAGCCTGACGACCGGGTTGTCGTCCAGCCCGGCCAGCACCCCGTACAGGGCGAGGATCTGCCGCCAGTCGGTGTCCTCGGCCTTCGCCGCCTCGTCGTGCACGGCCGCGATCGCCGCCTGCACCTGGTAGGGCCCGACGGGCGAGGTGGACAGCGCCTCGGTGACGAGCGCGACCCCCTCGGCGATGGCCTGCCCGTCCCACAGCGCGCGGTCCTGCTCGGCGAGCGGGATCAGCCGCCCGCCGGGGCCGGTGCGGGCGGGGCGGCGCGCGTCGGTGAGCAGCATGAGCGCCAGCAGCCCGGCCACCTCACCGTCGGCGGGCAGCAGCCGCCGCAGGGCCCGGGCCAGCCGGATCGCCTCGCGGGTCAGCTCGGTGCGGTGCAGCTCGGGCCCGCTCGTGGCGGTGTAGCCCTCGTTGAAGATCAGATACAGCACGTGCAGCACGACCCGCAGCCGGTCGGCCCGCTCAGGCTCGGGCGGCAGCCGGAACGGCACGCCGGTCGCCTTGACCCGCTGCTTGGCCCGGCTGATGCGCTGTGCCATGGTCGCCTCCGGCACCAGGAACGCGCTGGCGATCTGCGCCGTCGTCAGACCGCCGACGGCTCGCAGGGTGAGCGCCAGCTGCGAGGCCCGCGACAGCGCCGGATGGCAGCACAGGAACAGCAGGGTCAGCGTGTCGTCCAGGTCGGAGGCCCGCTCGTCACCGGGCGCGGGCAGCACCGACTCGTCGGCGGGCACGCGGGCCGCTGCCGTCTCCTCCCTGCGCCGGCGGGCGTGCTCGCTGCGCACCAGGTCGGTCATCCTGCGACCGGCGACCGTGATCAGCCAGGCCCGCGGGCTGTCGGGCAGCCCCCGCTCGGGCCACTGCACGGCCGCGTCGAGCAGCGCCTCCTGCACGGCGTCCTCGCACGCGTCGAACTGGCCGAAGCGGCGGACGAGGACGCCGAGCACCTGAGGCGCCAGCTCGCGCAGCAGTCGCTCGATGGTGTTCATCAGGCGTCGGTGATGATCGGCCGCACCTCCATCGCGCACAGCCGCGCGTCCGGCCAGCGGGCCGCGATCTCGATGGCCCGCTCGACGCTGTCGCAGTCGACGATCAGATAGCCGGCCAGGTGCTCCTTCGTCTCCAGGAACGGCCCGTCGGTGACGGCGGGCGCGCCGTCACGCACCCGCACCGTCCTGGAGCTCGCAGGTTCGGCCAGCGCCTGCCCGCCGACCCACTCGCCCGACTCGCTCAGCTCCTTCATCAGCGCGTCGACCTCGGCCATCACCGCGTCGACGCTGCCCGCGACCGCCTCCTGGGAGGCGGGGTTGCTGTAGATCAGCAGCATGTACTTCATCAGGTCTCCTTAGCCGGTCTGTTCCTTGGCCGTGCACGGGGAGGTCGGCGCCGTCATCGGCTTCTCGACGTCCCGGGCCTGCCATTTTCTCCTCTTCTTCCGGCGGCTCGTCCCTCACGTCCGAAACGGAGGTGCGCGTGGCGCTCCCGGCTCTCTAGGTTTGAGTACGTGAGAGACATCGCTCAGCTGCCCAAGGCGCACCTGCACGTCCACCTGGAGGCGACCGTACGGCCCGAGACCGTGCGCGAGCTGGGCGGGCCGCCCGAGCCGGAGGGGCCGTTCGCGAGCTTCCGCGAGTTCGCCGACCAGCGGGCCCGGGTGCGCGAGCGGCTGCGCACGGCGGAGCACTTCCGGCGGGTGGCGCTGGAGTTCTGCGAGGACGAGGCCGCGCAGGGCACCCGCTACGCGGAGGTGACGTTCACCGCCGCCTCCCACGGCGAGCGGCTCGGGGCGCTGGAGATGCCGCTGGAGGCGGTCCTCGACGGTCTGGCCGAGGGGGCGAAGTACGGGATCGAGTGCCGGGTGCTGCTCGACCACTCGCGGCGGCGCTCCACCGAGCGGCTCTGGCGCACGCTGAAGCTGGCGACCCGCTACGAGGCGGTGGCCGGCATCGGCCTGGCCGGCGACGAGAGCCACCCGATGGCGCCGTTCGCCGAGGTGCTCGACGCGGCCAGGGACACCGGCCTGCACCTCGTGCACCACGCCGGCGAGGCGGCGGGGGCGGCCAGCATCCGCGAGGCGCTCACGCTCGGCCACGCCGAGCGGCTCGGCCACGGCATCCGCGTCCTCGACGACGACACGCTGGTGGACGAGGTCCGGGAGCGCCGGATTCCGCTGGAGGTCTGCCCGACCTCCAATGTCCTGCTGGGGTTCGTCCCTTCGCTGCGCGAGCATCCGCTGCCGCGCCTGCACGCCGCCGGGCTGGTCGTCACGGTCAACACCGACGGCGAGACGGCGCTGGCCGCCGAATACACCCGGTTGCGCGAGGTGTTCGGGTACGACGACGCGGAGCTGGCCGGGTTCGCGCGGGCCTCGATCGACGCGTCGTTCGCCGACGAGGCGGTCAAGGCGCGGCTCCGGGCCGAGGTCGACCGCTGGCTCGACTGACGCCTCCTTTTGCGGGGATTCGTGGTCAATACGGCGGAGTTCTGGGGCCTGTTCGCGCTGCCCGCCGACGCCACCACGCTGAAGGTCGAGACCGCCACCTTCCGCGAGCTGGAAGTGCCCGTCCACCGAGCCCGGCGGGCCGGGCCCGTCAGGCGTGGGCGCCCACGGTGACGGGGCCGATGGTCAGCTCCGGCTCGCCTTCCAGGATCTCGCCGACCCGGGCCACCTGCTCGTCGAGCTCGCGCAGCCGGGCCGAGGTGAGGGTGCGCAGCGGCTCGACGGTGACGCGGATCTTCCGGCCGGAGCGGCGCTGGTGCCAGACGCCCGCCACCGTGCCGTCGACCAGCAGCACCGGGAAGTTGCCCGCCTGGCCGCCCGCCAGCGCCCGCGCCGCCGCCGCGCCCGGGTAGAGCAGCTCACGCGGCCTGCCGGCCACGACGTAGGCGTCGAAGTACGGCAGCAGCCGCACGCCACGCGGCGGGTCGCCGGGCACGCCGGTGTCACCGGCCACGACCCAGGCGGGCTCGCCCTCGAACAGGACCTCCTCCAGGTCCGCCGACTCGAACAGCCGCGCAGCCCACGTTTTCGGCGCCCCGAGCCACTGGGCGAACTGCCCGGGCGTGGCGGGGCCGTAGGCCGTCAGATAGCGCCTGACGAGCTCGGTCCTTCCGTCGACCGGCTGGAACCCGTCCGGCGGGCGGGTGTAGGTGACCTTGCGCCCGCGCGCGGGCCCGAAGACGAACGCGCCCCGGTGCGCCGCGATGGCCATCGCCTGCCGCCAGCGCGGCCACATGGTCTGAAAGGCGGGCATGACGAGGTCTCCGGCCCAGGAGCCCGTGGCGCCGACGACCGCGTCGCCCAGCTCCTCGATGGTCAGCGCGTCGCCGTCGAGCACGGCGCGGATCGCCTCGACCACCTCGTCGGCCTGCGCGGGCGTCAGCCTCACATCCTCGGGGAAGGGGTTTCGCTGCACCGGCAACCGCGACATCGCACCCACCCACATCGGCAGGTCACGGGCGGCCAGCACATGCACGGTGCCGCGCGGGCCGTGCGTCTTGACCAGGCTGCGTTCGTCCCACAGCGCCTCGCGCACCCCGGTCCGGGTGACGCCGTCGAGGCGTGATCCGATCGACAGCTCGGCCGCCGACATGACCTGGGCGTGCGCCCCGCACATGGCGCTGACCATGTCGGCCGGAGTGCCGCCTGCCGGGGAGTCCAGCCCCTGCCGCGCCAGCCGCCTCGCGCTGACCTCGGGCCATGACAACTTGATCACATCGTCCTCCTGGGTGGTCGCACCCACGCTAGAGGGCGATGCGGAAAGGTTCGTTCCGCGTCAGCCGAGGTAGTCGCGCAGGGCCATCGCGCGCGACGGGTGACGCAGCTTGGACATGGTCTTGGCCTCGATCTGCCGGATCCGCTCGCGGGTCACGCCGTAGACGCGGCCGATCTCGTCGAGCGTCATCGGCTTGCCGTCCCGGAGGCCGTACCTCATGGAGATCACGCCCGCCTCGCGCTCGGTGAGCTCGTCGAGCAACGAGCGCAGTTGCTGCTGCAGCAGCGTGAAGGAGACCGCCTCCGCCGGGGAGACGGCCTCGGTGTCCTCGATGAGGTCGCCGAACTCGCTGTCACCCTGCTCACCGAGCGGGGTGTGCAGGGAGATCGGCTCGCGGCCGTAGGCCTGCACCTCGGCGACCCGCTCCGGTGGCAGGTCGGCCTCGACGGCGATCTCCTCGGGCGTGGGCTCGCGGCCGAGCTCGGACTGCAGGCGGCGCTGCACCCTGGCGACCTTGTTGATCAGCTCCACCATGTGGACCGGGATGCGGATGGTGCGCGCCTGGTCGGCCATGGCCCTGGTGATGGCCTGCTTGATCCACCAGGTGGCGTAGGTGGAGAACTTGAAGCCGAGGCGGTAGTCGAACTTCTCGATGGTGCGGATGAGGCCCAGGTTTCCTTCCTGGATCAGGTCCAGGAAGAGCATGCCGCGGCCGGTGTAGCGCTTGGCGATCGAGACCACCAGCCGCAGGTTGGCCTCCAGCATGCGTTGCTTGGCCCGCGCCCCCTCCTCGGCGATCCACACGAGATCGTCGCGCAGCTCACGGGACAGGTCGGGCTCGGTGTCCAGGCGCTCGGCCGCGAACAGCCCGGCCTCGATGCGCTTGGCCAGCTCGATCTCCTGCTCGGCCGAGAGCAGCGGCACCCGGCCGATCTCCTTCAGATAGGTCTTGACCGAGTCGGTGCTCATGGCTGGAGAGCCGTCGCCGCCGACCTCGTCAAGCTCGAGAACCTCTGCTGCTTGGGACAAGACACCCTCCTCGCAGGCCTGCTCCTAAGCTACCCAACGGTTCGCGCTGCTCGGGTCGGACGAGATCACGATCTTCGGGCCGCGACGGCTGAGACCATCCTGACCGGCTTGTTCCCTCCGAGACGACCACCTACCCTCGCGCCCCCGCAGGGCCTGTCTCCACCGGGATCCGGTAGGCCCGGTTCCCACCGCCGGGCTGCCCGCCGACCTGATCGAGTCCGGCAGGACCCACGGTCCGGTGACGGTCACCGTCCACCCCACGGACCGCGGGTTCGCGACCGGCGGTTGCGAGGAGTGGGTCAAGGTTCCGCGTTGAGCAGTTCGTCGAGCGCGTCCCTCAGGTAGCCGGTCAGCTCCCAGGCGTCGGGCACCATGGCCCGGTCGGTGACGACGCCGATGTCGAGCGAGCCGTCGTAGGAGAAGGCGGTGATGTTCACCCCGCCGCTCACGTCGGTGATCACCGAGACCGGGTAGTGGGCGAGCAGCCGGGCCCCGCACACGTACAACGGCAGCTGCGGCCCGGGCACGTTGGAGACGGCCACGTTGACGGGCGGCGCGGTCTGTCCGAGCAGCCCGAACGCCGACCTCGAGGCCAGCCCCATGAGCGCGGCCGGCATCGACTCGCTGAGCTCGCTCAGCCACGGCGCCGGGGCGAGCGCGAACCTCTCCTTGATCCGCCGCATGGCGTGGCTCACCTGGCGCAGCCGCGCGAGCGGATCGTCCAGGTGCACGCCCAGCGGCGCGGTCATGAACGACACCTGGTTGCCGGGGCCCTCGATCCCGGTGGCCCGCAGCGAGAACGGCACCCCGGCCACCAGCGGCCGGCGCGGAACGCCGCCGTGCGCCGCCAGCCAGAGGCGCAGGGCGCCGGCGCACACGGCCATGACGACGTCGTTGACCGTCACCTCGTGCGCCTTGCGGACCTGCTTGATCTCGCCCAGCGGCAGGGAGACGAACGCGAAGCGGCGGTGCTCGGAGACGGGCCCGCTGAACGGCGTCCGCGGCGCGGGCAGCGAGGGCAGCCCGGGCGCCCGTCCCGCCCCGGCCAGCCTGCGGGCCAGCCCGGACACCGTGCCGCTGCCCGGGATCCGGGACACGACGGGGATCTCGTCCAGATGGGGCACCGCGCGGGCGGCGAACCGCACGGCCTGCGCCGGGTTGCCGGCGAGCCGGGCCAGACCGCGGGCGAGCATCTCCGCCAGCCCCGGCGGGGGCGGGTCGTGCTCGGGCGGCTCGGCGGGCGGCGGCTTGGGCACCGGGCCGGTGTCGAGCAGCGCGGCCAGCACGTCGGCGCCGCCGATCCCGTCGACGGCCGCGTGATGGATCTTGGTGTAGAGACCCGTGTGCCCGCCGGCCAGGCCGTGGATCAGGTAGATCTCCCACAGCGGCCGGCCGCGGTCGAGGCGGCGGGAGTGCAACCGGGAGACCTGCTCGGCCAGCTGCGCGTCGTCACCCGGCGACGGCAGGCCGAGCTCGCGCACGTGGTAGTCGAGGTCGAGATCGTCCTCCTGCGCCCAGTAGGGGTGGTCCAGGCCGAGCGGGACGCGGGCGAGCCTGCGGCGCAGCGCCGGCACGTACGGCAGCCGGGCCTCCAGCAGGGCCAGCAGGCCGGCACGGTCGAGCTCGCCTTCGACGATCCCCAGCCCCGCGATGTTGGCGATGTTGGTGGCCGTCTCGAACTGGAGGAACTGCGCGTCCAGGGCGGTCAGCTGCGGCATGACTCACACCTCCGACCCCGAACAAATCAGACTCCGCCCACCACTTCAAGGGAACGGGCACGCGTGTCCCGCTTCACCTGATTGAGGACACGCCCCGTTGAGCATGAACGCATCATGCTCTTCCCTCTCGAAAACGTACGTTCCGCCTATCCCGCGCTGACCGACGGCTACGCCTACCTCGACGGCGCCGCCGGCACCCAGACGCCGCAGGCGGTGATCGACGCCATCTCCGGCGCCTACCGCACGGGCATCGGCAACGTCGGGGGCGCCTTCCCCGCCAGCCACCGCTCCGACGCGATCGTGGCCGGCTGCCGCGCCGCCGTCGCGGACCTGGTCGGCGGCCACCCCGGCGGCGTGATCCTCGGCCCCAACATGACGACCCTGACCTACCGGCTGTCGGCCGCCCTGGCCAAGGACTGGCGGCCGGGCGACGAGGTGGTGCTGTCGCGGCTGGACCACGACGCGAACGTCCGGCCGTGGACCCAGGTGGGCGCCACGGTCCGCTGGGCCGAGGTGGACCCGGTCACCGGCGAGCTGCCGGTGGAGCAGTACCGGGAACTCATCGGCGAACGGACCCGCCTGGTGGCCGTGAGCGCCGCCAGCAACGTGCTCGGCACCCGCCCCGACGTGGCCGCGATCTGCGCGATCGCGCACGAGGCCGGCGCCCTGACGTACGTGGACGGGGTGCACGCCACCGCGCACGGCCCGGTCGACATGCGGGCGCTGGGCGCCGACTTCTACGCCACCAGCGCCTACAAGTGGTCCGGCCCGCACATCGGCGCGGTCGTGGCCGACCCCGCGTTGCTGGAGCGGATCAGGCCGGACAAGCTGGCCTCCTCGGTCGACACCGTCCCCGAGCGGTTCGAGCTCGGCACCGCGGCCTTCGCCGATCTCGCCGGGGTGACCGCCGCCGTGGACCACCTGGCCGCGATGGTGCCGGGCACGGGCAGCCGCCGCGAGCGGGTGCTGGCCTCGATGGCCGCGGCCGAGGCGCACGAGCTGGAGCTGTTCGCCGTGCTCGTCGAGGGGCTGGAGACGATGCCGCACGTCACCGTCTACGGCAAGCCCGCCAGGCGCACCGCGACCGCCTACTTCACGGTGGCCGGGCTGAGCCCCCGGGAGGTCGCCGAGCGGCTGGCCGCGGCCCGGGTCAACGTGTGGAACGGGCACAACTACGCCTGGGAGCTGACCGCCGCGCTGGGGGTCCGCGACGCGGGCAGCGCCGTGCGCGCGGGCCTGGTCCACTACAACGACCGTTCCGACGTCGACCGCCTCCTGGAGGGTGTGGCCGCCATGGGGCGTTGAGACCATGCGGCGGTGAGACCATGCGCCGGTCAGGGCGGCTGACGAGGCACCTGTCGAGGCGGCTGACGAGGCGGCGAGAGCGTCCACCGCCGGACACGTCGAGGGGTCGCGGCAGCGCGCCGTTAAGATCGGCGGGGTGAGCCTGCCCGCCGTGACCGATCTGGCGGCGCCGCCCGTCGAGCCGGCGCGCGACCCCTACCACGTCTACCTCGACTCGCTGACCAGTCCCGAGTCGCGCCGTACGATGCGCGGGTGCCTCGACCGGCTGGCCCGCCTGCTCACCGGCGACGAGACGGCCACGGGCGCGGGCCAGCCGTGGCATCTGCTGCGCTACGAGCACACCGTCCGCATCCGTACGATGCTGACCGATCAGGGGTGGTCCGCGGCGTACGTCAACAAGCATCTGGTGGCGCTGCGCCGGGTGCTGAAGGAGGCGTGGCGGCTCGGCCAGAGCAGCGCCGAGGACTACGCCCGCGCCTCGGACCTGGCTCCGGTGCGGCAGAGCCGGCTGCCCACCGGCCACCACGTGCCGCCCGAGGTGGTCGGCGCGGCCCTGGCGGCCTGCGACGACTCGGCGGCCGGGGTGCGCGACGCGGCGCTGATCGCGGTGCTCTACTCCACGGGCTGCCGCCGGGCCGAGGTCGGCGGGCTGGCGCTGGCCGACTACGACCCCGGTGCGCGCTCGCTGCGGGTGCGCGGCAAGCGCGACAAGGAGCGGATGGTCTACCTGACGGCCGACGCCATCGGGCTGGTCGAACGCTGGCTGGCGGTGCGGGGCGGCGCGCCGGGCGCGCTGTTCAGCCCGATCAGCAAGGCGGGCCGGCTGCGGCTGCGTGACGGCCGGCCGGTGGGCCTGACCGGTCAGGGCATCGCCGACATCCTGGCGCGGCGGCTCAGCCAGGCGGGCGCGTCGCGGCGCACCGCGCACGACTTCCGCCGCACGTTCATCGGCGAGCTGCTCGACGCGGGCGTCGACCTGGCCACGGCCCAGGCGCTGGTCGGTCACTCCTCGCCGGCCACCACTGCCCGCTACGACCGCCGTCCCGAGCGCACCCGCCGCGAGGCCGTCGACCGCCTCCGGCTGCCACCGTCCCGCCCTCTCGCCTGATCACCTCCGGCCGCCGGATGCGTGATCGCCCTCTTGGGCCGTCCGGCCGCCGGGCGAGTGAGCCGCCCGGTCAACCAGGCGAGTGAGCCGCCCCGTGGCTTCTCCGGCGGGCAGGCGGCTGAGCCGCTACCCCTTGAGCAGGGAGAAGGCGTGGTCGGCGGCGCGCACGGCTTCGGCCTCGACCTCGGCGAACGGGCGCCCGTCGGCGAGGGCCTGCCAGGTGCGCCGGGAGAGGACCCGCTGGACGGCGAGCACCTGCCCGGCCAGCAGGCCGGCGGTCAGCTCGTCGGTGGTCTCGCCCAGGGCCTCGGCGAGCGCCGCCTCGTCCTGCGACATGTAGTGGAACACCCGCGAGGCCAGGCTGGGCGTGAAGAAGACCATCCGGTGGTAGCCGAGCACCTCGGGGTGGTCGTTGAGCCCGGTGACGGGGTCGTGGCGGGCCAGGGCGTCGAGGAAGTGGCGGTGCAGCGCGGTCACCGGGTCCACCCCCGGGGCGCGCTCCCTGACCACCCGCGCGGCCTCGCCCTGGTGGTCGGCGATGCGGTGCAGGACGAGGTCCTCCTTGGTCGGGAAGTACTTGAACAGCGTCGGCTTGGACACCCGCGCGGCCGCGGCCACCTCCGTCACGGGCACCTCGTCGAAGCCGCGCTCCAGGAAGAGGGAGATGGCCGCGGCCGAGATGGCCTCACGCACGCGCTGCCGTTGCAGTTGTCGCAGACCTGTCATGAGCCCACTCTAACAAAGTGTTAACCTGGTTAATCTCTTGACCGAGTTAACGATTGGGAGGGTGCCGTGGAAGGGCTCGAAGAGGAGCGGGCGTACGTCGAGCGGTGCCGGGCCGGGCTGCGCAGGATGCTCGACTCCGCACGCGACACGGTCATCGTCGGCGAGACCGTGGCCGGCGACCGCTACAGCGCCGAGCGGCTCGGGCGCCATCTCAAGAGCCTGGCCAAGGAGCTGAGCGAGGAGCCGGAGGGCCCGCCGTTCTTCGGCAGGCTCGACTTCGGCCACGGCTCGGCCGAGCATCCGGGGCGCGCCTACCACATCGGCAGGCGGCACATCTCCGGCGAGCACGGCGCCCCGCCGGTCGTCGTCGACTGGCGGGCGCCCGTCTCGCGCGCCTTCTACCGGGCCAGCGCCGGCGACCCGCAGGACGTCGCGGTGCGCCGCCGGTTCGGCTGGTCCGGCGGCACGCTCACCTCGTTCGAGGACGAACGGCTCGCGCTCGGCGAGCAGGGCGAGAGCCGGATCCTGGCAGCCGAGATCGAACGTCCCCGCGTCGGCCCCATGCGCGACATCGTCGCCACCATCCAGCCCGAACAAGACGATCTGGTGCGCGCCGACCTGGAGGAGTCGATCTGCGTGCAGGGCGCTCCCGGCACCGGCAAGACCGCCGTCGGCCTGCACCGGGCCGCCTACCTGCTGTACGCGCACCGGCAGCGGCTGCGACGCGGCGGCGTGCTGGTCCTGGGTCCCAACCGGGCCTTCCTCGGCTACATCTCGGCCGTGCTGCCCACCCTCGGCGAGGTCGACGTCGAGCAGACCACCCTGGAGGGGCTGCTGGCCGCCGTGCCGGTGACGGCGGCCGACACCCCGGCCGCCGCCGCCGTCAAGCACGACCTGCGGATGGCCGAGGTGCTGCGCGCGGCCCTGTTCCGCCGCGTCCGGCGGCCGGTCGAGCCGGTCGTGGTGACCGACGGCTCCTACCGGTGGCGGGTCGGCGAGAGCGAGCTGCGCCGCGTCGTCGACGACACCCGGCGCGAGGGCCTGCCGTACACGGTCGGGCGCGAACGCGTACGGGCCAGGGTGGTCTCGCTGGTCGAACGCCAGGCTGAGGCGCGCGGCCGGACGATCGACGCGGCCTGGACGCGCCGGGCCGGCCGGGCCGTCACTCCCTGCCTGGACGCCGTCTGGCCGGCCGTACGACCCGAGGAGGTGCTGTTCGAGGTGCTGACCGGCAGCGCCGGCGACGGTGTCCTCACCCCCGGCGAGCGGGCCGCCATCACCTGGGCCCGCCCGCCGCGCACCTACAAGAGCGCCAAGTGGTCATCCGCCGACCTGGTGCTGCTCGACGAGATCGCCGGGCAGCTCGAACGGCCGCGCGGCTACGGCCACGTCATCGTCGACGAGGCGCAGGACCTGTCCCCGATGGAGTGCCGGGCGGTCGCCAGGCGCACCGAGTACGGCTCCGTCACGGTGCTGGGCGACCTGGCGCAGGGCACCACCCCCTGGGCCGCCGGATCCTGGCCCGCGGTGATGGAGCGGCTCGGCAAGCCGGAGGCTCGGTTCGTGGCGTTGACCACGGGCTTCCGGGTGCCCGGCGCGGTGGTCCGGCTGGCCAACCGGCTGCTGGCCACGCTCGACGCCGACGTGCCCGCCACCCGCTCCTACCGCTCCGACGGGCGGCTGCGCGTCACCCGTGTGACCGGCCTGGAGCGGGGTGTCGTCGCGGCGGCTCGCGACGCCCTGACCTTCGAGGGATCGGTCGGCGTGATCGCGGCCGACTCCGACGCCGAGTCGCTGACGGCCGCGCTGTGGGACGCCGGCCTCGACGTGAATGACCGGCTCAGCGTGCTGCCCGCCTCGCTGGCCAAGGGGCTGGAGTACGACCACGTGGTGGTGGCCGAGCCCGCCGCGATCGCCGAGGCGGAGCCGCGCGGGCTCAACCGGCTGTACGTGGCGCTCACCCGGGCGGTCTCCCGGCTGGACGTGGTGCACGCCCGGCCGCTGCCGCCGGGGCTTTCCTGACCGCGATGGGGGTCTTTGCGGCATTCGGTCGACATGGAAGTAGATTCGGTATGTGATGTGAATCACGTGAGGAACGGGCCGCCACCTGGTGCGTTTCGAGAGGAGACAGGTCATAGCCTCCCCGCAGAACCCGCCCACAGGCGACGATCCGCGCGCCGGCGACCCCCAGTCGTCGCAGGCACCACCACCGCCGCCTCCGGCCTACAGTTCGCCCTACCCGCAGCCCCAGGCCCGATCGACGCCGATCCTGTCGATCATCGCGTTCGTCTGCGCGGCGGTGGCCCTGCTGTTCATTCCCATCCTGTTCGGCCTGGCCGGCATCGTGCTGGGCATCGTCGGTCACACCCCGGGCGAGTCCCTGGGCAAGTGGGCGGCCATCACCTCCGGCGTGACCATGATCATCGGTTTCATCCTCGGCTGGCTCGTGGTCAGCAACATGATGTGATGACCGTACGCCGCCCTGACCGGAGTCCCGGGCAGGGCGGCAGGGAGCGGCGAGCCGTACGGATCAGGTGGTCGTCAGGGCCACCGTCGGTGACAGGCGCGCGGCGCGCATCGCCGGGTAGATCCCGGCGACGGTGCCGATGAGCAGGGTCGCGCCGATGGCCCCGCCGATCGCCCAGGGCGGCACCACGGGCGGCCAGTCGCGCGCCAGCGCGTAGCCGGTGGTGGCCAGCGCCCCGAAGACCGAGCCGACCACGCCGCCCAGCGCTGACAGCAGCAGCGACTCCGACAGGAACTGGACGCGCACCTGCCCCCGCGTGGCGCCCAGCGAGCGGCGCAGCCCGATCTCCCTGCGCCGCTCCAGTACGGAGATCACCATCGTGTTGGCCACGCCGACCCCGCCGACCAGCAGCGCGACCGCGCCCAGCCCGAGCAGCAGGTTCGTGAACGCGCCCGCGGCCGCCGCCTTGGCGGCCAGCGCGTCCGACGGCCGGCTGACGGTGACCTCCTCCGGGTTCTCCGGGTTGACCGTACGCGGCAGCACCGCCCGCACCGCCTCCACGGCCTCGTCGGCCGACCGCTCGTAGATCGTCGTGGGGTGCCCGTCGAAGCCGAGGAACTCCTCCGCCGCGGGGAAGCCGACCAGCGCCGACCGCTCGATCTCCGGCGCCAGCGGCATCGGGCCGAGGATGCCGATGACGGTGAACCACCGCCCGCCCATCCACACCTGGACCCCGGCGCGGGCCAGGCCGAGCCGCCGGGCGGACTCGGCGCCGAGGACGACCGCGGGCCGGCGTTCGGTGGCGGCGTTCAGCCAGGCGCCTTTCACCACCGCGCCCTCCAGCGTGGCGAGCAGGCCGGTGGTGGTGGCCTGGACGGCGATGCCGCCGGTGACGGCCTCAGGGATGTGCCGGGTGCGCCGGACGGTGGCGTCCGTCCCGCCGGTGGCGGCGGCGGTGCGGACCGGGCCGATGCGCTCGACCATGGCCAGCGCGCCGATGGGCAGCTTGGCCTCCTCTCCGAACATGGTCTGGCCGGGCGCGACGGTCAGCAGGTTGGTGCCGAGCCGGTCGAGCTGGCGCAGCAGCTGCTCGCGGGAGGAGGACGAGATGCCGATCACCGCGATCATGGTGGCGATGCCGATCGCGATGCCCAGTGCCGACAGCACCACCCGGGTGGGACGCGCGCGCAGCCCGGACGCCCCGACCCGCAGCACGTCGGCGACGGCGAGCCGGGCGGGCGCCGGCCCCCGCTGACGTTCACGCTTCACGACCGCCCCCCTCACCGATCGGGACACCGGCCTCAGCACGGACCTCAGCACCCATCTCGGCGCCCATCTCGGAGCCCATCTCGGCGACGATCCGGCCGTCGCGGACGCGGACCTGGCGCGGACACCAGGCGGCGATCTCGGTGTCATGGGTGATGATCGCGATCGTGGTGCCGGCCGCGTGCAGCTCGCCCAGGACGGCGAGCACCTCGGTGCCGGAGGCCGAGTCCAGGTTGCCGGTGGGCTCGTCGGCCAGCAGCAGGGGCGGGTCCCCGGCGACCGCGCGGGCGACCGCGACCCGCTGCTGCTCGCCCCCGGACAGCTGGGACGGCCGGTGGGTCAGCCGGTGGCCGAGTCCGACCCGTTCCAGCGCCGCGGCGGCCCGCTCGCGGCGGGCGCGCCGGCCGGTGCCCGTGTAGAGCAGCCCGTCGGCCACGTTGTCCAGCGCGCTGACGCCGGGAGCCAGGTGGAACTGCTGGAAGACGAAGCCCAGCTGGCGGGCGCGCAACGCGGACAGCTCACGGTCGGACAACCCCGCGACGTCGTATCCGGCGATCCGTACGGTGCCGCCGCTGGGCCGGTCCAGGGTGCCGATCATGTGCAGCATGGTGGACTTGCCGGACCCCGACGGCCCGACGATGGCCAGCAGCTCACCCGGCTCCACGGTCAGATCCACCCCGCGCAGGGCGTGCACCCGCCCCGGATACACCTTCGACACCCCGCGCAGCTCCACGACGGGGCAGGGACCGTTCATGAGGCGGGCACCCCGACCTTCATGCCCTCGGCCAGCCCGTCGCCCTCGATCTCGACCAGCCCGCCGCCGAACGCGCCGGTCTTCACGGACACGATCCGGGTGGCGGCGCCTTCGACCACCTCGACGCCGAAGCCGCCCTCGCGCAGCGCGAGCAGCGCCTCCACGGGCACCGCCAGCACGTTCTCGTGCCGCTCGCTCTGCATCTCGACCTCCACGGGAGCCTGATCGAGCCTGGTCTTGGGGGGTTTGGCCAGCGTGATGTCCACGTCGACGGTGGTGGTGCCGTCCCGCTCGTCGCCGGAGCTCTCGGCCACGGTGCCCACCGAGGTGATGGTCCCGGTGGCCCGCTCGCCGCCGGGCAGTTCGACGGTCACCTTGGCGCCCCGGCGGGCCATGGCCTGGTCGCCGGTGCCGAGGTCGACGTGCACCAGTCGCCGGACGCCGCTGACCGTGAGGACCGGCCGTCCGGGGCCGGCCTTGCCCCCGACCTCCGCCTTGACGTCGGTCACGCGGGCCACCCCGGGCAGGAAGACCACCTGCGCGGCGTCCACCCGGCCGGTCTCCGGCAGGCCCCGGTCGTCCTGCCAGCGCTGGACCGCCAGGTGGGTGGCGTAGCTGAAGTGGTCGTCCACCGTCAGGTACTCGCCGTAGCCGAGCGCCTTGAGGTTGCGCTCCAGCTGCCTCACGTCCGGGCCGTCGGAGACGCCCTGCCGCAGCTCCCGGTAGAGCGGCAGCTTGCCGTACATGAGGACGACCGGTTTCCGGTCGACCCTGAGCAGCGGGCGCCCGCGGCGGATGAGCGCGCCCTGCGCGGGCACCCAGGTGACCGTGCCGGAGGCGTCGGTGCCCACCTCGCGTTCACCGGAGTAGGTGAGCGAGCCGTCGACCGTCTTGGTGTCCACCAGGTCCTGCCGGGTGATCTGCGCCGTGGCCGGGACGGCCGGCGTGGCGGGCTCCGCCGAGCCGGTGCCGGACTCGCCGAGCAGGACCATCCCCGTCCAGGCCGCGGCGGCGGCCAGCAGGCCGCCGCCGGCCAGGGTGAGGCTTCTCCTCATCGCGGGCCACCGCCGAGGTCGAACTCCTTGCACGCCTCGTGGGCCGCGTTGAGCTTCTCCTCCGGTGTTCCGGCCGGGATGTCAATCTTGAACTTGCCGTCGGAGCTCGGGTCCTCCATGTGGATGCCGTGCTCGCGCATGCACTGGGCGAACTTGAGCGCCCGGTCCTGCGTCTTCTGGTCAGGCCGGCCCATGCGGTCGCCGATGGCGGCGTCCATGAAGTGCTTGCACGCCTGCTGGGCCTCCTCGACCTGCTGCTCCATCCCCTTCTTCATCTTGATCCTGATGGCGCCGTTGGGCTCGGGGTCGTCCATGGGCACGCCGTGCTCGCGCATGCACTGGGCGAACTTGAGCTGGGCCTCCCTCGGATCGGCGGGCGCCGAGGCGCCGCCCGTCGCCGTGGCGGCCGTCGAGGCCGTGGCCGTGGCGGAGCCGCTGGCCGCGCTGGCCACCCCGTCCTGCTTCGCGGGAGCACCGCCGCACGCGGCCAGCGCCAGGATCAGGGGCAACGTGGCCAGTACCGGTCGGACGTTCATGACTGTCACTCCTTCGCGCCGCGGGTCGTTCGCCCGGGGCGCGATGCACACTTCACCGGTCCTGGTGCTAAACGCAGATAAGCCGGTGATCTCCTTATTCGCGGCTAACACCTGATCCGCCACGCTCGACAGCGGAACGGGAAAGGGGTGGCCGATGCGGGTGCTCGTCGTGGAGGACGAGGAGGAGCTGGCCGACGCCGTCGCGCGGGGCCTGCGGCTGCACGCCATGGCGGTCGACGTCGTGTACGACGGGCAGGAGGCCCTGGAGCTGGCCGGCTACGTCGACTACGACGTCGTCGTCCTGGACCGCGACCTGCCCGAGGTGCACGGCGACGACGTGTGCGCCGAGCTGGCCTGCGCCGCGCCGGCCAGCCGGATCCTCATGCTGACGGCGGCCGGGCGGGTGAGCGAGCGGGTCGGCGGGCTGTCGCTGGGCGCGGACGACTATCTGGTCAAGCCGTTCGTGTTCGCCGAACTGGTGGCCCGGATCCGGACGCTGGCCCGCCGTTCCCCCCGGGCGCGGCCGGCCGCGCTGGAGCGGGCCGGGATCAGGCTCGACCCCGGCCGCCGCACGGTGACCCGCGACGGGCGGCAGATCACCCTGAACCGCAAGGAGTTCGACGTGCTGCGCGAGCTGCTGCGCGCCGACGGCCGCCTGGTCGCCTCGGCGGAGCTGCGCAGAAGCGCGTGGGACGAGTACGCCGACCCCGCCAGCGGCGTGCTGCGCGTCACCCTCACCTCGCTGCGCAAGAAGCTCGGCGCACCCACGGTGATCGAGAACGTGCCCGGCCGCGGATACCGGTTGTGAGACGCGTCGCGCCGCCGTGGAAGAGGCTGGGCCTGCGGATGCGGCTCACCCTCCTGTACGGCGGCCTGTTCTTCGTGGCCGGCTCGCTGCTGCTGTGGTCGACCTACCTGCTGACCGGGCGGGCACTCAACGAGCGGTTCGCGGTCAAGTCGACGGTGATCGGCCCGGCGGCCTCTCCGGGAGCCGGCGGCTCGCCCCTCCAGCACGACGTCATGTTCCGGCAGCTGGAGACGGACGTCCGACAGCGGGCCGACGGCGTGCTCGACGAGATGCTGCGCTCCTCCGTGGTCATCATGGTGCTGATCGGGATCGTGGCGGTGGTCCTGGGCTATCTCGTGGCCGACCGGGCGCTGCGCCCCCTCGACCGGGTGACCGACACGGCGCGGCGGCTGTCGGAGAGCACGCTGCACGAGCGGATCGCGCTGAACGGCCCGCCGGACGAGGTCAAACGGCTGGCCGACACGTTCGACGCGATGCTGGACCGGCTGCACCGGGTGTTCGACGGTCAGCGGCGGTTCATCGCCAACGCCTCCCACGAGCTGCGCACCCCGCTGGCGATCAACCGTACGGTGCTGGAGGTGTCGCTGGAGGAACCCGAGGCGTCGCCGGATCTGAAGGCGCTGGCGCGGGCGCTGCTGGGCACCAACGCCCGCTACGAACGGCTCATCGAGGGGCTGCTGCTGCTGGCCGAGTCGGAGCAGGAGCTCGCCGTGCACCGGACCGTCGACGCCGAGCAGGTCGTACGGGCCGCGCTGGAACAACTCGACCCGCATCCCCGCAGGCGGCGGCTCACCCTGCGCGACGACCTGCGGCCGGCCCTCGTCGTGGGCGACCCGCTGCTGCTGGAGCGGTGCGTGTTCAACCTGCTGGAGAACGCGGTCAAGTACAACGTGCGCGACGGCGAGGTGACGGTGAGCCTGCGCCTGGACGGCGACGACGCGATCCTGACCGTGGACAACACCGGCCATCCCGTCCCGGCGTACGAGGTGGAGGATCTGTTCGAGCCGTTCCGGCGGCTGCAGGGCGACCGGGTGCGGTCGGCGCGCGGCTCCGGGCTCGGCCTGTCGATCGTGCGCGCGATCGTCGACGCGCACGGCGGCGCGGTCACCGCCCGGGCGCGCCCGGCGGGCGGGCTGAGCGTCACCGTACGGCTGCCGGGGGCCGGGCGCGACGGGGTGACCGTGTCCTGAGCTGCGGGCGGGCGCGTGAGAAGCTGGGCGGGTGCTTCCCCCGATCGACGAGCTGCGCGAGCTGATCAGCGCCAACCTGACCGCCTTCGACCGCAGGCAGGTGCCGCCCGCCGAGGGGGTCCGCCGCGCCGCCGTCACCGTGTGCGTGCTCGAGGACCCCGATCGCCGGCCGTACACGATCCTCATCAGGCGCGCGCCGCACGGCCGCAACCCCGGGCAGTGGGCGCTGCCCGGAGGCCGGCTCGACGACGGCGAGCAGCCGGTCGAGGCGGCGCTGCGGGAGCTGGCCGAGGAGACCGCGGTCACCGGGGTCGAGGTGACGGGGCTGCTCGACGACTTCGTCACCGACTCGGGGTTCGTCATCACGCCGGTGGTGGCCTTCGGCGGCAGGCAGCGACCGGTGCCCGACCCGCGCGAGGTGGCGTCGGTGCACGACGTGCCGCTGGAGTGGTTCCTGGCGCCGGGGGTGCCGCGCTGGCGAGGCGAGCTGCTGCAGATGCCGCTCGGGCCGTCGATCGTCATCCACGCGCCCACCGGGGCGATTTTGTGGCAGTTCGCCGAGGTCGCGTTGCGTGGCCGTGAGCTGCGGGTCTTCGACGTGGTCCAGCCGCACTGGACCAGAACGTGACCGATTCTTTGGGGCAGGTGGAATACGGCCTGCCGGATGTCCGTTAGAGTCGAATGGCCGATGTGGTCTGTGTCCCCCGGGCCGCAAATTACCGCCTTCACGGAATACCGTTCGGCTGGAGCCGTGTTGTGCATCTCGCCGAGGAGGCGACCGCCACATCGGCCTTAACGTGTTTTTTGTAGGCGCTCCGGTCCCAGCCGGGGCGCCTGCTTTATGGTGGGGTGGCCGACCAACGATCATCAGGAGCGCATGTTGCTGTACCAAGTGGTCAAGTTCGCCGCCACGCCGCTCGCGCATGTGATGTGCCGCCCGCACATCTCCGGCGCGACGCACGTGCCTCGGACGGGGCCGGCCATCCTGGCCGCCAACCACCTCTCGGTGCTCGACTCGTTCCTGCTTCCCGCGCTGTTGCCACGCCACGTCACGTTCGCCGCCAAGAACGAGTACTTCTCCGGCAACCCGGTCTCCGGCTGGTTCATGCGGCTCGGCGGCAGCCTGCCCACCGACCGCGACAGCGCGCACGCCGCGCAGTCGATGCTGGACGCCGCCGCCGACCTGCTGGAGCGGGGTGAGCTGTTCGGCATCCATCCCGAGGGCACCCGCTCCCCCGACGGCCGCCTCTACCGCGGCAAGATCGGCGTGGCCTGGCTGGCGCTCAAGACCGGCGCGCCGGTGCTGCCGGTCGCGCTCTCCGGCACCGAGAAGGTGCTGCCCGTGGGCGCCAAGGTGCCGCGCCCGGCCAGCATCGGCATCCGCATCGGCGCGCCGCTGACGTTCAAGGGCGACCACGCCAACGCTCGCGACCGGCGGCGCGTCACCGACGAGATCATGTCGGCGATCCAGAAGGAGTCCGGGCAGGAGTACGTGCCCACCTACGCCGCCAGCTTCAAAGCCGCCAGCGGCATGTCCTGATTCGTCCCCGCTAAGCTCGGGGACCCATCCGAGGAAACGCTGCCGACGACCAGGGGGCTGACCAGTGGCGCGTGGCCGCACCATCGCAATCGTGTCCGGCGTCTCCCTGCTGGTGGCGGGCGCCGCCGGCGGGGGCGCCTACTACCTGCTGCACACCCGGGGCACTCCCGCCGAGACCGCGCAGCGGTTCGCCGCCGCCTGGCAGGCCGGTGACAAGCCGGCCATGACCGCCGAGCTCGCCACCCCGCAGCCGCTGACCGCCTACGACCAGATGCGCACCGGCCTGGGCGTCGAGTCGACCACCGTCGAGCTCGGCCAGGTCAGCCCGGGCGACGACCGGGCCACCGTCCCCTACACCGCCACCGTCAAGCTGAAGAACGTCGGCGAGTGGACCTACCAGGGAAGGCTCGACCTGACCGTGGCCGACCGCGCCTGGAAGGTCGCCTGGACACCCGCGACCCTGCACCCGTCACTGACCTCGGGCGCGTCGTTCGCGCTGAAGACGCGCTGGCCGGACCGGGCCGAGATCACCGACGCCGGCGGCGAGCGCATCGACACCGGCGCCGTCGGCGGGTCGGTCCAGCAGCTCGTCGGCTACCTGGACAAGGCGACCAAGAAGGACGTGGGCAAACTCGGCGCCGCCTACAAGACCGGCCAGGCGGTCGGGCGCGGCGGGCTGCAGGAGACCTTCGAGAAGCGGCTGGCCGGCACTCCGACCACCGAGATCCAGGCCGGCGGCAAGACGCTCGCGACCATCGCCGGCACCGACGGCGAACCCGTGCGCACCACCCTCGACGCCGCCACCCAGGCCGCCGCGGTCGCCGCCGTCAAGGACGTCGACAAGCCCACCTCCCTGGTCGCCATCAGACCGAGCACGGGCGAGATCCTGTCCGTGGTCAACAACCAGGGCGGCTTCAACCGGGCGCTGGACGGCCGCTACCCGCCCGGGTCGACGTTCAAGGCCGTCACCGCCATCGGGCTACTGGCCGCCGGGCTGTCGCCCAAGGACACGGTCACCTGCCCGCAGTACGCGACCGTGGGCGGCCTGAAGATCCGCAACTCCGAGAAGGAGCACTTCGGGTCGCTGTCGTTCCTCGACTCCTTCGCCCACTCGTGCAACACCACGTTCGCCCCGCTGGCCAAGCAGCACCTCGGCGCCGCCAAGCTGCTGGAGACGGCCGAGCAGGTCGGCTTCAACCAGCCGCTGAACATCGGCGTGCCCGCCACCAAGGCGAGCTTCCCCCGCGCCCAGTCCGACGCCGAGCTGGCCGCCGAGGCGTTCGGGCAGGCCCGGATCACCGCCAGCCCGCTCTCGATGGCGTCGGTCGCCGCGGCCATCGCCGACGGCACCTGGCGGCCGCCCACCCTGGTGCCCGACCTGAAGCAGAAGGCCGGCGAGCAACCGCTGCCCGACGGGGTCAAGTCGGGGCTGCACGCCATGATGGCCGCCGTCGTCACCAAGGGCACCGCCAAGTCCGCCGGCCTGCCGGCCGGCACCCGTGGCAAGACGGGCACCGCCGAGTACGGCACCGGCGAGAAGCTCGACTCGCACGCCTGGTTCATGGGCTTCAAGGGTGACGTCGCGTTCGCGGTCGTGGTGGAAGGCGGCGGCGGGGGCGGCAAGGTGGCCGCCCCCATCGCGGCCGCCTTCCTCCGCGGCCTCTGACGCCTCACCGCGTCCCCTTCGACCTCGGGGCGGCCTGACTCGGGCCGGACGAACGGCGGCACGCGGGGTGATGACGGTCGTCAGAGGGACGCGGCCAGGGTGGCCGCCTCGTGCTGGAGAACCATGATCAGGAGTGTGGCGACCAAGGTCGCGATGAGCAGCCAGCTGATCAGGATGATGATGGTGGAGCGGCGCGGCCCACGCCTGCCGCCACCGTCGGCGCCGTCCCTGGCCTCGCTGCGGCGCACTCGCTCGTTGAACGACTCCAGCCGGGCGACGAGCCGGGGGTCGTCATCGACCAGATGCCGCTCGATCTGCGCGAGCATCCGCTCCTCATCCTGCGACCAGGCCATAGACGCACCTCCGGAACGCAAGCTCTGTCCGGGTTTCCTGCCCAACCCTGAAGATCATTAGCCCCCGCCTGGGCAGGTAATTGCCGTCACTTTGCGTTTGCGATCATCATCGAACCTTTGTTCTAATCATGGGATGCGCTGGGACAACCTGCGCCTGACCGCCACCGGCGACCAGGCCGATCCGGCCGTGCCGCTGTTCTCCGGCGGCGCGGTCACCCGCACCTTCGACACCCCCGAGTTCAGGGGCATGACCTTCTACGAGATCCGGGCTCGCTCGATCATCAACCGGGTTCCGGCGGCCAGCCAGGTCCCGTTCACCCATACGATCAACCCCTACCGGGGCTGCGGGCACCGGTGCGTCTACTGCTTCGCCCGCAAATCGCACGAATACCTCGACCTCGACGCCGGAGCCGACTTCGACTCCAAGATCGTCGTCAAGGTCAACGCGGCCGAGCTCGCCCGCAGGGAGCTCGCCGCGCCCCGCTGGCAGGGCGGCCACGTGGCGATGGGCGCCAACGTCGACTGTTACCAGCGCGCCGAGGGCCGCTACCGCCTGATGCGCGGCATCCTGGCCGCGCTGCGCGACGCCGCCAACCCGTTCTCCATCCTCACCAAGGGCACCCTCATCCTGCGCGACCTCGACCTGCTCACCGAGGCGGCCGAGGTCACCGAGGTCGGCGCCAACGTGTCGGCGGGCTTCCTCGACCCCGACGTCTGGCGCGCGGTCGAGCCCGGCACCCCCGCCCCGCACCGGCGGCTGGAGGTGTGCGCCACGCTCAACGACCACGGCATCGGCTGCGGTGTGCTGATGGCGCCGATCCTGCCCTACCTCACCGACTCCCCCGCCCAGCTGGCGCGCACGGTCAGGGAGATCGCCGCGTCCGGCGCCACCCACATCGCGCCGATCGTGCTGCACCTGCGTCCGGGGGCGCGCGAGTGGTGGCTGGCGTGGCTCGCGCGCGAGCACCCACGACTGGTGCCGCGCTATCTCGAGCTGTACGGCAGAGGCGCCTACGCGCCCAAGGCCTACCAGGAGCGCGTCACCGGCCAGGTCAAGGAGCTGGCCGCGCGCCACGGCGTCGGCCGGGCGTCCCCGGCCCGGGCCAGGCGGCTGCCGTCCCGGCCCGCCGGTCGACAGCGGCCCCAGCCGCAACAACTGACCCTGCTGTGACATTTCGGAGTGGTTATTGATGCTATGTCGGGTTTCAGTGTCAAACGGGTATTAAGCGGCTTAGTGTGCCGATCGGCACAAGAATCCACACGGGGGAAACCATGTCCGAGATCAAGAAGAAACCGTCCGCCAAGTCCGGCAAGGCCAAGAAGCAGGCGATGAAGGCGGATCGCCAGGCCAAGGAGATCAAGAAGGAAACCAGGAAGCCCGACGAGGCGTGACCCGGTGACATGACCGGACGGCCGGGCCGGCGTCCCGGCCGTCCGGTTCACCCTGTTCGTCCCATGCCCGCCCGCACGTGGGCCCCGCGTCAGTCGCACATGCAACCTTAAGACCCTTTATGGCGTCTAATGATCATAGGTGGGGATAGCGCCACGGGGACTGACGGCGCACTCCATCTGAGCCAATACGAAAGCGCCGGTGGCGAGAACGTCTCGCCACCGGCCATGTGTGTTGTGACACTCTCGCGACAAGGAGGGATCCCACAGGTGCGCGCACTGGCACGCAAGGGCAAGTCAGCGATGGTCCGGCTGTACAGGGGATACAACCGGCGCAAGAAGCGCGGCGCGCCGCCTCCGTCGATCGACCGGATCCGCATCCTCCTCCTGCACGCCAACGGCATGGGCGGCACGATCAGGACCGTGTTCAACGTCGCCGGCTACCTGGCACGTGAGCACGACGTCGAGATCGTCAGTGTGCTGCGGGAGGCCGAGGAGCCGTTCTTTCCCGTCGATCCGCGGGTCAAGTTCCGATATCTGGACGACCGGGTCAATCCGGGTCTCGACCCGATGCGCGCGATGCTGTCCAAACTGCCCAGCAAGCTGATCCCCCCGGGCGAGTCGGCGTACCATCGCTTCACCCTGTGGACCGACCTCAAGCTGGCCCGCTACATCCGCTCGCTCGACACCGGCGTGCTCATGGCCACCCGGCCGGGGCTCAACCTCGTCATGGCCCAGTTAGCCCTGCCCGGTGTCATCACCATCGGCCAGGAGCACGTCGCCCTGCGCACGCAGCCCGACTCCATGCAGGCGCTCATCAAGTGGCGCTACCGCCGCCTCGACGCGCTCGTCACCCTCACCAAGGCCGACCAGCGCGACTACCGCGCCACCCTGACCAAGAAGCCCAGGAAACTGGCCCGCATCCCCAACGCCGTGCCGCCGCTGAGCGGCGACGTCGCCAAACTCGACGCCAAGGTCGTCATCGCCGTCGGCAGGCTGACCCGGCTCAAGGGCTTCCACCGGCTCATCACCGCCTGGGAGGAGGTCGCCCGGGCCCATCCCGACTGGAAGCTGCGCATCTTCGGCGCCGGCCCCCAGGAGGACAACCTGCGCGCCCAGATCACCGAGGCGGGGCTCGACGGCGTGGTCGAGCTGCCGGGAGCCACCTCCGACGTCGGCGCCGAGCTGGAGAAGGCCTCCATCTTCGTGCTCAGCTCCCGCCACGAGGGCTTCCCCATGACCATCCTCGAAGCCATGGCCAAGGGGCTCGCGATCGTCAGCTTCAACAGCCCCCACGGCCCCAAGGAAATGATCACGCACGAGTCCGACGGGCTGCTGGTCAAGCCGCGCACCAACGCCAACCTCGCCGCCGCCATCCTGCGGGTCATCGAGGACGAGCCGCTGCGCCGCAGACTCGCCGCGGGCGGCGTGGAGACCGCGCGCCTCTACGACGCCGACGTCATCGGCGCCCAGTGGGAGGCGCTGCTGGGCGAGCTGCTCGCCCGCCGCGACGGCACCTGGGTCAAACCCCCGGCCCGTTCGGCTTCACAGGTCCGGCCATGACGCCGGCCGGCGAGCCGTAGATCGTGATCGGCGTACCCGGCCGCCCCTGAGCGGCGCGGCGGCCATCGGCCGCCCGCCGCCGTCATCCCCGGCCGTTCCTTCACCGACCGGAACGTCCTTCACCGACCGGAACGGCCACATTCTCCTCTCCGCGCCGCCCGCAAGGCCTTACCGTGTCAAAGCAGACCAGGCTGGGGAAATCCTCTCTAGAGAACCTCCCTCACCCCCGGAGGCGTGCTTGAGCACCAAGGACGTGGTCGCCATCCTGGCGGGAGCCGCACTCGTCGCAGCACTCCTCGGCTCCGGCACCTCCAGCCCCGCCACCGCGGCCAGCCCGCTCGGCAACGCCAGCGGCACCCTGCCCGGCCTGGCGCCCATCACCACCGCCGCCGACAAGGCCACCGCCCGCCGGCTCATCCAGCGGTTACGCGTCAAGGGCCGCGGCCCCGCCACCGGCTACACGCGCACCCGCTACGGCGCCAACTGGGCCGACGACGCCACCGGAGTCCCCTACGCCCGCAACGGCTGCCGCACCCGCGACGACCTGCTCGCCCGCGACGGACAGGACATCAGATACCGCGATGGCTCCCGCTGCGTGGTCGTCTCGATGCGCCTGGCCGACCCCTACACCGGCCGGACCATCCACTGGCACAAGGACCGCGCCGACGAGGTCCAGGTCGACCACGTGGTGCCGCTCGGCTACGGCTGGCGCATGGGCGCCCCCCGCTGGCCCATGTCCAAACGCCTCGACTTCGCCAACGACCCGCTCAACCTGCTGCCGGTCGACGGCGCGGCCAACGAGCAGAAGGACGCCTCCGGCCCGGCCGGCTGGCTCCCGCCGCAACGCCGCGTCCGCTGCGCCTACGTCACCCGCTTCGCGCAGGTCGCGCTCAAGTACGGCCTGCCCGTGACCAGGGCCGACAAGACCGCCATGCTCGCCCAGTGCCGCTAACGCGGATCCAGCCAGTCGAACCCTCGCCTGAACGTCTGCTCCGCCAGCACCCGCTGCCCCGCGGAGTTCGGATGGAAGTAGTCCCACCGGCTGACCTGGTCCAGCGTGAAGCGGTAGGAGAACACCGAGCCCCCGTCCGTACGGCAGGACTCCCCCAGGGACGCGCAGGCCGCGGCCGCCTCCCGGTTGTAGGCCATCACCCGCTCCCGCACCCGCGCCCGCCGCTCCACGTCCGCCCGCTTGACCGACGTCGGCTCGGCCAGCATCGCCGGGCAGATCCGCCCCAGCGCCCAGAACGTGCGCGCGATCGCGTTGCCCTTGCCCACCTGCCACAGCCGCCGCAGGTCGGGGATGCTCGACACGAACACCCGCACCCCCGGCACCCCGTCGCGCAACACCGTCAACGCCTGGTCCAGCCGCTGCCGGTAGACGGCCACCGGCGTCATCTCCCGTTCGGTGCGCACGCAGGCGTCCTGGGCGCCGATCAGCACCGTGACGTAGCCGGGCTTGAGATCGATGGCCCGCCGCACCTGTCCCATCAGGTCGGCGCTGGTCGCCCCCGGCGCCGCCAGGTTGTCGTTGTGCCCCTTGATGTCGCGGTCCAGCCGCAGCAGCCGCAGGTAGTGGCTGGAGACCTCGGGGTTGTCACCGGCGGACCACGAACGTGAGGTGCACGACACGTACCAGCCGCACGCGTTGAAGCCCGACGAGATGGAATCACCCAGGGCCACCATCCTCGCCGGCACCGGAGGGACCGACGTGGCCTGCGCCGCTCCGGAACCGAGAACCACCACCACAGCGCCGAGCAACGGCGACAGACGACCGATCATGAGCTCAAGGTAGGGAGCCGGTCAACGGCACACCATGACCTGACGGCAAGGACTGCCATCTCAGGACCGACTTCATATCGCGGCTTGACAGTGCCGCCCCGGCCGCGTGCGCCCAAAACCCCCCTGGATGCGCACCTTTCTCCGTCGAACGACCGTAACCAGTCATTAGCCGGGGCCCCAGTCGAACGTGTTCAGTTCACGCATAGAGTGTCTCGGGTGAGTGTCGCGCTCGGAACCACCCGCCCACTACCGGTTCGCACCACCCCCGTAGGTGACCCGGGTGACCTGCTGGCGTCCCTGCCGAGGTCCGCGCCCTACGCGTGGATCAGGCACGGCGAGGGGCTCGTGGGCTGGGGAGAGGCCGCCCGTGTCGCGGTGCCTCCCGGCCCCCACCGGTTCGCCTGGGCCCGCGAGTGGCTCGCGGACATCCTGGGCGAGGCCCACGTCGACGACGCCGTCAACACTCCCGGCTCCGGTCCCGTCGCCTTCGGCAGTTTCACCTTCGACGAGAGTTCTCCCGGCTCCGTGCTCACCGTCCCGCAGGCGATCCTCGCCCGCCGCGGCGGCCGCGCCTGGCTCACCACCATCGGTGACACGCCCCTGGAGACCTTCACCCCGATCCGCGATCCCGGCCACATCAGCTACGGCGACGGCAGCCTGACCGCTCCCGAGTGGGAGCACGTGGTGGCCCGCGCCGCCGCGCGCATCCGCGACGGCGAGCTGGAGAAGGTCGTCCTCGCCCGCGACCTGCTCGCCACGGCCGAGCACCCCATCGACATCCGCCTGCTCCTCACCCGGCTGGCGCACCGCTACCCCGACTGCTACACGTTCTCCGTCGCCGGTCTCGTCGGCGCCACCCCCGAGCTGCTCATCCGCCGCACCGGCCAGGAGATCGAGTCGCTCGTCCTGGCCGGCACCACCCCGCGCGGCAGCAGCGCCGCCGACGACCTCGCCCGGGGCGCGGCCCTGTTCGCCTCCGAGAAGGACCGGCACGAGCACGAGTGCGCCATCGCCTCCGTGCGCCAGACCCTGGCGCCGCTCTGCGCCTCCCTGCACACCCCCGACGAGCCCGAGCTGCTGGTCCTGCCCAACGTCCAGCACCTGGCCAGCCACGTCGTCGGCCGCCTGGCCGACGGGGCCTCCGTCCTCGACGTCGTCGCCGCCATGCATCCCACGGCCGCCGTCGGCGGCACCCCCACCGCCACCGCCATCGACGTCATCCGCGAGCTCGAGGGCATGGACCGCGCCGGCTACGCCGGGCCCGTCGGCTGGATCGACGCCCACGGCGACGGCGAGTGGGGCATCGCGCTGCGTTCCGGCCTGATCAGCGGCAGACGCGCCCGGCTGTTCGCCGGCGGCGGCATCATGGGCAACTCCGACCCGGCGTCCGAGCTGGCCGAGGCCCAGGCGAAGTTCCGGGTCATGCAGTACGCGCTCGAAGGCTGACCCCGCGAAGGCTGACCCCGCGAAGGCTGAAGCCGCCGGTCACACGGGCTCGGGCACATGGATGTCGGCGGCGACCACGACCGTGGCCCGGCCTGAGGTCAGGGTCGCCACCCAGTCCGCGAAGGCGCCGAGCTCGGCGTCGGCGACCGCGACCGAGAAGTCCACGGCCTGGCCGTAGCCGACGTCGTGGACGGGGTGACGGGAGGCGCGCAGGTCGTTCTCCACCCGGCCGGCCTGGTCGTGGGCCACCGAGACGCGCACCAGCTTGGCCGGGACCATCCGCACCGGGTCGGCCCGGTCCAGGGTCTCGGTCACCGCCGAGCCGTAGGCCCGCACCAGGCCGCCCGCTCCGAGCAGGGTGCCGCCGAAGTAGCGGGTGACCACCGCCACCACATCGTCGTACCCCCTGCCCAGCAGGGCCTGGACCATCGGCGTGCCGGCGGTGCCGCCCGGCTCGCCGTCGTCGTCGCCCTTCCGCAGGCGCTGCCCGATCAGGTAGGCCGTGCAGTTGTGGGTGGCGCCCGGATGCAGGCGGCGGCGCTCGGCGATGAACGCCGCCGCCTCCTCGACGGTCCGGGCGGGCGCCACCGCGCAGATGAAACGTGACCGCCGCGCCTCCGTCTCGTGCTCGACGCTGGTGGTGAGGGTGAGGAACGGGGCGGCCATGCCTCACAAGCTACCGCCTTTACATCGTAGATCAACACTGGGGGGCTACGCGATCGCCCGCGCCGCACAGCGCCTCAGGCGCCGGTCTCGGAACCGGTTTGCCCGTACGAAACGTATGCCGTACGGTACAGCGTACCGAACCGAGCTGGAGGTATACCCCCTTGACTGCGAACGACATCCGGCCCTTCCGCTTCGAAGCCTCCCCGAGCGAGCTCGACGACCTGCGGGACCGGCTCGACCGGGTGCGCTGGCCGGACGAGGTGCCCGGCCTCGGCTGGCGCCACGGCGTCCCGCTCGCCCATCTCAAGGAGCTGGTCCACCACTGGCGCACCGGCTACGACTGGCACCGCGCTTACGCCGAGCTCGACCGGTACGACCAGTTCGTCACCGAGATCGACGGCCAGAGCATCCACTTCCTGCACGTCCGCTCCGCTCGCCGGGACGCGCTGCCGCTGCTCATCACGCACGGCTGGCCCAGCTCCCCCGTCGAGTACCTCGACGTGATCGGCCCGCTCAGCCAGGACTTCCATCTGGTCATCCCGTCGCTGCCCGGCTACGGCCTGTCCGGCCCCACCCGCGAGTTCGGCTGGGGCTCGACCCGCGTCGCCAGAGCCTGGCTGGAGCTGATGACCAGGCTCGGCTACGACCGCTTCGGCACCCAGGGCGGCGACTGGGGCACCTGGATCTCCCGCGAGGTCGGCGTGCTCGCCCCCGAACGCGTCGTCGGCATGCACGGCAACGGCATCATCTGTTTCCCCATCGGCGCCCCCGGCGAGCTCGACGACCTCTCCGAGGTCGAACAGGACCGGATGGCCTTCCGCGAGCGCTACCTCACCGAGCAGTACGGCTACAAGCTCATCCAGTCGGCCCGGCCGCAGACCTTCGCCTACGGGATGGCCGACTCCCCCGTCGCGCTGCTCGCCTGGTTCGCCGGAGTCTTCCACGAGTGGAGCGACGACGCCGTGGACACCGACCGGCTGCTCACCACCGTCATGCTCTACTGGCTCACCAACACCGCCGGCTCGGCCGCCCGCTCCTTCGTCGAGACCCCCGACACCGACCAGGACACCAGCGTCGAGTGGGAGCTCAAACCGGCCACCGTGCCCACGTCCATCTCGGTGTTCCCCCAGGACATCCTGCGGCCGATCCGCCGCTTCGCCGAGCGCGACAACAACATCGTCGGCTGGGTGGAGCACGAGCGCGGCGGCACGTTCGCCGCCCTGGAACAGCCCGCCGCCTTCGTCACCGACGTCCGCGCGTTCTTCACGTCCCTGAAGTCAGCTCCTTGACGTCAGCTCCTTGACGTCAGCTCCTTGACGTCAGCTCCTCGACGCCGGGTCCCTGAAGTCACGTCCCTGAAGTCACGTCCCTGAAGTCAGCGCGCTGAGGTCGCCCCGTTGACCTCACCCCGCATTTCGGCCGGCCCTTACCGCGTAGATTCACGGCATACCTTCACAGAAGAACCGCTCTGAGGCTTACTCTGGAAGTCATGTCGGTGACGCCCCTGCGAGGAGGGGCCGCGCGTGAGGCGGAGTTGCTCAGCGCGGTGCTCGAGGTGCTGCGCGAAAGCGGCTACGACCGGCTGACCGTCGACGCCGTCGCGGCGCGCGCCAGAGCCGGCCGCCAGACCGTCTATCGCCGCTGGCCGACCAAGGCCGACCTGGTGGTGGCCGCGTTCGTCAACGCCGTGTCGGCGCCGCCGGGCATACCTGACACCGGGGAGCTGCGCGGTGACCTGCTCGCCCTGATGGAGTCGCTGCTCGACGAGGTCATACGCCTCGGCGACGTCTTCGCCGGCCTGGTCGGCGAGACGCGGCACAACCCCGAGCTGGCGGTCGCGATGGAGCAGCACTACGTCGCGACCCGCCGCCGCGCCGTCCTGGCCGTCTTCGAGCGGGCGTGGGAGCGGGGTGAGCTGTCCGGCAGCGCCGACACCGACCTGCTCTGGGAGGTGGGACCGGCCACGCTGTTCTTCCGGGCGGTGGCCAGCGGCGAGACCGTCGACTCCGAGCTGACCCGCCGGATCGTCGACCACATCGTGCTGCCGCTCGCCACCGCCGGCCGGCAACCGGGTTAGAGCTCGCGCCCCAGCTCGTGCGCGAGCTCGTCCAGCTCCGCGCCGCCGGCCATCAACGTGGTGAGCTCCTCCCTGGTGATGTCGGCCTTGCCGTACTCGCCGAGGCTCGTCCCCCGGTTGAGCAGCAGGAACCGGTCTCCCACCGGGTAGGCGTGATGCGGGTTGTGGGTGATGAACACGACCCCGAGGCCACGGTCGCGGGCCCTGGCGATGTAACGCAGCACCACGCCCGCCTGCTTGACCCCCAGCGCCGAGGTGGGCTCGTCGAGGATCAGCACCCGGGCGCCGAAATGGACGGCCCGCGCGATGGCCACCGACTGCCGTTCGCCTCCCGACAGCGTGCCGACCGGCTGGTCGACGTCGCGGATGTCGATGCCCATCGCCCGCAACTCCTCGCGGGCCACCTTCTTGGCCTTGGCCACGTCGAAGGACAGGCCCTTGCGCGGCTCGGAACCGAGGAAGAAGTTACGCCACACCGACATCAGCGGGATCATCGCCAGGTCCTGGTAGACCGTGGCGATCCCCCGGTCCAGCGCCTCGCGGGGGCTGGCGAACCGCACCTCGGCGCCGTCGACCAGGAACGTGCCCGCGTCGTGCCGGTGCACCCCGGACAGGATCTTGATGAGGGTCGACTTGCCCGCGCCGTTGTCACCGAGCACGCAGGTGACCCGGCCCTCCTCGACGCCCATCGACACCTCGCGCAGCGCCAGCACCGAGCCGAACGTCTTGCCGATGCCCCGCGTCTCGATGATCAATGCTTCACCTCCTCCGCGTAGCGCCGCACCAGCCGGTTGGCGAGCGTGGCCAGCAGCAGCATGGCGCCCAGGAAGAACTTGAACCAGTCGGCGTCCCAGCCGAGGAACACGATGCCCTTGTCGGCCATGCCGAAGATGACCGCGCCGATCGCGGCCCCGATGGCGGAGCCGTACCCGCCGGTGAGCAGACAGCCGCCGATGACGGCGGCGATGATGTAGATGAACTCCTGCCCGATGCCGATGTTGGCCTGCACGGACGTGTAGCGCAGCGCCAGGATCGAGCCGACCAGCCAGGCCGCGAACGCGGTCGTCATGAACAGCGCGATCTTCGTGCGGGCGGCGGGCACGCCGACCGCGCGGGCCGCCTGCTCGTTGCCGCCGACGGCGAAGATCCAGTTGCCGGCCCGCGAGCGCATCAGCACCCAGGTGGCCACGGCGGTGACCAGCAGCCACCACAGGATCGCCACCCGGAACGAGGTGCCGCCGATCTGCACGCTGCCCGCGAAGATCGTGCGGGCCTCCTCGTAGCCCGCGGCCCGGCGCAGGCCGCTGACCTGGACGGTGCCGGTCAGCGCCTTGGTGACGCCGAGGTTGAGCCCCTGCAGCATGAGGAACGTGCCGAGCGTGACGATGAAGCTGGGCAGCCTGGTCCTGGTCACGATCAGGCCGTTGAGGAACCCGATGCCCAGCGCCACGACGAGCCCGACGAGCATCGCGGTCCACACGTCTAAGCCGTAGCGGGTGGCCAGGGTGACCAGGATGAGCCCGGTGGTGCCGGTGAGCACGCCGGCCGACAGGTCGAACTCTCCGCCGATCATCAGCAGCGCGATGGCGACCGCCATGATGCCCAGCGTGGCGGCCGGGTCGAGCCAGTTGGCGACGCCGTCGAGCGAGCGGAAGACCGGTGACTGGCTCGCGAAGAACGCGAAGACCACGACCATCCCGACGACCGCGCCCAGTTCGGGGCGGATGAGCAGCCGGCGCAGCAGGCCGACCCCGGCGACCCGTTCGTCGGCCCGCTCGGCGACGCCGGTCACGCCGCCTCTCCGGCGCCGCTCATCGGGTGCCCGCCTCGGCCAGCTTGGCCACCTGGTCGGCGGTCTCCTTGGTGACGAAGCCGGGTCCGGTGTTGACCGGCAGGCCGCCGCCGACGGTGTTGAGGTTGGTCCTGTACAGGTTCAGGAACGTGATGGGCAGCCAGCCCTGCAGGTACTGCTGCTGGTCCACGGCGAACAGGATGTCGCCGTCCTTGATCGCTGTCACCACGTCGGCCGACAGGTCGAAGGTGGCGAGCTTGGCCTGCGACCCGGAGTCCTTGATGGCGTCCCTGGCCGCCACCGCGATCGCCGGGTTGAGCGCGAGCACGCCGTTGACCTGCTTGTCCGACTGCAGTTTGGCGGTGACCTTGGAGGTCACGTCCGCCAGGTTGCTGACGTCGACCTGGAGCCGCTCGACCGTGCCGCCGAGGCCCTCCTCGGCGCCCTTGCACCGCTGGTCGAGGCCGATGTTGCCGGCCTCGTGGATCACGCACAGCAGCTTGGTGACGCCTCCGGCCTTGAGCTGCTCGCCCGCGCCCCGCCCGGCCACGTCCTCGGACTGGCCCACGTGGGTGATCGCGCCGAGCTCCTTGGAGGAGTCGGCGCCGGAGTTGATCGTCACCACCGGGATCTTCGCGGCGACGGCCTTGCCGATGGCCTCCTTCAGGGCGTCGGGGTTGGCCAGGGAGACCACGATGCCGCCCACCTTCTCCGACACGGCCTGGTCGATGAGTTGCGACTGCTTGCCCGGGTCGCCGTCGCCCTGGTAGGTGACCGTGGCGCCGTACTGCTTGCCCGCGGCCTCCGCGCCGTTCTTGACCACGTCCCAGAAGGCGTCGCCGGGCGCGCCGTGGGTGATGACGGCGAAAGTGGCCGCATCCGCCGAGGCCGGGCCAGCGGCCGGCGCGCTCTCGGCGCCGGGCTCTCCCGAGGAGGAGCAGCCGCCCAGGGTCAGGGCGCCCAGCAGGGCCAGCACGATCGGGGTTCGTCTCATCGGGATACCTCCAAGGCCGACGGGCTCGCCCCAGGTTTACCCCAATCAAGTGTCATTTGTATAGACATGCGGACCAGCGCGGGAGATCTCGATCGGGTTGCGCGCCAAGACCCGGCGACGTCCGGATGTCACGTCACAGCACTCCGGCAGGGCCGAGGAGCCGCGGGGCCACTGGGTCCCGTGACCCGGTTCTCCGGCGCCGAGCTGCTCGGCGTGACCCGGCTATCCGGCGCCGAGCTGCTCGGCCAGGGCCACGGTGCGCCGGGCCCTGGCGACGATCGGCGCGTCCACGAAGCGCCCGTCGGGCAGGGCGACGACTCCCCTGCCGGCCTTCTCGGCCTCTTCGGCGGCCTCGACGATCTCGGCGGCCCGGGCCGCCTCCTCGGCCGTGGGGGTGAACGCCCTTTTGATCGCCGGAAGCTGGCGGGGGTGGATCGCGGTCCGGCCGAACATGCCGAGGCCCCGGCCCGCCAGGCACGAGGCGACGAGCCCCTCCTCGTCCCGCAGGTCCGGGTAGACGGACATGGGCACCGGCGGCAGGCCCGCGGCGGCCGCGGCGAGCACGACGTCCAGCCTGATCTGGTTCATCGCCGACTCGGCGCTGATCGACAGCTCGGCCGCCAGGTCCTGCTCGCCCAGCGCCACGCCGCCGACGCTCGGATGCGCGGCGATCTCGGCGACGGCGACGACGCCCGCGGCCGACTCCAGCAACGCGTGCGCGGGGACCCCCAGCCCCTCCAGCGCGCCGAGGCCCTCGGCGGACTCGACCTTCGGCAGGCGGACCGCGTCGAGGCCCGGCAGCCCGCCGAGCTCGGCCACGTCCGCCAGGCCCCGCGGCGTGGCCAGGTCGTTGACCCGCACGTGCACCGCCACCCCCTCCCGGTCCGTACGCTCGCGCAGGAAGGCCGCCGCGTTGGCCCGGGCCTCGTCCTTGCGGGCGGGCACCACGGCGTCCTCCAGGTCGATGATCACCACGTCCGCGCCGGAGCCGACGGCCTTGGCGAACCGCTCGGGCCGGTCGCCGGGAACGTAGAGCCAGGTGACGGGCACCCGGGCGGCGGTCGCGGTCATGCCACGACTCCCTTCTCGCGCAGCTCGGCGATCTCCGCCGGGCCGTAGGACAGCTCGGCGAGCACCTCGTCGGTGTCGCGGCCGAGGGAGCGGCCGGGCCAGCGCACCTCGCCGGGCGTGTCCGAGAGGCGGAACAGCACGTTCTGCATGGTGACCTCACCGAGTTCCTCGTCGGGCACCTCGACGAAGGTGCCCAGGGCGGCGTACTGCGGGTCCTGGGCGATGTCGCTCACGTCGTAGATGGGGGCGACCGCGGCCTGAGCCTCCTCGAAGCGGGCGATGACCTCCGCGGCGTCGCGTTCGGCGATCCAGGTGGCGACCGCCTCGTCGAGCTCGTCGACGTGCCGCACGCGGCCGGCGCCGGTGCCGAACCAGGGCTGCTCGACCAGGTCGGGGCGGCCGACGAGGGTGACGACCCGCTCGGCGATGGGCTGGGCGCTGGTGGAGATGGCCAGCCAGCGGCCGTCGCGGGTGCGGTAGGTGTTGCGGGGCGCGTTGCTGCTCGACCGGTTGCCGGTGCGCTCGGGCACCACGCCGAGTGCCCGGTAGGCGGTCATCTGGGGGCCGAGCAGGCCGAGGATGGGCTCGATGATCGCCATGTCGATGATCTGGCCACGGCCGGTCGCCTCACGGGCCCGCAGCGCCACCATGATCGCGTACGACATCGCCAGTCCGGCGATGCCGTCGGCCAGGGCGAGCGGCGGCAGCGTGGGCGGCCCGTCGGGCTGACCGGTCATGGCCGCGAACCCGCTCATGGCCTCGGCCAGCGTGCCGAACCCCGGCTGGCCGGCCATCGGGCCGAACTGCCCGAACCCCGTCATGCGCGCCACGATCAGCCGGGGGTTGAGCTCCAGCAGGTTCTCGGGCGCCAGATCCCACCGTTCCAAGGTGCCGGGGCGGAAGTTCTCGATCAGCACGTCGGCGCGCCCGGCCAGGCGGCGCAGGACGTCCTGCCCCTCTGCGCGTGACAGGTCGACCGCGGCGGCGCGCTTGTTGCGGCCCAGCGTCTTCCACCACAGGCCCACCCCGTCGACGGCGGCGCCATGGCCGCGTGAGGGGTCGCCGCGCCTGGGATGCTCGATCTTGACCACGTCGGCGCCGAAGTCGCCGAGCATCATCGCGGCGGAGGGACCGGCGAACAGCGTCGCGGCGTCGATGACGCGAAGGCCGGCGAGACTCATCATGAGTATGTAACTTATAAGAAATATGTCATAGGTCAATCCCGGACATACGGAACATTGGACGACATGCCGACCAACGAGCCCCGGCCGCCGATGAGCAAGGCCGACTACGTCTACACCGTGCTGCTCGACGAGATCCGCACCGCCCGGATCCCCGGCGGCACGGCGCTGCGGGCCGGCGCGGTCGCCCGCCGGCTCGGGGTCTCGGTGACGCCGGTCCGCGAGGCGCTGCGCCGGCTGGAGAAGGACCGCCTGATCAGCTACGAGGCCCACCACGGCGCGACCGTGATCGATCTCGGCGACGACGCGCTGGAGGAGTTCTACGGCCTGCGCGCCGTGGTGGAGGGCCTGGCCGCCCGGCTGGCCGCCGGCCGCGTCACCGCCGCCGACCTCGACTGGCTGCGCGAGTTGCACGCCTCGATGGCCGAGGACGTCCGGCAGGGCAGGTACGACCGGCTCGCCGAGCAGAGCAGGCACTTCCACCTGCGCATCGCCGACATCGGCGGCCCCGCCTTCCTCGGCCAGCACGCCCGGGCGGTGCGCAACAGCGTCCCGGTGCCCGCCACGGCCTCACTCTGGCTCGACGGCGAGCAGGCCCGGCTGCAACTGGAGGCCCACGAGCGCATCCTCGCCGCCCTGGCGGACTCCGACGGCCCCGCCGCCGAACGCCTCATGATCGAGCACGTCCGCCGGGCCGGAGATCACCGCAGGACCCACTGACCGGACGCGCCGGCCGCCGCCTCCGCGCCGACCACGGGGGTCGATCCGCTCAGGCGCGCCCGGACGTCCCGCAGGACGTCAGGGGTGAAGTCGATCCGGAAGGACGCCAGCGCCAGCCGCGCGAACACCTGATGGTGCTCCTCGGCCAGCCGCGGGTCGTCGACCAGCACCGGCTCCCGTTGCAGGTGAAGCACCAGCAGATCGGGCCGGTCACGCTCGGGGAAGCGCAGCAGCGTGAACGGCGGGCCCTGGTAGAGGAAGCCGGTCTCGGCGACGGGCCGGGCCACCTGCACCGCGACGTTCGGCCGCCTGGCGGCCAGGGCGAGCGCGTCGAGCTGCTCCAGCCGGTCCTGCGGCCGGGGCAGCGGCGGATCCTCGATCGCCTCCCGGTCGAGCACCGCCCACAGGCGCGGCCCGCCCGCCCGGTCGAGCAGCCGCTGCCCGCGCATGACGAGGCAGGCGCCGCCGGCGACCTGCTCGGCCGTGGCGCGGGGCCGCCGGGACGCGCGCACGGCGGCCTCGGCGTAGGCACGGGTCTGCAGCAGCGGCGGCACGCCCCGGGGCCGGTAGGTGTAGATGACCTCGGCGTCGTCCTCCTGCTCGAGGAACCCGGCCAGCGCCAGCGGCACCTCGGGCGCGTCGAACCAGCCCGGCTCCCGGTCGCCCCGCAACAGGGACAGCACGTGCGCCTGCTGCGCCCGCTCGCGCACGCCGTACAACTCCAGCAGGGCCCGCGCGGTCGACTCGCGCGCCGCGACGAGGCCGTGCTCGATGCGGTAGATCGTCGACGTGTTGAGCCCGGCCGCCCGCGCGGCCGCCTGCATGGACAGGCCACGGGCCCGTCGCAGGGCCGCGAGCCGGGCCGCCACCGAGATCGTATGCATACGCGCGCCACCATGGTGAATGAAAGAAAACTCCGCCTTGACGTGGAATGTTGCAAGTTATCGACCCGTGATGGACGATGTCCCCTTGCGATCTGGAAAGCCTATTGCAGACGCCGATCGGGCAGGATGAAACCGTGATCAGAGGCATCCTGTTCGACCTCGACGGCACCCTGCTCGACCACCGCTCGGCCGCCGACGGCGCGATCACCGCCTGGGTGTCCGGGCGCGTTCCGGGCCATCCCCGGCTGGCCGAAGCGGCCAGGTTGTGGAGGGAGCTGGAGGAGCCCCATCTGGGGGCGTGGCAGCGCGGCGAGTGCTCCTTGGAGGAGCAGCGCCGCCGCCGCATCCACGCGCTCTGCCTGGAGCTCGCGATCGCCGTGCCCGGCGACCTCGACAGGGCGTTCGCCGCCTTCGCCGACCACTACCGGCGCGGCTGGTCCGCCTACCCCGACGCGGCGCGGGCGGTGCGATCGCTCGGCGGGTTCCGGCTGGGGGTGCTGACCAACGGCACCCAGGAGATGCAGGAGGCGAAGGTCGAGGCGATCGGCCTCGGCGGGCTGGTCGGGCCGGTGCTGACCGGCGAGCTGCTCGGCTCCTGCAAACCGGCGGCCGCCAGCTACACGAGAGCGGCCGCGGCCCTCGGCCTCGCGCCCGGCGAGGTGCTGCTGGTGGGCGACGACGTGGACAAGGACGTGACGGCCCCGGCCGTGACCGGGATGCGCTCGGTCTGGCTCGACCGCCTCGGCGTCGATCCGGCACCGGCCGGCTTCCCCCGGATCACCTCGCTCATCCAGTTGCCCGCGCTCGTCGCCTGAGCAGGCGATCCCGCCCTGGTCAACCGCGGTCATCCCGTCAAGGAAGTCACGACCGACGGTCATATTTGTCAGGACATTCTGACCTCGGTTAATCTGATCAGCATGACCGCGAACCTGGCGATCGACCTGGACCGATCCAGCCCCGTGCCGCTCTACTTCCAGGTGGCCGAGCAGATCGCCGAGGCGATCCGGCGAGGCGACCTGGCGCCCGGCTCCCGGCTGGACAACGAGATCCTGCTGGCCGACAAGCTCGGCCTGTCACGGCCGACGATCCGCCAGGCCATCCAGTACCTCGTCGACAAAGGGCTGCTGGTGCGCAAGCGCGGGGTCGGCACCCAGGTGGTGCACGGCCAGGTGAAGCGCTCGGTCGAGCTGACGAGCCTCTACGACGACCTGCGCCGCGCCGGCCAGGAGCCCGCCACCCAGGTGCTCACCCTGGAGTCGCGCCCCGTCGCGGAGGAGATCGCCCCCATCCTCGGCGTCGAGCCCGGCACCGAGGTGCTCCACCTCGAACGCCTCCGCTTCGCGGCCGGCGAGCCGCTGGCCCTGCTGAGCAACTGGCTGCCGCTCGGGCTCGCCCAGCTCACCGCCGCCGACCTGGAAGGCCGCGGCCTGTACGAGCTGCTGCGCGGCGCGGGCGTGCGGATGCGGGTCGCCAACCAGCGCATCGGCGCCCGGGCGGCCAGCCAGGCCGAGGCCAGGCTGCTGGACGAGCGGCGCGGCGCCCCCCTGCTCACCATGATCCGCACCACCTACGACGACCAGGGCCGGGCGGTCGAGCACGGCTCACACGTCTACCGGGCCTCCCACTACTCCCTGGAAGTCACCCTCATCGAGCGCTGAGACCCACAGCGCGCTCCGGGTCACCTCGCCGAACCCGATGGACCGGTAGAGCCGGCGCGGCACCGGATGGCCGTCGTCGCCGCGGGCGCAGACCACGGCCCGGGTGGCGCCCGCGTCCCGGGCCGCGCGCAGTGCCGCCAGGCACACCGCCCGGCCCAGCCCCCGCCGCCGGTGGGCCGGCACGGTGCCCGTCGGCTCGATCTCCGCCACCCGCCGGGCCGGATCCAGCCAGGCCAGGCAGTAGGCGGCCACCTCGCCGTCCGGCGCCTGCGCGATCCAGTCCAGCCCGCCGTCGTACGGCCAGGCGGCGCGCACCGCGTGATAGCTCTCCACGGTCACCCGCGACGGGTGGAAGGCCGCGCGATGGGCCGCGACCCGGCCCGGCACATCACCGGCGCCGACGGGGCGCAGCCGGAACCCCGGCGGCGGCGCCGGCTCCGCCAACCCGTCGAGGTCTCGGGTGAGCTGGACGAAGAACGGCCCGTCGCCGGAGCGCAGGTAGCCGGCCCGGCGCAGCGCCGGCCACAGGTGCGTCTCGGAGTCGAGCACGGAGACCGAGCGCCGGACGCCGGGCGCCGTCTCGGCGAACCAGGCCAGCACCTCGTCCGCCAGGTGCGCGCGGGCCGGGTCGACCGCCAGGTCGAGATGGCCGGGCAGCTCGATCCAGCCCCACGCCACGGTCGTGCCTCCGGCGCGCCACAGCCGGGTGGGCCACTCGGGCTCCCGGCCGGTGTGCTGGAACCGCCCCCACGCCAGGTCGCCGGCGTGCCACCGCGATGCCGGCGACCAGATGCGGCTGCTGAGCTCCTGCATGGCCCGCAGGTCGCCGCCGCCCGTGTAGGCGGCGGCGGTGACGGCGGGCGAGGGGACGGCCATGGCCGCCAGTCTGGCCGGGACGGCGCCCGGCTCGCACCTGAATATCCCGCCCTGCCCGCCACCCGCCAGCCCGCCAGCCCGCCAGCCCGCCAGCCCGCCAGCCCGCCGGGTCGCCGGGTCGCCGGGTCGCCGGGTCGCCGGGGTCAGCCCACCGCCGCGCGGACCGCCTCCAGGGCGGCGTCGCGCAGGCGGGCGTGCAGCTCGGCGTTCGCCTCGCGGTCGGTGCGGACCTCCACCACCCGCGGCCCCTCGCCCCGCAGCGCCTTGGGCAGCTCCGTGACCTCCTCCACCAGGGTGTACGGGGTGCCGGTCGAGGCGGCCACGTAGCCGAGGTCCACCCCGTGCGGCGTGCCGAAGACCCGTTCGAACGGGTCGCGGACCGCCGCCTGGGGCAGCAGCGAGAAGATCCCGCCGCCGTCGTTGTTGACCACCACCAGGCACAGGTCCGGGCGCGGCTCGCGGGGCCCGAGGATCAGGCCGTTCTGGTCGTGCAGGAACGACAGGTCGCCGATGAGCGCGTAGGACGGCCCGTTGTGCGCGAGCGCCGCCCCCATGGCCGTGGAGACCACGCCGTCGATGCCCGACGCGCCCCGGTTGGCCAGCAGCCGCAGCCCGCGACGCGGTCGCATCGCCTGGTCGAGGTCGCGGATCGGCATCGAGGAGCCGGCGACCAGCAGAGAGCCGTTGGGCAGCGCGTCGACCAGGTCCCGGGCGATCCGCGGCTCGCTCGTCCCCGACATGTCGAGCAGCTCGTCCACGGCCGTACGGGCGGCGGCGTCGGCCTGTCGCCAGGAGTGCAGCCAGCTGTCGTCGCCCGAGGCCACCGGGATCTCGACCGCCTGCGCCACCTGGGTGGCCGAGCGGGTGGGGTCGGGCCAGCGGTCGAGGTCGGCGGCCACCACGATGTGCTCGCCGGCCTGCCCCAGCCACGACAGCAACGGCCGCGACAGCCCGGGCCGGCCGAGCGTGACGACCACGTCGGGCACGTGCGCGTCGGCGAACTCGGGGGTGCCCAGCAGGTAGTGGTAGGTGGAGATGGCGTGGTCGCCGTAGCGGCCACCGCCGCTCGGCTCCGACAGCACCGGCCAGCCGGCCATCCCGGCCGCGGCGACGTAGCGGCGCACGTTGACCGCGCCGTCGCCGACCACGAGCACGCCGCGCCGGGTCGGCGGGAGGTGCAGGGCGACGGGCGGCGGCGCGACCCGGGTGCGCACCCAGGGGCCGCTCTCGGCGCCGTCGAGCGGCTCGCACCACCGGGTGTCGCCGTCGGGGATCAACGGCTCGCGGAAGGCCAGGTTGAGGTGCACGGGGCCGGCTCCGGCGGGGCCGTGGGCGCGCTGGTAGGCGCGGCAGGCCAGCGAACGCCAGTAGGCCACCTGCCCGGGGCGCTCCTCGGGCACGCCGACCTCGGCGAACCAGCGGGCGGCCGGGCCGTACATCTTGATCTGGTCGATGGTCTGGTTGGCTCCGGTGCCGCGCAGCTCGGGCGGGCGGTCGGCGGTCAGCACGAGCAGCGGCACGCCCGACTCGCTCGCCTCGACGACGGCGGGATGGAAGTTGGCGGCGGCCGTGCCGGAGGAGCAGATGAGCGCGACCGGCCGCTCCGAGCGCCGGGCCAGCCCGACCGCCAGGTAGGAGGCCGACCGCTCGTCGACGCGCACGTGCAGCCGGACCCGCGACTCGGCGTGCAGGGCCAGCGCGAGCGGCGCCGAGCGCGAGCCCGGCGCCAGGACGACGTCGGTCAGGCCGCATCGCACCAGCTCGTCGACCAGAACGGTGGCCAGCGCGGTGGCGGGGTTCACAGTGACGCCTCCTGCATCCGGCGAAGCCACGAGGGAGATTCGATCTCAAATGCCGACAAATGCTCATAATTTACGTCAGGACGCCGTACCGCCAGCCGGCCGTCCACCGGCACCAGCGAGTCGGCCACCACGTCCCCCGACAGCAGCGACATCGTGCCGAGCCCGCACGCGTAGGGCAGCTCGGGCAACGCGGCGGCCAGCGCGAGCCCCGCGGCCAGCCCCACCGAGGTCTCCACGGCGCTCGACACCACGGCGGGCAGCCCGCACGCCTCGACCACGCGCAGCGCCTCACGCACCCCGCCGAGCGGCTGCACCTTGACCACCGCGATGTCGGCCGCCTCGGCGGCTCTGACCCGCAGGGGGTCCTCGGCCCGCCGGATGGACTCGTCGGCGGCGACCGGCACGTCGCAGGCCCGCCGCACCGCGGCCAGCTCGTCGAGCGTGGCGCACGGCTGCTCGGCGTATTCGAGGCCGAACCGGTCGAGCTCCTTCAGCCGCCGCACCGCCTGGCCGACGTCCCACGCGCCGTTGGCGTCGACGCGCAGCGCGCCCGACGGGCCGAGGGCGTCACGCACCGCCTCCACCCTGGCCAGGTCGTCGGCGAAGCTCTGGCCCGGCTCGGCCACCTTGACCTTGGCCGTGCCGCAGCCCGAGTCTCGCACCATCCCGAAGGCCCGCTCGGGGCCGACGGCGGGCACGGTCGTGTTGACCGGGACACTGTCGCGCACCGGCTCCGGCCAGCCCTCGAAGGCGGCCTCGCGGGCGCACGCCAGCCAGCGCGCGCACTCGCGCGGACCGTACTCGGGGAACGGCGAGAACTCGCCCCACCCGGCCGGGCCGTGCAGCAGGAGTCCTTCCCTGACGATCTGCCCGCGGAAGCGTGTCCGCATGGGAATCCGGAAGACCACGGGAGAACGCGTCACGACCCTCCCAGCGCCTCTGTCCGACCTTGTCGCCACTAACCTTACGAGCATGCCGAGCAAGCCGTCGCATCCGGATCGTCCGTTGCGTGCTGTTGTGCAGCCGCCTGGTCTCGAGCTGTTCGAGGCGATTCGCGATGCTTTGTCCGGCGAGGGTCCGGCAATCCTGCCCCTCTCCCCCGACCACGCCGAGGCGGCGCTCGCCGCGCTGCGCCCCACCGACGTCGACGGCGTCCCCCGGGCCGGCGGCGAGGGCGTGCCCGCCGACGTGGCCGTGGTGATCGCCACCAGTGGCAGCACCGGCGCCCCCAAGGGCGTGTTGCTCTCCGCGACCGCGCTGCGCGCCTCGGCCGCGGCGTCGCTGCGGCGGCTGGAGGCGGCCAAGGGCGAGCGCTGGCTGTGCTGCCTGCCGCTGTCCCACGTGTCCGGGCTGCAGGTGCTGGTCCGCGCCCTGCTGAGCGAGACCGAGCCGATCGTCCACCCGCGCTTCGACCCCCGCGGGGTGCTCGACTCGGGCGCCGACCACGTGTCGCTGGTGCCCACGCAGTTGCACCGGCTGGTCGAGCTGGGCGCCGACCTGTCGGTGTTCCGCACGATCCTGCTCGGCGGCGCCGCCCCGCGTCCCGGCCTGCTGGCCGAGGCCCGTGATCTCGGCGCCCGGGTGGTCACGACGTACGGGATGAGCGAGACCTGCGGCGGCTGCGTGTACGACGGCCAGCCCCTTTACAATGTAGATCTCAAAATCGGTGACGACGGGCTGATCCGGGTCGCCGGGCCCGTGCTGTTCTCGGGCTACCGGTCCGGCGAGCCGGCGCCCCTCGACGGCGGCTGGTTCGTCACCTCCGACCTGGGCGAGCTGCACGGGGGCCGGCTGCGGGTGCTCGGACGCGCCGACGACGTCATCAACACCGGCGGCGAGAAGGTGGTGGCCGGGGCGGTCGCGGGCGTCCTCGGCGAGCATCCCGCGATCGCCGACGTGGCCGTGGTCGGCTCGCCCCACCCCGAGTGGGGCGAGGTCGTGGTCGCCGTCGTGGTGCCCGCCGATCCCGCGAGCCCGCCCACGCTCTCCCAGCTCCGCGCCTACTCCAGCGACCGCCTGCCGGCCTACGCCGCGCCCCGTGAGCTCCGGCTGACGTCCCGGTTGCCGCTGTTGCCCAACGGCAAGACCGATCTCGTACGACTAAGGTCAGGAACCTGACAGATCGCGAATGCGTCATAGTGGGCAGAGCACGAAAGGAGCCTTCATGAACCGGTCCCGCAGGATGCTGGCCTCCGCGGCGGTCGTCGGTGTGATCGTCGTCGGCGGCGTCTCGGTAGCGGCCGCCGCCTCGGCGGGCAGGCTCCAGCAGGTCGGCGAGGAGACCGGAGCAGTGCTGGAGAAGGCGTCACCCTCCGGCGGGCCCCTCACCGACCAGATGACGGAGCTGACCTCGTCCCCCGAGCCGAGCGACGGCTTCGTCGTGTCGAAGGAGGTCAACCCTGACCCCGACGCGGCCGGCGACTACTGGACCGAGGACCGCATGGAGGACGCCGAGCCCATGCCGATGCCCGAGGTCAAGCCGGGCGAAATCGTCATCGGAGACTAGACGCGGAGGGGTGGGTCGCCTTCGGGCGGTCCACCCCTATTTCCTGCCTACGGGAACAAATCAGGCTATATGGCGTTATTGATACTGGTGCGCTGAGCGGCCGGGCCGCCCCACCACAACCTGCCTGACTCGCTTCTACTCCGTATGGAGGAGGTGTCCTCATGCCCCGAACCGCCGTGGCGAACCCACCCGCGCCCCTCGACCAGCTTCTTGACCGAGGGCGAGCACAGGGTCACCTCTCCCTGGCGGAGCTGCGCGGAGCGTTCGCCGAAGCCGGGATCAGCCCCGCCGACGGCCGGTCGATCCTGCGCGAACTCACCGACGCCGGCGTCAGCCTGGCCGCGGAGGACGAGCCGTCCCTCGGCACACCCGCCGCGAAGACCACCAAGAAGACCACCAAGCGGTCGACCAAGGCGAAGTCTACCGGCTCCCGCACCGCCGGCGCCAAAACCGAGCCCGAGGCGGCTCCCCAGGCCGTCGCCGAGGCCGCCGACCACAAACCCGAGGCCGAGGCCGAGCCCGAGCCCGAGCCCGACGTGATCGCCATGAACGCCGAGGAGGCCGAGCTGGAGAGCGAGGTCAACGACCTCGACGACACCCAGTCGGCCATGGGCGACTCCGTGCACACCTACCTCAAGTCCATCGGCCGCCGGAGCCTGCTCACCGCCGCCCAGGAGGTCGACCTGGCCAGGCGGATCGAGGCCGGCCTGTACGCGGAGTACAAGCTCGAGACCGCCGACGACCTCTCGCCCGACGACCGCGAGGACCTGCTGATGGTCGCCGAGGACGGCAAGGAGGCCAAGAACCACATGCTGGAGGCCAACCTCCGGCTCGTGGTCTCGGTCGCCAAGAAGTACACCGACCGCGGCATGTCCCTGCTCGACGTGGTCCAGGAAGGCAACCTGGGCCTGATCCGGGCCGTGGAGAAGTTCGACTACAGCAAGGGCTTCAAGTTCTCCACCTACGCCATGTGGTGGATCAGGCAGGCCATCCAGCGCGGCTTCGCCGACTCCGCCCGTACCATCCGGCTGCCGGTGCACGTGCTGGAGATGCTGTCCAAGCTGTCGCGCATCGAGCGCGACATGCACCAGCGCCTGGGCCGCGAGCCCACGCCGGAGGAGCTGGCCGTCGAGCTGGACAAGACACCCGACCAGGTCGAGGAGCTGCTGCGGACCAGCCGCCAGCCCATCTCGCTCAACGCGACCATCGGCGAGGACGGTGAGACCACGATCGGCGACCTCATCGAGGACGTCGACTCGCCCGAGGCGTCGGAGATCGTCGACCGCCAGCTACTGGGCGACCAGCTGCGCGGCGTCCTCGAGAACCTCTCGCCGCGCGAGTCGAAGATCATGGCTCTGCGCTTCGGCCTGGTGGACGGCAAGCCGCACACGCTCGACGAGATCGGCAAGCATCTCGGCCTGACCCGTGAGCGCATCCGCCAGCTCGAGAAGGAGTCGCTCTCCAAGCTGCGCCACCCGAGCAACACCCGCCCGTTGCTCGACTGGGCCAGCTGACCCGCGAAGAAAGCCCCGGCCGAGGTGGCCGGGGCTTTCTCGCGTCGCCGGCCCCCTGGGGGCCCGCCGATCAGAAGGTGGGCACCAGGCGCGGCACGCGCGGGATGCCCGACAGCCGGTTGTCCTCGCGCAGCGTGCGCAGCCGCTCCACCTCGGAGGTCCACATGGCCCCGGCCGGCGTCGCCCTGGCCTTGCGTCGGGCGATGCGGTCGTCATAGGACGTGACGCCGAACGTGCTCCGCTGCCCCGCCTCGGCCGCCCGCAGCGCCTCGGTCAGCGCCCGGTCGAACGCCAGCCCGGCGGCGCGCAACTCGACCTCGTCGGCGTCACCGGCCCGCAGCTCGCGCACGACCTGCTCGGCCTGCCTGGCCTTCTCCAGCAGCTGAGGGTAGCTCTTGGAGATCTCCAGGTCCGCGTGGTAGCGGACCTCGGCCTCGCGGCTCACCCGCGGACGGAAAAACGCCATCGACTCTGCCCCTTCGCCCCAACGGCTCGATTACCGCGACCAGGGTACGCGCTCCGGCGACACGCGGCGCAATCGGACCGGCGCGACGCCCTTTACATAGTAAGATGATCTCCATGCCCGCCAAGAGACCGCCCGTGCCCCTGTCCCGCGAGCGCATCATCGAGGCCGCGCTGCACATCGCCGACACGCAGGGGCTGCGCCGGCTCACCATGCGCAGGCTCGGCGACGCCCTCCAGGTCGAGGCCATGGCCATCTACCACCACCTGCCGAGGGGCAAGGAGGCGCTGATGGACGCGCTGGCCGAGCATGTGACGGCGGTCCACGTCGAGCAGGCGGCCACCTGGCAGGACACCGCCAGGGCCTGGTGCCGGGCGAGCCGCGAGCTGCTGCGCGACCACCCCGGCGTGCTCGCGCTGGCCCTCACGAAGCCGCCCAAGGGCGGCACCGCCGTGGCCGTCAGGGAGCAGACGGAGCAGCTCGCCGACGGCGGCCTGGACGACGCGGCCGAGGCCGTGCGAGCCCTGCGCGCCTACGTCTTCGGCAGCGTGGCGGTGGAGGTGCAGCAGTCGGGCTGGGCCGACCCCGAGGTCGACGAGTGGATCAGGCGCGACGAGCGGGCCGACCTCGACTTCGAGCGCGGGCTGGAGGCCTTGCTACGGGGCTTGCGAACCTAGTGGGCGTGTCGAGCTTGGACCGTTATCCTGCATAAGGCACGCTGTGTCGAAGGTCACACGATGGCGCATCCTCCTCTAACAGTCCTAACGGACTATGTCGGATCGTGTGACATACGCCTCACACTTGCTACAACGACCAACCCGAGCCGCTCCCGTCCTTGCAACGCGGGGGCCATCCACGAGATATCGGAGGCACGCCGATGTGCCCGCACGACCCGGCCTGTCCGTCTGCCGAGGCGCCCGACCGTGAGGCCGCACGCACCCTCGCGAGCCACCCCGAGCAGGGGTGGAGCCTCCTCTGCAACGGCGTGGTCCTGTTCGAGGACACCGGGGAGCTGCTGCCTGGCGGCACCGCCATCGCACCCCACCGCCCTGTGGTGGGCGCCGCCTGACTCAGGCGTAACGGACGATCCACTCCGCTACCACCTCGCCCACCCGGGCGGGGTCCTTCTTCAGGTCATGTCCCTCTCCGGGCAGCACGACCAGCCGTGCCGCGTCGGCCGCCTCGGGCACGCCGAACGGATCCCGGTCCCCGTTGACCACGAGCACGTCCACCCCGGCGTCGCGCAGCTCGTCGGCCCTGGAACGTTCCGGCCTGCCCGGCGGATGCAGGGGGAAGGCCAGCGCCACCACCGCGACCGCGCCGACGGCCCGCGCGGTGCGGCAGGCGACCCGGGCGCCGTTGCTCCGCCCGCCCTGCACCAGCGGCAACTCCGGCCACCGGGCCCGCAGCTCGCCGAGCACCACGCCCCAGGCCTCGTCCTGCCGGACGGCCGAGCCGGGCGCTCGGGCCCCCGCCAGCCGGAACGGCTGCGTCACCCGCGCCACGCTGGCCCCCACGCCCAGCGCCGCGTCGCGCACCGCCAGCAGGTCGGGCGCGTCCACTCCCCCGGCCGAACCATGGGTCAGCACCAGCAGCATCCTGGGCCGCTCCGCCTCATCGACCTCGACCGTCGCCGGACCACGCGGCGTCTCCACCTTCATGGGCAGCACCGTACTCAGGGAGGAGGGCGGCATGCCCCTCAGGTGGGATGACGGCGTGCCGCCCCTCGGGGAGGATGGGCTTCATGCCGGACCACCGACCCATCCGTGAGGATCTCCAGGCGACGCTCGACGCCCGCCGCGACCTCGGCCCCGACTACGAGGCGGCGCTGGTCGACTCGTTCGCCGAACGGCTCGACGCGACGATCGCGGCCCGGGTGAGCGCCGAGCTGCACCGTCATGGCCCAGCGCCGCGCCCGTCCAAGGGCCCCGGCGCCTCGATGATCCCGCTCGCGCTGGGCTCCATGGGCCTGGGCGTCCCGCTGACCGCCATCGCCTCGGCCAACGCCGGCCTGCTCGGCCTCGCCGTCACCTGGATGGCCATCGCGATCATCAACATCGCCGCCGCCATGGCCATCATGCGCCGCGGCTGACCGCGCGAGCAGGCGCCGCCGGGCGGGACAGACGCCGGGCGGGGTGGGCGGGCGCCGGGCGGGCGAAGCGCGTCAGGTGTCGCGGTCGTGACGGAGCCGGACCTCACCCGCGAGCGCCTCGTCCTCGTGGTCGAGGCCGTAGGCCCAGACGCGGTCGGCATCGTCGAGCCGGCCGCGCAGTGGCAGGGTGCGGGCGAGCAGCTCGATGGCCAGGCCGCTGGTCGCGGCGTCGCCGCCGTCGTCGACCGCCTGGGCGAACTCCGCGCAGGCGAGCTCCAGATGCGCGATGCCGAGCTGGACCCGCAGCCGGGCCACCGAGTCAGGCGGGGCGCTCCCCAGAGCCTCCAGCAGCACCTCGGCCGCCGCGCCGGGCTCGCCTCGCTCCAGCAGCAGGTCGGCGAGCTGCTGCGCGGCGTGCACACGCAGCTCGTCGTCGTCGCCGGCCACCTCGGCGGCTGAGCGCAGCGCGCTCTCGGCCTCGTCGTAGTCGTCGGCCTCCGCGGCGAGCCGGGCCAGCGCGAGATGGGCCAGCGGGACGTAGGCGGGGGTGCCGACACCGAGCACCGCCTGCCAGGCGCCCCTGGCCTGCTCGGCTCTCCCCTCGCGTTCGAAGCCCTGCGCCAGGTGGCAGGCCGCCTGGGCGGCGAACTCGGGATGGCCGGTGGCCAGCGCGGTCCTGGCCGCGGCGCGGGCGCCCTCGACGTCGCCACGCTCCTCCAGCACCACGGCCAGACCGACGGCCGCCTGTGCCCGGTCGGGCCCGTCGGGGTCGGCGGCGAGCTCGGTGAGGATGGCCGCGGCCCCCTCCAGGTCGCCGTCCTCGGCCAGGCGGCGGGCGGTGTCGAGAGGCGGGGTCTCCAGCTCGGATGACGTCAAGAGAGCTCCTTCGGCGACGATCGCACCGAGCCTAACCACTCCGGCTGATCATGTCTGCCGACTTGACACTCCCGGTCCGGAACGTCCCTCGGCCCTCCCCCGGCGGGCGGGAAGGCCGCGGGACGACGCGGAGGTCAGTCCTCGTACGCCTCGAGCGGCGGGCAGGAGCACACCAGGTTGCGGTCGCCGTAGGCCTGGTCGATGCGGCGCACCGGAACCCAGTACTTGCCGTCGCGCAGCGAGGGCACCGGGTAGGCCGCCTCGCCGCGGGAGTAGGGGTGCTCCCACACGTCGGACGTGACGGCCTCGGCGGTGTGCGGGGCGTTGCGCAGCGGGTTGTCGGTCCTGTCGTACTCGCCGGAGGCGACCCGCGCGATCTCGCCCCGGATGGCGATCATGGCGTCGGCGAACCGGTCGAGCTCGGCCAGGTCCTCGCTCTCGGTGGGCTCGATCATCAGCGTGCCGGCCACGGGGAACGACATCGTGGGCGCGTGGAACCCGTAGTCGATGAGCCGCTTGGCCACGTCGTCGACGGTGACGCCGGTCTCCTTGGTGATCTGGCGCAGGTCCACGATGCACTCGTGGGCCACCAGCCCGCCGCGCCCGGTGTAGAGCACCGGGTAGTGCGGGGCGAGCCGCCGGGCCAGGTAGTTGGCCGACAGGATGGCCTGCTCGGTCGCCGCGGTGAGGCCGTCGCCGCCCATCATCCTGATGTACGCCCAGGAGATCGGCAGGATGCCGGCCGAGCCGTAGGGGGCGGCCGACACCGGGCCGACCGGCGAGCCGTCGCGCAGCGGGTGACCGGGCAGGTAGGCGGCCAGGTGACCGCGGACCGCGACGGGGCCGACGCCGGGACCGCCGCCCCCGTGCGGGATGCAGAACGTCTTGTGCAGGTTGAGGTGGGACACGTCGGCGCCGAAGTGGCCCGGCTTGGCCAGTCCGACCAGCGCGTTGAGGTTGGCCCCGTCGACGTAGACCTGGCCGCCGGCGTCGTGCGCCTTGGCGCAGATCTCGGTGATGGTCTCCTCGTAGACGCCGTGCGTGGACGGGTAGGTGACCATGATGGCGGCCAGCTCGGGGCCGTGCTTGGCGATCTTGGCGTCGAGATCCGCCAGGTCGACGTTGCCCTCGGTGTCGCAGGCCACGACGACGACCCGCATCCCGGCCATGACGGCGCTGGCCGCGTTGGTGCCGTGGGCCGACGACGGGATGAGGCACACGTCGCGCCCGGTGTCGCCGTTCGCCCGGTGGTAGGCGCGGATGGCCAGCAGCCCGGCGAACTCGCCCTGGGAGCCCGCGTTGGGCTGGATGGAGACAGCGTCGTAGCCGGTCAGCTCGGCCAGCCAGCCCTCCAGCGTCTCGATCAGCTCGCGGTATCCGGCGGTCTGCTCCTCGGGCGCGTAGGGATGGATCGCGGCGAACTCGGGCCAGGTGATGGGCTCCATCTCGGTGGTCGCGTTGAGTTTCATCGTGCACGAGCCGAGCGGGATCATCGACCGGTCGAGCGCGATGTCCTTGTCCTGGAGCCTGCGCAGGTAGCGCAGCATCGCGGTCTCGGAGCGGTGGCTGTGGAAGACCGGGTGGGTCAGGTAGCCGGACTCGCGGGCCAGCGTGGCGGGCAGCCGGTCGAGCCCGGCGTCGGCGGCCAGCTCGTCGAGCTCGGCCCGCGTGACGGCCTCGTGGCCGAGCACCTGGCCGAAGGCCGCGAGGACGTGTTCGAGCTCGGCCGTCGTGGTCTTCTCGTCGCAGGCGGCGGAGACGTGGTCGGCGTCGGCGCGCCAGAGGTTGACGCCGCGTCCGGCGGCCTCGCGCACGACGTCGGCCGCGCGGCCGGGCACGCGGGCCAGCACGGTGTCGAAGAACTCGTCGTGCACGACCTCGACGCCGGCCCGGCGCAGCCCCTCGGCCAGCACGGCGGCGTGCCGGTGCACCCGGGAGGCGATGCGGCGCAGCCCCTCGGGGCCGTGGTAGACGGCGTACATCCCGGCGATGACGGCGAGCAGCACCTGGGCGGTGCAGATGTTGCTGGTCGCCTTCTCGCGGCGGATGTGCTGCTCGCGGGTCTGCAGGGCCAGCCGGTAGGCCGGGTCGCCGTCGGCGTCGATCGAGACGCCCACGAGGCGGCCGGGCATCTGGCGCTGCAACCCCTCGCGTACGGACATGTACGCCGCGTGCGGCCCCCCGAAGCCGAACGGCACGCCGAACCGCTGGGAGGAGCCGATGGCGATGTCGGCGCCCAGCTCGCCCGGGGCGGCGAGCAGGGTGAGCGCCAGCAGGTCGGCGGCGGCCACCACGAGGGCGCCCGCGTCGTGCGCGGCGGCGGCGACCGAGCGGAAGTCGCGGGCCCGGCCGGAGGCGCCCGGATACTGCACGAGCACGCCGAAGCACTCGGGCAGGTCGCCGTCGAGGGAGTGCTCGACGAGCGTGATGCCGAGCGGCTCGGCGCGGGTGGTCAGCACCGCCTTGGTCTGGGGCAGCGCGTCGGCGTCGACGACGAACACGGCGCTCTTGGACCGGCCGGCCCGCCGGGCCAGCGTCATGGCCTCGGCGGCGGCGGTGGCCTCGTCGAGCAGCGACGCGCCCGCCACGTCGAGCCCCGTGAGGTCGGTCACCACGGTCTGGAAGTTCAGCAGCGCCTCGAGGCGGCCCTGCGAGATCTCGGGCTGGTAGGGCGTGTAGGCGGTGTACCAGCCGGGGTTCTCCAGCAGGTTGCGCCGGATGACGGCGGGCGTGATGGTGTCGTGGTAGCCCAGCCCGATCATGGAGGTCTGGACGCGGTTGCGGCCGGCCAGGGCGCGCAGCTCGGCGATGGCCTCGTGCTCGCTCGCCGCGGCGGGCAGCGCCAGCCGGTCCTTCGTCCTGATGCCCTCGGGCACGGCCACGGCCACCAGGTCGGCGACCGATTCGAAGCCCACGCTCTCGAGCATGCGCTGCTGCTCGGACTCCGATGGGCCGATGTGCCGGGTCGAGAACGGCGGAAGTGACAGGTCGGTCATGGAGATGCCTCCCGAGGCTGTGGAGACCGGCGCCGGGGCGCGGGCGCGTGCCGGATCTCCCCCTCTGTCATGTCGACCTGAGAGCTTCACCCGGAGGGCTTGCACCGTCGGTGAGACGCGCCTGGCGGACGCGCCTGCTTTCCAGAGTTGCCTCGCCCGAGCGGTACGGGTGCCTGAGAGATTCCGGGGAGGTTGCTCCTTCGGCGCCCCGGTCAGGCCGGGGACTCTCCCGCACGGGGTTGCCAGCTTGTCCTAGATTACTACCCTGTGCGGCGAGCCCGTCGCCGCTGGGCCAGTTCGTCAGCGGGGTGGTCGGCCGGGACGGTGTCCGCGACCGCCGCGCGTTCCCCCGGCAGCTCCGCGAGCGAGCCCTCGACCTCACGCCAGACCCGGCCGAGCGCGATGCCGAACACGCCCTGGCCGCCCTGGAGCAGGTCGATCACCTCGTCGGCCGAGGTGCACTCGTAGACGCTGACGCCGTCGCTCATCAGGGTGATCTGCGCGAGGTCTCCCACTCCGCGGTCACGCAGGTGCTGGACGGCGGTGCGGATCTGCTGGAGGGAGACCCCGGTGTCGAGCAGCCGTTTGACGACCTTGAGCACCAGGATGTCGCGGAAGCTGTAGAGGCGCTGCGAACCGGAGCCCTGAGCGGCCCTTATCGTGGGTTCGACCAGGCCGGTGCGCGCCCAGTAGTCGAGCTGCCTGTAGGTGATGCCGGCCGCCGAACAGGCCGTCGGGCCACGGTAGCCGATGTCCATCGGCAGCGTCGTCGGCTGCTCGTCGAAGAGCAGCCCCTGCTCTCCGGCACGCTGCCGCGCACTCTCACGCCGCACCGGATCTTCCTGGCCGGCCGTCTTTCCCTCGCCGCTGCTGACCGCCACGCGGACCTCCGGCTTTCTCTCATCCCATGGTCTGATCTGGGGGTTAGTAAAGGGCGACCACGGGTTTCACTTGCACCGTAGGACCGTGACCATGCGCAGTCAACGATCCGGCTCGGCGCGTCGTGAAGCGTAAATGCACTGAAATACCTACCCCGCCCTGCCGAAGTCCTCGGGAGTGATCGTGTCAAGAAACTCCCTGAACTTCTCCACCTCGTCCTCCTGGTCGTCAGGGATGATCACCCCTGCCTCCTGGACGACCTCCTCGCTGGCGAAGATGCGCGCCCCGGTGCGCAGGGCGAGCGCGATCGAGTCGGACGGCCGCGCGCTCACCTCCACGCCGTTGGAGAAGACGAGGTCGGCGAAGAAGATGCCCTCGCGCAGGGCGACGATGTTGACGGCACGCAGGCCGACGCCCAGCGCGCTCAGCACGTCCCGGAAAAGGTCGTGCGTGAGCGGCCGGGGAGGTGGCTCCTCCGCTTGGGCCAACGCGATGGCCGTCGCTTCGGTCATGCCGATCCATATAGGAAGGAACCGCTCCCCGTGTGCCTCCTTGAGCAAGACGATCGGCTGATTTGTGGGCATTTCTACCCGAACGCCCACGACCTCCATCTGCAACACGGGCTGCTCCGTATCGACCGGCCGGTGACCCGGCACGGCTCATTTCTGGTCCGCTTCTGCAATTCAACGTAACACCCGGTGGGCCTCGAATGTCCCGCCGGTCCGGTTCATCGCCCCAGAACGCCGCGCACCCCCGCGCGCACAAGGGCGGCGTGCAGTTCGAGCAGCAGGGAGGACAACTCCCTGGCGATCTCGTCGGCCTCGCCGATCGCGCCCGGCGCGCGGCGTTTCAGGATCGGCGCGACCGCCTGTTCGACCAGGCCGCTCTCACGCTCGGCCGCCGCCTTGACGGCGCGCAGGTGGCGGGCGTGCAGCCCGAACCGGGACAGCGCGCCGACGCTGCGCGCGACGTCGAGCGCGTCCTGGTCGTAGCGCCTGGCCCGCGCGGCGAGCAGGCCGTAGTCCTCGAGCTCGGCGAGGGTCTCCTCGTCGAGCCCGGCCGCCTCCAGCAACTCCGCGCGGCTGAGCAGCACCTCGCGGCTTTCCGGCACGGCACGCGGACGGCCGAGCTCCTCGGCCATCTTGTCCTTGATCACCCGCAGCGGGAGGTAGTGGTCGCGCTGTTCGGTGAGGATGTAGCGCAGTTGCTGCACGTGCAGGTGGGTGAACTTACGGTAACCCGACGGACTGCGCTCGGGCTCGATGAGACCCTCGCCCTCCAGGAAGCGGATCTTGGAGATCGTCACGTCGGGGAACTCGCCCTGCAGGAGCGCGAGCACCTCCCCGATGCTCATGTGCGAGCGTGCCGCCTGCGAGCTCATGCGCCTGCGGCGGTCCGCATCAGGAAGACCAGCCGGAACTTGCCGATCTGCACCTCGTCGCCGGAGTGCAGCGGCACCTCCTCGATGCGCTCCCTGTTGACGTAGGTGCCGTTGAGGCTGCCCACGTCACGCACCGAGAACTGGCCCCCGCGGTGCCGGTAGAACTCGACGTGACGCCGCGAGACCGTGATGTCGTCGAGGAAGATGTCGCTCTCGGGATGGCGCCCGGTGGTGGTCAGGTCCTTGTCCAGCCGGAACCGGCTGCCCTGGTTGGGGCCCCTGGTCACGCTGAGCAACGCCGTGCCGGGCGGCAGCTGTTCGACCAGCGCCCGCTCGGCCAGGAGCATGTCTCCGGTCTCAGCCTCGTACGCCTCGATTCCCGCGACGGAGATCGTCGAGGTGGTATCCGCGGAGACCTCGGGTCTGGTCAGCGGTGACCCACAACGGGAACAGAAACGGGCATCCTCGGGGTTGGCGTGCCCGCACTGCGTGCAGTAGACGCTCGGCATCGATCGGCTCGGCCTCCTACCGCGAAGACGCGGCGACGGTGCTCGGGGCGCGCCTCGCTTCGCTCTTCAAGTTTGCGAATGCCGCAACTTACGCTGCTGAACGGCAAAGGTCAAGGCGGGGCGCTGGACGACAGTTCGGACGGTGACAAAGTTACCGCCGCCCGAGCCTGAAGGTCCATGCCGCCGCGCGTTTCCCACCATACGATCATGCAAGCCCCGGCGCGAGCGTCCGGTCAAGATCACAGAGGGCGATATTACCCTCAAGTGGCCGCGTCCTCGACGATTCTGGCCCAACGTTCCAGAAGCGACTGGGCGGTGTCGACGTCCTGGGCCTCGGCCCACAGGTCGGTGACCGGCTCGGTGGCGGCGGGCAGGATCAGCACCCAGCTGCCGTCGTCGCCCACGACCCGCACTCCGTCGGTGGTGTCGATCCGGTGCCCGTCGGAGCCCGCCTCGGCCGACTCGATGACCGAGCGCATCACCGCACCCTTGGCCGCCCAGCGCGTCGGCACGGTCCGCTTGAGCAGCTTGGCCTCGGGGATGCGGGCGTCGATCTGGCTGAGCGAGAGCCGGGTGCGGGCGACGAGCCCGAGCAGCCGCATGAACGCGGCCAGCCCGTCGATGGCCGGGGTGAACTCCGGCACGACGAAGCCGCCCCGGCCGTCGGCCGCGAAGATCATGTCGTCTTCCGCGGCCGCGGAGGTGAGCGCGTCGAGGGCGGTCGAGGTCCACTGCACCTGTACGCCGTGGAAGCGGCAGACCTGCTCGGCCACCCTGGTGGTGGTGACGGGCAGGGCCACCCGGCCGCCCCCGCGCTCGGCGGCGATCAGGTCGAGCACCACGAGCAGCGCCCGTTCCTCGCCGATCAGCTGGCCCATCTCGTCCACCAGCGCGATCCGCTCGCCGACCGGGTCGAAGCGGACCCCGAACGCCGCCCGCGAGGAGCTGACCAGCTCCGACAGGCGTTGCAGGTCGCGGCGGCGCTCGGCGAGCGTCTCGGTGGGCGAGGCTTCGTCGAGCCGGGCGTTGACCGTGAGCACCTCGACCCCGACGCGGCCGAGCAGGGTGGGCAGGACGAGCGAGGAGGTGCCGCCCGCGCAGTCGACCACCACCTTCATGTCGCGGATGCCGGTCATGTCCACGCGGCGCAGCAGCTCGTACGCGTAGTCCTCGACGACCCTGGCCGGATAGGCGAGCCCGGCGATCTCGCCGGGGAAGGCCCGGCGGAACTCCTGCCGGGAGAAGACCCGTTCCAGCTTGCGCTGGGCGGCCGCCGGCAGGTCGGCGCCCCGGTCGTCCATGATCACGATGTCCACGCTCTGCGGGTCGCCGGCGCTGGTGCGCAGCGCGATGCCCCCGGCGGCCGACTCGCGGGAGGTGTGGAAGCGGGCCACGGGCAGCGGGGCGGCCTGCAGGTCGAGCACGTTGATGGCGCTGGCGGTGAGCGCGCCGATCACGGCCCGCTTGAGCGCCCTGGCCGCCAGCGAGGAGTCGCGGGCGGTGACGACGTGCTCGCCCTTCTTCAGGGTCGTCGCGTAGGCGCTGGCCAGCCGTACGCACAGCTCGGGGGTGATCTCCACGTTGACCAGCCCGCTGACCCCCTTGGGCCCGAAGAGGCTGCGCTGGCCGCGCGACTCCCAGATGACGCTGGTGTTGACGACCGCGCCGGCCTCGATGGTCTTGAACGGGTAGATCTTGACGCCGCTGGAGACGTACACCTCGGGCTCGATGACGCACTCGTCGCCGATGACCGCGTTCTCCTCGATGCGGGCGCCGGTCATCACGTCGGTGTTCTTGCCGATGACGCAGCCGCGCAGGTGGGTCCCGGGGCCGAGGTAGACGTTGTCGTGCACGACCGCCCGGTGCAGGAACGCCCCCTCGCGGACCACCGCGTTGTTGCCCAGGACGGTGTATTCGCGCAGCTCGGCCCCGGCCTCGACCTTGGCGTAGTCGCCGATGAGCAGCGGGCCCTTGAGCACCGCGTCGGTGTCGATCGAGGCCGACTCGGCCACCCAGACGCCGGGCGAGAGCTCGAAGCCGCCGATGTCCAGCTTGACCCGGCCGGACAGGGCGTCGGCGTGGGCCTTGAGGTAGCTGTCGTGGCTGCCGACGTCCTCCCAGTAGCCGTCGGCGATGTAGCCGTAGATGGGGGCGCCGGCGGCGAGGAGGTCGGGGAACACGTCGGCCGACCAGTCGACGGGCTCGCCGGCCGCGACCCGGTCGAGGACCTCGGGCTCCATGACGTAGACGCCGGTGTTGACGGTGTCGGAGAAGACCTGGCCCCAGGTGGGCTTCTCCAGGAAGCGCTGCACCCGGCCGGACTCGTCGACGATGATGATCCCGAATTCGAGCGGGTTCGGGACGCGTTTCAGGCCGATCGTGATAAGCGCCGAATTTTCGCGATGAAACCGGACCATATCCGACAAATCGATATCGGTGAGAGCGTCGCCGGAGATGACGAGGAAGCGGTCGTCACGCAGCCGGTCGGCGGCGTTCTTGACGCTGCCCGCCGTGCCGAGGGGCAGCTCCTCCGTGGCGTACTGCAGGCTCATCCCGAGCTCGTCGCCGTCGCCGAAGTAGTTGCGCACGAGTGCGGCCAGGAACTGGACCGTGACGACGGTCTCGGTGACCGCGTGCCGCTTGAGCAGGCGCAACACGTGTTCCATGATCGGGCGATTGGCTACGGGAAGCAGGGGTTTGGGCTGGTTGGCGGTCATCGGACGCAGCCGAGTCCCCTCCCCGCCCGCCATGACGACCGCCTTCACCCGATCACTCCTTAGAGGTCGCAGTTACGAGCCGACGCACCTGTATCACATACAGCAACCCTGCCCACCAGTACAGACCCGTTCCCCAGAGGGCGAAGGCCCACCCGACAATTCGGGCCATATCGGCGTACCAGCCAGTGTGCGAGGCGAGGAACAGCAGAGGGAAGGCGTACATGAGACTAAACATGGCGGCCTTGCCCAGAAAATGCACTTGAAGTGCCTTATATCCGTGTTTGCGAAGTACAGGAATGAAACAGGCGACGAAGAGTTCACGCCCCAGAATGGCGACCACCAGCCACCACGGGATGATGTCGCGCACCAGCAACGCCAGGATCGTCGCGAAGACGTACAGTTTGTCGGCGGCCGGGTCGATGAGCCTGCCGAGCCGGCTGGTCTGGTCGAACCTGCGAGCGATCACGCCGTCGAGCCAGTCGGTGAACCCGGCGAGGGCGAGGACGGCGATGGCCCAGCCGTCGGCCTTCGGCCCCAGAACCAGCCAGAGGAACACAGGCACGCCGAGAAGACGTAGGAAGCTCAACAGGTTAGGAATCGTCCAGATGCGGTCCTCGGCGGAAGTTTCGCTCACGCAGCAGACCCTACTGCGTCACCTGTGGCCCCAGCGGCCCGCCGGGTGACCCATCACGGCCACCTGCCCGCCCTGACACGCGAAAGCCCCGGGCGGCGATCTCATCGCCGGAGGCCGAAGCCGCTCAGCCCGGACGGCGGGCGGCCCGGACGAACTCCGCGATCAGCTTCGGGTCCTTGACCCCGGGCGCCACCTCCACGCCGCTCGACACGTCGACCCCCCAGGGCGCGGCGGCGGCGACAGCCTCGGCCACGTTGGCCGGACCCAGCCCGCCCGCGAGCATCCAGCGGCCGGAGGGGCGGCCGCGCACGGCGGCCCAGTCCCACGGCTCTCCCGAGCCGGGGCGGGGCGCGTCGACGATGAGCAGGTGCTCGTCGTGGGCGCCGCAGCGCAGGTCGGCCGCCGCGTCGACGGCTCTGACCAGGGTCAGGCCGAGGTCCTTCAGCGCGGTGAAGTCGTCGTGCGGGTGGGCCCCGTGCAACTGGATCGCGCGCACCCCGGCCGCCAGCGCGGCCGCCCGCACCGTCGCCGGGTCCTCGCCCCGGAAGACCCCCACGGTCAGCACGTGGGCGGGCACCGGCCGGGCCAGCTCCGCCGCCCGCTCGGGCGTCACCCGGCGGGGGCTCGCGGTCAGCACGAATCCGATGGCGTCGGCGCCCGCCTCGACGGCGGCCGTCACGTGGCCGGGCTCACGGAGGCCGCAGATCTTCACATACACACCGCCGAGGTTACTTGCGCCTGGCGGCCCGCGGCGACCAGACCCAGATCAGCACCGCGGTGATGAGCCCGAACATGACCACCCCGTTGGGCAGGTGGGCGCCGAGCGCCGACCAGGTGACGTGCTGGGCCATCCCGGCCAGGAAGAGCGCCGTGCTGGCGAGCGCCGGCCAGCCCGCCCCGTGTCCGGGCCGCCAGACGAGCACCGCGAAGACGATCTGCGCCAGCCCCACCAGGTGCACGACCAGTCCGGCCATGACGTGGGCCTCGGTCAGCGCCTCGCCGGAGGCCACCGACTGGCCGGCCAGCGACGCGGCCACGAGCAGGGCCGCCGCGTGCGCGATGACCACGACGCGCAGGCCGTAGAGGAGCCCGGCGGGCACCCGCGCGGCCTGTCCCTGGGCGGGGGGCGCGGCCGGAGCCGTCGTCTCGTGCATGGTGTGGTCCTTTCCTGGAACGGTGAGGACCACATGGTCGCGGCGCGGGGCGCCGCCGGTCGTCAGCCTGCCGGATTATCCGGCGGTCCGCCCCGGGGATGACGTACGGGGCGGAAGTCCTCGTCCACCAGTCCGCTGCGGTGGGCGACGACGGCCGCCTGGATGCGGTTGCGCAGCCCCAGCTTGTCCATCGCGGCGCCGATGTGGGTCTTGACCGTGGTGACGCCGACGTGCAGCTCCTCGGCGATCTCGGCGTTGGACAGACCGGTGCCGACCAGGGCGAGCACCTCCAGCTCGCGCGCGGTCAGCCCGGCGGGCACGGACGTGGCGGCCGGCTCTCCGGCGGCCAGGAAGCCCTCGACGACCCGGCGCAGCGCGGACGGGCCGAGCAACTGCTCGCCCGCCGCGGCCCGGCGCACCGCGTCGACCATGCGTTCGGGCTCGTCGTCCTTGACCAGGAAGCCGACCGCGCCGGCGCGCAGCGCGGCGTAGACGTCGGCGTCCTCGGAGAACGTGGTGAGCACGACGATCCGGCTGTTCGGCCGGACGGCGAGCAGGCGCCTGATCGCCTCAAGGCCGTCGACCCTGGGCATCCGCAGGTCCATCAGGATCACGTCGGGCAGGTGCCGTCCGGCCTGGCGTACGGCCTCGGCGCCGTCCTCGGCCTCGCCGACGACCTCCATGTCGCCGGCGGCCTGCAGCAGCATCCGGACGCCCGCGCGGACCAGGGCCTGGTCGTCGGCGACCAGCACCCGGATCACGTGGCGGCCCGCGCGGCGGGCACAGCGGCGGGCACAGCGGCGGGCAGGCTCGCGCTCAGCCGCCAGCCGCCCTCCCCATCGGGGCCGGCGGTCAGGGTGCCGCCGAGCGCCCGGACCCGTTCGCGCATGCCGGCCAGCCCGCGGCCCGAGGAGGGCAGGCGCTCGATGGCCGTGGGCGGGCGGCCGTTGCGGATCTCGATGGCCAGCCCCTCGCCGGCGGACGCGAGGGTGACCCGGACCTCGGTGCCGGGTCCGGCGTGTTTGAGCACGTTGGTGAGGCCTTCCTGGACGATGCGGGCGGCTGAGGCGCGCGCCACGAGCGGCGCCTGGTCGGCGGCCGGATCGAGGTCGAGGTCCACCAGCAACCCGGCGGCTGCCATCCTCTCGGCGGACTCGCGCACCACGTCGGCGGGGTCGGCGAGCAGGCCCGGCCGGCGTTCGGGGTCGCGCAGCACGTCGAGCAGGCCGCGCAGGTCCTGCAGCACCTGGTGGCCGGTGTCGCGGATGTCGCCCAGGGCGTCGGCGACGGGCCCCTCCGGCGCGGCGTACCGGGCCGCGCCGGCCCGCAGCACCATCGCGCCGACGTGGTGGGCGACGATGTCGTGCACCTCGCGGGCGATGCGCTCGCGCTCGGCCAGCTGGTCGGCGCGCACCTGCGCGACGGCCAGGCGGGCCGACTCGCCCGCGCGCAGCCGTTCGGCCGCGGCCACGGCCTGCCGGACGCCGAGGTAGCGGCCGATCGCGATGGGCGTGATCACCAGCGCCATCAGCACCGCCACCCGGAACGGCGTGACCTCGGTGCCGGCGTCGGCCACGACCGCCGTCGCGGTCAGCAGGCAGCCCGCGAGGTAGGCGGCGACGGTCCAGGTCCAGGACGCCACGCGGAAGGCGAACACGGCGAGCGCGATCAAGGTCAGCACCAGGCAGGTGGTGACCACCTCGGCGAGGTAGCGGTCGGCGGCGACCAGCAGCGCGCCCTGGAAGAGGAAGACCAGCCCGGGCATCCTCCGGCTCACGCCGAGGGAGAGCCCGGCGAACACGGCGAGCATCCCGGCCAGCCACACCGGCAGCCCGTCACCGTGCCAGTCGGTCCAGGTGCTCAGCACGGCGACGGCCACCCCGCCGCCCGCCAGCAGCACGTCGGGCGTGATGTCGTCGTTCTCCAGCCGGCCGGCGGGGCCGCGCAGGTAGCCGCCGATCACGGCGGGCAGCAGGGGCACGAGCACGGTGAACAGCCAGTTTTCGGCGGTGAGCGCGATGCCGGGATCGGCCAGGTTGATCGCGGTGGCTACGGTCGTGGCGGCCAGCGACAGGACGACGGCGCGCCAGGCGCACCGGTGGGCGACCGATCCGACGGCGACGCAGAGCAGCACCTGGACGGTGTGGGAGGTGAAGGAGCCGACCTGGTCGGTGAAGATCAGGAAGGCCGCGAGGTAGAGGCTCACCGCGAACGGCCACCGCCTGACGAACCCCATGGGCGCGCCGGCCAGGACGGCCATCGGGACCATCATGAAGGCCGGCAGGTGCTCTTCGCCGCCCGCCTTGCCCGCCAGCAGCAGGTCGAGCACGACCCCCGAGACCGCCAGCAGGATGTCGAGCGGCACACCACGCCAACGCATGGTGCACACGGTATCCCGGACGATACGATTTCCCGATCCTCCGCCCGGAGGACCCGGCCTCCTCCTTGTGGCCGAAACCACGTCCCCTTGGCGGAGTGGCCCCCTGCGATCTCCCCTCTACTTTCGGATCATGTCCAACGACACCGCCTTGCTCTTCGGCCAGTTCCTGCGCGCTCCCACCCGGGTGGGAGCCATCGCGCCAAGCTCCCGGAAGCTGGCCGCGTCGGTCTGCGCCCCTGTCCCCGAACGGGGCGAGCCGATCGTGGTCGAGCTGGGGCCCGGCACCGGCCCGTTCACCGCGGAGATCCAGCGCAGGCTCGGCGGGCGCGGCCGGCACCTGGCCGTGGAGCTCAACGAGGCGCTGGCGAGCCTGCTGGCCGACCGCTTCCCCACGGTCGACGTGGTGCACGGCGACGCCGCCGAGCTGTCGGCGCTGCTCGGCGGGCACGGGGTGGACCAGGCCGACGTGGTGATCAGCGGGCTCCCCTGGGCGTCCTTCCCTGAGGGGCTGCAGCGCGACCTGCTCGGCGCGGTCGCCTCGGCGATGAGCCCGGCCGGGGCGTTCACCACCTTCTCCTACATCCACGCGATTCCGCTGAGCTCGGCGCGCCGCTTCCGCACGCTGCTCGGGGAGCGTTTCGAGGAGGTCGTGCAGGGCCGCACCGTGTGGCGCAACGCTCCCCCGGCGTTCGTCTTCCACGCCCGCAGACCCCGCCCCTGAACGTCCGCGAACCCGGACGCGTACGGTCCTCGACCCCGAACAGAACATGGTTCTACTATGGCGTGATGGATTTCACCCTTACCGAAAGCGCCCTGGCCGTGCAGCGCGGAGTCGGCGACATCTGCTCGCGTTACGACCTCGACTACTGGCAGCGGTGTGAGGCCGACAAGCGCTGGCCCGAGGAGGTCTGGGCCGACCTGGCCAAGGGCGGCTGGCTGGGCCTCGCCGTCCCCGAGGAGTACGGCGGAGGCGGCCAGGGCCTGCTGGAGCTGGCGGTGGCCACCGAGACGCTGTCGGCGTCGGGGGCGGCGGGCGGGTCGGCGTTCACCTACGTGCTCACCCCTGGGTTCGGCGCGCTCACCCTGGCCAGGCACGGTTCGGCCGAGCAGCGGGCGGAGCTGCTGCCCAGGCTCGCCACCGGGGAGGTGGAGACCTGCTTCGCGCTGACCGAGCCCGACGCCGGCTCCAACTCGCTGGCCATCAGCACCTCGGCCAGGCGCGACGGCGACGAGTTCGTGATCAACGGGCAGAAGATCTGGATCACCGGCGTGCAGCGGGCCACCTGGATGCTGCTGGTCACCCGGACCATCCCGGCCGCCGAGGCCAAGCCGCGCACCAACGGGCTGACGGTGTTCCTGGTGAACGTGCCCGACGCGGTCGCCGCCGGGCGGCTGACCTACCAGCCGATCCCGAAGATGGGCGCCAACACCACGCCGTCCAACATGGTCTTCGTCGACGACCTGCGGGTGCCCGCCTCCAGCGTGGTGGGCCAGGTCGACCAGGGCGCCGCCGTGCTCTGGGACATCCTCAACCCCGAGCGCGTCCTGCTGGCCGCCTCGGCGCTCGGCGGGGCCGAGGTGGCCCTGCGGGTCGCGGTCGCGTACGCCAAGGAGCGCGAGGTGTTCGGCCGCCCGATCGGCGCCAACCAGGCGGTCGCGTTCCCGCTCGCGCAGGTCAAGGCCAAGATCGAGCTGGCCCGTCTGATGCTGTACAAGGCGGCCTGGAGCTTCGACCAGCGGCTGCCCTGCGCCATGGAGGCCAACATCGCCAAGCTGACCGCGTCGCAGGCGGCCTGGGAGGCGGCCGACGCGGCCTTCCAGACGCACGGCGGGATGGCGTACTCACTGGAGTATCCGGTGGCCAGGCTGCTCACCGACGCCCGCATCGGGAAGGTCGCACCTGTGACCGAGGAGCTGCTTCTTAACTACCTCGCGACCCAGGTGCTGGGGCTGCCCCGCAGCTTCTGACCTCCGGGCCCCGCCTGCCCACGGCCCTCGTGGTTGCGCGGAACGGCGTCGATGTCCGCGGTCATGGCGCCGTTCCCCTGCCTGATCTCCCCCTCGCGGTCTCGTACGCGGCCGGGAGCGGACCGTCCCTCAACGGCGCCCCCGTTCTGCCTCCGGGCCTGCCTTCTGGACCTCGGCCGACAGGCTTTCGTCACCGCAGGCCGGCGCGGCGGCAGGGCCGCGCTGACCTTGGCTCTCATGCTGACTGCGCCTACCCCGAGTCGGGGCCCAATCACCTCGTCACGAGAACGAGGGCGGTCGTTTCTCCCTCAGCGCGCGCACACCCTCGGCCACGTCAGGGCCGGTGAAACCGAGAAACTCCATCGCCAGCGAGGCGTCGAACGAGGGCCCGGCCATCCGCAGCCAGTTGTTGAGCGCGTACTTGGTCAGCCTGATCGCCTCCTGCGCTCCGGAGGCCAGCTTGACGGCGATCTCCATCGCCGTCTCGTGCACCCGGTCGTCGTCGACGCACAGGCTGACCAGGCCCATCCGCTCGGCCTGCTCGCCCGTGACGGGCTCACAGAGCAGCAGATGGTATTTGGCCTTGGCCAGCCCGCACAGCAGTGGCCAGACGATCGCGGCGTGGTCGCCGGCGGCCACGCCGAGCCTGGTGTGGCCGTCGATGATGCGGGCGGTGCGGCCGGCCACGGAGATGTCGGCCAGCAGCGCGACCGCCAGCCCGGCTCCGACGGCGGGGCCCTGGATGGCCGAGATGATCGGCTTGGAGCAGTTGAGGACGTTGTAGACGATGTCGCGGGCCTCGCCGAACACCCGCAACCGGGTGGCGTGGTCGCGGGTCATCTCCTCGATCATCGACAGGTCGCCGCCGGCCGAGAACGCCTCGCCCTCCCCTCTGACGACGACGGCCCTGACGGAGTCGTCGCGGTCGACGTCGCGCCAGATCTCGGCCAGCTCGCGGTGACCGGTCATGTCGACGGCGTTGAGCCTGCGCGGCTCGCTGATCGTGACGCGCAGCACGCCGGCCTCGGGCATGTCGGTCTTGAGCTTCTCGTACGTCATGCCGCCCCCTTGGCGAAGGCCTCGCGCAGCCGTTCGGCCACGTAGGCACGGGCTTCGATGGCCTGGTCGAACAGGCCGGGCAGGCCGAAGAAGCCGTGCACGGCGCCCGGGTAGCGGCGCACCTCGGCGGGCACCCCGGCCTCGGCCAGCCGCGCGGCGTAGCGCTCGCCGTCGTCGCGCAGCACGTCGCACTCGGCGGTCACCACGGTCGCGGGCGCCAGCCCGGCCGGGGACCCGAGCCGCAGCGGCGACAGGCGGGGGTCGCCGGGATCGGCGTCGCGGGCGTAGCGCTCGGCGAACCACGCCATCTCCGCGGCGTCCAGGCCGAAGCCGGTGGCGAACTCACGGTAGCTGGGGGTGTCCATCGCCAGGTCGAGCGCCGGGTAGACGAGCACCTGGTGGGCCAGGGCGAGCCCGGCGTCGCGGGCCTGCCAGGCGGCGACGGCCGCGAGGTTGCCCCCGGCGCTGTCGCCGAGCACCGCGACGGCGCCGTTGCTCTGGTAGAAGGCGGGGCGGGCGAACAGGTCGCGCACCACGGTCCAGGCGTCGTCGGCGGCGGCCGGGAAGGGATGCTCCGGCGCCAGCCGGTAGTCGACCGAGACCACCACCGCGCCCGTGCGGATCGCCAGGTCGCGGCCGAGGGCGTCGTTGCGCTTGACGCTGCCGAACACCCAGCCGCCGCCGTGGAAGTAGACCACCACGGGCAGCGCGCCGTCGCCCCGGTCGGCCCGGTAGACGCGGATCGGCACCCCCTCGGCCTCCTCGTCGCGGACGAAGGGCAGGTGGGTGAGCGGCCCTCGCTGGGTGGCCAGCTCGTCGTGCGCCCGGACCTCCCGGATCCTCGCCAGGTCCAGCGTGGCCAGGTCGGCGCCGAGATCAGACGGGTGGAGCGCGATGTACTCCCGCGCCTGGGGGTGCAGCGGCATGATCGCAGCCTAGCGGGCCGCCTCCACGAACGCATCGAACAAGCCGGCTTCCCCGCCCCGCTCGGGATGCCACTGCACGCCCACGCCGAACCGGTGCCCCTGCAGCTCGACGGCCTCGACGATCTGGTCGTCGGCCCAGGCCACGGCGAGCAGCCCGCTGCCCAGCCGGCGCAGCGACTGCACGTGCGGCGCGACCACCTCGACCCGGTCGCCCACGGCCTTGCCGAGCGTGCTGGAGACGCTCACCTGGATCACGTGGGGGGTGCCGGGCTCGCCGTGCCGGTCGTGGTCGAGCATCTCGGGCAGCCACGGGATCAGGGTGCCGCCCTGCGCGACGTTGAGCACGTGCATGCCCCGGGCGATGGCCAGGATCGGGACGTCGGCCTCCACGGCGGCCCGGGCCAGTGCCAGCTCGAACCGGTCGCGGTGGACCTGCGCCCCGGCCACCCGCTCGTCCTGCTCGTCTCCGTAGGCCGCGGCGCCCACCTCGACGCCCCCGGCCAGCACCACGCCCCGCAGCCCGCGCACGTAGTCGGCGACCGCGTGCGGGCCGAGCGGCGGCAGGATCACGGGGGCGCCGCCCGCCCGCTCGACCGCCTTGGCGTAGGCGGGAGGCGAGATCACCGCCTCGCGCACCCAGTCACCCCAGCGGGCGGCCTCGAAGTAGGCGGTGATGCCGATCAGCGGTCGGGACATGCGATCTCCAGGGGGCGTGCAGGAGGTGTGCCGCCATCGTGTCGGGCGACGGCCACTGACCCATCATGGCGCACTCCATTTCGGTTATGTCACCTCTCTCGGAGATCCCCTTCCGTCACTGCCGTTCAGGACCGAAAACTGACCACGCATGACATTTCGTCAAATGATCCGGTCAGGCCGCGTGTCTCCGCGTGACCGGTCGCCTGGGAGTCGTCCTGCCGGCAGACCGCGCGATCGGGCCTGCGAGCCCCGGGAAAGCCGGTTGCCGGGCCCGGCCGGCGGGTGCTGCAGTGGGCGGATGAATCGGATGGATCACGATGCGGTGCTCGCCCTCTTCGACCGGGAGATGCGGCGGGAGGTGCCGCCCGAGGGCTCCGGGGTCCGGGTCGAGCGCGCGGACGACGTGGTGCGGCAGACCGGCGACTGGAACGCGGTCGTCTGGTCGTGCCTCGACGAGGCGGGCGCGGACGCGGCGATCGCCGCGCAGGTGCGCCACTTCACCGCGCTGGGCGTCGAGTTCGAGTGGAAGCACTACGGGCACGACCGGCCGGCCGACCTGGCGGAGCGGCTGCGGGCGGCCGGTTTCGTCCCCGAGCCCGCCGAGACGCTGATGGTGGCTCCGGTCGCCGCCCTGCCCAAGGAGGTCCGGCCGCCGGACGGCGTCCGTCTGGCGCCGGTCACCGACGCGGCCGGCGTCGAGTTGCTGACGCGGGCGCACGAGGAGGCGTTCGGCGAGGCCCGGCCCGAGATGGGGCGCCAGTTGCTCGACCGGCTGACGCGGGAGCCGGACACGGTGGTCGCGGTGGTGGCGCTGGCCGGGGATCGGCCGGTGAGCGGGGGGCGGATCGAGCTGACCCCCGGCGTCGCGTTCGCCGGCCTGTGGGGCGGGGGCACCGCGCCGGCCTGGCGAGGGCGCGGCGTCTACCGAGCCCTCGTCGCCTACCGGGCCCGCGTCGCCGCCGAGCGCGGTTACCGCTACCTCCAGGTGGACGCCTCCGACCAGAGCCGCCCGATCCTGGGCCGCCTCGGCTTCACCCCGCTGACCAGCACGACTCCGTACATCTACCGGCCTCGGCGCTCCTGACGAGATGACATGGAGCGGCGTCTCGCGGCGGCCGGGCCCGGCCTCAGCCGAACCGACCATGTTCGCGATCCGTTCCGATAGACGTGATAACACGGATGATGATGGTCCTCTCCCTGGTCGCTGCCTTCTTGATGATCTCGGTGGACACCGTGACCGCCCACTCGGGCTGCTCATGCGTGACGCGTACGCCACAGCAGCACGTGAACGAGGCGGCCGCCGTCTTCTCCGCCACAGTCACGGACGTCCGCGTGGACGAACCGATCCTGGGCGGCGGCAGTGTCACCGCCACGTTCCGCACCGACCACGTCTACAAGGGTGACCCCGGGGCCGAGCCGGAGGTGTTCACCAAGGCGCAGGGGTCGGCCTGCGGATACCCGTTCACGAAGGGCGCTGTGCGACGCCGGGCCCGCACCCGCCGCCGGCTGGACCGGCCCCGCGATGATCGCCGTGGCCGTGGGGGCGACCGTCCTGACGGGCATCGCCTGGGCACGCAGGAGGGCTCGGGCTCGAAGATGAACGATCCTCCCGAACACACTTTTAGTTATTTATTTGGATAAATGGCTGTAAATACGAATGCAATACACGTTCACTTGTCGCCGACAATCACCGGACATTCGATCAACAAAAATAACGCTACCGTTACACATAGCTCTGCTTAGCCCCCTATCGGGGTGAAACGGTTGTGGTGCCCAGGTGGTGGTGGAAGACTCGATTTCGAGCGCTCGGATGAGCCGGGGCCCGCCGGACGCTCGACACCCGGAGCCGTCAGGGAGGTGGAACAACGCGACCGGAAACCGATTCCGGTCACCTAGGGTGGGGTTGATTAGGCATATGTCGTTGAATCCGCGCCTGGTAAAGGAGAGTTTCTCCGTCATCGAACCGGTGGCGGACAAGGCCGCCGCCTACTTCTACGGCCGGCTGTTCGCCGAGAATCCGCACCTGCGGAGCATGTTCCCGCCGGCCATGAACGTCCAGCGCGACCGGCTGTTCGGCGCTCTGACCCGTATCGTGTGGAGCCTCGACAGCCCTGGCGGCCTTTCCTGCTTCCTCGGCCAGCTGGGGCGCGACCACCGCAAGTACGGCGTGGTCGCCGAGCACTACACCGCGGTCGGCAACGCCCTGCTCGCGACCGTCAGGAGGTTCGCGGCCGACATCTGGACCAGCGAGATCGAGGCCGCCTGGGTGGCCGCCTACGGCTCCGCCGCCAACCAGATGATCGAGTCGGCCGACTCCGACGCCGGGATGTCGCCCGCCTGGTGGCTGGCCGAGGTCGTCGACCACGAGCGCCGCGCCCGCGACATCGCGGTCATCACCCTGCGGCCCACGCAGCGGCTGCCGTACACCGCGGGGCAGTACATCAACGTGCAGACCGCGCGCTGGCCGCGCGTGTGGCGGACCTTCTCCATCGCCAACGCGCCGCGCGCGGACAACACGATCCGGCTGCACGTGCGCTCGGTCCCGGGCGGCTGGGTCTCGACCACGCTGATCCGCGACACCCGCGTGGGCGACACGGTCATGGCCGGGCCCCCGATGGGCACGATGACGCCGCCGGAACGCGGCGCGCGCGACCTGCTCTTCGTCGCGGGCGGCACCGGGCTGGCTCCGCTGAAGGCCATCATCGAGCAGGTCATCGAGTCGGGCCACCGGCCCAACATCCACCTGCTGTACGGCGCGCGGACCGCCGAGGAGCTGTACGACCTGCCCGACCTGATCCGGATGGAGTCCTCCTTCCCCTGGCTGCGCGTGGTGCCCGTGGTGTCGGACGACCCGGGTTACGAGGGGATGCGCGGCGCGCTCCCGGAGGTCACGCGGCGCTTCCACTCCTGGACCGAGCACGAGGTGTACGTGTGCGGGCCGTCACCCATGGTCAACGAGACGGTCCGGCGGCTGCAGGCGGACGGGGTGCCGCTGTCGCGCATTCACCGCGACATCGTCCACGGCGAACGGTAGGCGCGGCTACCGGAAGGCCGCGGCGGTCTCCTCGTCGCTGGGCCAGAACGTCTCGATGGCCAGCTCCGACACCGTCACGTCCACCGGCGTGCCGAAGGTGGCGATCGTGGTGAACATCGACAGGATCCGGTCGCCGTGCCTGATCCGCAGCGGCACCAGGATGTCGGTCGGCCCCGGCACGTGCGCCACGTTCAGGTCCACCCCCGGGTAGACGTAGCCGGCCAGTTCGTCGTGCAGCTCGGCCAGCCGCCCGTCGCCCGACACCTCCGCCTGCCTGCGCAGCCGGTGCAGCAGGTGGGCGCGCACCTCCGCCAGGTTGGCCAGCCGGCCGCCCATCGCGTCGGGGTGCAGCGACAGCCGCAGCGCGTTGACCGGCTCCGTCAGCAGCTCGGCGGGCACGCCCTCCATGAACATCCCGGCCGCCCGGTTGGCCGCCACCAGGTTCCAGGCCGCGTCCACCACCAGGGCGGGGTACGGCTCGTGGCCGGCGAGGATCTTGTCCAGCGCCTGCCGTACCGCGTGCATCTCGGGGGCGCGCACCTCACGCTCGGGGAACATCGGCGCGAACCCGGCGGCGACCAGCAGCCGGTTGCGGTGCCGCAGCGGCACCTCCAGCTCCTCGGCCAGCCTCGCCACCATCTCGCGGCTCGGCCGGGCCCGCCCGGTCTCCAGGAAGCTGAGGTGGCGGGCCGACACGTCGGCCTCGATCGCCAGGTCCAGCTGGCTCACGCGGCGGCGCTGCCGCCACGACCGCAACAAATCACCAAAAGTCTCATCTTGTACGGCAAGGGCTCCCATGTCGCCCAACTCTAGGAGCAGGAGGGAAGCGGCACGATTACCTGGCGGGTAATCGGCCGCCAAATCTCCCACCTCCCGGCGGCCTCCGCGATGCCGTGACACGATGGCCGGAAAGCGAACATAGGAGCGATGGGAGCTAGGCATGAGTGATGTGATGCTCGCGATCGGCACCCGCAAGGGCCTGTTCCTGGCCCGCTCGGCGGGAGGCGGCGCGTTCGAGGTCGAACCCATCCGGTTCTCCACGGTCGGTGTCCCCTCGGTGGCGATCGACACGCGCACCGCCACCCCCCGGCTGCTGGCCGGGATCGAGTACGGCCACTTCGGCCCCTCGGTGACCTACTCCGACGACCTGGGCGCCACCTGGCAGGAGGCACGACAGGCGCCTGTCGCCTTCCCCGAGAAGACGGGCGCCACGCTCACCCGGGTGTGGCAGCTGACGCCGTCGCCGTCGGAGCCCGACGTGGTGTGGGCGGGAGCGGAGCCGGCCGCGTTGTTCCGCTCCGAGGACCGCGGGGTCACCTACGAGCTCGTCGAGGGTCTGTGGGAGCACCCCCACCGGGAGCTCTGGCAGCCGGGCGGCGGCGGGCTCTGCCTGCACACGATCATTCCGCACCCGACCGACCCCAGGATCATGGGCATCGCGGTGTCCGCGGCCGGCTTCTACCGCACCCTCGACGGCGGCGTGTCGTGGGAGGCGGCCAACCAGGGCATCCGGGCGCCGTTCCTGCCCGAGGGGCAGCAGTATCCCGAGTTCGGGCAGTGCGTGCACAAGGTGGGCATGCACGCCTCGCGTCCCGACCGGCTGTTCCTGCAGCACCACTTCGGCGTCTACCGCAGCGACGACTTCGGCGGCTCCTGGCACGACGTCGGCGCGTCGCTGCCGTCCGACTTCGGCTTCCCGATCGTGGTGCACTCCTCGCGGCCCGACACGGCGTACGTGCTGCCGCTGCGAGCCGACATGGACCGCACTCCCGTCGACCACCACCTGCGGGTCTACCGCACCGACGACGCGGGGGCGAGCTGGCATGGGTTCGACCGGGGCCTGCCCGAGCCGCCGGTGCACGCGACCGTGCTGCGCGACGCGATGACCGCCTCCGAGGCGGGCGTCTACTTCGGCACCCGCGACGGCGAGGTCTACGCCTCGCGCGACGACGGCGAGAGCTGGTCGCTGGTGGCCGGGCACCTGCCCGACGTGCTGTCGGTGCGCGCGGCGGTGCTGTAGCCGATGGCCAAGCCCGTGACGATGGTCGTGTTCGTGCTGCCCGGCTCGTTGCGCCGCTGGGTGAGCGGCCGGAGCGAGGTCAAGGTCTTCGCCGTCGGCGCCGACACCGAGACCCCGCCCACCCTGGGCGCCGCGCTCGACACGCTCCGCCGCACCCACCCCCTGCTGGAGGAACGGCTGCGCGACGAGTACGGCCGCATCCGCCGCCACATCAGCATGATCATCTCAGGTGACAGCATCCGCGGCCTCGGCAGCCTCGACTGCGCTCTGCCGCCGGGCGCCGAGGTGTACGTGATGCCGACTCTCGCCTGAACCCGGCGCTGGGGCGGCATGACCCCGCCCCAGCGCCCTCTCGTCAGGGACAGACGCGGCCGTTGGCTTCGAAGGCCGCGTGGGTGAGAGGCATGAGCCCCGCCCACAGCTCCTCCATCCGCTCGGCGACCATCTCGATCTCGCGCTGCGGGAACGAGGGGAACGCGGAGTCCTCGCGCTTGGTCCGCAGGGACAGGAAGTTCATCAGAGCGCGAGCGTTGCAGGTGGCGTACATCGACGAGTAGAGGCCGACCGGGAGCACGGTGCGGGCCACCTCCCGGGCCACTCCCGCCTCCAGCATCTCCAGATAGGCGCGGTAGGAGCGCCGGTAGCTCTCCTGGGTCACCTCGGTGACCAGCTTGTGCTGCTCGGGCGTGCCGCCGGTGAAGACATATCTGCCGGGTTTGCCTTCTTGGACCAGCTTGCGATCGGGCCCTGGCACGTAGAAGACCGGGACCAGCTGCCGGTATCTGCCGGACTCCTCGTTGTAGGAGAAGGTCCGATGCCGCATGAACTCACGGAACACGAAGATCGGGGCGCTGACGTAGAAGGTCATCGACGAGTGCTCGAACGGCGTGCCGTGCCGATCTCTCATCAGATAGTTGATCAGGCCCTTGGACCGCTCAGGGTCGGCTTCGACCTCGGCCAGCGAGCTCTCACCCTTGGTGGAGACCCGTGCGGCCCACAACACGTCGGCGTCGGACGCGGCGGACTTGACCAGCTCCACGTCCATGTCGCTGCGAAAGGTGATCTCGATCTCCGGTTCGACGGCGTGCACGGCGAGCCCCCGCTCGGTTCAGATGGTGTGACGGCCCCAAGCAAACCAGGTCGGGGGCTCGCCCGCGACTCGGGGCCCGGGATGGGACCTCAGGTGATGTCGCGGCGCAACGTGGTGGCCGAGGCCACTGCGGCGAACACCAGCGCGTAGCCGAGCAGCACCACGCCACCGGCCCAGGCCGGCAGCAGCCAGTCGGTGCCGAGGCCGAGGTCGACGCCGCTGTTGGTGAGCGCGGTGGCGGCGCCGCCGGGTGTCCACCGGCCCACCGGCCGCAGCGCGGGGATCGCGCTGACGATGGCCTCGATGACGAAGACCCAGGCGACGGCCGCGACGATGGCGCCGAGCTGGTTGCGGATCAGGGCGCCGATCCCGATGCCGAAGAGCGTGTAGAGCATCAGCACGGCCAGGGTGCCCACGACGATCCGGGCGGTCGATCCGGTGAAGGACAGCTCGCCGCCGGCGAGCGGCACCGTGATCACCACCGCGACAGCGGTCAGCGCCAGCACGACCAGGCCGAAGACCAGGCCGACGACGACCCCGGCGCCGAGCTTGCCGGCCACCACCCGTTCGCGCCGCGGAGTGGTCAGGAACGTGCTGGTGATGGTCTGGTAGCGGTATTCGGCGGTCATCATGACCACCCCGAGGATCATCGGGAAGACCGCCCCGCTCGCCCCGAGGCCCCACATGAGCTCCTGGAAAGGCGCGGTGTCGCGGCCGGGGATCGCGGGCGCGCCGGGCTGGCCGCCGGTCACTCCCGCGAAGCCGATGGTGATCCCCAGCTGCAGCAGCGCGTAGGCGATGGTGACGGCCAGCATCACCCACCAGAGCCGGGTGGTTGTGAGTTTGAGCAGCTCCGCGCGGATCAGTCTCATGAGGTCTCCCCCTCGCCGGTCAGCTCCAGGAAGACGTGTTGCAGGTCGCTGCGCTCCTGGCTGACCTCGGTGAGCACGACCCGCTCGTCCAGCGCGATCCGGCCGATGCGTTCGGCGTCGAGCCCGGTCACCCGCAGGACGCCGTCGGACTGCACGACCGTGGCGCCGGCCCGTTCGAGGGCGGGCACCAGCTCGCCGGGGTCGGCCGCGCGCACCCGGATGGCCGTGTCGCCGTTGGAGACGAGCTCCGCCAGGCTCCCCTGGCGGACGAGCCGGCCCTTGGCGATGATCACCACGTTGTCGACGATCTGCTCGACCTCGGCCAGCACGTGGCTGGAGACCAGCACCGCGGCGCCCCGCTCGTGGGCCAGGTGCCGCAGGAAGCCGCGCAGCCACTGGATGCCGGCCGGGTCGAGCCCGTTGGCGGGCTCGTCGAGGATGAACACCCGGGGGTGACCGACCAGGGCGGTGGCCAGCGCCAGGCGCTGCCGCATGCCGAGCGAGAAGGTCATCACCCGTTTGCCGGCGACTTCTCCGAGGCCGACCTGTTCGAGCGCCTCCGCCGCGCGCTCGGGGGGCAGCCCGGCCGCCGCGCAGATCACCCGCAGATGGTTGAGGGCCGTACGGCCCGGATGGAAGTTGGTGGCTTCGAGCACCGCGCCCACCTCGGTGAGCGGGTGCGGCAGCTCGACGTAGCGCCGGTCGTTGACCAGCGCCGTCCCGGAGTCGGCGGTGACAAGGCCCAGCAGGCAGCGCAAAGTGGTGGTCTTGCCGGCGCCGTTGGGGCCCAGATAGCCCGTGATCGTGCCCGGCTCGACCGTGAAGGACACCCCGTCGACCGCCCGCACCGCTCCGAACGATTTGCCAAGATCTCGAATCTCGATCGCACTCATTTGTCGGCGATTATGGCGAAGTCAGGACTGCCCGCGCCTCCTACCGGAGGAGGAATTCCCGGAGAAGGAACGCCCGGAGGAGGAATTCACAGGCGGTAGACGCGGCGGGCGTTGCCGGAGCCGATCATGTGGGCCACGCGGGCGGCGTCGGCGGTGCTCCACTCACCCGCGTCGAGCCGCGTCTTGAGCGCCCCGCCCAGCGAACGCCGGAAGAAGAACGCGCCCAGGTGACAGGTCTCGGCCACACCGGCGCAGCCGGACCCGAACAACTGCTTGTGAAACGGCGCCAGCTCCAGCAGCTCGTCCATCGCCCGCCACGCCCCGGCCGCGCCGCGGGTGAGGGCGGGCCCCACGTCGACGTGCACGTGGGGGTGCACGTCGGCGAGGTGCGCGGCCTGCCGGTGGTAGGGGTAGCAGTGCAGCAGGACCACCGGCACCCCCATCGGCTGCAGCGCCCTGATGAACCCGGTCAGCCGCGACGGGTCGGCCAGGTGCGGGCCGGCGCCGCCGGCGCCGAACCCGGCGTGCACCTGCAGCGGCAGCCCGCGTTCCCTGGCCACGTCGACCGCCGTCCAGAGCAGGTGGCGCAGCAGGATCGGGTCGGTCACCGGCTCCTTGGGCTCGGACAGCCGCCGGTTGGCCGCGGCGAGCACCGAGCCGCGGGCCGGCCGGGACGGGTCGAAGCCGAGGCCGCAGCGGTGGGCGACGACCGTCTTCATCCCGACGGCACCGACGGCCCGGGCGGTGAGCTCCTCGGCGAGGCTGTCCACGTAGTCGAGGGCGGCCTCGGCCACTTCCGCCACGTCCTGCTCGATCTGCTCGATCCGGATGATCTCGTCGGCCACGGCGGAGCCGAACCGGCCCAGCTCGGCGGCCGACAATAGCTCTCCGCTCTCCACCCCGGTGTCGACGAGGAATGTCAGCGCCCCGGCCGCCCCCAGCAACCGCCGGTTGACCTCGTCGGCGCCGAGCTCGGCCCGCCGCGCCAGGTAGACGGTGGGGGCGACGTGCGGCTCCAGATCGAGCACGGGGGCGCACCAGCGGCGGATCGCGGCGCCGAGCGGGGTGTCGAAGTGGGTGGTGCCGGGCGGCGCCGGCAGGCCGCCCGTGCTGATCAGCGTCTCGAAGGGGGCCCTGGTCAGGTCGTCGCGGCGCACCCCGTGGCAGTGCTGGTCGACGAGCGGGGCCGACAGGGCCTCACGCACCGTGTCCGGTAGGTCTACGGGGAGCATGCGGAGACTCTAGGGGGTCACCGCATGCTCCCGGGGTGGTTTTACCGACGCGAGAGCCGCAGCACGTTCGCGATGACCTTCGCGCCCGCGCCTCCCTCGGCGGTGAGGATCGACTCGGGGTGGAACTGCACCGCGAAGCGGCGGTTGCGGGTGTCCTCGATCGCCATCACGTTGCCGTCGGGCGTGAGGGCGGTGGCGGTGAAGCCGACGACGCCGGGCCGCTTGGCGTGCAGCGAGTGGTAGCGGGCCGCGGTGAACTCGGCGGGCAGCCCGTCGAGCAGCGCGCTGTCGCCGAGCCGCGTCACCTGGCCGCGCTTGCCGTGCTCGGGGTAGTCGAGCAGCTCCAGCGAGCCGCCCGCCTGCTCGACCATGGCCTGCAGTCCGAGGCAGACGCCGAAGACGGGCAGCTCGCGGGCGTAGATCTGGTCGATCAGCGCCGACATGCCGAAGTCGGACGGCCAGCCGGGGCCGGGCGAGAGCACCACCAGGTCGGGCCCGACCTCGTCGATCGTCTCGGCCGGGAACCCGTGGCGCAGCGTCACCACCTCGGCGCCCTCCTGGCGGAAGTAGTCGGCCAGCGTGTTGACGAAGGAGTCCTCGTGGTCGACGAGCAGCACCTTCATGCCCTGGCCGGGCAGCTCGCGGACGGGCTTGGCGGGCACGGCGTGCGGCTCGTTGACGGCGGCGAGCGCGCCGAGCAGGGCGCTGGCCTTGAGCTCGGTCTCGCGCTCCTCGGCGGCGGGGTCGGAGTCGAACAGCAGGGTGGCCCCGGCTCTGACGGTGGCGACGCCGTTCCTGATCTGGGCGGTGCGCAGGGTCAGGCCGGTGTTCATGGAGCCGTCGAAGCCGATGAAGCCGATCGCGCCGCCGTACCACCTGCGGGTGGTGGCCTCGTGGTCCTCGATGAACTGCATGGCCCAGGTCTTGGGCGCGCCGGTGACCGTGACGGCCCACATGTGGGTGAGGAAGGCGTCGAGCGCGTCGAACTCGGGGCGCAGCCGGCCCTCGATGTGGTCGACGGTGTGGATCAGGCGGGAGTAGAGCTCGATCTGGCGCCGGCCGATGACCTGGACGGAGCCGGGCACGCAGATGCGCGACTTGTCGTTGCGGTCGACGTCGGTGCACATGGTCAGCTCCGACTCCTCCTTGACGCTGGTCAGGAGGGTGCGGATGGCCTCGGCGTCCTCGACCGGGTTGCTGCCGCGGGCGATGGTGCCGGAGATGGGGCAGGTCTCGACGCGGTCGCCGCTGACCCGGACGTACATCTCGGGCGAGGCGCCGACCAGGTGCTCGCCCTCGCCGAGGCTGATGATGAACTCGTACGGGGCGGGGTTGCTGTGACGCAGGCCGCGGTAGAAGGCGGCCGGGTCGGCGCAGGTGGCGTGGAAGACCTGGCCGGGCACGACCTCGAACAGGTCTCCGCGCTTGAACTTCTCCTTGGCGGCGGCGACGACCTTGGCGTAGGAGCCCTTGACCGGGTCGGGCGGGATCGCGGCCGGGGCGGCGGGCGGGGCGGTGTCGCCGGAGCGCTCCAGCCCCCGGGTGGTGGCGCCGTCGACGGTGAACTCGTAGCGGTGCTCCAGGCAGGTCTCGCGCTGCCGGTCGATCACGATGAGCCGGTCGGGCAGGTGCAGCACGAGGTCGCGCTGGTCGTCGGGCCGGACGAGCTCCTGCCGGATGGGCTCGAACTGGAAGGCCAGGTCGTAGCCGAAGGCGCCGTAGAGGCCGAGATGGGGGTCGTCTCCCCGGAAGGCGGCGATGACCTCGCGGATCGCGGTGAACACCGTGGGCCGGCGGCTGCGCATCTCCTCGGGCAGCAGGCCCTCCGACTCGGGCACGTGCACCTCGACCCGGTCGGCGGTGGGCTCCTCGACCGGCTTGCCCGCGGCCAGCAGGCAGGACACGACGGCCGGCAGCACCACCCGGCCGCGCGCGTTGAGCGCCCTGGCGGAGATGGTGCGGCCCCGGGCGACCAGCTCCAGGCAGGGGTCGACATAGCCGAAGGCCCATCGGCTGTAGCGGCCGGGATAGTCCATGCCGGAGGAGAACGCGCCGCCGCGCCTCTCGCCGAGGGCCGTCACGATCTCTTCGAGGGCGTCCTCCGACACCTCGCGCGTCTCGCGCTCGACGCCGATGCCCCCGGCCGTGACGTATCCGCTGGTATATCCGCTCGTCTCCACGTGCTGCCCCTTGTCGAATGATGAGCCGTCAAATGATGAGCCCCGGGGGCGGACACGAAAAAGGCCGCCATCCGGGGCGGCCGTCCGTTGAAATGCGAGTATCGCGCCGCCTAGGAGCGGCGCCACCACTGGAGCTCGACGCGATTTCGCATGCCCACCAGGGTAGCCGCCCGAACCAAGATCACGCAACGCGGCTCGCCGAACCCGGCTTCACGCGGATGGCCTTCAGCGGCTAGCTTCTCCGGTCATGGGGCTCCCCTTACCGGCGTGGCGATCGGTCACGTCCATCGCTGTCGCGTTGTTCGCCATTCTGCTGTCCGTCAGCCCTCGTTACGGCTATCACCGTGACGAGCTCTACTTCCGCTTCCTGTCCGACCATCTCGACTGGGGATACGTCGACCAGCCGCCGCTGACGCCGCTGCTGGTCAGGGCGTCCAGAGCGGTGTTCGGCGACTCGCCGCTCGCGTTCCGGCTGCTGCCCGCCCTGGCCGCGGCGGTGCTGGTGGTGCTGGTGGCGCTCATCGCGCGCGAGCTGGGCGGCGGCGGCCCGGCGCAGGTGCTGTCGGCGTTCGGCGTCGCCACCGGCGCCTACACCCTCATCCTGGGCCACACCGTGCTGACCGCCAGCCTCGACCTGCCGTTCTGGGCGGCGGGCATCCTGTGCGTGCTCAGGGCGCTGCTGCGCGAGGAGCCCCGGTGGTGGGCGGCCGCCGGCCTGGTGCTGGGGCTGGCGACGTACAACAAGCTGCTGATCGCGATGCTGGTGCTGGGGCTGGCCGCCGGGCTGGTGCTGGCGGGGCCGCGCCGGACGCTGGCCGGCCCCTGGCTGTGGGCGGGGGTGGCGATCGCGCTGGCGATCGCCGCGCCCAACCTGATCTACCAGGCCACCCATGACTGGCCGCAGGTGACGATGGCGGGGGCGCTCGGCGAGGACAAGGGCGGCGAGATGCGGGTGCTGTTCGTGCCCATGCAGCTGATCCTGTTCGGGCCGGTGGTGTCGGTGATCGGCGCCTTCGGCTGGTGGCGGCTGTGGCGCGACCGCCGGGTGCGGGCACTGGCCGTGGCCTATCCCGCCATCGCCGTGCTGACCCTGGTCAGCGGCGGCCGCTTCGACTACACGGCGGGGCTCATCCTGCTGCTGTTCGCGGCGGGGTGCGTGAGCGCGGAGCAGGCGGGGGTCGACCGGGCGCGGCAGGCGAGGGCGTCGCTGGTGTTCAACGGCCTGGGCTCGGCGCTGCTCGCGCTGCCGCTCATCCCGGTCGGGGTCCTGGCCGCCACCCCCGTGCCCGCGATCAACGAGGTGGCGCGCGAGTCGATCGGCTGGCCGGAGTTCGACGCCGCCGTGCTCGGCGTGCTGCGCTCGCTGCCGCCGGACGAGCAGGCGCGGGCGGTGATCGTGACCGGCAACTACGGCGAGCACGGCTCGCTCGTGCGCGCGGGCCTGCCGCGCGTCTACTCCGGGCACAACCAGCTCTGGGAGTACGGCCCGCCGCCCGAGTCGGGCACCGTCGCCGTCCTGGTGAACACCGGCCGGCGCGACTATTTCGACACCTGCGAGGCCCGGGCGGAGGTGGACAACGGCGTCGGGATCGACAACGAGGAGCAGGGCATGACCGTCTGGCTGTGCCGGGGGCTCCGGCAGCCGTGGAGCGACCTCTGGCCGCACTTCCGGCATTTCAGCTGAACACCCCCGGGCTATCGCATCCCCGCAGGCATCTGTTAGTGGTAGGACATGCGACGCGTACGGCTCCAGCGTGACCTGCCCGTGCCGATGCCCGACGGCGTGATCCTGCTGGCCGACCGCTACGCCCCCGAGGGGGTGGAGCGGCCGCCGACCATCCTGGTCCGCTCGCCATACGGCAGGCGCGGCCTGTTCGGCTGGATGTACGGCCGGGGGTTCGCGCGGCACGGGTTCCAGGTGGTGATCCAGAGCTGCCGGGGCGGTTTCGGCTCCGGCGGGCGGCTCGACCCGCTGGGCGACGAACGCGACGACGGCCTGGCCACCCTCGCCTGGCTGCGCGGGCAGCCCTGGTACGGCGGATCGCTGGCCATGTTCGGCCCCTCCTACCTCGGCTACACCCAGTGGGCCGTGGCGGCCGAGGCCGGTCCCGAGCTGAGGGCGATGGCCACCCAGATCACCGCCTCGCAGTTCAGGGACGCCGCCTACGTGGGCGGCGCGTTCGCCCTGGAGTCGGTGCTGAGCTGGACCACGCTGACCGACGTCATGTCGCGCCGGTTCGGCGGCACCGCCGTGCTGACCGCGCCCCGGCTGACCCGCCGGGCCGTGCTGTCGGGGCGGCCGATGGCGGAGCTGGACCTGGTGTCGGCCGGCCGGCCGCTGCGCTTCTACCAGGACCTGCTGGCCCACCACGCCGATCCGGCCGCGCCGTACTGGGACAGGCGGGACTTCTCGCCCAGGGTGGGTGAGGTCCACGCGGCGGTCACCATGCTGGGCGGCTGGTACGACGTCTTCCTGCCGTGGCAGTTGAAGGACTACCTGGCGATGCGGGCCGCCGGGCACCGGCCGTACCTGACGATCGGCCCCTGGTACCACATCGACAGGCGGCACGGGCGGCCGTCGATGGCCGAGGCGCTGGCCTGGTTCCGGGCCCACCTGATGGGCGACGACTCCGGGCTGCGCGAGCAGCCGGTGCGGCTGTACGTGACGGGAGCCGAGGAGTGGCGCGACTACCACGACTGGCCGGTGCCGGGCGTGCGGACCCAGCGCTGGCACCTGCGGCCGAGGTTGGGACTGGGCACCGGCGATCCCGTCGAGTCGGAGCCCGACCGGTTCCGCTACCACCCGGAGCATCCGACGCCGGTGGTCGGCGGGCCGGTGCTGCTGGCCGACTCCCGGCCGCGCGACCAGCGCCGCCTGGAGGCCCGGCGCGACGTCCTGGTCTACAGCTCTTCCACGCTGGACGCCGACGTGGAGATGATCGGCCCGGTCTCCGCCGAGCTGTTCGTCCGCTCCAGCACGCCGTACGTGGACGTGGTGGTGCGCCTGTGCGACGTGCACCCGGACGGCAGGTCGTTCAACCTGGCCGAGGGCGTGCGACGGCTCGGCCCCGGCGACGCCGCCGACGCCGACGGGGTGCGCCGGGTCACGGTGGACCTGTGGCCGGTCGGGCACCGGTTCCGGCGCGGCCACCGGATCCGGGCGCACGTCGCCGCGGGCGCCTACCCGACGATCGCCCGCAACCCCGGCACCGGGGCTCCGTTCGCCGACGGTGGTCCGATGGTGCCCGCCGACGTCGAGGTCTTCCACTCCCCCGCCCACCCGTCCGCCGTGCTGCTGCCGCTGTGCGCGCCGCGCGGCTGATGTCGCTGGTCCTGCTGCTGCAGGGCCGGGGCGGCATGACGGCGGCGGAGCTGGCCCGGGAGCTGGAGGTGTCGGAACGCACCGTGCACCGCGACGTGCTGGCGCTGGCCGAGGCGGGCGTGCCGGTCTACGCCGACCGGGGACGCGGCGGCGGCTACCGGCTGCTCGACGGCTACCGGACCCGGCTGACCGGGCTGGACCGGGCCGAGGCCGAGGCGTTGTTCCTGTCGGGGGTGCCCGGGGCGCTGCGCGAGATGGGGCTGCAGGAGGTGGCGGCGACCGCCCGGCTGAAGGCCGCCGCCGCGCTCTCGCCGGGCCTGCGCGACGCCCCCGCGACGGCCGCGCAGCGCTTCCACCTCGACGCCCCCGGCTGGTTCGCGGCCGGCGACCCGCCGCCCGCCGCGCTCGCGCCGCTGGCCAGGGCCGTCTGGAAGGACCGCCTGGTCACCGCCGTCTACAAGGAGCGGGCGCGGACGCTGGAACCGTACGGGCTCGTGCTCAAGGCGGGCGCCTGGTATCTGGCCGCCCGTTCGCGGTCGAGATTCCTGATCTTCCGGGTGGACCGGTTCGGCCCGGTCGAGGTCGGCGACGCCGGCTTCGACCGGGACACCGGTTTCGACCTGGCCGCGTTCTGGGCCGAGCAGGCGAACTGGTTCACCCGGTCGCTGCTGCGGACCGAGATCACGCTGCGGCTCACCCCGCGCGGGGTGCGGCTGCTCCGCCACATCGCCGACCCGGCCGCCCTGACCGGCGCGCTCGGCTCGCTCCAGCCCGACGGCACCGTACGGCTCGCGGTCGAGTCGGACGAGGTGGCCTTCGGGCAGGTGCTGAGGTTCGGCCCGGAGGCCGAGGTGCTCGCGCCGCCGGAGCTGCGGGCCGCGGTCGCCGAGGCCGCCACCCGCATGTCAGGCCTGTACGGGACCGGTCAGGCCCGCACGGCGGGCTGGCGGTGGTCGTCCGGGTCGCCAAGCCGGTCGCCGGGCCGGTCGCCGGGGCGGTCGGCTTGAGGCCTCAACGGTGGTCCGCCGGGCCGACCGGCTCCCGGCCTCATCGGTAGTCCGCCGGGTCGGGGGCGACGCCCTTGTCCGCGGCGTCCGTGAGGTAGCCGACGTCCGTGAGGTATCTCCACACCTGGGGCCGGCTGCCGTCCACGTCGGTGAACCCGTACGCCAGGGCCACCTCCTCGCTGGAGACCGACCGGCCCGACCAGCGCCCCCGGTCGGGGTCGGCGGCGAGGGCGGCGACCGCCCGGCCGGTGTAGGCGGGGGTCTCGGAGACCGCGAACGCGGCGTCGGCGCCCTTGGCGACCGCCTCCCGCCAGGTGTCCTCGGTGACGCCGAAGTGCTCCAGCATCGCCTCGGAGCGCAGGAAACCGGGCGAGACGGCCACCGCGGTGCCGCCGTGCGGGCGCAGCTCGTGGGCCTGGGCGAACGCCAGCCGGTTGACCGCCATCTTGGCCAGGTCGTAGACGAGCGACTCGCGGTAGCGGGTGACGTTGAAGTCCCAGGTGCCGTCGGTCACCTCCACGACCAGGCCGTCGCCGCCCTTGATCAGCAGCGGCAGCAGGTGGTGGCTGGTGATGATGTGGGTGTCGATGCCCAGCCTGAGCAGCCGCAGCCCCTTGTCCAGATCCTGCTCCCAGATCGGCGTGTTCCAGCTCCACAGGGAGTCGGCGCCCCAGACGTCGTTGACCAGCACGTCCAGGCGCCCCTGCTCGCTGTCGATCCGCTCGGCCAGCGCCTTGACCTGGTCGCTCTCCAGATGGTCCACCCGGACCGCGATGCCGGTGCCGCCGGCCGCGGTGACCAGCTCGGCGGTCTCCTCGATCGTCTCGGACCGGTTCATCTCCGACCGCCGCTCGCGGGTCGTCCTGCCGGTGCAGTAGACGGTCGCGCCGATCGCGCCCAGCTCGCGTGCTATTCCTCGTCCCGTGCCGCGGGTCGCTCCCGCCACCAGTGCAATCATGCGGCGAGCCTGCCCGGTAAAGAGGACATCTCATGTCATGTTTTTTGGCTGAACCCTGTGATAAGTACGTAGTTACTATGAACAGCGAATTCGAGCTTCGCGGGGTCAACCACATCGCTCTGGTCTGCTCCGACATGAAGCAGACCGTCGACTTCTACTCCGGCGTCCTGGGCATGCCGCTGATCAAGACGATCGAGCTGCCGATGGGCTGGGGCCAGCACTTCTTCTTCGACTGCGGCGGCGGCAACGCGCTGGCGTTCTTCTGGTTCCCCGACGCGCCGGAGGGCGTGCCGGGCGTCTCCGCGCCGAAGAACCTGCCCGACCGGGGCGAGCTGGTGTCGGCCGTCGGATCGATGAACCACATCGCCTTCGACGTGCCGCCCGAGCGGATCGAGGAGTACCGCGACCGGCTGCTCGCCAAGGGCATCGACGTGGGCGTGCTGCTCAACCACGACGACAGCGAGTTCGGGGTGGCGCCGAAGATGCACGACGGGGTGTTCGTCCGGTCCATCTACTTCAAGGACCCCGACGGCGTGCTGGTGGAGTTCGCCGCCTGGACCCGCCCTGTCGGGCAGCCGGGCGACGTGCGGCACGAGCCGAGGACCGCCGCCGACAGGACCGTCTGATGCCGAGGCTGCGGCAGGTGCCGCGCGAGGAGATGACCGACCCGGTGGTCACCTTCTTCAACGACCGGCTGCTCGAGCCCGGCCGACAGGGCACGGCGACCGGCTCGCCCGGCGACTGGTGGACGGTCTTCGCGCTCGACCCGGCGATCTTCCGGCACTGCGTCAAGGGCTTCCAGCTCTACCGCGAGTCCAGCCTCGACCCGGTGCTGCGCGAGCTCGGCCAGACCAGGGCCGGATGGGCGCGGCAGAGCCAGTTCGTCTACTCCCAGCACTGCAAGCAGCTACGGGCCCTCGGACTGCCCGAGGAGAAGATCAAGGCGATCGCCCACTGGGCGGTCAGTGACCTGTTCGGCGAGCTGGAACGGGCCGTGCTCGCCTACACCGACGCGCTCGTGCTCGACGGCGGCCGGGTGCACGACGAGGTGTTCGCGGTGCTCAAGCGGCACCTGCCGGACGAGCAGATCCTGGAGCTGACCTACATCACCTGCCTGTACGAGATGCACGCCACGATGGCGCGGGCCCTGCGGCTGGAGTTCGACGACCGCCCCGACCCGATCGTGGAGGTGCCGGCGCCCGACGGATACGGCACCCGCGACATCTCCGAGGACCTGACCGGCCGCCCGGCGACCTGACGCGCCAGGGGCCGCGGAGTCGAGGTGACCCGATCCGGGCCCGGCTCGTCAGGGGCGCCCGGAGTCGAGGTGGCCGGGATTGGCGACCAGCAGCTTGGCGCGGACCGCCTGCTTCAGGAGCGGGGCGAGCGTGTCGTCGCCGTCGAGGCGGCCCTCGCGGACGGCGGCGGCCAGCTCGGCGTCGGAGCCCACGCCGAGCGCCTCCAGACGGGCGGCGTGCTCCCGCGCCTGGGCGGGCCCGAGTTCGAGCTCGCGCTCGACCATGCCCAGGACGTTGATCGCCACCCGGGCGTGGAAGCGCACCCGGCCGTCCACCGCCGGCAGCACGTCGGCGGCCAGGAAGTCGCGCACCGCGGCCACCAGCTGCGCGGCCGTGGGCACGTCGTGCGGCCCGCTCGCCGGGGACTCCTCGTCCAGCGCCATAAGGGACCCCTTATCCGTTGACCCGGCAACGATTTTCGGCTGAGATCCTCTCATGAGCTTCGCCGTTCCCGACAGCGTCCGACCGATCCGCGACGCCGTCCACACGTTCATGACCGAGCGGGTCGAGCCGGCGGAGGCCGTGCTGCACGAGGGCGGCCCCGCGGCCGCCGAGGCGCTCGGCGAGCTGCAGCGGGAGGCGAAGAAGGAAGGCCTGTGGGCGCTCGGCCACCCGCGCGAGCTCGGCGGCGGCGGGCTGCCGTTCCTCGACTACGTGTACGTCAACGAGGTGCAGGGCCGCAGCGAGTTCGGGCAGCTCGCGCTCGGCACGTTCACCCTGCAGGACTCGCTCATGCTGGGCGAGCACGCCTCCCCCGAGCAGCGCGAGCGCTACCTGGAGCCGCTGGTGCGCGGCGACATCTGGCCGAGCTTCGCGATGACCGAGCCGGCCGTGTCGAGCAGCGACCCCACCCAGCTCCGGACGTCCGCCGTGCTCGACGGCGACGAATGGGTGATCAACGGGCACAAGTGGTTCACGACCGGCGCGTCACGGGCCGCGTACACGACCGTGATGTGCCGCACCGAGCAGGACGCGCCGCCGCACCTGGCCTTCTCCATGATCCTGGTGCCGACCGACACCCCGGGCTACACCATCGTGCGTGACACCCCGGTGCTCGGCCTCGACGGCGCCCACTGCGAGGTCCGCTACGAGGACGTCCGGGTGCCCGCGGCCAACCTGCTCGGCCCGCGCGGCCAGGGCTTCGTCATCGCGCAGAAACGGCTCGGGCCGGGCCGGATCTTCCACTGCATGCGCTGGCTCGGGCAGGCGCAGCGGGCCTTCGACCTGATGTGCCGCAGGCTGCACGAACGCACCGCCTTCGGCGAGCCGCTGGCCAGGAAGCAGCTCATGCGCCAGCACGTGTTCGACTCCTACACCGAGATCCAGGCGGCCCGGCTGCTCACCCTGCACGCCGCGCAGGCCGTCGACGCCGGCTCCGACGCCCGCGTCGAGATCGGCGCGATCAAGGTGGTGGGCGCGCGCACGCTGCACAACGTGATCGACCGGGCCATCCAGGTGTACGGCGCCATGGGGCTGACCGGCGACACCCCGCTCGACCGGATGTACCGCCACGCGCGAGCCGGCCGCATCTACGACGGCCCGGACGAGGTGCACGTCGACTCGGTGGGCCGGCGCGTCCTCGGCGTCTACGCGGCGGGCGGCAACTGGGAGTTCGGCCTCCGATGACCACCGCGCGTGCTCACCCGTCCGACACCTTCGACGCCGAGGCGCTGGTGCGTGAGGTGTTCGGGACGGAGGCGACGGTCGCCTTCAGCGCCCGGCTGCCCGGCGGGGCGTCCCGCGAGACGTGGGCGCTGGACGCGGTCACGCCGGACGGCGAGCGGCACGAGCTGATCCTGCGTCTCGACTCCCCCGGCACGCCGCTCGACGCGGGCGCGCCGCTGGCCGCCGAGGCGACGCTGATGCGGGCCGCGCTGGACGCCGGGGTGCCGGTGCCGCGGATCGTCGCGGCGGCGGGGCCGTACATCCTGATGACGCGCGTCGCGGGTGAGACCATCCCGCGCCGCATCCTGCGGGACGAGGCGTACGCCGGGGCCCGGCCGAGGCTGGCGGCGCAGTGCGGGCAGGCGCTGGCCGCGATCCACCGGATGCCCCTGTCCGCCCTTCCCCCACCCCCGTCGGGGACGCTGGAGGAGGATCCGCTGCGGCAGTGGCGGGACCTGCTGGACCTGACGGGTGAGCCGCATCCGGTGTTCGAACTCGCGCTGCGGCGGCTCGCGGCGAACCGGCCGCCGGGCGGGCGGCGGACGGTGGTGCACGGCGACTTCCGCAACGGCAACCTGATCGTCGGCCCGGACGGCGTCAGGGCGGTGCTGGACTGGGAGCTGGCCCACGCCGGCGACCCGCTGGAGGACCTCGGCTGGCTGTGCGTGAAGGCGTGGCGGTTCGGCTCGCCGCTGCCGGTGGGCGGGTTCGGCGGCTACGACGACCTCGTCACCGCGTACGAGAAGGCGGGCGGGCAGCCCGTGGACCGCGAGGCGCTGCGCTGGTGGGAGACGTTCGGCGTGCTCAAGTGGGGGATCATCTGCGTCATGCAGACCATGCGGCACCTGCGCGGCGGCGCCGGGTCGGTGGAGCTGGCGGCGATCGGGCGCCGGGTCTGCGAGAACGAGTGGGACCTGCTGGAACTGCTCGGGTCAGCTTCTCAGCCTTGAAGGACTGAGCTTGCAGCTCCTGGCCGTCGGTGGCTTCGACGGTCTGGTCCGCGTCAGGCAGCGTGACTCACTGCCCAGCCCGTCTCACCGCGTGCGGCGATGTTGCGGGCTGCGTTGACGTCGGCGTGCTCAGCGAAGCCGCACGACGTACAGGCGAAGGCGGCCTGGCCGGGCCGGTTGTTCTTGGCCACGTGCCCGCAGGCCGAGCAGGCTTGCGAGGTGTAGGCCGGGTCCACCCAGACCAGGGCGACACCGGCGCGGGCCGCCTTGTAG